>NZ_DBFWLF010000001.1:0-3113 GCF_048465635.1 Alistipes sp.
CAACGTGGCAAAAACTCGTGCCCCAAAATGCAAAAAGTCCACGTTTCCAGTCATGCTCTCGGGTTTCCAGACCAACAGAGAGCACAAATGCTAAACATGGACCAAGTCGATCATATCAACAAACTCATTCATCGTGCCGGCTTCACGATCTCCCGAGTCTCCCGAGAGCTCGGGGTTGACCGTAAAACGGTCCGCAAGTACGCGTCCAGGCCCGTTCAGATCCCCGAGACCATCAAGGTGAAGCGGAACACGGCGGCCAAGGCGTTCATCCCTGCCATCGAGGATCTCCTTCATAGGCAGACCCCCGTCACCAATCCAAAGCAGCGTCTCACGGCGAAGCGCATCCACAGCATCCTCCTTGAGGGGCGCGAGGATCTCGAGCTTCCGGATGCTCCCGTCCCTTCGATCCGAACGATTGAACGGTTGGTGCGTGCGGCCAGGGAGAAGCTCAATCTGGATCGGAAGAACGCCCTCTCCGTCCGCCTTGAGCACGCACCCGGATCGGCTCAGCTCGACTTCGGCGAGATCGACGTCTTCCTCAATGGCGAGACCTGCAGGCTCATCCTCCTCGTCCTGACCTTCCCTCACTCGAACTACCGCATGGCCGTGGTGCTTCCCGCTCAGAACTTCGAGTGCCTGGCGTACGGCATCAAGCTCATGTTCGACCGCATCGGCCGCGTACCGCTGCGCATCCGCTTCGACAACATGAGCACTGCGGTCTCCCTGCTGGTGCCGCCCAGCAAGGTTCACGAGGTGGACAACGTCCACGACGTGAAGGATCATCCGCGCGTGCTGACGGAGAACTTCCGCCGCCTGCAGGTTCACTACGGCTTCAAGGCGGAGTTCTGCAACCCTGCCGCCGGCAACGAGAAGGGGTCCGTTGAGAATGCCGTGGGCTGGATTCGCCGCAATTTCTTCGTTCCGGCCCTGCGCTTCGACGGGAACTTCGCCGAGCTCAACAACAGCCTCATGACTTGGTTGGAGCGTCAGGCGGAGGAGCCCCACTACAAGAAGGCGCCCAGGGTGATCAAGGAGCTCTTCCTTGAGGATCTCGCCCTCATGCTCCATCTCCCGGCAGCGGATTTCGATCCGTGCTCTTGGGTCGAAGCGACGGTTGACAACACGGGGTTCGTCCGAGTCGACAAGAACGACTACCAGGTCAACGCGGCTCCCGGCCAGAAGGTCCACGTCTGCAAGCGCTGGGACACGCTGTCGTTCTACGACTCCGACCGAACCCTGCTCACCAGCCACAAGCGTCATTACGGGCTCCATAAGGACTTCATCGATTGGAAGGTGATGCTTGGCCTGCTCAGAAAGAAGCCGACCAGCTTCAAGGACAGCGCCCTCGCCAAGATGCTCGGCGAAGCGACCGTCACGTATCTGACCGGCCTGCGTGCGCAGCCCCGCAGAGAGGTGCTTGAGGCCTGCTATGTGACGCTGAAGGAGGGCACGCCGATTGAGCAGATCTGCTCGCGATTGGACGAGGCCGTCCGGCGTTTCGGACACGAAGACCTCTCGACGTTGATCGTGGGTTTCCGCGGCCTGAAGGACACACCCACCGACGATCGCCAGCTGATGGATTTGCCTGAGCACCTCAGCCAACCGACCGTTCCCTCCGTCTCCCTCGAACCTTATGCGGGGCTTGCCTGACATGACTGCTCAGACGATTGATGATGAAATCCGCGGCTACGCGACGGCCTTGAGGTTGGGCTCACACGTCGTCCCCGCCTACAAGGAAATGGGGGACGTTACGTCCCCGGCCCTCTTTGTGCGTGACCTGCTGAAGCGGCTCTGCGAGAACCGCAACGAGGAGCGCGTGAAGCGCAACCGCCAGGCCTCAGGCATCCCCAATCTGGACAAGACCCTCGAGGTCTACGAGCGGGAGGGCGTCACGATGCCGACGGGGCTCACCTTCGGTGCCCTCGCAAGCTGCGGCTTCATCGAGAAACGCCAGAACCTCGTGATGATGGGGGTGCCCGGCTCGGGTAAGACGCACCTGGCTTCCGCCCTTGGGATCAAGGCCTGCGACCTTGGGTACAAGGTGATGTTCCGCCGCATGGCGAACCTCATTGAGGAGCTCCAGACGGCTCACGACAACCACGCCTGGCCGCGGTACCGCCGCCGCATCGAACAGTGCGACCTCCTGATCATCGACGAATGGGGCTACCTCCCGACGAATGTGGACGGGACGCGGCTGCTCTTCGAGGTGATCGCCGACTGCTACGAACAACGCAGCATCATCGTGACGACCAACCTCCCGTTCGTCGAGTGGAACCGCATCTTCAGCGATGAGAGGCTTCTCCTTGCGATCATGGACCGCATCGTCCACCATGGGTATCTGCTCAAACACACCGACCAAAGCTACCGCCTGCGCCACTCTCTGATGAAGTAAGCCATGACGAAGAACACGCACAACACCACGTACACCGAGACCGTGCTGTCGTACCGCAGCGCCCTGACGGAACAGGCACGGACCATCGTCCGCAACGCTGAAGACGACGGGACGCTCTTTCTCAATGACGAGCTGACGGGAGCCTCTACAGGCCTGAGCAACGACGTCCTCACGCTTCGAGGCATGGAGGCCAGGGGCCGCAAGGCGCATGACGAGCTCAAGGGATTCATCCGTGAGTGCGCTCTGGATGTCCGAGACATGCACGATCAGACAGCGGCGCTCTTCGACAGATGGGTGAGAACAGACGCTGAGCTCCGCATGAACGTCGATGTCGATGCTGAGCACTGGCCGGAGACTGAGGCCTCCAGCGAGGCTCTGGCAGACGCCTGCGCGAGGGAGAGAGAGGCGGAAGAGGACTGCTCTGAAGACGCCTTCTCCGACGCTCTGACGCGTGCTCTGAGGCTCTGCACGGAGCGCTTCATCCTGACGCGCCTCAGCGATGTCATCTTTGAACGGCACAAGCATAGCGCCGACTCGCGCCGACAGGACGATTTGGACGGCTTGCCGCCGCTCTAAAACGGCTTGGGGAGGGGCTTCGCCCCTCCCCAAGGAAGATCAACCCAGGGGCCTCGGCCCCGCCCATTTTGAGTAACGTCAAAAATCCCCACCCTAGTGGTCCTTTTTGCTGGCGAAACTGGGGAATTCTTATTGACGGAACACA
>NZ_DBFWLF010000002.1:0-5531 GCF_048465635.1 Alistipes sp.
AAGACGTACCTTGAAAACTGAATAATAACTGCGAAACAAAGATTATAGTAAGTTCTTTTTAAGAAATATTACAATTTCAAAAGGAAGGGTAACATAATCTTCGTTGGCAAGAGAGAATCAAGAGGATACAAGCCGATCTCGAAAGAGATTAGTTTGATATGGTCAAGCGAACAAGGGCGCAGGGCGAATGCCTTGGCACTGGGAGCCGATGAAAGACGTGATAAGCTGCGATAAGCTTCGGGGAGCTGCAAATAAGCATTGATCCGGAGATTTCTGAATGAGGAAACTCACCTGGGTTCATACTCAGGTACGTTGTACTGAAATTTAAAATAGGTACATCGAGGGAACCGCCTGAACTGAAACATCTAAGTAGGGCGAGGAAGAGACATCAAACGAGATTCCGTAAGTAGTGGCGAGCGAACGCGGAAGAGGGCAAACCGAAGGTAGAAATACCTTCGGGGTACGGAGCGCATTTAAGACTCAAGTTGTTAACCGAACGGCATGGGAAGGCCGGTCAGAGAGTGTGAGAACCACGTAGGTGAAAATGACGAGAGCTGAGCGATTTCCAGAGTACGGCCAGACACGTGAAACCTGGTCGGAAGATGGGGGGACCACCCTCCAACCCTAAATACTACCCAGTGACCGATAGCGTATAGTACTGTGAAGGAAAGGTGAAAAGCACCCCGGGAGGGGAGTGAAAAAGAACCTGAAACCCTGTGCCTACAAGCACCTAGAGCACGTCAAAGTGTGATAGGGTACTTTTTGTAGAACGGTCCGGCGAGCGATTGTATGCAGCAAGGTTAAGGACTTAAGGTCTGGAGCCGAAGCGAAAGCGAGTTTGAAAAGGGCGTTAAGTTGCATATAATGGGCCCGAAACCGGGTGACCTACCCATGGTCAGGTTGAAGTGGAAGTAAAATTCCATGGAGGACCGAACCGACCTCCGTTGAAAAGGCGGCGGATGAACTGTGGGTAGCGGAGAAATTCCAATCGAACCCGGAGATAGCTGGTTCTCCCCGAAATAGTTTTAGGACTAGCCTCAAGTTAGATACCTGGAGGTAAAGCACTGAATAGCCTAGCGGCCGAGAGGTTAGCGAAGCTTATCAAACTCAGAATGCCAGAGTATTGATGCTTGGGAGTCAGACAGTGTCAGATAAATGTCATTGTCAAAAGGGAAACAGCCCAGATCTACAGCTAAGGTCCCAAAGTCAGGTTAAGTGGAAAACGATGTGAAGATACGCAGACAACCAGGATGTTGGCTCAGAAGCAGCCACTCATTCAAAGAGTGCGTAATAGCTCACTGGTCGAGCGTCTTTGCGCGGAGAATTTAACGGGGCTAAACCTGACACCGAAGCTTAGGCAATCCAGTAATGGATTGGGTAGGGGAGCGTTGTATACGCGGAGAAACAGTAGCGTAAGCGGCTGTGGAGTGTATAGAAGTGAGAATGCCGGAATGAGTAGCGCGAATGCAGTGAGAATCTGCATGGCCGAAAGCCTCAGGTTTTTGGAGGAAGGTTCGTCCGCTCCAAGTTAGTCGGGAGCTAAGGTGAGGCCGGAAGGCGTAGCCGATGCACAGACGGTAGAGATTCCGTCACCACCAAAAGAGTTAAGCACAGGGACACATTTGAAGTCTCAGAGCCGGGTGTTGGTTCCGGTAGAGATCGAGGGAAGTTAGTACCGAAGTCTGGGATGGAAGATGGCGAGAAAAGCTGTGTGTATTTCTGAGGTGCCCGTACCGCAAACCGACACAGGTAGGTAGGAAGAAGATTCTAAGGCCAACGGGAGAAGGGTTGTTAAGGAACTCGGCAAATTGACCCCGTAACTTCGGGAGAAGGGGTGCTCCAGAGATGGAGCCGCAGAGAATCGGCCCAAGCAACTGTTTACCAAAAACACAGGTTTGTGCTAAATCGAAAGATGACGTATACGAGCTGACGCCTGCCCGGTGCTGGAAGGTTAAGAGGAGATGTGCAAGCATTGAATCGAAGCCCCAGTGAACGGCGGCCGTAACTATAACGGTCCTAAGGTAGCGAAATTCCTTGTCAGGTAAGTTCTGACCCGCATGAAAGGCGTAATGATTTGGGCACTGTCTCAACAGCCCGCCCGGCGAAATTGTAGTACCGGTGAAGATGCCGGTTACCCGCGACAAGACGGAAAGACCCCATGGAGCTTTACTGTAGCCTAATATTGGGTTTCGATGTTGCATGCACAGGATAGATGGGACACTGGGAAACAATCGCTTTGGCGGTTGCGGAGTGGCCGTTGGGATACCATCCTTGCGATATTGGAATTCTAACCTGCGGCTCTGAATCGAGTCGGGGGACATTGTTAGGTGGGCAGTTTGACTGGGGCGGTCGCCTCCTAAAAAGTAACGGAGGCGTTCAAAGGTTCGCTCAGCTTGAACGGAAATCAAGCAAAAGAGTGCAAACGCAGAAGCGAGCCTAACTGCGAGACTGACGGGTCGAGCAGTAACGAAAGTTGGAGTTAGTGATCCGGTGGTATGTGAGTGGAAATGCCATCGCTCAACGGATAAAAGTTACCCTGGGGATAACAGGCTGATCTCCCCCAAGAGTCCACATCGACGGGGAGGTTTGGCACCTCGATGTCGGCTCATCGCATCCTGGGGCTGTATTCGGTCCCAAGGGTTTGGCTGTTCGCCAATTAAAGCGGTACGCGAGCTGGGTTCAGAACGTCGTGAGACAGTTCGGTCCCTATCTGTCGTGGGCGCAGGATATTTGATGGGAGCTGTCCCTAGTACGAGAGGACCGGGACGGACGTACCTCTGGCGCACCAGTTGTTCCGCCAGGAGCATAGCTGGGCAACTACGTACGGATCGGATAAACGCTGAAAGCATCTAAGCGTGAAGCCGACCCAAAGATAAGATATCCCATTGTTTTAAACAAGTAAGACCCCTTGAAGACTACAAGGTTGATAGGCACGATGTGTAAGTGGAGCGATCCATTCAGCAAGCGTGTACTAATAGGTCGAGGGCTTGACCACAATTCGCTTGAGTATCTCAAGTCAACGAGAAGTAGCAGTGATTATTCAGTTTTGAAGGCACGTCCTTCTAAGAAATACTGGACAAGAACACAGCAGTGTGTTATACTTGGTCAGTCATATGGTCGGTGACGATGACGGTGAGGTTCCACCTGTTCCCATTCCGAACACAGCAGTTAAGCTCACTCGTGCCCAAGATAGTTAGCTGGAAACGGCTTGTGAAAATAGGTAGTCGCCGACTTTTATATGGCCCGTTGGTCAAGCGGTTAAGACAGAGGCCTCTCACGCCTTTAACATCGGTTCGATTCCGGTACGGGTCACCATATGCACCTCTAGCTCAGTTGGTAGAGCAACTGACTCTTAATCAGTGGGCCCAGGGTTCGAGTCCCTGGAGGTGCACCAGATATTGAACGTCAAATCGTAAGATTTGACGTTCTTTTTTGTTATGTAACCCCGAAAAATCGGGGCTTGCACGGTCAATGCACGGTTTTTGCACGGTCGGCGTTTTCGTGGGAATCCTCTGCATGGGCTGGAATTGCTTTGAAATGCGTGGTAAATTTTGCATCAGGTCAGCAGAGCCAGACGGAGCTGCGCCTTTACTTCGGGGTCTGCGTCCTTCAGAAGTTCCAGCAGAGCGGTCATGGAGATGGTCGGTTCGCCTGCGGCGGGTACAGCCTGCGGGCTGGGGCTTTCCTGTTTAGCATAGAACCCTTCCTCAAATTTCCTGCCCAGTTCTACACGAGAGGACTGCTGGATATGAGCGTAGGTGTTCACCAGCATATCCGCCGTGGCGTGCCCTGTGGTGCCCTGAACGGCTTTCACATCGCCGCCGGAGATCATCAGTTGATAGGTGGCACTGGAATGCCGCAAACCGTGGAACACAATGCGGGGGAATTCCGGGTGGGCATCCTGCCATTTGAGGAACTTCTTGCGGATCAGCACCGGCTCCACTGCCAGACCATTGGGTAGACGGAACAGCATTCCGCTATCATGGTAGCGTGCCGGGTCTTTCATCTCGTCTGCCGCCAACTGATTCAGCCACTTCTTCAATTCCTCTTTCAGTGCAGAGGTCATGAAGATGGTACGGCAGGAGGATGCGGTTTTGGTGCTTTTCAGGATGAGGGAAGTGGTGCTGCGCTCCAGCTTGTCCGGGAATATCTTGATGATGCAGCCATCGTCCACTTGATTTAGGGCTTCTTTCCGCACCCGCTGCATGGACTTGTTGATACGGAAGGTTCCGATGCCATCTGCTGCGTCAAAATCGAGATCTTCCGGGGTCAGACCTACGATCTCGCCCTCTCGCAGTGCGCCCACCAGTGTGAGGTGGACTGCCAGATGCAGGATGGGGTCCTCCATGCTGTCCAGAGCCGCCCTCATTTCCTCTACCGTCCAGATGGTGCGCTCCTGCGTAGACTTCTTGGGGCTGTCCACGGGAACAGGGCTTTTGACAAGGATGCCCCACTCTACGGCATACTGGAAGGCAGTGCCCAGCAGCCGGTGCACCTCATGGATCGTTGTGCCGGAAAGGAAACGCTGCTTCTGCTTTTCGGTCAGTTCCTGCTTCTTGCCCTCGATATACGAACCACAGGGCGTTTTGCTCAGGGTCGTGTAGAGGTTCTCCATGTGGTAGGGCTTGAGCTTCTGCATCTCCATGCTACCGATATAGGGGATAATGAGATTCTGAATGGTGGAAAGGTTGGATTCGTAGGTTTTGGGTGCCCACTTGTGCTTGCTGCACTGTTTCGGCAGCCAGTCCATCAGGAACTCTGCCACCGTTACCGAGGACGGAATCAGGAAAGTGCCAGCGGCCAGTTCATGCTCGATTTGCTTTTTTCGGTTCGTTGCCTCCTCTTTTGTGGGAAAGCTCTCCCATTTGTCGCAGCTCTTGCCGTGCTCATCTTCGTAGGTGTAGCGGACGCTGTAAGAGTTGCCGCGCTTCGTAATATATGCCATACTGTTTGCCTCCTTATCAAGCTGCCCGGTAGAGCCACGCATCGAAGCTGTCCTTCGGCACACGGATGCTTCCGCCTACTCGCAGGACACGGAATTCGGTAGTGCTGTTGCACAGATTGTAAGCAGAGCGCAGGCTGATGGCCAGCATTCGTGCGATCTCTTCCACCGTGTACACCAGTTTCGTGGTTGCCGGGCCGTCAGTCGGAGACTTGACGGCATTGGTTTGAGTGACCACTTCCATTGTAGTGGGATTCGAGCCCTTTTGCAAGAACTTTTTCGTATAATCGGAAGATTGCACAGGGACGGTCATAGAATTACGGTCAAAATCCATAAGCGTTGCTCCTTATATTGTCATATCATCTAAAAATTCAGCTTAAAGTTCTACATCTTGCCCACGCTTACGGTTTTGCTGCGGCACATTCATGGTGTGCTCCTGCTTGGGGGCAAGAATCTTTTCCAGAAAGCCACGCACCAGTTCGGGCGCACGGTGGAGAGCATCCAGATAGGGTTTCACGTCGTACCACAGGTCGTGGTACTTGTTGCTCCAACGAACGGCCTCCTTCTTGGCGGTGGAAAGTTCTTCTTT
>NZ_DBFWLF010000003.1:0-6361 GCF_048465635.1 Alistipes sp.
ACGCTGTCGACGAAGCTGATGCTGGCTTTCGACGACACCCACATCGAAAACATCTTCACGCTGCCGCGGCTGAAGAGTTTTCTGCAAAAGTCACCGTACGGCATCCGGTTCGACATCGCACCGCAAGAGTTGGAGATACATATGGAGCGCGTGCGCAAAGCAGGCGAGATCATTGAAAACTACTGCGGACTGCGGCTCGAGCTTTATAAAGAGTTGAGCGATCGGTAGTGAGCTATCGATCATCCGAACGAAAAGGAGGCTTGCGGGATCACTGACAAGCTCACAAGCCTCCTTTTCTGTCATCTTTCTTTTTTGGTGTTGGTTTTCTCTTTCTCGACCTTCGTCCGCTCTTGGTTTACAGATAAGTTCTACATAGACGGGCCACATGCTCCCATACGCTACCTGTTTGAGGGACCGTAAAATGCCACACTTTTATTCAATGCCCGAACCGCGACGTATCGACCTGCGTGCGCTTTTTCTCTTTGTAGCTGCCGAAGCGGTAGGAGAAATGGAGGGTAAATGTCCGTGTGTAGAACCCCGAACTCATGTCGATATACTGCCCGGCGTAGCGAATTTTCACGGAGGGGTCGACCGACTCGAAAATATCGGTGCAGCGGGCTGTGAGACTTGCGCGGCCTTTGTCGAAGGTCCATTTGGCTCCGACGTCGAGGGTCCAGCTGGGATCGGTGTCGAATGTCCCCTGAATGGCCGGGGTTTGGTAGTAACCCGAAATATCGAGCGTGATGTCGGGCTTGCGTGCGAGGCGCACGGTGTTCTCCATATTTACCACGCCGAGCCATTTCGAGCGGTCGAACGAGAGGTCGTGGAACCGGTCGCACCGCTGTTTCATGTAGAGTCCGGTGAGTGTTACGCGCGAGTCGAG
Source organism: Alistipes sp. (assembly GCF_048465635.1). Classification (GTDB taxonomy): domain Bacteria; phylum Bacteroidota; class Bacteroidia; order Bacteroidales; family Rikenellaceae; genus Alistipes. The sequence continues at coordinate 884 of NZ_DBFWLF010000003.1, forward strand.
CCACTTGCCGATGCGGAACGGGAGGATGACGTTCGCCCCCATCTGGCGATTGACGTTCCAGTTGAGCGACTGGTAGACAAGTGCCAGCCGATCCGATGCCTGCCAGCCGGTCTGCACGAAATAGTCGGGCATCTCGCTCCAGAAAAGCATAAAAATGTATTTCTGCTTATACATATACAACGCCTGCCCGTTGTAGCTGCGCGACGGACGCAGGCCGGGCGTGCCCCGAATCTCCGAATAACCGTCGATGTAGGAGACCGCCTGCTGCATCTCCCAATAGGAGGGATAGCGTTTGTCCGAGGAGAGCGAGAGTTGCACGAGGTGCTTCTCCGAGAACATCCACATGAACGTGGCCTGCGGATAGAGCGACCAGTTGCGGTAGTCGCCCAACTGATAATATTCACCCGCAAGCGACACGGAGAGGCTTCCGCGTGAGAGTTGTTTGCCGAACCCGGCATAGAGATTCCCTGTGTATTCCGAGAGCCGCGAATCGGTATTTTCGGTTTCGACCTCCCCTTCGCGCAGGGTATATTGCTGCGTGTCGTGGTCTTCGGCCCAGTCGAACGCACCGCCGTAGGTCAGCTGCCAGTTCTTGCCGAGCGTGTGCTCCTGATCGACGTTCAGCGACAGTCGGTCGATCGTCTGCCCTGCCGCCACGTCGAACGCCGTGGTGCGACCGTCTGCATAGCGATTCTGCATGGCCATGAACGTCGAAGTGCGGTAGCGGGTATAGTCCGCACTCAGGTCCAACCCGAACGTCGAGGTGTAGCGCAGCGAGGCGTTGTGCATCGCATCGTCGCCCGTACGGTCGTTGTGCGAGGTAACGAATGTTCCCGTCGCGTCGGTCGTCGCCGGATTCCGGGGTGTAAAGCTGCCTGTGTAGGCCGCCGTGAAGCGGCCTTTGCCCTCGCGCCCGATGTCGAATGCCGTGCGCAGGTTGTGCTTCGTGGCGGATGAGATAAGTTGCTGGTTTTGTGTGATGTCATAGACCTTGCCGCTGAGCGTGTGGCGCGAAAAAAGCTCGATGGGCTGGATGCTCTTCGATTGTCCGGCGGAGTAGGTCACATCGGCCGACCACGCGGGCGACGAGAAGAGCAGGTTGCCTCCGGCTTCCCAGTTGTTGTAGTACCGGGCAGAATAGTTTGCGTGCACTTCGCCTGCGAATGTGCGGTCGTAACCGCGCCGCATCACCAGGTTGATCGCCGCGCCGCGCACGTGGTACTGAGGCGGAGTGCTGTACATCACCTCGGCCTTTTCGATGCGGTCGACCGGGGTTGATTTGAGCAAAGCCGCGAGCTGCTCGGCAGTCATCGTCGAGGGCTTGCCGTTGAGGATCACCGTCACACCGCCCATTCCGGCCAGCTCCAGCGCGCCCTCTTTTTCGCTCACGCCCGGCAGGCGGGTCAGGGCTTCGTAGGCGTTGTTCACGGCTTTGTGCTGCGTGAGCGCTTCGAGGTCGTAGACCAGACGTCCCTGTTCGACCTTCACGACGGGCCGTTCGCCTTTAACGACCACCTCGCCAATAGTATTGGCCGCTTCGCGGAGCATAATCTCACCTACATCGTCTTTGTCGGTGTCGAGCGCCAAAGGCTCGTAACCGAGGTGCTGAACCAATAAGCGGTAGGGCCGGACGGCTGATGCGATGCGGAAGCCTCCGAGCGAATCGGTCGTCACGCCGTCCACATAGGTCGAGTCGGCGTCTAACAGCACGACCGCCGCGCCGACGACTGCCCCGCGGGCTTCGTTTACGACCTTGCCATGTACCGTTTGGGAGAATGCGTTGCCGCACAGGAGCAACGCCAGCAGCGAGAGAATCGGGATTCGGATCATAACTTTTTGCATTGAGGGTTTCTTGATGCAAAGTTACTCTGTAACGGCTATTTTGATCCGAAATTGATCTTGCCGATGAACTTGTAAGATGCTGATATTAAAGGCTTAATGCCGAAAAAATCTTGCCGGCCGAAAATCACTCGAAAAACCGGGCGAAAAATGCTTTGTCTGCGGCCTGCGATTCGACGATGCGTCGCTTGAGTTTCGACTTGAGCGTGTAGACGCCGTTGAGGGTCATGTCGAGCATCACGCTGATCTCCTGCGGCGAGAAACCCGCGACGACCAGCGCCGCGAATTCGTAGTTGCGCTCGGTCCATCCGGGCAGCTGTGCACGAAGCCGACCGACGGCGTTGTCGTTGTAGAGATCGGCCATCCGCACCACATCGGCGAGCATCGCGGGACTCAACGCCAGCTCCTTCATCTTCTCGGTCAGACGGCGTGTTTCGCCGTAAAGGTAGTAGGTCGAGGCGATGTCGCGAATGACGGCCATACGTCCTTCGAGCAGACGCTTGACTGCCGCTTCCCGTTCGTCGTTCGCTTGCAGGCGCGAGGTCAGGCTGTCGTGTGACTCGCGGTACGACTCCAACAGTCCGAGGTACTCGCCCAACTGCTCCTCGCGGCGGTGCAGACGGCGACGGTAGCTCACAATGCCCCAACCCAGCCCGCCGGAGAGTAACAGACCTGCTAACACGAATATCCAAAGCTGATAACGTTGCCGCGTCTCCAGCAGTCCCATTTCGTACTGGCTGCGGTGGCGCAGCTCCAGCTCGGCGACCTGCTGCGTGCGTTCGGCACGGTAGATCGAGTCTTGCAGCCCGACGTAACATGCTTGGTAGTAGTAGGCCGAATCGACCATGCCCTGGGTTTTGTAGATGTCGGCGAGAATATAGAAGAGTCCGGCAGTCCCCGAAGTGTGCTTATCCACCGCACGCAACGAACGATGGAGGTAGAACGATGCCGAGTCCGGTTGGTTGGTGTTGAAGAACAAGATGCCGCACAGCGCGTCGTACATCATCAACGATGCGTTTTCGTTGAGGGTCTTGTCATTACGCCGCCTGAGCGAGTCTATATCCCGGCGGTCGATGCGATTGCGATCCTCCAAGAGTTTTTCAGGCGTGCAGCTGCCGGCGTAAACTCGGTAGTGGATCAGATAGGTTTCGACAAACACCCTTAACTCGGGATTTTCCGACCGGGCAGCTTCTTTGCGGATGCTCTCCAAAAGGGTGATCGCCTCGTCGTAGCGGTGTTGCGTGAAGACGACCATTGACTTCATCAGCACGCCGAACATCCGACTCTCCTCTTCGCCCAGCTCGCCGTAGAGCGTCGCCGCACGGTCGAAATACTCCTCGGCCTGCGCATGGTAACTCTGATTGGAGAACAGCACGCCGAGGTTGTGGTAGATCGCGGCCCGGAGCTTGTCGGTGGCCCGGTCGCCGCGCACCCTGCCGGCATAGCGCAGGGCCGTAGTGTAGCCCTCGACGGCTTTGTCCAACTCATCGGCGTTGACGTGTACAGCCCCGTAATAAGCCCATGCCTTGGCCCGCTCGGCGGCGGTTCCGTGCCGCTCATACCACGCCAATGCCGGAGCGATCAGCGAGTCGCTGGCAATATCTACATTTTTCAAGCTGTATCCCTGTGAGAGCAGTACGCGGCGCCGGGCCTTTTCTGCCGGGGAGAGCTGCATCGTGTCGACCGACCTCAAGATGCGCAGCGCGCTGTCCGGCTGCTCCTCGATGACGGCTTGCGCCGCGTCGAGTTGCGCGTCGGTCGCCGGTGTCCTGCATCCGGTCAGCCATACCGCTAAAACGGCTATGTAGAGTAGGCGTGTCAACGCTTGTTCGGTGGGGGTTGCGTCGTAGTTTTATCCGAAGCCGATCCGGCGGATTGTTCGGCATAGTAGGCGATTTGGGCGGTACAGACCCGCTCGACCAGTTTGCGGAGCCGTTCGACCTTGGGCAGCAGGGCGTCGATATCCTCCCGGGTGATTTCAAAGTCGGGGTTGTAGCGCGATTCGACATAGGCCCGCTGCAAGAGTTTGAACAGGCGCTCTTCCTCCGCGTTGTCGCGCGGAAACAGCCGGTAGACCTCCGGTGCGTACTCCTTGCAGGCTCTCATCAGCGATTCCAGGTCATGGCTCTTGTAGCCGTAAAGAATAAAAACCATCGGAATCACCCGCAAAAAGTTTTCAGTTGCCTGATGCAAATGGAAAGAGGCATGAACAAATTTCTCTTTTGCTAAGTTATTTATTGTATCTTCGAGAAAATCCACACCTCGATTAAATTTATCGTTGTAATATTTTTCGGCCCGTTCGCGTATTTCATCGAAACGAAGCCTGCGCCGCCGTTCCAACCGGAATTCGCCGGAATCGAAGAGGATGATTCCCTGGCGTTTGATCTCCGTTTCGAAATAGTGCCCCTTGGAAAGAGCGTAGTTGAAGTCGTCGATCCCGTAATTGATGAACTGCGGATGGGTGTGGAACGGTCGGTTCTTGTGCTCGAAAAAGGCATCGGCGATTTTGGAATAGAGCGCGTGCTGGATGGCTCCGATCTCCTTGCGGGTGAGAATCAGCAGGTCGTAGTCGCTCATATAGTAGGTCGGCACGCCGAATTCGATGCGCTGGTCGTAATCGATGTAGCTGTTCCGGGCATAGCTGCCGTAAAGAACGATCAGGCCGACTTCCTTGATATTGCGGCGGACCAGCTCGACCAGCTGCTTCAAATCGGCTTGTTTGTCCTCGGGCAGGAAAGCGATGCTCTTTTTCATAACCACAAAATTAGGAAAAAAGTTGGTAAACCGCTTGGCCTTGTCCATCGTTTTGATTACATTTGTCTGTAATTCCTGCAAATAGTCTGCAAATGTTTCCGAGGGAGGCGGCAGGAGCCGCTTAAAAGAAACGAACAGCCTATGAAAAGGAATCGAAGTGTCGGCCGCGCCGACGGACATATCCATAAAGGGTAAACAACTCTTTATACCAATAGCAAACATAGGGACCTCTTCCGGGAGGGTTTGATTCAGGTATAATAGTTGTCAGTCCTTGTTATGTCCCGCTATCTTTGGCGGGACACAACAGGGGCGCAAGGACAGCTTTCTGAATCGGGTTTCCTATGACCTGCTATTGGGGCTGACACCGCGCCCTTTTTTTGTGCCCTCACCCCAACTTTTACCTATGAAATCGCTGAAAGACTATGCCGATGATCCGGGGATTTGCGAATACCTCGAAACGCTAATCTTCCGCCCGCAGCTGCTCGATTACTTCGAGACCCTGCGCCGGGAGGCCCACCACCTCTATGCGCTGTTGATGCAGGCTCCGCCCTCGGTGGTCTGGATCGACTGGGCGAACTGCCATGCTCCGTGGCAGAGCGAGAGCTACTCCGTGGCGGCGTTCTGCGCCGCTCCCGAGGAAGCGTTCCCCTTTCCCGAAGAGTTGTACCTGTTCGTGGCGGGCTACATTCCGCGCAGCGAACGTGACCAGGCGTCGGAACTGAAATACGAACCGTTCAGCGGCCGCTGCGTAAGGTTATTCTCGAAGCGGGACGAACTGACCGTCGAAGCGCTGCTGAACGAATTCCCGGCCATGCTTCTGCTGCAAGGCCGCGAAGCGCTGCTCGACGGGCATCCCCTCCTGCCCGACGACGCTACTGTGCGCCG
>NZ_DBFWLF010000004.1:0-218530 GCF_048465635.1 Alistipes sp.
GGAGCCTGCATCAGCAGCGCATAGACGTGGTGTGCCTCCCGGCGCAGGGTCTCGAAGTAATCGAGCAGCTGCGAGCGGAAGATCAGCGTTTCGAGGTATTCGCAAATCCCCGGATCATCGGCATAGTCTTTCAGCGATTTCATAGGTGAAAGTTGGGATGAGGACACAAAAAAAGACGGGCGTTATGCGCTGCCACGTCCCCGGTTTCCGATCGAGGGTGATCGGTCGCCTTTTCATAAAAGGCATAAAAAAGCAAGGGACGCGAGTACAAATCCCGTTCGAAGGTATTAGGCGACCCGGAGTGAGGAAATGTACCGCGCCCTTGCAAGTTCCGTCCTTTCGGACGGAACAAAACAAGGGCTGGCAACATTTATACCCACTCACGAAAAGTGCCTAATTTCTCGAAACGGTATAAAGAGTTGCTACTCTTTATTATGTCTTTCGGCTATGCCGAAATGTCTATTGGCAAAGTTAGCATAATTTCTGCAATCATATTAGGTTGTTGCTGATGCAAATGTAAAAAAAAGATTTCAAGGGTGCAAGCACCAGTGTAAAAAAATGTATTGATTTATTCTTTTGTATCAATGAAACAACGAAGAGACGATATATTATACGATATGATTATTCTGCGTATTAAAGAAATACGTAAAATTCATAATCATTCGCAAGAATATGTTGTCGAAAATACAAAATTGGATATTCCACATTTTGAATCGGGGAGATATGTTCCCTCAATAGGTTCGCTTGCAATATTTTGTAGGTTCTATGGGATTACTCTCGACGAGTTTTTCGCCCCGTTGAACTATCCCCCAAATGAGAAATAATTAAACCTGACGGAAAGAGGAATCTTTCCGTTTTTTGTATAAAGGTGTGGAGGGCCGCAGCCTGCGAAGGACGGTGATGCGTGGCCTCTTATTGACGGTTTGGTTCAGTACTCTCGGGCAGCAGCCTGCGGAGTGCACGCGAAAAGCGGGCCTCCGCCGCCGGAGGCTGCGGCCCGCCGGCTCTTCGAGCCGCTGCCGGCATGCAAAAATTCATATCTGATGTTCTTCGTCCCTCCCGAGCGAGGGGGCAGGGGTGGGATCAGATTTGCAGACGCGGCGGGACGCCGCGAGATTCGGCGATCGAAAGCGTATTTACGTTGGTGGAATCCCTGACCGGGCGGTGCGATTATCCGCCTGGGCCTCCGCGCCCGGCGGCTGCGGCTCGCCGGTTCTTCGAACTAAACGTTCTTGCCCTTTCTTTAGAAGAAAGGGCGAAAGAACCGCGCACGCAGAAAACGGCGGGCGTCCGTCCTCCGCCTCGCTGAACGGGCATGAACGCTAAAGCATATCGCACACCCGTTCCGGGCGCTCGGCGTCGGACAACCGCAATTCCCGCCGTTTCCAGAAGTGCGCGAGCAGGTGCGGCACACAGCGCCGCAGATTAAGATTGTAGGAACGCTTTGTTTTCGGGCGCAGCCTGCGGTCGGATAATCAAGAAGTAAATAAAAGCTACAACCTATGCAATATTAAATTTAATCCGACCGTGAGGAGTAAACGGCGGAGGCTTTCCGGATATCAAAGGCGAAGAGCTTCAGTTGCCTGCGGCAGCGCGGATTACTTACTCAGCAGCGATGGGCTGTAGAGGTAGCGTTTAATGCTTCGTTTGGGGGTCTTTTCGAACTCGGTGGGGTAGATCACCAGCTCCGAAACCCGCTCGTAGGCGGCCAGCAGTTTGTTCAGCTCCTCGAGGTTGTTCTGCATGATCTGCGGCAGGTCGTTCTTGTCGACACCCTCCTTCTCGGCCTGCTCGTAGTCGGGAACCACGAGCGCCTTGAGCCGACCGTTCCCCGCGTCTACAACAAGCGATTCGAGCACCATATACATGTTGTTGAGCTTGTCCTCGATCTCTTCGGGGTAGATGTTCTGCCCGTTGCCCGAAAGGATCATGGTCTTCGAGCGGCCGCGGATGTAGAGCGTGCCGTCCGCGTCCATCGTGCCCATGTCGCCCGTGTGGAGCCAGCCGTCGGCGTCGAGCACCTTCTGCGTATCCTTGTCGTTCTTGTAGTAGCCGGCCATGACGTGCTCGCCGCGGACGACGATCTCGCCGGCCACGTGCTCCGGGTCGGGCGAGTCGATCTTCACCTCGAGCATCTCGCGGATGTAGCGCCCGCACGATCCGGCCTTGAACTCGTTGTCGGGCGCGAAGCTGACGAGCGGGGCGCACTCGGTCATGCCGTAGCCGATGGTGATCGGGAAGCGAATCTTCATCAGGAACGCCTCGGTCTCCTGGTTCATCGGTGCGCCGCCCACGATGAAGATCGTGACGTTGCCGCCGAAGGCGTCCATCAGTTTCTTGCGGATTACCGAGTGGATGGCCGTGTTGAGCAGCGGAATCTTCATGGCGATCGACATGGGACCTTTCTCGAGCAGCGGAAGCACCTGCTTGCGGTAGACCTTTTCGAGGATCATCGGCACGCAGCAGATGATCGTCGGCTTGACGACGGCCATCGCTTCGAGCAGAATCTTGGGCGAGGGGATGCGGCCCAGCAGCGTGATGTGTCCGCCCACGGCCAGCGGGGCCAGAAAGTCGAACGCGCAGCCGTAAGCGTGGGCCAGCGGCAGGAACGAGAGGGTGCGGCCGCCTTTCTGGAAATAGAGCGTGCCGGTCTGCGTATTGAGCGCCGACATGGCGAACAGCACGTTGCCCGTCAGGTTATTGACCGTAAGCATCACCCCTTTCGAGTAGCCGGTGGTTCCCGACGTATAGTTGAGCAGGATTACCCGGTCGTTGGGTATTTCGGGGTATTTGATGTCGTTGATGCTGAAGCCGCGCGGGTATTTGGCGCGGTAGTTCTTCAGGATGTCGCGCTGGAACTTGGTCAGCGCCTTGCCGTCGCGTTCGTAGATGACGTGGAAGTCGGTCAGCGAGAAGACGGCCTCGATCTGTCGGATCTGGTCCTCCTCGATCACGTCCCAGAAGTTGTCGCCCAGGAACAGCAGGCGGCTCTCCGAGTGGTTGACGATATGGATGACGTCCGAGGGGGTGAAGTCCTGCAGGATGGGCACGATGACTGCGCCGTAGGTGATCGTGCCGATGTAGGTGATGCACCAGCGGGGGTTGTTGCGGCCGATCAGGGCGATCTTGTCGCCCTGCTTGATGCCCGCTTTCTTGAAAATCAGGTGGAGTTTGGCGATCTCCTTCGCCATTTCGTAGTACGAGAACTCTTCGTTTTTGAAGTAGTCGGTCAGCGCCGGCATTTCGCGGTTTTCGCGGAAACTCTGCTCGTAAATCCGGATGAGGTTCTCCTGTAACATGGGCGGGTCGGTATTACGTGGTTATTTCCCTTGCGTCGGGTCGTCGGGGCTCTTCGCGCCGGCATCTTTCTCGGGGTCGATTTTCACGGGCCGCTGCCGCCAGATGTAGGTTTTCGATTCGGTTCCCGCGATCAGCCGCCGGATGTTCTTGCGGTGGGTGACGATCAGCAGAATGGCGATCACGAACGAGAAGACGTCGAAGGGGATCGACTCGTTGACCTTGGGCGAGATGAGCGTGAAGACAGGGAAGCAGCAGCCGGCGATCAGCGAGGCGAGCGAGACGTAGTGCGAGACCATCAGCACCACGAACCACACCCCGAAGCAGAGCAGCGCCACGGGCGGGTAGATGCCTGTCACGGCCCCGACGAGCGTTGCCACGCCCTTGCCGCCGCGGAATCCGGCGAAAATGGGGAAGATGTGCCCGAGCACGGCGGCGAACACGGCGACGATCTTGAGGTTGATCAGGTCGTTGTCGCCGATGTGGACGTCGTATTTGAGCATTTCGATGATGGTGACCGCCACGAATCCCTTCAGGAAGTCCAGTGCGAAGACCGGCAGGGCGGCCCGGCGGCCCAGCACGCGCAGCATATTGGTCGTGCCCGCGTTCTTCGAGCCGTGCTCGCGGATGTCGATGCCGTAATATTTTTTGCCGATCCAGACAGCGCTCGGAATCGAGCCTAACAGATAGGCGATGATAATCATCGTCGTAGCGGTGTAGTAGGTCAGTATCATGCGGTCACGCAAGTGGGTTTATAGATGCAAATATAATCAAAAATTCCGGATGTGGAAGCTGCGGTGGAAAAAACCGGGGGCGGGGAACGGCGTTTTCGGAAGAAATTCGTACCTTTGCACCCTAAATAAAAAGTATAGCGTATGAGCCTGGTAGCAATCGTCGGACGCCCCAACGTGGGCAAATCGACCCTCTTCAACCGCCTTGTAGGAGAGCGGAAGGCCATCGTGGACGCGACGGCCGGAACCACGCGCGACCGCCACTACGGCAAGACCGACTGGAACGGACGCGAGTTCTCGGTGATCGACACGGGCGGCTACACGGTCAATTCGGAGGACGTCTTCGAGAGCGAGATCCGCCGTCAGGTGCTCCTGGCCATCGACGAGGCGGACGTAATCCTCTTTCTGGTCGATGTGCGCACGGGCATCACCGATCTGGACGCGCTGATGGCCGACATTCTGCGCCGCACCTCCAAAAAGGTAATCCTGGTCTGCAACAAGGTCGACACCAACGAGCAGATCTACTCCTCGCACGAGTTCTACGCGCTGGGGTTGGGCGATCCCTACTGCATCTCCTCGATGTCCGGAAGCGGCACGGGCGATCTGATGGACGCCATCCTCGCGGCGCTGCCCGCCGACACGCAGGCCGAGGCGGACGACGACCTGCCGCGCATCACCATCGTCGGACGGCCCAATGTCGGCAAATCGTCGATGACCAACGCCCTGCTGGGCGAGGAGCGCAATATCGTGACTTCGGTGGCCGGAACCACGCGCGACTCGATCCATACGCGCTACAACAAGTTCGGCATGGATTTCTACCTGGTCGACACTGCCGGCATGCGCAAGAAGGGCAAGGAGATGGAGGACCTGGAGTTCTACTCCGTGATGCGCTCGATCCGCGCCATCGAGAGTTCGGATGTCTGCATCCTGATGCTCGACGCGCAGCAGGGACTCGAATCGCAGGACCTCAATATCCACAACCTGATCGTCCGCAACCGCAAGGGGTGCGTGATCGTGGTCAACAAGTGGGATTTGATCGAGAAGGAGAACAATACGATGAAGGAGTGGACCGAGTTTCTGAAGAAGAAGCTCGCGCCGTTCAACGACATTCCGATCATCTTCACCTCGGCGCTCACCAAACAGCGCATTCTCGACGTACTGCAAACGGCCATCCGCGTCTTCCAGTCGCGCAAACGCCGCATCCCGACCTCGGAACTTAACGAGGTGCTGCTGCCGCTGATCGAGAACTATCCGCCGCCGGCCACTAAAGGCAAATACATCAAAATCAAGTACGTGACTCAGCTTCCCACGCCGACGCCTCAGTTCGCGTTCTTCGTCAACCTGCCGCAGTATATCAAGGAGCCGTACCGGCGTTTTCTGGAGAACAACATCCGCGACCGCTGGGATTTCGCCGGCGTGCCGATGCAGATCTATTTCCGGCAGAAATAAACCATTTTTTACGCGGCGGGGGCAAGGATTTCCGGCAGCGATAATTCACTCCGATTGCATTTTGCAGTCCGCAGAGGGCGAAGGTTGGGCCGCAGGTCAAATGCAACCCTTCGCACCGGGCGGCTGCGGGCTGCCGGGTCTGTCCGCCCCGAATGTATATTTATAAAGGCCTTCCGAGATAATTGCAATTATTTATTGCTTTCTCAGCCTGCAGCCGGCGGAGGCCAAACGAAACGAATGTGGAGTGCAGCCCTCCGCACCGGGCGGCTGCGGGCTGCCGGGGCCGACGGCTGCCCCGATCATTTCATTCTCATGCAGAATAGCTATGCAATAGTATATTGTTTTATTTTTCCCGTAAACGCACAGAGGGGCAGTAACCGCTCCTCCATAGAAACAACCGTGCCCCGAGGGACACGGTAACTGTTGTACGGAAGCAAGAATTACTCCGCAGAAGTGCCTCCGCCTCCTGCCTGCGGGACGCTTCCGCCCGACTGGGGCGTGCCCTCGTCCGCGGTTTTGCCGCCGTTCCCGCGGCGGTTGCGGCCTCCGCGGCGTTTGCGGTCGCGCGAACCCCGGTTGCCCTCGCCGCGTCCCGACGCGTGGTCGTTATCGAGCGGGGCAGACGGATTCACACCTGCCGTAGCCTCCGAAGTGGGGGCCTGCGCCGTCTCGGGTCGTCCTTCCGACCGCTTCCTCTCGCCGCCTGACCGCTCGCCGCGGCCCGAGCGCTCGCCCCGACTGCCCGAGCGTTCTCCGCGGCCTCCCGAACGATCTCCGCGGCTTCCTGAGCGTTCGCCCCGTCCTCCCGGACGACCTCCTGCGGTCCGTCCGCGTCCGAAGCGCCCCCGGTTTTCGTCGGGCGCATATTTGGGCCCTTCGCCCACCGCTGCGGGCAGCTCCGCCTTGCGAATATCCTTCTCGATGAACTTCTCGATCTGGTGGAAACGGCCCTGGTCCTCTTCGCTGACGAACGTCACGGCAGCTCCGGAGGCCGCAGCGCGGGCCGTGCGGCCGATGCGGTGGATGTAGTCCTCGGGGTCGTGCGGCACGTCGTAGTTGATGACCATGCCGATATCCTCCACGTCGATGCCGCGTGCCACGATGTCCGTAGCGACCAGAATCGAGATTTTGTTGTTGCGGAAAGCGAGCATCACCTCCTCGCGCTGGGCTTGCTCCAGATCGGAGTGCATCGCTGCGACGTTGAGTTTCATCCGCTTGAGCGTATGGGCCAACTCCTTGACCTTGAGTTTCGAGGAGGAGAAGATGATGGTTTTCGAATCGGTCGGCTCGGCGAACATTTCGCGGATGATGCCCAGCTTCTGGCTTTCGTAGCAGACGTAGGCCGACTGGTCGATGGCCTCGTTGGGCTTCGAAATGGCGATGTTGACCTCGGCGGGGTTGTGCAGGATGGTCTTGGCCAGTTCGCGGATTTTCGGCGGCAGCGTGGCCGAGAACATGATGGTCTGCCGCTGCTTGGGCATGTACGACACGATCTTCATGATGTCCTCCGAAAAGCCCATGTCCAGCATGCGGTCGGCCTCGTCGAGGATCAGGCATTCGACGTGCGAGAGGTCGATGCCGCTATTCTGGATGTGGGAGATCATGCGGCCCGGAGTGGCGATCACCACGTCCGAACCCATCAGCATGCCCTTTTTCTGCACGTCCCACCCCTTGCCGTCGCCGCCGCCGTAGACGACCGTCGTCGAGACGGGCAGGTAGTACGAGAAGCCCTGGAACTGCTGGTCGATCTGCTGGGCCAGCTCGCGCGTGGGTACGATGATGACCGACTTGATCACGTTGTCCTCGTTGCCCTCCAGCAGCAGCTTGTTCAGCAGCGGCAGCGTGTAAGCCGCCGTTTTTCCTGTTCCGGTCTGGGCGCAGCCGATGATGTCGCGCCCCTCGAGGATGATGGGGATGGTGTGCTCCTGCACGGGGGTCATCTCCTCGAAATGCATATCTTCAAGTCCGTCGAGGATTTCATCCTCCAGGGGAAGTTCGTCAAATCGCATAAATAGTAACTCTTAATGGTTAGTTCTTAATTTTTTTTCGGTTCGGCGATCTCTTCGCCGAACAGAGTCGCTGCCGTGCAGCCCGTGATGCGGACGCGCACGTAGTCACCGATCCGGCGGTCGCCGCGGTCGAAGACCACGACCTTGTTCTGCGAGGTGCGGCCCGAGAGCTGGTTGGGGTCCCGTTTGGACAACCCCTCGACCAGCACCTCCGCTTCGCGTCCCACGTCGCGGCGGTTGCTCGCCAGACCCAGTTCGTTTTGCAGGGCGATGATCTCCGAAAGGCGGCGGGATTTCACCGCGTCGGGCACGTCGTCCGGCAGGTGTCGCTGCGCGTAGGTCCCGGGTCGCTCGGAATATTTGAACATGTAGGCGAAGTCGTAGCCCACCTCGCGCATGAGCGACAGCGTGGCGGCGTGCTCCTCCTCGGTCTCGCCCGAGAATCCGGCGATCAGGTCGGTGGTCACCGAACAGTCGGGCAGCATGCGGCGGATGGCGGCGATGCGGTCGAGATACCACTCGCGCGTGTATTTGCGGTTCATCCTTTGGAGCATCGAGCTGGCGCCCGACTGCGCCGGCAGGTGGATCGAACGGCAGATGTTGGGCATGGCGGCCATCACCTCCAGCAGCCGGTCGCTCAGGTCCTTGGGGTGCGACGTGGCGAAGCGCACGCGCAGCAGCGGCGAGATCGTCGCCACGAGGCGCAGCAATTCGGGAAAGTCGACCTCTCCGAAGCGGTAGGAGTTGACGTTCTGCCCCAGCAGCGTCACCTCGCGGTAGCCGTTGTCGAACAGCGTGCGGGCCTCGGCCACGATCGTTTCGGCGTCGCGGCTTCGTTCGCGGCCCCGCGTGTAGGGAACTACGCAGTAGGAGCAGAAGTTGTTGCAGCCGCGCATGATCGAGACGAATGCGCTCACCCCGTTGCGGTCGAGCCGCACGGGTGCGATCTCGGCGTAGGTCTCCTCGGTCGAGAGCAGCACGTTGATCCCCTTGCCGCCCGCCTCCGCCTCGCGGACCAGCCGCGGCAGGTCGCGGTAGGCGTCGGGTCCCGCCACGACGTCGACCCCCTCGGGGCCCTCGACGAGGCGCTCCTTCAGCCGCTCGGCCATGCAGCCGATGACCCCGACCACCACGCCCGGCCGTGCCCTGCGGTAGCGGCGTATCTCGGCCAGCCGTCCCCAGATGCGCTGTTCGGCGTTGTCGCGGATCGAACAGGTGTTCAACAGGATGATGTCCGCTTGGTCGATCCGATCCGTGTAGACATATCCCTCGCGCTGCATCAGCGACACCACGATCTCCGTGTCGCCGACGTTCATCTGGCAGCCGTACGTTTCTATGAAAAGTTTGCGTCCCGCGCCCTGAAGCGGGCGCAGCGTGTTGACATTCGGATTCATTCGTTACTGGGCTTGTATCTCGTCCTTTTCGGGGAAGGGCTTGAAGCCTTCGCCGTAGGTGTCGTAGGCGTCGGTCACCACGACGAATGCCTTGGGGTCGATCTCCTTGATCTTGTGCTGCACCAAATGCACTTCCTTGCGGCTGACGACCAGGAAGATCATGTCGCGCGACTGGTCGGTGTACATGCCCCGCGAGTGGATGTAGGTGGCGCTGCGGTCGAGGTCCTCGATGATGAAGCGTTTGAGTTCGGCGTGCTGCTGGCTGATGATGAAGAGCAGTTTGTCGTACGACGCGCCGTCGAGCAGGTAGGCCACCACCCGCGAGGAGATATAGATGGTGATGAGCGAGTAGAGCGTCAGCATCCAGCCGTTCGACGCGGCCTCGCCCAGTCCCAGACCGAAGCCGATGACCACCAGACCCGACAGGACGACGAAACCGTCGGCCAGCAGGATGCCCGTGGAGAACTTGATGCCCGCGAATTTCTGCAACAGCATGCCCACGATGTCCGTGCCGCCTGTGGTGGCCTGCTGGCGCACGACGATGCCCTGTCCCAGGCCGACGACCACCGCGCCGATGATGCACGTCAGCAGCAGGTCGTGCGACAGGTCGAGCCGGCCGCCCAGCAGCAGCGACGGGTCGAGCGATTCGATCGCCTGCGGATCGTCCGGATAGACCAGCCGCGTGAGAAGGTTCATGAATCCCGGCGTGTAGAGGGCCGCCAGCACCGTGCGCGTTCCGAACTGCCCGCCGAAGACGAGCATGGCCGTCAGCATCAGCGGGATGTCGAACATGTAGCCGAACGTACCCACCTGCACCGAGGGGAAGATGTTGTGAAGGACGATACCCATGCCGTAAACGCCGCCGGGGACGAACTTGTAGGGGTTGATGAAGAGCACGAAACCCGCGCCCATAATCGAACACCCCAGGAAAATGAGGAACCACGAGCGCCACCACGCCCAGGAACCCATCGGTTCGAGCAATGCCTTCGTATTCATAGCACCTTTAATTTTGTTTGCAAAGACGACGCGCAACGGGCGGAACCTGCGTGCGTTCCTACACGTACCGGAGTGCGGCCTGTCTGAGCCGAGGTTTATAATGTGCAAAGATAGTGTAAACGGTCCGTAAAACCAAATGCGCCGGAAAATCGTGCGGCTGCCGTTTCCGGGGCCTCGCCGGAGCCTCCGAATCCGGCCTGTAATCCGCCTGCAGACGGTCGTCGCAATCCGTCCGCCTCAGAGATAGCGGTTGTCGGTCTTGCCCGCCTGCTCGGGGAATACCAGCACGAAGCTGTTTTCGGGCAGCTGCTCCTCCAGATAACCCGGCACGCGGCTCATGGCGGCTTGGTAGGAGATGCGGTCGCGGCGGCTCATGACGATCCACACGCAGTCGTCTGGGCGGACCTGACCGAGCAGCGTCGCGGGCAGTTCGTCCCAGCTCTCCTCGGGAGGATGGACCACGTAGGAGGCGATGTCGGCGCGGCGGCGCTTGCGGCGCAGCTGCTCGACGGTCTGCTCCGTGGCGTGGAAGATTAGCTTGGCCCCCGTGTCGTGCGCGAGGTGGCGGATGCGCAGCACCCAGGTTTGGAATCCCGCTTCCAGCTCCGCCTTGCGCGGCACGATGACCAGGTGGCGGCGGACGGTCGGAAGGGGCTGCGCCGCGCGGTAGACGAACGTGGTGACGTTGCACTGGGCGATGACGGCCGGGATGAGCTTGCCCAGCGGCGAGGGGCTGCCTGCGCCCAGCATGCCGGGGACGGTCAGCGTCGGTGCATCGTCGTCGCGGTGCATGCCCAGCACCAGGTCGGTGATGTTGCGTTCGCGCACGACGCTGACGATGGCGTTGACGGCGTTTACGTCGTAGCGGAGCAGCCGGTGGAGGTGAATATTGGCCGCCGCGGCCGCCGTGACGGCCTGATCGAGCAGTTTGTGGGCACGCTTCTGCACGTCGGGATCGTCGATGTTGTTGTCGATGGCTTTCAGCGCATAGAGACTGCGGTATTTCTGCTTGGTGACGGCGATGCTCAGCCCGACCAGTTCGCCGATGCTTTCGGCGCGGGAGATCGGGATGAGCACGTGCTCGCCCGTGCCTTCGCTTTCGGGGTCGGCCTGCTCGCCCTTGGCGGCGATGTTGTGCGCCCCGCGCTGCGCCGCGAACGTGGAGATGGTGCAGGTGGCCAGGATCATCAGGATCGTGCCGTTGAGCACGCTTTCGTCCAGCAGGCGGATCGGTTCGCCGTCGGGCGTCTGACCCAGCACGACGTTGTAGCCGACCATCACGGCCGCCAGCGTCGCGGCCACGTGGGCCGAGCTGAGCCCGAAGATCATCGTGCGCTGATCGCGCGAGAGACGGAAGGTCTTCTGCGTGAGGTAGGCCGCGGCGTACTTGGCCGAGGTGACCAGCACGATCATCACCGCGGCCACCTCGATGCTCTCCCAGTCGCGGAAGAACGCGCGGTAGTCGATCAGCATGCCCACGCCGATCAGAAAGAAGGGGATGAAGATGGCGTTGCCGACGAAATCGATGCGGTTCATCAGCGCCGAGGTGCGCGGAATGAGCCGGTTGAGGGCCAGTCCGGCCAGGAACGCGCCGATGATCGGCTCCAGCCCGGCCAGATGGGCCAGGTAGGCCCCCAGAAAGACCATCACCAGCACGAAAACGTATTGCGCCACGTTGTCGCTGCACCGCTTGAAGAACCAGTGGGCCAGCGGCGGGAACAGCAGGACAATCACCGCGATGCACGCCGCCACCGAGCCGCTCAGCCGATACCAGAAGTGCTCGTCGACATTGCCCGTGGCCATCCCGACGATCACCGTGAGCAGCAGCAGCGCCAGCGTGTCGGTGATGACCGTACCGCCGACGGAGATCGTGACGGACTTGTCGCGCGTGATGCCGAGTTTGCTGACGATGGGGTAGGCGATCAGCGTCTGCGAGGCGAACAGTCCGGCCAGCAGGATCGAGGAGTAGATCGGGAAGCCCAAGAGGTAGTGCCCGGCCAGTATGCCGAACAGCAGCGGGATGCAGAAGGTGTAGAGACCGAAGACCAGGCTGCGCCAGCTGTTTTTGCGGAAGTCGCTCATGTCCAGTTCCAGTCCCGAGAGGAACATGATGTAGAGCAGTCCGGCCGTGCCCGAGAGGATGATGCTGCTGTCACGCAGGACGAGATTCAATCCGTGGGGACCGATCACCGCACCCGCGATGATAAGTCCCAGCAGGTAGGGGATTTTGAGCTTGTTGAGCAGCAGCGGAGCCGCAAGGATGATGACCAGAATCAGGAGGAACTTGAGAATCGGGTCCTCCAGCGGCAGGGTTATATGGGCGAAAAGCGGCAGCATGTGTATCGGTTTGCGTAGGTGTGTTATGGTGACAAAACCCGCCCGGCGTGCCGTTTCCGATTCGAAACAGTTGCTATAAAGGTTTTGTGTTGCATTCTCTCAGCCGCCGGTTTGCGGCTCATCGGAGCCGTTGGGCCACAATTGGGTTAATCTGTTTCGACCTATAGGTCGGCGGGCCGCAGCCTCCGACCGCGGAGGCCCGCTTTCCGCGCCCCTCCGCAGGCTGCTGCCCGTACCTGATCTGCCTCCTCCGAGCGGTCAGTGGATCGTGGGGCTGTATCCCATTGCCCCCCCCCACCGGCTCCAAGACGTTCCGCCTTTTTGCAGGCAGCCCCGCTGCAACCGAGGGACAAATATACCAAAAATCGGGAAATTCGCAAGTCGCCGGGCGCGGAATTTGTGAAAACGCCGTCCGGACCGCAACCCGCCCCATACCCGCGGGAACAACGCTCCCGGACCGCCGTCCGCCGGGGAGGGGCCGCTGTGCGGACAGAAAAAATCGGGATCGACGCTCGATGTTTGCGCAAAAAAACGTAACTTTGAAAAATCGAAATGGGAAAAAACGAAGCTATGAACTCTCGGAAAGTCGATAAGCGCTTGTTGTGGCCCGTATTGGCGGGTTTCTTCATCATGGGTTTCTGCGACATCGTGGCCCCCGTCACGGGCCGGATCGCCGCGGAGTTCGGCCCCGAGCGGCAGGCTGCGGTGAGTTTCCTGCCGACGATGGTCTTTCTGTGGTTCCTGGTGCTTTCGGCCCCCGTGGCCGCGCTGATGAACCGCTGGGGCCGCAAGCGCACGGCGCTGACGGGCTACGCCTTCACGATCGTCGGCCTGCTGGTTCCCTACCTGGCGGGCGAAGGGAGTTCGCTGGGGTGGTATTTCGCCGGGTTCGGCCTGCTGGGCATCGGCAATACGGTCGTTCAGGTGGCCGTCAATCCGCTGCTGGCGACGATCGTGCCCGCGGAGCGGATGACCAGCTACCTGACCGTGGGGCAGATTTTCCGCAACACCTCGCTGTTGCTGCTGGCTCCCATCGTCACGGGGCTGGTCGCCTGGACGGGTTCGTGGCGGCTGTTGCTGCCCCTCTACGCCGCGCTGACGGTCGTGGGCGGCGTGTGGCTGCAGCTGACTGCGGTCCCCGAACCGTCCGAAACGGGCCGTGCCGCCGGACTGGCCGACTGCTTCCGCCTGCTGCGCAACCGCCGGGTGCTGCTCTCGGCGCTGGGCGTGGCCGCGTTCATCGCCGCCGACGTGGGGATCAACTTCGTCGCCGTGCGGCTGATCGACAACCCCTCGTCGATCCTCACCACGACGGGTTTCTACGCCTGCCGCATCGTCGGCACGCTGGTCGGTGCGTGGGTGCTGATCCGCTACTCCGACGTGAAATACCTCAACCGCAACATGGCGCTGGCGCTGGCGGCCCTCGCGTGGCTGCTCGTGCTGCGTCAGGCCGACGCGATCTACGTGATCGTCGGTCTGCTGGGCTTTGCCATGTCGTGCGTCTTCGCCACTTTCTATGCGGTGGCGACCAAAGCCGTTGCGGAGCGCGAAGCCAACGGCGTGGCGGGGCTGATGATCCTGGCCATCTCGGCCGGAGCGCTCTCCGGCCCGGTGTGCGGGGCGTTGATTCGCTGGACCGGCTATGCGCCTTGCGGGCTGTTGTTTCCGCTCCTGTGCGTGGGATATATGTTCTGGGCTTCGTTCCGGTTGAATACCAAAAACTCAAAATAGCATGCGCAAGATTTTACTGACCCTGCTGCTGGCCGCTGCGGCCCTCACCGCTTCGGCGCAAAGACCCCGCACGCGCGTGGAGTGGGGCTTCGTGGGAGGTCTCAACATCCCCGACTTTACCACCAACATGGACCAGACCGAGATCAAGAACAAACTCGGCTGGCAGGCCGGCATCGTCACGGCCATCAACTTCGGCGCCGTGGCCGTCGAGCCGCAGATACTCTACGTGCGGCAGGGGCTGCGCATCCGTCCCGAGGGCGGCGACGAGATCAACCTCAAATCCAACTCGATCGACGTGCCGGTGCTGGCGTCGCTGCGCCTGCTGCATCCGGTGCGCATCTTCGCAGGTCCGGTCTTCACGGTGATGAACGACTGCAAGCAGAAGTCGGGCGGTGATCTTTTGGATTTCGGCCGGGTGCGTCCGTCGGTTTCCTATACGGTGGGCGCGAGCATCGTGCTGATGCGTCACCTGCTCATCGACCTGCGCTACAACGGCCAGTTCAAGGGGAAAAAGGACGTGGTGCTGCCCGACGGGCGGCAGCTCGACAAGCTGCGTTCGTACAACGTGGCGCTCAGTTTCGGATACATCTTTTAACGCATGACGGAAGCTGTCGGTAAGGAAATTGTCCTCGAGGGGGCCGATCCCCGCGAAATTTACGGGGCGCAGAACGTCTACCTCGACCGGATTCGTACGCTGCATCCGGGCCTGAAGATCGTGGCGCGCGGCTCGTCGCTCAAGGTGCTGGGTCCCGAGCAGGAGGTCGCCCGCTTCGAGAAACGGCTCGGCGGGCTGGTCGCCTACTACCTCAAATACGGGCATATCTCCCCCGAGGTGGTCGACCAGAGCTTCGCGGGCGTCGCGGCCGAGCCCGAGACGCCCGCCGACAAGGATGTGATCGTCTACGGCAACAACGGCAACATCGTCCGTGCGCGTACCGTCAACCAGCAGCGGCTGGTCCGCTCGTACGATACGAACGACCTGCTCTTCGCCGTGGGTCCCGCCGGTTCGGGCAAGACCTACACGGCCATCGCGCTGGCCGTAAGAGCGCTCAAGGAGAAGCAGGTGCGGCGGATTATCCTCACGCGTCCGGCCGTCGAGGCGGGCGAGAAGCTGGGTTTCCTGCCCGGCGACATGAAGGAGAAGCTGGACCCCTACCTGCAGCCGCTCTACGACGCGCTGAACGACATGATTCCGCCCGCCAAGCTGGTCAAATACCTCGAGGAGGGAACCGTGCAGATCGCGCCGCTGGCCTTCATGCGCGGCCGCACGCTCGACAACGCCTTCGTCATTCTGGACGAGGCGCAGAATACGACCCTGTCGCAGATCAAGATGTTCCTCACGCGCATGGGTCGCAACGCCCGCTTCATCGTCACGGGCGACGTGACGCAGATCGACCTGCCGAAGAAGGAGGACAGCGGTCTGGTGCGCGCCATGCGCTTCTTGCGCGAAGTGAAGGGGATCGGCATGGTGGAGTTCGACCGCCGCGACATCGTGCGTCACGAGCTGGTGAAGCACATCGTCGACGCCTTCGACCGCCATGCGCAGGAGGAGAGCACCCCCGAACCCGCCGAGCGGCCAGAGAAGAAGAACCTTAAAAAAGAATAGTCATGGACAAGAACTTAACCGCGCTCAAACCTGCGCTCGTATGGAAACACTTCGCCCAGATCGTCCGCATCCCGCGTCCTTCGGGCCACGAGGAGGCGATCCGCCGCTACGTACTCGATTTCGCCCGGTCGCGCGGGCTGGAATGCTGCGAGGATGCGGCGCATAACGTCTACGTCCGCAAGCCTGCTTCCGCGGGGATGGAGAACCGCAAGGGCGTCGTCCTGCAGGCGCACCTCGACATGGTTCCGCAGAAGAACAACGACAAGCGGTTCGATTTCGAGAAGGACCCGATCGAGGCGTACGTCGACGGCGAGTGGGTGACGGCCGACGGCACGACGCTCGGCGCGGACAACGGCATCGGCGCGGCGGCCATCCTGGCCGTGCTGGAGGACGATACGCTGGTCCACGGTCCGCTCGAAGCGCTTTTCACGGCGACCGAGGAGACGGGCATGGACGGCGCTTTCGGACTGGAGAAAGGGTTGCTCAAGGGCGACATCCTGCTCAACCTCGATTCCGAGACCGAGGGCGAACTCTACGTGGGCTGCGCCGGCGGACTCGACGCCAACATCACATTCGAATATGCGGCTTCCGAGGCGCCCGCGAACGGCTATACCGCCGCCCGCATGACCGTCAAGGGGCTGAAGGGCGGTCACTCGGGCATCCAGATCGTCTGCCAGCGCGCCAACGCCAACAAAGTTTTGTTCCGTTTCCTGAACGCCGCATCGAAGAAGTGCGATCTGCTGCTCTGCTCGGTGGACGGGGGCGGACTGCGCAACGCCATCCCGCGCGAGGCCGAGGCCGTCGTGCTCGTTCCTACGGCCGACTATGCGGATTTCGCCGAGGCGGTTGCCCGGTACGAAAAAGTGATTGCGGCCGAATACGCCGGGGTGGAGGACGCCGTTTCGATCCGCGTCGAGCCGTGCGACGCCCCGCAGGAGACGATCGACCCGTCGGTGGCCGCGAAGCTGATGAAGGCCGTCGTCGGCTGTCCCGACGGGGTGCAGCGCATGTCCGAGTCGATGCCCGGACTGGTCGAGACCTCGACCAACCTGGCCCGTGTCGTTTCCGACGGCAGGAACATCAAACTGCAATGCCTGCTGCGCAGCTCGGTCAACACGGCCAAGGAGGCGCTGGGCGAGGCGATCGAAGCGGTCTTCTCGCTGGCCGGGGCCTCGGTCGAGCTGACCGGGAGCTACAACGGCTGGAATCCCGACATGTCGTCGCCAATCCTGAAGGCCATGACCGCCTCCTACGAGGCGCTGTACGGGGTGAAACCCGCCGTGACGGCCATCCATGCCGGACTGGAGTGCGGCATCATCGGTGCGAACTATCCCGGTCTGGACATGATTTCGTTCGGGCCCACGATCTGCTACCCCCACTCGCCCGACGAGAAGGTGGAGATCGCCTCGGTGGCCAGGTTCTACGACTTCCTGGTCCGCACGCTCGGTAACATTCCCGAAAAGTAGCGACGGTGGAAGCCGACCGACAGAAGTGGTTCGTGATCGTCAACCCCGTGGCCGGAGGCGGCCGCGGGCTGGACGACTTCCCGCAGATCTCCAAGCATCTGCGCGATGCGCAGATCGAGTGCGAACCGGTCTTTACGGAGCATAAATTCCACGCCACGGAACTGACGGTCACGGCCGTGAACGGCGGTTACCGCCGCATCATCGTCGTGGGCGGCGACGGCACGCTGCACGAGGTGGTCAACGGCCTGTTCATCCAGCAGGCCGTGCGCCCCGACGAGGTGCTGCTGGCCGTGGTGGCCGTCGGCACGGGCAACGACTGGGTCCGCACGTTCGGCATCTCGAACCGGATCAAGGACGCCGTTAGGGCCATCAGCGAGGGGCATTCGTTCCTGCAGGACGTGGGCGTGGTCTCCTACGAGGAGTCGCACTACCGGCAGAGCCGCTACATCGCCAACGTGGCCGGAGCGGGGTTCGACGCCTACGTCATCCGCCGCCTGTCCCACCTCAAGAAGAAGGGCCGCAAGAGCCGCTGGCGCTATACGTGGTGTCTGGTTCGTTCGTTCTTCCGCTACAAGTCCACGGGTGTCAAGGTGTGGGTCGACGACCGGCTGGTCTACAACAACCTGCTGCTGTCGGTGGCTATCGGCATCTGCAAGTACAACGGCGGCGGCATCCAGCAGCTGCCCGAAGCGGTGGCCGATGACGGCATGCTCGATTTGTCGCTCATCCGCCCGGTGCACTTCTGGCACGTGCTCTTCCGCTTCCACTACCTCTTCAACGGCGGCATCTACCGCATCCGCCACATCCTCAAGGAGCGCGGCAGCCGCATCCGCATCGAGTCCTCGCCCGAGGTCTCGGTCGAGGTCGACGGCGAACTGCTGGGCGAAACCCCGCTCGAATTTTCGGTGCTCCACAAGGCGGTCCGCATCGTGGTGGGGGCCGACTTCCTGCGCGGCATCGCCGGACAGGGTTGCGAATGTGCGCAGGCCCCTGCGGAAAGTCCGGCGGCAGCCGCGGATACGGCCGGAAACCGGACAGCCGCGGCCCTCTCCGCAAACCCCGCCGCGCCGAACGCTTCGGCCCCGCGTGCCGGAGGAATGTAGCAGGAGAGGAGAGCCTTTTCGTTTCCGACGGCCGGTTTCCCGGGTCGGTTCCGGCGGAAAGTCCGGCCGCAGAATCCCGGACCGTATTTTGTACGGTCACCGAAGAAATGTTGTAAGCTATGAACGATCTATTCGATATCCGCAACCGGGTCGTCGTCGTGACGGGCGGAACCGGCGTGCTGGGCCGCCCGATCTGCGCCTATCTGGCCGGGCAGGGTGCGCGCGTGGTGGTGCTGGGCCGCAACGAGCAGGCCGGGCGCGAGCTGGTGGGCACGATCCGCGAGCAGGGCGGCGAAGCGCTCTTTCTGACGACGGACGTGCGCAGCCGGCAGCTGCTCGAGGCCAACTGCACCGCCGTGCTCAACGCCTACGGTTCGGTCGACGTGCTGTTGAACGCCGCCGGAGGCAATCTTCCGGGCGCGACGATCGCCCCGGATCAGACGCTCTTCGACGTGGATATGGAGGCATTCCGCCGGGTGGTGGACCTGAATCTCTTCGGGACGGTGCTGCCCACGACGGTCTTCGCCCGGGCGATGGTCGAGCGGGGCCGGGGCGTGGTGCTCAACTTCTGCTCCGAATCGGCGCTGCGGCCGCTGACCCGCGTGGCGGGTTACGGAGCCGCCAAGGCCGCCGTGGCCAACTTTACGAAGTATCTGGCCGGAGAGCTGGCCCGCAAATACGGCGAGGGCTTCCGCGTGAACGCCGTCGCTCCCGGATTCTTCCTCACCGAGCAGAACCGCACCCTCCTGACCGCCCCGGACGGCTCCTACACCGAACGGGCGCGGACGATCTTGGCCCATACCCCTTTCGGCCGCTTCGGGCGGCCCGAGGAGCTGCTGGGGACGGTGCATTATCTCATCAGCGACGCATCGTCGTTCGTGACCGGCACGCTGGCCGTGGTGGACGGCGGTTTCGACGCATTTTCCATCTAAATTTTCAGCCATGTATCTTTGCGAACAGACCTGGCGGTGGTACGGACCCGACGACCCCGTCAGCTTACAGGATATTCGTCAGGCGGGCGCGACGGGCGTAGTGACGGCCCTGCATCACATCCCCAACGGGGAGGTGTGGCCCGTCGGCGAGATTCGGGCGCGGCAGCGGATGATCGCCGACGCGGGCCTTACGTGGTCGGTGGTCGAGAGCCTGCCCGTGCACGAACGGATCAAGACTCGCACGGGCGACTACCGCCGTTTTGTCGAAAATTACAAGGAGTCGATCCGCAACCTGGCCGCCTGCGGCATCCGGGTCGTCACCTACAACTTCATGCCCGTGCTCGACTGGACGCGGACCGATCTGGCCTACCCGATGGAGGACGGTTCGCGGGCGCTGCGCTTCGAGCGGGCGGCATTCATGGCTTTCGACCTTTATATCCTCCGCCGTACGGGTGCAGAGCGGGAGTACTCTCAGGCCGAGCGGGCCGCAGCGCGCGCCCGCTACGAGCGGATGGATGCGGCCGAACGTGAGCTCATCACGCGCAACGTGATCGCGGGGCTGCCCGGCTCGGAGGAGAGTTTCACACTGGAGCAGTTCCGCCGCGAGCTGGATCGCTACAAGGACGTTTCCGCCGAACAGCTGCGGGCGAACCTGATCGCCTTTCTGAAAGAAGTCGCGCCCGTGGCCGACGAGGCGGGCGTCGTGCTGGCCATCCATCCCGACGATCCGCCCTTTCCGATCCTCGGGCTGCCGCGTATCCTCTCGACCGAAGCCGACTTCGAGGCGCTCGTGGCCGCCGTTCCCAACCCCTCGAACGGGTTGTGCCTATGCACGGGTTCGTTCGGCGTGCGGGCGGAGAACGACCTGCCGAGGATGATGCTCCGGCTCGGGGATCGGGTGCAGTTCGTGCACCTGCGTTCCACGCAGCGCGATGCGGAGGGGAATTTCTACGAGGCCGACCACCTGGAGGGCGACGTGGATATGTACGCCGTGATGCGCAGCCTGCTGGAGATTCAGCAGCGGCGCGGCGTGTCGATTCCGATGCGTCCGGACCACGGCCACCAGATGCTCGACGACCTGAAGAAGCGGACCAATCCGGGCTATTCGTGTCTGGGGCGTCTGCGGGGACTGGCCGAACTGCGGGGACTGGAGTTGGGAATCGCCCGGTCGCTGTACGAAGGTTGATGAACGAAAAGCCCGGCACTCGATTGTGCCGGGCTTTTGTTTATTGCTTTTTCGCTGCGGTCAGCGTGGCGGCCCGCCCGAGCGCCGCCTGAATGTCGGGACAGATGTTCTCCGGGCCTAGCATGCGGTAAAGCCCCGAGCGTTCGAGCGTCGCGCGGACGGCATCGTTCACGCCCGAGAGCACCACGTCGATCCGTTCGCGGTGCGACATTTCGCAGAGTGTGGTGAGGTTGTGAATGCCCGTGGAGTCGATGAAGGGGACCTTGCGCATGCGGATGATCCGCACGCGGGGCCGGTCGCCCAGCTGCGCCATCAGCTCCTCGAAACGGGTGGCGATGCCGAAAAAGTAGGGACCGTTGATTTCGTAGACCTCCACGCCCGCGGGTACGGCAAGCGGCTCTTCATGCAGTGCGACGTCCAGCCCCGCCGAGGGGTCGATCTCGTCGCGGATGACCGAGATTTCGGTGGTCTCCATCACGCGCTTCATGAAGAGCACGCAGGCGATCAGCAGGCCTACCTCGATGGCCACAGTCAGGTCGAAGAAGACCGTCAGCAGAAATGTCACCAGCAGCACCGCCACGTCGGAGCGCGGATTGCGCAGCAGCGAGCGGAAGGTCCGCCAGCCGCTCATGTTGTAGGCCACGACGGCCAGCACGCCAGCCAAACAGGCCATCGGGATGTACTGCGCCAGGGGCATCAACAACAGCAGGATCAGCAGCAGCACCACGGCGTGAACCAGCCCTGCGACGGGCGTGCGGCCGCCGTTGTTGATGTTGGTCATCGTGCGGGCGATGGCGCCCGTGGCCGGAATGCCGCCGAACAGGGGCGTCAGCAGGTTGGCGGCCCCCTGCGCGACCAGCTCCGTGTTGGAGTCGTGGCGGTCGGAGATTACGCCGTCGGCCACCGTGGCCGAGAGCAGCGATTCGATGGCCCCGAGGATGGCGATGGTCACGGCCGCCGGGAAGAGGCTGCGGATGGCCTCCCAGTCGATCTGCGGAAGCGCCGCCGCGGGCAGCTCGGCCCGGATGGTGAAGCGGTCGCCGATCGTGTCGATCCCCTCCACACCCGCATAGGTGCGCAGCAGCCACACCCCGACGGTCATCGCCACGATGGCCGCCAGCGAGCCGGGAATACGGCGCAGAAAGCGGGGCGTAAGGACGATCAGCAGGATGCTCAGACCGCTTACGGCCACGTCCCAGCCGTTCACCGAGCCGAAGTGGCGGAAGTAGAGCGCCCACTTCTCCACGAAGCCGCCCGGGACCGCCTCGCCCGCGAAGTCGAGACCGAACAGGTCGGCGATCTGCGTGGTGAAGATCGTCACGGCGATGCCGCTCGTGAAGCCCACGATGATGGGGTAGGGGATGAACTTGATGACCGTCCCCAGCCGGCAGAGGCCCATCAACACCAGCAGCACGCCCGCCATGAGCGTGGCCACGAGCAGCCCCTTTTCGCCGTATTGCTGGATGATGCCGTAGACGATGACGATGAATGCGCCGGTGGGACCGCCGATTTGCACGCGGCTGCCGCCCAACAGCGAGACGACGAACCCGGCGATCACCGCCGTGACGATGCCCTTTTCGGGCGAGACGCCCGAGGCGATGCCGAAAGCGATGGCCAGCGGCAGGGCCACGATGCCGACGATCACGCCGGCCATCACGTCGCGCACCAGATCGGCGCGCGAGTAGTTTTTCAGCGTATCGAAGAGTTTGGGACGGAAGGCTAAAACTTTCATCTGTTTGCGGATAATTTTCAACGAAGCCGCAAAATTAGTGAAAAAAATCGGGTTCGGTATCGAAAAACGATTTTCACCTTTCGTAATACCCGCTCCGGGAAGGCGGCCGGAAGAAAAAGACCGATAAATTTGCCGATCTGCTCCGGATGTTCTATCTTTGCGACCGTCATTCCAGTAAGGGGTGCTCGCCGTTGCGCGGGCTGAGATTATACCCATTGAACCGGACACGGGTAATGCCGAGACCGGGACACGATAATCAATATCACATACCCCTTTTCAGTTCTTTAACTTCAAATTAAAGGTTTATGAAAAGGTTTCTACTACCCACAGCGGCCGTCGTCCTTAGCGCGGCCGCTTCCGCGCAGGGGCTTCCTGCACAGGACGACTCGGTGCGCATGTACCGCATGCAGGAGGTCGAGGTGACCGCCACGCGCGCCACGCGCACCACGCCGGTCGCTTTCACGGACATTACGCCCGACGAGATCGTCCGCGGCAGCTACGCGACCGACATTCCGACGGTGCTGGCGCTCACCCCCTCGATGATCGCCACCAACGAGACCGGCATCGGCATCGGCGGCACGTCGGTGCGGCTGCGCGGCACGGACGCGACGCGGCTCAATGTGACGATCAACGGCGTTCCGATGAACAACCCCGACTCCCACTCGATGTACTGGTACGACACGCCCGACCTGATCTCGGCCGTGGGCGACATGCAGGTGCAGCGCGGCGCGGGCGTCTCGACCAACGGCACGGGTGCGTTCGGCGGGGCGGTGAGCATGACCACCGCGCCGCTCTCGACGGGCTTCGGCGGCTCGGCCTCCCTGTCCTACGGCTCCTACAACACCAACAAGCAGGCCGTGCAGCTCTCCTCGGGGCTGTTGGGCGGTCATTGGGCCGTGGATGCGCGCCTGACGCACATCGGTTCGGACGGCTACGTCGACCGCGGCGGGACGGACCTGAAGTCCTACCTCTTCCAGGGGGCGTACTACAACGGCAATACGATGCTCCGATTCCTTTCGTTCGGCGGCAAGGCCAAAACGGCGCTCAGCTACACGGGGGCGACGCGCGAGGAGATGCGGCTGAACGGCCGCCGCTTCAACCCCGAGGGGATGTTCACCGTCACCGACGGCTGGTCGCAGCGCGTCTGGCACGGCGATCCGCCTGCGTGGAAGCAGGTCGCCTACTACGACGACCAGACCGACAACTATTTGCAGATCAACAATCAACTGATTCTCAACCACCGGTTCAACGAAAAGTGGACGCTGAGCGCCACGGGGTTCTACACCTACGGTTACGGTTTTTACAAGCAGTATAAGGACAATGCCAAGTTGTACGAATATGGTTTCTCGGGCGACATCGCCTACGACGATGCCGGCAACAAGATCAGGCGCGATCTGATCCGCGAGAAGCTCATGCGCAACCACCTGGGCGGTCTGAACGCTTCGGCGCTCTACACCTCCGGGCGGCTCGACCTGGCCTTCGGCGGGTCGTACAGCTACTACACCTGCCCGCACTGGGGCACGCTCGACTGGGTCGAGGGGGTGGACGATGCGCTGCTCGGGGGACGCTGGTACGACAACGACGTCGACAAGCAGGATGCGAACCTCTTCGTGAAGGGTAACTGGCAGGTAACCGAGGGGCTGAATCTCTACGCCGACCTCCAGTACCGCTACGTGCACTACCAGGCGTGGGGCGTGAACGACAATTATGTGGATGACACCAAGCAGATGCAGCCGATCGACGTCGACGAGGTTTACCACTTTTTCAATCCGCGCGTGGGACTGAGCTATACCGCGGGTCGTCACAACCTCTTCGCCTCGTTCGCCGTGGCGCAGAAGGAGCCGACGCGCAGCGACTTCACCGACCGCTACCGCTTCGCATCCGACGACACCTATCCCGCCTCGGAGCGGCTTTGCGACTACGAGATCGGCTATCGGTACGAAGCACCTGCGTTTTCGGCGGGCGTGAACCTCTACTACATGAAGTACCGCGACCAGCTTGTTCCCACGGGCATGGTCAACGACGGCGGCTCCGACATGCTGAACGTCAACGTGCCCGACAGCTACCGCCGCGGCGTGGAGTTGTCGGCGTCGTGGAAGGCGGCCCGCTGGTTCACGGCGAGCGCCAACGCCACCTTCTCGCAGAACCGCATCGAGGATTATGTCGACCTGCTGGCCGACAGCCCCACCTACGGACAGAATTTGGGCGAGAGGACCATCGCCTATTCGCCCTCGGCGATGGGATCGCTCATGCTCGACTTCCACGGGGGCGGTTTCGAGGCCGTGTTCCATACGCAGGCCGTGGGCAAGCAGTATTTCAGCAACAACGAAAACGAAGTCCTTTCGCTGGGCCGCTACTGCGTGACGAACCTCAACCTGGCCTACACGCTGCGGGCGAAAACGACGCGGACGGTGCGGTTCGGCCTGACGGTGTTCAACCTCTTCAACCAGGAGTATTGCAGCAATGGTTACGGCTATTCCTACATTGATTCGTGGAGCTTCGACACCCCGCAGCGCGTCGATATGGCCTACTACTTCGCCCAGGCTCCGCTGCACGTGCTTGCGAACGTGACGGTCAAGTTCTGACATATTGGGGTTCCGGCAGTCCGCAGCCGGCCGGAGCGGGGTCCCGGCCTGCGGCCCGGGGCATCGGACGGCTGCGGACAATTGGCGGAAACGCACGATAAACGGATGGAAAGATGGATTTGAAACTGATTTTGCAGATCGTCGGAGTGGCGCTCGGACTGCTCTACCTCTGGCTGGAGTACCGTGCCGACATCCGGCTGTGGGTGGTGGGACTTGTCATGCCGCTGGTGCACGGGACGCTCTACTTCCAGTCGGGGCTTTATGCCGACGCTTCGATGCAGGTCTACTACGTGCTGGCGGGCCTCTACGGCTGGGCCGTGTGGCACAACGCCCGGCGCAGAAAGACCGCTGCAAGCGTTCAAACTACCGGCATCACCGACACCGCCGGGACTGCTGAAACGGCCGGGACCATCGGGAACACCGACACCGCCGGGACTGCTTGTACGGCCGGAACCACCGGGACCGTCGATACCGTCGGAACCCCGGAAGCGCTCCGGATCTCCTATACCCCGCTGCGGCGCGTTCCGGCGCTTGCGGCGGTCTATCTGGCGGCGCATGCGGGGCTGTATTTCCTGCTCGTGCGTTTCACCAACAGCACCGTCCCGTTCTGGGACAGCCTGACCACGGCGCTCTGCATCGTGGCCTACTGGATGCTCTCGCGCAAGTACGTCGAACAATGGCTCGTGTGGCTCGTCGTGGATCTGATTACCGTGGGGCTTTACCTCTACAAGGATATTCCGCTCACGGCGGGGCTTTATGCGCTCTATTCGGCGCTGGCCGCGGCGGGTTACCTGCGCTGGCGGCGGCAGGCAAAAGCAGCCGCCTGATTCGAAAGGCCCATCCGCGGATGGGCCTTTTGCTATTGGGGCAATCCGTGCTGTTCGACGTAGGCCGTGATCTCATCGCGCAGCGCGCGCGGAGTGACGTTCTGCCGCAGGACCAACAGGTAGGAGTTGCGGATTTGTTCGCGGATAAAGCCGTCGGGCAGGTCGCCGTCCGTGCGGATGTCGTTCCAGTGCCGTTTGCTCGAGTGCCACGCCGGGGTGATTTCGGGGTATCGTTCCCGCAGGGCGATCGCCTCGTCGGGGTCGCACTTGAGGGCGATGCGCCGGAAGTCGGCCATGTCGGCGTAGGCGTACATGCGGCCTCCGACCTTCATGACGAGCGTCGTCTCGTCGAACGGGGTCGACTCCTCGCTCATCGGCAGCGAGAGGCAGTAATCGCGGAAGGAGAGTATGTCCATATGCAGCGTTTTGCCAAATGTAGCGAAAATTTGGCACATTGATTGCGTCCCCGCAGGAAGTAAAACCAAAATCTCAGGTAAAATGAAAAAAATTCTCCTCAGTTCCCTCCTGCTGACCCTGTTCGCGGCCGGCTTCATGGGCTGCTCCAAATCCCGCGAGTGGACACACGAGCAGCGCAAGCAGATGCGCGAATCGCTGCGCGACTACCGCAAGATGGTTTATCTGGACGATCTGAACGACGCCGAGTTCGTAGTCTTCACGGACAACGTAACCGGCACGCTCGAAGAGTCCTATCCCGTTTATACGACGTTCATCTCCATGCCAGGCGTAGAAGACACGGTGGACATGGTGGTCGTGACGACCATCGTCGACGAACTGAACGCCGACGCGCGCAACATGCGACACATCTATCCCTACAACTACCTCGTGGCACAGGGCGTGCTGCCCGCGGGGCTGGACCACGACCAGCGCCACTCCTTCTACAACTGCTTCGCCGGCAAAGTGAACTCCACTTTCAACTCGATGACGCAGTTCTTCAACGCCATTCTGGCCGATACGACCGACATGTCGCAGATTCGTCAGATGGAGACCCAGTGCGCCAACGATCTGTTCGGCTGGACGGTCACGGAGGTCGACGTGGTAGAGAGCGAAAATTAATCCGAAAAAGATACGTCTGCCAAAGTTAAGTGGAACAGGCGCTGCCGGGATGGCAGCGCCTGTTTTTTGCGCCCTGTCCGGATCAATAGGTCCCGAACCGGAAGACCGTCTTTTGGCAGTACAGTTCGCCCAGCCGCAGCAGCGGCGAAGGAAATTCGGGCCGGTTCACGGCGTCGGGGAAGTGCTGGCACTCGATCGCAACCCCCGCATGGGCCGCGTAACGGCCGCCCGATTTGGTTTCGGGACAGCCGCCTGCGAGCCAGTTGCCCGTGTAGATCATCACCGACGGCTGCGACGAGAGCACCTCGACCTGCCGGCCCGATGCGGGGTCGCGCAGACAGCCCACCTCACCCAGAATGTTGGGCTGCCAGCCGTCGACGGCGAACGGATGGTCGTAACCGCCGAAGTCGGCGATGTGGTTGAATGCGGCGTCGATACCGGGGCGGAAGGCGCGGAACGTGCGGAAATCCTGCGGCGTACCCGCCGCGTCGAGCAGGCGGCCCGTGGGGATCTGCTGCGCGTTCATCTCCGGTACGCGCGAGGCGTTCAACCGCAGCTCGTGGTCGAGCACCGAGCCGCTTCCCTCGCCCGAGAGGTTGAAGTAGACGTGGTTTGTGAGGTTCACGACGGTCGTCCGGTCGGTCCTGGCCAGGTAGGTGATTTCCAGTGCGTTCTCCTCGTCGAAATCGAATACGGCCTCGGCGTACAACTCGCCCGGATAGCCTTGGTCGCCGTCCTCCGACGTGAGGGCCATCACCACGCGGCTGCCCTCCGCGCGGCTCTCCCAGACACGGTTGGCGAAGTTGTTCGTGCCGCCGTGCAGGTGGTTCTGTCCGTTGTTGATCTCCAGCGCATACTCCTGGCCCTCGATCTTCATGCGGCCGAATGCGATCCGGTTGGCGCAGCGGCCCACCGACTTGCCGCAGGCGGCCGGGTCGCGGAAGTAACCCTCCGGATGCTTGTACCCCAGCGCCACGTCGGTCATATGCCCCTTGCGGTCGGGGACGATCACCGAGAGGATCGCCGCGCCGTAGTTCGAAAGCGCGACTTCGGCCCCCTGCGCGTTGCGCAGCGTGTAGCGGACGATGGCCTCCCCCTCGGGGGTCATGCCCCAGAGCTGTTGTTCGAGGTCGATCATCACGCGGCAGGTTCGAGGGTTGCGAAAAGCCGGTCGATGCGGCGCAGACACTCCTCGCGGCCGAGGAACTCCGTCACGTCGTACATGCCGGGGCCTTTGCCCGCGCCCACCAGGGCCAGGCGCAGCGTATTCATCACCTGCCCCATGCCGTAGCCCTGCTCCTCGATCCATGCGTGGACGATGCGTTCGGTGTTCTCTTTCGAGAAGTCGTCGATGGCCGCCAGCACCTCGCGCAGTTCGCGCAGAATCTGCGGGTTGTCGCCTTTCCAGTACTTTTTCGTCTGCTTCTCCTCGTACTCCGCCGGAGCCGCGAAGAAGAATGACGTAAGGTCCCATAGATCGGTCAGGAGCGTGGCGCGCTCCTTCATGATTCCCGCCGCGCGGCCGGCCAGCGCATCGGAAACTTCGATGCCGTGTTCGCGCAGGGTGGGCTGGTAGAGCGCCGCAAGCTCGTCGTCGCTCAGACAGTGGAGGTACTGCGCATTGAACCACTTGGCTTTTTCGGGCTGGAAACGCGCGCCCGACTTGGAGACGCGCTCCAGCGAGAAACTGTCGATCAACTCCTGCATCGTGAACAACTCCTGCTCCGTGCCGGGGTTCCAGCCCAGCAGCGCGAGCATGTTGATGAACGCCTCGGGCAGGTAGCCGTCCTCGCGGTAGCCGCGGGCCGTCTCGCCCGTCGCGGGCGATTTCCAGAAGAGCGGGAAGACCGGGAATCCCATCTTGTCGCCGTCGCGCTTCGACAGCTTGCCGCCGCCCGTGGGCTTGAGCAGCAGCGGCAGGTGGGCGAAGCGGGGCTGCGTGTCGGTCCAGCCGAAAGCCTTGTAGAGCAGGTAGTGGAGCGGCAGCGACGGCAGCCACTCCTCGCCGCGGATGACGTGCGAAATCTCCATCAGATGGTCGTCGACGATGTTGGCCAGGTGGTAGGTGGGCAGCGCGTCGGCCGATTTATAGAGCACCTTGTCGTCGAGCGTCGAGGTGTTGACCTCGACGTGGCCGCGGATCAGGTCGTCCATCCCGACCACCTCGTTCTCGGGCATCCGGAAGCGGATCACCCACTGATCGCCGCGGTCGATGCGGGCCTGCACCTCGTCGGCCGGGAGAGCCAGCGAGGTGGCCAGCTTCCCGCGCACGGCGTAATTGTAGGCGAAAGTCTCTCCGCGCGCCTCGGCCTCGCGGCGCAGCGCGTCCAGCTCATCGGCGGTATCGAATGCGTAGTAGGCCCAGCCGGCGTCGACCAGCTGCAGGGCGTAGCGGAGGTAGAGGTCGCGCCGCTCGCTCTGGCGGTAGGGGGCGTGGGGACCTCCCACGCCGACACCCTCGTCGATCTCGATGCCGCACCAGCGGAGCGACTGCAGGATATACTCCTCCGCACCGGGCACGAACCGCTGCGAGTCGGTGTCCTCGATGCGCAGAATCATCTGCCCGCCGTGTTTGCGGGCGAAGAGGTAGTTGTAAAGCGCCGTGCGCACGCCGCCGATGTGCAGCGGGCCGGTCGGGCTGGGTGCGAAGCGCACCCGGACGGGTCTTTCCATAAGTTATGATGTAGTTTGTCGTATGAATCGCACTTGGGTCCTGTCTGGTTCTGCGGCTCTTTTGAGCCGCGCGGGCCGCAGCCTCCGGGCGCGGAGGCCCGCATTGTGCGTTCCTCCGCAGGCTGCTGCCCTTAATTAGTCTTACCCGGATTTCCGGTTATTCTCTCTCGGTTCGAAGAACCGATGGCCGCAGCATCTGGTCGCGAAGGCCCAATGAGGGTTGCCGAACAGGATGTCATTCGGTCGCAATACCGTAAATCTATTTCGACCGTTGGAGCCTCGCGGCCTTTGGCCGCGTTTATAAGTCTGACCCCACCCCCGACCCCTCCCTCGGGAGGGGCGAAGAACCTCAGGTATAGAACTCACTTACTCGGTTTTGCGGCTCTTGAAGCTGCGGGCCGCAATTCGGTTTGTCTGTTTTCGGCTGCTAAGCCGGCGGGCCGCAGCCTTGTGGGCGCGGAGGCCCGCATTGGCGTCCCTCCGCAGGCTGCTGCCCGTTAATTTTGCATCCTGCCGCGCAGCATCTATTTCACCCGATACTCGATCCGCATGGTGATGCGGGCCTTTTTCGTGCGGCTGGTGGTGTTGAACGAGCCGCCGGCCGAGAACTCCTCGTTGGAGTTGGCTCCGGTGATCTGGAAGACGCCCATGCGCGCCGAAGCGACCTTGCCGATCTTCGTGCCGGCGTTGTCGGCGATCTTCTCGGCACGCATGCGCGCATCGGCCGAAGCCCGCTCGATTAGCCCCATCTTCACGTCGTCGAGCTTGGTGTAGTAGTAGTCGGGTGCGTACGCCTCGATCGAGACGCCCTGCGCGATGAGCGACGAAATCTCGCGCGAGATGGTCTCGACCTTCTCCACGTCGTGCGACTCGACGGTCACGTTCTGCCGCAGTTCGTACCCCGTGAAGCGCTGCCCGGCCCAGTTGCCGTTGGCATTGTAGACGGGCTGGAACTGCTTGTTGACATTCACGAAGCCGAAGACCACCGCCTCGGCGGGCAGCCCCTTATCGGTGAGGTAGCGGCTCACCTTGGCCTTGCTCTGTTCGATTTGCGCGTAACCGGCCTCGATGGTCGGCGCTTCAGCCGTCAGCGCGGCGTTCCAGACGATCAGGTCGGAGACAAACTCCGTTTCGCCCAGACCCGTCACCACTACGGTGTCCTGCACGCGGTATTTGTAGGTGTAGGCGCGGCCCAGCACGACGGCGCAGACGATGGCTGCGATGCCCAGAATCAGATACTTGCTTTTCATGGTCGTATGTTTTTACGGTTGCGTTCCGATCAGACGTTGAACAGGAAGTGCATGATGTCGCCGTCCTGCACGACGTACTCCTTGCCCTCGATGCCGATCTTGCCCGCATCGCGGCACGCCTTCTCCGAGCCGAGGGTCGTGTAATCCTCGTACTTGATGACTTCGGCGCGGATGAACCCCTTTTCGAAGTCGGTGTGGATGATTCCGGCCGTCTGGGGCGCCTTCATGCCGCGCACGTAGGTCCAGGCGCGGGTCTCGTCGGCCCCGGTGGTGAAGAACGTTTCGAGGTTGAGCAATTTGTAGGCCGATTTTATGAGCCGCGCCACGCCCGACTCCTCCAGCCCGAGGTCTTCGAGGAAGAGCTGCCGCTCCTCGTAGCTCTCCAGCTCGGCGATGTCGGCCTCGGTGGCCGCCGCGACGATCAGCATTTCGGCCTTTTCGCCCGCGATGGCCGCCTTGACCGCTTCGGTATAGGCGTTGCCCGTGGCGGCGCTCTTCTCGTCGACGTTGCAGACGTAGAGCACGGGCTTGTCGGTCAGCAGGTTGAGGTCGGCCACCAGCTTGCGGTCCTCTTTGTCCAGCTCGACCGTGCGGGCGCTCAGACCCTGTTCCAGCACGGCCTTATACTGCATGAGCAGCTCCACGGCGCGCTTGGCCTGCTTGTCGCCGCCCGAGGTGGCCTGCTTCTGGGTTTTGGCCAACCGGTTTTCGATGGTTTCCAGGTCTTTGAGCTGCAATTCGGTGTCGATGACCCCCTTGTCGCGCACGGGGTCGATCGTGCCGTCGACATGGGTGATGTTTCCGTCCTCGAAACAGCGCAGCACGTGGATGATGGCGTGCGTGTTGCGGATGTTGGCCAGGAACTTGTTGCCCAGCCCCTCGCCCTTCGAGGCCCCTTTGACCAGCCCCGCGATGTCGACGATCTCTATGGTGGTGGGAACCACGCGTTTGGGGTTGTCGATCTCGGCGAGCCGGATCAGCCGCTCGTCGGGAACCGTGATCACGCCCACGTTGGGCTCGATGGTGCAGAAAGGAAAGTTGGCGGCCTGCGCCTTAGCGTTGGAAAGACAGTTGAAAAGCGTCGACTTGCCCACATTGGGAAGGCCCACGATGCCGCATTGTAATGCCATGTTCTGTTATCGGTTGTCGTTTTACTTGCGTTTTTTGGTATGCGCTGCCCGCCGGACCTTTCGGTTGGCGGTTGTGCCTGCGTACCGTCCGGCCGGGAAACCCCGTTCCGGGCAGGCAAAGATACGAAAAGTCGAGGGCAAAAAAGCAAACTCGTTTGCATTTTTTGCCGGGACGGAGTATCTTCGGCAGAACCAGAGATACGAAAAAGCCGCGTGCAATGCCAAATTTATTTGCGCATTGCCGAGGCAGGTATCTAAGGCGAAGCCAAAGATAGGAATTTCTTTTCCATTTTCCGCCGCTATTCCGCCTCGATTGCTCGGTATGGAAAATTATTGCTATATTTGTCGGTAAATTTCGCGTGGAGATGGACTTGAAACAGATACGGGAGGAGTTGCGCCGGCTTACGGCGCTGACCGACGGATGGAGCGCCACGGAGGAGCTTCCGGCCGTGGAACGCGATCTGGCGCTCGATAAGCTGCGCGCCCTGTACGATGCGGTGCGCTTCGCCGGGGGGAGTGATGCCGCGCCGGAAGAGACCGCCGCGGACCCCGCTCCGAAAGCGGTTCCCGTCGATCTGGGGCTGGATGTCCTGCTGCCGCCCATCGTTCCGGTTCCCGACCGGGAGGCGGATTCGTACAGCTCGGCGCCGGATAAACCGGCAGTTGCGGAGACGGCGGCCGAAAAGCCGATGATCGAAGAGGCGGCTGCCGATCTGTCGGCGGCGACCGAATCTCCGGCCCCGGAACCGATCGTGGCGCCGCTGCCGGTCCCGGATTCGGAGGTTGTATCCGAACCCGTATCGGAACCGGAAGCCACACCTGAACCTGAACTCGCATCGGAGGCCGTATCCGAACCTACGTCGGAACCGGAACCCAAACCCCAACCCGAGCACGGACACGAATCCATGTCCGAGCCGGAACCAGAACCCGTATCCCCGCCGGAACCCAAATCGGAACCCGCACCCGCTCCCCAACCGGTAGTCGGCTCGCTCTTCGGTTTCGAAGAGGAGGAGACCTTGCGCCACCGCCGCAAACAGCGCGTGATCATGTCGCTTTACGACGTGGAAGAACCCGCCCCGAAGCCCGCGGGCAGTGAGCGGCCCGGCCGCAGGGAAGAGGCCCCGCAGCCCCCTGTCAGGGAGTTCTCGGGCGAGCCTGCCGCCCCCAAGGAGGTCCCTGCTCCCGCGGTTGAAGCAACCCCCAAAACAGCGCCCCAGGCTATCCCCGAACCCGAACCCGTCCCCGAAACGCCGGAAACAGTCGATACGCTCGCCGCCGAAAAACCCGGGCCGGAGCAGACCGCCCTCCCGACGGGCAGCGTGCTGGGCGAGGTGATCAACCAAGACGTGCAAACGCTGGCCGACACGCTCGAAGCCCCGCGCGATGTGGCGACCGAACTCAAACGGCGCGAACCGGTGACGGATCTGGAGCGGGCCATCGGCATCAACGACAAGTTCCTTATGATCCGCGACCTGTTCAACGGCGATGCGGCGGCCTACGAGACCGCCATCCGGACGCTCAACGGTTTCGAAGAGTTGGACGACTGCATGATTCATATCGCCGAGCACTACGCCTGGAACCCCAACTCCGACGGGGCGAAGCTAATGGCGGAACTGCTCGAACGCAAATTCTCCTGACGATGCCCAAACTCTATATCGTACCCACGCCCATCGGCAATCTGGACGACATTACGCTGCGCGCGGTGAAGGTGCTGCGCGAAGTGGACTTCATCCTGGCCGAGGACACGCGGACGACCTCGTTCCTGCTCCGCCACCTGGGTATCGAGAACAAGCTCCACTCGCACCACAAGTTCAACGAGCACGCCACGGTCGGGATGGTCGCCGAGGCGATCGCCGCGGGACGTGATGCGGCGCTGGTGTCGGACGCCGGAACCCCCGGCATCTCCGATCCGGGCTTTCTGCTGGTGCGCACCTGCGTCGAAGCGGGCATCGAGGTGGAGACGCTGCCTGGCGCCACGGCTTTCGTGCCGGCGCTGGTGCAGAGCGGCTTCCCCTGCGACCGCTTCTGCTTCGAGGGGTTTCTGCCGCAGAAGAAGGGACGCCTCAAGCAGTTGCAGGCGCTCGCCGACGAGCCGCGCACGATGGTCTTCTACGAATCGCCCTACCGGGTGGTCAGGTGTCTGGAGCAGTTGGCCGAGGTGTTCGGAGCGGAGCGGGCCGTGTCGGTGTCGCGCGAGCTGACCAAGAAGTTCGAGCAGACCGTGCGCGGAAGCATCGCGGAGGTGTTGGAATATTTTCGTCAGAACGCCCCGCGGGGCGAGTTCGTGATCGTCGTGGCCGGAAAACCCAAAGCCGGACGCGCCGACCGGGAAGAAACCGAAGAATAATATGGAAAACAAGGATACGAATACACAGGGCCTCGGACGGTCGTTCGGGGCGTGGCTGGACGATCTGCGCGCCTTTCTCAGGGGCCGTTTCAGCCTCGATGACGACAAGGCGCAGCGCGACGAGGTCGTGGCGGCCATCTCGAAAGGGGTCGAATTCCGGGGCGTGAACCTCTGGGTGCTGATCTTCGCCACGATGATCGCCTCGCTGGGGCTGAACGTCAACTCGGCCGCCGTAATTATCGGCGCGATGCTCGTCTCACCGATCATGGGTCCGATCATGGGCGTGGGACTGTCGCTGGGCATCAACGACTTCGAACTGCTGAAAAAGTCGCTGCGCAACCTGGCGCTGATGTTCATCGTGGCGATCATCACCTCGACGCTCTACTTCCTCGTGTCGCCCCTTTCGTCGAACAGCAGCGAGCTGCTGGCGCGCACCGTGCCGACGACCTACGATGTGCTGATCGCCCTGTTCGGCGGTCTGGCGGGCATCGTGGCCCAGACGCGCACCGACCGTACGTCGACCGTCATTCCGGGCGTGGCCATCGCCACGGCCCTGATCCCGCCCCTCTGCACGGCCGGGTTCGGACTGGCCACCGGGCAGATGCGCTTCTTCCTCGGGGCATTCTACCTCTTTTTCATCAACTCGGTCTTCATCGCGCTGGCCACCTACGCGATGGTGCGCTTTCTGAAGTACGAGAAGAAGGCGTTCATCGACAAGACGCGCGAACGCAACGTCAAGCGCCTGATGATGGTTATCACGCTGGTGACCTTCATCCCGAGCGTGGTCATCGGCTTCCACATGGTCCGCGTCTCGTTGTTCGAAGCCGTGGCGGACAAATACGTGACGCAGGTCTTCGCTTTTCCGCATACCCGCGTGATCGAGTGCAACAAGCACTATGCCCGCGGAAAGAACCCCTCGCAGATCGAACTGCTGCTTATCGGCGAACCGCTCGGGCAGGAGGTCATCGAGAACGCCCGGACCCAGATGCGCAATTTCGGACTGGAGAAGACCGAGCTGATCGTCCGGCAGGCCAACACGGAGGACAAGATCGACGTGGCTTCGCTGCAGCAGAGCTACACCGACCTGTTATCGGAGAAAAACCGCCGCATCGAGGAGATGTCCTCGCAGCTCAAACGTTACCGGGTGACCAACGTCGAGGTCAACGACATTTCCCGCGAGGTCGGGACCATGATGGACAACATCGCCGCCATTTCGCTGATGAAAGGCATCACCTTCGACGTGGGCGGAACGCCGCGCGACACGACGCTCGTCTGCGTGGTCACGCCGCAGGATTCGCTGCGGCCGATCGACCGCACGACGCTCGAACGCTGGCTCAGGGTCCGCACCAAGGTCGATAACGTCAAACTCTTCGTCGAACGCTAACCCGATAGAGGATGAAACCCGCGGAACTGACCACGATGCAGCGGATAGGGCTGGAGATGCTTTGGGCGACGGCGCGTCTGTTCGCCGTCATGCCCTACTGGTTCAAATACTACATCGTCGAGAACGTCCTGTTTTTCCTGCTCTTCTACTGTCTGCGCTACCGCATGAAGGTCGTCACGGCGAACCTGCGCAATTCGTTCCCCGAAAAGAGCGAGCACGAACGGCGCGTCATCCGCCGCCGCTTCTACCGCACGCTGGCCGAACTGTTCGTCGACACGGTGAACATGGCGCACATGAGCCCCGAAAAAGCCCGCACGGTGATCGGGGTCAAGGACCTCGAAGCGCACACCGCCGCGGTCCACGGCCGCGACTGGATCGCCATGACGGCCCACTTCGGCTGCTGGGAGTACTGCTCCTACTGGGGGCTGTACGAACGTTCGCAGATGCTCGTGGCCGTCTACCACCCGCTGCGCAGCGTGGTCATGGAGCGCTTCTACCGGCGGCTGCGCAACTTCGACAACTCGATGACCGTCGCCATGCGCGATAGCCTGCGCTTCTACCTCCGCAACCGCGAAAAGGGCGTCGACGGCAAGAATCTGGTCATGGGGTTGATCGCCGACCAGAATCCGCCGCTCAGGCCCGACAGCCATTGGTTCCGCTTCCTCAATCAGGATACGATCTTCTTCGACGGGGGCGAGAAGCTGGCCCTGCGCTGCCACCTGCCCGTCTATTTCGTCAAGATGGAGCGCCTGCAGCGGGGCCGCTACCGGATGTGCTTCGAGCCGATCTACGACGGCGAGGAGGAGGTCGCACCCAACGTCATCACCGAGCGTTACGTCCGCAAACTGGAGGCGATGATCCGCGAACGGCCCGAACTTTGGATGTGGTCGCACCGTCGCTGGAAACGCAAACGCCCCCATGTCAACGGCTAAAATCGTCATTCTCAACTGGAACGGCGCGCACCATCTGCGCCGTTTTCTACCCAGCGTCGTGGCGGCGGCTCCCGCCGGGGTCGAGGTCATCGTGGCCGACAACGGCTCGACGGACGACTCGGTGGAGGTGATCGCCCGCGAATTTCCGACGGTCCGCGTGCTGCGGTTCGATGCCAACTACGGCTTCGCCGGCGGTTACAACCGCGCTCTGGAGCAGGTCGAAGCCGATTATTTCATCCTGCTCAATTCCGATGTCGAAACGCCCGCCGGGTGGCTCGGGCCGATCCTCGAATGCCTGGACGCTCACCCCGACGTGGCGGTCGTCTCCCCGAAACTCATCGCGTGGAGCGATCGGTCGAAGTTCGAATACGCGGGGGCGTCGGGCGGCTTCATCGACTTTCTGGGCTATCCCTTCTGCCGCGGGCGCATCCTGCAACGGGTCGAGACCGACTGCGGTCAGTACGACGACGCGCGCGACGTCTTCTGGGTGAGCGGCGCGGCGTTCTGCTGCCGGGCCGACGTGTTCCGGGCGCTGGGCGGCTTCGATGCCGACCTGTTCGCCCATATGGAGGAGATCGACCTCTGCTGGCGCATGCAGCTGTCGGGTTACCGGGTGCGCGTCGTGCCCGAGAGTAAGGTCTACCACCTGGGGGGCGGCACGCTTACGACCGATTCGCCGCGCAAGGTCTTTTTCAACCACCGCAACAACCTGGCGATGCTCTACAAATGCGCGCCGCCCGTGCAGCGGGCCGTGGTGGCCGTCGTGCGCCCGGGGCTGGACCTGCTGGCGGCTCTGTCCTATCTGGTGCAGGGGCGGGTCGATAATTTCTGCGCCGTGTTCCGCGCCTGGCACGACTTCTTCCGCTGGCACGGTGCGCTCGGCCGCAAACGCCGCGCGATCCGCTGCGCCCGCAAGGCGGAGGCGGCCGGCATCTACCGCGGCTCGGTGGTCCTGCGCTACCTTTTCGGCCGCAGGACTTTCGGGAGGATGATGTAAGTCTTAGCGGACCACCACTTATCCAAAATTCTTTCCCTCAGATGGGAACATAGCCTGCGTTGGGACGCGATGGAGGGGTCTGGAAGGACAGGACTGCAATTCGGGGCGCAGCCTGCGGAGGGACGCGGTATGCGGGCCTCCGCTGCCGGAGGCTGCGGCCCGCCGACCTGATGGTCGAAAAACGGACAGACCCAACACGAAAGGCTTAACTTCGTACCTGATGTTCTTCGCCCCTCCCGAGGGAGGGGTCGGGGGTGG
The DNA here is from genome assembly GCF_048465635.1 of Alistipes sp. Classification (GTDB taxonomy): domain Bacteria; phylum Bacteroidota; class Bacteroidia; order Bacteroidales; family Rikenellaceae; genus Alistipes. The sequence continues at coordinate 37,427 of NZ_DBFWLF010000004.1, forward strand.
GGTCAGACTTATAAACGCGGCGTGCCGCCGCGAGTTTCGGCGATCAAAAGCGTATTTACGTTGGTAGAATCCCTGACCATCCGGGGCGACTATCCTTTTTGGGCCTTCGCGGGGCGAGGCTGCGGCCCGCCGACCTGATGGTCGAAAAGCGGACAACTTGTGCGGCTCCGAGGAGCCGAAGACCGAATACGAAAGGCCTAATTTCGTACCTGAGGTTCTTCGCCCCTCCCGAGGGAGGGGTCGGGGGTGGGGTCAGATTTATAAACGCGGCGTGCCGCCGCGAGTTTCGGCGATCAATAGCGTATTTACGTTGGTAGAATCCCTGACCATCCGGGGCGACTATCCTTTTTGGGCCTCCGCGCCCGGAGGCTGCGGCCCGCCGACCTGAAGGTCGAAAAGCGGATAACCTGTGCGGCTTCGAGGAGCCGAAGACCGAATACGAAAGGCATAACTTCGTACCTGATGTTCTTCGCCCCTCCCGAGGGAGGGGTCGGGTAGTACATTCGGCCGGATGATGTAATCACTTTCGCTTCCGCATCCTCCGGCAACGTATCGGGCCGGATATATCCGGCCGAGTCGAGGCGGGCGATCGCTTCCTCGACCGCCTGCGCATACTGCGCTGCAAAGGGGTCCTGCGCCGTAATGTGGAAGCGCACGGTCTGCTGCGGATGAAGCAGCAGCTCGGCGGTGGGGTCCAACCCCGAAAAGGTGATGCGGCAGCGGGCTTCGTGCGCTTCGATCCTGCCGGCAAGCGTGAAACGGTTGTTCAGAATCAGACACGAATCGAGCACCCGCCCCTCGTCATCGAGCAGATAGGCGTGGTGGTAGTCAATCCTGCGTATATGATCGTCGAAAGAGCCTTCGACGGTGGCGATGCGCGAGGTTCCGCGCAGGGCCAGCGCACCGCTTGCCGCCAGGCCGAGGAGCAGGACGGCGAATATGAGGGCGTTTCTCATTTGTATACTAATTTTTTAGTAGATATGCAAATATAGATCCCTTTCGCAAGAAATGCAAATTCGAAAGGGATTTTTTTGCCCAAACCACCCCGGCGAGCGGCAGAACGCTTTTCCGGTCTCAGCGCGTGCCGAAAAGGCGGAGGAACTCCGTCGTCTTGTCCATCATACGCTCCGATCCGGCATAGAACGGCGTACGCTGGTGAATATCCTGCGGGGTGATGTCGAGGATGCGCCCCAGACCGTTCGTGGCCTGTCCGCCCGCCTGCTCGACCAGATAGGCCATCGGGTTACACTCGTACTGCAGCCGCAGCTTCCCGTGCGGATGGCTCTCGGTTTCGGGATAGATGTAGATGCCGCCCTTGAGCATGTTGCGGTGGATGTCGGCCACGAGCGATCCGATGTAGCGCGAGGTGTAGGGGCGGCCGCTGCGGGGATCGCTCTCCTGGCAGAATTTGATGTAGCGTTTCACCCCGGGCGGGAACTTCTCGTAATTGCCTTCGTTGATCGAATAGATCCTGCCGTCGGCGGGGAAGCGGACGGCGGGGTGCGAAAGGCAGAACTCCCCGATCGAGGGGTCGAGCGTGAATCCGTCCACGCCGCGCCCCGAAGAGTAGACCAGCATGGTCGAGGAGCCGTAGATCACGTACCCGGCGGCTGCGAGCGCCGAACCGGGTTGCAGGAAGTCGCGCTTTTCGGCAGGGCCGCCCAGCGGGGAGAGCCGCTTGTAGACGGCGAAGATGGTTCCGACCGAGACATTGACGTCAATGTTCGACGAGCCGTCGAGCGGGTCCATGCAGACGATGTAGCGGCCGTTGCGCTGTAACCCCTCCTCGAAGATCACAACGTCCTCGTTCTCCTCGGAGGCCACTCCGCAGCACTCGCCGCTGGCGCGCAGCTCGTCGAGGAACGTTTCGTTGGCGTAGAGGTCCAGTTTCTGCTGTTCCTCGCCCTGCACGTTCTCGGCTCCCGTGCGGCCGAGAATATCGACCAGCCCGGCCTTGTTCACTTCGCGGTTGACCTTTTTGGCGGCGATGCCCAGGTGGTGGAGCAAGCGCGAGAAACCTCCGGTAGCTTCGGGAATCTCGTGCTGCCGCTCGATGATGAACTGATTGAGGGTGACGACCTTATTCATAAGAGTATGGAGTAAGAGCGGGGGAGTTGCGGACCTTCCGGAGGGGGAAGCCTGCTTAATGTTTCGCCTCGCGGGGCAGCACGAACCAGAAGGTCGAGCCCTTGCCTGCGACGGATTCCACGCCGATGCGGCCGCCCATCGACTCGACGATGGATTTGCTGATGGCCAGCCCGATGCCGACCCCCTGCTTGTGGGAGCCGATCTTCACGAAGCGCCGGAAAAGCTGGCCGACCTGCTCCTCGGGAATGCCTACGCCCGTGTCGGTCGTGTAGAAATAGATCTGCTCGCCGCGGATTTCGTAGCCGAAGACGATCTCGCCCTCGCTGGTGAATTTCAGGGCGTTGCTCAAAAAGTTCGAGAGCACCTGCATCAGGCGTTGGCGGTCGGTGCGGAGGCGGCACGAGGGGTATTGCCGCCGAAATTCGATCTTTACGCGGCTTCCTTCCGACCGCTTCATGCGGTAGATGCCTTCCAGCTCCTCGCACATGGTGTTCAGCTCCTCGTCCGTATAGGTGTACTCCAGCGTGCCGGCCTCGATCTTCGACAGGTCGAGAATGTCGCGTATCAGCTGCAGCAGCAATTCGCTGTTGGTGCGGATGATCCGCACGTAATCCGCCTTCTCCTCCGGTGTGGGGTCGCCGGCCAGCAGCTCCGAAAAGCCGAGAATCGCGTTGAGCGGCGTGCGCAGCTCATGGCTCGTATTGGACAGGAAGAGCGTCTTCATACGGTCCGACTCCTCGGCCCGGATGCGCGCCTGGGTAAGCTCCTGTTCGATGCGTATGTGGTCGGTGACGTCGTGCACGGTCAGCAGCAGCAACGCCTTGCCGCGGGGATAGACGAAGTTGCCCGTGACGCGGACCACGCAGTCCACCGACTGGCTGTTGTCCTCGGAGGTATAGAGCGTCATCGGGGCTTCGAGGCCCGAGAAGTTCTCCTTGCTGCGGAAAGCCTTTTCGATGGCCGCGCGCACCGGACAGTGGGCACACATCTCGTGCGTGCCGCACGTACCCGCGTCCTCGCCGTTCTTGCAGCGCAGCAGATTGCCCACTTTGGGGCGTTTCGAATGCCGTTTGCGGTCGTGCAACAGGTAGTAATTGGTCCACACGACGTTGAAATCCGCGTCGATCAGAAGAATATAGGCATCGGTGTTGCGCAGGATGACTTCGGCGATGCGCTGGCTCGAAGACTCCTTTTGGCGTGCTTTGCACAGTCGGCTGCCCTGCCAGAATGCGAGGGCGGTCAACAGAATGACTCCTGCTATCAGTAGTAGCTGCATGATCGGTTCTTTAGTCGAACAAATATAGCGAAATTTTAAACAATTATCCAATCCGGACGAATCTGTCCTCCAAAAAAACGCCCGGCTGTAAAGCCGGGCGTCTCTCCTTTTCGCGGGAGCGCTATTTGTTGATCTTGGCCCACGAATCCTTGAGCGTCACCGTGCGGTTGAACACCGGATGCTCCGGCGTCGAGTCGGTATCGGGGCAGAAGTAACCCACGCGTTCAAACTGCACGGCCTGTCCGACGGGAATCTCTTTCAATGAGGGTTCCAGATAGCCCGTGATGCGGACCATCGACTCGGGGTTGAGGTTGTCCTCCCAGGTCTGTCCCTCGGCCACGTCGTCGGGATTCTCCTTTGTGAAGAGCGGGTTGAAGAGCCTGATTTCGGCCTCGACGGCGTGCGGAGCCGACACCCAGTGGATGACGCCCTTCACGCGGCGGCCGTCGCTCGACGAACCGTTGCCGGACTGCGGGTCGTAGGTGCAGCGCAGTTCGGTGATGTTGCCCGCGGCGTCCTTGACGACCTGCTCGCAGCGGATCAGGTAGGCGTAGCGCAGGCGCACCTCGCCGCCCGGTTGCAGGCGGAAGAATTTCTTGGGCGGCTCCTCCATGAAGTCGTCGCGCTCGATGTAGATCACCTTCGAGAAGGGAACCTGCCGCGTTCCGGCGGCCTCGTTCTCGGGGTTGTTGACCGCCGTGAAGAGTTCGGTCCGCCCGTCGTCGTAGTTGGTGATGACGACCTTCAGCGGGTTCAGCACGGCCATGCGGCGCTCGGCGACCTTGTTCAGGTCCTCGCGCACGCAGTACTCCAGTTTTCCCAGGTCGATTACGTTGTCGCGCTTGGCCACGCCCACCATCTCGGCGAAGTTGCGCACCGAGGCGGGCGTGTAGCCCTTGCGGCGCAGGGCGCAGATGGTCGGCATGCGGGGGTCGTCCCAGCCCATCACCGCCCCCTCCTGCACCAGTTTGAGCAGCTTGCGCTTGGACATCATCGTATAGGTGAGGTTGAGCCGTGCAAACTCGTACTGGTGCGACGGATAGATTTCGAGCGCCTGGATGAACCAGTCGTAGAGCGGACGGTGCACGTCGAATTCGAGCGTGCAGATCGAGTGGGTGATCCGCTCGATCGAGTCGCTCTGGCCGTGCGCATAGTCGTACATGGGGTAGATGCACCACTTGTCGCCAGTGCGGTGGTGTTCGGCGTGGATGATCCGGTACATGATCGGGTCGCGGAAGAGCATGTTGGGATGCGCCATGTCGATCTTGGCGCGCAGCACCTTCTCCCCGTCGGCGAATTCGCCCTTGCGCATGCGTTCGAACAGGTCGAGGTTCTCTTCCACCGAGCGGTCGCGCCACGGCGAGGGCTTGCCCGGCTCGGAGACCGTGCCGCGCGTCTCGCGGATCTGGTCCTGCGTCTGGTCGTCGACATAGGCCAGCCCCTTGCGGATCAGCACCAAAGCCCACTCGTAGAGCTGGTCGAAGTAGTCCGACGCGTAGCGCTCCACGGCCCAGTCGAATCCCAGCCACTGAATGTCGCGCTTGATCGAATCGACGTACTCCACGTCCTCCTTGACGGGGTTCGTGTCGTCGAAGCGCAGGTTGCACTTGCCGCCGTACTTTTTGGCCAGCCCGAAATTGATGCAGATGCTCTTGGCGTGGCCGATATGCAGGTAACCGTTCGGCTCGGGCGGGAAGCGGGTCTGTACGCGCGTCTCGCCCCGGGCGATCGACTCTTCGATGATCTCTTCGAGAAAGTTCAGCGACTTCTCGCGTGTTTCGTTCGTTTCGGTTGCCATATCCTATTTTTTATGATTTTTGCTGTTGTAAACCGGTTTGAGCAGTTTGACGCCCACTTCGAGCAGCTGCTGCGTGCCGAGCGCCGTGCCGTCGTGGTGGGCGACGAACTCGGCCCGCACCCATACCGTGTCCTTGAAGAAGTGGCGGCGGTAGGAGAGCGACGTGCGGCTGTAAACCTTCTCGGTGGTGCGGAAGAAACTCTCGCCCGGATAGAGTTCGCGGCCGTAGACGATGCCCGCTTCGGGATGGCCGTAGAAGAAGGGGTGGATGTTGTCCCCGACGTAGAGCCGCTCGTCGAGCGTCAGCCCCCAGCGGCTCATGCGGAAGGCGAATTCGCCCATGCAGGGCGTCTCCCACGAGTGGCCGAAACTGCGGTCGCGCTGCGCCGTGAGCAGCGCCCCCAGCTTGATGTCGAAGTCGAAGAAGGCGTTGAACTTTACGCCGACGCAGGGGTTGAGCAGCTGGAGGTCCACCACGTTTTCCTCCTCGTCCTGCGGCGTTTCGCCCTTCCGGCCGGCGAAGTGGAACATCGAATAGTTGAATCCGTAGTAGAAACGCTCCAGGTAGTGCCGTCCGGCAAGCAGGATGCGGAACTTCTCGCGCGAAGCGGTCGAGTACATGCCCTCCCAGTCGCAGGCGAATTCGACGTACGAATTGCGCTGGCCCTTGTATTGAGCCAGTACGCCGTTCATGCGGTCGTGCGTGAACTTGTGCGCCTCGGTGAAAAAGGCGGTCGAATAGTCCTCGTCGTGCATCAGGTCGCGCGTGAAGATACCCGCCACGGCCCGCACGCGGTTGGTCTCGAACTGGTAGTAGATCACCGGCTTGACCTCCGAGACGAACGACGAGTTCTGTTCGCCGAAGTTCTGGAGCATGTCCGCACCGAAGATGAGCGTATTTTTATCCTCCCAGCGGATGCCTACCTTGGGAAGCAGCCGCGCGGCGAAGTCGGTTCCCGATTCGATGTCCAGCCCCGGAACGGCGAACCGGTTGCTGCCGAACTCCTTGTTGTCGAAATACATCTTGAAGTCCGCACCGACCAGAATTTCCTGTGCGGCGGCCGGGCGCGGGGTTGCCCCGAGCAGAAGCGCCAGGGCGAAGAGCGTTTTTTTCATGCGATCGTTCATTCCAATGACCGACAAAAGTAGGGAAAAGATTTTAATTTTGGCTACATTTGCCGCTGAAATCGAACCAACTGAGGAGATCATGCGCAAAATAACCAACCTGGAACTGGGCCGTCCGACCGCCGAGCAGTATGCCGCAATGGAGAAGATGGCGGTGGCGGTGGTGCTCGACAACGTTCGCTCGCTGCAGAACGTCGGGTCGTTTTTCCGTACTGCCGACGCATTCGCCGTCGAGCGGATCGCCCTGTGCGGCATCACCGCCACGCCGCCCAGCCGCGACATCCACAAGACGGCGCTGGGCGCGGAGCTGACCGTTCGGTGGGACTATTTCCCCCGGACCGAGGAGTGCATCGCGCAGTTGCGCGGGGAGGGGTATCGGATTCTGGCCGTGGAGCAGGTCGAGGGGGCCGCGAGGCTCGATGCGTTCCGTGCCGAGCGGGGCGTGAAGTACGCGCTGGTGTTCGGCAACGAAGTCGCGGGCGTGGGGCAGGAGGCCGTCGATCTGTGCGACGGAGCCATCGAAATCCCGCAGGCAGGGGTCAAGCACTCGCTCAACGTCTCGGTCTCGGCCGGTGTGGTGCTGTGGGAGTTTTTCCGGCAGATCGGGCCGAAGCGCTGACCGGCGTGCGGGCGGGCAATGTCGGGGCGGGGAGTATCGAAATCGTTTGTTTTGCGGCTCTTTGAGCCGTGCGGGCCGCAGCCTCGCCCCGCGGAGGCCCGCTCAAACGCGTGCCTCGCAGGCTTTGCCGCCCGAAAAAGATCAGGGGTGGTCACTTTGTTTTGTCGATTCGAAGAAGTGATGGGCCGCAGCTTCCGGCAGCGGAGGCCGTTCAATCGCGTGCTCCGCAAGCTGCCGCCCGATCTCTTGCCCCGTCCAGCGCAAATAAATTTGGCATTGTGCCCGGCTCGCTCTATCTTTGCCGCGTACTTAAACCCAAAACCGATACTATGTCAGTAGAAAGTACGGTCCGTGCGGTGACTACCTACCGCCTGACCGAGATGAAACAGCGGGGCGAAAAGATCGCCATGCTTACCTCGTACGACTATTCGATGGCCCGGATCGTCGACGCTGCGGGCATCGACGTGATCCTGGTGGGCGACTCGGCCGCCAACGTGATGGCCGGCTACGAAACGACCCTCCCCATCACCCTCGATATGATGATCTACCACGCCCGTTCGGTGGTGCGTGCCGTTCAGCGTGCGCTGGTGGTGGTCGACCTTCCGTTCGGAACCTATCAGGGCAATTCGAAGGTGGCGCTCGATTCGGCCATCCGCATCATGAAGGAGACCGAGGCCGACGCCGTGAAGATGGAGGGCGGCGAAGAGGTGCTCGAATCGGTCCAGCGCATCCTTTCGGCCGGTATCCCCGTGATGGGACATCTGGGCCTTACGCCCCAGTCGATCCACAAGTTCGGAACCTACACCGTCCGGGCGAAGGAGGAGGCCGAGGCCGAAAAACTCGTCCGCGACGCCCGCCTCTTGAGCGACGCGGGGTGTTTCGGCATCGTGCTGGAGAAGATTCCCGCCGCACTCGCGGCCCGCGTGACGGCCGAGATTCCCACGCCGACCATCGGCATCGGCGCCGGGGCCGGCTGCGACGGACAGGTGCTCGTGATCCACGACATGCTCGGCATCAACAAGGGCTTTTCGCCCCGCTTCCTGCGCCGCTACGCCGATCTGCACACCGTCATGACCGACGCCGTAGGGCAATATATCAAGGACGTGAAGGAGTGCGATTTCCCCAACGAGAAAGAGCAGTACTGAATCCGCCGGTAACTGCCGGGCGGGAGGCTGCCGCTTTCAGTCGTACGCCCGAACGGCGTGCAGTTCCGATTCCCCGCTCCGGCGGGGAATTTTGTTTGGGGCGGGGAATCGGCGAAAAAAATCGCGCGAACGGGCGGCATGTTAGGCCGTTTCGAAAAAAATAGTTATCTTTGCGAGCAACAAAAATCCGCGTTCCTTATGTCATTTATCCATGAAAGGGTTCAGCCCGAAGGACTTACCTTCGACGACGTGCTGCTCGTACCCGCCTATTCGGAAGTGTTGCCGCGTGAGGTCTGCATCGAAACCCGATTCTCGCGTAATATCAAACTCAACATCCCCATCGTGTCCGCGGCCATGGACACCGTAACCGAAGCTCCGCTGGCGATCGCTCTGGCCCGGGAAGGCGGCATCGGCGTGATCCACAAGAACATGACCATCGAGGCGCAGGCCGCCGAGGTGCGCCGCGTGAAACGTGCCGAGAACGGCATGATCTACGATCCGGTGACCATCTCCAAGGACCATACGGTCGGCGATGCGCTCGACATGATGAAAGAGTACCGGATCGGCGGCATCCCGGTGGTGGACGAACGGTGCAGACTGATCGGTATCGTCACCAACCGCGACCTGCGCTTCCAAACCGACATGACGCGCCTGATCGCCGACGTGATGACTCCCGGCGACCGGCTGGTCACCACCCACAGCACCGAACTGGACAACGCCAAGCAGGTACTGCTGAACAGCAAGATCGAAAAGCTCCCCGTGGTCGACGACGAAGGCCATCTGGTGGGGCTTATTACTTATAAGGACATCACCAAGGTCCAGGATCACCCCAACGCCTGCAAGGACGCGAAGGGCCGCCTGCGCGTGGCTGCGGGCGTGGGAATCACCCCCGACGTGATGGACCGCGTGGCGGCGCTGGTCGCCGAGGACGTCGATGCCGTGGTGCTCGACTCGGCGCACGGCCACTCGGCCAACATCGTCCGGGCGCTCCGTCAGATCAAGCAGACCTACCCCGCGCTGGACGTGGTGGTGGGCAATATCGCCACGGCCGAGGCCGCGCGCTTTCTGATCGACAACGGAGCCGACGGCATCAAGGTCGGCATCGGTCCCGGCTCGATCTGCACCACGCGCGTGATCGCGGGCGTGGGCGTTCCCCAGCTTTCGGCCATCTACGCTGCGGCAACCGAGGCGCGCGGTTCGGGTGTGCCGGTCATCGCCGACGGCGGGCTGCGCTATTCGGGCGACATCGTGAAGGCGCTGGCTGCGGGCGGCGACTGCGTGATGATCGGTTCGATGTTCGCCGGCACGGAGGAGTCGCCGGGCGACACGATCATCTACAACGGCCGCAAGTTCAAGAGCTACCGGGGCATGGGCTCGATCGACGCCATGAAGGCGGGTTCGGCCGACCGTTATTTCCAGCGGGGCTGCGACGGGAATATCAACAAGCTCGTTCCCGAGGGCATCGTCGCCCGCGTGCCGTTCAAGGGGGCGCTGAGCGAGACGGTCTACCAGTTGGTGGGTGGCATCCGTTCGGGCATGGGCTACTGCGGCGCGGCGGACATTGCGGCGCTCAAGACGGCGAAGTTCATCCGCATCACCGCGTCGGGCATCCACGAGAGCCATCCGCACGACGTGACCATCACCAGCGAGTCGCCCAACTATTCGAGCGAACGGTAGTATGGAGCGTCCGATCGCCTCCTGCGGGCTGTACTGCGGCGCCTGCCGCAAATACCTGAAGGGAAAGTGCCCCGGCTGCCGGCTCAACGAGCGGGCCGCGTGGTGTGCGATCCGGACCTGCTGCATCGAACACGGCTGGCAGAGCTGCGCCGACTGCACGCTGGCCCCGCTTGCCGCGTGCCGCCGGTTCAACAACCTGCCCGGCAAGATTTTCGGGATGCTCTTCGGCTCCGACCGCAGCGGGTGCATCGCCCGCATCCGAGAGGTCGGCGCGGAGGCATTCGCCGCGGAGATGGAGCTGGCCGGGAGGATGAACCGGCCCGTAACGAAAAAGTAAATCCGAGTTTCCCAATAACCTATGGAAAAAATCCTTATTCTGGACTTCGGTTCGCAGTACACGCAGTTGATCGCACGCCGCGTGCGCGAGCTGAACGTCTACTGCGAAATCCATCCGTTCAACAAGATTCCGGCGCTGGATGCGTCGGTGCGGGGCGTGATCCTTTCGGGCAGCCCCTACTCCGTGCGGGATGCCGCGGCTCCGCGTCCCGACCTCTCGGCCTTCAAGGGACGGCTGCCGCTGCTGGGCGTCTGCTACGGCGCGCAGCTTCTTGCCGCGGCCTACGGCGGCGAGGTGCAGCCCGCGCCGAGCCGCGAATACGGCCGCGCCATGCTGACGGTGGGCGACGGCGCGGATGCGCTCTTGCAGGGGCTTCCGGCCAAAACGCAGGTGTGGATGTCGCACGGCGACACGATCACGCGCGTGCCGGACGGCTACCGCCTGATCGCCGGCACGGAGGATGTCCGCGTGGCGGCGTTCCGCATCGACGGCGAGCCGACGTGGGGCATCCAGTTCCACCCGGAGGTCTACCACTCGACCGACGGCAAGGAGCTGCTGAAAAACTTCGTCGCGGGCATCTGCGGCTGCGCACAGACGTGGACCTCGGAGAGTTTCGTCGAATCCACCGTGCGCGAACTGCGCGAAAAGATCGGCGGCGACCGCGTGGTGCTGGGCCTTTCGGGCGGCGTCGATTCGTCGGTGGCCGCCGTGCTGCTCCACAAGGCGATCGGCAAGAACCTCTACTGCATCTTCGTCGATTCGGGCCTGCTGCGCAAGAACGAGTTCGAGGACGTGCTGGAGTCCTATAAGAATATGGGGCTGAACGTCAAGGGTGTGAAAGCCGGGGACAAGTTCCTGGGCGACCTGAAGGGTGTTTCGGACCCCGAGCGGAAGCGCAAGATCATCGGCCGCGACTTCGTGGAGGTGTTCAACGAGGAGGCGCAGCGGATCGAGAACGTCCGCTGGCTGGCGCAGGGAACGATCTATCCCGACGTGATCGAGTCGTGCTCGGTCAATGGACCGTCGGCCACCATCAAGTCGCACCACAACGTGGGCGGTCTGCCCGAAAAGATGAACCTGCGGATCGTCGAGCCGCTGCGGCTGCTGTTCAAGGACGAGGTGCGCCGCGTGGGTCGCTCGCTGGGTATCTCCGAGCAGCTGATCGGCCGCCATCCGTTCCCCGGACCGGGGCTTGCGATCCGTATTTTGGGCGACATCACGCCCGAGAAGGTCGAAATCCTGCAGAACGTGGACAAAATCTATATCGACGCGCTGCGTGCCGCCGGACTGTACGACCGGGTGTGGCAGGCGGGAGCGATCCTGCTTCCGGTCAAGAGCGTCGGGGTGATGGGCGACGAACGTACCTACGAGAGCTGCGTGGCGCTGCGCGCCGTGACCTCGACGGACGGCATGACCGCCGACTGGGTGCACCTGCCTTACGAGTTCCTGGCGGACCTGTCGAACGAGATCATCAACAAGGTGCGCGGGGTCAACCGCGTCGTCTACGACATCTCCTCCAAACCGCCCGCAACCATCGAGTGGGAGTAGTCGGTGACCTGTTTCCGAACCAAGCGGCCTTACCCGAGCGGGTAGGGCCGCTTGGTTTACCGTATGGCTTCCCGCCGATGCCGCTTAAAATCTCCGCCCTACCTTGCGCCGGCTTGATATTTAAAATATTTAATAAATTTTGTCCCGTATTCGGGTTTTTGGTCGACCAATTATTAATAAAGAAATTTAATTTCAAAATATTGTTTTCATCCGTTGTTTTAATTAAAAAATCCCTTTATATTTGTCAGACAAATAAGATAAAACAGATAGAATAATACCGACTTCAGAAAGCAACTGTCTGATCGATCGAAGATTACCGCCTTTCCACTCGCTCTTCCTCTGCAGGCTCGTTGCTTCCATCTCCTTCGACCAACGATTAAAAACCAGCCAATACTAACTTTAAAACGGAAGTTATGAATCTAAAACTACTCCGAAAAAGATTCTTTCTGCTCTGTCTCCTGCTGCCGGTGGCTTCGGTCCTCCCGGCGCAGACGCGCACGGTGAAGGGTACGGTGTACGATTCCGACGGAAAGACGCCGCTGATCGGTGTATCGGTGATCGTGCAGGGGGCGACCCCCCCCCGCGGTACGGCCACGGCGGTCGACGGAACCTATACGCTGAGCGTCGGCGAAAAGGACGTGCTGCTCTTCTCCTACGTGGGTTACGACAACGCGACGGCCGAGGTCGGCACGCGCACGCGCATCGATCAGACGATGACCCCCGCGGCGCAGGCGATCGAAGGCGTGGTGGTGACGGCGCTCGGCCTTACGCGCCAGCAGAAGGCGCTGGGCTACGCTGTGACGAAGGTCGACAACGAGGACCTGACGGGTTCGGTGTCGAACAACTGGCTCAACTCCATGTCGGGCAAGGTCGCCGGTCTGAACTTCGACCAGGCGTCGGCCGGACCGGGCGGTTCGGTGCGCGTGACCCTGCGCGGCGAGTCGTCGGTCAACCTCTCGAACAACACGGCGCTCTTCGTCATCGACGGCGTTCCGATGTCCAACTCCACCAACGCGATGGGCGGTTCGGCCTACGACAACCCCGACGCTTCGGTCGACTACGGCAACGGAGCCGCCGACATCAACCCCGAGGATATCGACAACATTTCGGTGCTTAAAGGCCCGGCGGCCACAGCGCTCTACGGTTCGCGCGCGGCCAACGGCGCGATCGTCATCACGACCAAGGCGGGGCGCACGACCAAGGGTTTCGGCGTCTCGTTCAGCTCCAACTTCTCGTTCGAGCGCGCCGGGTTCTGGCCCGATTTCCAGGACGAGTACGGTCCCGGCTCCACCGGCGGCAACTACTATTCGTTCTACAACGTAAAGGCCAGCGAATCGACCACGGGCGAGGCGGCCAACCGCACGTACAGCCGTTTCACGTGGGGTCCCCGCTACGAGGGGCAGCGCTTCTACCAGTGGGCGTCGCTCGACCCCCAGACGGGCAAGTATACGCCGCTGCCGTTCGAACCCCGCGACTGGTACAAGGGATTCTTCGAAACGGGAGCCACCTACAAGAACTCGGTTTCGATCTCGGGCAACGACGGCAAGGGCGGCATGATCCGCGTCTCGTTCACCGACCTGCGCAACACGTGGATCGTGCCCAACACGGGGTACGACTCGCAGAGCTTCGCCGTGTCGTTCGAGAAGAAATTCAAGTTCTTCCGGTTGGGCGGCAAGGTCAACTACTACCGCAAAGACAGCGACAACCTGCCGATGATCGGTTACAGCACTGCATCGCCCACCTATACGCTCTTGTGGAGCCGCAACAACCTCGACGTCGGCTGGTACGAACAGGAGTACCGCGAGAAGCGCTACGGCGGGACGCTGAGCCTGAACGCCCTCTCGGACAACCCCTATTTGCAGACCTACGAGCAGCTGAACTCGATCGACCGCGACCGTGTTTTCGGCAACGTCAACGTCACGTTCGACATCTACAAGGGGCTTAAACTGATGCTCCGCACGGGTCTCGACACGGCGCGCGACTTCACCAAGCGGCAGAAACCCAAGCGGTCGATCTCGGCCGTCAACGGCTACTACCGCGAGCAGTCGATCCACGATCTGGAGATGAACAACGACTTCCTGTTTACCTACGAGCACGATCTGAGCAAGTTCAACATCAACCTTACCTTCGGCGGCAACAGCATGTACCAGGAACGCCGCGTGACCACCTCCACGGCCGACGGCCTGCTCACGGACGGGGTTTACAACCTGGGCAACGCCATGTCGGGCGTCATCACCAAGGCGCAGCACCGCCGCAAGATGATCAACAGCCTCTACGGCATGGTGCAGCTCTCCTACGACAATTTCCTCTTTCTGGACGTGACGGGGCGCAACGACTGGTCGTCGACGCTGGCGCGCGGCAACTGGTCCTATTTCTACCCCTCGGTGAGCGGCAGCGTCGTGCTGACCGACATCGATCGGTGGGGCCTGCGCAAGAAGCTGCCGTGGCTGACGTTCCTCAAGCTGCGCGCTTCGTGGGCCAACGTGGGTAACGACACGCAGCCCTACGCCATCGACGACTACTACGAGGTGTCGGACTTTGCGAGCGCCTTCTCGCTGCCCACCTCGCTCGCGTTCCGCGACCTGAAGCCCGAAAACGTCGAGAGCTGGGAGGTGGGTCTCGAAGCCAAAATGTTCAGCAACCGCTTCACCATCGACGCCGCCTTCTACAACAACATCTCCACGAACCAGATCATCAACGCCCCGGTCGACGCCGCGTCGGGACGCCGCTCCAAGTGGATCAACGCCGGCAAGATACGCAACCGGGGTGTCGAACTGGCGGCCCGCATCCAGCCCGTGCGAACCAAGAATTTCCGCTGGGATGTGAACCTCACCTGGTCCAAGAACTGGAACCGGGTGCTCGAACTGGCTCCGGGCGTCGATAAGTGGGTCATCTCCTCGGGCGCCCGCGGGCAGGTGATCGCCACGGTCGGCGGATCGCTGGGCGACCTTTACGGCTACGGCTACCAGAAGGCCGAGGAGGGATCGTACATCCTCAACAGCGACGGCTCACGTATCGACGTTTCGGGACAGACCGTCGTCGATTCGAACGGCTATCCCCAGCTGGCGACCGAGAAGATGGAGAAGCTGGGCAACGTGCAGCCCGACTGGAAAGCGGGTCTTTCGACCTCGTTCAGCTACCGCAACCTGCGCCTGAGCGCCACGTTCGCCGGACAGTGGGGCGGCAAGGCCCACTCGCTGAGCTATGCGCAGCTCTCGCGGCAGGGTAAGCTGACCAACACGCTCTACGGCCGTTACGGCGGCGTGCTGCACGAGGGCGTCGTGCCCCGCGGGCTGGATGCGCAGGGCAACATGGTCTATGCGCGCAACACGAATGTCTGCGACGATGCGGTGACCTACTACATGGAGTATGTGTACAGCATGAATAACGTCGAAAGCAGCGTCTTCTCGACCTCCTACCTCAAACTGCGCGAACTTCGGCTCGAGTATTCGCTGCCCAAGAAGTGGATGACCCGCACGGGATTCCTGCAAGGGGTGACCGTCGCCGTCTTCGGCACGAACCTCTTCTGCTGGACCGACTGGCCGATCTACGACCCGGAGGTGGGCACGATCAACGGCGGTTCGATCACGCGCGGTTTCGAGACGGCCTCCTATCCGATGACGCGGACCTACGGATTCAACATCAAACTCGATTTCTAAACCGATGCGACCCATGAAAAAGATCGTCTTATATCCGCTCCTTGCGCTGCTTGCCGTGCTCGCGTCGTGCACGGGCAAATTCGAGGAGTACAACACCAATCCCGAGAATCCCCGCGAGGGCGATACGGACCCCATCACCCTGATCGAGGACCTGATCGCTTCGAGCGCCTCCGACCTCCAGCACCGTTCGTGGCAGTGCCACAGCGAGATCATGCAGTACACGGTCGACGTGGGCAACAGCACCCGCTACTCGTTGTATCGTTTCCCGGCTTCGATCTTCGAAACGTTGTGGAACACGTTCTACACCCATGCCGCCAACGCCGATGACGTGGTCCGGCAGGCGCGCAAGTACGAGGAACCGAACCTCGAAGCGATGGGCATTACGCTCAAAGTGATGTATTTCGCCATCCTGACCGACATGTACGGCGATGTTCCCTACTCGGAGGCGCTGCGCATCAAGGAGGGCGTCACGCAGCCCAGGATGGACCGCCAGCGCGACATCTACGAGGGGCTGATCGGCGAGCTGCTCGCGGCCAACGATCTCTACGTAACCTCGCAGTCGCTGCTCGTTCCGGCCAAAGACCTGCTCTACGGCGGCGACATCGCCAAGTGGAAGAAGTTCACCAATTCGCTCTGCCTGCGCCTCTGTCTGCGGCTGAGCAACCGGCCCGAGAGCATCGGCCTGGAGACGCTGAAGATCATCGTCGAGAATCCGGGCGTCTACCCCATATTCACCTCCGCGGCCGACGATGCGAAGATCGCTTTTTCGGGCGTGGTTCCCTTCCGCGGCCCGTTCGGCGGCATGACCGACGGCAACTTCACCTCTTCGTCGCACAAGTGCAGCGAGCGCTTCGTCGACCGCCTCTACAAGACCTACGACCCGCGCCGCAGCGTGTGGACCACGCAGCCGGGCGACGAGGCGAAGGGCGTGCCGAGCGGCTGGGTCGATCCCGACGGCACGGGGTGCGTCTACCTCAATACGAAGGTGCTGAAGCCCTACGACGCTCCGGCCTGGTTCATGACCGCTTCGGAGGTGAAATTCATCCTTGCCGAGGCCGCGCTGCAGGGTTACATCGCGGGCGGCGAAGCCGCAGCGAAGAGCTATTACGAAGAGGCCATCGCGGCGTCGGTCAACCAGTGGAACCCGAAAATCACTCCGGCCGACCTCGAAAAATTCATCAACGGCGCAGGTTCGGAGGTCCGCTTCGACGGTACGCTCGAACGGATCATCGAGCAGAAGTGGGTCTCGCTGTTCATGCAGGGCTTCGAATCGTGGAACGACTACCGCCGCACGGGGTATCCGCAGCTGGTGATCGGCGGCGGTGCTGCCGAGGTCAACGGCGGCATCCTGCCCACGCGCATGCTCTACGGACAGACGACCATCTCCACCAATGCCGACCATTACGCCGCCGAGGTGGCTTACCTGCGCGCGGCCTATCCCGGCGTGGGCGGCGACAACATGCGAACGCCCGTGTGGTGGAGCCGTCGCGCCGTCGAACTGGAGAACGCAAACCGCTGAAACGTAAAATCCGAATCGTATGAAATGGAGTGATATACTCAGACTGACGGTCTTCGCGGGGGCGGTGGCCCTCGCCGCCGGCTGCTCGGACGACAAGACCGAATATTCGACCGAGGTGGCGTTCCGCGACGGTGACGGCACGTACGTCCTGCCGGCCGCCGGGGGCGCGCATGACGTAACTTTCTACTCGCAGTGCGGCCACTGGGAGATCGCCGTGCCCGAGGGCGTCGGCGAGTGGCTCGACGTGTGGCCGCTCTTCGGCGACGACAACGGCAAGACTACCTTCAAGGTCGCGCGGCTCGAACGGGCCTACGACCGCACGGCGACGCTCGACATCGTGACCGAGCGCGGGGTAGTGGGGCAGATCCGCGTCCGGCAGCAGGGCGCTGCCCCCGAAATGCGCTTCGACCTGCTCTCGAACCACATCCGGGCCGACTATCAGGGCACGCCCGTGGTGGTCAACGTGACGGCCAATTTCGACTGGGAGGCGGACATCCGCCCCGCCGCGGGCGAGGGGCCGGTGACGTGGCTGACGCTCGGCGAGACGACCCCGACCTCGCAGCAGTTCCTCTTCGCGGACAACACCGGTCAGCCCAAACGCGAATGTACGGTGCGCTTCCGCATGACGGGCGGCACGCACTACGTGGACCTGCCCGTGACGCAGCGGGCCGGCGACAACGTGTACGAACGCGCCGAGCACATCACCGTGGCCGAGCTGCTCGACAAGGTGTCGCTCGACGGATCGGGCGCCTGGGAGATCGAGGACAACTACGCCGTCGACGGCTGGGTAATCTCCGACTTCCGGCACAAGAACCTGCCCGACAGCGTATTGTGGGTGCAGGACGGGAGCGGCCGCGGCCTGAAGCTTCTCCTGAAGGACAAGCAGGATTTCCTCGATCCGCCTGCGGACCGCGCCGGGTGGTACGATTGCGGCAGCCATCTGTCGCTGCACGTCTGCGGCCTTGAATTTCGCCGCGACGCCGAGGGTAATCTGGCGATCTGCGACTTCCCCGCTTCGGTGGTCATGGCCAGAGGCGAGGAGCCTGCGAGCCGGCTGGCCGTGGCGCGGCCCGACTTTTCGGACCTGGACAAGTGGGTCAACACGCTCGTTGCGGTCGATCCCGTGGAGTTCGTCTTCACCTACGGCTGCTACACGAACTACTGGGAGGTGGCGGCGCAGTCGATCGACAAGGTCGAGGAGCTGTGGAAGAACGACGTGCCTGCGGCCTACAAGGCGACCTACACCGATTTCCACCTCTACCCGCAGCTGCTGCGCGACCGGACGGGCCGGATTGCCAAAGCGTTGTTCTCGTGCGACTTCACGCAGGCCCTTTCGAAAAACGTTCCCGCCGGACGGGGCGCACTGCGCGGCATCGTCACTATGTTCGGCGGCGAGCCGGTGATCCAGCTGCGTGACAGCGACGACGACAAGCTGCCCGCGACGGGAGACCGCACGGCCACGACGCTCGTCAAGGGCGGTCCGTGGCGCGACGTGACCCGCACGGAGGCGGCGTTCGAGGCGGGCAACGACGGCGGCGACCGAACGCAGATCGTCTTCTCGCTCAGGAACAGCGTCTGGGAGAACGACGGCATCGCGCCTCAGTCGAGTGTCGACGGCACGAAGATCACCTCGGGCATGTACTGGCTCAGCGCCGCCATCCGCTACGACCACGCCAAGAAGTATGCGGCCTCGGACGAGAACCGTTACCTGTCGCTCAACGCCATGAACTGGTGGAACGGCACGGGCTCCGTCCTCTCGAACGTACACGATTCGGGCGAGGGCTTCATCCTGCGGACCAACGCGCTGCGCAACGCCACGGGCGACCTCTGGTTGTCGTTCTCGACGACCAGTTCGCTGGGCGGACCGGGCGAGCTGAAGATTCAGTGGGCCGAGAGCGATGCCGAGGACCTCACCGGGGTCGCGTTCGCCGATGTGGCGACCTACGACGCCCCCGTACTCGACTACACGCCTTACCTGATGCCGTACAGCGTTCGCCTGCCCGACGCCATGAAAGGCAAGGAGAACGTGGTGATCCTCTTCCGCTGCGCCTCGAAGGTCAATGCCAAGCGCGGCGGCGAGGTGGTGGCCACCGGAACCAACCGCCTGGGCAGCATCGAAATCGTGGAGATCAAATAAAACGACCCGAAACTATGAAAAAGTTCCTGAAACTTTCCTGGATCATGACCACGGTTCTCGTCGTCGGAGCGCTTCTTGCGGGAAGCTGCTCCGACTCCGAGACCGACGAGCAGCCCGCGCCCGCGCCGGAGCCGCAGCTGGTCGTGGCGCTTGTCGACGAGGCTTATGCGCTCGATTTCGCCGGACCGATGCAGATCCGCATGCTCGAATTTGCCGACGGGGACAAGATTCTCTTCAAGCAGGGCAGCCGCGCCGAGGCCGACGCCTCTTCGGAGGAGTTTCCCGTCACCGTCAGCGAGATTACGCCGACCCGTATCACGGTAGTCATCACCCCCGAGATCGTAACGGGTGCGTGGAGCATCTACTGCCGCCGCGGCGACAAGACCCAGTACCTCGGTACGACGCGGTTGGAGGTGGACATCTTCCGCCTGGTGCGCAACGTCCGGATCGGAGAGAGCTATCTGCTGGACAGGGGCGACCGCATGACCCTCGCGGGCGAGGGCTTCGCCGAAGGGGATGAAATCCTCTTCAGTCAGGCCGCCGCAACGCTCGCCGCTGCCGAAACCGTCGTCACGGAGGAGGGAATCGTCGTGCGTTTGGACGAGGCGATGACCTCGGGCGAGTGGACGATCACCTGCCGCCGCGGCAGCGACAGCCAGCTGCTCGGGACGACCGCAATCACCGTCACTCCGTTCCCGGCGATCGACCCCGCTCAACTGCCCGATGGCACGAACGCCTACGGTCGGGTTTACTGCGGCGACCGACCCCTTGCGGGCGTTGCCGTCTCGGACGGGGCGGAGATCGTGCGGACCGATGATGCGGGCGTCTACGCCATGAAATCCGAGCGCAAGGCGGGGACGCTCTTCGTCTCGCTGCCCGCCGGTTACGAAGCGCCCGTCGAGGGGTGCGTCCCGCAGTTCTGGGCGCTGTTCGAGCCGGAGCGCGACCGTTACGACTTTCCGCTCATGGAGGCCGACCAGTCGAATTACGTGCTGCTGGTCTCGGCCGACATCCAGATCGACAACGAGACGCGCAAGGTCGTGCCCCAAAGTTCGCTCAAAAGCTGCAGCGACACCTTTGTCCCGGCCTACCGCCGGGCAATCGAAGAGTACGCGGGCCGGAAGATTTACAGCGTCTCGCTGGGCGACATGGTCTACGACAAGTTCTGGTACTCGCGCCGCTTCGGGCTGAAGGAGTACAAGGAGCTGATCGGGCAGTTCGGCGTGCCGTTCTTCCACATCATGGGCAACCACGACAACGATCCCTACTGCGCGGGCGACGCCGAGGCGGAACACGCCTTTAGGGAGGAGCTTGGCCCGACGTGGTACTCGCTCAATATCGGAGCCGTGCACTACGTGGCGCTGGACAACATCAAGTACATCAACACGGGCGGCATGCCGGGCATTGTCGGCCAGACCAATTACGCTGTCGAAGTCTCCGACCGACAGATCGAATGGCTGAAAAAGGACCTCGCCGGGGTCGACAAATCCACGCCGGTCATCGTCTGGATGCACGCTCCGCTGATCAATTCGCGCGCGCTGCCTGTCAATACGCTCAACAACTTCACCAACCGCGACAAATTAGTCGCCTGCCTCGAAGGCTACCGCGTCCACGTGCTTTCGGGCCACTGGCACAACAACCACACGGCCGTCTATCCGGGGAACCCGCTTCTTACGGAGCACAACGTCGGTTCGGTCTGCGGCGCTCTGTGGCACAACATCAAGGGCTTCAACGGCGACGACCAGCCGTTCAGCGCCGCCTCGGACGGGTCGCCCGCCGGGTTCGCCGTCTACGAGGTCGACGGCACGCGCATCAGTTGGCATTACCGCGGCTGCGACGTGGAGCCCGACGTGCAGTTCACCGCCTACGACATGAACGCCGAGCCGTGTAAGGATCGCAGCGTGGAGAACGAGATTCTGGTCAACGTCTGGGACTGGGACCAGGCGTGGGACGTCGAGGTGCTGGAGAACAATGTGTCGCTCCCTGTGAAGCACGAGCTGCGCGAAGACCCCGCCTACCTGCGTTTCATGGCGACGGCCTATGCCGCCTCGGGCGAGGGAACCAAGTCGTCGACCAACCCGCAAAAGACGCCGCATATGTTCTCGGCGGTCGCTTCGGCCGCGGACTCTCCGATCGAAATCCGGGTGACGGACCGTTTCGGGCGTATGTATACCAAACAATTACGGCCCTGAACATTTGGCCGGACGCCGAATAATTCGTAATTTTATCAGACAAATCTGAAAAATCCGAAGTTATGCTTGGCACACTGAAAATCAACAAAACCCACACGACGCTGGTCGACCAGGTCGAAGAGAGTCTCATCCAGTACTTCAAGGAGCAGGGCCTGCGTCCGGGCAGCAGCATTCCGCCCGAGGCCGAGCTGGCCAACGCCCTGGGCGTGGCGCGCACGGTGCTGCGCGAGGCGCTGAGCCGCTTCAAGATGACCGGAATGATCGAGACGCGCACCAAGCGGGGCATGATCCTCTCCGAGCCGTCGATCCTGGGCGGCATGCGGCGCTGCGTCAATCCGCTGCTGATGACCTCCGGCACGGTGCTCGACCTGCTGGAGTTCCGCATCGCGCTCGAAATCGGCATCAGCGGCTACATCTTCGCCAACGTCACCGACGACGATATCGCCGAGCTGGAGCGGATCGTCGAGATGGGGGAGATCATCGGGGTGAACCGCTACACCCCGATGAGCGAGGTGCATTTCCATGCCAAGCTCTACGAAATTACGGGCAACGACATCATTTCGGAGTTCCAGCAGGTGATCCATCCCGTGATGGATTTCGTGAAGGACAACTTCCGCGATTTCTTCGAACCCATCGAAAAGGAGCTTGCCGAGCGGGGCGAGCTGGTGACCCACAAGCATCTGCTGGAGTACATCCAGCGCCGCGACGAGGAGGGTTACCGCCGCGCCATCGCCGACCACCTGAAGCTCTATACGATCTACCTGAACAAAAACCGAAAACCCAGAAACTGATCCCGACGTGTTCAAACCCATCTTAAAATACCTACTCTGGGGCGTGCTTGCAGCTGCGCCTGCTGCCGGACGCGGCCAGATCACCACGCCGCTGACCGAGACGGATGCCGTGGCGTGGGACAGCTCCCTTCGGCTCCCCGCGCAGGATTCCGCCGCCGCCCATCGCGGGCTGGCGGGAGTCTTCGCCGGGCGGGCCGGCGGGCGGCTGGTCATCGCCGGCGGCGCCAACTTCCCAGATGCCCTGCCGCAGGACGGCGGCGCGAAACGGTGGTACGACGATGTGTACCTCTACGACGAAACCTCCGGCTGGCAGACCTTTCCCGGGGCGCTGCCGCGGCCGGTCGCTTACGGCGTCAGCGTGACGCTGCCCCAAGGGGTGCTCTGCATCGGCGGCTGCGACGCGCAGCGCGCGATGGAAGAGGTGTTCCTGCTCTCGCTGGCCGACGGCGAACCGTGCATCACGGCGTGGCCGCCGCTTCCCGTGCCGCTGGCCAACGCGGCCGGCGCGCTGGTCGGCGGCAAGGTCTACGTGGCGGGCGGCAACGAAGGGATGAACCCGGCCCGCGCCTCCAGGCGCTTCTTCGTCCTCGATACGTCGAATCCCCGCGCGGGGTGGCGCGAGCTGCCCGCATGGCCCGGGCCCGCCCGCGGTTACGCCGTGGCCGCGGCGCAGAGCGACGGCATGGACAACTGCTTCTACCTCTTCAGCGGCCGCGACTACGACGGCGATGAGCCGTGGACCATCCACCGCGACGGCTACCGCTACAATCCGCGCCTGAACGCCTGGTATCGTCTCGACGGCGACTTCCCCGTCATGGCCGGCACGGCCGTACCGTTCGGAGTGAACCATATCCTCTTTCTGGGCGGCAAGTCGCACGACGCCGCCACGCCGGACAACGCCCTGCGCCTCTACCACACGGTGACGGGCACGCTGACGGAGTACCCGGTCGACAAGGCCGACTTCATCCTGCCCGTCACCACGGCAGCGGTGAGCGACGGCGACGGGGTGCTCATCGCCAGCGGCGAGACGCAGCCCGGCGTGCGCACGCCCGTCGTGCTGCGCGGCAAGGTCGAATCGACGCTGCACCGTATGGGGTGGCTCGACATCGTGGTGATCGTCCTCTACTTCCTCTCGCTGGCGTGGATCGGCTGGTATTTTTCGCGCAACCAGAAATCGACGGGCGACTACTTCAAGGGCGGCGGCCGCATTCCTTGGTTCGTCGTGGGGCTGAGCATCTTCGGCACGAGCCTCTCGGCCATCACCTTCATGGCCATTCCCGCCAAGGCGTTCGCCACGGACTGGAGCTACCTGCTCTTCAATGCGGGCATCGTGCTGGTCGTGCCGCTCATCGTCGGGGTCTTCATCCCGTTCTTCCGGCGGCTGAACGTCACCACGGCCTACGAATACCTCGAACTGCGCTTCAACGCGGCGATCCGCGTCGTTTGCAGCGTCTCGTTCATGCTCTTCCAGATCGGCCGCATGGCCGTCGTGCTGTTGCTGCCGTCGATCGCGCTGAACATCGTCACGGGCATCGACATCTACCTCTGCATCGGCCTGATGGGCGTGCTGAGCCTGGCCTATACGCTTATGGGCGGCATCGAGGCCGTCGTGTGGACCGAGGCCGTGCAGGTCGTGGTGCTGCTGGGCGCGGCCGTCGCGGTGGTCTGCTCGGTGGCGTTCCGCCTGCCCGAGGGCTTCTCGACGATCCTCGCTTCGGCGGGCGACGCGGGCAAGTTCAGCCTGGGCGAGTCGTTCTTCGACCTGCGCCAGCCGACGATCTGGACCGTGCTGATCGCCACCGTTTTCACCAACATCACCACCTACGGAACCGACCAGACCATCGTGCAGCGCTACCTTACGACCGACTCGGAGCGCGCCGCCCGCAAGGGGGTCTATACCAACGCCGCGCTGACGGTTCCCGCCAGCCTGCTCTTCTTCTTCCTCGGGACGGCGCTGTGGGCCTTCTACAAGTTCAATCCCCAGCAGCTGAGCATGTCGATCGCCGATTCGGACGCCATCCTGCCGTGGTACATGAGCACCACGCTGCCGCGCGGCGTGCTGGGGCTGGTCATCGCCGGTCTGTTCGCCGCGGCCATGTCGACGCTCAGCAGTAGCATGAACTCCGCCGCCACGGCTTTCGTGACGGACATCTACCGCAAGGTGCGGCCTGCGGGCGACGAGCGGCATATGCTCCGCGTGGCGCGCTGGGCGACCTTTGTGCTGGGCACGGTGGGCATCCTCTTCGCCGTGGTGATGGCTTCGTGGGACATCAAATCGCTGTGGGACGAGTTCTCGAAGTTCCTCGGCATCCTGCTGGGCGGCCTGGGCGGCCTGTTCCTGCTGGGGCTGGTCACGCGCCGCGCCAACGCCATCGGGGCCTTCTGCGGACTGGTGGGCAGCGTGGCGGTGCAGACCCTCGTCACGCAGTTCCAGTGGGTCAACCTGCTGCTCTATTCGACCACGGGATTCATCGCCTGCTTCGTCATCGGGTATGCGGTAAGCGTCCTGACGGGTGGCAGCCGCGCCGAAAAAACGGATAATCTGACTATTTATAAAAACCGAAACTGAAACGAAAATGGTTGAGAAACGCAAACTGGAGGGCCTGATCGCCGCTCCTTTCACTCCGATGGCGGCCGACGGGTCGCTCAACACCGTCGCCGTCAAACTCTATGCTGACCTGCTCGCCGCAAGCGGCGTAAAGGGGGTCTTCATCTGCGGCACGACGGGCGAATCGGCCTCGCTGACCGTTGCCGAGCGCATGGCGCTCGCCGAGGCGTGGGTCGCGGCGGCCGCCGGACGGCTGCGGGTCATCGTGCACGTGGGGTCGAACTGCGCCGCGGACGCAATCGCGCTGGCGCAGCACGCCGAGCGGACGGGCGCCGACGCCATCGGGGCGATGGCTCCCTACTTCTTCAAGCCCCAGACCGCCGCGGAGCTGGTGGCGTGGTTCACGCCGATCGCCAACAGCTGCGCGCTGCCGTTCTACTACTACAACATGCCCTCCATGTCGGGCGTGTCGGTCCCCGTCGCCGAGTTCCTGGCGCTGGGCGGACGGGCGATGCCGACGCTGGCGGGCGTGAAGTTCACGCACAACAACCTCATGGAGATGTCCCAATGCCTGATGCTCGAGGACGGCCGCTACGAAGTGCTGCACGGCTACGACGAAATTCTGCTCTGCGGTCTCTCGCTCGGTGCGGTAGCTGCCGTGGGCAGCACCTACAACTATGCCGCTCGGGTCTACAACCGCCTGATCGGGGAGTTCCGCGCCGGGAATATCGCCGCTGCGGCCCGCCTGCAGCAGTACTCCGTGAAGATCGTCGAGGTCATCGTCCGCCACGGCGGCGGCGTACGCGGCGGCAAGGCCATCATGAAGCTGATGGGCGTCGACTGCGGTTCGTGCCGCTTGCCCCTCGCGCCCTTCACCGAGGAGGAGTACGCCGCGCTCAGGGCCGAGCTGGAGGAGATCGACTTTTTCAACCGTGTAAAATAACCCGTAAGCCATGTTCCGACTTATCCTGACCGCTCTTGCGCTCTGCTCCGTACTCGGAAGCCGCGCCGACCGCCCGGCAACGGACGTCTACCGGAGCGGCGATGCGGGGTATGCCTGCTTCCGTATTCCCGCGATCGTGCGGGCCGCCGACGGGGCGCTGCTGGCCTTTGCCGAGGCGCGCCGCGACGGAGTGGCCGACAAGGGCGACATCGATCTGGTGGTGCGCCGCTCGACCAACAACGGCCGGACATGGGGCGAACTGATCGTCGTGTGGGACGACGGGGAGAATACCTGCGGCAATCCCGCACCGGTGGTGGTCCGCGAGACGGGACGCATCGTGCTGCTCGCCTGCTGGAACCGCGGCGGGGACCACGAACGCGACATCGAAGCGGGCCGGGCCGCCGACACGCGGCGGGTCTACTCGCTCTGCTCGGACGATAACGGGGTGACGTGGAGCCGCCCCGCGGAGATCACCTCCGCGGTCAAGCGCCCGGAGTGGACGTGGTACGCCACGGGTCCCTGCCACGCCATCCAGAAGGCCCGAAGCCCGCACAAGGGGCGGCTGGTCGTCCCGGCCAACCACAAGTGGGTGGAGGAGGACGGTACGATCGCCTCGGCCTCTCACCTGATCTGGTCCGACGACGCAGGCGCGACGTGGCAGCTCGGAGCCGTGTCGCAGCCGGGCGGCAACGAGAGTACGGTGGCCGAGTTGAGCGACGGGAAACTGATGCTGAACATGCGTCACTACGACCGCGCGGATTCGCTGCGCCTGTGTGCTGTGAGCGCCGACGGGGGAGCGACGTGGAAAGAGACCTGGGAAGAGACGCAGCTGATAGAACCGCGCTGTCAGGGCAGCCTGCTCAGCTACACCCCCGCCGGGGACAAACCGCACGCACTGCTCTTCTCGAATCCCCGCTCGCGTAAACGCGAGAATCTGACGATCGGCATAAGCCGCGACAACGGCCGCACGTGGAACCGCTTCGTCGGCGTGTGGCCCGGCCGCGCGGCCTATTCCGATCTGGTCTGCCTGCCCGACGGGTCGGTCGGCGTCCTCTACGAGAACGGCGATCCCGGCGGCAAGGAGGCGCTTTACCGGCGCATCACGTTCGAAGTCGTTTCGGCCGCACGGCTGTTCGACCGACCGAATTGAAACATTAAAATCTTCAACCGAATATGAGAACACTTTTGCTTACATGCTGTGTTGCGGCGCTCCTCGCGGGGTGTTCCGACGACAAGACCGACGATCCGCAGCCGCAGGCGGTCGTGGGTAACGCGCAGTTCGCGGCGGCTGTCGACGAACTGCCCGCCGAGACCCGCGCCTCGCTGGCCGACGGCGTGACGATGTGGGAGGCGGGCGACGAGGTCGGCATCACGGCGATGATCGACGGCACGCCCTACGTGAAGAACGTGCCCTACCGCTTCACGGAGACGACCTCGTTCGGCTACCTCAGCCCGGTCGCCGCGCCGATCCTCTGGAATGAATCGGTCGTGGGCGAACGCAGCTTCTTCGCCTTGTGGCCCTATAAACCGGCGGACGATGGCTATACGGAGATGGACGGGGCACGCTTCGGCTTCTCGCTGCCCGAGGAGCAGCAAATCGTTGCCGGGCGGAACCTTACCAAACCCGTGCTGGTCGGCCATGCGAAGACCGCGGCGCTGACCGGGCGGCCCATCGCCCTGCGCTTTTCGAACCTCTTTCCGGTGCTGGAGCTTCGTTTCGAGCCTTTTGCCGAAACCTCCCTGGCGCAGATCGTCATCGAGCCTACGGAGGAGGCGCAGTTCGACGGCTATCTGACGGCGGAGGGAACCGTTACCGATCGGGGGCGGCTGATCCTCGACCGCAGCGGTCGGAAACTCTCCGTCACGTGCGCCGATGCGGGGCTGGACATCGCCCGGGGCGCATCGTTGCAGATTCCTGTGGGCCGTTTCACCGTTACGGGCGGCCTGAAATTCACCGTCACGACTACCGACGACCGCACGTTCAGCTACGTGGCGTTCGCCGACGAGCCCTGCTGCTCCTACGTGGCCGACGAGGCGGGGCAGTTCGTTCGCGCGCGCTACATCCGGCTTGAAGTTCCGCTCGAAGTCGTCTCGGACGAGACGCGCGAAGTCTATTTCGAGGACGACCTGAACTGGATCGGCCGCTCCGAGCGGTGGAAGAACGGTTCGACCACGGGAGGCGGCTGGCCCACGATGACCGCCGCAGGCTCCCCGACGGGGAAACCCAACTACTTCACCGTCGATCTGATTCCCGACTTTACGACGCTGGGCTATGTCAAGAGCGAGCAGCGCACCTCGGCGCAGGCGCGGCAGGAGGGATTCCTCTGCCTGGGTACGACCTCGGCGCAGGGGGCGCTGATCACGCCGGCGCTGAGCCGCATCGGCGACGAGCCGACCGATATTCTGGTGTCGTTCTACGGCGCTACCTATGCGTCGGAGAATTTGCAGGCTGACGGCAAGCCGCTGACGATCAAGGTGCTCAATGCCGGAACCATCGGCGAGGAGGGCGCTGCGGAGACCGAGGTGGAGATACTCAACTACTACGGCTGGCGCAAATACTGGATCATCGTCGAGGGGGCGACCTCCGCCACGCAGATCCAGTTCGGAAAGGACGTCAAAGAGGCTTCGGGCCGTGTCCTGCTGGATAATATTCTGATCGGCAAGGCCGTCAAGGGAGCCGTGGCCGGCAGCCGCGAGGTGAATGTCGCGGTCGAGCCTTATTTGAAGACGCTCGAAGTCGCCGGAAAATACAATTACGAGATCGAGAACGCCGCAGGCGCGACGGGTGCGTGCGTCATTCAGAGCAACCTGCCGTGGACCGCGTCGTGCGAGGCCGACTGGGTGAGCGTAACGCCTACGGTCGAGTACAACGGTTCGGGTCTGCCCTACGGCATCACCGTGACGGCCCGGACGCTCAACGAGACGGGACGCGAGCGGACGGCCGAAGTAGTCTTCGCCGCGGGCGATCTCACACAGACGGTCGTCTTCACCCAGTCGGGCGAACTGCCTGCAAAGGTGATTATCGAGGACGACTTCCAGTGGAGTGCGGGCGACGGCGACCGGGGCGGAATTCCCGAGCCGGGTGACACCAAGATCCCCGCTTCGGTCAAACTCGGCAGCAACGGAACCAAGTACGACAAGTGGGATGACAAGGACTACATGAAGTACGGCTGGACCAGCCCGGTCAACAACAACGCCTACGTCCGCGACGGCATGCTGGTTTGCGGCATCGCGGGAACGCCCGGCGGCATCGTTTCGCCCGCGTTCGAGGCGATCGGCGAGGGCGTGATGGACGTCGTGGTCGAATTCGACATCCTCGAATACAAGAATGCGGCCGAAAAGGGTAAGACCTGGCTGGCCGTTTACGCGGGCGGCGGCGAGATCGAGTCGATCTCGGGACACTACACGAAGGTCGAGAACGACACCTACACCCGCCTGAGCGAGGACAAGCGGACCCAGTGGTTCTACTGCGGCGACTACGGCGCTTACACCAACGGAGGCTACTGGCATCACGTGGTGGTCGAGCTGAAGGGGGCAACCCGCGAGACCAAGATACAAGTGCAGGGTCTGGAGGGTAACTGCCGCTTCTATTTCGATAACTTTACGGTCATCGAGAAGAAATAATCAACCGTTGGGAGCGGGCGGCAACGTCCGTTCCCTTTTTATCCCCGAACTATGAATACTACCCGATTCGGAACCCTCTGTCTGGCCGGAGCCGCTGCCGCGGGTGCGGCGGCGCTGACGGGCTGTGCGGAAAAACCCCGGGCCGACGAGCGGCCCAACATCGTACTGATCCTGGCCGACGACCTGGGATTCAGCGATCTGGGGTGCTACGGCGGTGAGATCGCCACCCCCAATATCGACTCGCTCGCCGCCAACGGCCTGCGCTACCGGCAGTTCTACAACACGGCGCGCAGCTGCCCGTCGCGTGCGAGCCTGCTCACGGGCCTGACGCCCCATCTGGCGGGCGTGGGTCACATGGTCGTCGACCGCGGCTATCCCGGTTACCACGGCACGCTGGCCCCCAATACCGTCACGCTGGCCGAGGGGCTGCGGGCGTGCGGCTATCAGACCGCCATGTCCGGGAAGTGGCACGTGACCAACGACACCCGTCCCGGCGGCGACCGCTCCCAGTGGCCCATGCAGCGGGGATTCGACCGCTTCTACGGGACGCTGAGCGGCCACGGCAGCTTCTGGGACCCGAAATGTCTCTACGACGGAAACACGCCCGTCCGCGCCTCGGGGGACTACTATTATACGGAGGCGATTACCGAGCATGCGCGGCGCTTCATCGACGAGATGGCCGCGGGGCAGGAGCCGTTCTTCCTCTACGTCGCCTACACCGCTCCGCACTATCCGCTGCATGCGCGGCCGGAGTACATCGAAAAGTACCGCGGCCGTTACGCGGCGGGGTGGGATTCGCTGCGCGTGGAGCGTTTCGAGCGGATGCGCCGGCTGGGCGTGCTCCCCGCGGACGCCGTGCTGCCCGAGAAGGACGTGCAGTGCTACGACTGGGCGGACGAACCCGACAAGGCGTGGCAGCAGATGCGCATGGAGGTCTATGCCGCGATGGTCGAACAGATGGATGCGGGCGTGGGCGAGATCGTCGCCGAACTGCGCCGGCAGGGGGTGGCGGACAATACGCTCATCGTCTTTCTCTCCGACAACGGCGCTTCGAACGAAGGCCACCTGCACAACACGGTCGAGCGGACCGGAAAGCATTGGGGCGACCGAATGATCCCCAACTCGACGCGCGACGGACGGCCCGTCCGCTCGGGCGACATTCCGGGCCTGCCGCTCGGGGCAGACGATACCTACGGCAGTTACGGTCCTCAATGGGCGCACCTCTCCTGTACGCCGTTCCGACGCTACAAGAGCTGGGTGCACGAGGGCGGCATCTGCGCTCCGATGATCGTCAGCTGGGGCGACCGCATCGCCGACCGGGGCGGATTCCGCGACGGGGTGTTCGCCATCACCGACTTCATGCCGACTTTCCTGGAGCTGGCCGGAGGCAGTTACCCCGATTCGATCCGCGGGCAGCGGACCATCCCCATCGAGGGGCGCAGTTTTGCCGCGTCGTTCGATGCGGAGGTGAGCGACACCACGCGCATGCTCTTCTGGGAGCACGAGGGGAACAAAGCTGTCCGCCGGGGCCGCTGGAAACTCGTGGCCGAATACCCGGGCAGCTGGCGCACGCTGCGCAGCTATCCGACGGACGGGGCCTGGGAACTGTACGACCTGGAGACGGACCGCACCGAAACCTGCGATCTGGCGGCGCGCTATCCCGAGCTGACGGCCGAACTGGCCGCCGCGTGGAAGGCGTGGGCTGCACGGGCGCAGGTCGAAGACTGGGCGGCCATCGGCGGCGAGAAGTGGTAGGGGAGTGCCCCTCCCCTTTTCTTCGGACCGGCTCCGCCTGCAGTCAACTGCGCATTGCACTGATGGGGACTTACCCCTTTATGATCGGCTCCGCCTGCAATAGGCGGAGCTTTTTTGCGTTCGGAGGATACGCCGTGCGGCAAAATTGCGTATATTTGACGCGCGAAAAGGATTCCGGATGACAGATTTTGCAGCCATAGATTTCGAAACGGCCAACGGCCGCCGCTCGAGCGTCTGCTCGGTGGGGGTGGTCATTGTGCGCGGCGGCGAGGTGGCCGATGCCATTTACCGGCTGATCCGGCCCCGGCCCAACTTTTACAGCCGTTTCACCACCGCCATTCACGGTCTGACGTATGAGGATACGGCCGATGCGCCCGATTTCGCCGCGGTATGGGCCGAGATCGCGCCCCGCATCGAGGGGCTGCCTCTCGTGGCGCACAATTCGCCCTTCGACGAGGGGTGTCTGCGGGCGGTGTTCGAGTTGTACGGGATGCCCTACCCGGGCTATACGTTCCACTGCACCTGCCGCGCCTCGCGCCGCGTCTTCGGTCGCTGCTTGCCCAACCACCAGCTGCATACCGTTTCGGCCGCCTGCGGCTTCGATCTGTTGAATCACCACAACGCGCTGGCCGATGCCGAGGCGTGTGCGCGGATCGCGCTGAAAATCCTCTGAAAAACAAATCCCGACCGCGAGGCCGGGATTTTTCGTCAAAGCCCCAGTTCCAGCTGGAAGCGAATCTGCCAGCCGTTGTAAAGGTCGGGGTTCGTCAGCCGGGTGTAGGCGTTGTACGAAACGTCGGCCTGCAACTTGAGGCTGTGGCCGATGATGTAGCGGGTCACGCCCAGCGTGGTCTGGTTCCAGCGCCGGTAGCCGGCAAAGGGTTGGATTTCGCGCTCGGGAAAGAGCGTCGAATTGCGCAGGGCGATCTCCCACTTGCGGTCGAAGAGGTAGCTGGTCTGGAGGTTGAGACCCTTGCCGCTGTAAACGAACGCTCCGGTTTCGGGGCTGAAGAGCGGACGGTCGCAGCTGCGGCCCATGAAATCGGTATAAAAGGCGAAGCCCCGGTATTCGAGTACGAAGTCGGCGAAGTAGGAACCCAGGTTGCGGGTTGCGTCGTCGGGCATGATGGCTCCGCGCTGGCCTTTCAGGCGCGAGGCTTTCTGGTTGTAGGAGTAGGCTCCGGCCAGCAGAATCTTGACCCGCTCCTCGTATTCGTAGTTGCCCTCGATCACGTCGCCCTTGGCCTTGAACCGTCCCAGCGGGTAGAGTTCCAGACGCCCCGTGTAGGCCAGCCCGCCGTGCGACGAACTGCCCCAGTTGCGCCCCTCGCCGAGCGTGACCGACGCTTTGGCCGACAGATTGAAGCCGTCGCCGGGCCGCAAGTTGTACTCGCCGAAGAAGCCGAAATCGCGGTCGAGGTTGAATTCGCTGTTGACGATGCTCCGGTCGACGAACTGGAGGGCGCTCGAGGAGTTGATGCGCGCCCGGTTGGCCTTGATCTTGGTCTGGCCGAAGCCGATGTTCCAGGTGGCGTTGGGAACGTAGTAGACGATGGCGTCGCGCACGATGTTCATATCCCCGTCGGGCAGCGGCTCGGTGTCGTAGGAGGTGAAGCCTAGCTGGATGGAGTAGACCAGCTTGGGTGAGTAGATATAGCCGTCGAAGCGTAAACGCAGGCGCTTGACCCGCGCTTCGGTCTTTTTGAGCGTGAAATCGTCGTCGAACGAGAGCGCGAGCAGATTCTGCATGCGGAAGCGCATCGTCAGCTCAAACCAGTTGCTTTTGGGACGGAAGGTGATTCCCTTGCCGACTTCGATGTTGGGCATGTTGCGCAGGCGTTCCAACAGCTCGGGTTCCATGGCCAGCGAATCGGGCGTGTAGAACTCCGTGCGGCGGAGCAGAGAGCGTTCGCCGTCCGGTTGCGCGGAGGAGTGTCTCTTAGCGGGCGTTGCCTGCGGAAGGGGTTCCTGCGCTGCGGCCAGGGTACACCCGATCAGCAACAGCAGCGTGAAGGCGCTTCTTTTCATCGTTTTTTTGTCTGTTTGCCATCCGTTCGGTCGGACCTGGACAAAAATACAAAAAATATGCAGTACCGAAAGAAAATCCGGGAAGGAATCGAAATTCCTTCCCGGATTCGGGCAGGGCGGAACGCCAGTCCCGGAACGGAATTCTCCGTGCTTCCGGATTTGCCATCCATGCCCCTGAACAGGGTATTTAGGCGGCCCTAACCGGCGAGCGACTGCGCGCCCGTCCGCTCCGCCTCAGTTCCCTATTCGACGGTGAAGTTGCATTCTCCCAGATACTCGGTTCCCGTCACGGTCAACCGATATTCCCCAGCTGCCGGGAGGGGCAGCATGACGTAAGTGCTTACGGCGGGATCGATCGTCGCGCTTGCGACTGCCTGTCCATACATGTTGGTGACGACGACGCTCGCCGTACCGATCCCCTCGTTGGTCTCGATCTCGATGCAGTTCATCCCGTAGTCGATCCATCCTTCCGCGTACCAGGTAACGGAACGCATCTGCTCAATTCCAGCAGGGGTCATTAAATCCGTTATCTGCATTTCAAGACGAGAAATATCTCCGTCCGTTTTTGCGGATGCACTTGATCCGATAAGACATAAGAGAGATACGATAAACCACTTTTTCATAAGGTCTAAATATTAATTTGTTGTCACAAAGATATGACAAAAAAAGACCGAAAGATGCTTATTTCGGTCTTTTGAAATCTAATCTGGCTTAATAAATTATGCTGATTATCAGTATTTTATAATTCTAAAATCTGAACTCCAAACCTGCTTAAATTCAAAATACAAATATTCAATATTTTATTGTGTTCAATTTTCACTCTCGGCGGATTTTTCTTTTTCCGCTTTAAGCTCTTCCGCCCATTGGAAGAGGTATTTTTCGATCTTCTTGCCCGTGCCGGGAGGAAGGCCCAGTTTTTCGCGAAGTTTGTTCCGACGGGAGTAGAGACTGTCTGTATTGTCGTGGTTGAAGATCAACCGGATGCAATTGTACGGGAATCCATAAAGCAGCATGCAGAGCATATTGACTTCGGAATTGGTTAACTTGGGAAACCGCTGAATGAGGTAATCGACGATTCCGTCGTACCGTTTGTTGATGATGTATCGCAGGTCGGTAAAGGCGTGTTCATCCTTTTTCAGGCTGGTCGCATACTCCTTGAACGCGTTATAGAAGACCTGCGGATTGCAGTTGCCCGTGTAGGCGATCCCTAACAGCCGTTTCATGTCGGTCAATCTTTTTTCGACCGCTTTCATCAGGTTTTCCTCCGCTTCGGAACGGCTGTCGGCACTCTTCATAAACTCGTCGTACCGGGCTTGCAGCGCTTCGTAGTTTTCGTTGAGGGCTTCGAGATAGGCTTCCCGTTTTTTGCTCTCCTCTTCTTGCCGGTGGATAATCTCCTGCCTGCGGCGCAGAAGCAATACGAAGCCGCTCAGCAGCACGGTCAGGATCAACGCACCGAAGTAGATATAGGACCGGTTTCGCAGATGAAGCACCTCATTGCGATGCTGTAACTCCTTATTTTCATAGCGCTGTTCGATGCGCTGAATCAGATTCTCCTTTTCGTAACGCGTGATCGAATCCAATAAAGAGTAGGCTTTTTCCCAATGCATTGATGCATCGAGAAAATTCCCAGACGTTTTTTCAAGCCTCCCGAGCAAAGCATGTAAAGCACATTCGTGATCTGCCGATCTCAGTTGTTTTTTGTCAATTAATTTATAGTAATGCCTAGCCGAATCGATTTTATTTTCCCTGGAATAAATATCTGCCCAAATTGGATAATCGATATTTGGTATGATGCCGGAAGTGTGTCGGGCATAAATGTTATGAAGAAAATGTTTTATTGAATCTGTTGAAATTTCTTTATCATGCTTCATTTGATAAGCAATACTGCTCGATATCAAGCAAACTTGATTACGATTATTAATGCTATCAAATATCTTAAGGGCCTTCAAATATTCCTTCTGCGATGCTTGATAATCCTGCATTAATGCATAAGTTTTGGCTTTTGCCTGTAACATATATCCAGAAAATACGACCTTCCCTTTCAGCCGGAAGCAACTATCGGCCTTTTCACACATGGATAACGCTTCCTTGAGACTATATTGGGAAAAGTATAAATTCGCCTGACAATTATAGATCAGCCCGAGCAGATAAGTTTCCCCGATGGGGCGGGCGTATTTCTCGGCGGCCTTCATCGCTTCGGCCGCTTCGCCGACCTGGCCCGCGTTGTTGCGGATGCGCCCGAGGTAGTAGTACATGTAGGCTTTGTCCCGCTTGCTGCCGTGGCGGGTGTAGTACGCCACGGCGGGCGCGATGACGGAATCGCTCCGAAGGTCGATGCCGTTCTTGTCCAGCGCCTGCGAACGGAGCAGGGCATGGCGTGCCCGCAGCGCCCAGCTCCGGAGCGCGGCAGGGTCGATGCTCTCCACCAGGCGCAGCGCGCTGTCGGGTGCGGACGCCATCAGCGTTTCGGCGTCCTGGAATAGGTCTCTTGTCCGATCGGGACCGCAGCCGGTCTGCAGCAGCAGTACCAGCAGGATGAAACTGATAAGTTTTTTCATGGCAGATAAGTTTAGTATACCTATATATAATAACATCGCTCCTCCGTAGTGGTTGAGCGAGTAGGTGCTGATCCGATAAAGTGTCTTAAAGATAGGAAAATTGGCACGAACGGCAAAAAAAATAGCACAAACGTTCCCGAATCGTGCGTTGCCGTGCTGAGCGTTCCGGAATTTTTCGTAGATTTGTCTTCATCTGAACTTCAAGCTACTTGCCATGATAAAGAACTACCTGACCGCCCTGTTGGGCACTTTCGCCGTATGGTGCGCGCCGGCCCAGACGCTGACCTCGCCGGACGGCAACCTCGAAATGACCTTCGGAATAGCCGACGGCGGCGTTCCGCAATACGCGTTGGCCTACAAAGGGCGCGAGGTGATCCGTCCCAGCCGCCTGGGCTTCGAGCTGAAAGGGAGCCGCGTAAAAAACGAGTTTGCGGCCGGCGATGCGACACGAACCGCCGACCCCGGAACGTCGTTGTATGACGGTTTCGAAGTGGCTGCGGCCGATACCGCCTCTTTCGATGAGACGTGGCAGCCCGTCTGGGGCGAGCAGGCTTCGATCCGCAACCGCTACAACGAGCTGGCCGTCACGCTCCGGCAAAAGGCGACCGACCGGAAAATGGTCGTGCGTTTCCGCCTTTACGACGACGGGCTGGGTTTCCGCTATGAGTTCCCCGAACAGCCCAATTTGGTCTACTTCGTCATCCGCGAGGAGCGCACGCAGTTCGCCATGACGGGCGACCACATCGCCTGGTGGATCCCCGGCGACTACGACACGCAGGAGTACGACTACACCCGCTCGCGTCTGTCCGAGATTCGCGGGTGCATGGAACACTCCATCACGGACAACCTCGCGCAGACCTCTTTCTCGCCGACCGGCGTGCAGACGGCCCTGCAGCTGCGGACCGACGACGGCCTCTACATCAACCTGCACGAGGCGGCGCTGGTCAATTACCCCTGCATGCACCTGAATCTCGACGACACGAATTTCGTCTTCGAAGCGTGGCTGACGCCCGACTCGCAGGGCGACAAGGGCTATATGCAGGCTCCCTGCACCACGCCGTGGCGGACGGTCATCGTGAGCGACGACGCCCGCGACATCCTCGCCTCGCGCCTGACGCTCAACCTGAACGAGCCGTGCAAGATCGCCGATACGTCGTGGATCAAACCCTGCAAATATATCGGCATCTGGTGGGAGATGATCACCGGACGCAGCGACTGGTCCTACACCTCCGACCTGCCGGCGGTGCAGTTGGGCGTGACCGACTATTCGAAGGTCAAGCCGCACGGCCGCCACGGTGCGACCACCGAGAATACCAAACGCTACATCGACTTCGCCGCGGCAAACGGCTTCGACGCCGTGCTGGTCGAGGGGTGGAACGTCGGCTGGGAGGACTGGTTCGGCAACTCGAAAGATTACGTCTTCGACTTCGTGACCCCCTATCCCGATTTCGACGTGGCAGCGATCCGCGACTACGCCGCCTCGAAAGGGGTCAAGATGATTATGCACCACGAGACCTCGGCCTCGGTGCGCAACTACGAGCGCCATTTGGATACGGCCTACCGCTTCATGCGGGCGAACGGCTACGACGCCGTGAAATCGGGTTATGTGGGTCCGATCATCCCCCGCGGGGAGAACCATTACAGCCAGTGGCTGGTCAACCACTACCAGTATGCGCTGGAGAAGGCCGCCGAGTACCGGATCATGGTCAATGCCCACGAGGCGGTGCGCCCGACAGGACTTTGCCGCACGTGGCCCAACCTGATCGGCAACGAGTCGGCCCGCGGTACGGAGTACCAGGCGTTCGGCGGTTCGAAGCCCGGTCATGTCTGCGTGCTGCCGTTCACGCGGCTGATCGGCGGCCCGATGGACTATACGCCCGGACTGTTCGAGATGGACGTCTCGAAGATCAACCCTGCGAACACCTCGCATGCCAACTGCACGATCTGCAACCAGCTGGCGCTCTACGTGACGATGGCCTCGCCGCTGCAGATGGCCGCCGACCTGCCCGAGAACTACGAGCGTTTCCCGGATGCGTTCCAATTTATTAAAGACGTCGCCCTCGATTGGTCGGAGAGCCGCTACCTGGAGGCCGAGCCGGGCGAATACGTCACCGTGGCCCGCAAGGCGAAGGGAACGGGCCGCTGGTTTGTGGGTTCCACGGCCGGCGAAGCGGGACACCTTTCGACGATCGCTTTCGATTTCCTCGATCCCGAAAAGCGCTACATCGCCACCATCTATGCCGATGCGCCCGACGCCCACTACCGGACCAACCCGCAGGCCTATACGATCCGCCGGGTGGTGGTCACCTCCCGGTCGCATCTGACGCAGACGGTCGCCCCCGGCGGCGGCTATGCCGTCAGTGTGGAGGAGGTTGCCGACAAAGCGCAGACCAAAGGGCTGAAACGCCTCTGACACCGAGCCGATTTCCCTGCCGAACCCCGCCCGCAACCCGTTTGCAGGCGGGGTTTGCGCTTTGAAACTGCCTGAATTTACTATTCCGCACACCCTCAGTCATATCCGAAAAGGCATGAAATTTTCTGCACGGAAGCGCTTCGAAACTCCGAAAAAAACGATATCTTGCCGTCGTGAAAGCTACCGTGCTCGAAAAACTCAAGGTGCTGGCCGAGTCGGCCAAATACGACGTCTCGTGTGCGTCGAGCGGCGTTACGCGCAAGCACCGCGCAGGCGCGGTGGGCAATACGGCGGGGTGGGGCATCTGCCATACGTTCACCGCCGACGGCCGCTGCGTTTCGCTGCTCAAGATCATGCTCACCAATGTCTGCATCTACGACTGCGCCTACTGCATCAACCGGCGCAGCAACGACATCCCCCGCGCCGCCTTCACCCCGGACGAACTGACCGAGCTGACGATCGAGTTCTTCCGCCGCAACTACATCGAGGGGCTGTTCCTCTCCTCGGGCGTGGTCCGCAACCCCGACTACAC
The DNA here is from genome assembly GCF_048465635.1 of Alistipes sp. Lineage (GTDB taxonomy): Bacteria > Bacteroidota > Bacteroidia > Bacteroidales > Rikenellaceae > Alistipes. The sequence goes on from NZ_DBFWLF010000004.1 coordinate 75,742, forward strand.
GATGGAGCGCATGGTGCGCGTGGCGCGCGATCTGAGGACGGTGCACCGTTTCAACGGCTATATCCACCTGAAAAGCATTCCCGGTGCGAGCCGCGAGCTGGTCGCCGAGGCGGGGCGCTACGCCGACCGCCTGAGCGTCAATATCGAGATTCCGACCGAGCGTAACCTGCTGCTGCTCGCGCCGGACAAGAGCTACGAGAGCATCTACCGCCCCATGAGTTATATCCAGCAGGGCGTGCTGCAAAGCGCCGAGGAGCGCACCCGCTTCCGCCATGCGCCTCGCTTCGCCCCTGCGGGGCAGAGCACGCAGATGATCGTCGGGGCCACGGACGAGAGCGACCGCGACATCCTGCTGCTTTCGACGGCTCTTTATGGACGGCCCTCGATGAAGCGTGTCTACTATTCGGGCTTCATTCCGGTCAACCCCTACGACAAGCGGCTGCCGGCTCTCGACCGCGCGCCGCTCGTGCGCGAAAACCGGCTCTACCAGGCCGACTGGCTGATGCGCTTCTACGGCTTCCGCGCCGAGGAGATCGCCGACGAGCGCACCCCGCGGCTCGATCTGGAGATCGACCCCAAACTGGCCTGGGCGCTGCGCCATCCCGAGTTCTTCCCCGTCGACGTCAACCGTGCCGATTACGAAACGCTGCTGCGCGTGCCGGGCATCGGCGTCAAGTCGGCGCGGCTGATCGTCGCCTCGCGCCGCTACCGTACACTTACGGCGCAGGCCTTGCGGCAGATCGGCGTGGTGTGGAAGAAAGCGCAGTATTTCGTGCTTTGCCGCGAGCTGACCACCGGGCTGGGTGTGAACGAACTGCATCCCGAGCAGGTGCGCCGCCTGCTGACCGCACCCGCGCGGCGGAAAGCGGACCGAACGGACGGACAACTGACCCTGTTCTGATGCTGGTATTCCGTTACGACAGATCGTTCGACGGGCTGCTTTCGGCCCTTTTCGACGCCTATGCGCTGCGGACTTTCCCCGAGGCGCTGATCGGTCCCGGCGAGCCGGAGCCGCTCTTCACGGAGCGCGTGCACGAGGTCGGAACCGATCCGGCGCATGCCGCCCGCGTCTGGCGCGGTCTGGAGAGGCGGTTAAGCGTGCGCATGCGTTCGATGCTCGTCTATGCGTGGCACGGCGAGCAGGCGCAGAGCGACTTGCTCCTGCTGCGCTGCCTGCGCCGCGTCTTCGACCAGGGCGGCGGCGTGCTGGCCGACCAGGCCGACCCTGACATGAAGGCGCTGCACCGCCTCGCGCTTAAGGTCTCGCACGAACGCGAACACCTCAAGCAGTTCGTTCGCCTGCAGAAAGCCGCCGACGGCACGTATTTCGCCGCCGCCACCCCCGAGCACGACGCCCTGCCGCTGGCGGTGGACTACTTCACCGACCGCTTCGCCGACCAGCGCTGGCTGATCTACGACCGGCGGCGCGACTACGGCTACTATTACGACGGACACGAGGCGCGCCGCGTGACCCTGGAGGACGACCGGGGCATGATCGCCGACAAGCTCGCCGACCGCTGGCTGGCGGAGGACGAGCGGCAGTTCCAACTGTTGTGGAAGAACTACTTTCAGGCGCTGGCGATTCCACAGCGCATGAATCTGCGCCAGCAGCGCCGCATGATGCCGCGCCGTTACTGGAAACATCTGACCGAGATGGAGTAGGGGAGGAGGGAGCCGGGACGGCGATACGAAAAAAGCGTGTAAGATTACACGCTTTTTTCGCGGAGAGGACGAGATTCGAACTCGTGGTACGGATTGACCCGTACGTCGGTTTAGCAAACCGGTGGTTTCAGCCACTCACCCACCTCTCCGGGGACCCTTTCGGCCTTTGTTGCGTGAAAGGGTGTGCAAATATAGGATCTTTTTGGGGAACTGCAAAGGATTGCGGCCAAAAATTGCGTATATTTGCCTATCCCAAATCCATATCCGTGAGATCGCCGCACCGTTTCGTCCGCTTTATAATATATATGGTATGCTCGCTGGCGGCCTGCCCGCTCGCGGCGCAGCCCGCGCTCGGAGAGCGCTTCGAAAGACCCCTCTCCGCGGTGCTGGCGGACGTGGGCACGCGCTTCGGCGTGCAGGTCGTCTGCAAACGGTTCTCCGCCGATACGGTGCGGGTTCCGTACGCCGATTTTCGCGTGAGGCCCTACTCCCTTTCCGAGACGATGGACAACCTGCTGCACCCGCTGGGGCTGGTGTGGAGCGGCGGGAAGCGGATCACGGTTCAGCCCTACGAATATTACCGCCGCACGGTGGCCGACGGCGAAAAGCTGCTGGCGTGGCTCGCGGCGCAGTATGCCGACCGCGCAGCGTGGGAGGAGCGCCGCAGGCAGGTGCTCGCCGGGGTGCGCGGGGCGCTCGCGCTCGATCCGTTCCTGCGCGGCCTGGTTGCGCAGCCGCGGGTGATACAGGGTCCCGAAGAGCCGCATGACGGGTATACGACCCGCAACTATGCGCTCGAAACCCTGCCGGGGGTCTATGTCTGCGGGACGGTCTATGCGCCCCGGACCGCGCCGCTGTCCGGCCGGAACCCGGCCGCGCGCCGTCCGTTGATCGTCGCCCCGTCGGGCCATTGGCCGGGCGGCCGTTACCGGGAGGATCATCAGCGTCTGATGGCCACGCTGGCCCGCATGGGCGCGGTGGCGGTGGATATGGATATTTTCGGCTGGGGCGAATCGGAGCAGCAGGTCGGACGCGAGGCGCATACGGCCCCCTATGCGATGCAGATGCAGGTGCTCTGGTCGAAAGCCGTGACCGACTGGATCGTCGCCGCGCGCTGCGACATCGACACCGCGCGCATGGCCGCCACTGGCGGTTCGGGCGGTGCGACGCACGCGCTGCTGCTGGCCGCGGTGGACGGGCGGTTCGCCGCGCTGGCCCCGGTGGTACATCTGGTGTCGCACTTCGACGGGGGCTGTCCCTGCGAGAGCGGCCGTCCGGTGACGCTGGCCGCCGGAGGCAGCTGCATGCCCGAGATTCTGGCGGCGGTCTGCGCGCCGAAGCCCGTGCTGACGGTGAGCGACGGCGGCGACTGGACCGCCTCCTATCCTGCGCTGGAGTACCCCTACCTGCGGTGCATCTGGGGATTCTACGGGGCGCAGGAGGCGGTGCGGAATGTCCATCTGCCGGACGAACGCCACGACTTCGGGCCGAACAAGCGCCGCGCGGTCTACGACTTTTTCGCCCGCACGCTGGGATTGGACGCTTTGCAGGCCGACGAATCGGCGACGGAGGTGCTGCCCGAGGAGGCGCTGCAGGCGTTGCGCGGCGACTGGCCCGAGGGGTCCGTGCGCTCGCGCGAGGAGCTGGAACAATTACTCGAAAAACTGCCATAGATGAAACGGATTTTACTTTGCATGCTGGCGGCGTGCCTCCTGTGCCCGACCGCCCGACTGAGTGCCAAAACGCAGAAGAACCGCTACCGCGTCTCGGTGGAGGGGGTGCGCAGGGCGTGCCCCGTGGTGATCGGCGATGTGCCCGCGTGGGCGCAGGGCGCCGTGGTGACCGCGGCTGGGCGGGAGATCCCCTCCCAGATAGACCGGGCGCTGGGTGAGCTGGCCTTCGTGGCGGATGTCGACCGGAAGGCGGAGTTCCGCGTGGTCTTCTCTTCGAAGCCGGCCGCGAAGAGCTATCCGGCGCGCGTGCACGCCCAGATGTGGTGGAAGAACCCGGACAAGACGCTTCGGGCCGCCGACACGCTCGCCTCCGACAAGGACGACATGTACCGCAAACTCCACCACCACGGACCCGCTTTCGAGTCGGAGTACGCCGCCTACCGCATCTATTTCGACAAGAAGCAGACCATCGACACCTACGGCAAGAAGCTCCCGCGGCTGGAGCTTGCCGAGACGATGTGGTATCCCTCGGCCGAACAGCTGGCGGCGGATTACGGCTACGACAACCTGCGCGTCTTCGGCTCGGTAGGGGTCGGAGCGCTCAAGGGCTGGGACGCCGAAAAGGGGCGGATGACCCATATCGCCGACTTCAAACGGCGCGAGGCGCGCATCCTGGCCAAGGGCCCCGTGCGCACCGTCGTGGAGATGTGCGTGGAGGGGTGGCGCTGCGGCGACCGTGAAATCACGATGACCTCGCGCTATATCCTCTATGCCGGGCACGGCGACGTGCGGGTCGAGAACCGGATCGAGGGTCCGTGCGAGGGGCTGACCTTCACCACGGGCGTGGTAAAGATGGCCGAGCAAACCGTCGAGCGGACCGGGAACGTGATCGCTGCCTACGGCCGCGACTTTCCGGAGAACGACACCCTCAAGTGGGAGCGCGAGAGCGTGGCGCTGGCGGTGGCCGTGCCGCAGGAGCGGATCGTCTCCGCCGAGGACGACAAGACCAGCTACCTCTTCCAGCTGCGGCCCGACCGACGCGGCCGGATCGACTACGTATTCGAAATGCTCTGGCGGCGCAGCCGCTGGCTCGATGCGCTGAGCGACGACGAGTGCCTCGCCCGGGCCGCCGAAGACGTTGTGCGGGAGTTGCAGCCCGTCGAGGTGGTGCGGATTCGGTAGAATTGAAAAAAAGTGCATCGTTTACGACAAATAATCCAAATCGGATCGCGTGGATAGTTCTACATTTGTATACCTGAAACTGCGAAAAACGGTATACGAATTAAAAACTACCACCTATGAACCTGAAAAATGTGATGATGGGCCTGACTGCGATGCTCCTTGCAAGCGCAGCCTGCGGCCGCACCACCGCTTCCGACGATGCCTCTCCCGCTCCGTTTACGCTGCCGGAGGTGGTGCGTCCGTCGATCCCCGACCGCTCGGCGAGCATCGCCGAGTTCGGAGCCGTCGGCGACGGCCATACGCTCAATACGCAGGCATTCGCCGATGCGATCGCCGCGCTCGCGGCGCAGGGCGGAGGCCGTGTGGTCGTGCCCGAAGGGGTGTGGTACACGGGGCCGATCGAACTGAAGGACAATATCGAACTGCATCTGGCGCAGAACGCCGTAATCGTCTTCAGCGACGACAAGACGCTCTATCCGCTCGTCAAGACCATCTTCGAGGGGCTGGACACCTGGCGCTGCCAGTCGCCCCTCTCGGCCCGCGGCGTAAGGAACGTAGCCGTCACGGGTTACGGGGTGATCGACGGCAACGGCGATGCGTGGCGCGCCGTGAAGCAAGACAAACTCACCGCCGGCCGCTGGAAATCCAAGCTGCGCAGCGGCGGGGTGCTCTCCGACGACGGCAAAACGTGGTATCCCTCCGAGAGTTACAAGTTCGGCGCCACTTCGGGAGCCGATCAGAACGTCTCGACCTGGGCCAAAACGCGCGAGGATTTCGAGCGCATGCACGACTTCCTGCGTCCGGTGATGGTCGCCATTCACAACTGTGAAAACGTGCTGCTGGAGGGGGTCACCTTCCAGAACTCCCCCTGCTGGAACATCCATCCGGCACTCTGCACCAATCTGACGGTCCATAATATAACGGTCCGCTGCCCGGAGTATGCGCAGAACGGCGACGGCATCGACATCGAGTCTTGCAAGAACGTCGTGCTGACCGATTCGCGCTTCGACGTGGGCGACGACGGCATCTGCATCAAAAGCGGCAAGGACAAGGCGGGCCGCGACCGGGGGATTCCCTGCGAAAACGTGCTGGTCGACAACTGCATCGTCTTCCACGGCCACGGCGGTTTCGTGGTGGGCAGCGAGATGTCGGGCGGCGTGAAGAACGTCAAGGTGACCAACTGCATCTTCTCGGGTACGGACGTGGGGCTGCGCTTCAAGTCGACGCGCGGCCGCGGCGGCGTGGTCGAAAATATCTGGATCGAGGGCATCGCCATGAACAACATCCTGCAGGAACCGCTGCTCTTCGACCTCTTCTACGGCGGCAAATCCGCCTCCGAGGCGCATGCCGACGGCGACGATGCCGAACCGACGGACCTCGCGGCGAAACCCGTCGACGAGACCACCCCCGCGTTCCGGGATATTCATATTCGCAACGTGTGGTGTCGCGGGGCGCGCCGCGCGATGTACTTTAACGGCCTGCCGGAGATGAACGTCGAGCGGGTGACGGTCGAGAACACCCAAATCTACGCCGCCACCGGGGCGCAGATCAACGAGTCGACCGACGTGGTGCTGCGCAACGTCAAGATCGTTCCCGAAAAGGGACCGGCCCTGATGCTCAACAACGTCCGCAACCTCTCGGCCGCGGACTTCGCCTGCCCGGCCGGCATGGAGTGCGCCCTGACGGTGACGGGCAGCCGCAACCGCAACGTGGCCGTCCGTTCGGCGCAGATCGACGCGAAGAACAGCCGCCTGTCCGAGGGCGCGCGCAAACAGGTAACAATCCGATAATACTATGAATAGATTTTTGATTAAGGCACTTATGGCGGCTGCCGTGGTGCTCTGCGCCCTGATCGGTTGCGGCAACGACGACGCGACCCCCGACGGGCCTGCGCCCGCACCGACACCCCAGCCGACCCCCGACCCGACTCCCGATCCCACGCCGCAGGTCGAACTCGGTCTGCCGCTCGCCGGCGAGGACGACGGTGTGATCCGCGCCTTCCCCGGGGCCGAGGGCGGCGGCATGTACGTCACGGGCGGCCGCGGAGGCGCGGTCTACCACGTCACCAACCTCAACGATTCGGGAGCAGGCTCGCTGCGCGACGCCGTGAGCAAGAAGGGAGCCCGGACGATCGTCTTCGATGTCTGCGGCACGATTCAGCTCAAGAGTACGCTGGAGGTCAAGAACCCCGACGTGACCATCGCCGGGCAGACGGCGCCGGGCGAGGGCATCTGCCTGCGCGACTACTCGGTGCAGATCAAGACCGACAACGTGATTATCCGCTACCTGCGTTTCCGCATGGGCGACGCCGCCAAGCAGGAGAACGACGCCATCTGGGGACGTTATCACGAGAATATCATCCTCGACCATTGCACCATGTCGTGGTCGACCGACGAGTGTTCGTCGTTCTACGCCAACCGCAACTTCACGATGCAGTGGTGTCTGCTCTCCGAGAGCCTGCGCAACTCGATCCACGGCAAGGGCAAGCATGGCTACGGCGGGCTTTGGGGCGGCCGCAACGCCTCGTTCCACCACAACATGCTCGCCGACCACGACAGCCGCAACGCCCGCATCGACCATCCGGGCATCTACATCAACGGCGGGACCGACTACCGGCCGACCCATCGCGGCAACGTGGATCTGCGCAACAACGTGATCTACAACTGGGGCGGCAACTCGACCTACGGCGGCGAGGACGGCCATTACAACCTGGTGGCCAACTACTACAAGCCCGGTCCGGCCTCGAAAGAGCGGAAATACTTCGTGGACGCCTACTGGCGCAACACCTCGATGGATATCGGCTCGGCCTATCCGTGCCTCTATCTCGAGGGGAATTACCACGCCGGAAGCTACGCTTCGGCGCTCAATTCGAACAACTGGAACGGCGGGGTCTACTACCACGACCAGTCCTCGGCAGGTACGAACCCCTCGACTACCGAGGGCCGTCTGACCGCACCGCTGCCGATCCGTTTCGACGACAGCAAGACCTGCTATACCACCACCCACACGGCGGCCGACGCCTATGCACGGGTATTGGCGTATGTCGGGGCTTCGCTCCGCCGCGATGCGGTCGATGAGCGCGTGCTCGCCGACGCCAAGGCCGGAAAGGCCACCTACACGGGCAGCAACGGTTCGACCGGCGGTCTGATCGACACGCAGGGCGACGTGGGCGGCTGGCCCGAACTGACGGCCACCTCCGAGCAGATCGCCCGCGCGGCCACCGACACCGACGGCGACGGTATTCCCGACTACTACGAGCAGCTGCTGGGTCTCGACAAGACCGATGCGTCGGACGGTGCAGCCAAGACGCTCGATCCGCAGAAGCTCTACACCAACCTGGAGGTCTACCTGCACTACCTGGTGAAGGACATCTCGGCCGCACAGGTTCAGAAAGGCGTCTACAAGGCGCTGGATTAATACCACGCAACCGCATGACGGGTGGGAGGCCGGATGACCTCTCACCCGTTGTAACAAACTGCCAACCGCAAACGATGAAACGACTGCCGCTTCTGCTTCTTTTCGTCCTAACGGCCCCGCTGCTCGCAGCGCAGCCCGTCCGTGTCTACCTCGTCGGCGATTCGACCTGCGCCACGAAGGACCTCGCCAAACAGAACCCCGAACGGGGGTGGGGCCAACTGTTCCAGCCGCTGTTCGACGAAACGGTGGTGGTCGAGAACCACGCCATGAACGGCCGTTCGTGCCGTTCGTTCCGCGAGGAGGGGCGCTGGGATGCGGTCTATGAAAAACTGCGCCCGGGCGACTACGTATTCATCGAGTTCGGCCACAACGACCAGAAAGTCGGGACAGTGCGCTACGCCGCTCCGGCGGACTATGCCGACAATTTGCGGCGCTATATCCGGGAGACGCGCGAAAAGGGCGCTGTTCCGGTGCTGCTCAGCCCTATCGTGCGTCGCCATTTTACGGACGGCGTGCTGGAGGACACTCACGGCGAATACCTCTCCGCCGTGCGGCGGGTGGCGGCTGAGGAGTGCGTGGCGTTTATCGATGCCGAGCGGCTGACCCGGGAGTGGGTCTCGTCGCTCGGGGACGAGGCGTCGCGCCGTTACTTCATGTGGGTAGAGCCGGGAGTGTGTCCGCTCTATCCCGACGGACGGCAGGACAATACGCACCTGAACGTCCGCGGCGCGCACGTCGTGGCGCGGATGATCGCCGCCGAGCTGGTGCATGCCGCGCCCGATCTGGCGCAGCGGCTCGTGCCGGCCGATTGGGTGGTCGCCCGCGACGGCTCGGGCGATTTCTTCACGCTCGGCGAAGCCGTGGCGGCTATTCCCGACTTCTGCCGCGACACGACCCGCGTGGTCGTCTGTGCGGGTGAGTACCGCGAAAAGATCGTCATTCCGGCCACCAAACGCAATGTCGTGCTCCGCGCGCGGGGCGAGGCGGTGGTGACGTGGGACGACTACGCCGCCAAGCCGGGGCTGACGGGCGCGCCGCTCGGCACGTCGGGCACGGCGACCGTCTATTTCGGGGGCGACGACTGGCTGGTGAGCGGCTTTACGTTCCGCAACACCGCGGGCCGGGTGGGGCAGGCCGTGGCGGTGCAGTGCCTCGGCGACGGGATTCATTTCGTCGACTGCCGCTTTTTGGGCGATCAGGATACCCTCTATTTATATGGTTCGGGCAACCGCGACGGGCAGACGGTCTGCGACTGGACGCGCCTCTGGTTCGAGCGGTGTTACATCGAGGGGACGACCGACTTCATCTTCGGCTCGGCGGCGGCCCTCTTCCGCGACTGCGAGATTCGCGCAAAGGCCGACTCCTACATCACCGCCGCGTCGACCTGCCGCGGACAGCGGGTCGGGCTGGTCTTCGAGCGGTGCCGCCTGACCGCCGCCGAAGGGGTGACGCGCTGCTACCTGGGCCGTCCGTGGAGGGAGTATGCGCAGACGGTTTTTATCGACTGTTTTTTGGGTGCGCATATCCGCCCCGAGGGGTGGCACGACTGGAACAAGCCGCAGGCCCGAAAACATTCGTTCTATGCCGAATACGGCTCTCAGGGACCCGGAGCGGCCTCTTCCGGCCGGGTGCGCTGGGCGCATGCGCTTTGCGAAAAGGAGGCCCGGAGAGTGGTAGCCGCCTTCGAAAAATAGTGTCGGAATCCGATATTTTTCGTAAATTTGAGACTGATCGGAACCCGTTGGACCATGAAACGACTGCTGCTGACCTGTTTGCTTCTTTTTGCCGGAATCGGAGGATTCGCCGCCTCGAATCCCCCGCAGTGCATCTTCCGCAACTATACGACCCTCGACGGAATGACGCACGACCGCGTGGCGGACATTTATACCGATTCGCGGGGGTTCGTGTGGATCTGCACGTGGTACGGCGTCAGCCGCTTCGACGGCTATTCGTTCCGCAATTTCAGCACGGTTCCGGCTGACTTTTCGCCCCTGTCGCACCACCGCTTCGTCTCGGTGAGCGAGGATTCGAACGGTCACCTCTGGTTCACGACCTATAATTTCCACGTCTACCGGCTCAACCGCTACACCGAGCAGTTCGAGGACGTGGTATCGCTGATCGAGGGCGCCGACTCGAAACACTATCGGTCGAGCCACTGTCTGCACGACGCCGACGGCGGCACGTGGGTGACCATCGCGGGGATGGGGGTGGTGCGTTTCGCCGATGCGCCCGACGCCTCGCCCGTCGAGGTCGATGCCCTCTTCGACAATCCGGTGCTGGGGGGCGACGTGTCGGCGATGTACGTCGACGACCGCGACAACGCCTGGATCGCCGTCACGGACGGTCAGATCAACTTCATCGACGCCGCCGCACGGCAGCAGGTGCGCACGGTATGCGAGATGCCGGACCCGGCTTTCGCGTTCACCGCCGATGCGGCCCACGTCTACTGCGCCACGCCGCGCGCGGTGGTCCGCGCCGACAAGAGCGGCGGCGGGGTGGTCGAAATGCCCGCCCGCAGCGCCGACCTGACGGCCATCGCCGCCGATTCGGTCGGCCGGACGGTCTACGCGGGCAGCCGCACGGGCGAACTGTTCCGCGTGGCGGGCGACCGCCTGAAGCCCCTCGCACCCCGCGGTGCGCGTCCGGGCCGCATCCGCGACCTGAAGGCCGATTCGCACGGCATCCTGTGGGTGACTTCGGCCGATGCGGGCATCACGCGCTACAACCCCGCCACGGACGATTACAAGCATTTCGAGCAGCAGCCCTACACCGTCTCCTACAACGCCGACACCATCACCAAGATCGCCGAGGGGCGGGGCCGGCTGTGGATCAAGATGAATAAATACGGCTTCGGCTACTACGACCGCGAGCGGGACCGCGTGGAACCTTTCTACAACGATCCCAAGCAGCCCAACTGCCAGATGACCAACGCCGTGGTCCGCTTCGACGTGCACGACGACGTGCTGTGGCTGTCGACCTACTACGAGCGCGGCCTGCGCAAGGCCGTGATCCTGGAACAGCCGGCCGATGTCTTCACGCTCGACTCCGACCAGCCGAGCGAGCTGGCGGGCGAAATCCGTGCGCTGATGAACGACCGGCGCGGACGCATGTGGGTCGGCACGCGCGACGGCGAGCTGTTCTGCTTCGATGCCGATCTGCGGGAGGTCTACCGCCATCCCGTGACCCGCCGCGGCGGGCTGGGGATGATCTATACCCTTAAGGAGGATATGGCGGGCAACATCTGGGTCGGCACGAAAGGCGAGGGGCTCTACCGCATGACCCCCGAGGGCAAGGGGTACGCCGTGACGCACTTCACCCACTCCGACCGGGACGAATATTCGCTCAGCGACGACCAGATCTACTGCGTCGAGGAGGATGAGCAGGGTCGGATCTGGCTGGCGACCTACGGCGGGGGCATCAACATCCTGGAAGACCCCTCCGGCACCCGCTTCATCCATGCGGGCAACCAGCTTGTGAACTATCCGCTCGACGAGGCCGGGCGCGTGAGGTGGCTGCTCTGCGACGGCGAGGACCGCATGTTCGCCGCCACGGTCGACGGGCTGCTGGTCTTCGATCCGGGGACCAATTACCGGCAGATGCGCTTCCGCCTGATGCAGAAGATTCCGGGCGACGCGACCTCGCTGGGCAACAACGACATCATCCACATGCTCAAGGACGCGCAGGGGCGCGTCTGGCTGGCCACGTTCGGCGGCGGGCTGAACCTGATCGAGGGGTACGACGGAGAGGGTGCGCCCCGGTTCCGCTGCTACGACAAGACGTGCGGCCTGTCGAGCAATATCTGCATGGCCCTCACGCAGGACAAGCAGGGCGAACTGTGGGTCTCGACCCACAATGCCGTCTCGCGCTTCGATCCGCGGCGGGAGCTTTTCTCCAACTACCCGCTCTACGACAACATGCGCAACGCCGTCTTCAGCGAGGCGACGGCCCTGACCTCCGTGCGCGGCGACGTACTCTTCGGCAGCGGCCGCCAGCTCTACCGCTTCGACCCCGAGAAGATGCGCGCATCGAAGATCGACTACAACCTGCGCTTCACGGGGCTGGACGTACGCAACAAACCCGTCGTCCCGGGCCGCCGCTCGCCGCTCGGGGAGTCGGTCTCCGAGGCGTCCGTGGTGACGCTGCCCTACAACTTCTCCAATTTCCGCATCGACTTCGCCGCGCTGAACTACACCGTGCAGCACGTGGTGGGGTATATGTACAAGCTCGAGGGCTACGACCACGACTGGAACGTGGCCGGATCGACCAACCGGGCCTCCTATTCCAACCTGCCCATCGGGGAGTACCGCTTCCACGTGCGGGCTTTCGTCGGCAACGCCGACGCGGCCGACGAGGGCATCTCGATCGGCGTCGAAGTGCTTCCCCCCCCCTGGCTGACGTGGTGGGCTAAGACACTCTACGCGCTGCTGGCGATCGGCATCGCCGCTGCGGTCTACCGCACGGTCAGCTCCGTGGTGCGCATCCGCCGCGAGGCGAGCGTCGAGCAGAACATGACCGACCTCAAGCTCAGCTTCTTCACCAACATATCGCACGAACTTCGTACGCCGCTCACGCTGATTCTGGGCGGCATCGAGGACGTGCGCAAGAACGATGAGTTGTCCCCGCGCGGCGACATCAGCCTCACGCTGGCCCACCGCAACGCCAAGCGCATGCTGACGCTCATCAACCAGCTTCTGGACTTCCGCAAGATCGTCAAGAACAAGATGGAGCTGAAAATCTCGCGCGTGGACCTGGTTCCCGTGGTCGAGGATGCGCTGGACGACTTCCGCGAGATGGCCGCCGAGCGGCGGATCGAACTGCTGTTCACCGTCTCGCGCCGCTCGATCCTGGTGTGGGTCGACATCGAGCGCATGGAGAGCGTGGTCTACAACTTGCTGTCCAACGCGCTGAAATTCACGCCCAATGGCGGAAAGATCGAAGTGATCCTCTCGGTACGCGACCAGGAGGAGTGCGTCACGCTCACCGTCCGCGACACGGGCATCGGCATCCCGCGCGACAAATTGGGCGTGATCTTCGAACGCTTCGCGCAGGCTTCGCGGGCCGTGGACACCAACCTCAAGGGTTCGGGCATCGGGCTTTCGCTCTGCCGCGACATCGTGGCCCTGCACCACGGCGAAATCTCGGTGGAGAGCCGGCCCGGCGAGGGCGCGGCCTTTACGGTGAAGCTCCGGCTGGGCAACGCCCACTTCGGCATGGAGCAGATCGACTTCACGGGCGAGGCGGCCGCGGGCCGGAAGACCGACTACATGGTCAGCGACTACACCTCGACCGACCGCCAGCGCCGCACCGACGTGCAGCCGCCCGAGGGGGCGCAGAAGATTCTGCTGGTGGAGGATAACCGCGAGCTGCGGCTGTTCATGTACAACAGCCTAATCGAATCCTACTTCGTGGTGGAGGCCGACGACGGGGTCGAGGCGCTCGAGAAGATCCGCAGCGAAATGCCCGACATCGTAATCACCGACCTGATGATGCCCCGCATGGACGGCATCGAGCTGATCGACAAGGTGCGCCACGACTTCACGATGAGCCACATTCCGATCGTCATGCTCACGGCGCGCCACTCGCCCGACGACCGGGTCAAGGCGATGGAGTTCGGAGCCGACGGTTACATCACCAAGCCTTTCAGCATCGAGCTGCTGCTGGCCCGCATCGACAACCTGCTGACGCAGCGCCGCAAACTCTTCGAAAAGTTCTCCCAGCAGTCGGCCCGCAACAAGGCGGTCGAACTGGTCGTGGAGGATGTGGTGGTCACCGACCGCGACGAGGAGTTCATGAAGGAGGTCATGTCGTGGCTGGGGGCGAACATCGAAAATTCGGAGCTGACGATCGACCAGCTCGCCTCGCACCTCGGACTGGGCCGCACGACCATGTACAACAAGCTCAAGAGCCTTACGGGCAAGTCGCCCGTCGAGCTGATCAAGGAGTACCGCATCACTAAGTCGAAACTGCTGCTGCGCACGGGCCAGTTCTCCGTGTCGGAGGTGGCCTACAAGGTCGGATTCTCCGACCCGGGCTACTTCAGCCGCTGTTTCCGCGAGATGTACCACATGTCGCCCGCCGAATACCTCAAAACCCATAACCTGAAACAAGACCAAGACTCGAAATGACGATGAAACGAATCCTGATTCTCGCCCTGACCCTTGCGGGCGTCTCGTGCGCCTCGCGCGGCGCGCTCTACGACGCGGGCCGGCCGCTCGCGGTGCGCATGGCCGAAAGCGAGATCGCGCGCAACCCTTCGCCCACGACCCTCGACGGCATCCCCGCCGGCAAGGTGAAGTGGAACTACACCACGGGACTCGAACTGCTGGCCCTGATGGACGCCGCGGAGGTCTACGACCGCCCCGATCTCTACGACTACGCCCGGCGCTACTACGACACGATCGTACGGCCCGATCATACCGTCATCACCTATAAGAAGAGCAACTACAACCTCGATCATGTCTGCCCCGGCCGGGCGCTCTTCGCCCTTTACGACCGCACGGGCGAGATGCGCTACCGGGCTGTGATCGACACGCTCTTCACCCAGCTGCAGGAGCAGCCGCGCAACGCCGACGGGGGCTTCTGGCACAAGAAGGTCTACCCCGGGCAGATGTGGCTCGACGGGCTTTACATGGCCGAACCGTTCTATGCCGAATATATCGTGCGCTGCGGTGCGCAAGACGAGCGGTTCGAAGCGTGGAAGGCTGACATCGTGAACCAGTTCACCGCGGTCGCCGATCATACGTTCGATCCTGCGACGGGGCTTTACCGCCATGCCTGCGACGTCTCGCGCGAAATGTTCTGGTGCGACCCCGCCACGGGACAGTCGGCACACGCCTGGTGCAGGGCGATGGGGTGGTACGCGATGGCCATCGTCGAGACGCTGCAATACCTGGGCGTCGACCCCGCGACGCAGCCGATGGTCGACATCCTGAACCACATTTACGAAGTGCTGCCCCGCTACGCCGATCCCGAGACCGGCATGTGGTATCAGGTGCTCGACTGCCCCGGCCGGGAGGGCAACTACCTCGAATCGACCGGATCCATCATGTTCGTCTACGCCCTGCTCAAGGGGGTGCGGCTGGGCTATCTGCCCGCCGAATACGGTCCGCGCGCTACGGAGCTGTACGAGAAGTTCGTCGAGCGTTTCGTCCGGGAGAATCCCGACGGCACACTCTCGCTGACCGACTGCTGCGCCGTGGCCGGACTGGGCGGCAAGCAGCTGCGCAGCGGCACGTTCGACTACTACATCTCCGAGCCGGTGATCGACAACGACTGCAAGGGGGTGGGTCCGTTCATCTGGGCCTCGATCGAATACGACCGGGCCAAAGGCCGGGTCGAATAACGCCGCACGAAAAAAATCCTTCCTCTCCGGGAGGATTTTTCGTCTCTTCCCGCGCGGAAAAACCCCTGTCCTGCGCGCGCGGAGAGCCGATCCGTGCGATCTGACAAATTATCCAAGAGAAGTGATAAATTTTACCAGCCCCTTCTTCCCGTGCAATTTACTTTTGTATAGGGATGAAGCGGAAATTTGTTAAAATTTTTAAAAACAGCTTCCCCTCCGGACATGAAAACAAGTAAACCTAATTATTAACCAAAACCATTTTTATGAAAAACTTTACGCTAAAGTTCGCCCTGTTTTTCCTGATGGGTGTGGGCCTGGTCTCGACGGCCGCGGCCCAGAAGATCGGAGGCGTCGTCAAGGACGCTGCGGGAAACCCGGTGATCGGCGCTTCGGTGATCGTCGACGGAACGACGCTGGGCGCAAGCTCGGGCGTCGACGGTTCGTGGTCGCTCAACGTGCCCGATGCGTCGAAGAAGACGCTGGTGATCTCTTATATCGGTATGGAGACCCAGCAGGTTCCCATCGGTAACAAGACGATGATCGACGTGACGCTGGCCGATGCCGCGACGGCGCTGGACGACGTGGTGGTCGTGGGTTACGCCACCATGAAGCGCCGCGACGTGGTCGGCTCGATCTCCTCGGTCGGGGCGGAGGCGCTCACCCAGATGCCGGTGGCATCGGTGGCCGAGGCGATGACCGGGCGTATGGCCGGTGTGGCCATCACGGCGAGCGAGGGCGATCCCGATGCCGAGATCAAGATCCGCGTGCGCGGCGGCGGCTCCATTTCGCAGGACAGCTCGCCGCTGCTGATCGTCGACGGCTTCCCCGTGGAGAGCATTTCGGACATCCCGGCTTCGGACATCCAGTCGATCGACGTGCTGAAGGACGCCTTCTCGACGGCCATCTACGGTTCGCGCGGCGCCAACGGTGTGGTGATCGTGACGACCAAGAGCGGCGAAAAGGGCCGCCTGACGGTCAACTACAACGCCTACGTCGGTTTCAAGGACATCGCCCGCAAGAACAAGCTGGCGGTGATGGACGTGTCGAACTTCGTGAAGTACCAGTACGAGCTGGCCGCCATGCGCGAAGAGGTGGACAAGATGTATGAGCCGTACTTCGGTTCGTTCAGCGACATCGACCTCTACGACAACCTCCGCGGCAACGACTGGATGGACCAGCTCTTCGGCCGCACGGGCACGCAGTTCAGCCACAACCTTTCGGTTTCGGGCGGCGGCGACAAGTTCAAGTGGACGGCCAGCTACTCGCGCCTTTACGACAAGGCGATCATGCTCGGCTCGAACTTCAGCCGCGACAACCTCAACCTCAAGTCGAGCTACAAGCCCAACAAGCGCGTGTCGTTCGACTTCTCGGTGCGCTACTCCAATACGAAGGTGCGCGGTGCGGGCGCCAACTCGCTCTCCGACGCCGGCTCCTCGACGACGGGCCGTCTGCGCAACGCCATCCTCTACTCGCCGATTCCCATTTCGGGACAGACCGCCGAGGTCGAGGACCCGGAGAACAGCTCCGACGCCGTGAACCCGATCACGGCCGTCTACGACAGCGACAAGAAGCGTCAGCGCACGCAGTGGAACGCCAACGCGGGCTTCACGTGGGAGATCGTCGACAACCTCAAACTCAAGGTCGAGGCCGGTCTGGACAACTACAACCAGATCGACAACGAATATTATGGTCTGACGACCTACCACTCGCGCGACAAGTCGTCGGTCAAGGGCACGCCCTCGGTGCGCTACTCTGACCTCAAACGCGAGCGTGTGCGCAGCACCAACACCCTCTATTACGACTTCAAGAAGGTGCTCAACAACGACAGCCACCACCTGAACCTGCTGCTGGGTCAGGAGTACATCATCACCCGCGCCAATACGTTCCAGACGCTGGTCGACGGCTTCCCCGTGGACTTCGACGCCGACAAGGCGTGGAACGTGATGGGTTCGGGCAGCAACGTGGTCTATTCGCAGAACGTCTATGCGCCCGACGACAAGCTCTTCTCGTTCTTCGGCCGCGTCAACTACGACTTCAAAAGCAAGTACTTCCTCTCGGCGACGATGCGTGCCGACGGCTCCTCGAAGTTCTCCGAGGGCGGCAAGTGGGGCTACTTCCCCTCGGCAGCCGTGTCGTGGCGTCTCTCGGGCGAGAACTGGCTGAAGGACGCCGCCTGGCTCGACAACCTCAAACTGCGTTACAGCTTCGGTACGGCCGGAAATAACAACATCCCCTCGGGCGTGTCGCGCAACCAGACCTTCGCCGCCGGAACCGAGACCATCTACGTCAACGGCGTGGACAACTACTGGACGGCCGGCGACATCATGGCCAACCCCGACCTGACGTGGGAGACGACCTACTCGCATAACCTGGGTCTCGACTTCAGCTTCTGGAAGGGCCGTCTGAGCGGTTCGGTAGAGGTTTACCAGAACAATACGAAAGACCTGCTGATCAAGATTCCCATCCAGGGCAGCGGCTACCGCTATCAGTTCCGCAACGCCGGCGAGACCCGCAACCGCGGCGTCGAGGTGGCTCTGAGCGCCGTGCTGGCCGAGAAGAAGAACTGGGGGCTGAATTTCAGCGCCAACATCGCCTTCAACAAGAACCGCGTGATGGACCTGGCCGAGCTGAACGAAACGGGCTTCTCGGTCAATTCGGGCTGGAACGGCTACCTGACCGTCGACGACTATATCGCTACGGTCGGCTCGGCCGTCGGTGACGTGCGCGGTTATACGACGCTGGGCCGCTACGAGGTCTCCGACTTCGATCTGGACCACTACGCCCAGACCGGGGAGTGGAAGACGCTCGACGGTTCCGATTCCGAGTCGGTGACGGGCGTTCCCACCCAGCCCGGTTCGCTCCGCCTGGCCGTCGACGAGAACGGCAAGCCCGTCTACGGGGTGATCGGCAACGTGCAGCCCAAGTTCACGGGCGGTTTCTCGCTCACGGGCCACGCTTACGGCTTCGACCTGGCCGCCAACTTCACCTACTCCTACGGCAACAAGGTCTACAACGCCAACAAGATCGAGTACACGGCCTGCCACAACAACTACACGGCCGGCAAGATCCGCAACCTGTTCGCCGACATGTCGCTGGGCAGCCGCTGGACCAACGTCGACTGGGCGACCGGCGAGCTGATCACCGATCCGGCCCAGCTGGAGACCGTCAACGCTTCGACCTCGATGTGGTCGCCCTACATCACTCAGACGTTCATGCACAGCTGGGGATTGGAGGATGCTTCCTACCTGCGCCTCAGCTCGCTGACGTTGGGTTACACGCTGCCCAAGACGCTCACGCGCAAGATCCGCATCGACAAGATCCGCATTTACGCAACGGGAACCAACCTCTTCTGCTGGACTCCCTACACGGGCGCAGACCCCGAGGTGGACACCCGCCGCTCGACCCCGATGACGCCGAACGTCGACTACTCGGGTTATCCCAAGAGCCGCTCGTGGGTGTTCGGTATCAACATCTCTTTCTAAACCCTAATCCTGCGTAAAACCATGAAAAAAATAGCATATCTTTTAGTCGTAGCGATCCTGCCCATGCTGGCCGTTTCGTGCCTCGATGACAAACTCGAGGTGGAGAACCCGTCGGAGTACGAAGCCAACGTGATCTTCGCCAGCTACACCTATTCGGAGAATGTCATCAACTCCATCTACCAGCGGTTCGGCATGAACAAATCCTACCGCAACCGTTTTCTGAACTACTACGGCACGAACACCGACTGCGAGTGGTGGAACGGCGCCAAACTGGGCGACGTGAAGTCGGCCATCTCGATGTACAGCTCGACGGTTACCGACGGCAACCAGCTTAACGAATCGGACGGCGCTTACAGCCAGATGTATATCGCCATCGAATCGGCCAACCAGTGCATCGCCGGGCTGCGCGAATACGGCCAGACCGAGACGCGTCCCGACATGGCCTACCTGCTGGGCGAGGTGCTGACGCTGCGTGCGATGCTCTACTACGACCTGGTGAAGGCGTGGGGCGACGTGCCCGCGCGCTTCGAGCCACTGAAGACCGAGACCATCTACGTGCAGAAGAGCGACCGCGACGTGATCTTCAAACAGCTGATCGCCGACCTGCAGGAGGCTGCCAACTACGTCTACTGGCCCACCGAGGCGACGCAGACGATGACCACGGGCCGCGTGAACAAAGCCTTCGTCAAGGGTCTGCTGGCCCGCGTGTGCCTGATGGCTGCCGGTTACGGACAGCGTCCCGACGAGGGGCAGCTCGGTACGGGCAACATCGGCTCCAACCGGCGCAGCAAGCTGGTCGAGGGCGGCGAGTGGGCCGACAACTACCTCTACCGCGTGGCGCTGCAGGCCTGCAAGGACGTGATCGAAAAGGAGAATGTCTACGTGCGCCTGAGCGACGATTTCGAGAAGATCTGGATCGACATGATGCAGTACAAGAACATCATCGCCGGCGGCGAGACGCTCTTCGTAATCCCCTTCTCGCACGAGGTGCTGCGCGGACAGTGGAACTATACCTACGCCATCAAGCACCCGGCCAAGGACTCCTACGTGGGCAAGAGCGGCATGGGCGGCTCGATGGGTCCCGTTCCGACCATGTTCTACGAGTACGGCGACAAAGAAGGCAACAACGGCAAGAACGACGAGCGCCGGAACGTATCGTGCGTGAACTACATCTGGAAAGAGCAGGCCAAACCCGAACTGGAGCCGGCCGGCATCAATACGTGGTACTTCGGCAAGTACCGCTACGAGTGGATGACCAACGGTACGAAGGTGACGGCCAACGACGACGGCATCATGCCGATCGTGATGCGCTACGCCGACGTGCTGCTGATGGCCGCCGAATGCGCCAACGAACTGGGCGACACGGACTATGCCCGGGAGCAGCTGCGCAAGGTGCGTCTGCGCGCCTACGACAGCCACAAGACCGAGGCGAATGCCTATGTGGATGCAATCGGTTCGAAGGAGGACATGTTCTGGGCCATCGTCGATGAGCGTGCGCTGGAGTTCCTCGGTGAGGGGTTGCGCAAGGCCGACCTGATCCGCTGGGGTATGTTGGGTCAGTCGATCGAGGCGACCAAGGAGAAGATGCGTGCATTACGTAATCAGGATGAATGCACAGTAACAATCTCCACTCCCACTGCCAGTCGTACAAAGACTTATAGTTATAAGACCGTCGGAACGTCGCTTTGGTATCGCGTAAGCCCGACCGCGCTGGTTCCCGAAAATATCGAGATGTACGGTCTGGATCGTGGCGAGGGCGGAACCCCCGAGGGCAGCGGCTGGACGCAGTGGACCGACAAGGAGGGCAAAACCGACTACATCAAGGAGAGCCAGATCAAGGACGAGAAGATCAGCTACCTCTCGCTCGCCGGAAGCCCCTCCGCTACCGACCAGCGCATGTTCTGGCCCCTCTACTCGGCCATCACCTCGACGAATCCCTACCTCACCAACGACTACGGTTATTAATCGGGTGCAACGCTAAAATCATACGAAACCTATGAAAAAGATCATAAATTCCCTGCTCTGCACCTTCCTCGTCGCCGGCAGCGCCCTTCTGGCGGGCTGTCACGATCCGGAAGACACCATCGACACGCTGGCGCTGGACCGTGCGCTCTCGCCGCTGAACTTCGAACTGACGCTCGAAGCTAACGTCAACGCCACCTTCACCTGGACGCCGATCTCCACGGCGCGTCAGTACTCGCTCACGCTCGTCAAGACCGAGGACGGGTCGACCTACCGCTCGCTCAAGCTCACCGACGACGGGGCCTCGGCCAAGATGACCTACAAGTTCCTCGAACTGCCTGGCAATACGAAGTTCCGCGCCGAACTGGTGGCCCTGAGCACTACGACGGGCAACTCCAAGCCCGCTGTCAAGGAGTTCGAGACCGGCGTCGAGCAGTTGTTCCTCAACGACGGCGTGGTTGCGGGCGACGACATCACCGCCACGACGGCCATCCTGCGCTGGATTCCCGAATCGACCGTCACCCACCTCGACGTGGATAACAACATCGGTCGCATCGATCTGGATGCCGATGCGATCCGCGAGGGTTACTACCAGCTCACGGGTCTTACCAACGGCACGACCTACACGGTCAACCTCTGCCGCGACGACGCGGTGCGCGGAACCTGCACGTTCGTGGCCAGCGACAAGGCGACCATCGAGGTGATCGACAAGACCGGATCGTCCATCACCGTCGCCTGGAGCGAGGAGGACAACGTTACGGCCCTTCGCATCGAGAGCGCCGGCGCCGAACCGGCGGACGTCACGCTGGGCGAGGCCGACAAAGCCGCCCGCAAGTACCAGTTCACCGACCTGGCGGCGAATACCGAATACACGATCACCTTCTTCAACGAAGGCGTCGAGAGCGGCGTGCTGATCGTTACGACGCTCGGAGAGGCTACCTCCTGGAACTTCACGACCTGGAACGTAACCAACTGGGTTGAAAACACGACCATCGAAGGGCTGACGATCCTGGCCAATGGAGACAGCAAGAATGTCGAGATTCGCTACGATCCCGATTACGACGTCAACTACCTCGACCTGCGCGGCAAGTCGACCATAAAGACAATGCCTCCGACGGAGCGTGCGCTGAAGATCGCCGCAAACGAAGAGGGTGTGCTGGTAATCGACTGCTACGCCAACGCTTCGGGACGTAATTTCTATGTCTATTCCGACCAGCTCGGCACGAGCTTCGGTCCCGTGGAGGCTCCCATTGCAGCCAACCGGGGCAAGGTTTATATCCCCTGCATGGGCGTTACGCGCGGTTCGCTCTACCTTTGGACCGACGCTTCGATCAACCATATTTACAGCATCGAGTGGTACGCCGGTTCGGAGGCTCCGGGCCAGAACGCCACGCCGCTGGAAATGCCCGTCGTGAAAGCGCAGCCCGCCGAGGTTACCGCCGGCGATGAGACAGCGGTCGACTTCTCGTGGGAGGCCGTGCCCAATGCCGTGACCTACGAGTGGCGCATCAAGGTGACCTTTGCGGATGGCACGACTGCAGTCATGAGCGGTGAAACCGATCAGTTGAGCGCGCAGCTCAGCACCAACGTGGTGAAGGCCCTCAAGCCCGGCGATCATACGATGTACGTCACGGCGAAGCCCGCGGGCGAGTATAAGTTCAGGAAGTCGCCGGCCGGCAGCGCAACGCTCTCGGTGAGCGACACGAAGCTGAAAGCTCCCGTGGTCAAGCTCGCCCCCGCAAAGGTCGAGGTAGGCGCTTCGAGCGAGGTGGTCGCTTCGTGGGATGCCGTGGATAACGCCGCATCGTACAAAGTCACCTTCAACGGTAGCGAGGAGACGGTAACGACCGCTTCCTATACGATTCCCGCCGCTACCGTGGCCGCACTGGCCGTGGGCGAGTACGTGATCTCGGTGGTGGCTCTTCCCGCCTCGGCCGAAATGCAGGCTTCCGACGCCGGAACGGCCAAGCTGACCGTCGCCGACAAGTCGCAGGGCGGAGAAGGTGAGACCCTTACGTGGGATTTCTCCGATCCCGGGTTCGACACTTACTATACCGCCATCGGCGAGGCGAACAATGTCGAGTACACCGACACTTGGAACGGTCTGAGCATCGTTGCCGGCGGCGGCAGCATCAAGGTGGGAACCAACGCCTCGCTCAACAAGCGCTATATCCAGGCCGGCGGCGCCGGATCGAACGTGAAACGCTACTTGAAGTTCACGGCCTCCGCTGCAGGAAAGCTGACCGTCGTGGCTTCGAACACGGGCAGCTCGGAGGATTTGGCCCGCATGGTGACCGTCGAGTCCGGTGGCGCGACCGAAAGCCTGCCGGGCGGATTCTCGAGCAACACGCCCCAGACCGTCACTTTCGAAGTGAAGGATGCCGGCGACGTGTTGATCTATCCCACGGGGAACGGACTGCGCTTTTACAGCGTGAAGTTCGAATCCACGGGCGGCACGCCGACGCCTCCGCCCACCCCGTCGGGCACGGACTATACGATGACGCTCTCGGCCACGGCCGGCGTGCTCTCGCCGAACATCACGGGCATTCCCTCCAGTTGGCAGGAGGCCACGTGGACGGCGACCGACGACACGGGCGCCAGCACGATCACCTTCACGGGCAACATCTATTACAGCACCAGCTCAACGAAGAACATCGTGTGGTACTTCAACAAGGGCAAGGCCGAGACGCACGTCGCCGCTACGGAACTGGGCACGATCCGCAAGATCACGGTCTATCCCAATTCGGCCCGCAAGCCGGAGTTGCTGGTCTGCACCTACGGCGAGGGAACCGCTCTTGCGGCGACCGAGCCGACGGGAACGAACTCTTCGACGATCACTTTCGACTTTGCTTCGGCGGGTGTCGCGTCGGACAATTTCAGGATCGATTTCACCGATACGAGCACCAACATCGAGGTGGGCAAAGTGGTGATCGAATACACCAAATAATCCGGTATCGCAACGCTTTCGAGGCGGCGGGCACTCAGCCCGCCGCCTCTTTTTGTCGGGACCCGAAATTTCATTTGTCGGCCCGATTGGCGAAATTATTGATTGGAATTTATATCTTTGCATCATATTTCGCACGTATGGCTGAAAACGAAAAAGAGCTTTTGGAAAACCTCCGGGACCAGGAGTACAAATACGGCTTCACCTCCGACATCGAGACCGAAACCATCGGCAAGGGGCTTTCGGAAGAGGTTGTGCGGCTGATCTCCGCCAAGAAGGGTGAGCCGGCGTGGATGACCGAATACCGGCTCTCCGCCTACCGTCACTGGCTGACTTTGGAGCCTCCTACGTGGGCGCACCTGACCTTCCCGGAGATCGACTTTCAGGATATTATCTACTATGCAGCTCCCAAGCAGCTGAAAAAGCTGAACTCGGCGGACGAGATCGATCCCGAGCTTAAGCGCACGTTCGACAAGCTGGGGATTCCGTTGGAGGAGCAGATGATGCTGGCGGGTGTGGCGGTCGATGCCGTGCTGGATTCCGTCTCGGTCAAGACCACCTTCAAGGAGACCCTCTCCGAAAAGGGGATCATTTTCTGCTCGATCTCCGAGGCGCTGCGCGACTATCCCGAACTGGTGCGCAAGTACTTGGGCAGCGTCGTGCCGCCTACCGACAACTTCTACGCGGCGCTCAACGCCGCAGTCTTTTCCGACGGTTCGTTCTGCTACATTCCCAAGGGGGTGCGCTGCCCGATGGAGCTGTCGACCTATTTCCGCATCAATGCCGCGGGGACGGGGCAGTTCGAACGAACGCTGATCGTGGCCGACGAAGGCTCCTACGTGAGCTATCTGGAGGGGTGTACGGCCCCGCGCCGCGACGAGAACCAGCTGCACGCCGCCGTGGTGGAGATCGTCGTCGAGAAGGACGCCGAGGTCAAGTACTCCACCGTCCAGAACTGGTATCCCGGCGACCGGGAGGGGCGGGGCGGCATCTACAACTTCGTCACCAAGCGCGGCATCTGCCGCGAGAATGCGCGCCTGTCGTGGACGCAGGTCGAGACCGGTTCGTCCATCACCTGGAAATACCCGAGCTGCATCCTGGCGGGCGACAACTCGGTCGGGGAGTTCTACTCGGTGGCCATGACCAACAACTTCCAGCAGGCCGACACGGGGACGAAGATGATCCACATCGGTCGCAATACGCGCAGCCGCATCGTCTCGAAAGGCATCTCGGCGGGCCGCAGCCAGAACTCCTACCGCGGACTGGTCCGCGTGGGACGCAAGGCGCACAACGCCCGCAACTTCTCGCAGTGCGACTCGCTTTTGATCGGCGACAAGTGCGGGGCGCACACCTTTCCCGAGATCGACGTGCGCAACCGCACGGCGGTGGTCGAGCACGAGGCCACGACCTCCAAAATCTCCGACGACCAGCTCTTCTACTGCAACCAGCGCGGCCTCTCGACCGAAGACGCCGTGGGGCTGATCGTCAACGGCTATGCCCGCGAGGTGCTGGCCAAGCTGCCGATGGAGTTCGCCGTAGAGGCGCAGAAATTGCTGGCGCTCCAGTTGGAGGGATCGGTGGGATAAGGTCGGTGTCCGCGGGCGCAGCCTGCGGAGGGACGCGTCAAGCGGGCCTCCGCGCCCGGAGGCTGCGGCCCGCCGGCCCGAAAGGCCGAAAACAGGGACCGAACTGCGGCCCGCCTGCCAGAAGGCCGAGAATAGGGCAGCCGAATTGCGGCCCGCCGGCCTGACGGCCGAAAACAGGGACCGAACTGCGGCCCGCGCGGCCTCAAGGCTGAAAACAGGGCAGTTGAAATTACGGCCCAGCGGCTCGGAGAGCCGCAGAGAGTGAAGAGTAAGGATAATAATTGAACACGATATGTTAAGCGTAAAAAATCTGCACGCCGCGGTCGAGGGCAAAGAGATTCTCCGGGGCATCGACCTGGAGGTGAAAGCCGGCGAGGTGCATGCCATCATGGGTCCCAACGGATCGGGCAAGTCGACGCTGGCCTCGGTGCTGGCGGGCAACGACAAATATATGGTCACCGAGGGTTCGGCGACCTTTCTGGGGCACGACCTGCTCTCGATGTCGATCGAGGACCGGGCGCGGCTGGGCCTTTTCCTGGGCTTCCAGTACCCGGTGGAGATTCCGGGCGTGACGATGGCCAACTTCATGAAGCTGGCCGTCAATGAGCAGCGCAAGTTCCGGGGCGAGGAGCCGCTCTCGGCCGCCGAGTTTCTGAAGCTGATGCGCGAGAAGAGCGCCGTGGTGGAGCTCTCCTCGAAGCTCACCTCGCGGGCCGTCAACGAGGGTTTCTCGGGCGGGGAGAAGAAGAAAAACGAGATTTTCCAGATGGCGATGCTCGATCCGAAGCTGGCGATCCTCGACGAGACCGATTCGGGGCTGGACATCGACGCGCTGCGCATCGTTGCCACGGGCGTCACCAAACTGCGCACGCCGCAGAACGCCACGGTGGTCATCACGCACTACCAGCGCCTGTTGGACTACATCGTGCCCGACGTGGTGCACGTGCTCTACAAGGGCCGCATCATCCACACGGGCGACCGGACGCTGGCCCTCCGGCTCGAAAAGGAGGGTTACGACTGGCTCATCAACCAATACGCCGAGTGATGGATGCGATTCTCAAGGCATTGGCCGATTACCGCATGGTGGGGGAGGAGCTGCGCGTCGAGGGCATGGAGCCGATGCCCTGTTATGCGGTCGATCCGATGCGTATGCGCGTCGGGATCGCGGCCGGAGGGGCGGCGAAGCTGGTCGTGGTGCATACGTGCCCCGGAACTTCGGCGCTCGACATTGCGGTCGGCGAAGATGCCCGCTTCGAGCTGACGGAGCTGTTCACCGCCGAGGCGTTCGCCGAGATCAACCTTACGCAGGCCGCCCGCAGCGCGTGCCGCATCACGACCCTCCAGCTTTCGAGCGCCAACGCTTCGTATCGGCTGGAGTTGGCCGGACCGGAGGCGGAGAACGTGCTCAACGGCCTCTTCCTGGCCGCCGAGGGGGAGCATTGCCTGGTCAAACTGCGCACGGAGCACAACGTGGCCGATTGCCGCAGCAACTCCTACGTAAAGGGCGTCGCCGCGGGCGACGGGGTGGGCGAGTTCTGCGGACTGGTCTATGTGGCTCCCGACGCCCAGCGCACCGACGCGCGGCAGCAGAGCCGCAACATCCTGCTGAGCGAAACGGCCCGCATCATCACGCGGCCCCAGCTGGAGATCTATGCCGACGACGTGAAGTGCTCGCACGGCGCGACCGTGGGGCAGATGGAGAGCGACGCGATCCTCTACATGCGTCAGCGCGGTCTGAGCGAAGCGCAGGCGCGGCGGCTGCAGCTGGAGGGCTTCGCGGGCGACGTGGTCCGTCACTGCGGCATCGAGCCGCTGTGCGACCTGATGATGGAGCGGGTCGTGGCCAAACTGGAAAGCATGTAACGATGTTCGAAGTCGAAGAGATACGCCGGGAGTTCCCGATCCTGCAGCGCACCGTTTACGGCAAGCCGCTCGTCTACCTCGACAGCGGCGCCACGGCGCAGAAACCGCTGCAGGTGATCGAGACGGTGGACCGGCTCCACCGCGAGCTGAATGCCAATATCCACCGCGGGGTGCACTACCTTTCGGAGGAGGCGACGGCCCTGTACGAAGCGGCGCGCGAACGCATCGCTGCCTATATCGGTGCGGCCGAAAAGGAGGAGATCGTCTTCACGGCGGGCGCCACGGCGTCGCTCAATACGGTGGCCTACGCCTGGGGCGCAAAGTACGTCCGCGCGGGCGACAACATCCTCGTCAGCGAGTTGGAGCACCACTCCAACATCGTCCCGTGGCAGCTGCTCGCCGAGCGGCAGGGGGCCGAAATCCGCGTACTGCCGTTCGACGAGGCGGGCAGTCTCCGTATGGAACTGCTGCCGGAGCTGCTCGACGAGCGGACGAAGGCGGTTGCCGTGACGCAGGCGTCCAACACGCTCGGCACGCGGCCCGACCTGCGGCCCCTGATCGACGCGGCTCACGCCGTGGGGGCGGTCGTGGTGGTCGACGGCTGTCAGGGCATCGTCCACGGGGGTGTGGACGTGCGGGCGATGGGGTGCGACTTCTACGCCTTTTCGGGGCACAAGCTCTACGGCCCGACGGGCATCGGCGTGCTCTACGGCAAACGCGACCGGCTGGAGGCGATGCCGCCTTTCCTCGGCGGCGGCGACATGGTCGACCGGGTGACGTTCGAGAGGACGACCTACGCCCCCGTGCCGCTGCGCTTCGAGGCCGGGACGGCCAACTTCGTGGGAGCCATCGGGCTGGGCGAGGCCGTGCGCTTCATGCAGCGCTTCGACCCGGCGGCGATCGAGGCGCACGAATCGGCGCTGCTGCGCCGCGCCACGGAGCGGCTGTCGGCCGTCGAGGGGCTGAGAATCTACGGCACGACGGCGGACAAGTGTGCCATCGTGTCGTTCAACGTGGAGGGGGTGCACGCCTACGACATGGGCATGATCCTCGACAAACTGGGCATCGCCGTCCGCACGGGGCAGCATTGCGCCGAGCCGGTGATGACCCACTACGGCGTGACGGGCATGTGCCGCGCCTCGTTCGCCCTCTACAACACGCTCCCGGAAGCCGATGCGCTGGCCGACGGGGTGGCGCGGGCGGTGCGCATGCTGCGGCAGTAAGCCGCCTGGCGGCGCGGCCTGCGTGAAGCGGCCGGAGTGAATGGAAAAAGAAGAAACCTGATATGTTTATCGTACTCGAAGGATTGGACGGGGCGGGAAAGTCGACCCAGATCGGAAAACTGCGCGAGCTGTTCGCCCGGCGCGGCGTGCAGAGCGAGTATGTGCACTTTCCGCGCTTCGACTCCCCGGTCTACGGGGAGCTGATCGCCCGCTTCCTGCGCGGCGAGTTCGGCGGCGTGGAGCAGGTCGACCCCTACCTGGTGGCGCTGCTCTTCGCGGGCGACCGGGCCGCTGCGGCGCCCGAAATCCGGGCGTGGCTCGCCGCGGGCAAGGTCGTGATTCTGGACCGTTACGTCTATTCGAACGTGGGCTTCCAATGCGCCAAACTCCCTGCCGGGCCGGAACGCGACCGCCTGATGCAGTGGATTCTCGACCTCGAATTTGTCCATAACGACCTGCCGCGGCCCGA
Source organism: Alistipes sp. (assembly GCF_048465635.1). Lineage (GTDB taxonomy): Bacteria > Bacteroidota > Bacteroidia > Bacteroidales > Rikenellaceae > Alistipes. The sequence goes on from NZ_DBFWLF010000004.1 coordinate 104,547, forward strand.
CGTATCGCTCTTTTTGGACGTGCCGTTCGCCTTTACCGAACGCAAACTCTCGGAGGTGCGCGGCGGCGACGACCGGGCCTATTTGCAGGGCGGCCGCGACATCCACGAAGATTCCCTGGCCCTGCAGCAGCGCGTGCGGGAGGTCTACCTCGCCGCCGCGGCCCGCGACCGTTCGCTGCGTGTGGTCGATTGCAGCGATTCGACGGGCGCGATGGATACCCCCGACCGCAATTTCGAAAAGATTTGTGCGGCGATCGAACCCTTACTGGCCGGCGATGAGAAGTAAACGGGCGTTCAAGATTCTTTCGCATGTCTGCCGGCTGATCCTCGCCTGCACGTTTATCGTCTCGGGTTTCACGAAGGTGATCGACCCGTGGGGCACGGCGATGAAGGTCAACGAATACCTCTCGATCTACGGCGTGGAGTTCCTCGAACCCGCCAGCATGACCTTCTCGATCTGGCTGTGCGGCGCGGAGCTGATGATGGGCTGCATGCTGCTCTTCAAGGTGCGCATCCGCCTGATCTCGGTCTTCGCGCTGGTGTCGATGTCCTTTTTCACGGTACTGACCCTTTTGAGCGCCACGGTAATCCCCGTCGAGGACTGCGGCTGCTTCGGCGAGGCGCTGAAGCTGACCCCGTGGCAGACCTTCTACAAGAACCTCGCGCTGCTGCCGATGGCCTTCGTGGTGTGGTGGCGCTACCGTCCGGATAAGATTTTTGCGTTCAAGCCCGTCGAAATCGTGCTCACCTGCACGTTCTTCACGCTGGCCATGTACCTGGGCTACTACTGCTATATCCACCTGCCGCTGATCGACTTTCTGCCCTACAAGGTCGGGGTGAACATCCACGAGGCGATGCAGACGCCTGCCGTCGCGCCCGGCGAGACGCAGACGGTGCTCGTCTACCGCAACCGGGAGACGGGCCGGCTGCACGAATTTTCGCTGGAAGACACCGCGTGGCAGGACGAGACCGCGTGGGAGTGGGTCGACACGCGCACGACGAGCGAACTGCCGGCGGTGCGTCCGCTGCTGAGCGAATTTGCGCTGCGCGATGCCGAGGGCGACGCCACGGAAAAAGTGCTGACCACGCCCGGGCGGGTCTATATGCTCTGCGTGACCTCGTTCGACAAGCTGCGGCGCGGCTGCGCCCGGCGCATGGCGCGGCTGGTGGAGCGTGCCGCGCAGGAGCATGCCACGGTCGTCTGCCTGACCCCGCAGCCCCTCTACGGGGTGACGTGGTACGATTTCGGCACGGGCGAGGTGCGGTGCTACAACATCGACGCCTCGACGATGAAGACCCTGCTGCGCGCCTACAACGGCGTGGTCGTCCTGGACGACGGAACGATCACGGCTAAAAGGAACTGTCGGGATATTCGTCCGTAAGGACCTGTTTCGGCGTATGGTATGAAAGTTGACCCCGCTCCGCGGAAGTCAACTTTTTTCGTATGCGCCTATTCGCTCACGCAAGCACCTGTCTGCATGCACCAACGGCCGTATCTCCGGTTCTGGCTGAAAATCCCGACAGAAGTCCCCTCCGAGGAGGGGATTCAGGGGAGGGTCGGACCGGTAAACGCTGCCGCAGGCGGCGAGCAACGACACTCGGATTCGATGATCGGAACCGCGGTACATGCAAGTTTTTATCCGTCTTTGCACTTTGGACGATCGCGCTGGCCGCGAGCGGCTGTTCGCACCGGCAGCAGCCGGCCCGGACGGCGGTCCGTCCGGTGAAGGTGGTCGTAGCCTCCCGGGCCGGGTTCATCGACAAGGATTTCGCGGGCATGGCCACGCCCGACGATGCGGTGAACCTCGCGTTCAAGGTCCCGGGCCAGGTGCTCGACATTCCCGTTTCGGAGGGGGAGAGCGTCCAGAAGGGGACTCTGCTGGCCGAATTGGACCCGCGGGACATCCGCCTGCAAGTCTCGGCCGACCGCTCGGCTTTCGAGCAGGCCCGCTCGCAGTTCACCCGCATGGAGCGCCTGCTGCAGCACGAAGCGGTCTCGCGGCAGGAGTACGAGGCGGCGCGCACGCGCTATGCGCAGGCGCAGTCGGCCTACCAAAATTCGCTCGACATGCTCAAGGAGACCAAGCTGCGCGCCCCGTTCGCCAGCGTGGTTGAGCGCAAGTACGTCGACAACTACGAGCGCGTGCAGGCCGGGCAGACCATCGTCCGTGTGGTCAATCCCGTCACCACGACCGTCAAGTTCACCCTGCCCGAGAGCGGGCTGCCGCTGCTGAGCGATTCCACTTCGTTCCGCGTCGAGTTCGACAACTACCGCGGCGTGCAGTTCACGGCCCGCCTCAAGGAGTACGTCAAAACCTCGTCCGACGCTTCGGGATTCCCCGTGACGCTCACCCTGACCAATGTCGACCCGGCCCGTTACCGCATTTCGCCGGGCATGTCGTGCGTGGTGACGATGCAGAGCGCCGACCCTGCGCCCGACGCCGTGTCGCTGCCCATCTCGGCCATCTACGCCCCCACCTCGGGCGGCGACTACGTTTGGATCGTGGGCCGGGACGACCGCGTGGAGCGCCGCAACGTGACGCTCGGCGAGCTGTACGGCCGCAACCGGGTGATCGTCTCCAGCGGCGTGGAGCCGGGCGACCGGGTCATCACGGCGGGCGTCTACCAGTTGCAGGAGGGCGACCGGGTCCGTATCATGAAACAGTAAGCCGATGAACCTGCCCGAATATTCGCTGCGCAACAGCAAGGTCGTCTGGTTCTTCCTCGCGGTGCTCCTCCTGGGCGGCGCGGCGGGCTTCGTCACGCTGGGCAAGAAGGAGGACGCCACGTTCGTCATCAAGAGCGCGTCGCTGGTCTGCGCCTACCCGGGCGCTACGCCGCTGGAGGTCGAGCAGCTTATCACCGAACCCGTCGAGCGGGAGGTGCAGTCGATGCGCAACATCCATAAAATCACCTCCGAATCCTACTACGGTCTCTCGAAGATCATCGTCGAGCTGGACCCGGCCACCCGCTCGGCGGAGATCCCCCAGCTGTGGGACGAGCTGCGCCGCAAGGTGCTCGACGTCCAGCCCCGTCTGCCGGCGGGGGCTTCGCCCGTCACGGTGGCCGACGATTTCGGCGATGTCTACGGCATCTACTACGGCCTCTCGGTCGACGAGGGGTTCACCTGGTCCGAACTGCGCGACTGGGCGCAGCGGCTCAAGAAACAGCTCGTCACGGTCGACGGCGTGCAGAAAGTGACCCTTTTCGGCGAGCAGACCCCCGTGGTGAACGTCTACGTCTCGCTGGCGACGCTTGCCAACTTCTCGATCCGACCCGAGACCATCCTCTCGACCATCTCCCAGCAGAACACGATCGTCGACAGCGGGGAGAAGCAGGCCGGAAAACTCGAAGTGCGGATTTTGGAGGACGGGACCTATAAGGGGCTGGAGGACCTGTCGAACCAGTTGTTAATCTCTTCATCGGGAAAGCAGTACCGGCTGGGCGACGTCGCCCGCGTGGAGCAGGGCTATGCCGACCCGCCGCAGACCCTGATGCGCATCGACGGCCACCGGGCCGTGGGCATCGGCATCTCCACCGAGGCAGGGGTCGACGTGGTGGCCGCGGGAAAGCGGATCGACCGCCTGCTCGGCGAGCTGACGGCCCAGATGCCGCTGGGCATGGATCTCACGGTGCTCTATCCCGAGAACCGCATCGCAAGGGAGGCCACCTCGACCTTCATTCTCAACCTGGCCGAATCGGTGGCTATCGTCATCGCCATCATCATGCTGGTGATGGGTTTCCGGGCCGGGGTGCTGATCGGCAGCTCGCTGCTCTTCTCGATCGGGGGCACGCTGCTCTTGATGCAGTTTTTGGGCGAGGGGCTGAACCGCACCTCGCTGGCGGGCTTCATCATCGCCATGGGCATGTTGGTCGACAATGCCATCGTGGTGACCGACAATGCGCAGCAGGCCATGCTGCGCGGTGCGGAGCGCCGTTCGGCACTCATTGCGGGGGCCAATGCGCCCCGCTGGAGCCTGCTGGGAGCCACGCTGATCGCCATTTTCTCGTTCCTGCCGCTCTACCTGGCCCCGTCGGCCGTTGCCGAGATCGTCAAGCCGCTGTTCGTCGTGCTGGCGCTGTCGCTGCTGCTGAGCTGGGTGCTGGCGCTCACGCAGACGCCCCTGTTCGGCGACTTCATGCTGCGGGTCAAACCCGTCGCGCGCGATCCCTACGATACGAAGTTTTACCGCGGGTTCGACCGCCTGTTGGGCGGCCTGCTGCGGTGGCGGTGGGTCGTGGTGGCCGTCGTGGTCGGACTTTTCGTCGGATCGCTGGCCGTGATGGGGATGATGCCGCAGAACTTCTTTCCCTCGCTGGACAAGCCCTACTTCCGCGCCGACGTGCTGCTGCCCGACGGGTACGACATCCGCGAAACGGAGCACAGTCTGCGCGCCATGGAGGAGTGGCTTCGGGAGCAGCCCGAGGTGAAGCGCGTCTCGGCGACGATGGGTTCCTCGCCCCCGCGCTACTACCTGGCCAGCAGCAGCATCTCGCTGCGCCCCAATTTCGGCAACCTGCTCGTCGAACTGCACGACCGGCGGCAGACCGAGGCGGTCGAGGCGCGCTTCGACGCCTACGTCACGGAGAACTTCCCCGACGTGTGGCTGCGCTCGTCGCTCTTCAAACTCTCGCCCGTGCCCGATGCGGCCATCGAATTCGGCTTCATCGGCGAGAATATCGATACGCTGCGGCGGCTCACGGCTGAGGCCGAGCAGATCATGCGCCATACGCCCGGCACGACGAACGTGCGCAACGGCTGGGGCAACCGCGTGCCGACGTGGCTGCCGCTCTACTCGCAGATGAAGGGGCAGCGCATCGGCGTCACCCGCGGACAGATGGCGCGCGGCATCACCATCTCCACGCAGGGCTACCGCCTGGGCGAGTACCGCGAGGGGGACCAGTTCATGCCGATCCTGTTGAAGGACGAGAATATCGACGCCTACAACCTCACCAACCTGCAGGCCCTGCCGATCTTCAACCCCTCGGGGCGGGTCTTCTCCGTGGGTCAGGCCACCGACGGTTTCCGCTTCGAATTTCGTGACGGGGTGGTCAAACGCTACAACCGCCAGCGGGCGATGCGGGCGCAGTGCGATCCGGCCCGCGGGGTCAATACGATGGCGCTTTTCGCCGCGCTGCGCGACTCGATCGCGCAGGCCGTTCCGCTGCCCGAAGGCTATCGGATGAAGGTCTTCGGCGAGCAGGAGAGCCAGCAGGAGTCCAACGAGGCGCTGGCGGCCAACATGCCGCTGACGTTGATCCTCATCTTCATCGTCCTGCTGCTGCTCTTCCGCAACTACCGCGAGCCGGTGGTTATCCTGCTGATGATTCCGCTGATCTTCATCGGCGTGGTGCTCGGGCTGGCGGTGACGGGCAAGGTGTTCAACTTCTTCTCGCTGCTGGGCCTCTTGGGACTGGTGGGGATGAACATCAAGAACGCCGTGGTGCTCGTCGAGCAGATCGGCGTGCTGCGCGCCGCGGGCCGGGGGCCCTACCAGGCGCTTACGGAGGCGACTCGCAGCCGCATCGTCCCCGTGGCGATGGCTTCGGGAACGACCATCCTCGGCATGCTGCCGCTCTTGTTCGACTCGATGTTCGGGGCGATGGCCGCCACGATCATGGGCGGTCTGCTGGTGGCTACGCTGCTTACGATCTGCATCCTGCCGGTGGTTTACGCCATCTTCTATAATATCCGCAAGCCATGAGAACCGCACTCCTGTTGACCGCCCTGCTGACCGTTGCGACGGTCCGCTCCCAAACCCCGCTCGCGGAGTACCGCGACGCGGTGACGCAGTACAGCTGGCAGCTCAAGGCGGCCGTATCGCGCAGCGACGAGGCGTCGGAGACGGTGGGGCAGGTCCGCACGGGATTCCTGCCGCGCCTCTCGGTCGAGGGCAGTTTTTCGGCTAACGCGCACCACTTCGAGGGGGTTCGGCACTGGACGTTCGACCTCCAGCCGCAGGTGATCCAGACCGTCTACGGGGGCGGGGCGGTGAAGACCGCTTTCCGGCAGGCGGAGCTGGGCTACGACATCGCCGTCTGCGAGGAGGCGTACACGCGGCTGGACGTGCGCTATGCGGCGGATTACGCCTACTGGAACCTCTCGGCGACGGAGCTTTTCGCCGCCTCGATGCAGCAGTACGTGGCTATCATCCGCTCGCTCAAGGAGGTCGTCGACCGCCGTTTTGCGGAGGGGTATATCGCCAAGGGCGACGTGCTGATGATCGACACGCGCCTGAGCGAGGCCGAATACCAGCTGGTCACCGCCGAGCAGAACGAGGCCGTGGCGCTCCACAATTTCAACATCCTGCGGGGTGTCGACCCGGCGCAGCCCGTCGCGCTGACCCAAAGCATCCGCGATTCGCTGCCGATGCCGGGGCGCGTGCCGCTGGGCGAGGCGCTGCTGCGCCGTCCCGACTATGCGGCGGCCCGCCTGCGCTCGGAGCAGGCCGAGGTGGGCGTGCGGGCGGCCCGCGCGCCGTTCAACCCGCAGCTGAGCGTCGGGGTGGGCGCTCCGTGGAAGCCCTATCTTCCCAACAGCACGGGGGCGACCTACCTCGACGGGGTGGCTTTCGTGCAGCTCTCGGTCCCGATCTTCCACTGGGGCGAACGCCGCCGCGCGGTGGGCGCAGCGCGCGCCGTGCAGCTTCAGACGGAGTGGGCCGCGGCGGAGGTGCACGACGACATCGTGCGGGCGGAGATGAACGGCTGGACGGCGCTGATCGACACCCGGGCGCAGATCGACGCTTCGGAGCGCAGCCTCCAAATCGCGGGCGAGAACCTGGAGATCAGCACCTACTCCTACGGCGAGGGGCTTGCCACGATCCTCGACGTGTTGCAGGCGCAGCTGAGCTGGATCCAGCTCTACACCTATGCCATCGAGGCGCATCTGAACTACGCGGTGGCCGTGTCGGACTACCAGCGCATCACGGCGCAATGAAAAAACGGAGCCGTAAGCTCCGCCCGCTGCCGCCGGTTTTCCGGAGGGGTCAGACCTTCTCCGCTTCCGTGCTGACCACGGCGATCTCGTGCGTCACGGGCGCGATCCGGCGGAGCATCTGCATCAGACTGCAATGCTTCTCCTGCGCGAGCCGTACGGCGCGGCCGACCTTGACCTGATCGTCCTCCGTGTCGCACTCCACGTTGTAAAATGCGTGGAACGAGAGAAACATGCTCTCCGACTGCACCGTATCAGTGGACAGTTCGCCCGAAACGGCGATTTCGAACCGCTTGGGGCGTATGCGCTCCTTCTCCATGATGTGCAGGCTGGTCAGCCCGGCGCACTTGGCCGCCGCGAGCAGCAGCAGCGCCTTGGGGTTCATCTCTTCGCAGCGGGGACCCTCCCCGGACGTCAGTTTGCCGTCGTGGGTGAGTTGAAGGGTTACTTTTTCGATCATAGTGTTCCGTAAATTGGTTGTACCCTCCGCCGGGCAAGAATCGTTCCCCGGGGGTAGGGCGTATGGTAAATTTTCGTATATTTGTCCATCCTAAGAGATGAGCGTATGCGAAAAGAACGGATAGTGTTGCTGACCATCGTTTTATGTCTGATCGGGGCGGGGGTGCGGGCCGCCGCGCCGCAGACCGAAACCCTCGTCGAACGGGGCCGCGAGTTGTTCGACTTCGGCCGCTGGAGCGACGCCCGGCACGAATTCATGCAGGCCCGCGCCGCGCTGGCCCCATCCGAGCGGGAGGCGTTGCAGCGGGTGGACTACTACCTGGCCGCCTGCGCCGTGGAACTGGGCAGCAGCGATGCCGAGGCCGCGCTGCTGGCTTTCGAGCGCGACCATCCCCGTTCGGTCTACGCCAACGACGTGCGCTTTTCGCTGGCTTCGTTCTACTGCTCGGCGGGCGACATGCGCCGGGCCAAGGAGTGGTTCGCCAAGACCGACTACCGTGCGCTGAGCGCTGCACGCCGCGAGCAGTACGATGTCCGCATGGGTTATGCGGCCTTTACGGAGGGCGACTACCGCAGCGCCTACGACTATTTCGACCGGATCGGCAGCCGCAGCGAATACGCCGACCATGCGCGTTATTACAAATCCTACATCGACTACGCCGAGGGGAAATACGGGCGGGCCCGGCAGGGCTTCACGGCCCTGATGCAGAGCGACGCCTACCGCGACGTGGCCCCTTATTACCTGCTTCAGATCGAATTCCGCGAGGGCAATTACCGCTACGTGACCGAGCACGGCGAGGAGCTTGCCCGCCGGGCCGTTCCCGAGAGACGCGCCGAGATCGAGCGGGTGGTGGCCGAGTCGTGGTTCCGGCTGGACGACTACAACAAAACCATCGAGCACCTGGGCAACCTGATGGCCGCGGGCGGCGAGTTGGACCGGGAGGGCAACTACCTGATGGGTTTCTCGCTCTACCGCACGGCCCGCTACAAGGAGGCCGTCGAGTGGCTGCGCAGCGCGTGCGGGGCCGAGGACGAGCTGACCCAGAACGCCTCCTACCACCTGGCCGACTGTTACCTGCGTTCGGGCGACAAGCGCTCGGCCATGCAGTCGTTCGCCATGGCCGCCGACGAACGGTTCGACGCCGCGGTGGCCGAAGACGCGCTGTTCAACTACGCCAAACTGCAATACGAACTGGGCGGCGGGGCTTTCAACGGTGCGATCAACCTTTTGCAGCGCTACATCGGCCGCTATCCCACCTCGCCGCGGACCCCGGAGGCCCGGACGCTGCTGATCGCCGCCTACTACAATTCGCGCGACTACGATGCGGCCTACCGGGCCATCAAGTCGATGCCCACCGCCGATGCCGACATCCGGGCCGCGTTGCAGAAGATCGCCTATTTCCGCGGGCTGGAGGCCTACAAGGCGGGCGATCCGGCTGCGGCGCAGCGCTATCTGGCCGAATCGGCGGCGGTGAACGTCAGCCCCAAGTACGCCGCGCTGAACACCTTCTGGCAGGGCGAGATCGCCTTCGCGCAGGGCGACTATACGCTCGCGGCCGTGAAGTACGACGCCTACCTCAGGCGCGCCCCCCGCAACGCGCCCGAATATGCGCTGGCGTGGTACAACTTGGGTTACTGCGCCTTCTCGAAGGGCGATCTGAAGCAGGCCGCATCGGCTTTCGAAAAGTTCCTCGCGCTGCCCGCCGCGCAGGGCCGCTACCGCGCCGACGCGCTCAACCGGCTGGGCGACGTGAGCTATGCCGACCGCGATTTCGAGGCGGCGATCGCCGAGTACGACCGGGCCGCGGCCGCGGGCGGTCCCGAGAAATACTATGCACAATACAAGCGAGCCGTGACGCTGGGCGTGCTGGGACGCAACGAGCAGCAGGAGCAGACCCTGCGGCGGATCGTGGCCGAGGGCAAGGGCGACTACGTCGAACAGGCCGCCTACGAGCTGGGCCGCACCTACATCGCCCGCGAGCGGTACGCCGACGGCGCCAAGGCGCTGGAGAAGTTCGTTGCCGCCTATCCCGCATCGCCGCGCCGGCCGCAGGCGCTGGCGGACCTGGGCCTGGCCTACCTCAATCTGGGCGACGGGAACCGCTCGCTCAAATACTACGAGCAGGTGGTCGCCACCGCGCCCCGCTCGTCGGAGGCCCGCGAAGCGATGCAGGGCATCCGCGAAATCTACGTGTCGCGCGGCGATGTCGACGGTTACTTCGACTACGCTGCCCGGGCGGGGATGGAGGGCGACCTGTCGGCCCTTTCGCGCGATTCGCTCTCGTTCGCCGCGGCGCAGAAACTCTACCTTTCGGAGGCGTACGAACCGGCCTCCCGCTCGCTGCGCAGCTACGTGAAGAGCTATCCGAAGGGGTACTACCGCAACGATGCGCTCTACTACCTGAGCGACTGCTACCTCCGCTCGGGCGAGCGCGGTGCGGCCATCGAGACCCTCTCGGAGCTGGCTGCGCAGGCCAACCACCGCTATACGGTGACCGTGCTGGAGAAGCTCTCGGAGATGACCTTTGCCGACGGCCGCTACGACGAAGCGGCTTCGGCCTACCGCCGTCTCTACGACGCCGCGCCGGCCGCTGCCGGGCGCGAGGCCGCCATGACGGGTTACGTCCGGGCGACGCTCGCGGGCGGCGACGCATCGAAGGTCGAGGCGATGGCCTCCGACGTCCGGTCGCACGCCGATGCCGGAGCCACGGCCCGGCGCGAGGCGACCTTCGCCTGGGCCGAGCAGCTGCGCAAGGCCGGGAAGCGCGCCGCCGCCGGGAAACTCTACAAGGAGCTGTCCGCAGATGTCCGCACGAAAGAGGGTTCGGCGGCGGGCTACTACCTGTTGGAGGAGCAGTTCGAAGGCGGCGATATGGACCGGACCGAAAAGGCCGTATTCGCCTACTCCGAGCGGCAGCCGCAGGCCTACTGGCTCGCCAAAGCCTACCTCCTGTTGGGCGACGTCTATGTCCGCAAGGGCGATAATTTCCAGGCCCGGGCGACCTGGCAGAGCGTGGCCGACGGCTATTCGCCCGCCGATGACGGCATCGTGGCCGAAGCCGGTGAACGTATCCGAAAACTCCAATGACGATGAAAAGAGTGCTGATAGCTGCCGCCCTTGTCGCGGCGATGCCCTTGACGGCGGCCGCGCAGGTCGAAAAGCAGGTGGAGGTCACCAAAGCCTACGTGCCCAGCGTGGAGCGCGCGGCCAAACTGGCGATCGAGCCGGACATGACCGATACGACCCGCATGCGGCCCGAGATCGACTACACGATAACGCCGCTGTCGCTGCGCACGGCGTTCGAGCTTCGGCCGATCCGTCCCGCGACGGTGACCTACTGGCAGTTCAACCGCCCGCTGCCGTTCTACCTGAAGGCCGGGGCAGGTTATCCGCTCAACTCGGTGCTCGATTTCTACGCTTCGAGCCAGAATCCCGGAACCGGCTACGTGATGGCCTACCTCAACCACGAAGGCCGCTATGCCGATTTGCGCAACGACTTCGGGGTGAAGAACAACGCGACGCGGATGACCAACCGGGTCGGAGCCGCGGCGGGCAAGTACCTCGGGCGGCACGTGCTGGAGGGCGACCTTTCGTACGAGAACCGGATGTACCACCGTTACGGGGCCTATTACGCGCCGGAGGCCGATCTCCCTGTTCCGGCGCTTCCCGGCGCGCTGATCGACTACGGCGACGCGAACGTGTCGGTGCGGCTGGGCGACGAATTCCGCGACCTGAGCCGCTTCAACTTCGAGATCGCCCTGCGCGGCGGCATCTTCTTCGACCACACCTCGTGGACGGATGACCGGGATAGGGCCCGGCAGACGACGTTGGGGGCGAGCGCCCGCATCGCGCGCGGCTGGGGCCGCCACCGCTTCTCGCTCGCGGCGGGGTATGAGCGGCTGGCCGGGCAAAAAGCCCTCTCCGACTTCCGCGAACAGCTGTTCCGCGCCGGGGTGCGCTACGGTGTCGAGGGCGATTTTCTGAATATGGAAGTGGGAGTGGACTACTGCCATGACAAGATCGACGGCGCTGCGGCCGGGAATTACATCCTGCCCTTTACGCGGCTGGACATCAACCTCGGAACGCCGGGGCTGCGGCCTTTCGTCGAGGTCGACGGGCTGGTGCACCAGAACAGCTACCGCTCGCTGACGCGGCAGAATCCCTACTTGCAGCCAAAGACGACGGTCGACAAGAGTTCGGTCGACTACGACGGCCGCTTCGGGATTCAGGGCAGCTTGTGGCGCGAAAAGTTCTCCTACCGCGTTTATGCCGCCTTCTCGATCCATGACAACCATATCTACTGGTATGGGATGGGGTTCTACGATCCGGGGCAGGAGCGGTTTCTCGAGGCGGCCACGCAGGTGCTTCCCGAGCTGGCCCGGCAGACGGTCACTTCGTTTCACGGCGAGCTGGAGGCGCGTCCGCTGGACGCCTTGCGCATGACGCTGGGCGTGCACGGGTTCATCTATAACAACGACTCCCCGTTGGGGGACGGTGCGCCCAAGTTCCGGGGCGATCTGGGCGTGCATTACCAGGGGCGCAAGGTCTCTTTCGGGGTCTCGGCCGCGGTGCAGAGCGTCCGCAAGTGGTCGATCGTCGACCGCATCCCGACGGGCGATGCACAGGAAGCGCCGTATCGGGAGACGTTCGAAGCGCCTTTCGCCGTCGATCTGCGGGTTAATTTCGACTGGAAAGTGTCGGGTGGGGTAGCCCTCTTCGCCGAAGGCCGCAACCTGCTCAACCGCCGGTTGTACGAGTACCCGTGGTATCCCGAGTACGGAGCCAACTTTACGGCAGGGGTGAAGCTGGCGTTCTGACGGGGGGGGAGCTGTCTTGTGTGTTGCCGAGGCATGGCTGCTCGGTTTTGCGGCTCTTCGAGCCGTGCGGGCCGTCCGGTTTGTCTTTTTTGGGCTTTCAAGCCGGCTGTCTGATTCGTTTTGTCCGGTTTTCGACCTTTTAGGTCGCGGGCCGCAGCCTCCGGGCGCGGAGGCGCATGAAGATAGTCGCACCGGATGGTCGTCGGTCTGACCAACATAAGCACGATTTCGATCGCCGAACCTCGCGGCGTGCCGCCGCGCATACAAGTTTGACCCACCCCTAAATCCCCTCCTCGGAGGGGACTTGTGTCCACCTGCGGCGGAAAGGGTGCTGGGGAAGGTGGTAAACATTCCTTTCCATGCGGCTTGATGCAGCACGAGCTATATTTGGTTCGTCTGATTTTCGACCTTCAGGTCGGCGGGCCGCAGCCTCCGGGTGCGGAGGCCCGCTTAACGCGCCCCTCCTCAGGCTGCGTCCGAAAACAAAGCAACTCTTCCAAATCATTTTAGTGCGGCGCATCGCGCCGCACCTGCTCGCGCACTTCTGGAAACGGCGGGACTTGCGGTTGTCCGCCGCCGAGCGCCCGGAACGGGCGTGCGATATGCTTTAGCTTTCGTGCCCGTTCAGTGAGGCGGAGGACAGACGCCCGCCGTTTTCTGCGTGCGCGGTTCTTTCGCCCTTTCTTTTAAAGAAAGGGCAAGAGATTCGGTCGAAGAACCGCGGAGCATTCAGTTTGCCTTGTTTTCGGCTGTCAAGCCGGCGGGCCGCAGCCTCGCCCCGCGAAGGGCCGCTTATCGCGCCCCTCCGCAGGCTGCTTCCCGAGTAGGATAAACCAAATCGCCAGTAGGAGACTCATTTATTGCTCCCATCCCCTCTTCGTAGGCTACATCCCACTATCCCAACCCTCTCTCTTGACGGGACATATTGCACCCACTGTAAAGGCAAACGAAAAAAGGGTGGATCGCCCGACGGCTTTCCACCCTTTGTAACAAAAAAGGGTGAGCTCCTTATATCGCACCGCTACGACCGCATACCCTTGCTCGATTCCTCGCCTGGGGGATTCTGCGGGAGCTGGTCGTATAAGACTCACCCGGGTGCAAAAGTAGAAATTTTTTGGTTTATCACCAATTATTGAGCGAAAAATATCCGGTCAGGTCGTTTTAATTTTTTCAGCCATCTCTTTTACCTCGATGTACGGATAATTGATTGTGGGGAAAGTCGTTTTTCTATCGGATATAATTTCTTTTCATGTTCTAAAATCTGGGATTCACTGAACCTGTATTTGAGGATTCGGGCTGGAACTCCTCCGATGATCGAGTAGGGCGGGCAAGACTTGGTCACTACCGCTCCGGCAGCGATCACTGAGCCACGGCCGATTGTGACGCCTTTTAGAATGGTTACATTTGCTCCCACCCACACGTCGTCTTCGACGATCACCGATGCATCGTTCTCGGGTAGCTTTTCAGAGGGTGATGTGATGAATTTTCCGATGCGGTCGATGCGATGGTCGCCCGTAATGATCGTGGGGCGTGGCCCGAATATTACATGATTGCCGATGATCAGTTCTGCTTCCGTGCAAAATAGGATACTTCCTTTGGGTAAGCTGGAATCATCGCCAATGCTGAGATTATACAAACCTTTGAAATCGGAACTCCCAGGTCGTAAATTGACGTTCTTTCCGCAGTATTTCATGCTTCTTTTGTAAAAACAGCTCAGGATTTTGTCAAACAAGTACGGGACTGACAGGAATACCTTCACTCCTATTACGGCTGGTTTCATGGATGATAAAAGTTTTGGTAAATTTTTTTTAAAGTTAAGAAATTCATTTTGTACTGTCAATTTATTCAGCAGAAAAATTGAAAACTTAGGTCGGATATCTGACTGTTGCGGTTTTTGATGGGGCATTCAGGGCCGGTTATTCTGGGTTTTTATTACTTTTGTAAAAAATATTCGGAATGAATAGAAAAGTCGTGCTTGGGATTACAATAGCGATTTTTATGCTGTGTGTAATAGCCGGATGGGTAGTGTGCCTCCAGTTCTACGGAAAAGCCGTGCACGAGGAGCGTGATCTGTATATCGGTTCGAAAACCGACTATCGGGGCGTCGTGGATTCGCTGCGCCCGTCACTGCGCCACCGCGCCGCGTTCGATGCCTATGCGCGCCGGATCAGGCTGGCGGAGACCTTCAAGCCGGGCCACTACGTGCTGCGGCCCGGCATGAGCGTCATCGAGGTGGCGCGCATGCTCAAGCTGGGGTTGCAGACCCCTGTGCGGGTGACGATCAATAACGTACGCACGCCGCAGCAGCTCGCCGGCAAGCTCGCCCGGCAGCTCGACGCCGATTCGGCCTCGCTGGCCGCGGCGCTGACCTCGGGACGGATCGCCGCCGAGGCGGGTTTCGACAGCGTGACGCTCTTCTCGATGTTCATCCCCGACACCTACGAATTTTACTGGACGGTCTCTCCGGAGGAGCTGGTGCGGCGCATGAAGCGCGAATACGACCGCTTTTGGACCGAAGAGCGCGATGCGAAGCGCCGCCGCAGCGGGCTGAGTCGGCTGGAGGTGATGACCCTCGCCTCGATCGTCTACGAGGAGACGCGCAAGACGGACGAGATGCCCCGCATCGCGGGCGTCTACATCAACCGCCTGCGCCGCGGCATTCCGTTGCAGGCCGACCCGACGGTCAAGTACGCCATGCAGGACTTCGGTCTTCGGCGCATCCTTCACCGCCACCTCAAATTCCCCTCGCCCTACAACACCTATGTCAATAAGGGGCTGCCGCCCTCGCCGATCTGCATGCCCGGACGGAACGCCATCGATGCCGTGCTCGATTTCGAGGAGCACGACTATATCTTCTTCTGTGCGCGGCCCACGTTCGACGGTTACCACAACTTCGCGCGGACGCTCCGCGAGCACAACGCCAACGCCCGCGCCTATGCGAAGGAGCTGAACCGGCGCAATATCAAATAATTTTCGTATATTTGTCGTCCATGCTGACGAAAATTTATGCGGAAAACCCCTCGGAGCGGGAATTGAAGCGGGTCGTGGATGCGCTGGAGCGCGACGGGCTGATCGTTTACCCGACGGACAGCGTCTACGCCCTGGGGTGTTCGCTGCGTTCGCCGCGCGCCATCGAGCGCCTGCGCCGCATCAAGGGCAGCGGCGAGCTGGCCGTGGTTTTCGACAGCATCGCCGGGGTGGCGGAGTACTGCCGCGTGGACAACGCGGCGTTCCGCATCCTGCGGCGCAACCTGCCGGGGCCGTTTACCTTCATCCTTCCCGCTTCGTCGCGCATCCCCGACAAGGCCCTCGGCAAGCGCCGGACCATCGGCATTCGCATCCCCGACAATCCGGTGGCGTGCGCCATCGTCAGCGCGCTGGGGTGTCCGCTGGTCACCACCTCGGTCAAGGACGACGACCAGGTGGAGGAGTATACGACCGACCCCGAACTGATTCACGAGCGTTACGACCGCGAGGTGGCGCTGGTGGTCGACGGCGGCATGGGCGACGTCGTACCCACCACGGTGGTGGACCTCACGGGCGAGGAACCCGAAATCCTGCGCGAGGGCAAGGGTATTTTCAGTTGATCCAAAACAATTTCAAGTCCTATGGAAAACAGCTTATTCTGGAAAAAAGCGCTCCGCGGCGGTGCGATCGTCGGCCTGCTGCTGGCCGTGTCGTTCATGCTCGAAACGCGGATGATGCTTGCCGGCAGCTTCGGGCTTTACGCCCTGGAGTGGTTCCTCGTCGCCGTACTGCACTACTACCTGCTGCACCGCTTCACGCGCAGCTACTCGGCCACATTCCCGGTGGAGGAGGGCTTTCGCTTCGGCCGCGGTTACGGCTTCGTCCTCTCGATGTCGGTCGTGGCGGGCGTCATCGTCGGGCTGGTGCAGTACCTCTACCTGCACCTGTTCATCGGCTATGAGCACTATACGGGCCGGGTCGCCGACGCGCTGACCGAAATGCTCTCGCGTGGCGGCGGCGTGCCGGCTTCGATGGAGTCGGTCATCTCGCAGTCGATGAAGCAGATCGAAAACGCTCCCGAACCCTCGTTCCTCAGCACCGTGTGGGCCGGAACGTTCTCCAGCCTGCTGTTCGGGCTGCTGTTCGGCCTGATCATCGCAGGCGTTCTTTCGCGGGCGCCGCGTCCTTTCGACGAGCAACCGGAAGCGTAGCGCGAGGATGGACAGGCTCGACATATCGGTCGTCGTACCGCTCTACAACGAGGCGGAGTCGCTTCCCGAACTGGTCGCCTGGATCGACCGCGTGATGCGCGAAAACCGCCTGTCGTACGAGGTTATCCTGATCGACGACGGTTCCGACGACGGTTCGTGGACGGAGATCGAAGCGTTGAAGGAGCGCTATCCCGCCGTGCGCGGCATCGGCTTCGCCCGCAACTACGGCAAGTCGGCGGCCCTGTATTGCGGCTTCGCCGCGGCCGAAGGGGAGGTGGTCGTCACGATGGACGCCGATTTGCAGGATTCGCCCGACGAGATTCCCGCCCTGCGCCGCATGATCCTCGACGAGGGGTACGATTTGGTGTCCGGCTGGAAGAAGCGGCGCCGCGACCCCGCGGGCAAACGCTGGCCCAGCAAATTCTTCAACTGGACGGCCCGCCGCGCCTCGGGCATCCGCCTCCACGACTTCAACTGCGGACTGAAAGCCTACCGCCGCAAGGTGGTCAAGGCGATCGAGGTCTACGGCGAGATGCACCGCTTCATCCCCATTCTGGCGCGCAAGGCCGGCTTCCGCCGCATCGGCGAGAAGGTCGTCGAACACCGCGCCCGCAAGTACGGCCGCTCGAAATTCGGGCTGGAACGCATGCTCAAGGGGTATCTGGACCTGATTACCGTTCTGTTCATGTCCCACTTCGGCCGCTCGCCAATGTATTTCTTCGGCGGGCTGGGCACGTTGATGTTCCTTTTCGGCGGCGGCACGACCGTGTGGATCATCGCCGCAAAACTCTGGAAGCAGGCGCACGGACTCGCGCTTCGCCCCGTTACGGACCAACCGCTGTTCTATTTGGCCATGCTGGCCGTCGTATTGGGCGTGCAGCTGTTTTTGGCCGGGTTTTTGGGCGAACTGGTCAACCGGGGATCGAGCGATCGCAACAAGTATTTGGTCGATAAGACTTTGTGAAACGACAACCGTTTTTTGTCAATATGATACAACGTATCCAAACCGTTTATCTGCTGCTCGTTACGGCGTTGATGGCCGTGACGCTCTTCACCCCGCTGGCGTGGTTCGCCAGCGATGCGGGCGAATTTCGGCTCTACGCGTTCGCACTCAGGGACGTCGAGGGCGCGGACGTGCAGTCCACATTATATATGGGTGTGTTGCTGGCGCTGGCGTGCGCGCTGCCGCTGGTGACCGTTTTCCTCTTCAAGCGCCGCCTGCTCCAGATCCGTCTGTGCGTCGTCGAGATGGTGCTGCTGGTGGGTGCGGTGGCGATGGAGGCGGTCTACTACTTCCTCAGCTGGCGCGTCTTCTCCGACATGACATTCCATACGCAGGGCTTCCGTCCGGCCATCGCGCTGCCGCTGGTCTGCCTGCTGTTCGCCTACCTGGCGGCCCGGGCGATCTTCCGCGACGAACTGATGGTGCGTGCCGCCGACCGAATCCGCTGATACAACGCCCCGTATACGATCCGGGACATGCGCCATAAGGCCGTGTTCCGGATCGGTTTCCTTTCGAAAGCCCTCTTCCGACGGCTGGGCGCAGAGGTAAATCCGTCTTTTCGACGTATGAAAAGAATGTTACAACGCTTTGCTATTCCGGAAAATAATTTTAACTTTACGCCACATTATCCCTTTTAAGTGTGGATTTGTAAGTTTCTTTAGCAATATATTAAATTTTTTTAATCTATTTACTAATTTTAGCTGTATGAAAAAATCAAAACTTCTGATGTTGTTGTCCAGCGCGGTCATGCTGTTTGCCGCGGTGGGAGTGACCTCCTGCGTGGATGACAACGATGATCTGGGTATGCCTTATCTGGAGGTTTCACCTACGACGTTGAAATTCGATGCCAACGGCACGGCTGTAGGCGCATCGGAATTCGTGGTTAAGAGCAATCGTCCCTGGACGCTCGATATTCCCGCCGAAGCTCAGTGGGTTCGTCCGTCGGTCACTTCGGGCGAAGGCGACGGAACGGTTTCGTTCAACCTGTTCGCCAGCAGCATCGCTCAGAGTGCCGAGCTGACGTTCTCGCTGAAGAACTCCGCCGGGTTTGCCTATATGACCCAAAAAGTTACCATCGTGCAGGGCAATGTCATCCCGACCGAGACGATCTTCAACGAGACGTTCGGAACCGCGGCTGTTGCAAGTCCCTGGCCGACGGTAGACACCTACAAAGATTGGGGTACTACCGGCGAGGGTATTGCCGATGTTACTTTCTCCGGTACGAACACCTCGATCCGTAACTCGGGCAAGAGCAGTTCGGGTGCATACGACGGGGCTTCCGGTCCCAACGTGCTCTTCTTCGGCGCTGCGCCTGCAACGTTCACGATCCAGAATATCACGCTTAAGGCCGATCAGACCAATCTGCGTCTCACTTTCGGCGGCCAGTTCTACGACGGGTCGAAGAACGACTTCCCCAAAGAAAATATGATTGTGTCGCTGAGTGCTGACGGAACGAATTTCGTGCCTATCGAATACTCGGTCAATGACGGCGATCAGAAGGAGCCTTACTGGGTACTTGCTTCGAAAGACTTCACGTTGCAGAACGCCGTTTCCAAACTCTTTATCCGCTTTACGACGGAGAACGTAAGTTCCGCATACCGTCTCGATGACGTGCGCCTGACTACGGGCAACGGAGGCGAGGTGATCGATCTGGGCAAAGTGGTGCTTGGCGTCACCACCAAGCAGCCCGAGAATGTGACTGCTACCGAAGCTACGCTCGCTGCGAGCCTCTCGTCCACCGAAGGCGTAACGGCAGCAGGTTTCCAGTACACGCCCAACGCGGCTTCGATCGACTGGACGGCCGTTGCCAAAACTCCGGCGGATGCAGTGGCTGCAACCTTCACCAAAGCCGTGTCGGGCCTTACGACCGGTACGACCTACGCCGTACGCGCCTATGCAACTACCGCCGAGGGCGATACCTACGGTAATGTCGTAACGTTCACCCCCAAGGGAGGCCCTTCGGGCGATGAGATCATCACCGATTTCATTCAGGAGAGTACGTATCCGGCCGGTTTCCCGGCAAGTTCTTCGGATAAATTGGTCGACGCGCAGTCTTTCGTATTCGACGGTGCGACCTATACGCTGGCCGGAAGTTCTGACGGCGGATATTACCGTGGTAAAGAGTATAAGGGAGAGCGTTTTTACCTGATGATCGGTAAAAAGGGAGCCTATATCGAACTGCCTGCGATGGCTGATAAGGCGCTGACCTCGGTAACGTGCTTCGTCCCCGGTGCTGCTTCGTCCAACGTGATGGTCGGCGTCAGCACGGCCGACGGCGTAGATGTCGACGGCGGTGCAGCGATCAAATGGGAGTATCAGGATGGCGGTTCTTCCACAAACCTCGTCGATCGCACCTATGTCTATAACCTGAGCGGTACGCAGGCCAATACGAAATATCGCCTCTATATTACGGCCGCTGAGGGTAAGTCCTACAATGCTCAGATCTATACGCTGACGCTCAAGTACGGCCAGGGCGGCGGCGAAGAGAAACCGTCGATCACGCCTGCAACAGCTAAGATGGAGTTCGATGCTGCGGCCGATGCTACGGGCAAGACGCAGATTTATGATTTGAAAAACGCTACGGGCCTTACGCTCTTCGCCGATGTGGCCGACAAGACCAATTTCTCGGCAGAGGTCGAGAACGGCAATACGGTCCGTGTCAAGACGCTGAAAGCCAATGACGGCGCTGCCCGCACGACGACCGTGAATGTCTATCTGGCAGAAAATGCAAGCGGTGAGAAGAAAGCCACCGCTACGATCAACGTGACGCAGAAAGGCCAGTCGTCCGGTGCGGTGGCAATCACCATTCCGGAGATCAACGCCCTGATCAAGCCTGCAACGACCAAGGCCGTGCTCGATGCTGAAAACGACCGTGTTTTCGAGGCGATCGTCATGAACGACGTGGCCGGCGGCAACTATTCGTTCAACAACCTGATCCTGGCGACCGAAAACTCGACGGCAGCCGGCAACGGCGTGACGCTGTACGGCAGCCAGGTTGAGCCGTCGACTCTGGGGCTGAACAAGGGCGACAAGGTGCGCGTGACGCTCTACAAAGAGTTGGCGCAGGTTATGAACTACAACGGTATGTACGAGGTGACGGGCGACAAGGATGCTACCTGGTGCAAGGTAGAGAAGATCAGCTCGGGCGTCAATATTCCCGTTGCAACCGTCACCCCCCCCCAGCTCGCTGACTATCAGGGTATGGCTGTCACCGTCAATAACGCGACCGTAGCTGCTCCCGGCGTTTGGGCCGTTGCCGATAACATCAGCTCGCACACCTTCTCGGCAAGCGGGACCGAGTTTGCGGTCTTCTGCAAGAAGGGCGCTACGGCGTTCCTCGACAAACCTTACCGGGCCGGAACCGGCAATATCACGGGTCTTGCTGCCGTGAACAGCAACAAGGGTCAGCTCGTACCGCGCGATATGGCCGACGTGGCCGCATTCAATCCGACCGCTCCGACGATCACTTCGCTCGAACCCGACGCGCTGAACTGGGGTTCGGCCGAGACCAACGCCCAGACCATCTCGGTCAAGGGTTCGGATATCGACGGCAAACTCTCCTGCACGCTCAGCGGCGGCGCGGATTCGAAGTTCACCGTTTCGGTTTCGGGCACGACGGTAACGGTCACCCCGAAGGGGACGAACGAGACGGCAGCCGATTTCACCGAGACGCTGACCGTGACGGCAGCCGGCGGAAACTCGCTGACCGCATCGCTCAAGCAGGCCAAGAAGGGCAGCGGCGGCGACAAGACGCTGGAGATCAACTTCTCGGCTCAGGGCTGGGCTAATCAGACAGCTGTCGAGACGTTCGAGGCTGCGCCTCTGACCCTCAAGTTCGCTTCCGGCGGCAATCAGAATCCCCCGAAATATTACACCTCGGGAACCGCTCTGCGCATGTACTCCAAGAACACCATGACCATTACCGGTGCGACCATTACCAAGATCGAGTTCACGTTTGTCGATCGTGACGAGCTTACCGTTACCACGGGTGTGCTCGAGGGTACGGTTTGGACCGGCAGTTCGGACAACCTCGTATTCACGGTAGACACTTCGAATACCAAATCGCAGGCCCGAATCCAGAAGATGGTCGTTACTTACACGGAATAGTTTTATTCCGATCCGGACAAGCCCGCTCCCGGCAGGAAAACGCCTGCCGGGGGCAGGTCGTCTGAAACAAAGCGCTTTTTTGTACTTTTTTAGTTTCGAATGATGTTGATACACAGAATGATAACGTCCGTCTGCCGGATTTGTGCCGCGGCGGCGCTGACCTCGGCCCTGATGACGGCCTGCAGCAGCGACGAAGGAGGCGGCGGCGGTTCCGAGAACTCGGTGCGTTTCGACCCTGCCGTGACCATCGGTACGAATCAGGGAACGGCCGTGCTGCTTATTTCCGGTAACACCGGCACGCCCTGGGAGGCTCGGGTCGTTTCGGGCGGCAACTGGGTTTCGTTCGACCTTGCGGGCGCGCAGTCGCGCACCGGTACGGTCGGCGAGACGTGGCAGAGCCGCGAGATCCCGGTCTATTACCAGACCAACAATACGGGTGCGGAGCGGCATGCGCAGATCGCGTTCACCTTTGCCGGCGAACAGCCGATCCTGCTCGATATGACGCAGTACAGCCCGGGACAGAATGTTTATCCGACCAACAACGTGAAGACGTGGCCGGAGTTGCCGGCTTACAAGGACGGCAGCGACCTGATTTACGTCACGCATCTCTGCCCGGTCCTCAACCAGTTGGAAAACAAGACGTATACCGGACGCAACTACACGATGTGTTTCGACAGGACCAAATACGCCGCATGGTGGGTCGCTTATCCCATCCACAAGGCGTATCTGGGTTCGGGACGCCCCGAACCCGATCCGTGGGCATTCGATCCTAAATTCTCTTCCGACTGGCAGGCCAATGTCATTTATTCCAGTTATAAAGGCAATTATGACCGCGGCCATCAGATTCCCAATGCCGACCGCAATGCCGATCCCTACGGATTGATGTGTTACCAGACGTTCTATGTGTCGAACCTGACGCCTCAGAACTCCACGCTCAACCGCGGAAAATGGGCCGATCTGGAGGCGATGGTCCGTAAGTGGGAGTGCTCGGATACGCTCTACGTGGTGACGGGAGCCTGGTGGGACAAGAATCCTTCCACGGTAAGCAACGGCAAGGGTGAGGGGGCTTATCCGCTGCCCGATTACTACTTCAAGGCGGTTGTCCGGACGGTCAAGGGGAATATCCGCACGAAGGGCGACCTGCTGGGCAATTACGATGCGAGCCAGCTCAAATCGCTCGGGTTCTGGGTGAAGAACGCATCCGGGCAGGGCGATGCGAAGCAGTGGGCGACCAGCGTGGCCGACCTCGAGCGCAAAACCGGCTTTACGTTCTTCCCGACGATCCCGGCCGCTGTCAAGGAGCAGACCGAGACCAATTCATGGGGCTTGTAAAAACTTAATTTCCAACCGATGAAAAAACGACTGACAATCACTTTGCTGCTGGTGGCTTTCATGGCCGTCTGCTTCGCGCAGAAACCCTACAAGGTGATGTTCTACAACCTGGAGAACTTCTTCGACACGATCCACGATCCGCAGGTCTACGACCAGGAGTTCACTCCCGAGGGACCCAAGCAGTGGAATTCGGCCAAATACTACAAGAAGCTGGGCAACATCGAGCGCGTGCTCTTCGACATTTCGGCTTTCGACCGGAACTATCCCGCCGTGATCGGCGTTTCGGAGGTCGAGAACCGCAACGTGCTGGAGGACATCGTGGCTACGCCGAAGCTGGCTCCGGCCAACTACCGCATCGTGCATTACGATTCGCCCGATGCGCGCGGCGTGGACGTGGCGTTCTTCTACCGGCCCGACATTTTCAAGCTGGAGGGCAGCTTCCCCGTGAAGACCGACGTTCCGACACTTCCCAACTTCCGCACGCGCGACATTCTGACGATGTGGGGCACGATCGAGGAGGAGCCGTTCTTCTTCATGGTGGCGCACTGGCCTTCGCGCTTGGGCGGCAAGGACGCTTCGGAGTTCAAACGCATCGCCGTCGGCGAGCAGATGCGCCGGATCGCCGACTCGGTGCTCAGGATCAACCCCGCGACCAAGATCGTTGCGATGGGCGACTTCAACGACGACCCCACGGATCGGAGCATCGCCGAGGGGCTGGGAGCCAAAGCCAAGATCAAGAATCTGGAGAAGGGCGACTTTTATGCGCCGTTCACCGACATGCTGAAGGCCGGGCTGGGCACGCTGGCATACGGCGACGCCTGGAACCTGTTCGACAACATCGTGGTGACCGAGAACCTCGCCACCGGCTCCGAAGGCAAGCTCAAACTGCAGAAAGCTCCTAACTCGAAGTTCTACGGCAATATCTTCAAGCAGTATTACATGGTTCAGAAGGAGGGCTCGTTCCGCGGTTATCCCCTGCGTACGTACGTGGGCAACAATTTCCAGGGCGGATACAGCGACCACTTCCCTGTATATATCTATTTTGCCAAATAAATACTTAAATAATCTATGAAAAAAGGTCTACTGATAATGTTGCTGTCCCTGGTGACGCTCGCTGCTTCGGCGCAGACGGGCGGTATTACGGGCAAGGTCGTTTCGCGTGCGGGCCGCACCCCGCTCGCCGACGTGAAAATTACGATGACTCCGGGCGGCGCGACGGACGTCTCGGACGCCGTGGGTAGCTTCTTCTTCGAAAACATCCCCGACGGAGACTATACGCTGCGCTTCGAAGCTGCCGAGTTCGAGCCGCTGAACATCGCCGTGCGCGTGAAGGGGATCGTCCGCGAGATTCCCGCCGCGGTGATGGTTCCCGCCGCTCCCCAGCAGGTGCTCGACGACGCCGTGTTCGCCGAATTCGACATGGAGAGCGCCAACGACGCGCAGGCGCTGCCTTCGTCGCTGTCGGCTTCGCGCGACGTATTCAACAACATCGCTTCGTACAAGTTCAGCGAGATGCGCTTCAACGTCCGCGGTTACGATTCGCAGTACCAGGACGTCTACATGAACGGGATCCAGCTCAACGACGCCATGACGGGCTACACGCCGTGGTCGCTGTGGAGCGGTCTGAACGACGCTACGCGCAACCAGGAGGTCACCACCGGTCTGGTCGCTTCGGACGTGGGTCTGGGCGGCATCGGCGGTACGACCAACATCAATACCCGTCCGTCGCAGATGCGCAAGGGACTGCGTGCGAGCCTGGTGAACGGCAACTCGATGTACCGTTTTCGCGCGATGGTGACCTACGCCTCGGGCTATCAGGACAACGGCTGGTCGTACGCCTTCTCGGTGTCGACCCGTCAGGGCGGCAACTCCTACGTGCAGGGCGTCTACTATAACGCTTTCGGTTATTTCGCCGCCGTGGAGAAGCAGTTCAATCCGCGTCACCGGATCGGGCTGACGCTGCTGGGCGCTCCCACCGAGCGCGGTGCGCAGCAGGCTTCGACGCAGGAGGCTTACGATCTGGTAGGCAACAACTACTACAACCCCAACTGGGGCTGGCAGGACGGCAAGCGCCGCAACGCCCGTGTGCGCAACAACCACGAGCCGCTGGCGATCCTCAACTACACGTTCGACATCACGGACCGGTCGAAGCTGGACATCGCCACCTCGCTGCGCTTCGGCAAGAACGGCTATTCGGCCCTCACGTGGCAGAACGGTCCCGACCCGCGTCCCGACTACTACCGCTACCTGCCCAGCTACTACGGGCTGAACACGCAGACGGGCGCCGATCTGGAAAACTTATGGCTGGCCAACTATAAGGAGATCAGGCATTTCGACTGGGATCGCATGTACCAGACGAATTACATTCAAGACCGCGAGTCCGATCTGAAAACCTATGGTCCCGGCCACCGTTCGAACTACATGGTCGAGGAACGTCACACCGACCAGCTCGACTGGAACCTGATCGCCAACTTCGCGCACATCTTCCGCAACAACTCGAAGATCGCCGGCGGTCTCTCGCTGCGCCGCAACCGCACGCACTATTACGACGAGGTGAAGGACCTGCTGGGCGGCGACTACTGGGCCGACATCGACAAGTTCGCCGAGCGCGACTTCGGTTCGAACGCCATCGCCTATCAGAACAACCTCGACTACTACTTCGACCACGGTCACGCGCATGCCGCGAAGGTGGGCGACAAGTTCAGCTACAACTACTTCGCACACGTGCTCCGCACCAAGGCTTGGGCTTCGTACAACATGACTTTCGGCGGTTTGAACATCATCGTCGGCGGCGAGGTGGGCTATGCGAAGCTCTGGCGCGAGGGTATCTGGCGCAAGGGTCTGTTCCCCAACAACTCGAAGGGCGACTCCAAGAAGCTGGATTACCTGACCTACCGGGCCAAGGGCAACTTCTCCTACAAGTTCTCGGCGGCGCACCGCGTGGAGGCCAACATCCTCTACATGCAGGAGGCTCCCGAGTTCCAGGCGGCGTTCGTTTCGCCCCGTACCCGCAACGACATCACGCCCGGCCTGAAGGCCGAGCGCGTGCTGGGCGTCGACGCTTCGTACAACCTGCGCTGGGGCGATCTGAAAGCCCGCGTTTCGGGATACTACACCCGCATCTACGACCAGTCGAAGGTCATCTCCTACTACGACGACGTGGCTTCGACCTACACCAACTTCGCCATGAGCGGCATCGACAAGCTGCACTTCGGTCTGGAGGCGGCCGTATCGATTCCCCTCTACAAGACCCTCTTCCTGAACGGTGCGGTCAGCTGGGGCCAGTACACCTACGACTCGAATCCCTACTACGTGCAGACGCAGGACAACAGCCAGCTGCTCGTATCGAGCGGCCGCGTCTACTGGAAGGATTTCCGCGTGGAGAGTACGCCGCAGACGGCTGTGAACGTCGGCCTTTCCTACCGCAGCAACAACAACATCTACCTGTCGGCCGACTTCAACTACTACAACAACATGTATCTGTCGATGAACCCGATCTACCGTTCCGACGCCGTGCTGACTCCGGGTGCTACGTCCGCGTCGATCGCCGATCTGCGCCATCAGGAGAAGTTCAATTCGGCCTATACGCTCAATGCCAGCGTCGGCAAGAACTGGTACATCCACCGCAAGTACACGCTCGGATTCAGCCTCGAGGTGAAGAACATCCTCAACGACCAGGACATCCGCACGGGCGGTTACGAGCAGATGCGTCTGCGTGAGAACGAAGAGACGACCTCGACGACCTACGAGAAGTTCGATTCCAAGTATTTCTACATGTTCGGAACCACTTACTACCTCAATGTCTATTTCCGTTTCTAACGACAGAACAAATTATAGAAGATAATTATGAAAAGATTATTTAGCATACTCTTAGCCGCTGCCGTCGGTTTGTTCTTCGTTGGTTGCTACAACGATCTGGACAATCCCGGAGCGGCCAAGATCTACACCGACGCGGATTTCGCCGATATGGAGTACTGGTCGATCAAGGATATCAAGGACAAGTTCATTGCGGCCAATCCGAGCTATACGAGCAACAACGGCGGCGTTTACAAGATGGTCGTGCAGGAGAACGCCTATACGCGCGGCAAGGTCATTTCGAGCGATGATACGGGTAACGTCTATAAGACTATCTACATCTACGACGAGCAGACCCAGCGCGCCATCGAAGTGAAACTCAATACGGACAACTACCTCTTCTTTCCGATCGGCTCCATGGTCTACGTGACCCTGAAGGGGCTGGTGCTCGGCAATTACCGCGGTATGATCAGCATCGGAACCTATTCGGACGATGCGAAATACGCCAACGGCAATATTCTCTTGCCGTTGTTGATCGAGGAACATGTCCATCCGGGCGTTAAGATCGGGATGACACCGGCCGACACGCTGGTGGTCAACAGCACGAATTACAACACGCTCTCCGATAACGATCTGGGCCGTCTGGTCCGTTTCGAGGACATCACCAGCGCTTACGGCAAGACGAAGTGGGGCTATAAGAACCGCTTCCCCAACTACTTCGCCAACTCGACCTCCTACGACGAGGACACCAACCCCGATTGGGAGATCTGGAAGAAGCCGACCTGGTCGCTCAAGCGTCAGATCTCAAATCCGGATCAGGGTTTCAGCGAGGTTTTCTACTTCGGTTCGACGCTGGTCACCTATACCGGCATCAACAGCACCTCCGTGGAGGGCAACTACGTAATCCGCACGAGCGGCTATGCGAGGTTCCGCGAGCAGCCGATACCCGCAGACGGGGAAAAGGTCACCGTTACGGCACTCTACACCAAGTTCACGGGTCCCGCCGGACAGAATCCCGCCTATCAGCTGGTCATCAACTCCGCTTCGGACGTGGTAAAGTCGAACTAAGCGATCTTATCCGATTATTCATGAAGCAGCCGCCTTTTCGGGCGGCTGTTTTTTTGTTGGGGGGGGCGAAGAGAGGCAGGGTTTGGGTTGGTCGAATTTCGTATGACTGACTGGGAAAGCGGTTGAAAAACTTTACGGACGGTCGGTGCGGTTGCGGGTGGACTGTCGTTAGGGGTGCGGGGAGGACTGTCGGTCCTGGTGCGGGTGGCCTGTCGGTGGGGTTGCGGGGTGGCCTGTCGGGGCGGATGCGGGGCGGACGGATGCGGTTAATGCCACAAACCCCAGTGGTTGAGCGGGGCGGGTAAGGAGAGAAACCAAAATGCCCCGCTCTTTTTAGGTTTGAAGTTCTCTTGTTCCGCTTTGGCCTGTTTTGCCTGTTCGGCCAGCTTTACCTTTTTGTTCAGTTCGTCGATCGTGGTTTTACCCAATGCCAACTGAACGCCGACAACCAGGAAGCAGATCATATAAACTACCGCAATAGCTGCAAGGTAGAGTGCTACGAGACCTAACGCAATTATGATGAGATAGATTAAAATCATGATCCGGCAGCCTAAGTTTCGACAAAAACAAATAATCTATTCATTTTCTTCAATGCGGAAACGTTTTTCCGATGTACATGCGCATGCCCGTTGAATCAGTAGAAGATTTCAATTACACCTCTTGATTAATAGACATTTAGACAAAAGAGAGACACAATGGGTAACGGTACAGAAATGAGCGAAATGCTTTCGCCTGCTATATTTTTCCATTGCTCCAAATAACTCTTGTGCAAAGGTAATATATATTTTATTAGCACCGAATTTGCTATGAAACAAATTGTTATGTATCTTTGCAGCGATGACAAAAACAAATAAATCGGATCTGGTTTAGTAAACAATCTGCTCATCTAATGCAGATTGTCCTTTCGTTTACTCTCGGATATTCTTTCTGAGAATGATTTTCATGTATTTACATTTCAGTTTTAATCTGCGTATAATGACGGAAGTATTGTTATGCTTTCTGCGTGTATGCAAAACGCATTAAGAAAATGAGTAACGAAAATAAAACAATCCACGAATTCGATTTCAGTCTAATTTGCGAATACTTCTCAAATGTAGAACGTCAAGGGCCCGGAAGCCCCGAAGCAACGATTAAGGCGTTAAGTTTCATTGATAATCTGACCTCGGAGTCTCGTATCGTCGACCTTGGCTGCGGAACAGGCGGACAAACCATGACACTTGCACAAAACGCACCGGGACAGATTATGGGAATAGACCTCTTTCCTGATTTTATCAGTATATTCAACCGGAATGCCCATGCACTTGGTTTGTCTAACAGAGTCCAAGGCATTGTCGGCTCAATGTTGGAGCCTCTGCCTTTCGAGAGAGAGACTTTAGACTTGATTTGGACGGAGGGATCTATCTATAATATTGGTTTTGAACGAGGTGTGAATGAGTGGCGGCAATATCTAAAGACGAATGGTTATATCGCTGTGTCTGAAGCCTCGTGGTTTACGGAGAAATGTCCCGATGAAATCTATAACTTCTGGATGGCACATTATCCCGAAATAGATACTATTCCTAACAAAGTCGCACAGATACAACGTGCAGGCTATGTTCCTGTTGCCACCTTTATCCTGCCGGAAAACTGTTGGACAGAGCACTATTTCGCTCCATGCAGCAGGATTCAAGAGGCATTTCTTCAGAAACATTCAGGAGACCAAACCGTCAAAGAACTTATTGCAGGTCAACGCCATGAAATGGCGTTGTACCAGAAATACAAAGAGTTCTACGGATATGTGTTTTACATCGGTAAGAAAATTTAACAACTATCAGGTAGATTGTCATCAAAGACAGTCTATCTGTATAACAACCGAAAATCGGGATAGCTCTAAGAGGATAGTGTCCGGGCAGGTGGCATGGCCGGCTGATCGGATGGGGAGGGGATTGGACCATCGGTATTGGGCCGGGTCGGGACAGGTCGAGATAGGTTGAGCCGGGCCGGGCGGCCGGGAAGTTTGCCGCCATTTCAGTGGAAAATAATACGGGTGGGAGAGAGGCAGAGCCTCCCCATCTCGTTATCTGTTCAAAAAAGGCAGCCCCCGACGGGGGCTGCCTTTTCGTTGGGGAAGCGATCCGCTTCCGGCAGAGTGTGTTACTTCGTTTGGGCGGGTGCGGGGCGCATCACGACCTGAACGAGGTTGTTGTCGGCGAGGATCTTTTTGGCGAGCTGCTGCACGTCGGCGTTGGTCAGCGCCTTGAGCGTCTGTTCGTACTCGCCCAGGTAATCGAGCCCGGAGCCGTACTTGGCGCGGATGTAGTTCAGCCAGCCCGAGTTCTGCTCGAGGGTGTTCTTCCAGTTCTTGGCGAAGAACTCGCGCGACTTCTCGATATCCTCGGTCTTGGGACCGTTGGCGGCGATCTCCTCGATCTCCTTCATCACGATCTCGCGCAGTTCGTCGGCCATCTCCTCGTTCGTGTCGAACGCGATGTCCATCGTATAGGTCTCGGTGGGAACCCACTCGGTCGAACCCCATACCTGCACGCCGTACGTGCCGCCCTTCTCCTCGCGTACCGAGATCAGGTAGCGCGAATTGAGCGCCTGCGTCAGCAGCGTGAGGGCCAGCTTGTTCTTTAGCGTGTAGGGCAGGTCGCCCGAGAAGAGGTAGTGAACCGAAACCTTGGGCTGCTGCATGGAGGCGGTGAAATCCTCGCTGACGGCTCCCTTGACCGGACCGGACTTGTCGTCGACGGCCTTGAGCGGAGCGCCCGTCGTCGGGATCGAGCCGATATACTTCTCGACCAGCGGCTTGAGGGTCTCCAGATCGACGTTGCCCACCAGGTAGAAGGTGAAGCTGTCGGCTCCGGGATAGAGCTTGGCATAGAGACCGGGCAGCTTGGCGAAATCGAACCGGTCGATGATCTCGTTGGAGAGCATCTGCCGGCGCGGGTTGTGGCCGTAGGCGATGTCCGTGAACTTCTCCTGCATGATGTAGTCGGGGTTCGACTTGGCGTTGTCCAGCTGGGCGCGCACCATCTTGATGACCGTGTTGTAGTCGTTCTCGTCGAAGCGCGGCTGCGTGAAATTGAGGTAGAGCAGCTGGAACATGGTCTCCAGGTCCTTGGGCGAGGAGACACCCTTGATGGTGGTGGTGTAGTTGGCCGTCGAGGGCTGTACCGACACCGATTTGCCCGAAAGCTGCTTCCGCAGCTCCGTAGCGGAGAACTTGCCGACGCCCGACATCGAGTTGATGGCCGGCATCATTTCGCCCATGTAGAACTCCTCGTCGCTCAGGATCGAGAGACCGCTGATCGACTGTGCGCTCAGTATCACCTCGTCGGCCTTGTAGGTGGTGGGTTTCACGACGACCTTCACGCCGTTCTTCAGCGTCCACTCCGTCGTGCCGAGCACCTCGTCCTGTGCCGTCTTGGCCACGGGCGAACCGGCGAGCACCACGTCCTCGGGGATCAGCGGCTCCTTGACCACGTTGTCCTCATAGGCGGCGATCTCCGAGCCGGCGACCTTCTCGCGGATGGCGAGAATCTCTTCGGCGGTCGGGTTGACGATCCCCTCCTTCTCGGGAGCGGTGATGAAGATGACCTGATTCTTGGGATAGATGGTCTGCTGTGCGAAAGCGTTCACGGCATCGACGTTGACCATCTTGAGCAGCATGCTGTCCAGCTTCCACTCGGTCTCGGCGTCGGGCATGGCCTGGTTCTTCTGGAAGTTGTCCAGATAGGTCTGCACGTATTCGCCGTTGGTGCGGTCGTTGCGGTTGGCGTACTGGCGCTCGGCCTGACGCATCAGGTTGTCCTGTGCGCGTTCGAACTCGCCCTGCGTGAAGCCGTAGCGGCGCACCTTCTCCATCTCGGTGTAGAGCGCTTCGAAACCCTTGGCGATCTTGCCGTCCTGCGTGGCGGCCATGTAGGTCGTCGAGTTGAGCGTCGGCATGATGCCCAGATCGCCCGAATCCATCATCGCGCCGAGGAACGGTGCGTCGGGTTTCATGGCCAGCTCCTGCAGGCGGGCGTTCTCCATGGTGGTCATGTAGGACTGGATGATGCCGAGCATTTCGCCGTAAACCAGGTTGTTGACCTGCTTGGGCATGGCGGGGCGCTTGACGAAGAGCTGAATCTTCGAACCCTGCATTTCGGGGTCGGTGAAGATGTTGACGATCGGCTCCTCGTTGTCGGGAATCGTAATCGGCTCCTTCTGCGAGGCGTCGGCGGCCGGCGCGGGAATGTCGGCCATCAGCGTCTTGATCTTGTTCTCCACGGCATCCACGTCCACGTCGCCGACGATCACGACGGCCTGGTAGTCGGGGCGATACCACTGGTGGTAGAAGTCCTCCAGCTCTTTGTGCTGGAAGCTCTTCAGCCCGTCGAGATAGCCGATCAGGTTGCGGTGCTCGTACTTCGAGCCTTTGCCCAGCGTCTTGAGCAGCTGCATGGTCGAACGCCAGCTCGCGCCGTCGCGCGTGCGCAGCTCCTCCATAATGACGCCGCGCTCCGAGTCGATCTCGTCAGGCTCCAGCGCGATGAAGTGCGACCAGTCGTGCAGCACGAGCATCGCGCTGTCGATGATCCCCTCGCGCGTGGTCGGTACGTCCTTCATCATGTAGACCGTCTGGTCCCAGCTGGTTCCGGCGTTGAGGTTGTAGCCGAACTTCACGCCGACCGTCTCCAGATACTCCGTCAGCATCTTGCCGGGGAGGTTCTTCGTGCCGTTGAAGGCCATGTGCTCGAGGAAGTGGGCGAGGCCCTGCTGCGCATCGTTCTCCTGGATGGCTCCCACGTCGTGCAGGATGTAGAAGTCGGCCTGGTTCTTGGGTTTCTCGTTGTGACGGATGTAGTAGGTCATTCCGTTCTCCAGTTTCCCGGTGCGGACGGCCTTGTCGGCCGGAATCGGCGACATGGGGTCCATCTGGGCCGTGGCGCTGCTCAATGCGAATATCGCAAGGAGCACAAACGTTAGTTTTTTCATAGGCTATTCTTAATTGGTAAGGTTTTTTTGATTCACTCCGTCGGAGGCTCCTCCGGACGGTATTCGATGATGTCGCCCGGCTGGCAGTCCAGCTCGCGGCAGATGGCTTCGAGCGTCGAAAAGCGGATGGCCTTCGCTTTCCCGTTCTTGAGGATCGAAAGGTTGGCGGGCGTGATGTCGACCCGTTCGGCCAGTTCGCCGAGCGACATTTTCCGTTTGGCCATCATGACGTCGATGTTGATAATTATAGCCATTGCGTCTTCCCCCCCCCTTTGATTATACGTATGTCATTCATTGCGCGTCGGTTTAGATGGTCAGCTTCTGCTCTTCGCTCAGCTGCGTGCCGATGGCGAAGACCTCGGCCATGAACAGGAACAGCACCCCGACGATCACGTTCCAATAGTTGAGCGGAAACTGTCCCGAAACTTCGTAAACCGTGCCGGCCAGCAGGCGCGCGGCTTCCCGGTTGTTGATGAACTGCATGACGGCCTGGCTCACCTCGGCCACCAGAATCAGCGCGCCGATCCAGCGCGTGCGGACGATATTGGCGTGGCGGATGGGCAGCTCGTCGCGGATCGAACAGCGCAGAGAGTTGATTATCAGTGCGATCAGAATGAAAATCGCCAGGTAGGAAACCATCATGACCAGCATCATCACGTAGGCGTAGCCGTTGTCGGCCACCACTTTGAACGCATTGCCCAGCGTATAGTCCTCCGGAACGCTCACGCGCAGGTTGAGCTGCTCCACGCCCGGGGTGATGTTATCGGGCAGTCCGTCGATTTCGATCTCACTGAATTCGTGCTGCAGCGAGGCCGAAACGTAGTAGGAGCGGACGCCGCCGCGGCTCTGCTCTTCGGCCAGCGTGGTGCTGGCGTCGCGCAGGCCGCGCGAAAAGCCGGGCATGAAACTGGCTGCGAAGCCGATCAGCAGCGCCGCGAAATAGATGATGTAGATAATCAGCAGGTGCTTGTGCAACCTCTTTTTGTTCTGCATGGGAATCCGTGTTAAAATTTCTTCCGAGACAAAGATACGATAAATTTTCGAAAAACAAATAAAATTTATCGTTTTTCGATAAAAAATCTTTTTGGACCTAAAAAAGGACGGCACGCATGCGTACCGTCCGGGTCGGAATAGGGGCAGGGATCACTCCACGTTGTCCCTGAGCTGTTTCCAGATGGAGGCGTCGACGGCCATGCCGACCGACACGGCCAGGATGAGCAGGATGGCAAACAGCAGCGCCTTGAGCAATTCGCTGCCGATCGCGTAGCCGACCAGGGCCAGGAGGAAGGCTGCGATGTAGAAGACGAGGATGAAGACCAGCACGACGAAGAAGATCGTCCACTTGCTGCCGTAGGTGGCGTCGTTCGAAGCCTTGATGGCCTGCATCGGGTTCTTGTTCTTGTCGAAAAGGAAGTAGTAGGAGAGCGACCAGGCGATCGAGAGCACGATGCCGGGCACGACCATGAATATCGTGGCGACCAGGATGGGGAAGATCATCAGCCCCATGGTGATGAAATACTCGCCCATGTAGCGGCGGTATCTGGCATTGAAAATCTCCAGCGGATTGACGACGTTGCCCTTGGCCAGTTCGATCGGCAGCAGGCTGACGGCGATCGTAGTCCCTATATTGATATAAGGTATCCAGATCGTGACCAGCCAGAGGGCGATGGCCCCGACTACCGAGGGAGCGTTCTTGACGCCGATGGCTATGGCGTCTTTCAGGGTGTCGCCGAAATCGAGGGTTTTGAATTCCATACGCATTTTTTTAAGGGGGTTAGAGATGGATAAATATACGAAAAATCGCTAATTTTGCAAGCGGTAAACGCAAAAAATATGGCCGAAAAATCATTTTACAACTACCGGGTCGAACCGCAGGATGTCGATTTCACGCTGCGGGCGACGATCCCGTCGCTCGGCGCGGCGATCCTCAACACCGCCGGTGCGGATGCCCACGGCAAGGGCTTCGGCGTCGATGCGCTCAACGCCGACAACCACTCGTGGGTGCTCTCGCGCATGGCCGTCGAGTTCGACCGCCTGCCCGGACAGTACACCGATTACACCGTCGCCACGTGGATCAACGAGTACGGGCGCGTGCTTTCGACGCGCAACTTCACGCTGACCGACGCCGCGGGCACGGAGTTCGGGCGCGCCGTGACCCAGTGGGCGATGATCGACCTGAAGACCCGTTCGGCCGTCGACCTTTCGTGGGTGG
Organism: Alistipes sp.; assembly: GCF_048465635.1. GTDB lineage: Bacteria > Bacteroidota > Bacteroidia > Bacteroidales > Rikenellaceae > Alistipes. The sequence goes on from NZ_DBFWLF010000004.1 coordinate 139,418, forward strand.
GGGATGCGCATGCCGACGCCATCGTCGATGCCCCCTCGCCGACGGACAAGCCCCGCAAGGTGCGTGCGGTGCAGCCGACGCTGACCTCGGAGCATCGCGTGGCGTACAGCGACATCGATTTCAACCGCCACGTCAACACGATGCGTTATATCGAGATGATGTTCGACATGCTGCCCTTCGAGCTGCTGACCGAGGAGGCTCCCGTGCGGCTCGACATGCACTTCCTGCGCGAAAGCCGCTACGGGCAGACGCTCACCGTCGGGTGCGAACTGCGCGGGCGGGAGGCGCTGTTCGAGATACGCGCCGATGCCGAAACCGTCGCCGTGCGCGCCTCGGTCGCGTGGAATTAGGGCTTTGCGGAACGTTTTGCCGCGGGGCGTTGGAACGGGTTTTGCAACTGCGGTTGCAAAACCTTTTTCATTATGGAGAACAAAGAGCAAAACACGCCGAACAGGTATCAGGTGAGCATCGACCTGCTGAACGATGCCGTAGGCAAGGAGATCGCCACCTCGCTGCAATATATGTATTTCCACACCCATTTCGAGGACGACCGCTACCAGTATCTTTCGAAGATCATGCGCGAGGTCTCGATCGCCGAGATGCGCCATATCGAGGAGTTCTCCGACCGCATCCTCTTCCTGCAGGGGGACGTGGATATGAACGCTTCGTTCCGCACGCGGCAGGTCACCGACGTTAAGGAGATGCTGCGGCTGGCCCTCCAGCTGGAGCAGAGTACGATCGACACCTACAACGAGGCTTCGCGCATCGCCTCCGAGCAGCGCGACGCCGTGACGCACAAGATGTTCCAGAACATCATCGTCGAGGAGGAGAAGCACCTCGACACCTTCCGCACCGAGCTGCAGAACCTGGAGGATTACGGCGAGGAGTACCTGGCGCTGCAATCCGTTGCCGGCAGCAAACACGCCGCCAAGAGCTTCAAGCACGAGGCCGAGGGCGAATAGATGCGCTCCGCTTTCCGTCCGATCGGGACCCCGCAACCGGGGTCCCGATTTTTTTGTCCCGTGCAAGGCAGTTTCGCGGCAATTTTTCTTATCTTTACATAAATATCGTTTCATTTCATGAAAATTACGATCCTGGGACCTGCGCACCCTTACCGGGGCGGATTGGCTTCGATCATGGAGATCATGGCCCGCACGTTTGCCGCCCGGGGCGATCGGGTGGACATCAAAACCTTTACGCTGCAATACCCGGCGCTGCTCTTTCCGGGCAAGAGCCAGACGCTCGAAACGCCGCCGCCGGAGGATCTTCGGATCTGCCGCTGCGTCAATACGGTCAATCCCCTCAACTGGCTGCGCGTGGGGCGGCGCATCCGGCGCGAGCGGCCCGACTTCGTGCTGATGAAGTACTGGACGCCGTTCATGGCTCCCTGCTTCGGGACCATCGCCCGCATCGCCCGCCGGAACGGCCATACGAAGGTGTTGTGCCAGATCGACAACGTGGAGCCGCACGAACGGCATGCGACCGATCGGGCGTTCAACCGCTACTACCTGCGCGCGGTCGACGGCTTCGTCTACATGTCCGAGCAGGTGCATCAGGAGCTGGCGGCCTACACCTCGGCGCCGGCGCTCTTCTCGCCGCATCCGCTCTTCGAGAATTTCGGCGAGCGCGTCGAGCGCTCCGAGGCGTGCGTGCGGCTGGGGCTGGACCCGCGCAACCGCTACGTGCTCTTCTTCGGACTGATCCGCGACTACAAGGGGCTGGACCTTTTGATCGACGCATGGGGGCTGCTCAAACGCTCGGGCCGCTTCGCGGGGCGGAAACTCCTCGTCGCGGGCGAGTTCTATGCGCCCAAAGAGCGCTTTGTCCGGCAAATCGCCGAAAACGGCTTGCAGGGCGAGGTGCTGCTGCACGACTACTTCATTCCGGACGAGCAGGTGAAATATTTCTTTTCGGCGGCGGATTTCGTCGTCCAGCCCTACCGGACAGCCACGCAGAGCGGCGTGACGCAGATCGCCTACCAGTTCTGCACGCCGATGGTGGTCACCGACGTGGGCGGCCTCCCGGAGATCGTGCCCGACGGACGGGTGGGGTATGTCTGCCCGCCGACGGCCGAGGGGGTGGCCGAAGCCGTCGCGCGGATGTACGAACCGGGGGCGCTGGAGCGCTTCGGACTGAACTGCCTCGAAGAGCGCAAACGCTTCTCGTGGGAGGAGATGTGCAACCGCGTGACGGAGCTTTACCGGATCGTCTCGGAGCGCTGATCCGGGCGGGTTCCTGCCGGTCTCTTCGATCTTCGGTGCTCTCCGCCGATCCTCGCGGTTCTGGCAAACTCGGCGGTCTGGTCGGCCCCGTAAATCTTCGCCGCTTCCTGCCGCTTCCAGCCGATCCCAGCCGATCCTGTCGATCTCGGTCGATCTCGGTCAATCGTGGGTGATCTCTCGATCTCGTCGATCCCCGTCGATCATCGGTGCTCCCAGCCAGTCCCGGGGTCCCTGCCGACCCCAACCGATCTCGGCGGCCCCTCACCGATCCCTGCCGATCATCGGTGCTCCCAGTCAGTACCAGGGTCTCTGCCGAATCCAACCGTTCTCGGCAGCCCCTCACCGATCCCCTCAATCTTATAAAAACCAAGCGGCTGCCGTGCATCGAGCACGGCAGCCGCTTCGCTTCATTTATTCGTGTAGCCGGGCTACTTCTTGATATTGGGAAGCTCCAGTCCGTATCCCTTTCGGCGGTCGACGGCCTTGAGCCAGAATCCGAGGAACATGGCCGCCACGCCGCAGCCGACGAAGATCAGCATCGGGACCGTATAGTTGTAGGCCGTGCCCTCGATGTGTCCGGGGTTGCTCAGCTTGAGCGCGTAGCCGAAGATCATCGGGAAGAGGCAAAGCCCGATATTCTGAATCCAGAAGATCAGCGAATAGGCCGAACCCAGGTAGCGGGTCTCCATGATCTTGGGTACGGAGGGCCACAAGGCCGCCGGAACCAGCGAGAAGGAGATACCCAGCAGGATGATGGCCCCGTAGGCCAGCAGTTTGCTCGGGAAGGCGGGCAGCACGAAGGTGAACGTGAGGTGGCAGACGATCATCAGCAGGGCGCCGAAAATGAGCATCGTAGCGCCCTTGCCCTTGCGGTCGAGGTAGTTGCCCAGCAGCGGGGTGATCGCCGCCGCACCCATCGGAAACCAGCGGAAGATGTCGGCGGCCGTCTTGGCCGAGACGCCGAGGTTGCTTTCGAGCATGTTGGTGGCGAAGCGCTGGAAGGGGAAGATGGCCGAGTAGTAGAGCACGCACAGCATGGCCACGATCCAGAAGACCTTGCTGCTGAAAATCTTGCCCAGGTCGCTCACGCGGAACTCCTCGTCGGAGTTGCCTCCCGTGGAGTTCAGCCCGAGCTGCTTGTCGAGCTTGCGGTCCATGAAGGTGAAGATCGTGAAGGTCATAAGGCCGATCAGCAGCAGCAGTGTGCAGAAAGCCACGGGGCGCACGACCGTCGCGGGAGCCATCTCGGCCAGCCAGGGCGAGAGCGAGAAGACGGCGAAGACGCCCACGCGCGCGATAGCCATCTCGAGGCCCATCGCCAGCGCCATCTCCTTGCCGTCGAACCACTTGGCGATCGCTTTGGAGACGGTGATGCCGGCCATTTCGCAGCCGCAGCCGAAGATCATGAACCCGAGCGAGGCCAGCTTGGCCGAGGCGGGGAAGGCGACCCACCAGCTCGAGAGCCACCCTTCGAGCGCCGAGCCGATGAATGCGTCGCTGACGGCGTAGTACTTGATGCAGGCGCCGGCGAACATCAGCGACGCCGAGAGTTCGCCCGTGAAGCGGATGCCCATCTTGTCGAGGATGATGCCCGCGAGGATCAGGAAGCCGAAGACGTTGAGGATGAATTCCGAGCTGCCGTACATCCCGAAGACGTCGGGCGTCCAGCCCCGCTGCACCTCGATCATGCTCTGCAGGGGCGACATCAGGTCGACGAACATGTAGCCGAAGAACATGGTCGAGGCGATCAGAATGAGCGCCGTCCACCGCGCCGCGGGCGAGTCGTTGAGCTTTCGTTGGATAGTTTCTACCATACTTTATTTGAGTTTGAGTTGTCTGCTATTCTTCCGGCCGGGCGTAGCGCTTGAGCACTTCGTAGGCCTCGGTGATGCCCAGCTCCCCGGCCTTCGAGATGTCCAGACACCCCTTGCGCGTGTCCTTGAGGAAGATCTGGATGATGCCGCGGTTGTAGTACGCCTCGGCGAACGAGGGGTTGAGTTCGATGGCTTTCGTGTAGTCCTCGAACGCTTCGGGCAGGCTGCCCGAGAGGGCACGCAGGTTGGCGCGGTTGTAATAGGCGTAGGCGAACGAGGGGAAGAGCTTGACGGCCTTGTTCAGGTCGGCCACCGCCTCGTCGTAGCTGTACGTGCGTTTCGAATTGTTGTTGAGCCGGTTGGCCGGGTCCGAATCGATCGTGATGCGCTGGTAGGAGTTGTCGATCGAGGAGATGAAGTCGATCATCTCGGCGCGCGTGGTCGAGCGGTTGAAGTAGAGGAACGGGTTCGACGGATTGAGTTCGATGGCCGTCGAATAGGTGTTCACCGCGTTGGTGTACTGCTTGATGAGCGACTGCGTGACGCCGCGCTGGAAAAGCTCCGTCCAGGCGGGATCGCCCCGTTTGAGCGATTCGACGTACTGCCGGTCGAGCTGCACGAGCGAGTCGGCCGGGATGTTGCTCTCGCGGCACGAGAGGGCGAGCAGGTCGTTGTTCACGCGCTTCTTGAAATCCTCGACCCGCTGCAGGTGGTAGGGGTCGACCACGGGCACGGTGTCGGGCCGCATGAGCGTGAATTTGAACAGCGGCAACAGACGCATCTCCTCGCGGCCGCCGTTGTGGCCCGTGATGCGGTCGAAGCTGCCGCCGGCGAACTTGCTGTCGAACGAGAGCAGGCGGTCGAAGCGCTGCGTGGTGTCGGCGTAGATCGAGTAGGTGCTGTCGCTCAGCCGCGAACGGTATTCGGCAATCTTCCGCTGGGCGGTCTGACGGTCCTCTTTGGCCCCCTTGGGGTCGCGCAGCAGCTCCCGCAGCTGCCCGCGGTAGATGTAGGCATTGGCGAAATCGGGGTAGAGGCGGATGGCCTCCGAGTAGTCCTCCACGGCTTTTTCGATCTCGCCCAGCTGGGCGTGCACGCCCGCCCGGTTGTAGTAGACCAGCACGTTGTTGGGCGAGTAGAGGGCCACCTTGTCGTAATCCTCCAGCGCGCGGTTGTAGTCGCCGATCTGCGTGCGCAGCATGGCGCGGTTGAAGTAGGTCAGCGAGTTGGTCGAATCCAGCCGGATCACCTTGTCGAAGTCCTCCAACGCCTGCATGGGACGGTTGGTGTAGTTGTAGACCAGCGCCCGGTTGAAGTAGGAGAGCAGGTAGGTCGAATCGCACGAAATCGCCTTGTTGAAGTCGTCCTCGGCGGGTTTGTAGCGCTTCTGCTGCATGTAGAGCGCACCGCGGCGGTTGTAGCCGTTGGGGTTTTCGCGGTTGGTGCGGATGGCCGTGTTGTAGTCCTCGTAGGCGCGCGTGGTGTCGCGCAGGTGGAGGTAACTCAGACCCCGGCAGATGAAGGCGTCGGCCACCTTGTTCTCCTGCAGGATGAACTGGTCGAAGTCGGCGATCGCCTCCTCGAACTGCTGGTTCAACAGGCGCGTCACGCCGCGGCTGTAATAGGGACCCGGCAGGTCGGGCCGCAGCTCGATCGCCTCCCGGAAATCCTGCAGGGCGTCGTCGTAGTTGCCCAGCCGCGAGCGGGTGATGGCGCGGTAGGTGTACGCCTGCGTGTAGACGGGGTTGAGCCGGATGGCCGTGGTGAAGTCGGCCTCGGCGCCGATCAGGTCGTCGAGGTTGTACTTGGCGATGCCGCGCAGGAAATACCCTTCGAAGGCGTCCTCGTCGAAGCGCAGCAGCGTGTTGAGCGTACGGATGGCCTCCTGGTAGTCGTTGTTCATCATGCAGGTGCGTCCCACCCAGAAGAAGTACTCCCGGTTGTACTGCGCATGCGCCGAGACGCCGCACAACAGCGCCGCCGCCGTTACTATGCCGAAGATGAATTTGCGCATCTGCCTTGCGTGACTTGCCTTTTTAACGGTTTTTTTGCCCGTTTATTATTCCTGTTCGTAGCCGAAACGCCGCCCCCGATCATGTCGTGCGAAGCGCCTCGCTTTTATTACTCCTGTTCGTAGCCGAAACGCCGCAGCTGGCGTTCGTCGTTGCGCCAGTCGTCGCTGACCTTGACGAAGAGTTGCAGGAAGACCTTCTTGCCGAGGAAAGCCTCCATGTCCTCGCGGGCGGCCTGTCCCACGCGTTTGAGCTTTTCGCCCTTGTGGCCGATCAGGATGCCCTTCTGCGAGTCGCGGGCCACGTAGATCGTCGCCGCGATGCGGTCGATCGACGGCTCCTCCTTGTAGCTGTCGATCTCGATCTGGCAGCAGTAGGGGATCTCCTTGTCGTAGAAGCGGAGGATCTTTTCGCGGATGATCTCCGAGGCGAAGAAGCGAAGCGTCTTGTCCGTAAGCGTCTCTTTGGGGTAGAAGGCCGGACCTTCGGGCAGCAGCTCCAGCACCGTTTTAAAAACGCCCTCGACGTTGAACCGCTCTTTGGCCGACACGGGGACGATGCGTGCCGCGGGAAGCTCGGCCTGCCACCGCTCCACCAGCGCTTCGAGCGCCTCGGGGGTCGAAAGGTCGATCTTGTTGATAACCACCACGGTCGGGATGCCGCTTCGGCGGATGTCGTCGATGATCTCCGCCGAGCGGTCGCCCTGCTCGACGGTGTCGGTGACGTAGAGGATCACGTCGGCGTCGGTGAGTGCGCCGCGGACGAACTTCATCATCGACTCCTGCAGCTTGTAGGCGGGTTTCAGGATGCCCGGCGTATCGGAGTAGACGATCTGGAACTCCTCGCCCGAGACGATGCCCATGATGCGGTGGCGCGTGGTCTGCGCCTTCTGCGTGATGATCGACAGCCGCTCGCCGACCAGCGCGTTCATCAGCGTCGACTTGCCGACGTTGGGGTTGCCGATGATATTGACGAAGCCCGATTTGTGCATGGTTCCTAATTTTATCGTCCAAAGGTAGGAATTTATTCGGGTTTTTCCTATTTTTGTTGTTGAAACCGAACTGCGATGCCGCCTATGAAGAACCGATAACAAACCTCCTGGGAACGTCCCGCCCGGGCCGCGCCGCCCGAAAAGCACCGGCCCCTACCTACATATTAAGCGTTAATTTTACGTCTTGTCTCTGAAATCTCGACAGTTTTAGCTGGCACAGGAAGTGAAGTTGATGCTCACGTTTCCAACGTGGGCTTCACTTTCGTATTTGTGCCGAAGGTTGTCGAGAACCTCAGAGACAGGTATCAAAGTTTTGTCCCACGTTTTTTTTCGGCCCTCGTCCGGAAGAGCGCCGCGGGACACGACACAATCCCCTGCCCGATGAAAGTAGTGATCTTTCTGCTGTTCGTGGTCGGATTCCTCACCGCCGGCCGGAAATTCCGCTCCGACAGAGAGCCGCCTCAGTGACGCGGCCCGACCTGACCGGGTGTCCGGTAGTGGGATGGCGGACGGACCTGCCCCGCCGGGTGATCGGCTGCGCGGACGGACGGATTTGCCCCGTTGGGAACGCCCCCCCCCTCCCGGTTTGCGGCCCGCGCGGTCCGGCGGACCGGACCTATCCTGACCGAGTATCCGTCGCGCATGCGGCCCGGTCGCGCATGAAAAAAGCGTCCGACCGAAAGCCGAACGCCTTATAATATGTATGCGCAGGGGGTTACCGCCGCGCCATCCCGCCCGGCATCTTGGGCATCTTCATGCCGCCGCCGGCCACGGCCTTCATCATCTTGCGCGTCTCCTCGAACTGCTTCATCAGGCGGTTCACGTCGGCCATCGTCGTGCCCGAACCCTTGGCGATGCGTTCGCGGCGGCGGGCGTTGATGATCTCGGGACGCTCGCGCTCGGCGGGGGTCATCGAGGAGATGATCGCCTCGGTCTGCTTGAACACGTCGTCGGGAATATCCACGTTCTTGAGCATCTTGCCCATGCCGGGAAGCATGCCCGCCAGGTCCTTCAGGTTGCCCATCTTCTTGATCTGCTGAATCTGGGCGATGAAGTCGTTGAAGTTGAACTGGTTCTTAACCAGCTTCTTCTTCAGCCGCCGCGCCTCCTCCTCGTCGAACTGCTCCTGCGCGCGCTCCACCAGCGACACCACGTCGCCCATGCCCAGGATGCGGTCGGCCATGCGCTCGGGGTGGAACACCTGCAGGGCGTCCATCTTCTCGCCGCTCGAGATGAACTTGAGCGGTTTGTCCACCACCGAACGGATCGAGATGGCCGCACCGCCGCGCGTGTCGCCGTCGAGTTTGGTGAGCACCACGCCGTCGAAATCGAGCCGGTCGTTGAACTCCCGGGCGGTGTTCACGGCGTCCTGTCCGGTCATGGCATCGACCACGAAGAGCGTTTCCGAGGGTTTCACCGCCGCCTTGATGGCCGTAATCTCCTGCATCATCGCCTCGTCGACGGCCAGACGGCCCGCCGTATCGACGATCACGACGTTATATCCTTTCTGCCGCGCGTACCGGATGGCGTTCTCGGCGATGGCCACCGGGTTTTTGCTGCCCTCCTCGGTGTAGACCTCCACGCCGATCTGGCCGCCCAGCACCTTGAGCTGGTCGATGGCCGCGGGACGGTAGACGTCGCCCGCCACGAGCAGCACCTGGCGGCCCTTCTTGCTTTTCAGCAGCGCGGCCAGCTTGCCCGAGAAGGTCGTCTTACCCGAACCCTGCAAACCGGCGATCAGAACGACGGCGGGCGTGCCGTCGAGCCGGATGTCCGTCGCCGTGCCGCCCATCAGCTCGGCCAGCGAGTCGCGCACGATCTTGGTCATCATCTGCCCCGGCTTGACGGCCGTGAGCACGTTGGCTCCCAGCGCTTTCTGCTTCACCTCGTCGGTGAACGTCTTGGCGACCTTGTAGTTTACGTCGGCGTCGATCAGCGCGCGCCGAATCTCCTTGAGCGTCTCCGCTACGTTGATCTCCGTGATGCGGCCTTCGCCCTTGAGGATTTTGAACGACCGTTCGAGTTTATCGGTTAAATTTTCAAACATGGTGGTTGTCGCTTGTTTCGGGGGACAAAGATAGTAAAAAACTGCGAAAAACGCGCTTTCATGCCTCATCGGCCGCGCGCTCCCGTCCGCCGGGCGATCCGGCCGCAAAACCCCTCCGCGCAGAGGGCTGAACGGGTCGGGGGGAGTTATCGCAGCAACACCGCTTCATGCCTCATCGGCCGCGTGCTTCAGTCCGCCGGGCGATCCGACGGCAAAACCCCTCCGCGCAGAGGCTGAACGGGTCGGGGGGAGTTATCGCAGCAACACTGCTAAATGCCTCATCGGCCGCGCGGTCCCGTCCGCCGGGCGATCCGACGGCAAAACCCCTCCGCGCAGAGGGCTGAACGGGTCGGGGGAAGTAATCGCAGCAACACCGCTTCATGCCTCATCGGCCGCGCGGCCCCGTCGGCCGGACGATCCGACGGCAAAACCCTTTCGCGCAGAGGGCTGAACGGGTCGGGGGAAGTTATCGCAGCAACACCGCTTCATGCCTCATCGGCCGCGCGCTCCCGTCCGCCGGGCGATCCGACCGCAAAACCCTCCGCGCAGAGGCCGGGCCGCCGGAGGCGTCAGCGCAGCAGCCCCGCTTCGTAATAAATAACGATCTGCTCGATCATCCGATCCTCGCCCTCCTTGTCGTACTGCGATTTGAGGTTCTGGCCGAAGATGCGCGAGACGCCCTGCCAGAACCCCGCCACGAAGCCGCCGCGAAATTCGCGCAGCACCTCGTAGGCCGTGTATTCGGTCTCGCGGTCGATCAGCTTCAGCAGCACGCGCCCCTGCGTGCGGGTCATGTGCTTCAGCACGGGCGTATACTCCTCCTTGATCTGGTGGTAGACCTGTTTGATGTAGGCCCGCTGCGCCTTCTTGGTGGGCAGGCGGCGCAGCTCCTCCTCCATCTCTTCCATCCGGGCCCGGGCGATCTTGGCCACGGGATAGACCTTCTTCACCGCCTCGACCAGCCGGCGGTAGCGCCGCAGGTCCACCGGGCGGCTGAAGACGTAGACCGGCAGGATGTGCACCAAGGGGATGGAGTCGCCCTTTTCGACGTCCCACTCCTGATGCCAGAAGCCGCGGCCGCCCTGCGCCTGCACTGCGGGGAGCGCGGCGAAAAGCAGCAGGAGAAGTGCGAGCCACCTTTTCATCGTCCGGAAAAAATCGTTACCTTTGTTGCAAAGTTAATCATTTCACCTTTCAAACGTAACACAGCAGAGGATATTATGTTGGAAAAAGGAGTTTCGGCCCGCAGCACCGCGACGGTGACGCGGGAGAATACCGCCGCGGCGATGGGTTCGGGCGATCTGGAGGTCTTCGCCACGCCCGCGATGGTCGCGCTGATGGAAAATGCCGCCATGACGGCCGTGGCGGGCGAGCTGCCCGCCGGGGCGACGACCGTCGGGGCGGAGATGAACGTCACGCATATCAAGCCCTCGGGGTTGGGGGCCGCGATCACGGCGACGGCCGTGCTGACCGGGGTCGAGGGGCGCAAACTGACCTTCAACGTCGGCGCCCGCGACGAGGCGGGCATGATCGGCGAGGGGGTGCATGTCCGCTACGTGGTGGATCGGGAGAAATTTCTTACTAAATGTTAAATATTATGCGAAAAACTGTACTAATCCTTGCCATGATTCTGACCGCTGCCGGGGCAACGGCTCAGATCGCCGTGCGCCAAAATCCGGTAGTCGATAAACCGGTCATGCGTCCGGAGCCTTTCGACAGTCTGACGAACCTGATTAACGAGTGGCGTGTCCCACCTCAACGGGATGAGAAACCTAATATGTTGAATTTCAAGCGTTATATCGGCCAGCAAATCTTCTTTCTGCCCAAGTCCTCCCACGCAGACGACGCGGCTAAAAAAGAAGATCAGGTAACCCGGTATAACTGTTTTTACAACCTCGATCTCAAGCCGTCCGAATACAACTATACCTACCCGAAGACGAGTTGGGTTCGCGGACGGGAGAAGGTCGAGCAGCAGACGGACATATTGAAAACCGACCGCTACAAACCCGTTTTCGTGAATACCGATCTGTCCAGCAGAGGTTTTTATACGCCTGCCGACTCCGTAGAAGGACGTTATTTCGTTATTCTGGACGTTGGAGTCGGCAAAATTCGCTCGCGCGGGGGGTCCCTGACGACCAAAGAGGAAGAGCGTTACCTGCATGATCTTACCTACGAGCCGTTAACCGGTGAATCGCAGCAAAAATACTTCGGACAATCCGTTCATCCGATCTTTACGTTGCAGCCGGTGGAGGGCGGGGAGCCGTTCCTGATGGTTATCTCGACCAACTATGATTTTTGCAATCGCGGTATTTACCGCGTTTCCAACGAAAATTTTCCGCCGCCCATGCTGCTGGTGTCGTTTTACGAGCGGATGCGGCGCGATCATGTCGGAAAGAACTTTATTGCCGAGCAGGATATCCGGAACCTGATCGACATCAATACGGGACAACCGGTGACGATCTCGTCCGGTTCGAAGTGGAAATGCACCGACCTGTCGCTGATGGAGCTCTCCGAAGCCTACATGCAGCCGTGCTATGTGCTGGAGAACGAGACCTCAGCCGTTAAATTCCCGCTTGTAAGTCCGTCGGATTTGAACGCCGGTACGACGTTTCCCTATGCTTTCATATCCGAGGAGCGTTACGAGGAACGTGAGCGCCTGCTTCAGCTGGCGGAGGAGCAGCGGGAAAAAGAGCGGCAGGAGCAGGAGCAGCGCCTTATCGAAAGCCGAAAGCAGTTCGAAGCCGACTGTATAGCCCAATTTGGTCCCGTGAACGGGAAGTATATTGCGAACGGCCAGGTTGTGCTGGGTATGACGAAGGCGATGTGCGAAGCGGCCTGGGGAACGCCGCAGTGGGTCAATACGACCATCGTGAGCGGGTTGCGCAACGAACAATGGGTCTACTCCTACGGCAAATACCTCTACTTCGACAACGGAAAACTGACTGCGATTCAAAATATTCCCTAATGAAAGAGGCTCCGGATTCCGGAGCCTCTTTCGTGTCAGAACCCGGCGAGGTTTTCGAGCCAGATGATGAGCATACCCGCCAGATAGCCCGCCAGCGCGAGCAGGGTGATCTTCTGGAGATACCAGCCGAAATTGATCTTTTCGAGCCCCATCGCCACCACGCCCGCCGCCGAGCCGATGATCAGCAGGCTGCCGCCCACCCCGGCGCAGTAGGTGAGCATGTGCCAGAACAGGCCGTCCTGCACGAAACTCTGCATGTAGGCCGGATCGGCGCTGGCCGCCACGGCCGCCGCGTCCAGCACGGGGTACATGCCCATGCAGGCCGCGACGAGCGGTACGTTGTCCACCACCGACGACAAGAGGCCGATCACGCCCGCGATCGCATAGACCTCGTGGACCTGCTTGTTGAGCCAGTCGGCCATGTCGGTCAGCACGCCCGCGCTCTGCAGCGCCCCTACCGCCATCAGAATACCGAGGAAGAAGAGGATCGTAGACATGTCGATATGCTTGAGCACCTTCGACACGCGGTTCTGGATCGACTCCTCCAGGTTGCGCTTGCGGTCGTAGATGATCTCCGTGATGATCCAGATCACGCCCAGCGACACCATCATGCCCATGTAGGGCGGCAGTCCCGTCAGGCTCTTGAAGACCGGTACGAAGAGCAGGGCCGCCACGCCGATGACGAGCATGAAGCGGCTCAGACGGGGGCTCACGCCGGGAGGCAGCAGCGCATCCTCGGCCGAGGTGTCGACCGGGGAGACGTTCTCGTTGCGGATGTAGCGGGCGGCGATGGCCGTGGGTACGACGACCGAGACCAGCGCCGGGAGGAAGAGGTTGTAGATCAGCACTCCCGCGCTGACGTTGCCCCGCATCCAGAGCATGATGGTCGTCACGTCGCCGATAGGCGACCACGCCCCTCCGCTGTTGGCGGCGATGACGATCAGGCTGGCGAAGACCCAGCGGTCGCGCTGGTCGGAGACGAGCCGGCGCAGCAGCATGACCATGATGATCGTCGTGGTCATGTTGTCCAGCGCCGCCGACATGAAGAAGGTGATGATCGAGAGCAGCCACAGCAGTTTGCGCTTGTTGCGCGTGGTGATGTGCTGCGTGATGACCAAAAACCCGCCGTGGGAGTCGATCAGATCGACGATGGTCATGGCTCCGATCAGGAAGACCAGAATCTCGCAGGTGTCGCCCAACTGTTCGACCAGCTGGTCCGCGATCGAGCGGTCGTGCCCCCAGAGGCTCAGCACGGTCCAGATCGCGCCGCCCATCAGCAGGGCGATGGCCGACTTGTTGATCTTCACCTTGTGCTCCAGGGCGATGAACACATAGCCCGCCACGAAGAGCAGAATCATTGTCTGAATCATATTGTCACACGGTTTCCGTTTGCTTCTTCCCTCGCCGGACTGCCTTGCAATTTCCGGACCGCGCACCCGCGTGCGGGTGTTCGGCGCAGCGAATGTAGCGAATATTCGGCCGGGTTGTCCGCCTTGCGTCCGATTTTTGCGCGGGGGATTGCAAATTGCGATTTTTTTGCTAACTTTGCACGCGCTTTCGAGCGAATGTTTGAGCTGTGGTGTAATGGTAACACAGCAGATTTTGGTTCTGTCGTTCTGGGTTCGAATCCCGGCAGCTCAACGCAAACGAAGGACGGTCTTGAAAAAGACCGTCCTTCGTTTATTATCCGTCGCCGTTACCGCTTCTTGCGGCGGGTTTCGTTCGGACGCCTGCGCCCGCTCCTTACGACGAATCCCGCTATTTTCTCCACACCGCCACTCCGGCCTGCACCTGCGCGCAGAAGCCTGCGCTGCGGGCGTCGTACCCGGCCGCCGCGGAGACATTCACCCGCCCGAACGACCGCCGGGCATATCCTCCGACCCATACCCCGTCACGCACGGGGTCCGTCCACGCCCCGACCGCGGGTCCGATCTCCCAGCGGGGCGGCTGCACGACGGTCCGGATTACGGTATGCCGCGTCGTCACCTCGCGGAGCAGCGGCTCGACGGTGGCCGCCGCACTCAGCAGCCGGTTGCGGCCCACGGTGGCGTCGACGAGGAACCGCCCGGTCGAATCGGTCGAGAAGTCGAGGCGGTAGTCGCGCTCGCGCAGGTAGTCGGCCAGGATGGCCGCGGTGTCTGCGGGGAGCGTCCGCCACACCGTGTCGGCCGGTTCGCGGACGAGGACCGCGGACGGCTCGCGGATCGTGTCGTGGACGACCGGCCCGGAGAGCCACCGCACGACCACGCTGTCGCGCACCTCGACCGACGCAGCACCCCGGCGGTATCCCCACCCGAAGAGCGCACCGCCGGCGACGACCGCCGCGAGCAGCGAGAGGATCGGCCGCTTCATGCGGTCAGGGGTGTATAGGCTTTGGCCCCGGCGCGCTTGGAGAGCAGCTGCCGCCGCTGCCCGCCCTGCCGGTTCTTGTAGCCGAGGTGAATCCACTTCGGAACCCCGCTTTCGTCCTCGTCCTCGGAGATGAGCTGGTCGAACGCGCGCCCCCGGAACCATTCGCGGCAGAACAGCTTGAAGTCGGCCAGCCGGCCGTTACCCGGCACAAGGTCGAACGCGAAGCCGACGCAATGCGCCGAGGTAGCCGACCCGCCGACGGCCTGGTTGAGACGGAATCCGCGGTAACCGGACGAAACGGTCAGAGCGGGCGTTCCCCACCGCTCGCGGGCGCACGCGACGGCCCACGCCTCGCGCAGCGGGTCGAGCAGCTGGGCCACGGTCATCTCGAGGTTGGCAAGGTGCTCGGCAGTCGGGTTGTTGTCGAGGCCCAGCCTGCGGGCCGTTGCGGAGCGGGTCAACTCCGCCAGGGAGAAATGCTTCATGGTCTGTCGGTTTGCGTTTGTTCAATTTTGGCTTTCGACCCGAACGGAGGTTCGCGGTCGGTGCAGCCGATCCGCTTGCATTTCCAGATTTTCAGCACGGCGTTCTGGGTGGTCAGGTCGTTGTTCTGGTCGCGCAGGTGCTTGTTCTCCTTGTAGAGGGATTCGATCTTCAGCCCCTGCGATTCGACCTTCGCCTCCGCCTTGTCGTAGAGTTCGCGCCATTGTGCCGAAGCGGTGTTCTCGTTTTGCAGCTGCCGGGCGCGTTTGTTCTCGCGGAAGAACACCACGCCCGCAATCCCGCCGCCGGAGAGCAGCGCCGAAACCAGCGCCGTAAGGATCGTCGACCAGTCCATCACAAAGCCGGATCGGGGATGTCGGCTCCGGATCGGCTCTCCGGTGCTTCGGATCGGCGCTCCGGCGCTCCGGATCGGCGCTCCGGTGCTTGGGATCGGCGCTCCGGCGCTCCGGATCGGTGCTCCGGTGCTTCGGATCGGCTCTCCGGTGCTTCGGCGGCCGTCTGCGTCGCGGTGGGGTAGAGGCGAGCCGTTTCGGCCTCGTAATCGGCTTTTTCGCGGGGTGTGGCCGGGCGCCACTCTTCGGCCTGCTCCGACGGCAGCAGCACGCGCCGCGTGCAGAAAATGCGGTCCTCGCTCCCAACCGCGGCCTGTGTGAGGTAATAACCCGCCGGGGCGGTCATTTCGCGCATCGACCCGCGCGCTTCCAGTACAATATCCATTTCAGTAGAGGTTTAAACGGTTGCAAATGCGATCTTTCGGGCCGCGGCCTGCTCGTTGAGCGGATACCACGTGCTGTCGGCCGGATCGGTCAGCCGGGCATAGACTTCGGGGTGGACGGTGACGGTGATTGCGGCCGTGTTGATGGCGTTGTCGACCAGGTATTGCAGCGAATCGAACGACAGAAGCGGCGAATCGCTGAAATCGAAATTGTACCGCAAACTCTTGATGTAGGCCGTCTTGAGCTTGTAGCAGGCCGCAAAGGGCTGGGCCACCTGGTGGATGCTGTTTATCAGGTAGGTGTTGAGATATCCGACCGATTCGACGTTGACGTCTCCGTAGCAGAGAAACGCCATGTCCGCCACGTAGCAGTCGATGTCGATCCGCCGCAGGCTGCGGCAGTTTTGGAAGGCGCGCTGCAAGTTTAATCTCGTCCACGTCGATTTTATCGGGAACGCCGTGCGGATCGCAGATCCGGCGAACTGCTCCGACAGGTCCGTCTTCTTCTCGCCGTTCCAGAGGGCGCAGATCGTCTCCAGCTCGGCGGGGGTCAGGTCCCCGATCCCGTTCAGCGCGAACAGCCCCGTCGAGGGGTCGAACGTCGCGCCGCGCGCGGTGTAATGCCGCTGCTCGGGCGTCAGGCGGTACTCGACGCGTGCGGCGGTGATCGCCGCCTCGTCCGCCGTCAGGACGACCGCATAGCGCATGCCCGACCGCTTCGAGGTGAAGAGCAGCTCCAGCCCGCCGTCGTCCCGCTGCAAAGGCTCCAGCGCGGCCTCCTCGACGAACGGATTCGTCTCCCCGGTCCCGTGGATCGACAGCGACCAGCGGTAGCGGCCGGGATCGGCCCGGAACAGGGCGAAAGCCGCCTGCACCTCGGCGAGCGTCGAGGTGAGCGTCAGCGGCCGGTTGTCGGCTTCGCTTCCGAGCGTGGCCCCGAGGCAGAGCCAGCCCACGGCGTCGAGGTTGTTGCGGCCCACGGTGCGCTGCGCCGCGGAGAGATACGACTGATTTTCCGTAAACCGGACCGCCCCCAAATCGTAGATGTTTTGTAAGGTGATGGTTGTAAGGACGTGATCGGCCCGGAGGGTTGTCGTAAAAAGCCTGGTCTGGGAATAAAGCCCCCAGTAAATGATTCTGTCCGGCAAGACGCTGGGAAAGAGAACGCGGTCTCCCCACGGCGTGTTCCGCACGATCAGCATTGTGCTTGCGCGCAAGTGTCGCTCCTCTTCCTCGCTCAGAGGACGATCGAGGTCGGCATAGTCGAAGAGCGAGACGCTGTCGAGCAGCTTCCCGGCGGCGTCGGCTCTCTTCGCCGCCGCATCGGCCGCCTGCGCGGCGTCGGCGACCTTTTTCAGCACCTCGCCGAATCCCGGCATGCACGTGCAGCCGTTGGCCGCTCCGATGCTCACTTCGCAGTACACGCCTGCGCACGCATCCGACAAGCCCTGCGTGAAAGGCTGAACGGGCATGCTGCTGATTTCGAAGTCCAGCTCGCCCATCATGTAGAGGATGTTTCGGAGCACCTCCATTCCCGTGCTCTGAATCTCCAGCCGGTTGCTCTTGTCCTCGGCAAGCCGGTCGATATAGCTGATCGTCAGCCTGTATGTGGTGATGTCTCCGCCTACGTCGGTGGTGTGCTGCCCCTGCGTGTAGGCGAAGACCGCATAGCGGGCATCGGGCAGCGTGTCGAGCTTCGATAACTCCTCTTCGATAACCGTGGCCACGCCGTGCTGTTCGAGGGCCACGGCTTCCAGGGTTCGGATCGTCTCCAAAAGTGTCATATGCTGATAATTGGTTTTTTGCGCGGCTCTTGCGAGCCGGATGCCGCACGAGGCCGCGCTGTAAAGGTTTTTGTAAAGTGGCGGCACGCTGCGTGCTCCGGTTCAATGCCGCTCCGGCTCAACACCGGTCCCGATCTGCCAGCATCGGCTGCGGATCAACGCCGTTCCGGTTCCGCTCCCGTTCCGGCTCCGCGCGCCCCGGCTCCGACTGCGGCTTTCTCCGGTTCCGGTTCAACGTCGCTCCCGTCCCGGCTTCTCCGGTTCCGGCTCTACACCGTTCCCGATCTGCCTGCACCGCTTCCGGCTCAACGCTGCTCTTCCTCCGCCCGCTCCCGCCCCGGCTCTGCCCGCCCCGGCTCCGCGTTCGCCCGCTCCCGCTCGGCCTTATCGGCGAAGTAGACGGCCCCGAGCCGCTGGAGCAGCTCCGCGACGCAGGCCGCGCAGTTGGGGTTGATGTGCCTGCGCTCGCCGCTGATGCGCTCGTAGATGGAAACGAGCCGCTCCAATGCCGTGCGCCCCACATTGCGCAGATACCGCGACCGGATGGCCGTCTGCATGTTCGTTTCCCACCGGGCCGCGATGGCGAACTCCTCTTGCGTCAGTCGCATTGCTTCATAAAAAAAAGGGCGCACCCCTTGCGATGCGCCCGCTTCCGTCAGCTTAGTCGACCAGGTCGGCGATGATCTCGGCGCTCACCTCGTACGGGAAGCTCTGGGCGGTGTCCAGCAGCGTGATCCCGTACTTGTTCGCATCGGTGACGGCGGTTCCCGTCGAGCCGTCTCCGGCGCTGGCGGTCACCGGCTCGTCGTAGCCGAGCATCCAGTACTTGCCGTTCGAATCCTTGACGATGACCGACAGTTCGCCCACGGCCAGGGCGGCGATTTCGATGCGCTTGGCCGTCTCCATCTTGGCGAACTGGAGGACCAGCTCGGTCGAGACGTAGTTCACGCCGTTCGCGGCATCGACATTCAGCGTCGAGGTCATCGACCCGGTCCCCTTTCTGAAGAGGTACTTTTTGTACTTGGCAGTGGCGGCGCCCTCCGCGGCCTTGGCCAGGGTGATTGCCGTTACGATGCCGTCGGTGAGGGTCTTTCCCGTCACATCCTCGGCATTGGCGATGTAGACCTCACGGATGCCGCCCATCGAGGTCGAGCAGTCGTAGGGAATCCCGTTGAAAGTTTGAGAACAAGCCATTTTTTCTGTTTTTTTGAGATTGATAATAGGGGTGGCACAACTCCCGCCCCGGAATATGCGTAAATTACTTTTCGGTCTCTCCTGTTCGGGCCCCGGTCCCGACATCTTCTGTATGGTGTGGTCGGGGCGGCTTCGGCAGGATGCGTCCGGTTGGCTGCTTCCTTTTCGCCGTGCGCTCCGCCTCCTGAACCTGTCGTCCGCGCCCGGCTTGCCGCCCTCTTCGGGCCTGGCTCTTTGCGAATCGGCGGATGCGCAGCTGCGCCGTCTGCTTCGGCATCGGGGCCTCTGACCGGGGGCCTTGCCGTGGATGACCCCGACGAAGCGGGCGTGCCGGTTTGCCTCGGGTCGTTCACGGGGAAATATCAAATGCCGGTTTTTTGTCCAACCCATCCGCAAAAAAGCCGCGGAAACCCGCGGCTCTTCCCGTCCGGGGAGGGGGTCAGAAAGTCGTCTCCGTCTGCTGCACCTCGACCTGACGCCCCGCCTGCTCCACGTCGGAGTAGACCAGATAGACGCGCTGATCGCCGGCCATCTGATTCAGCCGCTCCTCCTCGCTCGCCCCCGTGAGCGTCCTGATGACCGGAACCTGCTGAATCACCGCGGGAGGCGTCACCACGGTGGGGGTGGCCACGCTCGAGGGGGTACTCGCGGAAGAGCCCGAACTGTCGGTGCTGGTCGAGAGAATCTTCTTCACGTTTGCGATACCCGCCACGACCGCCGCAGCCGCCGCGGCAGCACCCAATGCGGGGCCGACGAACGGAACGCCCGACAGAGCGGCGTAGGCCGAGTTCGCCGCCTTATAGGTGTCGATGGTGGCCGCCGCAACTGCCGCGGCCTTGCCCGCCGCGGTCTCCTCGCCCAGAATGGAGGAGAGGGAGCCGAGCGTGCTGCTGGCGACGTTCAGCACGGTCTCGCGCTTCGCCTTTTCGATCTTCTTCTTCTCATTGAGACCCTTCTGTTCCTCTTTGAGGATCTTCTCGCCTGCCTTGAACGTGGCCTCCATCTCCTTGTCGAGCTCCCGCATCAGGTCTGCCGTCTGCTCTTGGAGGTTCTCGTTGTGGATGTTGCGGATGTTCTCCTCGAATTGGGCCTGAAGCTGCTCCCGGTACGCCATCGCATTGGCCTCGGTGATGCCCTTTTCGGCGACCATCGCATTGAAATCTTCCAGCTCCTGCTGGTATTTCACCTGCGCCACGGCGAACTCTCCGCCCTCCGCATCGGGTATCCGTTCGGCCTTCATCAGCTCGACGCGCCGCTCGACCTCCCGGTTCGCATCGGCGATGGCTTTCGCCCTTCGGTTCTCCTGCTCAGCCGCTCTTTGGGCCTCTTCGCCCGCTTGCCGGGCGGCTGTCTGCCGGGCCTGCTCGGCGCGCTCCTGTTCGGTGCGGACGGAATCGATGCCCGACATGATCTGCTGCTGGTCCGAAAGGGTCGATGCCGTCAATTTGCGGCAGGCGATCTCCGCGTCCACATACCCCTTGACCTGCTCGTCGTTGGAGAGGTTGTACTGCTTGACGAAAGCGATCAAACTTTCCGTGTTCTCGCCCGCAATCCCTTTCAAGCGGGCATACGCCTCGTTCGCATTTTCCTGAGCCCGGGTCGCCTGCTCGGCAACGCGCACGGCGCCGAATTCCGCCTGTGAAATGCTGTCATGCAGCGCATTGGCCTGGCTTTGCGCCGAGATATAGTCGTTTACCGCCTCGATCTCCTGCTGCCGGAGGTTGTAGCGCTCGATTCCGTTCGCCAGCTCCTCTTTCGCGGCTTCGCGCTCCTGCCGGGAGGCGAATTCGCGGGTGTTGGTAAGTGCGAAGAGATTTTCGAGCTGGGCGTCGCGCACCTGCACGGCGTTGGCGATCTCCTGCTCCCTGATCGACGTAACGTTATCAAGATACTTGTTGCCGGCGGCGATGCGCTCTTCGTACGAGAGGTTGACATTCCTCATATCCGCACAGAGCTTCACATTCTCCTCGTCCAGCCTGGCGGCCTGGAGGTTGATCGAATTGGTCCGCTCGAACACGCCGTCGAGGATAGCCGCGAGCTCCCGGCCGGCGCGGGCCGCCTCCAGCATCCGGGCCGAGAGGTTTTCGAACGATCCCGCAGCCAGGTTTTTCTTGAACACCTCCCACCCGGAGCTCCACGCGGCGACGGCCATATTCAGGGCGTCCCCGGTCTTCTGCGTGCTCTTCGCAGCCTCGATCAGGCCGTGGAAGACCCCGACGGCCGCTTCCATGCCGACCCTTACCAGCCCGAGCGCACCTTTCGTGGCGCCGAACGCTTTTCCCAGACCGCCCAGAGCGCTCTGATAACTGTCGACGTTTCGCCGGTGGTTGCCCATCTCTGCGTCCACGCTCTTCAACCCCGCAGCCAGTTCGATCAGCTGCCCGATCAGCTGCTTCCCCTCGGTCGACTCCCGTGCGGCCGCTCCCAGCTGCCGGTATGCGTCGCGGAGAGTGTCTACCTGGCGGGACATCCCGTTGTACGACCCTTCGGCCGCCTGCATCTGCGCGGTCGCGGCCCTCAGCTCCGCCTGCGTCTGCGAAAGGCTCGCCTGGTAGTCCGCCTCCACCTTCCGCAGAAACTGCTTCTCGCTGGCGGCAGCCTGCTCGCTGATGACCCCGGCGGCGATGGCGTCGTTCAGCTCCTTCCGCACCCGGATAACCTCCTCCAGCACGCTGGCCTCGTCGGCCGCCTGCCGGGCGAGTTCGTTTTGCTGCGTGCGGAGTTCGCTGACGGCCGCCGTCTGCCGGCGGAGGGTGTCGGTGACGGCGCTCAGGGTCGCCGCCGACTCCTGCAAAACGCCGTCCGTCCCGATCGCGGCGCCCCTCCAGGCACGCATCGCCTCGACGACGCCCGCGACGGCTTTCTGATTTTCGGCCGCGGCCGCGGCCAGGCGTTTGGCGGAGGTCTCCATCTCTGCCGCCGCCCCGCGGCTGATTTCGAACGCCGCCGTCAGCTCCTGCTGCTTCTGTGCGGCCAGCTGCTGCGCCGCCGCATACTCCTCCGTGCCGGCTTTGAGTTTGTGCAACTCCGCCGTGAGCCGCCCGACCTCGTTCTGCAACTCCCGCACGGTCTGCGTGCTCTTCGAGGCGTCGATCCGGGTTGCCCCTGTTATTTCATTTGCCATCTGTTCTGTTGTTTATCGTTGCTTCGTTTTTCATAAAACCCTCTTCTACGCCACGGGGTCCGGGGGAGAGAGCGTCTTCCCCAGCTGATCGATGCTCAATACGGCTGTGACGCCCGGATCCTCCTCCAATGTCAGCTCTACCTGAATGGATCGGGTGCTGAGCGACAGGTTGGCGGGGACCGACACCGAAATGCTCGTACCGGTCAGCGTGACTTGCAGCAGGGAGATGCCAAGCGTGGATTTGATGACAGGCGTGCCGTTCGTCAGGACGGTATCCGTGACAACCCCGCCCTGCTGCGCGACCAGCCGGGTGAGCGGAGACCCCAACCGCAGATAATAAGGCTCCGGATTGACGATTACGTAGTTGTACCGATCGTCCCGCTCCGGCTCGACGGATCGGATGACGACCCTCGCGCTCGACGGGTCGATCGCGTTGTCCGTCACGATACGCTCCGTCCCTGCGGGCATGATGTATTCATGGACAGCTTCAGAAGGCTCGGTGACGAAGCGCACGCGCAGGTCCGAAGCGACGGGCATCTCAGCCGACAACTCCGCCTGCGGGAGCCGACTGGTGATGTTCATCACGAGCGCTCCGCGCAGGGTGTTGTTCGTGCGGGCGTTCTGCCGGATGACGATCCGGCGCTCTATGTCGCTATCCTCGGCCACGCAGAAGGCGGCGACAAAGTAGTTCCAGGCCCCCTGCGTGTTTTCCGGGACCCGGATCACGATCTTTTCGTCCGTGACGGTGACGGTCAGCCCCTCCGAGAACGCTCCGATGCGGATAGTCCCGTTGGTCTGATAGTCCACCGACACCTCGCCGCCGTTGGCGCCGATACGCTCCGATGCGTCCGCCTCGGCGCCGTTCAATGCGAGGCGGTATTTGACGGGCAGGAGCTGCCCCGCGGTGTAGGCCGTCGGGTCCTGCACCTTCACCAGCTCGCACTGCGTCGTGCCGATGCCCGTGAGCGAGTAGTTCGAAATCTTGTTCAGCACCCAGAGCGCGTTGTCCGCGTAGTAGAATTTGCGCAGCAGGTGTTCCCCGACCTGAATCCCCCGCCAGTCGACGTAGAGGGTCCTTACGCGCGTGTCGACGTGATAGCGGTCTTCGATGTACCGGCGCCAGAACCGCTCGTAGACGGTGGTGTTCTGACCGATCGAAACCATCGGCAGGTCCACCTCCTCGGGCGTTGCGAACTCCAGCGAGTGGACGATCTCCCGCCCCTTCATCCAGAACCGCCCGAAAACAGGCATATCGCGCGCCGGCTCGCCCACGGAGAGTTCCCAGCACGGCTTGCCGTTCAGGGCGATCATCTCGGACGAATCGTCCGTGACCAGGAAGCGCCGGTACGCCCGGGCGATCTGCGGATACTCCGCGATGCACCCTTTGTGAAAGAGGAGGATGTTGTCCCCGTCCGCGGCTTCGTTGTCCTGGCCGTGGCATTGCAGCTTCGGCAGGATGTCGTAGGAGCGCAGCTTGTCGTCGAAATAGTCGATCTCCACACCGTTTCCTCCCGGGGTCAGACCGCCCAGTTCGATGGAGGTGTCCTTGTCGCCATTGTGGTAGAGCCGGTAGGAGGCCTTTCCGTTCAGGAACGGCGAGGGGGTGTCCCGGCCGCCGAAAGTGAGGTTGTTGAAATAGATGGAGCGTTCGAGCACCTCGGCGGCGCCGCCGAACTCCGCGCTGTCGAGCACCTCTTTGGTGTCGGCGTTGAACTCGTAACCCGTGTTGACCCGCTGCGCGCCGTACTCCCGGCCGTATTTTTCGCCGTAGTACTCCGCGAACTCGCCCGCGGACTCCCCGACGGAGAACGAGAGCCATTTGGTCGTGGCGACCACCGGCGTCGTCTTGATCTGCTGCGAGCGGTCGATGCGTGCCTCCAGATCGATCACCTCGCCGTCGTAGAGCGTGTTGCGGGTCGAGAGGCTGACCGTCCGGGTCGCCTTGTCGTAGGTGTACGCCAGCCCGAAGGTCTTCGAGTAGGAGAGCAGGAATTGCATCGGGCTGATCGTGTCGGCGAACAGGTCGGCCTGCGTGATCTCGGCGTTGCTGCGGTATTCGTCCGCCAGCTTGTAGGCCAGCGTCGCCTGGAAGTCGTGCCCGCCCATCTGCTGGATGGGGTATTTGAGATATGTGCTGTAGAGATCGTATACGTTGTAGTTCATGTCTTTGTGAAAAGACAAGTTGTCGTCACCATCTGAATAGATCACCCGCCATTCGAAACAGAGCACGGCCGTTACCGCATTGAGCCCGGTGGCGGCCATCTTCAACCTGTCATCGTTCATCTGCCAAACATTGAAATACGGAGACTCCCGCGTTTCGGGTCGGCGTATCAAGGGGGCGTAGACGATCGTCGGATCGATGCTCGAGGTGTTCATCGTCTCCAGGTTGGCGAGGTTTGCGATGGTGGCGGCAGGATATTGATTGATCGTCCATTCAAAGGTGGTAGCCAGTTTTACGGGGCTGAAACCCACGATGTTTCGGGCGTTGTCTAACAACTGGACCTGCAAAAAAACGATCACACCGCGGTTTACGTTTGCGTAGTTAATGATACTTGGTGGATTCAGCCCAACATTGGAAGGAGTTCTGTCATTTAACTGCACGCAAATCGTCGGATTGCATGTCACGGTGACCTCGGCGCCGCTCTTGAGCAGGCCGGGTTCGTAGGCGATTTTCATCGGATTGACGAAGTAGGGCGCCACGCCCTCGAGCTGCTCCGGCGCCCGGATGGCAAATTCGTCGCTTTCGGAGATTTTCGTGCGCCCGGCGATCATCGGCAGCGTCATCCAGGCCTTTTCGTAGTAGGGGTTCTTGTCGTGAAACCACGCTTTGTCGGTTTGCAGGGTGAACCCGCGCGCCGCCGCGAATCGCGCGATGCCGCCGATCAGCGCCTTGACCGAGACCACGGGCCGCTGCAAATAGCTGCGCAGATCCTTGGTCTGCCACTCGGTGAACTCCTCGCCCAGGTCGTAGAGCGCCTCGCCGTTCGGCCCGTAGGGAATGTAATGCTTTCCGTCTTCGGCGATATGGTAGGAGGTCCCTCCGATCTGCTCGGGCTTGCCCATCGCCTTGTCGGGGTCGAAATCGCCCTCGGGCAGTCCGTTGTAGGCCGGTGCGAAATTCACGATCCGCCACTGCTCGCTGGTCCCCGTCCGCAGCGCGTCCCACGCCTCGACGACGGTCTCTTTGTTGATAGTGAAGAAGACCTCCTCCTGCTCGTTCTCGAACAGCGGCAGGTCGCCGAGCGTCAGCGCGTTCCCCTCGTCGTCGTAGGAGAGCGTGTAGAAGAACGAACCCAGACCGCCGTAGAGCGTGACCACGTAGGCCGGGGCGCCCTTCTTGCGGGTGACGGTGTCGAGCTTCACATAGCCCGATTCGAGCAGCTCGCCCCGCTGGTCGTAGATGGCGAACGGCGTGCGGGCGAGGGGGTTGAAGCCGGTTCCGGCGCCTCCGCCCTCCACGGTGCGGCGGTCGGCGCGGAACATCCCGCCGAAAATCGCATCGTTGTTGCGGGTCGCGGGGAGCGTCACCTGCTGCGAATAGCTGTTTTTGACCACCGCCGGGTTGGAAAGCTCCTCGGCGGCGTAGTTCATCTGCACGAGCGACTCCTGCGACAGGTCGGCCGGGCGCCCGGCGATGTATAGGGTGATTCTGCGTCTGCTCATTGTCGTGTGAAATCCTGCGATACGGTTGCGTTGAGGGTATAGTTCACCAGCCGGCGCCCCTCCGAGCGGTAGGTTTTGTAAACGAACGATTTGTCGCTGATCGTGACGGCGCGGGTGGTATGCGTGCTTAGGTCGTGCAGGTAGACGTTGGTCGAGCCGAACAGGTGGTGCATCCGCCGCGACTGCTCGTCGGAGAGCCAACCCGTCACCAGCTTCACGCTCTTCTCGTAGTCGTTCCGGTAGTTCACCGTGCCCTTCGCCCACGGGGCGCTGTTGTCATACGAGCGTTTGTAGGTGGACCGGGTGTAGTTGTCGGTCTCCAGCGCCGTGCCGTCGACCGCGAGCGAATCCCAGCCGCCGAAGGCGTTGACGTAGTAGAGCACGTACCGGCCGCACCGCCGGGCCACCTCGTAGGTGCGGCCCAGCGCCTCGATCTTCCGGGCGTCCGGGAAGTCGCCCACGGGGAAGTAGAGCGTCGCGGGCGTCCCCGCCCCGCGGTGGGTGAAGGCCAGTTCCCGGCCCTGTGAGGTTGTGACGCGGACCTCGACCAGCGAATCGTCGTAGGTCGAGACCACGAGGGTCTGCCGCGGATCGACCGTCCCGGTCACCGGCAGCGACGGCCCCGCCTTCGTGGCGTCGTAGGAGGGGTCGAAGCTGAAATCGAGGTAGAAGAACACCTCGTCGAGCAGCGTGTGGTCGCTGCTGTCGAAGACGGCGAAATGCCTTCCCGCACCCTCGTTGCGCACGACCCCGCGCTCCGAAAGCGATTCGGGCCGGAAATCCTGCGACAGATAGGGTGCGCAAATGTCGTTGATCGTAAACCGGATGCTTTCGTCGCCCGGGCGCCGGTGGGCCTTGCCGGAAAAGATCCGCTCGCCGTCGCACGTGACGTAATACCGGACCGAATCGCCCCAGCTCTCGCCTTCGAGCAGGACGATGAAGTCTTTCCAGATGGGTTGCGCTTTTGTCATAACTTTTTCGGGTAAATATCTTTCCATCGATTTCTGTCCGTACCGCGGCTGGGGGGGGCTGCGCCCGGCTGGCGGTCGGCGCAGCACCCCTGCCGGAAGATCGTAGCCAGCGCCCGGCTGGCGGTCGGCGCAGCACCCCTGCCGGAAGATCGCCGCCAGCACCCCTGCCATCGGGTCGGCGCAGCACCCCTGCCGGAAGATCGATGCCAGCACCCCGGCCGGCGGGTCGAATCGCGGTCAGTGTCTTCGTCTCCACGCATCCAGTCTTCGCCGCTCCTCGCTGTTCTTGTCGCGGCGATAAGCCAGGATGTTGAGGAACTCGATCAGGGGCAGCTCCCACACCTGCGCCCACGGGGTGCGGGTCAGCTCAGCAACGGCATCGACATGAGAGACCCATCCCCACTTTTGAGCAAAGCCATCGAAAGTTCCGCCATGCTCATCGCCTTGAGCGTCTGCGGCGTCGGCTTCGTCCGCTTCATCGTCCTGATCGAAGAGCGTAGCGTACTGATGGTTGACTGCCGCGATTTTTTCAAAAAAAAAGCGAGCAGGCCGAGGCCCCGGGTGATCGGGAGCGATTCGCGGATGGCCGCCTGCACCTCCCGGATGTCGTACCCGTCGTTGTAGCGCCTCCCGCGCGGTATGAGAAAGCACGAGAGGAGTTCCGCCGTGCAGCCCGTCTCTTCGCGGGCGAAGGTCTGAAAATCGATATACTGGGCCGCGGTCATCCTGCGCACGTCCGTTACCGGCCTCAGGTCGTACTCCTTCAGGCGGTAGCGCCGGGCCACCGGCTCGGGGCGCGGGGCCGTTCGCAGGAATCCCGCCCTGTCCGTCAGCGCCCGAAATTCGGGCAGTTTCAGGTCGAGCAGCTCCTCCTCCGACCTGTCCGTGAGGATGGCCAGTATGGCCAGATTCAGGGCGTTCACGTCCTTCTGCTCGTAGTCCGCCCGTGCCTGAAGCAGTTTTTCGTACTTGCCTACCGAAAGGGTTTCGTAACTGTCTGTCATAGTTGGTTGTTTAAAATCGTATCATGCTTTTTTCCTGCATCGCGCTTCCGCCGGGTGCGCCGCTTCGGGTGCGCCCGATCCGGTCGTTTCCGATCTGACCTTGCTGTCCCGTTCGCGCCCGATCCGGTTGCTCCCGTCCCGTTCGCTCCCGCTTCGGTTGCTCCCGTTTTTGTTGCGCTGTTCCGGTTGTTTCCGCTTCGACCGCTCCCATCCGGGCGCCCCGGATCCGCTCGCGCCGCTTCGACCGCGCTGCCTCGACCGCGCTCGTTCCGTTCGCGCCCGATCCGGTTGCTCCCGTTTCGACCGCTCCTAT
Source organism: Alistipes sp. (assembly GCF_048465635.1). Taxonomy (GTDB): domain Bacteria; phylum Bacteroidota; class Bacteroidia; order Bacteroidales; family Rikenellaceae; genus Alistipes. The sequence goes on from NZ_DBFWLF010000004.1 coordinate 167,093, forward strand.
CCGGGCGGCCCCGGACCCGTTCGCGCCGCTTCGTTCGTGTTGTTCCGGTTGTTTCCGGGCGGTGTGCTTCGGGGTGGGGAGGCCGTCACGCGCGGTCGGGTGGGTGCTATGCACTCCGGGCGGCCCCGGGCCCGTTCGCGCCAGTTCCGTTTACCGGGGATAAAACGAAACGTATAAAAGAAGAGCAGCGAAAGAATGATAGATTACCTTTATTTATCAAACAGTTAGCAGAACGACACCCCCGGACGCTGCCCTAAACCAAATGTTACTTCAACGTTACTTTTGTGTTACTTCAGCCCCGGTTTGAACGCGGCATTCAAGCGAGGATGTTACATCGCCACCGAAAACGGTCAGAAACGGCCAAATTTCGGCGGCGATTTTTTTGTGTACAGACGAATACAGAAACGTGAGGAAGCCCCATAGAATGGCTATTTTGCCCTTTGTCAGCCATCATGTAAAAAGGTTCCTGTGATTATTATTCAAACGATGTTTATATACCGTTCAACCAGCATCTGAAAAGAGTGTGCCTTCCGTAATTCGATAGTTACCTTTTTCAGCGATTCGGAAAATGCGCGGCCTTTTGGACGGCCAAATGGACAGCCATGTCGAAACGTCGAACAAAAACGAAATATCTATAATGGACGGCCAAATGGACGGCCAATATAGTGTAAAATTATGCGCTCAAACTGAATATTAAACGCATCAAAGCCGCATAAAATGCAGGAAGAAACGACTTAAAACACCCCTTAATGACGGGTATTTTTGACACAAAACTGGTATGCTGTATTGTACAATACATTAAAAAACAGCGAAATAATCCAGTCATATCGCTGTTTTGTATCGGAAATGGTGCGCGAGACGTGCGGTTATCCTAAAGTATTGAATCGCACGCTTGCCTTCACAAGGGCAAGCGCCCGGATGGAATCAGCCGGAATATCTTTTGGAGAATGGTGCGGATTATGGCTGACCAATCGAACGAATCGTTCATCGTCAGCTTTCTGGATATACTTGATGGTGATGTAAGTTTCGCCTTCGAGCACAAACGACAGCAAATACATTTCGCCCCAAAGAATGCTGCTTGAGCCGCCGGGGATTTCCTTGTATAAAACAATGTCGCCGCTTTTCAATAGCGGATACATCGAGTCCCCCCGTACATAGATAGCCCCATCACAAGGAGGAAGATCGGGGATTTGCAGATGGCTGATCGGAACCTGTCTGGATGCTTCGCTGAACAGAGCCACCAATCCGGCGGTGGCATCCAGTTCGTAGAGTGGAACATTTTGCATGGCGACCTTTTTATCTGTGCGAAGCGAAAATTGTGCCTCTATTTTCGGGGTTGCAAGCTGTGTGTCCTCACCGTGTAGCATAGCTCCTTTTCCAAGTATCAGCCATTCCAATCGAATCTCTGGGTATTGCTCGATTATAATCTCGCATTTATCGGAGCCGATGCTTCCGTTGCGATCCAAATATCCATTAGCAAGCCCGGTTTTTTTATAAAATTGGTACTTGCTAATCCTTTTATAATCAATGAACTGTCGTAATCTTTCTATTGCCCCCATAAAATAATAGAATAAAAACTCGCATAATATTTGCATATTAGAAAATAAACTACTAATATTGCGGTGTCTTAATGATTAAGACGGCGGTAAAGATAGTGATAATTACTTAATAAGCAAAGCAGATGAAATACATCGATTTACCCAAAGAAAAGAAGGCACAGCTACGGCGAACGTTCAACACGACCGGTGTCACTGTCTGGTCGGCTCTGAATTTCGTTACGAACAGTGACCTTGCCAAACGCATCCGGGCTGCGGCTATGACCAACGGCGGGGTGGTGAAGAATTCGATCACGACACCGGCCGGGTTCATGCCGAACTGCCAGACCGACTATGAACATCGAGAGGATGGCTCGGTACGGCGTATCATTCAAACCTTTTCAAACGGTGTTCGCGTGGAGTTCGACAACGACCGCTGCACGGCGGTGATCCTCCACGGCGAGGAACCGATTAAGACCTACGAGCAGGTGGTGATAAAGGACTGGGGAAATATCGTATTCGAGGCGCAGGGGCTTGCGGATTCATTAAACGGATAAGGTCATGAACAATACAAGACGAAAACAACTTCAGGAAATACAGACCGAGCTTCGTGCCATCTACGACCGTCTGGATATTCTTTGCGACGAAGAGCAGGCAGCGTACGACAACATGCCGGAGTCGCTGCAAGAGTCAGAGCGCGGCGAGAGATCGCAGGAAGCCATCGACACAATGGAAAGCGTGCGGGATCAGATTCTGGAATCTGCCGACGAAATCGATGAAATCTTGTAACAGGTATCCGGCGGCAGAATAATGGATTGGAACGGCACGGACTGCAAAGCGACGGCTTTCCGGGTTCGACTCCCGGCGCTCCACGAATGGATCAACAAACGATGGAATTTTTTGGAAACATACTCGCGGTGACGATGCACGACCTGACGCGTTGGGATGATGGCGAAGCCGTGATGACCAAGGCCATCTACGACCACCTCATCAAGCGAGGACAAGTCAACGTCCTCCAGCGCGCCTGCCGTTGCAAGAAAGCCCTCATCGAATACCACTCGCTGCCTGAACGGTTCCGCGTGCGGTTCGAGACGAAATACGGCGATCCCGAAAAGACGATGAAACAGGAAGAACTGCCGCTTGCGGCCGATACTGAAGCACAAAAATACTTTTTCCAGTACCTGCTGCCCAACGGCGAACACCTGCCGCTGGCGAAGCAGGAGGAGTACACGCTCAATGCGCGGGTGCTCAACGCCCTGCGCGAAATGCTCCAAACACAGAAGGTGATGCGTCGCGCCTGCAACAACAACACCCCCGTCATCTGGGCCAACCTTTTTGCAGCGGCCGGGGAGCTGCGCGACGCCTATGGGCATACCCTGCCGAAAAGCGAAGCCCGGCTGCGGGACAAACTGCGCCAGTACATGAAAGAGGGCTACGGATGCCTCGTATCGGGCAAATTCTGCAACAGCAATACACTGAAAATTACCCCGGCCGCCGGGCGTCAAATCGTGGCCCTGCGCCGCTGCCGCGTCCCGGTCTACACGACCAAGCAGCTCTTCGAGGAGTTCAACCGCATCGCCGAGCGGCGGGGCTGGAAGCCGCTCGCCTCGTACTCCTCGCTGGTGCAGTACCTCGAACGGCCGGAGGTGAAGCCGCTGTGGTACGACGCCGTCTACGGCGAGTTGGCGGCCAAGCAGCTCTTCGCCCGGCGCAACAAGACCGAGATGCCCACCCTGCGGGATTCGCTCTGGTATGGTGACGGCACGAAGCTCAACCTCTACTACAAGGCCGTCGAGGGCGGGCGGATGGTGGTGCGCACGGTGCAGGTCTACGAGGTCGTCGATGCCTATAGCGAGATGCTGCTGGGCTACTGCGTCAGCCCCACCGAGAACTTCGACGCCCAATTCCGGGCTTTCCGCATGGCGGTCGAGACGTCCGGGCACAAGCCCTACGAGATCGTCACCGACAATCAGGGCGGCCAGCGGAGTAAGATCGCCAAGCGGTTCTTCGCGGGCATCGCACAAATAACCCGTCCGACCGCACCCTATAACGCCCCGTCCAAGACCATCGAGTCGGTATTCGGCCGCTTCCAAAAGCAGGTGCTGCACGCCGACTGGCGTTTTACGGGCGGCAATATATCCTCGAAGGATGCGTGGAAAATCAACCGCGAGTTCCTCGAGGCGAACCGGGAGAAGCTCTATACCTACGAGGAGCTGCTGGCGGCCTATGCCGAGGCACGCAGCCGATGGAACGCCATGCCGCACCCGGCCTGCGCGGAAAAGACGCGTGAGCAAATGTACCTCGAAAGCGTCAACCCCGCAACGGAGCCGGTGACGGAGCTGGATATGATCGACATGTTCTGGTTGACCACCGAGCAGTCGAGTCCCTTCACGGCCGACGGCATTACGATCCAGTACCGCAACCGCAAATACACCTACGAGGTGCTGGCCGCCGACGGTACGCCCGATTACGAGTGGCGGCGGGAGAATACCGGCCGCGAGTTCTTCGTGCGCTTCGACCCCGAGCGGATGGATCGGGCGCTGCTCTATACCCAGACGCCGATGGGGCTGCGCTATGAGACGGTGGCCTATCCGTACCTTGCCGTGCGACGGAACATTCAGGAGCAGCGGCCGGGCGACATGGAGCTGATACGACTGAACGACGCGATGAACAAACGCGAGCGCGTCCGGCGGCAGATCGAGAACCATGCGCTGGAGCTGGAGCACGGGGTCGCCCCAGAGCAGCACGGGCTGCACACGCCGGCGCTCAAAGGCATCAGCGAGAAAGAGTACGAGCGGCTGGCCGACGCTATTATGGTCATCCCGTCGGAGCCGGCCGCGGAGCCGATGGCCGTCGGCGAATACGAGAAGATGATCAGCAACGCCGATCCGGCGTCCATTTTCAACAGAATGTAATCCTAAAAACCAAGTGATATGAAACAGTTATCCCACGAAGAGAAGCAGGTCATCAAGGCCCAACTGCAGGCGTATGTGGCCAAGTATCCCAGCCAGAACAAGGCGGTGAACTCGCTCACCGGCATCAGCGCCGGCACGATCAGCACGATCCTGAACGACAAGTTCGACAACATCAGCGACGAGATGTTCCTGCGCATCCGCTCGCAGGTCGCACCGGTCGGCGTGGGCGACTGGACGCTTTGCGAGACGACGGCCTTCCGTGAGCTGACCGTGCTGCTGCAGGACGCGCAGCAGAACCGCAGCGTCGCATGGGTGGTCGGCAGCGCCGGTCTGGGCAAATCCACGACGGCCCGCGCCTATGTAGAGACCCACGAGAACGCCTTCCACATCTGCTGCTCGGAGGACATGCAGCGCGGGGACTTCATCCGGGAACTGGCCCGCGTAATCGGCATCAAGAGCAACAAGGAGAGCCTGCGCGAGCGGCTCCAGATAGTCACGGATCAGCTCAAGACCCTTGAAGCCCCGCTGCTGATTTTCGACGAGGGCGACAAGCTGATGGATTCGGTGTTCTACTACTTCATCTCCATCTACAACGCCCTCGAAGGGCATTGCGGGATCATCTTCCTCTCGACCGAGTATATCAAGCGCCGCATGGAGAACGGACTTACCTACAACAAGAAGGGGTACGACGAAATTTTCTCGCGCGTCTGCCGGCGCTTCATCGACCTCACGCCCGCGTCGGCACACGAGGTGGCCGCCGTCTGCCGGGCGAACGGACTCGACAACGAGCGGGCCATCGCCGAGGTCGTGAAGGACGCCTCGACCTGCAAGTACGACATGCGCCGCGTGAAAAAGGCCGTCCACAAATGCAAGCGACTCGCCGCGCTTCGGTAAATCGCTGTTCAAACCCCACTCAATCACTTTTCAAATGGGCCGCACACTATCCGCAAAACAGGTTCTGACGATCAAGCGCCGGACGATCCGTCTGGGCGGCATCTGGGACGACTGCGTCGGGGAGATCGACCGAACGGGGGTGGTCTTCTTCTGGGGCAACAGCGGCAACGGCAAAACCTCGGCGGTGGTCTCGTTCTGCAAGGCGCTGTGCGCCCACGGCAAGGTGCTCTACCTGCCGCTCGAGGAGGGGCTGGGCGGCACGACGCAGGACGCCATCCGCCGCTACCGGGCGGACGAGTGCGGCAGCCGCTTCCAGTACAACGACACGATGACCTTTGCCGAAATGGACGAGCGGCTGTCGAAGCCCCGGACGTGGGACTTCGTGGTGATCGACTCCTTCCAGTACCTGCAGATGTCCTACAAGGAGTATATCGCCTTCAAGGAGCGCCACCGCAACAAGCTGCTGATTTTCGTCAGCCATGCCGACGGCAAGCGCCCGGACGGCCGCACGGCGAACAAAGTGATGTACGACGCGGCGCTCAAAATCTGGGTCGAGGGCTACAAGGCGTTTAGCAAGGGCCGCTACATCGGCCCGGTAGGCGAATGCACGATCTACGAAGAGGGCGCGCGGCGCTATTGGGGGGGGGTAAACCAGTAAAAACGAAACGAAATGGATTTGAATTCACAAAACAAAGTGCTGAAGGCCGGCTTCATGCTCATCCGAAAAGATGACCAGCCGACGCCCCGGATCAAGTACAAGCAGTTCGGATTTTCCGAATGGCGCACGTTCGAGAAATTCGACACAAAGGCGGCTCGGGATCGCCGATTCAAAGACCTGCTGCACGACAGTACCATAATCGAAGATTGACCTATGAATATCCAAAAAATCTACATCAGCGGCAAGATTACTGGCCTGCCGATCAGCGAGGTGATCGCCAAGTTCAGAGCCGCGGAAGCGAAAATCCGCCGCTTCGGGTTCTGTCCGGTCAGCCCGCTCGAGAATGGGCTGCCGTTCGAGGCCGAGTGGCCCGACCAGATGGGAAAGGATGTCGCCCTGCTGCTTCGCTGCGACGCGATCTACATGCTGCCGGACTGGCAGCAGAGCGAGGGGGCGATGATCGAATACCTTATCGCCCGCCAGCGGCGCATGCGCATCTTTCTGGCGGAAACTTTCGACGCCCACGCGGCGGTTGAATCCAATATCGAACAACGTCATGAAACGGAAGCGTAACTTCTCGCGGCTCTATGCCATTGCCCGGGCGAAGGGCATCGACCTCGAGGAGCACAAGGAGGTGCTGGTGTCGCAGTTCACCCACGGCCGCACCTCGTCGCTGCGCGAGATGACCCCGGCCGAGTACGAAGAGATGTGCGAGTGCCTGCAGACGGGCAAGCAGCTCGGCGAGAGCACCGCCGAATACAAGGAGCGCCTGCGCCGGGCACGCTCGGCGGCGCTGAACCGCATGCAGCGGCTGGGCGTCGATACGGCCGACCGCACGTTCGCCTCGGTGAACGAGTTCTGCCTCTCGCCGCGCATCGCCGGCAAGCCGTTCGGCCTTCTGACCGTCGAGGAGCTGCAAGCGCTCGTGCCGAAGCTGGAGGCCATCCTGCGCAAGCCTCGGCCCGTGAAGCCGAAGCGGGTCATTCAGATTCCACTCATCATTCGAGATAACCAACTGCCGAGCTGATATGGAAAAGCCGATTGTCAAAGTTGATTTGCAGGGGCCGGACGGCAATGTGTTCACCCTAATGCGTGCGGCACGGGCTGCGATGCTTGCGGCGGTTCCGCGCGGAGGGAATCCAACGGAACGTAGATGGAAAAGAGAGCATGCCGAAGGCGACGCGTCCGAAATGATGAAGGCGGTGATGCAATCGCACTCTTACGACGAAGCGCTCAAGATTATCGGACAGTATGTGACAATCAGACGAAAGGAGGTGGGCTATGAAGTAACCTGATACGGGCAGCGACAGGCAGACAGAATTTTGGGAAAGATTGGCTGTTTGAAAAGCAAACGAGGGGTTCGAGTCCCCGGCTGCCCGCAAACCCCTTTTAGAGATTGATCGAGCGCGAGTAGGGCGACGATGGCGCAAGGGTTTTCCGCCGAAAAGGTTGCGGCGGTGGCAAAGCGGAACAGGACGTTTGACTCCATCGGACAGATGACGCGAAAGACTCTGGCAGCCGGGAAAGACCGGCAAACGGGTCGGCAGGGCTTCCGGTTCCACCGGAGGCATAGCACAATGGCCAAAGCAATGAGGCTGTTATCCCGGTTCGAGTCCGGGCGACCTGCAGTCTTAACCAAAAAACGTATGATATGAGAAACGTAATTCATGTGAAAGACCTCGGATTTTCAGTTAAATCAGGATTGATTACTGTCGGTCATCATTTGGGATTGGGGAAGTGGGTTATCGAACTGCGCTGGCCTTGTCCGTTGGTTCATAGCTGGCTTTTCACGCTCTACAAGGGAAAAGATCGGCCTTCCAAGTCAATTATTCTCTTCTGCGCCACACTTGCTCCGCTAATGATGGTGTTTCATTGGCTATTCGTACTCCCTACTTTCGGGGTTGCTTTTGTAGTGGCTGTCGCCGGTCTTACTTTGACCTTATGCCTCGGCTGGTTGTTCAGTGGCCTCGGTGAATGGCTTCAAAAAATCGGTAAACTCGGTAATTTATGAAAAGGATAATTTTATGCCTATGCAGTATGTTGATAGTGATCGGCTGCTGCCCCTGCCGGAAAGCGACCGTCGTTGAACGGCGCATCTATATCGTACGCGATTCCGAAGCCAAACGTGTTCCCCGATGGATTCCTAAGACACATCGGGATTCGCTCCTCTGGGAAGCATCGCGGCAGGCCGTTCGATCTGCCAATGAATCCACGAGACACTTAAACCCTTTATATCGATAGCTGCTATGGAAAAGAAACAAGTAGGTGTGTGGCGACTGCCCGCCGATTTAACTGAATGCCGTCAAGGTGTGGAGATTGTATTGGTTTTCAACAACCGAGAACAGTATCAGGGTATCTTCCGAGGATTCAATATCGAGAAGGAGATTATATTGCAGGCGAATGGAAGCGGGTTGAAGATTGGACTTCCGTCCGCCAGCCTCTATGTATGGTGTATCGTCGATGAGGTGAAGCCTATCGACGCGAGGGTCTATCCGAGCGAAGAGCAGACGATCTCCGTTGTCGAGGACGAAACCTACGGCGGTGCGCATTGCTACATCATCCGGGAATGCCTCGGATTCGTCGACGGCAAAACGCAGTACACCGATACGGAACAGGTCGTGCAGTTCGTGCGGAAAAACGACGACGGTTCCATCGTACCGGGCCTTCAATCCGAGCAGCTCGTACTGGCGCTGCTCGACCGCCATGAGAAACTGAACGCGCGGTTTCCGTCGGAGCAGAACGCCAAGATGCTCGCCGGTTTGCGGATGTTCCTCGACGCGTGCGAGGAGCGGGTGAAGAACCGCATGGAGCGGGGTGTGATGGGTGAACTCAAAAAGTAGGGGCGATGGCAGAAGAATACAAATGGGGCGAACCGACATTGTCAATCGATGGGAAACCTCTCGGAACCGTCCGCACGGTCGATTACATCATCTGCGACGACCTTGTTGTTCCGAATCAAGCGTTTGAGCCTGCTCACGCGCATTGGAATAAACAAAATTCCAGAGTGACGGAAGCGCTCGAAGCGATGGTGAAAGCCGTAAGGGAAACCGAGCAAAGTTTCAGGTTTACATGGGGTGTGGTTGGCAACCTTGCAGCCATGATTCGACGTTTTCAACTACGGCTTCCGCCTATCAGATTTCAATCGACAGTACCGAGGAGACATTCGAGATCGCACCGGAAACAACGGTTGACCAGACTGCAACGACGAAAAAAACGACAAATCAAATAAAGCCATGAAAGTAAAAATCAAGGGAATCAGAGAACCGCAGGAGGCGACCTATGTTTTTAAAGCCGGTGAGCTCGTCGGAGTTATGCTGGCGGAAGATGCAGAGAACGGAGTGGCGAATGTCTTTCCGATGGAACTGGTCGAAGACATATGCGATGAATAGGGTTATGGACATTACCAAAATGACAGCAGCACAACGCGCCGAGTTGAAGGCGCAGCTTGAGGCCGAGGAGCGTGCCGAGAAACAGAAACGCGAAGAGGACATCGCAGCGTACAAGAACGGTGTCGATGAGTTTTGCCGGACGGGGTTCTCTCGGCTGGAGGAGTTGAGCCGTCAGATGCGTCAGGAGAAAGATCGCATTTTCGCCGAGGCTGAAGTATTGATCCAGATGAAGGACGATCTGTTCAAGACCAAAACAGACCGGCACAGCAACTCGTTCACTTCTTCGGACAGCAAGATCACCGTGACGCTCGGCAACCGCACGAACGACGGCTGGGACGACACGGTCAATGCCGGGGTCGACAAGGTCAAGACGTTCATCCGCTCGCTGGCACGGGATGCGGATTCCGCCGCGCTGACGGAGATGGTGATGAACCTGCTTTCGCGTGATAAGAAGGGGAACCTGAAGGCGAGCCGGGTGCTGCAGCTTCGGGAAATCGCCCGCAAGTCCGGCTACCCGGAGCTGATCGAGGCGACGGACATCATTCAGGCAGCCTACCGGCCCGTCGACACCTGCCAGTTCGTCTCGGTGCAATACAAGGACGAACAGGGCGTGAAACGGACGCTACCGCTCTCGCTGGCCGCAATGGAAAAGGAGGCGTAGCAATGTGCGATTGCATTAAGCGGATAGAGTCTCGTCTTAACGAGAATATGTCCAAGCTGGCAAATCTCCATCACGGCGAAATCATCGAGCCTGTCGAATTCGAGACCAAAGCCCTGATGATGGATAGCGGAAATTATGAGTTGTATGCTGAAGTTTCCGGCAAATACCTCGACCGAGGAAAGCGCCGTCGGTATGCACCTAATATGAGCTTCCGATATTGTCCGTTTTGCGGACAGCCGTTGCGGGATAAATAAACTCTCGGCAGCGCAAGAATGAGAATCCCGCTCATGATTGAGCGGGATTCTTGTTATCTGATCTTCTTTAGGGTGAGGTCTTGGTCGAATACACGGATGGAAAGCACATCGCCCTCTATACGCCCGGTGTAAGTGTTCGCGCCGGTTTCAATCGTGACGGTCGGGGCTTTGAACGAGTAACGGTACTCCTGCTTTACCGGGTCGAAATTGCCGATTTCCCATTCGTAGGTGCATTTATTATCGAGGGCAAAATAGAAGGTATCGGTGCGGTTCCCGTCGGTCTGACTCCAGACCGATCCGACCAGTTCATCGTGAGAGGGGGCGTCATCTTCGGAGCAAGAGACGGTGGTGAAGAGCAGGAGCACGGAAAGGATCGTCAGAAAGCGTTTCATATCGGGAAAGTTGATTTTCTGCAAATTTAGTATTCTTATCTTAAAAGTGTTAAGCAAATAAGGAGAAACCGCGTGTTTCTCCCTATTTTTGTGCTGAATCGTATCTGTTTCCCGCTTACATGCCGAAAGGAAGAAACAAACAACTCATAGCAAATCGCAACGAAGCGCTCTGCCGCCGGTGGTACTATTGGACGGAGATGGAGCGTCTGCGTTTCGACGATGCGCTGAAGATTCTTTCCGAGCGGGAATTCTTCATCTCCGAGCAGCGAGTGTTGGCCATCATCCGCGAGTACAGCCGGATGAATCCAGACAGCGACATCAAGCCCAAACCGAAAGTCAAGGTTCCACGGCTGACCTCCGCCCAGCTCCGTCTCTTCGCCGGGGAATGAGCGGGCTACTCCGTCATCATTTCGCTATACTGAAATGAGGTCATGTACACCTTCACGCCGCCGCCGAGGGGATATTCGGTGCTTTCGGTACGCGCCAGCGCGGAAGTTTCCCGGCGATGCTTGTAACCCTGCACGGCCCGGAACAGGTGGTCGTTCATCGCTTCCCGCTCCAGCACCTTCTCTTCCGTCGACGATCCGATATGCGTATCGTCGTAGCAGTCGATAGCCAGCTTCACGTTTAGCGTTGCCGTGCCGCGCTGGCGGATCGGGCGCACGGCGCTCTGCGTCGTCCACTCGGTCTTTGGGATGGAGACCAGCACGCAGGGAAAGACAACCGGGTACTGATCTTCGTCGGTTTCGAGCTGCCCGTAGTCTTCATCGACGAGGGCCAGTTCGGGCAGTTCTGCCCGGATGCGCTGCATCAGCGCGAGTTTCATGCTTTCCATTTAGGATTTAAGGATTTGTTCGAGTTGCCGTTCAATGTCTACTCGAAGGGCATCGTCCAGTTCGCGGCTTTGGCCAATGAACTGCCGCTGCGGAATCTTGATTGAGAGCCGTTTTTTCTTGGTAAGCGCCAACCCTCGCCACATCGCAGCTTCCGGGTCGACGCTTCCGCCCGGTTGCTCCTTTTTAGCCGATTTGCGGCCTTTTCCTGCCGCCTTCGACTTCCCGGATGCTTGGTAGTACATTGCCCACGCAAACCGCCTCATTTTGGGCGTTACGGTGGGTGTCAACGTTGCGCCCCAGTTGTGGACGGGGGCATAGGGAACCGGGTTGAACACCCTGACGCGATAGTCGCCGGTTTCGTAGCGCACCTCGCTGAAGAGGTGGTTGCGGGTGCTCAACAGCGGGCCGTGCTGACTGGCGGCCGATTTCCCGCCGCCTGTCTGCCGTTTAGTCTTCGGCCACGGCTTGAGTCCGTCGTTTACGAATCCTCCTTGACGAAAGTTCTCCTGATAATGCCGCTTTGCGAGGTTACCCACACGGATCGGCATCGCGCGTCGCATCAGGGTGTCGACCTCCTTACGTTTCGACCGGAGCAGGTCAGCGAATTGTTTAATGTCCATTCGAACGTTTTTTGAACGGGCTTCGGAGCCCTCGTTTGCCCGAAATTTGGTATATCGGAATAATTGTTGTATATTTGTCGTTGAGGACGGGCGAGGGGTTCGCTCCCCGCTTTTCAACGTCTTCACTCCCTTTCGTCCCGCAACGAGAGGGATTTTTTATGGGGTGAAGTCGATCACCTCGTCTTCAACGACGCACACCACCCGCTCGATCACTTGCTCGCGGCTGCGAAGGTCGCCCAGATAGAGCTGCCATCCTTCGCGCACCCGCTCTTTTGAATACATCGCCCGGTCGTGGAAATAGATCACGACGCACTTCGCCCGCTGGGCGCAGGCAGCGTCGAACTTGTTCTTGATCGTGTAACGCCCCGTGCCTTCCACGGCCTTGATGTCCATCACCACATCGTCCAGCAGCCCGTCCGGGCACTTCACACCGTCGGCGGCCTGCTCCGATGCAAGGACGACGCGGTGGCCTCCTTTTCGCAGCACCTCCACGGCAAGCCGTTCGTATTCTCCGCGGCGGATGCCGAACACCCCTTTCGTCGGATCGAAGCGGTGCTCCTTGTGAATGGCACTTATCCCGCCGCTTGGTTTGTCGTACTTCACCTCCCTGTAGTCGGGATCGGCTTTCAGACGCTTGTATTGCTCGATGACCGGGGCGGTCTTGGCTTGCAGGATCGTCCGCAGGATGTTGCGGCAACGGTAGCAATCCTTCGTCCGGTTGGTGAAGAGCGAGAGCTGCACGCCCTTGAACGGGCAGGTCTTGCAGTCCGAGGGAAAGTAGGGATGATCATCAGAGAAGACCTGCCCGGTGCGGGCCGGGTTCCCTCGCAGGCCGGGCGACGGCTCGATTCGCTCGCCGCCCAGACCGGAGTTGTCGGTAGGTTCCTCGGCCGTGGCTGCCCATCCGCACTGGCATCCCCACTCATCGCCGGGTTTGTGGTCTTCCCAGAAGGGATCGTCGACGGGCCAGATGCGGTGGTAGAACGGCATGTGCGACTCGCGGGGGTTTACCGCCGTCGAGGGCAGCCACTCGATGTTGGGCAGCACATCGGCTTCGGCCATGAACTGCCGCATTTCGGCAGCGCGGTGTGCCCGCTTGACCGCGGTGTCGTACTCCGTGCGGAGCCACGCATCGACATGGTGGCTGGCTATCGGCTCCACGTCGGCGCGGAACTTCTGGAACGGCTTCAGGTTCCCCTCGGCATCGAATAGCTGTGCCGCCATGTCCCGGCCCATGCGGTGGGTTTTGAATGCGGCGAACACCGCGTTGTTCGTCTTGATCTGTTGCAGGAAGTCCCCGTCCGCACCGCTCCCGGAGAAGGCGGCATCGGTCGCATCGTTCAGGACTTTGCCGATTTCCTCGAAGAGCCGGCCGTCTATCTCCGTGCGCGGGTCATAGCTGCGGCGGTAGATATTCTGCAGCGCTTCGGCCAGCACGTTGCTGTCGAAGGTGAATCCGTTCTCGGCCGACTCCGCCGCGTCGAGATAGAGCGCATCGACTACCAGTCTAAATCCGCCCCCGTGTCGCCGGGGGCGAGACCGAAAAAACCTCGCATCCGGTCAATCAGGTTGCCTTCCTTTCTTGCGGCTTTTCCGCCTTGCTGATCGGGTTTCTTCCCCGCGTCGTCCCTCGGTTCCGGCTCCGGCTCGACGGCGGGCCGTGCGGCCTGCTTTGCGGCTTTCAGCTCGTCGTAGTTGTCCGGCTTCGGGATGCCGAACTCTTCGTAGAGGTAGTCGTCGTCGATAGGCAGCCCGGCATCGCGTTTCAGGCGGCAGATGATGTCGATCTGTTTGGATGGGTCTTTCTTCTTCGGTGGGACGAAAGCGAACTTGCCACCTGTCGTGTCGATGCCCATCGATGCGAACACGTCAGATACCTCGTAATTCAGGATGTCGAGGATGCGGCGCTTGATGAAGAACGTGATGTCTACTTCACCCTCCTGCTGGACGGTTCCGAGAGCCTGCGTGCCCTTGTCCCCGGCTTCGGTAGTCAGCGTATTTCCGTTCACGGCCTTACTGATTTCGCTGTTGCAGACGGCATGCAGCCGGTCGTAGAGGTCGCTGCCGCCCGAGATGTTCGATGCCTGCAGCAGGTTGATCTTCGTGCCGTCCGGATGGACTATCACCCCCGCGCCTCCCATGTTGTAGATGTCTTCGATGAGTTTGTCTCGGGCCTGCGTATCCCATGCGTCGTATGTCCCTTCGCGGATGGGCCGACCGAAAATTTCTCCGAGTTCGGCCCAGTCGGCGACGTTGTTGCGCTTGAGGATGACCCAGAAGGCGGGAACGGCCAGCGAGCCGATTTGCCGAGGGTTGCCGATATAAAGCAGGTCGGAGAACTCATCCCAGCTCTCGCCGACAAGATCGGTCTGGTTGCGGAGGATGGTGCGGTTGATCGCGTCGACGTGCTTGCGCGGGATGAGTTCATAATTGATCCAGCCGTTCTTCTCCCGGTAGAACTGGAAGAGCGAACCGCCGACGCCCGCCCATTCGTCATCCACGAGGTCTTCGATGAAATGGCTGAACCACGGCGAGTCGATGTGCTCCTGCATGCGCTCGTCCACTTCGCCGTCCCGCATGAACTGGATCGGCGTCGATAGGATCGCGGCTTTCTGCTTGCGGCGTACCGAGAACAGGTGGCCGTCAATCATCACGTCTGCGTATAGGTCGATGAGCTTTGCGCGCCGCGGGTAGTCGATCAGTTCGGCCTTGCGGATGCTGTCCATGTAAACAGCCACATCGAGACCGCCCCGGCGCGATGGCTGGAGTACGATGGTCTGGGACGGCGTGCGTCCGATGTTGCCGCCGGCGGTTATGCGTTTGTTCTTTTTTCGTGCCATGTCAGAAATTGTTTGTGCGTTTGCGGTTGCTGCGAATTTGATACGGTGCGGCCGCCGCCTTCGCGTCCGGCTCGACCTCCGGCAGCCCGTCCACCGTGATGTCCCCCTTGCGTACACCCTTCAGCCATTCGACGGCGCGCTCGTAACGGTCGGTGCGGATCTGCGACATGTTGCGCGGGTTGTGGATGGAGAAGATGTGGTAGATGGCGATGTCGATGGCCATCATCAGCACGAGCTGGTTGCGGTCGTCGCCCTCGGCCGCGAAGACCCGGTCGCAGTCGTAGCGCGCCGAGAGGTATCCGCGCATCTCTGCGATAGCGCGGTCTTCGCAGATTTCGACGATCTGGCGGTCGGAGCGGATCAGCGCGTCGAGGATTTCCTGATGGATGGAGGCGTCATAGTCCTCCGGTTTGATGAACTTTGCCATATGTTACTGCCTGAATTTGTTTCGCCGGGCCATGACGCGCCGGGGAATTGTTACGGGCGGCTGCAGCTCGCCCATCTTGTCGTCGATAAAGCGGTTGCCGCCCTCGACGCAGTCCACGCCGTCGGCGTGGAACTTCAACGCCAGCGTGAAGAACTTGAACTCCTCATCCAGCGCTTTCATCTGCGGGTCGTCCCGCTCGTCTTCGTTGAGCACCAGCAGTCCCTCGCGGTGGAGCGGCTCGAGGTTGGCTTCGATACGCACGGCTTTATCGGTCTTCTTTTTCTCGTCCGGGAGGACCGAGAGGTTGATGCCCATTTCGCGGCTTTTCCGTGCGAATGCCGGCCGAAATACCTGTTGGAAAAAGGGGTCTTGTAGGGAGTTGTTTTCCTGCACGACAAAGATCGGAACCTGCGTCCGCATCCGTGCGTACAGGTAAAGTGTGAAGAAGTGGGTGGCATACTCGTCGGTGGTCATCTTTCCCAGAAAGCCCTTGATGACGTAGAGCGTGCGTTCGCTCTTGCCGAGCAGCCATACGGCTTTTAACGACCCTTTCTTATTCTTGGCCGTGCCCTTCGCCTCCGACTGTGTCGGGTCGGCATAGATACACAGAAACGGGAACTTGCGCCACGGAATCTTCCCCCACTTGCGGGGGCCGAAGGTCTTGCCTTCCACGATGGGGTTGTTGAAGTACTCGCCCTGCTGGGCTTTGGTGCTGACCTTTGCCAGCGCCCGGTCGATATGCTCCTCGGTATTCTTTTCCGGCCACGTACTGCGGCCGTTCCGATCTCGGATGTTTACGATGTCCCAATGGTCTGCGAACTTCCCGGCCCGGACGATGCAGCAGTCCTCGGCGATAATGTTGCCGCAGAAAATGATAAGCGTCGGTTCCGAGATGGAGCGCGTGGGATACAGGGCATGTTCCCACCAGTCCCACTTCTTGTCCAGCACATCGGGGTTCATGCACTCCTCGTCGGTGTCGAAGTCGTCAAGCAGCAGGATGTCCGGACGCACGGCTTCGTTGCGAGCCCCACGAGGCGCATCTCCAGCGCCCACGCCGAGAAACATTGCCCCCTGTTCGGTTTTGAACTCCAATTCGGCCCATTCGCCGACCGACATCTGCTCGCCGTAATACTGCTTGATGCGCCGGTTCGCTTCGAGGTTGGCCCGGTAAGGGGCGAGCAGGCGGGTAGCGGCTTTTTGCGTTGCGGCAGCCAGTATGACCGTGCTCTTCCTGCCCGTCAGGATAAGGTAGAGCACTACGAACATCACGAGGGTGCTTTTCGCCAACTCGCGGCTCCACGACAGCACCTCGAACCACTCCGGGTTGCGGATGAGCCGCTGGATAGCCTTGATATGGAACGGGGCGAACGACGCCTTTGCATACTTCGGAAAGAAGAACTGCATCCACTCGACGGGGTGCGCCTCCAGATACAGCCGGTGCTTCTCAATTTCGGCCGGAGACATCGACTCGTCAATGGGCGTATCGTTGTAGATGGACTCCTTAAGCTCCTCCCACTCCTTCAGGGCGTCGCGGTCGATCTGTTTCATCACATCAGGGATTTAATGAACTTGTCGAAGAGACGCGTGAAGGTCTTGGTCAGTTCCAGATCGACCGGACGCAGCCATGCAATGAAGCGCTGGGCCGTGCTGACGACTTCGTGGATGCCCAGTTCCGTCTCCAGCTTGTTGATGGCCGTCGTCAGTTTGGCGATGGTGTCGGCCTCTTTGGGCGTGGCGAACCGCTGGCCCTGCTCCCGGTCGAGGATGGTGTTGTTGATTTCGACGATCTGCCGCTGCAGGTTCTTGATCTGCTCCTCGCGGGTCATCGTCAGCGACGCCTTGTGTTCGTCCCAATGATCGGCTTTCGCCCAGCGAATGATGGTCTGCCGGGATACACCGCACGCCTCGGCGATTTCGGCCTGCGTGCGGGATTCGTTGAGGTACATCGAGAGCGCCCAGCGGCGCATCTGTTCGGAAGTCATTTTCGTCATTGCAGATGCATTCGTTATGCTGCAAAATTGACCTATAAAAGACTGATAGACAAATCAGAAAAACAGCATTAGACTTTATAATCACTTGCTGATATTATAAAGTTTTATGATAAAAAACCGATTTGCAGGAGGGGAAAATACCGTCCAAATTTGCGTCAAACAAGGAACGCAAATGAATCGCATTTTCAATATTATTCCCGGCCCGCAGGAGGACACCTGCTGCATCCTGCTTTATGGAGTGATCGGGGATGGCGAGTGGGCGGAAGTCAAGGCGCAAGACATCGTTGAACAGTTGCTCGCGGCCGAGCGTACCTACCGCAAGATCGACATCCGGATCAACTCCGTCGGCGGCGAGGTCAATACCGGTATCGCCATCTTTAACGTGCTGCACCAGTCCAAGGCCGACATCACCATCTATATCGACTGCATTGCAGCTTCGACGGCGTCGTTCATCGCCGGGTGCGGAAAACCGGTCAAGATGAGTCGCTACGCCCAGATGATGATTCACCAGCCGATGAGCTGCGTTTGCGGCAATGCAGCGGAATTGAAGAGTTGTATCGCCAAACTCGAATCAATCGAGAATACGCTGTGTCAGATTTACGCCGAGCGCACGGGAAAGAGCATCGAAGAGATACGCTCGACCTATATGGACGGCGCAGATCATTGGCTGGCGGCGGACGAAGCGTTAGCGCTCGGTTTCGTCGATGAGATATACGACGATCCGCACGCTGTCACCTTCAGCAACTCGCTGACACCACAGCAGCGCTGCGAGCGCTACACGGCCCGCTACCTCGAAACGACCAAAGATTCATTTAATACCGAAAATCAAATGATTGAAAAATTCAAGGCGATGCCGATCTTCTCCGACTGTGCGGACGAGGCGGCGATCATGGCCCGCATCACGGAGATCGAGGGCAAGGCTGCGGCGCACGACGCTGCGGTGAAAGAGCGCGACACCTACAAGGCCAAGGTGGAGCAGTACGAGACGCAGGCGCGGGAGGCCGCCGACGCCGCCATTGCCGACGAGGTGCAGGTTGCCGTCAACGACGGTCGCATCGGCGAGGATCAGCGCGAGCGTTACGTCGCCCTGCTCCACACGGAGAAAGCCGAGGATGCGCGGGCGATTCTCGCATCACTCAAGCCCAAGCGCCGTGCTACCTCCATCATAGGCAAGGCCGGAACGGACGGCAAGAACGACCCGTGGGCCGAACGTTTCGAGGAAATCCGCAACGACCTCAAGAAGTAATCACAACAAATCATTCAAAACATGGCAATCAACATTCAAACTGCTTACGCGGGCGAAGTCCTCGAGAAACTGCTCGTGAAAGCGACCACCGGCAACGAGCTGGTGCGACGGGGGCTGATCCACGTCGAGCCGAACGTGCAGAAGGCGTACTACATCCCCCGCCTGAAGACGGGCAAGTTCCTGCAGAAGCGCAAGGAGCAGCCCGAAGACAGCGACTCGAAGGGCGAATTCAACATCGATGAGCGCGTGCTGAAGCCGATGGATTTCATGGCCTTCACCACCTTCAACCCGCGTTCGTTCGAGAAGTTCTGGCGCAAGTGGCAACCGACGGGTAACCTCGTATTCGAGGAGCTGCCAGCAGAAGCGCAGGTGGCATTCCTCGAAGAGCTGGGCAAGGTCGTCGACTTCGAGCTGGGCTGGCACTTTATCAACGGTACGGCAGGCGACGGCGAAAACCAATTCTTCAACGGTATCCTGACGCGCATTCTGGCCGACGCGGATGTCGTCAAGGTCGATGTGTCGAAGGAGACCACGATGATCGGCCGCTTCCGCGCCACCTATCGGGCAATTCCCAAGGCGCTGCGCAACCATCCGGGACTGAAGTTCCTGTGCTCGACCGAGGATGCGGACACCTACGACAACGAGATGACCGATCTGCATCACAAGGGAGCTGATCCGACCACCACGAACGCGATGCGCTTCAAGAACATCACTATCGAGCCGCTGGCCGACTGGCCGCAGGGCGTAGTGGGCGCTACCATCGCTACGATGGACATCGACTCTAACCTCTGGGCCGCCGTCAACCTCTCGGATGACTTCGAGAGCGTGAAAATCGACCGACTGACCAACGCGGGCGAGAAGTACTTCTTCAAGATGCTCATGAAGGCCGACACGAACACGGCGTTCGGCGAGCACGTCGTCCTCGCGGACTGGCGCACGCCCGGCAGCGACGTTCCCATCGAAGGTTAAACCTTAAACCGACAGCACATGAAACTGAAAGTATTGGTTCCGTTCCGGGACAAAATCGACCACAAGACGTGGTACAAGGTCGGCGATACGCTCGTCACCGACGACATCGACCGTATCAACCAGAACATCAAGCGCGGTCTGTGCGAGGTGGTCTCGCCCGACAACGGCGAGACCGTATCCGAGGCCGAGGCCGAATCGGCGCAGGAGAAAGAGCAGCCGGCCGCAGAGATGGTCTCCTTCAAGGAGCAGGAGTATTCGCTGGCGGACGTCAAGGCAGCCCTTGCGGCCCTCGACATCCCGGTGGCGGCGAACGCACGGGTCAAAGGCGTGACCAAAGTGCTCGGCGTGCTTACCGAGGAGCAGGCCGCGGCGCTTCGGGAGGCGCTGACCAAAGAAGCAGCAGGTGATGACCCCTCGTGAGTTCAAGCAGCAGTTCTATCCGGCCATCGAGCGCGTCTGCGCCCAAACGGGGCTGAATCCGCTCTTCGTGGCGGCGCAGGCCGCGCTCGAGACCGGTTGGGGGAAGAGCGCCATCGGCAACAATCTCTTCGGGATCACCGCCGGCGACAAGTGGGCAGGCAAACGGCAGATCGTCCGCACGACCGAGTACTTCCGCGACGACCGGCAGGGCGGGCGCTTCGTGAAGGTTCACTCCATTACGGCGCTGGCCGACGGCCGCTACCGCTACGACGTGGATCGGGCCTTCCGGGACTACGACACGGTCGAAGACTGCATCCGCGACCATGCGAAGGTGCTCTCGGCCAAACGCTATGCTGCGGCGATGCCTTTCCGGGGCAACGTGTACCGCTTCGCCTACGAGGTCGCCCGGGCGGGCTACTGCACGGCGGCTCCCGAGACCTATGCCGACTCGATCCGGTCGATAGCACGGACGATTGAACGCGCGTAAAAAAACATTCAAATACCTTTTGAGCGATGGAAAGCATCTGGCTGCAGCTATTGACGTTCGCCCTGCCCAGCGGGTTCATCGGCTCGTTCGCCACGTGGCTCGTTACGCGCCGGCAGCGCCGCAACGACTTTCTCGCCGAGATGCAGAAATCCATCGACCTGTTGAGCGAGAAGTACAACGCCGTGCTGCAGGACAACATCACGCTGCGGCAGGAGAAAGCCGAGTGGAAGGTCTCACAGCGGGAGCTGCTGCTGAAAGTGGACAAGCTGACACGCGAGGTCGAGAGCCTTCGCAAACACATGAACAAACACCAAAAAGAGAATGACACGAACAATCCGGGGAAATCCCCTCGTGCTGCTGCTCGCCGTGCTGCTGATGACGACGGCCTGCGCGGCCACGCGGACGCAGTCGTCGCTGACCTCCGAGCGGGCGGCGGCGATGCGGACAAACCAAAGAAGCGAAAGCGAGCGCTTCGACAGTCTCGCAGCACAGCTTCGTCATCAGGCCGCGAGCCGGACGGAAGCGAGCCGGACGCTGTGGATGGCGGCGGAGGGAGTGCCGGGACAGACGGCACGCCTGACGATTCCGATGCAGAACCTCCGTGAACTACCCGAAGGGGCGAAGTTCTCGGCACAGAACGGCCGCGCCAGCGTCGAAGCGCAACGACATGGAGACAGCATCGTCCTTACCGGCAAGGCGGACAGCATCGCCCGGCGCTGCATCTACTTCGAAAATCAGGTATTCCGACAACGGCAGTCCATCGACTCGTTGAACCGACTGATCGCTACCTCGCAAGCTGCCAACCATGAGCTCGCGGAATTGGCTGCAGCCCGGTCGGGAACCGAGGCAACGGTCGAAAAGACCCGAAAGCCGCCCGCCACGTGGCATTGGTGGCTGCTTTCCGGCTTCCTCGCGGGTGGAGCCGCAGCCGCATGGCTGACCCGAACAAACCCGCTGAAAGCGATTATTTCACTCATCAAAAAACTGTTTTAACATGGCAAAAGAACATGACGGCGCGATTTACGGCCTGCACCAATTCTCGTTCGCGGGAGCGGTCTGGGGGCTTATTTCCGACGACTCCATCGAGTGGGGCGGCGACGAGCGCTCCACGAACAAAATCTGGGCGGCGCAGAAGCGCAACGCTCCGTGGAAAGAGATCACCGACAACCCCGGCACAGACGAGCTGGAGGGCGACCTGATCGAGCTGAAGCCCGCGAACCTGAAAGCAGCGATGGGCGGGACGGTCGATGCGACCGGCAAGAAGTGGTCGGCTCCGTCCGAGGTCATTACACAGGAAGGCCCTGTGGAAATTGTGACGGCCGACGGTGCGAAAATCATGATCCCGAAGGCATCGCTCGTGGCCAAGCCGAAGGGGAACTTCGGGTACACGGACGTATTCAAAATCCACTTCAAGCTCACGATCCTCATGCCGGACGAGGGTGCTGCGCCCTACACCATCGACTACGGTTCCTCTGAAGTAGCGGAAGGCTGATGAAACGTGCGGTCGAAATCGAGGCAGCGGAGGCCCTGCTGGACATCGGGGTTTCCCTGCCTTTTTTCCGGTTGCCGCTGATGAAGCGGCCGATCCGGCTGATGATGAGGCGGCCGTGTCTGGGCGGGCTGATCCGCATCTCGAAGCTCTACCTTCAGATGGGAATTACCTACAAGCAGATGGAGGAGTTCGACAAGGATGAGGAGCTGCAATTCATCGCTATGCACGGCGGTCGTATTTCCCGCATGGTTGCACTCACCGTCTGCCGGGGCGCTGTCTCGGGGACACTCTTCGCACGGCCTCTTGCGTGGCTGATCCGGTGGTTCGTGCCGAACGATTACCTGCAGGCGGCCAACCGTCAGTTCATCACACTGCTTGGCACGCGGTCTTTTATGTCTATTATCGACTCGGTGGAGACGGCAAACCCGATGAAGCCGAGAACGAGCCAAAGAAACGCAAAGGGGAGTTAAAGACCCGCTACGAGGGTTCCCATAGCCCCTTCGGGATCGTGTGGCAGATCGCTGCAGCCACGGGTTGGTCGGTGAAGTACATCCTGTGGAAAGTGAACTACCAAGCGCTGCGCATCATGCTGGCCGATGCCCCGCGATACGTGAAAGACCAGCCGGCCAAAGGCCAGAAATTGAAAGGATTTTTTCAGTCCAAATTAAAGAAAGATGAAACCTGTTGAAATTGAATTTTTGATGCGTGACAAACTTTCCGGCGGTATGGATGCTGCCGGGAAGTCTGCCGAGTCGCTGGGCGACCGCGTCGAACGGGTTTCACAAAGCATCACGGAGCGCATCGCCGCTCAGCGCGAGCAGGTGCGTTATGTCGAGCAATGTCTCAAAGACCTGAAGACACAGTACGACCGACTCGCTCCGGGCCGGGCGCAGACCGAGATGCGCGCGGAGATCAACGCCTGCACGCGGGCGCTCGAGGAGGACAAGGCTGTGCTGGCCGGGCTGCGAAGCGAGCACGAAAAGAACTCGGCCACGGCACGCGGGCTGACGATGGAGCTGCGTCAGTTGATCGGCAGCATGGCGAAGATGCGGCTGGAAGGGAAGCAGAACTCGCAGGAGTACCTGACAATGGCCAAACGTGCGGCCTTGCTGCAGGACACCCTCGGCGACCTGCGCACCCAGACGAAGATTCTCGCGCATGACAATGCCGGTCTGCAGGGGCTGATGAGCGGAGCCAACGGCGTGGCGGGAGCGTTTACGATGGCGACGGGCATCATGGGGGCGTTTGCTTCGGAAAACGAGAACCTCGTGAAGGTTCAAACGCGGGTACAGAGCGTGCTGGCCATCACGATGGGACTGCAGCAGGTGATGAACACGCTGAACAAGGACTCGGCGTTTCGACTGGTGACCGTGGTAAAGATGAAGAACCTGCTGACAGCCGCCAACCACCGGCTGGCTACGGCACTGGGCATATCCAACGTTGCGGCCACGGCACTCATGGCGACCCTCACGCTCGGCCTTTCGGCTGTTATTACGGGGCTGATTGTTCTTTGGGATCGGTATTCCGATTCGCAGGAGGCAGCCGCCAAAAAGGAAAAGGAGCGCGTCGAGATCGAGAAGGACGGCCGGGCGCAGATGATCAAGACCCGGTTCGAGATCGAGTCGACCATGAAGAGCCTGAAAGAGTTCATCGGGACGAAAGAGCAGGAGCAGGCGAAGGTGGAAGAACTCAATCGCAAGTACGGCGAAAGTTTCGGCTATTACGATACCATCGCGCAGTGGTACGACACCCTGCTTCAGAAAGGAGAAGCGTACATCCAGATGCTTTTCCTGCAGGCGAAAGCCCAGAGCCTAATCAACAAGGCAGTCGAGGCGGATGAACAGGTCAACACGCTCAAAGTGACGCCGGCCGACGACGTGAAGGGTGCGCACGGATGGTGGTATCGCACATTCGCTAAAGCCGGAGCAGCGCGTGCCGGCATTCTTCCCAGCGAGATAGACGCAGCGGTGGATGCTTCGAACGAGCAGATCAAAGATCGGCTTGTCAAGGCCGCAGAAGAGCAGCGCGACGCTTACTTGTCCGAAGCCGGGAAATTGCAGGATGAGATGGCCGATCTGGGAAAGACTTCCGGCCTCGGCGGATTCAACAAACCGAAGCGGCCCGATTCAGAGCAGCTCACGAACAACCTCGTCAATTACGAAGCCAAGGCGCAGAAACGTATCGAGGACACACGCGTCGCCCTCATGGAGGAGGGTTTCGCCAAAGAGCGGGCAGCCGCGGAAAATGCGTTTGAACAGGAAAAACGACGCATCAACGAGGAGGAGCGCCAGCGGCTCGAGCTGTACGAGAAGCTCCGTGCCGCCGGGGCAGACGTTACCCCGGAACAGAAAGCGACGATCACCGCGCAGGCCGCCGCCCAGCGTATTCAGGCCGCGCAGGTGTTCGATGTCGCGAAAGAGGATATTGCCAAGCGAGAACGGAAAGCCGCCGAGGGGCGACAGAAAGAGCAGGAGAAGGAACTGAACGAGCTCCTTGCCAAATACCGTGACTTCGAAGCGCAGAGGACCGCGATCAAGGAAAAGGGGAACGCCGACATAGCCAAGCTGTCTGCGCAGTTGAGTTCTGTCCGCATCGAATCGTTGGGGCAGCAGATGGCCGGGATGTTCAACGGCAACGTCGATCTGCTGGCTCGACCGATAATCGATGCCGCGAAGCTGGCTGAAAAGGGTTGGCAGGATGCCGGAGAGGGCATCGCTACGGTCTTCAGCTCGCAATTCGGTATCGACGATGCGAACGGTAAGGTGCATGAGATTCTCGTTACACCGATTCTCCCGGACGGCCGCGTGCTGTCCGAAGAGGAGTTGAACAGCTACATCGATCAGACGCTCAACGGAGCCGAAAATATCCTGCAAGCCGATACGCTGGGTATTGTGATCGGTGTCGATGTCGATCCGGACGGGTCGGCAGGCGAAACCCTTCATCTTCTGCAGGAGGAATTCTACGATCTGAAACAAAACGCAGAGGAGAATGCCATCGCCGACGACATCATCAACCGGGCGATACAGGTTGCCGAGAATACAAAGAATAGTGCGCTGGCCGAGGTCGACGCTGCCGAAGCCGAAAGCGTGGCCAAAGACAACGATTTCCTGAAGCGGCTCTTCGGGGACTACTCGTCGATGTCGTTCGATAAATTGCGCAACCTGATTGCGCAGGCCAAGCAGCTGCAGTCCTACCTGAACGGCAGCGGGTCGGCGGACGGCATCACGTTCATCTCGCCGGCGGAGCTGCAGCGCATCGAGAAAAGCCCTGCGGAGCTGGACAAACTCCGCAAGGCGCTCGATAAGCTGCTCAAGACGGGAAAAGGCGACGTCGGCAGCAAATGGGGGAACATCTTCAAGACCTTTGAATCGGGTCTTGCGGATCTGAAAGGCGCTAAAGGATTCAAAGATATTTCCGGTGCCATCGGAACCATTAGCGGCGCCGCGTCGGATGCAGCCGGGGAACTGGCCGCCATGTTCGACGAGATGGGAGATACCCAGACCGCCGACGCCATCAGCGGTGTGCAGCAGGTGATGAGCGCCGTCTCGAATATCGGTCAGGGTTTTGCCAAGGGCGGCATCATCGGCGGTATCGGGGCTGCTGTCGGTGAGGCGATGAACTTCATCGGACAGGCATTCGCCTCCGAAGCGCGTCACAAAGAAGCCCTGAAAGAGATCGAGCGGGCAAAACTCGATTTTCAGCGGCAGTACAACCTCGCATTGCTGGAGCAGAACCTCCTCTTGGAGGAAGCGTCGAACGTTTTCGGTGAGCGGCAGATCGCCAAGGCGGCCAACGCGGTGCAGAATTACCGGGATGCGCTCGCCTCGTTCAATCAGGAACTGGCCGGATCGGCCGCCAAGGGCAAGGGTTATGATAGGTGGGCCGGCACATGGCTCGACCGGATGTTCGGCGGGAAATATTCGGATGCTGCAGCGGCTTATCAGGCGGGGATGGGCGGTCTCTACGAAGCCCAGATCGTAACCGGGCACAAGAAGACCGGCCTATTCGGTTGGGGTAAAGGCAAAGACCTGTACAGCAGCATTCTCTCTGTTTATCCAGAACTGATCAAAAAGAACGGTGAACTGGATACCGTGATGCTGCAGTCGATTCTCGACACCCGGAAGATGTCGGATGAGACGCGCGCCTATCTGGAGAACCTTATCGACCTGAAGGATGCGATGGACGAAGCCGAAAAAGCTCTGGAAGACTATCTGCAGCAGACGTTCGGCTCGCTCGGTGACGGTATCCTCGACTCGATCACGACAGCTCTGGCCGGGGGTGATGCAGCACTGGATAATTTTGCCGACAACGTAGCTTCCGTCTTCGAAGATTTGGGCAAACAGATCGCCTATTCGCTGTTTTTCGCCGACAAGTTCGACGAACTGCAGAAGCAGCTGAAAGACGTGTACGGCAGCGGCAAAAGCGAAGAAGAGATTGCCAACGATGCAATGAACCTGATCGATTCTTTCTACAACAACATAGGTTCCAATATAGATGCCGCCCAGTCATGGATGGAGGAGTGGCAGCGCAAGGCCGAGCAGATGGGATACGACCTCTGGAAAGGAGACGGGACGACACAAAGCGGCCGGGCGGGGACTTTCACGACTCTCACGCAAGAGCAGGGCACGAAGCTCGAAGGGCTGATGACCTCTCTGCAAATGCACGGCGCGAGCCTCGACGAAAAGGCCGATAACATCACCGACGCGTTGGGCGGCTGCTTGGATGAGCTGCACAAGATCGTAGAAAATACGAACTATTTGCCGTCACTGTTTGCGATCTGGGTGGCCATCAAACGAGACGGAATAAAATTGAGATAACGATGATTCTGGAAGGACTTTTAAGTATCAACGGCATCGACCCGTGGACGGAATACGGTGCGTTTCTGGTCGAAGAGAAGCCGGGCGACATGAAGAACTACACCGCGCTGTTGAAACCGTCAGCTGTGAAACCGCAGAAGGAGGTGTCGTTCCGAGAGATGGACGGCGCAAAGGTTCCCCCGCGGATCGTGCAGCGCTGGGAGGCCCGCGATGTCACGCTCCAGTTCTGCATCTTCGCCGCCGACCGTAAGGAGTTCCATGCACGCTATTCGGGCTTCCTCGAAATGTTGCGCACGGGCGTGAACGGCTGGCTGGACATTCACCTTCCGGAGCTGGATCGGCACTTTAAGATGTTCTACAAGGAGTGCTCGGATTATAAACAACTGACCGACTTCGAGGGTGAAGTAGCCGGGCGTTTTTCGGTGAAATTCCGGGAACCAAATCCCACCTTCTGAAAAACCGTTCAAACGACGTTCAAACGCTATTCGGGATGAAAATCGGAAAGGATAAAATCAAGCATTTCGCAGTCTGCTTCGCGGTCGTCTTTGCGTTGGGTGCTCCCGGTGTATGGCTGGCTGCAGGGCTGGCGCTGGGCAAAGAGTACGGAGACAAGAACGTCTCTGGTAACCATTGGTGCTGGTGGGATTTGCTTTTCGACGTTGCCGGAATCGCTGCTGGATATGGGGTTTGCTATCTCATGGTGAAACTATGGAACTGAAAATCTATAACCAGAACCACGCGCTGAAGTTGACGGCGTCGCCGTCGGACAATTCCACGCGGCAGAAGCAGCTCATGGGCGACCACGTGCTGAATCTGTCGTTTACGGCCTTCGAGTGCATACCGCTTGCGGTGTACGACTATGTGGAGTTCGCCGGGGTGCGGTTCTGGGCTATGGAGGAGTACGTCCCCAAGCAGACCTCTACGGTCGAATGGGAGTACGACTGCAAGTTCTACGGCATCGAGAGCCTGCTGAAGCAGGCACTCATGCTGAAACTCGTCGATGGCGAGAACAGCCCCATCTTCTCGCTGACCGCTCCGGCACGGGAGCACGTGGCGCTGGTCGTGGCGAATATCAACCGACAGATGGGCATCACTGACTGGAAGGTAGGTGAGGTGATCGCTACCGAGAACCTGACCATCGACTACGCAGGAACCTACTGCAACGAAGCGCTGGCGAAAATCGCCGAAGCCGCCAAAACGGAGTTCTGGTTCGACGGATACACAGTCAACCTGTGCCGCTGCGAATACGGTGAGACCGTAACGCTCGGCTACAACTGCGGTCTGGTATCCCTCGAGCGGGAAGTTGCCAGCAACATCAAGTTCTTCACGCGGCTGTTCCCCATCGGCTCGACGCGCAACATCGATCCTGAGGAGTATGGCTACTCGCGGCTGCAGCTTCCGAGCCGCCGGGCCTATGTCGAGCGCAGCACGCAGCAGGGTATCGTCGAGCACTACGAGGAGGACGCCTTCGCTGGCATCTATCCGAAGCGGCTCGGGACGCTGACGGGCGTCCGCTCCGAGCAGCGGAAGGACAATGACGGCAAACCGTTCCTGATTTACTATTTCCGGGATTCGGCCCTTCCCTTCGATCCCAACGACTACGAAATCGCCGGTCTGGTAAAGCAGGTAACCTTCCAGAGCGGTGAACTGAACGGCCGGGATTTCGAGGTCAACTACGACACCCGCAAACAGGAGTTCGAGATCATCACTCAATGGCCCTACGATGACGACACGCAACTGCCGGGCGGGCTGCTCGTCCCCAAGGCGGGAGACTCGTACATCCTGTGGAACGTTCGCATGCCGAGGGAGTACTATGCGCTGGCCGAGCAGGAGTTCGCCGAGGCGGTGGACGCCTATTTCAACGAGCACGACAAGGATCGCCATGTGTATAAAGCTGCGACGGACTACGTCAATATCGAGGAGCGAACGCTGTCGTTGGATATAGGTCAGCGCGTCCGGCTGGAAAGCACGCAATATTTTCCGGGGGCGGGTTACCGCACCAGCCGGATCACGTCGCTCACGCAGAACTTGCAGCGACCGACGGAGATGGACATCGAGATGAGCGATGTCGTGGGCAAGAGTTCGCTGGAGAAGATCAACGATGAGTTGTCCGAGGTCAAACACTATGCGCAGACCGCTTCTGCCGGCTTACCGGACATTGTCCGAAGCTGGGAAAACACCCCAGCAAGCGACTTCAACCTCTTTTCGGCGAAGCGTAACCGGAAAGAGTTTCTGAACAAGCGCGAGAACGACACCGCGCAGGGACTGATCACTTTCGAGCAGGGCTTGCGAATCGGGGGCTTCAAGCGCGGTGCGACGGGCGGCGAAATCGATGCGGCAGGCAATGCCGAGCTGCTATCGGTCATTGTCCGGAGTCTCATGCGGTCGGGGACGTTCGTGGACGGCATGACGGGCGAAGGCTGGCAGTTATGGCAGGACGACAAGGGCCGCTCCAATCTGACCGTGGACAGTCTGACGGTGCGCCGGTCGATGAAGACGCTGGAAATGTTGATCGAGAAGGTGCGCTCGGTGGGCGGGCAGATGATCGTCTCGGCAGCGAGCGGCAAGGTGGCCAGCGTCGCAATGGATGCCACGAATACGAACTACCTCCTGACGTTCGATCCGGTCTGCCCGTTCATGGCTGGCGACCTCATTCGCTGCTCAACCTTCAACGGGGTGGAGCCGAAAACCTACTGGGTTGAGGTCGCCGCGGTCGACGGCGGCGTGGCCACCGTTGCCGCCTCGGAGTTCGGGGATGTGTATCCCGCCGAGGGCGACGAGTGCGTATTGATGGGCAACACGACGGATGCGCAGCGGCAGGGTGTGATTTCGATTTCCGCGACCGAGGACGGGCAGCCGCGCATCGACGTACTGGACGGAGTATCGGGCAAGACGCTCGCGGGCTGCCTGCGTTCCCGGCTGGGATCGCTGGATGGCATCCGCGATACGTGGTTTCCGGCCGATGTCCAGCCAACAGGGCACGGACTGTATTCGGACAACGCCTTCCTGCGGGGCCAGTTCCTGCTGGCGACCGGCGAGGATGTGGCTACGAAGTTCGAGATCGTGGAAGGCGCGATCCGCTCGGGCATCGCGTCGATGCGCAACGACTTCACCACGGGGCAGAGCTTTCTGAACAACCCCAACTTCGGGGACGGGATGCGCTGGTGGGACACCGACAACGACATCACCTTTTTCACGCTCGGAGGGAAATACCTCTGGGTAAACGGCGCGCCCTACTCGAATAAGGGAACCTACGCGGCGGTAGAGGAACATGACGGTCGCACGGTCATGTGCATCAACAACAAGTACATTCTCCAGCGCAACGCGGACTTCCGGACGCGCCCGGCCTACGAGCCGGGGCTGGACGGCCTGCTCAAGGCGAAGCCGGTATTCCTGACTTTCTTCTACAAGTGTCTCGAGCCGGGCACGCTCAAGATCGCCTTCGAGGGGGTCGATCAGGCGGGCTTCCAAAATTTCGAGGAGTTGTACATCGAGCAGGAAATCGCTGCCGGCGAAGGCTACCGCACCTTCGAGGGCAGCGGGCTGTGGAACGGTACAGGCGACTTTCGGCTGTCGTTCACGGGCAAGATATACCTCTACATGCTGATGCTGAACCTCGACCACATCGAGGACTTCGTCTACGCCCACAAGACGCTCTTCGAGCAGACCGACCGGCTGGTGAAGATCGCCACCGAGTCGTTCGACATCGACGGCAACCTCATCAACACCACGGGGCTGATCAGCCGCGAGGATATGGCCGGCATGTACGTCATCGACGGCGCGGGTAATCTGGCATCGTTCGTCGGAGCCACGACTGAGGGCGTGAAGATCAAGGCGTCGAACATCACGCTCGAGGGGCTGGTTACGGCCAACGAGAACTTTAAAATTCTGAAGGACGGAAGCGTTGAAGCCCAGAATGGCATATTCAAGGGGCGTATCGATGCGACGAGCGGCACTATCGGTGGGTTTGAAATTGGTCAAGGTCGCATCGGAGCGGTCGCAACGCAAAGCGGGGTCGGTGGTAATTTAGCAATATATGACAATTTCTTCCGGGTAGGTGGCGACGTTGCCTACGTAATGTTCGGTAATGATGTAATCCCAGCCAGTGCTGGTGGTGCATACAGCGCTGCCGGGCGTATCGTGAACCAGAAGCCGAATACCGGAGCGCAATGGGGATTCGATACGGCCAACTACGGGCTGTTTATCGACGTTACGGGAGGCACGAAAAACTACGGAATCGAATCGAATGCACCTCTTTCTGCGCCTGCGTTTATCAATACGAAACTTAAAACTATCACATTCGGTGCGGGCACGTACAAGATCGACTTCTCGCAGTCGCTCGTCTATGCGGCCTATGCGACGACCTACGTCTCGGTAGCTCTTCCACCGGAATCGAGCGTTGCAACGATGTTTTCCGTCCGGGAACTTCCGGATGACTTTGCAGCACTGGTACTGTTCAAGATAAGAACCGGTTCGCAGCGTGTGATATTCGAGGGAGTGTATAATCAGAACGAGTCGCTACAAAATATCGAAGTCGCAGCGGGCGATAGCATCCTCCTCCTCATTTCAAAGATCGATGGCTTCCGATATAACCTGATCAATTTAACTACCTGAATTATGAAACAAATCAACCTGAAGGAATTCGATGTTTTCACCGACATCACCAAACGACAGCGGGTGCGTTGCGACATGCGGCGCAGCGTTGCAAACCTGCTCTACAACCAGATGCACGGAATCGACGCGCTGAATCTGGCGCTGATGATCCACAACAGCGACGGGGTCGTTTCGGTTACGGACGACGAGCTGCGCGTCCTGCGAACGGCGGTCGAGCAGTTCGGAACACCAGCGCTGATCGATGCGCTGGCCGAGCATATCAAGGAGTACAACAACCCCGAAAAGAACGAATAGCTATGGCAATCACGGACGAAGAGAAACGGCAACTGAAAAAGGAGCTTCTCGACGAAATCAAGGCATCGTCGCAGGGCGTTACCGAGCTGGACGAGGCGACGTCGCTTGCGGGCATCAACTCGCTGCCGGCAATGCAGGGCACGAAGGTGGTGCGCGTCCCTGTGTCGTTGCTGGCCAAGCCCGCCACGGATGCCGCGGCGACGGCTGCCGCTGCGGCCAAGAAGGCCGAAGATGCGGCGAAAAACACGACGGACGTCGCAAATACCACCCGGGACATCGCCAAGGAAGCAGCGGAGCAGTCCGCGGCCGCCCGGGACGGCGCGGCCGCCGCAGCGAAGGTCGTCGGCGAGTTCTCCGAAATCGCATGGGGCAATCTCTCGATGTTCAACGTGAATGTCCGGTGTGCGGACACGACGTACACACTGGCGACGGCCCTCGCGGCGCTGGCCGCGTTGGAGACGGCCGATGCCGTCATCTACCGGAAGAAGGGACTGGTCATAACCTACCGCACGGACACCGGGCGGTGGGAAACGAAGCAGTTCACGGGGGCATCGCTCGATGAATGGGCAGACGAGCAGGCGTGGCGGAACTTCGGCAGCGGCGGTTCGGGCAGCGGCTTCTACAACCTCACGGTGGAGCAGCCGCTCGAGGGCTTCTACACGCTGGCCACGGCTATCGCGGCATTGGCCGATGCGGGCATCGAGGACGAGAGCAAGCCGGGGATGATCATCACGTTCGAAGAGAGCGCGGGTTGCTGGGTGGACTACCGCTTCGAAGGCACGAACCTCGACAGCTTCTCCACGCCCGCCGCGTGGAGCCGCCACGGGGGCGGCGATGCCGTAAAGAGCATCACGCTTAACGGCGTGAAGCTGGCTCCGGATGAGAGCGGTGCGGTTCCGATCAATTTCGAGCAGGTCGAGGTGGACGAGACGCTCGATGCCGCGAGCACCAACCCCGTGCAGAACGCAACGCTGACGCGCAAACTCGCCGAGGTCGAAGCCGCCACGGTCTTCGGCATGGCGGCCGAGGTGAGCGACGACGAGAGCACCGTGCGCCTCGCGCTGACCAACAAGAGCGGCGCCGAGATCGCTGCCGTCGATATTCCGGCCGGCAGCGGCGGCGGTAGCGGCGAGACCATCGCCACGAAGATCGTGCTGAATGCCGTCGTGGACAAGCCGATCATCAAGGAGGGCGACGCGGCGCTGCTGACCTACACCTACGACCACCAGTACACGGGCGGCGACGAGAGCGGTACATCCACCGGCCAGAAAGCGGATATCCGCGTTCAAGTGCAGCGCGGTTCGACTGCGATGTACGACACGATCCTTCAGGGCACGAGCAAAGGTATCTATACGCTCGATCTGACGCCCTACCTGCAGGTCGGAACTACGGACATCTATGTACGGGCCACGACCACCGATCCGACGACGGGCAAGACGCAAACCAAGCAGTCTTACGTCTCGGTGCGCGTGGTTTCGCTGTCGCTCTCGAGCAGCTACAACCTCGCCACCGGCATCGCGGCCGGGGGCTATGGGGCTTCGGACAACATCCTCGTCCCCTATGCCGTGAGCGGCTCGGGAACGAAGGTGGTCAGCCTGTACGTGGACGGCCGACAGATCGAAGCACAGACCGTGACCCGTTCCGGCACGACCAACGGCACGTTCACCCTCGCCGCTTCGGGGTTGAGCGCCGGACGGCATACCGTGCAGATCGTCGCCGAGATGGAGGCGAGTGACACGTTGACGCTTCGCTCGCAGAGCATCTATTTCGACGTGCTCAAGAGCGGCAGCCACGCCCCCTTCATCGGCACGATGATGACCTTTGCCGATGGGCGTATCTTCACGACCGACTACCTCACGCCGGTTCTTCGGGTGGGGCAGTACGAGCAGGTGTCGTTCGATTTTGTCGTCTATGATCCGGCCACGACCCCGGCCACGATGGCGGTTTACCGGGACGGATCACTCACGCAGTCGGTCAGCGTGCCTCGCTCGACGCAGATCTACACGAACCGCTTCACCGAGCAGGGCACGATGGCGATGCGGTTTGCGTGCGGTGCGACCGAATACCCGTTCTCCGTTGAGGTCATGGAAAGCGGCATCGACATTTCGGAGGTTGCCGCCGGCCTTCGGCTCAAGCTCTCGGCTGCAGGCCGCAGCAACAGCGAGGCCGACCCGGCCGAGTGGCGCTACGGCGAGATCGAAACACTTTTCGACGGATTCGACTGGTCGTCGAACGGCTGGACGGGCGATGCGCTGAAGCTCACCAACGGCGCGCGCATCGAGATCGGCGACAGGCCCTTCGCCGCCGATGCCACGACCGACGGTGCGACCTACGAAATGGAACTGGTGTGCCAGAACGTCACCGACCGCAACGGTATCGTCGTGGACTGCATGAGCGGCGGTGTAGGCTTTCAGCTCACCACACAGCAAGCCGTGATGCGCTCGAGCGGCGGCACGGAGGTCAGCACCCTTTTCGCCAGCGACATCACCCTGAAGATTGCTTTCGTCGTGGATAAGAAATCAGGCCACCGGCTGATGGAGCTATACGTGAATGGCATCCGCTGCGGTGCGAAGCAGTACGGTGCAACCGAGGGCCTGCTGCAGGCCGCTCCCGCACCGATACGGATCGGCAGCGACAGCGCCGACGTGCTGCTGCGCAACCTTCGGGTCTATGACCGGGCGCTGTCGGACGACGAACTGCTGGCCAACTACATCGTGGATCGCCAAACCTTGGACGAGATGGTCGTGCTGTTCGCCGAGAACGACGTGCTCGACGACGAGGGCGCAGCCGTGAGCATGGAGAAGTTGCGCGCCCGGGGCAAGGCCGTGATGCGCATCGTGGGCGATGTCGATCTGGTGAATCAGACGAACAACAAAAAGTTCGAGGTTCCGGTGGATATCTACTTCTACAGCCCTTACGGCAAGGAGTACGATTTCGTTATCCGGCAGGCCGGCCTGCGTATTCAGGGCACGTCGTCCACCACCTACCCGCGCAAGAACTATCGGCTCTATTTCAACCGCAGCGACAAGTACGGCACGACGCTCGAGGTGAACGGTAAACTGGTCGAGGACTTCCGCTACTCGTTCAAGCCGGGTGCGCGGCCCATAGACATCTTCTGCCTCAAGGCCGACTTCTCGGACTCATCCTCGACGCACAACACGGGCGCCGTGCGCATCGTGAACGACGTCTGGAAGCGCTGCGGGTGGCTGACGCCTCCGCAGGCGGCTTACAACGGCCCCTACGACGTGCGTATCGGCGTGGACGGGTTCCCGATGGACTTGTTCTACGACAACGACGGCTCGGGAGCGAACGTTTATCTGGGCAAATACAACTTCAACAACGAGAAATCGGGCAGCGCGGCAATCTACGGCTTCGAGGGCGTCGAAGGTTTCAATGATGAGGCGTCGCTGGCGGGCGAGCGCAACAGGTGCATCTGCGTGGAGTTCCTGAACAACTCCGAGTCGCTCTGTCTGTTCGGCACGGCCGATCTGGCGCGCTTCGACGAGGCGCTGGAGTTCCGCTTCAAGGCCGACACGACGTGGGCCGACGCCCATGCCGACGACCGGGCCGCCGTGGAGCGTTTGTGGGGATGGATCGACGCCTGCAAGGGCAACCCCGGAAAGTTCCTTGCAGAATATGCCGAGTACTTCCGCAACGACAGCCCCTTCGCGTGGTATCTCGTGACCGACTACTTCATGGCCGTGGACAACCGCGCCAAGAACATGATGCTGGCCACATGGGACGGTATGACGTGGGAGTTCCTGCCCTACGACATGGATACGCTGTTCGGCGTGCGAAATGACTCGGTGCTGAAGTACGGCTACGCCATCACCCACGAAACCATCGACGAGAGCATCGGCTCCTACGCCTTTGCCGGGCACGACTCGGTACTGTGGGAGCTGGTACGTGGCTGTCCGGATAAACTGCGCGAGGTGGCCGAGACGCTGCGCTCGAACATGAGTCTGGAGTACGTCTTGCAGGTCTTCAACGAGGAGCAGATGGGCAACTGGTCGGAGCGCATCTACAACAAGGACGGCGCTTTCAAGTACATCGAGCCGCTGACCGAGGGTGTGGCGACCTCGGAGGGCACGGGCTTCTACGACTACCTCTACGCGCTGCAGGGCAGCCGTTATGCGCATCGCACCTTCACGATCCGCAACCGCTTCGCCCTGCTTGACAGCCAGTACGTCGCTGGAACCTACCGCCGCGATAGCTTCCCGGTTTATTTCGGCTACAAGTTCAGCGGCGATCACCGAAAAATCCGGCTGACCGCCAGCGAGCGCTACTACTTCGGCTACGGCTACACGAGCGGCGCGCCCCACCAGAGCGCCGTGCTGGCCGAGGACGCGGGAAGCACCGTGGAGCTGACGCTCGACAGCGACCTGATCGTGAACGACCCGCAGTACATCTACGGAGCGAGCCGCATTCAGGGGCTCGACCTGACGAACGTGAGCCATGCGATCCTGCAGACGCTCAACCTGAACAACTGCACGGCCCTGCGGACGCTGGACGTGAGCTGCGCGGGTACGCAGTCGACGCTCAACGCGCTGCTGGTCGGGGGTTGCAAGAACCTCCGAAGCCTGAACATGACTGGCCTGCGCGCGGAAGCGTTCGCGGGTCTCGACCTCTCGGCCAATACGAAGCTGGAGACGCTGCGCGCCGGGTCGAGCGCTCTGACGGGTGTATCGTTCGCTGCGGGTGCGCCGTTGAAACTCCTCGTGCTGCCGGCGACGCTACAGACGTTGGAGCTGCGCTACCTGAACAAGCTGACGGATGCAGGGCTTGCGCTGGAAGGCACGGCCAACATCACGCGGCTGGTCGTGGACAACTGCCCCGGTGTGGACTGGCGGGCGCTGCTCGGACGTTGTGCGAATCTGCGCTACCTGCGTATCACGGGCGTCGAACTTATGAACGACGGCTCGCTGCTGCGAAGCCTTGCATCGATGGGCGGCGTGGACGAGCAGGGCGGCAATGTTCCCACCTGTCGCTTGGTAGGCCGCTGCCGGCTGAACCGCTACATGGACGACGCGGAGTTGGCGGCTGTGCGAGCGCACTTCCCGGAACTGAACATCTTTCAGCCGGAGTGGACGTGCATCGAGACGGACGACTCGGTGCTTGACGATGCTGTGATTTCCAACCTTGACAACCGGACGGGCTACCGCTTCGACAACGCCTATGTGCCGAGCGGTCATATCACGCGCATCCTTGCGCAGCGCCATCGGGCGCTGGGCAAAAAGACCGCCAACGGAGTGGTTACGACCTTCCCGCTGCACGACGCGAATCCGAATTACTACGCCGATGTCTCGGACGTCTCGCTGGCGACGCCGGCCGACCTGACAGGCAAGGAGGGCAACGTGTGGATGCACGAGCCGCATTATTGGTACAAGGGGGTGAATGACTTCCTGAATCAGAAGAAATACTCGTTCTTCAGTTCGCACGAGTCGTGCCCGGCCGTTGATGGCGAAAACGTAAAACTGGCCAAAGAGGAAATCGAGGTGGTAGCCGGAAAGGCAATCCGCATGGGTGCGGACTATTCAACCCTTGACGAAGCGATAACGGATGTTCCTGCCGATTCCTACTGCGTCGTCCCGTTGCCGGCGGGCTACCGGCAGGCGCGGTTCCCGTCGCTTCAATCTGCGGCCTACGGTGCGGTTTGGTTGAATGATGCAGGTACTATTCTCGGCCGGATGCGCGCCACGTCGAGCGCGGGTATCCTGAATGGTATGTATCTCTTCGGCGCAATTCCGGAGGGTGCGACCCGGCTGGCGTTCACCATCGTCAATGCCGCCGACTTCGACTACGTGCTGCTGACGACTTCCTTGGAGGTCGAAGCCATCGAGCCGGACTGGTGCGAGCATCAGGAATGCCTGTGCGGTGTTTACGAAGCACTTTTGGAAGACGACTTTGTGAAGTCGGTGTCGGGCAAAGTCAGCACGGGTATGGTGTCTCAGGGGGATTTCCGGGTCTATGCCGCGAACTCCGGGCCGGGCTTCCAGTTAGTCGATTACGAGATGCACAAGGATGTCGCCAACCTCTTTTACGCGAAATATGGCCGCCGCGATTCGCAGGGTCAATGCGGTTACGGCGAGAGTTCTTATGCCAAGCCCAGCGGTTTAACTAATTTGCTGGGTATGCGTGACACCATTAACCCCGAAAATAAAACCACGGGCGCATATTATTACGATGGCGACAAGCTGAAGGATGCCCGGTCGACAAACGTCTTGGGCTATGAGTGCTGGCAGGGCGACAAATGCGAATGGGTGGATAAGGTCGTGATAAACCCGCAAAAAGCCGATTACAAATGGCATATCGAGATGCCGGACGGCGCCACGCGCGTAGTGCAGGGTGTTGCTGCTGGCGGTGAATATTGGCCTGCGAATATGGTTCACGGCCGCTACATGGACATCATCGTCGCCCGCAACGGAGGCTCGCAGACGTCCGGTTATTTCGACTATCAAAACCTTTCCGGAGCTATTGCCCGTGTGGTCTATCGGTCGTACTACAATGCGTACGCGAATGGCGGCGTGTCGTACGCGTACAGCGGTAGCGATTCGTCGTACGCGAACGCGAGCATCGGCTCTCGGCTCGCCTTCCGCGGCCAAATCGTCAAAGCGACGAGCGTTAGCGAGTATAAAGCGTTACCCGGCGTCGAATGACGCCGGGTGTGAAAGTGGCGTAAGCCACTCGAAATTATTTTTGAATAGCAAAAACGGCCTGTAAGATGAAGATTTTTATATTTTTGTATTCCAAAAGGTGGAATCCCCCGTAAGCCCGTGTGGTCTATCGGTCGAACAACAATGCGAACGCGAATGGCGGCGTGTCGTACGCGAACAGCGGTAACGATTCGTCGAACGCGAACGCGAACATCGGCTCTCGGCTCGCAAACAATGAAAGAAACGCAATTACGGATGTCGGCCTACTACACCGGGGACGTGTCCCTGCCGTAGTGCCGAGGGGGAAGAACCTCGCCAGCAGCGACTCGTGGTCGGAAAGGCGGAACATACAGCGTTGGGTGGAGTTTGGTAGGTTCCCGAAAGGGTTCTCGAAGAGGTCAGGCCCGCAGAATTGAAGGAATGCGCAGAGATGGACACATCATCGAAGAGGTTGTCGCTACGGACAACATGAAGGCGTCGTTCCGATCCGTGTTGCGCGGCAAAGACCGCAAATGCAGCCGTGTCGGACGATACCTGCTCGCGCATGAGGACGAGGTGATCGCAGAGTTGCAGCGGCGAATCGCCGACGGTTCCTACCGTGTGAGCGGTTATCGGGAGATGAACATCGTCGAAGCCGGTAAACTACGGAAGATACAGGTGATCCCGCTCAAGGATAGGATAGCCGTAAATGCGATCATGCGAGTCGTCGACGAGCACCTGCACCGCCGGTTCATCCGTACCTCTTCCGCATCGATCCGTAACCGGGGGATGCATGATCTGATGGAGTACATCCGGCGCGACCTTGCTCAAGACCGCGAAGGAACCCGTTACTGCTATACCTTCGACATTCGTAAATTCTACGAAAGTGTCGATCAGCAGGTTGCCGTTGCTGCCGTTCGACGGGTGTTCAAGGACGAAAAACTCATAGCGATGCTGGAGGGATTTGTTCACATGATGCCTCAAGGGTTGAGCATGGGACTGCGATCTTCGCAAGGGCTTGCCAATCTGATTCTCTCGATCCATCTCGACCATGAACTTAAAGACCGCCTCGGCTTAAAGTATTACTACCGTTATTGCGATGACGGCCGGGTGCTTGCCGGAACGAAGGCCGAGCTATGGAAGGTGCGCGATGCGGTGCATCGATGCGTTGAGGCCATCGGGCTGGAGGTGAAATCCAACGAACGTATCACCCCGATAGAGGAGGGTATCGACTTCCTCGGCTACGTCATTTACCCCGACCATGTGCGGCTACGCAAGCGCAACAAGCAGAACTTCGCTCGAAAGATGGCGTCTATCCAGAGCAAGCGACGAAAGCGTGAACTGACGGCTTCCTTTTACGGGATGACCAAGCACGCCGATTGTAGAAGGCTTTTCAACCAACTAACAGGTATAAACATGAAAAACTTTAAGGATTTAGGCGTTGCCTACACACCCGCCGATGGTAAGAAACGGTTCAAGGGAACCGTGATTTCCATCCGCGAGCTGGTCAATCTTCCCGTCATCGTCCACGATTTCGAGACCGGAATCACTACCGAACACGGTGATGACCGTTGTATCGTTCAGATTGAAATGAACGGCGAGATGCGGAAATTCTTCACAGATTCTGAAGAGATGAAGAGCATCCTTCAGCAGATACGCGAAATGCCCGACGGCTTCCCCTTCGAGACTATCATCAAGTCGGAGCAGTTCGGGAAAAACAAAACAAAGTATATTTTCACATGAGAATACAAGGTTCTGCGGGGGTCGTGCCTATCGAGTGCGTCAACCCGCGAAAGGATACATGGCGAGTCCGTTGGGATATTCAGGAAACTGACGGAACCGCCACCTACGAGGAGGCGGAGTTCGACCACAGGCCGACCGTCGAGGAGGTGCGTGCTACGATTATCGCGTGGCATAACGCCCGGATCGAAGCGCAGATCACGGATGGTTTCCGCTGGGAAGACGTTCCGGTTTGGCTGTCGAGCGAAAATCAGTTCAACTACAAGGCCGCATTCGATTTGGCCGTCCAGAC
This sequence comes from Alistipes sp., assembly GCF_048465635.1. Taxonomy (GTDB): domain Bacteria; phylum Bacteroidota; class Bacteroidia; order Bacteroidales; family Rikenellaceae; genus Alistipes. The sequence continues at coordinate 207,508 of NZ_DBFWLF010000004.1, forward strand.
GGAGGGTGCGAACCTTCCGGTGGTGTTCAAGCTCGGAACCGATGAAAAGCCGGTTTATCGAGAGTTCGCCACGCTGGATGAGCTGAAAGCCTTCTACTCGGCTGCGATGGCTCATGTACAGCATACGCTGGCCGCCGGCTGGGAAGCGAAGGATGGAATCGATTACGGTCGATACGTCGTCTGATGGATGATGCCCTTCGGGGGAGGGCAAAAAAATCCCCCGGCCTGTTAGCAGTCATCTCACCTACATACCAACAATGCACGATTACTCGCGGCGACCGGGGGATAAGTCCTCCCAGCCGCGAGTAATCTTTTTTCATGCCGTTCCCCTGCGCAGGAAACGGCTGGCATGTAGGTGAGATGCGCAAAGATACCTATTTAAAGTTGAAAAGCAAGCAATGAAAACCCCAATTTCCTATTACGGCGGCAAGCAGACCATGCTCAAGCATATCCTGCCTCTGATCCCGCCGCATAAAATCTACACCGAGGCGTTCTGCGGCGGCGCGGCCGTCCTTTTTGCCAAACGGCCGGCCGACGCCGAAATAATCAACGACATCAACATGGAGTTAACGAACTTCTACTGGTGCGCGCAAGTTTATTATTCCGATCTGAAGCGCGAAATCGACAAGACCCTCCACAGCCGGGACGTTCACGCCCACGCTGCCCACATCAACAATTACCCGCAGTTTTTCACGCCGGTCGAGCGGGCGTGGGCTGTCTGGGCTCTCTGTAAGATGTCCTTCGCATCGATGATGGACGGAACATTCGGATACGATTTCAGCGGTGCAATGCCGAAGAAGTTGCGTAATGCCAAAGATGAGTTCACCGAACGACTGTGCGCTCGGTTGGAGAACGTCACGCTGGAGAACCGCAATGCGCTGGAGGTGATCGCCTGCTACGACGCGCCCGAGGCATTCCACTTCGTCGATCCGCCCTATGTCGGCAGCGACTGCGGCCACTACGAGGATACGTTCAACGAGCAGAACATGGCCGAGCTGCTGCGATTGCTCGAAAGGGTGAAGGGGCGGTTCATGCTCACCATGTTCCCGATGGAGATGATCGAAGAATGCGCTAACCGGAACGGCTGGATTATCCATCGTGTCGAGCGCACGATCAGCGCGTCGAAAACAAACCGACGCAAGCAGGAAGAATGGATGGTCTGCAACTACGAGGAGCGTGCGCAGGCGTCCTTATTTGGCGACGGTATTTAGCTTCGAGAGGCACTCTCTCCGTGACATCTGGCGGAAACGAAAGCACCGTTCGAATGGTGTTCGATTACCATTTGAACGGTGCTTTTTTTTTGCGTGCGCGAAATTTTCGTCGCTTTTCGTTCTGGCGGACTTCAACCCTCGAAAAGTCGCATCTGGTTCTGAACTTCGTCACATCTCGTTTTGCCGATTATACGTTCGCGCCGTATCGGCGGCCCCGGACCACCCCCCCCCTTGCTTCCGCTTCGGGAGGAGGTTTCGCCAGCTCCCGCACCTGCTCATCGCTTCTGCGCATACCCCGTCATCTTTTCAAAAATCCGCTGAAGAGCTGCATCGATCGCATCGCGGAACAGCTGCATCGCACCCCCGATCTGGAGGGTGCACATCGCAAGCAGGGCAACGAAGCAGAGCGTGAAGAGCGAGAGTTCGCCCCGGACCAGCAGGTAGGCGATGCCTGCCCACCAGACCATGCACAGGGAGCAGTCGAAAGGCTTCAGGCGGTTTATCCGTACGCCCCGCCAGCGGGTCAGACCCGCCCGGATGCTCTGCGTCAGGCCGCTGATATCTACCGCGAAGACCACGATCACGGCGAGCGCCAGTAATTCTAAATAGATCATAAGTGGATGTGTTTCAACAATTTTTCGCGTATTTCACAAACCCGGTTGTGGGCGGTCGACTTGCTCACGCCCAGCACCTCGGACAAGCGGCGGACGCTTCCCAGTTCGGCGTAGAGGACGAACACCCTGCGGTCCGCCTCGGGAAGCGCCCGAAGAGCCGCCCGGCAACAGCCGATGAGCGGATCGTCCTCGTCGAACACCCCCGCCGACCGGGCATACTCAGCCTCCAGACGCCGGTACGATTGCCAATCTGTCTTCGTCGGTCTACTCCTCATACTCCCTGCTTGCGTGCTGGAATTTCCGTATCTGCCGGTGGTACGGGCTCGTTTTCGAGAAATATAGATTGGCGATAATCCGTACAAGGAAGAAGTTCAGCGCGCCCTGCCCGTACATGCGCAGCAGCTTGCGTTCGTCGTAACCCAGCAGCGCCTCGTACACCATCTGCGCAAGGTCGGGAATCGCCGTGTGGTGGCGGTGGCAGACGTTCGAAACCAGCCGCTCCACCAGACCCTCCTGCGCAAGGCGCTCAACCAATTCGCGGCGCGTCGAAATGCCTTCCGCTTTCAATACTTTCGTTCGATGAACTGTCATGGTGCAATCTTCTGTTTTTGTGGATGGTTTCTGCCATTTCGCGTGCATGATTCGCCTGCTGCGCCGCAAACGGAGCGCCGCTCGGTCCGGCCCGCTTCCCTCGGTTCGGGATTGCTTCCTCCGGTTCGGACCGACCACCCCTCCCGGGACCGCCTCCCCGGTTCAGGGTTGCTTCTTCGGTTCGGAGCCGCTCTTCGGCTCGGGTCATTTCCCCGGCTTGGGGCCGCCTCCCGTTCGGGATTGCCTCCCCGTCCCGGGCCGCTTCCCGGGCCGCTTCCCGGACCGCCTCCCTCGGTTCGGAGCCGCTTTCCCGTCCCGTGTCGCTCCCCCGGTTCGGAACCGCTTCCCCGTCCCGGGGCATTTCCCCGGCTTGGGGCCGCCTCCTGTCCCGGTTTGCTCCCTCGGTTCGGAGCCGCACCCTCGTCACGGTTCGGGGTCGCTCCGGCGGCTTGGGGCCGCCTCCCCGTCCCGGGCCGCCTCCCCGGTTCAGGGTTGCTTCTTCGGTTCGGGGCTACCTCCGGCGGTTATGGCCGGGGGTTGGGCGGCGGGAGGGGAGCCGGTTTCGGGACGCGGTAATGCAGCTGTTTGCCTGCGCCGAAGTGGCGGTCGATGATTGGCCGGACCACCTCCAGACACGCCGGGCGCTCCATCAGCTCCACCAGCCGTTTGTCGCAGACCGTCACGTGGATCGCCGCGCCCTCCGAGAACACCCCGCGGAACAGGTAGAGCATCGGCGTGTAGTCGGTCTGCGGGTCGGCGGCGGTGGCCGTTTCGTAGACCTCGCGCCAGATCGCCGCCACGCGGGCCGAGCAGCGCTCCGCCTCTTTGGCCGGGTTCCACGCCTTGAGGGCCGCCAGCCGGTTTCGGATCGGGTTGCCGTTGGCATCCACCCAGCCGCTCTTCGCGTAGTGGGTGCAGAAACGGTCGAGCTCCGCGAGCGGGTCGAGGATTCTCTTATCGAAAAGAAGAATTTTCAACGAATGCTCTCTCTCTTCCGCAGAGAAAGAGATTAGATCAGAATCAGAATAAGGATAAGAATAAAGATAAGAGTCAATAGGGTTTTCACCCTTCCCCTGCGGTTTTCCCGCAAACCCGTCCGCCTTACCCGGTTTCCCCGAAACTTCGTCCGCTTTACCCGGTTTTCCCGAAACTCCGTCCGCTTTACCCGGTTTCCCGGCAAATCGGCCTGCATCGTCCGGTTCCTGCGGAATCCCGCTTGCGTCGTCCGGTTTCGCTGCTAATCTGTCTCCGTCACTCGGTTCCCGTGAAATCCCGCCCCCGTTACTCGGTTTACCGACAATCCGGTCTGCATCGTCCGGTTCCTGTGGAATCTCGTTCCCGTCACTCGGTTTCCGCGGAATCCCGTCTTCATCGTCCGGTTCTGCCGGAATCCCGTCCTCATCGTCCGGTTCTGCCGGAATCCCGTCTTCATCATCCGGTTCCCGCGAAAACCCGCCCGCTTTAGCCGGTTTCTCCGCAATCCGTTCGGTTCGGGCGCAAACCGAACGGTTCTCTTCGGCGGCGTTCGCATTGCGGACGGGCCGCCCGCCCCGGCTGCCGTTTTCGCGGTTCGTCTGGCAGCGCTGCCGGTAACGCTCCGTGTTGGCGTCCATCGACGCGCGGATGAAGCCGAAGCAAAGCTCCGTAACCTGATCCATCTCGGGCAGCTGCTCGCCCGTGGCGTGGGCGAAAACGGCCGTGAGCAGGTCGCCGCGCTGCTCGCGGGTCAGCATCCTGATCTGCGGAAAGAAATCGTTGCGCAGAATGAAAGTGTCTATCGCTTGTCTGGCCATGTTCGGTGTTGTTTCTGGTGGCACGCGGCACACAGGGTAATGAGTTTGTCGAGGTGTTCGGCCTCGCGGCCCACGATCGAGCGACCCTGCTCGTCGCGGTAGGTCAGGTGGTGGACCTCCAGCGTGTAGTCCCTGCCGCAGAGGCGGCAGCGGTGGCCGTCGCGCAAACGCACCCGGCGGCACACCTCCTGCCACGCTGCGCTCTGCAGCCCGCGGACGTAGTTACTCCTCCGCCCCGGACGGTGTTGCAATCGGCTCATCGGATTCATTCAGGTCGATGCCCAGTACGTCGTGAAATGCCTGCCGGTTGGTCTCCAGATTGGCGAAGAGGCTTTGTGCGTCCTCCGCCGGAATCGGCTCCGTGCGGCAGAGCCGGAACTTGCCGTCGACCCAGGCGTAGTAGAGGTAGTGGCCGCAGAGGGCCATCCTGACGGTCGCCTCGCCCGGCAGGTCGATCTCCGTCTCGCCGCGCTTGACCTGATAGACCAGATCGCGGATCCGGGTGGTGACGGCCTGCAGCCGCTCGCGGGCCTCCCGGACAGCCGTCTTGCACGAAGCCTCCACCTCGCGGAGCCTCTCCTCCAGCTTGGGCTGCACCTCTTCGAGCAGCTCCGCATAGTTGGCGCGGATCGACTTCTGCTCGTGTTCGTCGAGCAGGCGGAGCGCCCTGACGCCCTTCGTGCTCTCGGTGACAAACCGGCCCGCGAGCTGTCGGCGAATCTCCTCGATGTCTTCGGCCCCCTCGAAGAGCACCTGCGGGAACGGGGTGTTTTGCGGCAGTTTGAACTCCGGCGATTGCGGAGCGTAATCTTTCAGATCGATCATAGTTTTGGGATTTTGTGGTTGAAAAAAAAGGTTTGTTATCGGTTGTGCCGCCCGGTGGCGGCTTTCGCTCCTTGGTCGGGAAGGTAGCGGGGCAGCACCTCCGAGCGGATGTAGGCGGGCAGTTTGCCGCGGAGGATTCCGTGCGCGTCCGCCGCGGCCTGCGCATCGAAGCCGGGCCAGTGGTCGGCCTCCCGGCACGCGCGGACAATGTCGAGCGCCTGCGCGTATTTGCACTGGCCGATCTCCAGGTCCTCGGCGTCCCAGTAGAAGAGGGCGACCTGATAGGGGAGAACCGTCTGCACCATCACCGTCACGGCGGCCGAAAACCGCCTGCCGGTGATCCGGGAGGCGACCCGCAGGGCCATGCCCTCCGCCAGTTCGCGGCGGAACTTCGCGCAGTCGCGCAGGAACGCTTCGACGCAAGGGGCGCTGGTGGTCCTCACCGACAGAACGGCGTTCAGCCCCCAGTTCTCGGCCAGCAGCAGCCCGTCGGGCCGGATTTTGACCTTCAGCCCCGTCGCGGGGTCTTTGCCGTAGAGCGAGGTCTGCGTCTTGACGTACTGCATCAGGCGGGGCAGGATGCCCCCGCCGTAGGTGCGGAAGGAGGCGCGCATGGCGCGGATCGCGTCGTGAAACGCCCGGTCGATCACCGTGCAGCCGCTCCGTGCGCACTGCGCTTCGAGGTCGGCGACCATCCCCTGCAAGGTCCCGATCTTCCACGTCGGCGCGACCTCCTGCCGGGGGATGCCCAGCAGGTCGCAGTAGCAGGCGATCAGCGCCGCGCAGCCGCTGCGCTGGCTCCGGTTGGCGCTGGGCCGGACGACCACCCGGTCGAACCGCGCCGGATCGAGGATCGCCTGACGCGCGAACGCCCCCAGTTCGAAATGGCGCGTCTTGCGGGGTTTGACCTCTTCGTTGCGGGCCATCAGGTAGTGGCGGGGCGATTTGAGCGCCTCGCGCAGCAGCGACGGGCTTTCACCCGGCGCCGCGAGGTAGGTGGCCATCCGGTCGTTGGCGACGCGCCCCTGCACCGCGAGGGCGTAGTTGTGCACCCGCTTGGGCTTGGCGGGAAGCTGCTCGAGGCGTCGCAGGAACTCCTCGAAAGGGGTGTAGTGCGTGCGGTCGAACCGCAGCGGGGGAACCCCCGCATCCGTCAGGATCGTTGCGCCGGTGGGGCAGGACGGCTCCGAATTTCTCTCCATGATTGGCTCGGTTTGGTTTACAGATAGGTTTTCAGCGTCGGAAACGCAAAGTCGTTCGGGCAGTCGCGCCCCTCCTTCCGGGTGTGGAACTCCCACCAGACCGGGACCAGGTCGCTGATCTGCACCCGCATGCCGTCGGGGCAGGAGATCCGTTGCCGGTAGACGATTACGGAGGCGGTCAGGCGACATTCGAGGCGGCCGAACGCAAAGGCGACCGATCCGCTGAAATAGTTCTGACCGCCGATCGCCTCGACAAGCCGCCGGAAGGTCTCTTCGTAGAGCCGGTCCCCGATGCGGATCGTGCCGGGGGCGAAGGGCAGGGGCGATGCCTCTGGGGTGTCGGCCGGTCCCGTCGGTTCGTTCGGTTGCCGGTGGCGGTGGGCTGCGCGGGATGCCTCTGCGGCGTCGGCAGGTCCCGCCGGTTCGTTCTGTTGCTGCTGGTGGTGTGCTGCGCGGGATGCCTCTTTGGTGTCGGCCGGTCCCGTCGGTTCGTTCGGTTGCTGGTGGCTATGGGCTGCGCGGGATGCCTCTCCGGCGTCGGCCGCTCCTGCCAGTTCGTTCGGTTGCTGGTGGCGGTGGGCTGCGCGGGATGCCTCTGCGGCGTCGGCGGGCCCTGCCAGTTCGTTCGGTTGCGGCTGGCGGCGTGCTGCGCGGGATGCCCGGAGCGCCCGGGCGCGGGCTGCCTTGCGGCGCAGCCGGTAGAAAAACCGCCAGCAGACCCCTTTGGCCCGCAGGCAGAGGCTATGCGCCTCGATCTCGATAAATTCATTCATGATGTTGAAATTGTTTGGTGTTGACTGCTTTCAAGCCCGCTCCCGGGCGCTTCCCCCGGGCGCTTCCTGCCCGCTTCCTGTGCTGTTTGCTGGTTTTTGTGCTGTCGGCTCGCTTCCTCGCACCGCCTCCCCGTTTCCCGGCCGCCTCCCCGCCTCCCCGTTTCCCCGAGCCGCCTGCCGGCTTTCGTGCTGGCGGTCGGCTTCTGTGTTGTCTGCCCGCTTCCCGCGCGCCGCCTGCCCGCTTCCTGTGCTTCCTGCTGTCGGCCCGCTCCTTGCGCCGACTGCCCGCTTCCCGGCCGCCTCCCCGCCTCCCCGTTTCCCCGGGCCGCCTGCCGGCTTTCGTGCTGGCGGTCGGCTTCTGTGTTGTCTGCCCGCTTCCCGCGCGCCGCCTCCCCGTTTCCCCGCCGCCTCCCCGCCTCCCCGCCTCCCCGGACTGCCTGCGGATCGGGGGAGGGCCTCACGACAGCCGCGTGATGGTCATCCGGTTGGTCGTGGTGTCCACCTCGACGGTCCACCTTCCCACACTGCTCTTTTCGAGGCGGCGGCGGGCCGCGCCCAGCGCATTGTACGTCGTCCCTAACATCTTGAATACGAGTGTCTCTCCTTTGCGCATCCGGCGCAGCGCCCCCGAGTAGTCGGGACGGCGCGGAACTTCCATTGCTTTCATGCTCTCTGTCTGTGATTTGAGATTCCGTTCGTGCGGGCCGTCGGAACCGCCGCCGGGCGATCCGGTTCGGGCCGCTTTACCGCCGCCTCAGTCCCCGTAATAGCGGTTCGCCGCTCCGTAGTAGTCGGCGGGAACCGTCAGCAGCTCCGGGCGGTAGCAGCTGCCGCCGTCCGTCGCCCGCCGACGGTCGATCCGGGCGTGGATCACCGCCAGCCTCTCGTTGCGCCACGCTTTGCGCAGGCAGGCGGCGAAGGTCGTCGCGGGGCGTATCCGTTTCAGATACCACGCATTACGCATGATCTTCGCCGGGGAGTAGGTTGCATCCATATTTTTGTTATATTTGTGTGTTCGTCGTGTGTTTACGATGCAAATATAAGCAATAAATATTAGCAATGCAACTGTTAGGCTAATATTTTTTTCGGAAAAAAGCTAATAAAATTATATATGTCTGATTTAAAGGAGTTTAGAAAGGCAAACGGTGTAACACAGGTGGAAGCGGCGCGTTATCTCGGTTGCACGCAAGGGTTTATCTCCCAGATCGAGCAGGGAATGAGGCCCGTGCCCGAGGAGTTCGTGAAGAAAATATTAGCAAATCCGGAGTGGGACGGCTCCATGCTGACCGGCAGCAAGCCCGCGACCGCACACTCCCCGAAGGAAGAGCAGAGCGTCATCAGCACGGGCCGGGTGATCCCCTATTACGACGCCGAAGTGGCGGCGGGAACGACCTACGGCATGGAGATGATCCAGACGGCCCCGTCGGGGATGATCGAGATAGGGGGGCTGATGAAGGACAGCGAATTTGCCATGCGGGTTTACGGCAACAGCATGGTCCCCAACTATCCGGCGGGGTGCGTGATCGGCCTGAGGCAGTACAACGAGCACTTCATCGAGCCGGGAACCGTCTATGTGGTCGAGACCCTGGAAAACCGCTTCCTCAAACGGTTGTACTACAACCGCGACAAGTCGGCTTTCCGCTGCCTGAGCGACAACCACATGCGCCACGAGAACGGTCCGATGGAGGGGGAGTACTACTACCCGGAATTCGAAATCCCTTTCCAGGACGTCAAGCGCCTGCTGCGCGTGACGGGGGTCATCAAGCGGAACATACTCTAAACCAATACGCAGCCCTATGAAAAAACTTTTACTCGCACTCTGTGCTTTGCTGGCATCGGCGACGACTTTGCGCGTTCAGGCGCAAAGCAGCGGGGAGAAATCCCAACCCGAAATAATCCACGAGTTCCAGGGCGCGGGAAGCAGCTATTGGCTTGCCAAAGCGGATGTCAACGGAGAAATCGTTTACTTCCTGATCATCGATTCGGGCAAGCGCCACATTCAGAATCTATCCGTCGCGGTAGGCGGCTATAAGCAGCTGGTGGATTTCGGCCAATACATTTCCGACATTATCGATGCCCGGGACGACACGAAAAGCCATTCGTATCACGATTTGCTCAACCAAAATCTGACCATCATCTCCAGTACGCGCGGCGTTTCGAAATGGGTGACGATCTCCGACGGACATACCCGGGAGGGGGCGCTTACGAACGCCGCCCTGAAAAATCTGCTGAAATTTTTGGCTGACCACTCCCAACTCGCCGACGAAGACGCAGACGACGCAACCGCCGATCTTCCGGCCTCGCCTTCATCCGCGGAAACAAATCCCGCGGGCCATCTGAAATTCGCCGGAGTGGAGATCGACGGAACGCTGGAGCAGTTCCGCAGCCGGCTCGCGGAGAAAGGATTCAAGGCTACGAATCAATCGCATTTGATGTCGGGGCGTTTCGCGGGACGCGAATCCCAGGTGGTTATCTATTGCGTGGAGGGGAAAGACCTGGTGAGGATGGTGGTGGCCGTGCGTCCGCCGGACGAAAACTGGACCTCCCTGTATGCGAACTACAAACAGCTCGTCGAGTTGTATCGGGCCAAGTATGGCAAGCCATCCAACTCGATCTATAAATTCGAATATCCGTTCGACGGCTCCGAAATGCAGATGACCGCCCTGAAAACGGACAAAGCGAGCATCCTGACTGCCTGGAAGGTTCCGAACGGAATGATTCTGATCTCCATTTCCAACGAGGCGCGTATCATGATATACTATACGGATAAGCTAAACAACGACGTGCACGCAGCCAACGAGCAGGAGCGGATCATCGACGAGATTTGAGCCGTGCCGCTTCCTGGCGTTTTTAGCCGGGGGAAGCACCCTTTGACGACCCTGCCTGGGCGGCCGGCGCCCCGAGAACAGTCCGATGGGGGGGGGCGACGACCCGTCAAGCGCCTGCTGCGCGTAACGGGGGGCATCAAGCGAACATACTCTAACCCGAAACCAAACGATACCATGCAAACGTTCAACATCATCGTGATCATATTCGCGGTTTTGCAAATCATTCTCTTTTTCAAGTTATGGAGGATGACCAATGATGTGCACCGGATTCTGAACTATCTGAAACGCCGGGATTACAAGCCTAAACCGATCGTTGCTGCCGAGGACCGGCATCAGGCTCCGGAGTGGGGAATCGGTTGTCAGGTGGTAAAAAGAGGAACCGAAGAGGTGTTCACGATTTACACGCTGTACGGAGACGGCTCCATCGGATGCAGAAACGAGATGGGATGCAGCAAATTCCGTAAGGAGGAGTTGGATTTATTGTCGGATTATCTGAAAAACAGGTAGCGGGGGAGCCGAAATCTTGCGCGTCAGCCTGAAATCACCGGACCGGATTTGATCGGGTTCCCGGCGCGGCCTGGACCCGAAACGCCTTCACCGCTATTCGCGCAGGCTGACGGGCTGGGCCGACGCGGTCGTTCGCACGGGACTTTTGAAGCGGGTGAAGCTGCTCTGTTATCGCGCCACCGCCGGATACGGTTTCCCGTCGTCTGGGGGCGTGCAGCGTGGAATAACCGGATCATCTTCGGGTTTACCGACAGGAACCGCCCGTGGCGGCTGCCGTGATGCCCGAGAGGCGGTAGTGGAGTAGTTCAGAAAGCGCATTGGTCGGTGTGCCCCCAACGACCGCCGCGCAGCCGGGAAGCGGGCGATTGAGACGGCGGATCAGCGCGGGAACGCCATCCAGACGCAAGTTCCACGGCCCGGGCAGGTTCAAACAAAGACGAAGGACGATCCCCGGGGATCGTCCTTCGTTGGTTGCGGTTACCGCTTTTTGCGGCGGGTTTCGTTCGGATGCCTGCCCGGGGCGTCTTTCCCCTGGTTCTGCCCGTTGCGCTTCTCCGGCTCGGTCCGCTCGTTGCAGCTATCCGGCTCGTTCTGCTTGTCGCGCTTCCCCGCCACGATCCGTTCGCCGCGGTTTATCCGCTCGTTCTGCCCATTGCGGTTCTCCGACAGGGGCGGCTCG
>NZ_DBFWLF010000005.1:0-450668 GCF_048465635.1 Alistipes sp.
GTGTAGGCTTCGTTGGGCTGGAGGGTGACGCGCACGGTGATCCGCTCGCCCGGCCCGCCGGAAAGGGGGCTGACCGAGTACCACGCCTCGTTGGCGGGCGAGGCGGTGATCCGCCACGCTTCCGCGGTGGAGAACACCAGCTCGGCGCTGCCGCCCGCAGCGCTGAAGGGCGTCGGTGCGGGGGAGAGCAGGTTCAGGCGGGGGTTGTTCGGTTCGGGATCGTCGACCGTACCGCTGTCGCCGCAGCCGAGGAAGAGAAGTGCTGCCAGCACCGTCGGAAGAAGGGAGAAACGGGACATAGAAGTCGTGATTGGGTGGGACTTGAGCAAGATACACAAAAACGATCTAATATCCAAAGATTTGGCTCAAAGATCGCGTACGGGAGGGGCCTTTCCGCCGACAAGGCGCGTGCCGAACCCGCAAAAAAGCAGGGCCCGAATCGGGTCCTGCCTTCAGTCGTCGATCGCACGCGTTACCTCCCGGCAATACGGCAATACCTGTTGTAGCGTCCTATCACGTCGTTCACATAGGCCAGCGTCTGCCGGCTGCCGGTGAAACGTCCGCATTTGACCACTTCGTTCCGGTAGTACTCCGGCTCGGCCTTGAGCTGCAGGTAGCGGGCCACCACCTCCCAGGAGTTGGGGTCCTCGCCATAGAGGCGGGCCAGGCGGCGTGCGTCGCCCACATGGCCGATCCCGCTGTTGTACGAAGCCAGGATGATGCGCATCCGGTCTTCGTCCGGGGTTCCGGCGGGCAGCCGCAGCGTCGAAATGATCTTCGACAGCAGCTTGTTGGCCAGCCACACGTTGGTCTCCGGATTGATGATCTGCTCGGCCGGGACCTCGAACTGGCGCGCTACCGAAGGCATGATCTGCATCAGGCCGCGCGCTCCGCTGCGTGAGGTGATGTCGGGCGTAAAGCGCGATTCGTGGTAGGCGATGGCCGACATCAGCCGCCAGTCGTGCCCCTCCTGTTCGGAGATGTTGCGGATGATCTGATCGTAGGCCGAGATCACGTAATCGCCCTCCCGGAGCAGGGAGTTGCGCAGCGTTGCGCCGTCGTCGTTCAGCAGCATGTCTTCCGTCGCGGGTGCGCCGAACTGGGCGTTGAAGCCGTAAAAAGTGGTCAGGATAGTTAAGAACGCAAAAGTTAAAACTGTCTTTTTTAACATAAAAGGTTGTTTTGCGGGCAGTTCACACCGCGCAGAACAGTACGCTAATCATAGAAACCCCATGAGATACCGATTTTGAACATGCCCGGATTGAGCGGATAGTGCGCCGCCGAGAAATATTCTCCGTTACCGAACAGTCCCTTGTTGATGTGCTGATATTTGAGAAATATCCGCATTCTCTTCCACTTTCCCATGACGAAGGCGTCCAGGTAGGGATAGTTTCCCACCTCGACGTCCCGCTGGTTGTAGTACACCGACAGCGCGGGGTTGTAACTGGGCGCATAGTACATCGAATGATAGTGCCCGTCGAAACCGATCTGTAAGCGTAAAACATTGCGCACGACCCAGAACTCGTAATAATACGAAAGGAAGGCGCTAAAAAGCGGAACGGGTATGACTTCTTGATCCGTACTCCACTGCAACAATACCCTGTTGTCCAAATGAAGTCCGCCTAAGCGGAAATCTTTGCGCGCGTACACACTCGTCGTGCTGACGTTCTCCGCCTGCTGGGCGATGCGGCTGTCCGATCCGTAGTAGATCTTGTTGCTGACAACGCCCAACCAGGCCCCCGCTTCAAAAGCGTAGTCGGGAACCGAGAACTTGGCCTCGATACGAGTTTCATTCTCCTTGTCCAAAGGAGTGGACCACACATAGTGGTTCGAGAATAGATTCTCCTGCCAGTAGTTGGGCGAACGGCGGTCCATCGTGAACCGTCCTTCGAGAATCAGGGGGTGTCCGCGGAGTGCTCCCTTCAGCGCCAGGCGGGCGCCGAGGAGGAGGTCTCCGCCTCTGTATCCCGACGGGTAGAACCTGAGGTTCGCATCCCAGTCGATGTATTTCTTGAACTTGCCTCCGACCGAGCCGTAGGCGAAGTAGCTGGTTTTGTTGACTTTTTCGTACCGGCCGCTCAGAAAGCCGTCCAGCCGAAACTGCGAGTACGTATGCAGATCGATGCCCACCCCTGCATCAATCGTGCCGACGATGCCGTTGCGGTCCCAGGGCTGCGCCTGCACGAAGACGCGGTTGGAGATGACCCGCTCGTAGATCGAGTCGCGCGTCTCGAGCGGGTTGATGTACCAGTCCTTGTAGTATTCCGTGGTGTCGGCCACGAAGCTGCCGTTCTCGTCGCGGTGGTCCCGCTCGTTGATGTAGGAGGCCCGCTTGTCGGAGTAGACCTTGCTCCACGAACTGTACTCAAAGGAGTGCCCCACGTAGACCGCCGAGAGGTTAGCCATCGAGAAATCCTCGTCGGTGAGCCGCTGCAGGGGGATGCCGTACGACTGCGTGACGAAGAAGGCGTTGTTGCGGTAAATGTTCTGCGCCTCGGCGTCCGCCAGCTTCATCGGCACGCCGGAGGGCATTTCGAACGTGGTGTCGGCAATGGCCCACTCCCCCACCACGCCGCCGTTCTCCTGCTGCTCGATGTGGTTGTTGTAGTAGCCCGCATGGATCGAGTAGCGCTTGCCCGTATGGCTGAAGGCGACCGCGAGGTTGTGGTTCTTGGTCCGCGACCAGACGTACTGTCCGCGCGTGCCCCGCGCCTTGTAGTCGACGTTGAAACCGGTCGTGGGCGAGATGTTCTGCGCGTGCATGATGTTGAAGTTCTCCTCGCGGAAACGCTTCTGGCCCGACTCGATGTAAGTCAGGCGGATGATCGGCCGCTTGGAGTTGTAGAACGGCACGTTCTCCATGTCGTAGATGTACGCGTAGTAGGGGCTTGCGAAACTGAAGTCAAAGAACTGGGGCCGCTTGAAGTAGTTGAGCGGCATCGAGGTCTGTCCCAGCGCGCCCTGGGCGATGTCGCCCACGCCGTCGAGGTAGAACGGATAGTCGATCCGCCAGTTCATGAGCGTAGTGTCGAGCGGCTGGATGTCGACGCGGTTGTAGTCGCGGCTGATGTTCCACTTGAAGTTGTTCAGCGCGCGGATCGAATCGCTGAAGAAGTAGGATTCGAGCGGTTTGCGGATCTTGCGCTCCTTCTTGGTGGTATCCTGCTTGTTCTGATCCTCCGGATTCTCCTCTTCGGGCTGCTCGAAAGGGTTCGCTCCGTAAATATTGGTGTTCTCCCCCCGCTGCTGCGCCCGCATCAGGTCGCGTGCGTCGAACCCCTGCGCACGCACCGCGCCGGGCAGTGCCAGAAGCAGTCCGAACAGGAGCGTAAGCGATATGCCTTTCGACAGGTGCGACATGAAAAAGAGCGGATTCCGCGGCAAAGGTAATTAAAAAATTTTAATTATTCAAATCGCACCCTTTCGCGCAGCGCGCAATCCACCGCACGACCGAAATGAGGATATAGACGACGATAATCGCCGGGATCGAATAGAGCCGCAGCGCAGCGATCAGCACGACGCACCCCGCGAGGAACCCGTAACGCACCTCGTTGCCCCGCCAGCCGAAGCCCTGGAACTTGAGCGCGAACATACGCACGGGTGACACCAACATCCACGACATGACGGGGGCGAGGAAGAGTAGCAGGAGCAAATGGTGGGAATCGAAGCCCGTGCGGGCGCAGATCAACCCCAGCGAGGTGAAAAACAGTGCATTGGCGGGGGTCGGAAGGCCGCAGAACTCCGTGTGCTGCGTCTCGTCGATATTGAACTTGGCCAGCCGCAGGGCCGAAAAGGCAGTCATGGCGAAGCAGACCAGCGTGATGGCGTAGCGCACCCACACCTCTGCGTCCGCCAGCGGGGAGGTCATCACGTAGAGCACCGCCGCGGGCACGAATCCGAACGAGATCACGTCGGCGAGCGAATCGAGCTGCAGCCCGATGGGCGACGGACACTTCAGCAGCCGCGCCGCGAAGCCGTCCAGGAAGTCGAACACGGCAGCCAGCACCACCAGCCAGAACGCTGCCGTCAGGTTGCCGTAAACCAGCGCACAGACGGCTGCGAACGAACCGCACAGCAGGTTGGCCAGCGTCAGCAGATTGGGTATGGTGAACAGTTTGATCTTCATCGGTCGCCCGAAAATTAAATTATTGCAACAGGCGGCAAAGTTACAAAATATTTTTATCTTTGCCAAAGCAAACATCCGCCCGGAGAGGACGCGCCGCGCAGGGTCCCGAAAACGCCCGTCCGCGCCGTCCCCGGCAGGAGAATAACCCCTATTTCAAACTATGGCAAGCAACAAATATTGTGTGATCATGGCGGGCGGCATCGGTTCGCGTTTCTGGCCCAAGAGCCGGCAGTCGATGCCCAAGCAGTTCCTCGACATCCTGGGAACGGGCAAATCGTTCATCCGTCACACCTACGAACGCTTCGCAAAGATCGTCCCGCCGGAGAACTTTCTGGTGGTGACCAACTATAAGTACAAGGAGCTGGTGCTGGAGCACATCCCCGAGATCGGCGAGAAACAGGTGTTGTGCGAGCCGGTGGGCCGCAACACGGCCCCCTGCGTCGCCTATGCGGCCTATACGCTGCTGGCGCAGAACCCCGATGCCGAGATGATCGTCACCCCGGCCGACCACCTGATCCTCAACGAGGAGGATTTCCGCACGATCATCTCCGAGTGCCTCGCCTTCGCCGGCGAGCACGACGCGCTGCTCACCGTTGGCATCAAACCCACGCGGCCCGACACGGGTTACGGCTACATTCAGGTGTCGGACACGCAGCCCATCAGCAAGGTCAAGTGTTTCACCGAGAAGCCCGATCTTGAGCTGGCGCAGACCTTCCTTCGGTGCGGCGAATTCTTCTGGAATTCGGGCATCTTCATCTGGAAGGTCACCGCCATCGTCGAGGCATTCCGCAAATACCTGCCCGAACACCACCTGCTCTTCAGCGGCGTGCAGCGCGCCTGGGGAACCGACGCCGAACCCAATATCGTAGAGATGGCCTTCGCCGAGTGCCGCGCGATCTCGATCGACTACGGCATCATGGAGAAGGCCGACAACGTATTCGTCCGCTGCGGCGAATTCGGCTGGAGCGACGTAGGGACCTGGGGCTCGGTCTACCAGCATTCGCGCAAGGACCGCTACGCCAACGCCGTGCCCGAGGAGGGGTGCTACCTCTACGACACCCGTTCGTCGATCGTCTCGCTGCCCAAGGACAAGATCGCCGTCATCAGCGGGCTGAAGGAGTACATCGTCGTCGACACGGACGACGTGCTGATGATCTGCCCCCGCTCCGACGAGCAGAACATCAAGAAGTTCATCGACGAGGTGAAGTTCCACAACGGCGACAAACACATCTGAGGCCGCCCCCGGAGGCGTTCTTCCGTCCGCTGCGGCGCCGTTCGCAAGCACCCGGCATTCGCCGTCATGAGGTCCGATCCCAGACACTCCCTCCCGCTGCGAGGGAGTTGTCGCATGTGCAACCGATTATGAGCAAACTCTACGATATTTTCCGCGAACACCCGCTGATCTCGACCGACACGCGGCGGATCGCAGCCGGTTCGATCTTCTTCGCGCTGCGCGGAGCGACGTTCGACGGCAACCGCTTCGCCGCCGAGGCGCTGGATAAGGGGGCGGCCTGCGCCGTGGTCGACGATCGGTCTGCCGTGAACGGCAACCCGCGCATCCATTGGGTCGAAAACGCGCTGGAGGCGTTGCAGGCACTCGCCCGCGAACACCGCCGGGCGCTGGGCATTCCCCTGCTGGCCGTCTCCGGCAGCAACGGCAAGACCACGACCAAGGAGCTGGTCAGCCGCGTGCTGGCCGAGCGCTATGCGGTCTATGCCACCCACGGCAACCTCAACAACCATATCGGCGTACCGCTGACGCTGCTCGCCATGAACCGCACGACGGAGTTCGGCGTGGTGGAGATGGGCGCGAGCGCCTGCGGGGAGATCGCGCTGCTGGCGTCGATCGCCGAGCCGGATTACGGCCTGCTGACCAACGTGGGCCGCGCCCACCTGGAGGGGTTCGGAGGTCCCGAGGGGGTGCGCCGCGGCAAGGGGGAGCTGTACGACTTTCTCGCCCGCACGGGCGGCCGCGCCTTCGTCCGCCGCGAGGACGAGACCCTGTGCCGCATGGCCGCGGAACGTACGACGCTCACGGTGGAGTACTACTCCGCAGCGCTGGCCGACGGTGTGGAGAACCACCTCGAGGGGGATTACAACCGCTACAACATTGCCGCGGCAGTGGCTGTCGGACGCTTCTTCGGCATCCCGGACGAGCGCATCCGTTGCGCGGTGGCCGGCTACGCCCCCGACAATAACCGCTCGCAGCGCATGACCACCCCGCGCAACACGCTCGTCGCGGACTGCTACAACGCCAATCCGTCGAGCATGCGCGCCTCGGTCGCCAACTTCCTCGCCGAACCGCTCGGCGGGCGCGCGCGGCGCGTGCTGATTCTGGGCGACATGCTCGAACTGGGCGCATGGTCGCGGGAAGAGCATGCCGCCATCCTCCGCCTCACCGCCACGGACCCCGCGGCCGAAGTGGTGCTGGTGGGTGCGGAGTTCGCGCGGGCCTACGACGCCCTCCGGGAGCGGGAGCTCCCCGCAGCGACGCTCTACCCCTCGTGCGAAGCGCTTTGCGCGGAGCTGGGCAAACACCCCGTGCAGGACGCGCTCGTACTCCTCAAAGGCTCCCGCGGCATCGGCCTGGAAAAGGCCGTCGAATTGCTGTGAGCCGCAGCGGCACGCCCGCGTCTTGCGAAATACGCCCGTCGACCGTCGGAAACGGATTCTGAGGCTGCGTATTCTGAAATTATTTTTCTACTTTTGCAAAAAACCAAACACCCCCTATGACACTCAACGAATACCAGCAGCACGCCCTCGAAACGGCGATCTATCCCGACGACCGCCGCATCATCTACCCCACGCTCGGCCTCACGGGCGAAGCGGGCGAGGTGGCTGACAAAGTGAAGAAAGTGATCCGGGACTCTCACGAGGAGTTCACCCCCGAAAAACGGCTGGAGATCGTCAAGGAGATCGGCGACGTGATGTGGTACTGCGCCACACTCGCCCGCGATCTGGGCTACGAGCTGGACGACGTGGCGCAGATGAACGTCGACAAGCTCCGCTCGCGCATGCAGCGCCACATCATCTCCGGCAGCGGAGACAACCGGTGACAATTAAAAATTAAAAATTAAGAATAATACCTATCCAAACGCTTATGGAAGAACAGAGACCCAACGTTTCACTGCCCGAGAACGCCTATCGGGAGCTTAAACCGGGCGAGGAGTACACGCCCCTGATGCCCGCCTCGTCCACCCCGCGCGAGGTGACGCCCTATTCGGTGCTGATGGGCGTTCTGATGGCCGTCGTCTTCTCGGCCGCCGCGGCCTTCCTCGGCCTGAAGGTCGGGCAGGTGTTCGAAGCCGCCATCCCCATCGCCATCATCGCCGTGGGCGTGGGCAACGTGCTCGGCAAGCGGAACATGCTCGGTCAGAACGTCATCATCCAGTCGATCGGCGCCTCGTCGGGCGTGATCGTCGCGGGGGCCATCTTCACCCTCCCGGCGCTCTACATCCTGGGCCTCGACGCCGCTTTCTGGCAGGTGTTCCTCTCTTCGCTCTTCGGCGGTCTGCTGGGCATCGTGCTGCTAATCCCCTTCCGCAAATACTTCGTCAAGGAGATGCACGGCAAATACCCCTTCCCCGAGGCCACGGCGACCACCGAGGTGCTCGTCTCGGGCGAAAAGGGCGGCAACCAGGCCAAACTGCTGGCCGTGGCGGGTCTGGTGGGCGGTCTCTACGACTTCATGGTAGGCACGTTCGGCCTTTGGACCGAGTCCGTCTCGACGCGCATCGCCGCCTGGGGCGACACGCTCGCCGACAAGTTCAAGGTGGTGTTCAGCCTCAACACCTCGGCCGCCGTGCTGGGTCTGGGCTACATCATCGGACTCAAGTACGCCATGATCATTACGGCAGGCTCCTGCCTGGTGTGGTTTCTGATCGTGCCGCTGGTGGGTTCGCTCTCCACCTCGATCGACCCCGCGGCGATGGCTTCGCTGCTGGGTGTCACGCGGGCCGATATTCTGGCCGACCCGCAGCTGCTCTTCACCCCTGAAAATCTCTTCGCCTTCATCGGCAAGCCGATCGGCATCGGAGGCATCGCCATGGCCGGTATCATCGGCATCGTCCGCCAGTCGAAGATCATCCGGCAGGCCGTGGGCCTCGCCGTCTCGGAGTTCGGCGGCAAGAGCGCCGGAGCGGTCGCCGTCACGGAACGTACGCAGCGCGACATCACGATGAAGCGCGTTCTGACGATCCTTATCGCAGCACTGATCGCCATCTTCGTCTTCTTCCACTTCGGGCTGCTCGACGGCTGGACGCAGTCCATTACGGCGATCCTGATCGTCTTCGTCATCGCGTTCCTCTTCACGACCGTGGCGGCCAACGCCATCGCCATCGTGGGCACGAACCCCGTGTCGGGCATGACGCTGATGACGCTGATCCTCTCGTCGCTCATACTGGTGAGCGTCGGTCTGAGCGGCACGACGGGCATGACCGCCGCGCTGGTGATCGGCGGCGTGGTCTGTACGGCGCTGTCGATGGCCGGCGGCTTCATCACCGACCTCAAGATCGGCTATTGGCTCGGCACGACGCCCCGCAAGCAGGAGACCTGGAAATTTCTGGGCACGTTCGTTGCGGCTGCAACCGTGGCGGGCGTCATGATCATTCTGAACAAATCCTACGGCTTCGTGGGCGAAGGGGCGCTCGTGGCCCCGCAGGCCAACGCGATGGCAGCGGTAATTCAGCCGCTGATGACCGGCGGCCAGACCCCGTGGATGCTCTACTTCTGCGGCGCAGCGCTGGCGCTGACGCTCACCGCGATCGGCGTTCCGGCGCTGGCCTTCGCGCTGGGCATGTTCATCCCCATGTCGCTGAACGCCCCGCTGGTCGTGGGCGGACTGGTGGCGTGGTTCGTCTCCAACCGTTCGAAGGACGAGGCGCTGAACAAGGCGCGCTTCGACCGCGGTACGTTGATCGCCTCGGGCTTCATCGCCGGCGGCGCGCTGATGGGCGTGGTGAGCGCCGTGCTCAAATTCGCGGGCGTCGATTGGTTCCTCTCGGGCTGGGCCGCCTCGAACGGCGCGGAGTGGACCGGCCTTGCGATGTACCTGCTGCTGATCGGCTACATCACCTGGCATACGATGCGGGCGAAGAAGACCAATTAAGAATTAAAAATTAGACCTTATACTATGGACCTCAAAGAACGATTTCTCAAATACGTCTCCTACGACACGCAGTCGGACGAAGAGAGCACGACATTCCCCTCCACCGCGAAGCAAAAGGTGCTTCTGGCCGCATTGCGCGACGAGATGCAGTCGATGGGCCTTACGGAGGTGACGATGGACCCCCACGGCTACGTCATGGGTACGATTCCCGCCACGCCGGGGTGCGAGAACGCCCCCGTCATCGGCTTCATCGCCCATGTGGACACCTCGCCCGACATGAGCGGCAAGGACGTCAAGCCCCGCATCGTCGAGGAGTACGACGGCGGGGACCTGGTCCTCAACGGCCAGCTCACGATGCGCGTCGAGGACTTCCCCGAACTGGCGTTCTTCAAGGGCCATACGCTCATCCACACCGACGGCACGACGCTGCTGGGCGCCGACGACAAGGCGGGCGTGGCCGAGATCATGACCGCGGCGGAGTACCTGGTGGCCCATCCCGAAGTGCGCCACGGCAAGATCCGCATCGGCTTCACTCCCGACGAGGAGGTGGGCCGCGGGGTCGATTTCTTCGACGTGAAGGCGTTCGGCGCCGACTTCGCCTACACGGTCGACGGCGGCATGGAGGGCGAACTGGAGTTCGAGAATTTCAACGCCGCGAGCGCCAAGATCGAGATTCAGGGCCGCAACGTCCACCCCGGCTACGCCAAGAACAAGATGGTCAACGCCATCGACGTGGCGTGCGAGCTGCAAGGGCTGCTGCCCGCCGCCGAACGGCCTCAGTACACCGAAGGGTACGAGGGTTTCTACCACTGTGTCGGTCTCAACGGCACGGTCGAAAAGGCTTCGATCAGCTACATCATCCGCGACCACGACGCCGACAAATTCGAACAGAAAAAGGTCTTCATGTGGGCCTGCGTCGACCTGCTGAAGAAGAAATACGGCGACGAGGTGCTGACGCTCACGCTCAAGGACCAGTATTTCAACATGCGCAAGATGGTCGAACCCCATCCGCAGGTGATCGACAAGGCGATCGAAGCGATGGAGATGGCCGGTGTCAAGCCGCTCGTAAGGCCCATCCGGGGCGGTACGGACGGCGCGCGCCTCTCGTTCATGGGGCTTCCGTGTCCGAACCTCTTCACGGGAGGCATGAACTTCCACGGCAAATTCGAATACTGCTCGCTCACCACCATGCGCAAGGCGATGCAGGTGATTCTGAACCTGGCGCAGCTGTGGGGAAAGTAATAACAATTAAAAATTAAGAATTAAAAATTAAAAATTGAGGAGACCTCCGATACAGGTCCGGCGAGATTCTCCGCCGGAGGGGAGGAGAGGGTTGTTACGCATCCGCGGAAGCCTATAACCACACCCAATTTTTAATTCTTAATTCTCAATTCTTAATTAATGAATTATGGATAGTTTCGGTTTTCTCAAAGTCGCGGCGGCCATCCCGCAGGTGCGCGTCGCCGACTGCGCCTACAATGCCGGCCGGATCGCGGCGCTCGCCGAGCAGGCCGCGCAGCGGGGCGTGGAGGCGGTGGTCTTTCCCGAGCTTTCGCTGACGGGCTATACGTGCGGCGACCTGCTGTTGCAGCCCGCGCTGCTCGACGCGGCCGATGAGGGGCTTTCGACGCTGGTCAAGGCTTCGCGTAAGCTGCCCCTGACGCTGATCGTCGGTGCACCCCTGCGCCACGGCTCGGCGCTCTACAACTGCGCCGCCGTTATCGCGCAGGGCCGCATGCTGGGGGTCGTACCCAAGACCTACATCCCCGACTACGGCGAATTTTACGAAAACCGCTTGTTCGCCTCGGGTGCGGGGATTACGGGCGAGACGATCCGCGTCGCGGGCGCACAGGCCGATTTCGGCGCGGACCTCACGTTCGAGGTCAACGGCACGGAGTTCGGCGTGGAGCTTTGCGAAGATCTCTGGGTCGCCGTTCCGCCCTCGTCGCACCTGGCGCTCAACGGGGCCAAGGTCATCTTCAACCTCTCGGCCTCGCCCGAGGGGGTCGGCAAGCACGACTACCTGCGCGGGCTGATCGCCCAGCAGTCGGCCCGCACGCTCTCGGCCTACGTCTACTGCTCGGCGGGCTTCGGCGAGTCGTCGACCGATCTGGTCTTCGCCGGCAACGGCATCATCGCCGAAAACGGGGAGATATTGCGCGAGGCGGAGCGCTTCTCGCTCGACGAGCAGCTGGTCGTGGCCGACGTGGACATCGAACGGCTGACGTTCGAACGCCGCCGCAACACCTCGTTCCGCATGAACGAATGCACGCCCGAGAACACCGTCATCGAGATGGAGGTCCCCGAGGGACTGCGGGCTGCGGCGCTCGACCGCGACATCGACCCGCTGCCGTTCGTTCCGAAGAACGACGCGCAGCGCAGCCGCCGCTGCGAGGAGATTTTCCGCATCCAGGCTCACGGCCTGGCGCAGCGCCTCGCCCACACGGGCTGCAAAAAGGCCGTGATCGGCATCTCGGGCGGGCTGGATTCGACGCTGGCGCTGCTGGTCGCCGTCCGCACGTTCGACCTGCTGAAGCTCGACCGCAAAGGGGTCATCGGCATCACCATGCCGGGCTTCGGAACCACCGACCGCACCTATAACAACGCGCTGGAGCTGATGCGCGGGCTGGGCATCACCCTGCGCGAGATACCGATCCGCCGGGCGTGCGAACAGCATTTCGCCGACATCGGTCTCGATCCCGCGGACCGTTCGGCGGCGTACGAGAACGCGCAGGCCCGCGAGCGGACGCAGATTCTGATGGACGTGGCCAATATGGAGGGCGGACTGGTCGTCGGCACGGGCGACCTGTCGGAGCTGGCGCTGGGCTGGGCGACCTACAACGGCGACCAGATGTCGATGTACGGGGTCAACGCCTCGGTTCCCAAGACGCTGGTGCGCCACCTGGTCCGCTGGGCTGCCGACACCGAGCCGGACCCCGCCACGCGGGCGACGCTGCTCGATGTGATCGACACCCCCGTAAGCCCCGAATTGCTCCCGGCCGACGCCGAGGGGAAGATCGCCCAGAAGACCGAGGATTTGGTAGGTCCCTACGAACTGCACGACTTCTTCCTCTACCACTTCATACGGGCGGGCTACCGTCCGGCCAAGATTCTGCTGCTGGCCGATGAGGCGTTCCGCGGCAGCTACGACCGCGCGACGATCTGCAAATGGCTGACGGTCTTTTTCCGTCGTTTCTTCGCCCAGCAGTTCAAGCGCTCGGCCATGCCCGACGGGCCGAAAGTGGGATCGGTGGCACTCTCGCCGCGCGGCGACTGGCGCATGCCCTCCGACGCCTCGGCAGCCGTCTGGCTGCGGGAGCTGGAGAAACTCTGACAGGACGGGGGGGCGACTATCCGGAACGAAGCTGCCCCGGAAACGACCGCTCGCAAGCAGACCTGACCTGCTTTTCGTGCCCCGGATAACGTTTCGGACCGAAAAGTCGAAAACTTTTTGATAACTTTTTCCGACGACGATTCCTTAACGGGAGTCGTCGTTTTCGTTACGGATAATCGCCCGCACCGCCCGCTCTGTGCACGGACAGTAAGCAAACGGGAAACCCGGATAAATAAAATATTTTACTAAATTTTTAAAGAAGTTGCAGAACTTGCGGCCGATCGCTATTTTAGCGGTCGAAAATCCCAAACTCACCTTACCATGAACGAGCAAGCCCGCAAGTATGTCGAAGATTTCATGAACCGGCTGATCGCCCGCAACCCCGGCGAGCAGGAGTTCCACCAGGCCGTGCGCGAGGTGGCCGAATCGCTGGCCCCGCACATCGTCACAAGTCCTGTCCTGCAGCAGATGAAGGTGCTGGACCGCATCGCCGAACCCGAACGCGTGGTCATCTTCCGCGTGCCGTGGCTCAACGACCGGGGCGAAATCGAAATCAACCGCGGCTACCGCGTGCAGATGAACAGCGCCATCGGTCCCTACAAGGGCGGCATCCGCTTCCACCCCTCGGTCAACCTCTCGATCCTCAAGTTCCTCGCCTTCGAGCAGACCTTCAAGAACGCGCTGACGACCCTCCCGATGGGCGGTGCGAAGGGCGGTTCAGATTTCAACCCCAAAGGCAAGTCGGACAACGAGGTGATGAAGTTCTGCCAGTCGTTCATGACCGAACTGCAACGCCATATCGGGCAGGATACGGACGTTCCGGCGGGCGACATCGGCGTCGGCGGCCGCGAAATCGGCTACCTGTACGGACAGTACAAGCGGCTGCGCGACGAGTTCACGGGCACGCTGACCGGCAAGGGCCGCGACTGGGGCGGCAGTCCGCTGCGTCCCGAGGCGACGGGCTACGGGGCGTGCTACTTCGCCGAAGAGATGCTCGCCGCGCGCGGCGAGAAGTTCGCGGGCAAGCGCGTCTGCATCTCCGGCTCGGGCAACGTAGCACAATACGCCTGCGAGAAGGCGACCCAACTCGGCGCGCGCGTGGTGACGCTCTCCGACTCGTCGGGCTTCATCCACGACCCCGAGGGCATCGACACCGCCAAACTCGCCTACGTCATGGAGCTGAAGAACATCTTTCGCGGCCGCATCCGCGAATACGCCGACCGTTATCCGTCGGCGACCTACTACCCGAACGCCCGTCCGTGGAGCATCCCCTGCGACATCGCCCTGCCGTGCGCCACGCAGAACGAACTCAACGGCGCGGAGGCGCAGGCGCTCGTCGACAACGGCTGCAGGTGCATAGTCGAGGGGGCCAACATGCCCTCGACGCCCGATGCCATCCGTGTCTTCCGGCAGCATCGGCTCCTCTTCGCCCCCGGCAAGGCGGCCAACGCGGGCGGCGTGGCCACCTCGGGGCTTGAAATGTGCCAGAATTCGATGCGGCTGCAATGGACGCCCGAAGAGGTCGACCAGCGGCTGCACGCCATCATGCGCAACATCCACGCGGTCTGCGTCCACTACGGAACCCGGGCGGACGGCTCCGTCGACTATGTTGCGGGCGCGAATATCGCCGGCTTCATGAAGGTCGCCAACGCCATGCTCGCGCAGGGGTGTGTGTAGCCGGGGAGGAAAAACGGAAAGGAAGGGCATCTGGAGCGGACGGACAGAGCGCTTTCCGACGTCGCTACCCTTGCCCGCAAATGCAGCCCTACCCGGCACGTCCTCGGAGAGGGAGAGGGCCTGCGCTCCGGACAGTCGGAACATACCATCACAGGAAAGGCGGCCCGAACCGAGCCGCCCTCTATCTTTCGACAGGGCCGATCAGAGAAAGAGGACGGCCAGCGCGGAGACCGCGAAGCCGCCGCAGAAACCGGCCAGCACCTGCGCTCCGTTGTGGCAGCCCAGGTAGAGGCGGGCCGATGCGAGCACCCCGGCACAGAGGATGGCGACGGCCAGCGGCACGAGCATGTTACCCACGCCCACGACGTTCATCACCGCCAGCAGGGCGACCATCGCCCCCATGCCGGTCATGTGCAGGCTGATCTTCCAGCGGAGCGAAACCACCAGGCAGAGCACCTCGCAGCACGCCGCCGCCACCATGAACTTGCGAATGAAGATCGCCGAGGGGACCTTGGCGATCGTCACGGCGCACAGCACATAACACACCGCACCGATCACGAGCGGCAGCAGCCGCTCGCGGCGGTCGTCGATCCGGTAGTCGGAGATGCGTCCCAGCGAACGCAGCACGCCCATCGTCAGCACGGGAATAATCATCGCATAGAGCACGACCACCCACAGCAGGTAGAATTTCACGCCCGGAGGATAGAGCGAAAAGGCAGTGAGTGTCAGCAGCATCGCCATCAGGTAGAGCGGCAGCAGGAACGGGTGCAGCGCCCAGGACAGGGCATGGGAGAGTTTCGTATAATTCATTCGGGATTTCATTTTCTTTTCAATCGTTCCTCACGTTTTTCATCGCCGTCGCCGCGCATCCGAACCGGCCGCTGCACAAGTGGCTTCGACCGTCGAATTCATACCCGGCACAAAATTCCGGGTTCGGACGCCTTTTTTCAAACACCCGCCGCAACAAGCCCCCGCCAAGGCAGGGGTTCGGGGGTGGGTCAACCTGTAAACGCCGCCCCAAAGCAGCGGGGAACCCGGCCGGTCAATGCATACCGCAGTACGAAATTCCGGAGACCTTCCTTCACTCAATCCGACGGTCCTTCCTTTCGCTTCCGCCCCGCACCCTAAATCTGCTTGCGCAGGCGCGCCACCGGGATTCCGAGCATTTCGCGGTATTTAGCCACCGTACGGCGGGCGATGCGGTAGCCCTTCGCGTTGAGAATGTCCATCAGCGTCTCGTCCGTAAGCGGGCGGCGCTTGTCCTCGTCGTCGATGCACTCCTGCAAGATATTCTTGATCTCGTAGCTGGACACCTCCTCGCCGCTGTCGGTCTGCATCGCCTCCGAGAAGAGCGACTTGAGCAGGATGATGCCGAACTGCGTCTGCACGTATTTGCTGTTCACCACGCGCGAGATGGTCGAAACGTCCAGCCCCGTGCGGTCGGCGATGTCCTTGAGGATCATGGGCCGCAATTTCGACTTGTCGCCGTCCTTGAAATACTCGGTCTGGTAGTCGAGGATGGTCTGCATCGTGCGCATGAGCGTGTCGTGGCGCTGCTTGATGGCCGAGATGAACCACTTGGCCGAGTCGATCTTATTCTTGACGAACTGGATCGCCTCCTTGTCCTTCTCCTTGACGGTCCCGTCCGACGAGACCATCTCGCGGATCATCTCCATGTAGCGGCGGTTGACCCGCACCTCGGGCACGTTGTAGGAGTTGAGCGAGAGCTGGAAATGGCCGTCCTGGTAGTCGAGGATGAAGTCGGGAATGATGTAGGGCGTGGTGTCGGTCCCGCCCTCGGCATAGAGGTTGCCCGGCTTGGGCGACAGATGCCTGATCTCGGCGATCGCCTCGCGGAAGTCGTCCTCCGAGACCTGCAGCCGCGCCATCAGCTTCTCGTAATGCTTCTTGACGAACTCCTCGAAATAGGAGGTCAGAATCTTGCGGGCCAGGCGGCGCGGACGCGTATTGATGCTCATCTGGGCCATCTGCAACAGCAGGCACTCCTGCAGGTTGCGGGCGCCGACGCCTGCCGGCTCCAGTTCGTGAATGATCCCGAGCAGGCGCTCCAGCTCTGCGGCCGAGGTGTCGATGCCCACCGTGAAGGCGATGTCGTCGGCTACCGACTCCAGGTCGCGGCGCAGGTAGCCGTCGCCGTCGATGCTGCCGATCAGGTAGACCGCCAGCCGCATATCGCGCTCCGAGAGGTTGCGGTAGCCGAGCTGCTCGACCAGATACTCCTGCAGCGAACGCCCCTCGGTCAGGTAGATCGGGCGCTGCTTGTCGTCTTTCGAATAGTTGTTGATACGGCTCTTGTACGACGGCGTGTCGTCCTCGCGCAGGTACTCGTCCACCGAGATCTGCTGCGGCTGCTCGTCGGCATCCTCGGCGGAGCGCTCCTCCTCTTCCAGCACGATATTGTCCTCGATCTCCTGCTTGATGCGCTGTTCGAGCTGCACGGTGGGCAGCTCCAGCAGCTTGATCATCTGTATCTGCTGCGGAGAGAGTTTCTGCTGAAGGGAAAGTACCTGTTTCTGATTGATAGCCATTTGCTCCGCAATTAAGAATTAAGAATTAAAAATTAAAAATTATTCAAATCTTCCACACGACGACACCCCTCCCCCACGCTTGGTAATTCTTAATTTTTGATGCTTAATTCTTAATTAAAACTCAGCGTGCTGCGGCGTGCGCGGGAAAGGCTGCACGTCGCGGATGTTCGTCAGTCCGGTCACGAACATCAGCAGACGGTCGAAGCCCAGGCCGAAGCCCGAATGCGGGGCCGAACCCCAACGACGGGTATCGAGATACCACCAGATGTCCTTTTCGTTCATGCCCAGTTCGCGCACCCTTGCACATAGCTTGCCATAATCGGCCTCACGCTCCGATCCGCCGATGATCTCGCCGATTTTGGGGAAGAGCACGTCCATCGCCCGCACGGTTTTGCCGTCGTCGTTCTGCTTCATGTAGAAGGCCTTGATCTCTTTGGGATAGTTTATGAGGATGACCGGGCGCTTGAAATGCTCCTCCACCAGGTAGCGCTCGTGCTCCGACTGCAGGTCGCAGCCCCAGTCGCACGGGAACTCGAACTTGCGGCCCGAAGCCTTCAGAATCTCGATGCCCTCCGTGTAGTCGAGGCGCTTGAAGTCGTTCTCCAGGACGAACTTGAGCCGGTCGATCAGCTCCTTGTCCCACATTTTGTTCATGAACGCGAGGTCCTCGGCGCAGTGCTCCAGCGCGTAGCGGATCAGGTATTTGAGGAAGTCCTCCGCCAACTCCATGTTATCCTCCAGCTCGTAGAACGCCGCCTCCGGCTCGATCATCCAGAACTCCGACGCATGGCGCGGCGTGTTCGAATTTTCGGCGCGGAACGTGGGACCGAACGTGTAGATGCGCCCCATCGACAGGGCGCCCAGCTCGCCCTCCAGCTGTCCCGAGACGGTCAGGTTGCACGCCTTGCCGAAGAAGTCCTGCGCATAGTCGACCTTCCCCTGCTCGGTCTTGGGCACGTCGTTCAGATCGAGCGTGGTCACCTGGAACATCGCTCCCGCGCCCTCGCAGTCCGAGGCGGTGATCAGCGGCGTATGGAAGTAGTAGAAGCCGTGGTCGTTGAAGTATTGATGGATGGCGTAGGCCATGGCGTGACGGATGCGCAGCACCGCCCCGAAGGTGTTAGTGCGCGGACGCAGGTAGGCGATCTCGCGCAGGAACTCCAGCGAGTGCCCCTTCTTCTGCAAGGGATAGGTCTCGGGGTCGGCCGTGCCGTAAACCTCGATCGCGGCGGCCTGCACCTCGACGCCCTGCCCCGCTCCGGGCGAGGCGACCAGCCGTCCGTCGACGCGGATGCAGGAGCCCGTAGTAACGGGTTTGAGCATCTCTTCGGGGATGGTCTGAAGGTCCACGACCACCTGGATATTGGCTACGCACGAGCCGTCGTTCAGGGCGATGAACGCCACGTTCTTGTTACCGCGCTTGGTGCGCACCCAGCCTTTGACCACGATGTCCCGGTCGACGGCCTCCGAACGGAGGATTTCAACGATTCTCTGCGTTTTCATAGGATCGATTTTATCTATGCCCACATAAGGTTTTTCGAATTTACAAAGGTAGGATTAATTTGCGAGTTGTCAAAATAAAAAGTACCTTTGTCCGTCTTACAACATGCACACGATGAAACGAACGATACTCGCCGCCGCGCTGCTGATAGGCGCTTTTTCGGCCGCGGCCCAGGAGGCGGGACGCATCTTCCGCACGGAGGTCGTCCCCTACGATACGCGCCACGACGCCGCAGCGCGCAACCGCGCCGGATCGGGTCACCGGATCGAATTTACGCCCGAGGCGATCGCCACCTCGGCCGGCGGGGGCGGCATCCTCGGGCAGACGCTCGAGATCCCCTACACCTGGACCGACGGCAACGTCTACCTCCACCTGGAGAACATCCCCTCCGCCTATATCCTGTGGGTCAACGGCCGCGATGTTGCGCAGGTCGACGACGCGGCCACCCCCGCGGAGTTCGCGCTGACGCCCTACATCCGCCAGGGCAGCAACGAAATCCGGCTGGTCGTCCTGCCGGGCGAATACCCGCAAATCGACGCGCCGCTCGCCCCCCGCAACGCCTATACGGGCAGCTACCTCTACTATCAGAACAAACGCTCGATCCGCGACTTCGAGATCGCCCTCGTGCCCGACACGCTGGGCCGCGACTTCGGCATGCTCGACCTTAAGATCATCGCCCAGAACTCCTACAACTACGACGAACCCGTCACGGTGGGTTACGACATCTACTCGCCCGAGGGCAAACTGCTCGACTTCAACATCACGGAGGTCACCATCCCGGGCCGTTCGGTCGACACGCTCCGCTTCCAGCCCTTCGTCTACGGCGCATACCGTCACAAGTGGGAGGCCGGGGACAAGCGGCCCGCACTCTACGACGTGATGCTCTTCACGCGCCGCGACGGGACCTACAAGGAGTACATGCCCCTGCGCGTGGGCTTCGGAAGGACGGAACTGGTCGACGGCCGGTGGATGCGCTTCGGCAAGGAGATCAAAATCAACCCGAAGCGTTACAACGCCGCGTCCGACGAAAAGAGCACCGCCGCGCAGCTCGAAGCGCTGCGCAGGGAGGGTTATAACACTGTCGCGCCCGACTATCCGCAGCCGGCGTGGTTCTACGCCCTGTGCGACTCGCTGGGGCTTTACGTCATCGACCGGGCCAACATCCACGCCCCCGAAAAGCGCATGGACCGCACCGTGGGCGGCACGCCGTCGAACGACCCCGCGCTGGCCGACGAATATCTGGAGCGCGTGAAGGCGATGTACTACCGCTCGCGCAACTTCACCTCGGTGATCGCCTACGCGCTGGGCGGCCCCTCGGGCAACGGCTACAACCTCTACAAGGCCTACGAATGGCTCAAAAGCGTCGAGAAGTCGCGCCCGGTGATCTGCGAGGACGCCGATGGGGAGTGGAATACCGACTTGTAGAACCACACGCCTGACCGCTCCCGGCGATCCGCGGGCGCCGCGCGCTTCCGGCGGCGGACGGAGCCTTCCGGGAAAAGAGGTGTCCGGCGGAAAGCCGCCGGACGAAGAAAGAACGCCGCCCGGCGTACGGGCATACACGAAACCGACTGAAGTGTCCATCGAACTGATCGTCATAGGCAAAACCGACTCGCAGGAGGTCGCGGCGCTGGTAGCGCTCTACGCCCGGCGCGTGAACCACTACTGCCGGTTCGCCGTAACAGTGCTGCCCGACGTGCGCAACACACGCAGCATGACCGCGCGGCAGCAGTGCGCGGCCGAGGGGGAGGCGATCCTGCGCCAGCTGACCGAGGGCGACTGCGTGGTGCTGCTCGACGAGCGGGGCGAGCAGATGCGCTCCGTGGAGTTCGCCTACTGGCTGCAGAAGCGGCTCAACAGCGGAATGAAGCGGCTGGTCTTCGTCATCGGCGGTCCCTACGGCTTCTCGGACGAGGTGTACGCCCGAGCCGACGCAAAACTCTCCCTCTCGCGCATGACCTTCTCGCACCAGATCGTGCGGGCGATCTTCGCCGAACAGATCTACCGCGCGTTCACCATCCTCAGGAACGAACCCTATCACCACGAATGACCGAACAGCCAGCCATAGCCATCCTGTCGCAGAACATCCTCGCCGGCGTGGGGCTGCGCTCGATCCTCGAAAAGGTCGCCCCCGGAGCGGCCGTCGAGCTGTTCGACGATTTCGAGGCGTTCGCCGCGGCCCGGCCCGAGCGCTTCATCCACTTCTTCGTCGCGGCGCAGCTCTTCGCCGCGCACGACGCCTTCTTCCGCCGCCACAGCCACCGGACCATCCTGCTGACCGGCGGGCAGTCCTTTGCCGGCATGCACTGCCTCGACGTCGAGGCGGGCGAGGAGGAGTTCGTACACGCACTCGTGCAGCTGCAGCGCAGCGTACGCCGTCCCGAGCACACCCTGCCCGCAGGCGGACGTTCCGCCCAGCCGCTGACCGGACGCGAAACGGAGGTGCTGACGCTGGTGGCGCGCGGACTGTCGAGCAAACAGATCGCCGAACGCCTCGGGATCGGGCTTACCACCGTGATCTCCCACCGCCGCAACATCTCGGAGAAGCTCGGCATCCGCTCGGTGGCCGGGCTGGTGGTCTACGCGCTGGCGGCGGGATACGTCACCCCGGACGGAATGTAGCGTCCTCATAAATAAGGATTGCACCGAACGAAATAAAATCGTTACTTTGTATCGCTGAAAACCGAACCGTTCCATGCGCCGATTCTCCCTGGTCATACCGCTTCTGCTGGCTGCCCTCACGGCTGCGGCCCGCCCGTCGGACGGGAAGGCGGCGGAGACGACGACGGCAGCGGCAGCTGAGACGGGGAGGGCCGCGGCAGAAGCGGCAGCAGAGACGAGGACGGCAATAGCAGCGACGGCGACCGCGGAGACAAGGACAGCAACGGCAAAAGTGACGGACGCGGAGACGGCCGACACGGTGATCGTGGTGGACAAGGTGCAGGTGACGGCCATCAAGCAGGGGCTGGTGCTGCGCTCGCAGCCCGTCGCGGCGACGATCGTCGGCAGCCGCGCCATCGAACGACGGCACGTTTCGGCACTCAAAAACCTCTCGCAGGCCGTCCCCAACGTCCACATTCCCGACTACGGCTCGCGCATGACCTCCTCGATCTACGTCCGGGGGTTGGGTGCGCGCATCGACCAGCCGGTGGTGGGGCTGAACATCGACAACGTGCCGGTGCTCAATAAGGACTGCTTCGACACGGAACTGGCCGACGCCGAGCGCATCGAGGTGCTGCGCGGCCCGCAGTCGACGCTCTACGGCCGCAACACGATGGGCGGGGTCATCAACGTCTACACCCTCTCGCCGCTTGCGTATCAGGGCGTCCGGCTGGGCATGGAGTACGCCAGCGGCGACACCTACCGCCTGCGCGCCGCCTCCTACTACAAACTCAACCCCGATCTGGGCATGTCCGTAGCCGCTTTCTACACGCGCACGGGCGGCTTCTTCGAGAACACTGCGACGGGCGAGAAGTGCGACCGCGAGCAGCTGGGCGGCGGCCGCTGGAAGACGCAGTGGCGCAACGGCCGCGGACTGAGCATCGACAACACGCTCTCCTTTTCGGTGCTCGATCAGGGCGGCTACCCCTATGCCTACATCGGGGAAAAGACGATCCTCGACGCGGACGGGAAACCCGTCCTGCGGCCCGGTGAGATCGGCTACAACGATCCCTGCTCGTATACGCGGACGACCGTCAGCGACGGGCTGACCGTGCGTTACGACGCGGCTAAATTCTCCCTCTCTTCGATCACCAGCTACCAGTACTCCGACGACGAGATGATCCTCGACCAGGATTTTCTGCCCCTCTCGTACTTCACGCTGCGGCAGGCGCGGCGCGAGCACACCGTGACCGAGGACTTGGTTTTCCGCTCGCGCGAGAAAGGCAAATACCGCTGGCTCTTCGGCGCGTTCGGCTTCTACCGCCACGGAGTGATGGACGCCCCGGTCGACTTCAAACGCACGGGCATCGAGGAGCTGATCTTCGACAACGCCAACAAGGATTCGAACGACATCTACGGCTGGGACACCGCGGCCGCGCCCGTCTGGGAACTGCCGCTGAACTCCGACTTCCGCATGCCGGCCTTCGGCTCGGCGCTCTACCACGAATCGACCCTCACGCTGGGCCGCTGGCAGCTCAAGGCGGGCATCCGCATCGACTGGGAGCATACGAAGCTCGACTACCACAGTCAGGCGGCGCTGCCCTACACCCACGAAAATCCCCACGGGTCGTGGACCGGCGTGGCGGCGATCGACGACCGCAATTCGATCGCGCACTCCTATACCGAGATTCTGCCGCGCTTCTCGGTGCTCTACGCTTTCGACGAGCGGCACAACCTCTATCTCTCCGTCTCGAAAGGGTACAAGGCCGGGGGATTCAACACGCAGCTCTTTTCGGACATTCTCCAGGAGAAACTCAAGCAGAAGATGGCCCAGCCCAAGTACGAATACGAGGAGCCAGACCTGATGTCCTACAAGCCCGAATACAGCTGGAACTACGAGCTGGGCGGTCACTTCAGCTGCATGGAGGGGGCTGTCCGGGGCGATTTCGCGCTCTTTTACATCGACTGCCGCGACCAGCAGCTCACCGTCTTTCCCGACGGAACCAAGACGGGCCGCATGATGACCAACGCGGGGCGCACGCGCTCGTGGGGCGGCGAGTTGTCGCTGCAGGCTGCGCCGTGGCGGACGCTGGAGCTGAACGCCGCCTACGGCTACACCGACGCCAGGTTCCGGCGGTACGAGACCACCGGGCGGGACGCCGCAGGCAATCGCGTCGAAATCAGCTACAAAGGGAACTACCTACCCTATGCGCCGCAGCATACGCTCTCCGCCTCGGCGGCGTGGACGCTCCCGACAGGGGTCAGGTGGCTGGGAGACGTGGTGTTGCAGGCGGGTGTCCGCGGCACGGGACCCATCCGCTGGAACGAGGAAAACACGCTCACGCAGCCTTTCTACGCCCTTATAGAAGCCTCCGTGCGCATCGAGCATGCACGCTACTCGATCGACCTGTGGGGCCGCAACCTCGCCGACAGGCGCTACGACGTCTTCTACTTCAAGTCGATCGACAACGAATTCGTCCAGCGCGGCCTGCCGCGCACATTCGGCATAACTTTGAATATCAATATCTAATCCTATGAAACTGGTAAAAAATCTGTTACTGCTGGCCTTTGCCGCCACCCTCACCGTCGCCTGCGACGACAACGAAGCCGAAGAGATCGAAGTCCTTCCCTACGGCTACGCCTACGCCGAGGTCAACAACGCCGTCAGCGGCGGCAAAGTGACCGCCAACATGCTCTTTTTCGGTCTCTCGACCGTGACAACCGTCTCCACGGGCAGCGTCTTCCCCGACGACACCGCCCTGTTCGAGATCGAGCCGGCCGCCGACGGTAAGCTCTACCTCTACATGCACGCCACGCGCTTCGCCGTCGGGATGCCCGCCGTCGAGATGCGGATTCCCCAGATCGACTATGCGACGCAGGGCGCAGGCGCGAAGTTCACCCTGTCGCTCGCCGAGATCAATCCCGAGAACTACAACGAGGACGCGCACGCATGGCAGTCCAACAGCAACTTCAAAATCACCGACCTGCAGGGTACGGTCGACAACCTCAACTGCAGCGTGACTTTCACCTGCACCCGGAAGATGGGGACCAAGTCGGTCGCCTTCGCCGTAGTCTACTCGGGTCGTCTGCTGGTCAAGAAATAAAACAAGCCTATGGAAACGCAATACATCCCTTTCGTCGATGAACTGATCGAACTGGCCATCAGGGAGGACATCGGCGACGGCGACCACACCTCCTTGGCGTGCATTCCCGCCGACGAACACGGCCGCATGCGCCTCTTGTGCAAACAGGAGGGGGTCATCGCCGGCATCGAGATTGCACAGCGCGTACTCGACCGCCTCGATCCGCAGATGGTCTTCGAACAGGTGCTCCGCGACGGCGACCGCGTCAAACCCGGCGACGTGGCTTTCTACGTCTCGGGCCGTCTGCAATCGCTGTTGCAGGCCGAACGCATCCTGCTCAACATCATGCAGCGCATGAGCGGCGTGGCGACCCAGACCGCGGCCTACGTCCGGCAGCTGGAGGGGCTGCACACGCGCGTGCTGGACACGCGCAAGACCACGCCCGGCATGCGCGTGCTGGACAAGATGGCCGTCAAGATCGGCGGCGGCGGGAACCACCGCATGGGGTTGTTCGACATGATCCTTTTGAAGGACAACCACATCGACTTCGCAGGCGGCATCCGGCCCGCGATCGAACGGGTCCGTGCCTACCTCGAAGAGAAGGGGAAGCGGCTGCCGATTGAGTGCGAGGTGCGCTCGCTGGAGGATATCGACGAGGTGTTCGCCGCGGGCGGCGTCGACCGAATCATGTTCGACAACTTCTCGCCCGAAATGACGCGCGAAGCGGTGCGCAAGGTGGCCGGACGCTGCGAGACCGAATCGAGCGGCGGCATCACCTTCGACACGCTGCGCGACTATGCCGCGTGCGGCGTGGACTTCATCTCGGTGGGTGCGCTCACCCATCAGATCAAGTCGCTGGACATGTCGCTCAAGGCGTGCGAATAGGGCCGCGCCGAACCGGCTCCTCCGGAGCCGGGCGGGCCGCAGCCTCACCCCGCGGAGGCCCGCTTTCGCGTGCCCCGCAGGCTGCGTCCCGCAACAGGCGACCTGAAACGGACTGAACATTGCCCTACCGACCGGACGCCGGAGGCTGCGACCTGCACGGTTCAAGAACCGCCTATAAAGAATGTTTAATTTTATGCTTGGTTGACCGACCTTTTCCATACTCATACCGCGCTGACCCTGCGGCGCATCGCCCTGATTTATCTGGTGCTGATGCTCTGCCGCGTGGTTTTTTACGTCTATAACGCCGGGACGCTCGGTCCGCTTACGGGCGGGGAGTTGTGGCAGCTGCTGGCCGGCGCGCTGAAGTTCGACACGGCCTCGGTCGTCTACGCCGACGGGGTGTTCATCCTGCTGTCGCTCCTGCCGCTGCACGTGCGTGATAAACGCTGGTATCAGGGCGTGCTTTACGGCTATTATGTGGTGGTCAACACGCTGTTGATCGTATGCGTCAACCTGGCCGACGCGGTCTACTTCCGCTACACGCAGAAGCGCTTCACCGCCGACGAATTTTTCTTCGCCGACAACGCCAACTCCTTGCAGCTGGTCGGGAAGTTCCTGGCCGAAAACTGGCAGCTGGTCCTCGTCGCGGCGCTGCTCGTCGCGCTGCTGGCCAAAGGCTACGGCCGCCGCATCCGGCCCCGCAGCCTCTTCAGCGGATGGGCTTACTATCTTGCCTCCACCGCGGTCTTCGTCGTGGCCGCCGGGTTGTGCATCGCGGGCATGCGCGGCGGCTTCACGCGCATGACGCGCCCGATCACCCTCTCCAACGCCACGCTCTACACCCCCGACAGCGGCAGGGCGAACCTGATTCTGAGCAACCCGTTCTGCATCCTGCGGACCGTCGGCAGCGCCGGCAGCGTCCGCTACGTGAAGTACTTCACCCCGGAGGAGCTGCCCGAATATTTCACCCCCGTACACACTCCCCCCGACAGCGCGGCAATCGACCTTTCGGGCCGCAACGTGGTGATCTTCATCCTGGAGAGCATGTCCGCCGAGCACTCGGCCCACCTGCGGCCGGACCTCTACGCCGACCGCGAGACCAAGGGGTTCACCCCGTTTCTCGACTCGCTCATGCGCGAGGGGCTGACTTTCCGGCAGATGTACGCCAACGGCACGCGCTCGATTCAGGCCATGCCCTCGGTACTGGGCAGCATTCCCTCGTTCAAAACCCCCTTCGTGCTGATGCCGCAGTCGCTCGGCGAGAGCCGCCAGCTGCCCGCCATCCTCGCTGACAGGGGCTATGCCACGGCGTTCTACTGCGGTTCGGAACGCGGCTCGATGGGCTTCGGAGCCTATGCCCGTTCGGCGGGCGTCGACCGTCTGGTCAGCCGCGAAGAGTACGAGGCGCGCCACGGCACGAACGATTTCGACGGTTACTGGGGCATCTGGGACGACAAGTTCCTGCAATTCGCCGGCGAGGAGTTCGCCGCCACGCCCGAGCCTTTCTTCGCCGCGCTCTTCACCCTCTCGTCGCACCATCCGTTCGTCGTGCCGGCCGAGTTCGCCGATTCACTGCCCAAGGGGTACACGCGCATCCACCGGGGCGTCGCCTACGACGATCTGGCCTTCCGCCGCTTCTTCGACCGCTTCGGGGACGAGGAGTGGTTCCGCCGCACCGTCTTCGTCTTCGTCGCCGACCACGTGTCGTCGGAGAAGTTCGCCCCCGAGACGTCGGTCTATCCCGGCAACATGCACATCCTCGGCTTCATCTACACCCCCGACGGCGCGCTGCGGGGCGAGATCGGCTCGGTGACGCAGCAGCTGGACATCATGCCCACTCTGCTGGGACTTTTGGGCAACGACCGCCCCTACTTCGCCTTCGGACGCGACGTGCTGAACGAACAGGAGCGTCCAGGCTGGTCGGTCGGCTACGACGGGCAGTACCGGGCCGTCACGGACGACGCTCTCCTGAGCTTCGACGACGCGGCTTCCGCCGTAACCCCGCGTCCCGGACACGTGTCCGACGCCGCGGCCGCAGACAGCCTGCTCGATCGGTTCCGGGCGCTGGTCCAGCAATACTATTCCCACGTTGAACGCAAGCGATACACCCCCGAATGATCCAATTCAAACCCGTGCGTCTCGAAGACCGGTCGGTCATCGAACGCTATACGATGCCGTCGGGCATCACCAACTGCGACCTGGCCTTCGCCAACATGTACTGCTGGCAGGAGGTGTTCCGCAGCGCCTGGGCCGAGGTCGGCGGCTTTCTGGTGATCCGCTTCCAGATCGGAGGCGGCAAAAAGATCGGCTACATGCAGCCCGTCGGGCCGGGCGACTTCGCCCCGATCATCCCACTGCTGCGCGAGGACGCACACGCGCACGGCCAGCGGCTGCGCATCATCGGACTGACCGACCAGGGGCGCGATATGATCCGCCGCATGCACGTGGGGGAGTTCGCGTTCGAATCTGACCGCGCGCTGGAGGATTACATCTATGCGGCGGACGACCTGCGGAACCTCCCAGGCCGCCGTTACCAGCCCAAGCGCAACCACATGAACCGTTTTACGGCCGAGTACCCCGATTACCGCTACGAGCAGCTGCAACCCCGGCACTTCGACGAGTGCATGCGGCTCGAACGCGAGTGGCGGCGCGCCCACGAAGGGCACACGTCGGAGTTGTGCGCCGAGCAGCGGGCCATGCAGCGGGCGTTCGAGAACTTCGACGCGCTGGGCATGCTGGGCGGCGCGCTCTTCGTCGGCGACCGCCTCGCGGCCTTCACCTACGGCTCGGCGGTCAACGACCACACCTTCGACACGCACGTCGAAAAGGCCGACATCGAGTTCGACGGCGCTTTCACGGCCATCAACAAGCTCTTCGCCGAGCACCTGCCCGCGCGTTTCACGCTCATCAACCGCGAGGAGGACCTGGGGCTCGACGGACTGCGGCGCGCCAAGCTCTCCTACCACCCCGTCGCCATCGCGCACAAGTTCACGGCCATCCGCCTCCACCCCGACGAGATCGCCTGCAAGGAGCTTTGGCAGGAGGCGTTCGGCGACGACGACGCTTTCACCGACGCCTTCCTGATTCGCTATTACAGCCGGCGGCGGATGCTTGGCATCGAGCGGGACGGACATACGGTCGCCATGCTCCACCTGCTGCCGTTCCGCAGCGCACTCGGCCGTACGACCTACATCTACGGCGTGGCGACCGCTGCGGCCTGCCGCGGGCAGGGGCTGGCGACGAAGCTGATGCACGAAGCGATGGAGCGGATCGCAGCGCAGGGCGACGATGCGGCGGTGCTGATCCCCACTCCCGGCCAGCAGTGGCTGCGCGCGTTCTACGAACGGTTCGGATTCGCGGGCGATCTTCCCGCCTGTTTCCGCTCGGAAGACGGATTCGACTTCGGCACGGGCGACCCGGCCACGGACCGGGCGATGGTCTGGCGGAGGGATGCGTCAGCCCCGCTGCCCGAGCAGCTGGAGCTGACCTGCGCAATACCGAACTGATAAGCGGCGGACCCGGAAAGGTCCGCCGCTTCATTCGAAGGTTCATCGAATCTATATTTCGGCCTTGCAGACCATGTGCCGCCACAGGAGCGGGAAACGGCCTACCCCCTTGAACTGCACGTTGCGGAAGCCGGCTTCCTCGAAGAGCTTGCGGATCGTGTGCTCCGACCAGAACTTGATGTGACCGCCCTCCCAGAGCGGACCCCAGTGGTAGTCCCACTTGCCGACGATCGAGATGAAGAAATTCTTGATATAGCCGTGGTAAGGGGTGGTGACGATGATCTGTCCGCCTCCGTTGGCGCGCAGCACCTGCGCCATGAAGCCCATGAAACCGCGCGGGCTGTAGAGGTGTTCGATCACCTCCATCGAGACGATCGTGCGGATGGGCACGTTGAGCAGAATCTCCGGCAGCCGCGCATCGTCTACGTCGTTGACGAAGAAGCGGCCCGGATTCTTCTTGTTGGCCAGCCGGATGCCGTCGATCGCGGCGTCGATGCCGTAGACATCGTACCCCTTTTTAATCAGGTAATTGGCAAAGAAACCATTGCCGCAGCCCACGTCGAGCAGCGAACCCTGGTCGGCGGGAGGCAGGAACGCCTCGATGGCCGGGAGGAGGTATTTGTGATAAAACGGGGCCGTTTCATCGCTCCAGCCGAAATTCTTTTTGGGGGTGGTCTTAATCATTTTTCCGCGCGCTTAACGTATCACCCGTTTTCGGGAGCAAATCGTCTGTTCTGCCGGCATGCCGCCGTACAAACCGGGCCTGACCGCTCCTTTAGGAAACAAATATAGGAATAATTTTCGGCAAATCAACTTTTTTCGCCGAATCTGCATACATTTCCGCCCGAACGAGGCGGTCAAAGCGGCTCGAACGCGGCCACCGCTCCCGACCTTTCGGCGCATCATCGCGCCTCAATGCGCCATCCTGCGCAGGAAGCACTCGATCGTATTCTCCATCAGGCAGCAGATGGTCATCGGTCCCACCCCGCCCGGGACGGGGGTAATGACCGAGGCTCTCTCCGAGACGCCCGCGAAGTCGACGTCGCCGCACAACCGGCCCGTATCGGGGTCGCGGTTCACGCCCACGTCGATCACCACAGCGCCCT
Source organism: Alistipes sp. (assembly GCF_048465635.1). Lineage (GTDB taxonomy): Bacteria > Bacteroidota > Bacteroidia > Bacteroidales > Rikenellaceae > Alistipes. The sequence goes on from NZ_DBFWLF010000005.1 coordinate 29,476, forward strand.
CGCGGACCATATCGGCCGTAACGAACTTCGGGCGGCCGATCGCCACCACGAGAATGTCTGCGCCGCGGGTCACCGCCCCCAGATCGCGCGTGCGGCTGTGGGTTATGGTCACGGTAGCATTGGCGTCGAGCAGCAGTTTCGAGACGGGCAGCCCCACGATGTTGCTGCGTCCGACAACCACCGCATTCCGCCCCTCGATCTCCACGCCGGCTGCCCTCAACAGCTTGATGATGCCTTTGGGCGTGCAAGGCAGCGTACACGGCTGCTTCTGCCACAGGGCGGCGACGTTCTGCGGGTGGAAGCCGTCCACGTCCTTCGCGCGGTCGATGGCCGCAATCACCCGGTCCTCGTCGATATGCTTCGGGAGCGGCAGCTGCACCAGAATGCCGTCCACCTCGTCGTCGGCGTTCAGCTCCGCAATAATCCCCAACAGCTCCTCCTCGGTGATTTCCGCCGGCTTTCGGATCGTCGTGTTCCGAATGCCGACCTCAGCCGAAGCCTTCGCCTTGCCGGTCACATAGCTCACGCTGCCGGGGTCTTCACCCACCAGAATAACTGCCAGATGGGGTACGCGCCCGTATTTTGCGGGGAAGGCCGCCACCTCCGCCGCCATGTCGGCCTTCAGTTTGGCCGAAAGTTCTTTTCCGCTGATAATCATAGTTCGTTCGGTTTTTCAAATGCACAATGTCCAATGTCCGTGCGGTGAAATAGATTGTCGCAGGCGATGCGCCCGACGTCGCGCAGGGCGGCGGCACGGGCCTCCCGAAGGTCGCGGCCCCGGCCGACGACGAGCAGCACGCGGCCTCCGGCCGTGAGTATCCGGTCCCCCTCGGCACGGGTTCCCATGTGGTAGACGGTTCCCTCCACGCGGTCCAGCCCCTCGATCGGAAAGCCCTTTTGGTAACTGCCCGGATAACCTTTCGACGCGAGCACCACGCCCAGCGTCGCAAAGTCGTGCCACTCCGGCCGGGCATCGCCGCCGTCGGCCACGGCGCAGAAGATCTCCGCAATATCGCTCTTGAGCCGCGGCAGCACCACCTCGGTCTCGGGATCGCCGAAGCGGGCGTTGAACTCGATGACCCGGATGCCGTCGACCGTCTTGATCAGTCCCCCGTACAGTACCCCCTCGAAGGGACACCCCTCGGCGACCATCGCCTCGGCCACCGGCCGCATGATCCGCTCCAACGCGAAGCGTTCATCCTCGGCCGTGATGAACGGCAGGGGCGAATAGGCTCCCATGCCGCCCGTATTGGGTCCCCGGTCGCCGTCGTAGGCCCGCTTGTGGTCCTGCGCCAGCGCCATCGGCCACACCTTCGTGCCCGAGACGAAGCACATGAACGAGAATTCGGGCCCCTCGAGGAAATCCTCGACGACCACCTTGCCCCGCCCGAAACTCCCGTCTAGCAGCATGTCTTTCAACGCGGCCTCCGCCTCGGAAAGTGTCCGGGCGATTACCACGCCCTTTCCGGCGGCCAGACCGTCGTATTTCAGCACGGCGGGCAGCGGACGCGCGGCCACGTAGGCCCACGCCTCGGCATAATCGGTGAACGAACGGTAGGCGGCCGTCGGAATGCCGTGACGGGCCATCAGGTCCTTGGCGAACTCCTTCGACGACTCGATGCGCGCAGCGGCCTTGGTCGGACCGAAAATGCGCAGCCCGGCGGCTCGGAACGCATCCACCACACCCGCGGCCAGCGCGGCCTCGGGTCCTACGACCGTCAGGTCGATCTCTTGCGCCGCAGCGAAGTCGCGCAGCCGCTCCACCTCCGTATCGCCGATCGAAACGCACTCGGCCTGCCGGGCGATGCCCGCATTGCCCGGTGCGCAGTAGATTTTCTCCACCCGCGGCGAACGCGCCAGCGCATCCACGATGGCGTGCTCACGACCGCCCGAGCCGATAACCAAAACTTTCATAAAACTGACCTTTAATATTTTCACCGCAACACTACTCCGACCATAGTTCCTCGCGGCCCGTAGCCACGTTAGAAATCTTCCCCTAAAACCCCTCCTCGGAGGGGACTTCATGCCGCAACACGACAAATCAGCGCAATCGTCGGATAATCCTATTTATTATCACGGAGCCGGGTACTTTGCCCACGCAATTCCGACCGTCACCCTGCCTTAAGTCCCCCTTCTCAAAGGGGGATTTAGAGGGATTGTCTGTATAGTTTCTCCGCATGGTCAAACATTAAACCTCGGCCGATTTTTGATTATCACGGAGCAGATTTCGCCCACGCAATTACGACCGTCACCCTGCATTAAGTCCCCCTTCTCAAAGGGGGATTTAGAGGGATTGTCTGTATAGTTTGGCCGCATGGTCAAACATTAAGCCCCAGGGGCTTAATGTTTGAAATGTCGCTCCCCCGTAAATACCATCGCAATCCCTTTCTCGTCGGCCTTGCGGATCGAATCTTCGTCGCGCACGGAGCCGCCCGGCTGCACGATGGCCGTCACCCCGTACTCGGCGGCCAGCGTCACGCAGTCGTCGAACGGGAAAAATCCGTCCGAAGCAAGGACGATCCCCTCCGTCACTCCGGCCGCCCGGGCCTGCTTCAGGGCGATCTCGGCCGAACCGATGCGGTTCATCTGCCCCGCGCCGACCCCCAGCGTCCGGCCGTCCCTGACCGCGACGATGGCATTGGACTTCACGTGCTTGACGATCCGCCAACCGAAGTTGAGATCCGCCAGCTGCGCGTCGTCGGGCTTGCGCTGCGTGACGCACATGGCGGCTTCGACGCTGCGCGTGGTGGTGTCGAGGTCCTGTACGAGCAAGCCCCCGTTAACACTCACGTACTGCCTGGCCGCGGCGGCGTTCGGCTCCATATCGACCTCCAGCAGGCGCAGGTTCTTCTTCGTGCGCAGCACTTCGAGCGCCCCCTCGTCGAACTTGGGAGCCATGATGATCTCCAGAAAGATCGGCTTCATCAGCTCGGCCGCCTCGCGCGTCACGGGACGGTTCGTCGCCACGATGCCGCCGAAGATCGACACCTTGTCGGCCTCGTACGCCTTGGTCCACGCCTCGACCACGTCGCGCCCCTCGGCGGCGCCGCACGGGTTCATATGTTTAAGCCCCACGCAGAACGGACGGTCGAACTCGCGGACGATGCACAGGGCGGCATTCGCGTCCTGGATATTGTTGTAGGAGAGTTCCTTGCCGTTGAGCTGCCGGGCAAAGGCCAGCGAGTAGGGAACTTTCCGCCCCTCACGGTAGAAGTCGGCCGACTGGTGGGGATTCTCGCCGTAGCGCAGCGTCTGCACCCGGTCGAATTCCAGGAACAGCTTCTCCTCGAGACCCGCCTGCGCCCGCATCCAGGCGGCGATCACGGCGTCGTACTGCGCGGTATGCGTGTAGGCCTTGGCCGACAGACCGAGGCGCGTCGACGGCTCGGTATTGCCCCGGGCGGCGATCTCTTCGAGCACCCGCCCGTAATCCGCCGGGTCGCAGACGACCGTGACGTCCTTCCAGTTCTTGGCCGCGGAACGGAGCATCGACGGGCCGCCGATGTCGATATTTTCGATGGCATCCTCCATCTTCACATCCGGCTTGGAGATCGTCTCGCGGAACGGATAGAGGTTCACACACACCAGGTCGATAAATTCGATTCCGTTCGCGCGCAGCGCCTCCACGTGCGACGGATCGTCACGGCGGGCCAGCAGACCGCCGTGCACCTTGGGGTGCAGGGTTTTGACCCGTCCGTCGCAAATCTCGGGAAACCCCGTCACATCGCTGATATTCAACACCTCCACGCCGCTTTCGCGCAGCAGTTTCATCGTTCCGCCCGTGGCGATCACCTCCCAGCCCAGTTTCCGAAGGCCCCGGGCGAAATCGACCACGCCGGTCTTGTCGCTCACACTGATTAAAGCTCGCATACTCGTATGTATTTATTTCTGTCCAATTTATTTACCGCTGCATGGTCGGGAAGCCCTTCCGCAGTTCCCGCCGATGCGAGCATGCATTCCGACATTCCCTCCTAAATCCTCCCTTTGACAAAGGGAGGACTTTGTTCCTTTCGGCTTTTCAAACTGCGCAGACCGCAACCTTGGTCTATCTTCGGCTGTCGAGCCGCGCGGGCCGCAGCCTCCGGGTGCGGAGGCCCGCATTCGCAGACCTCCGCAGGCTGCGTCCGCCCTGAATCGCTCCGAAAACCCATCGCGTCCCAACCTCCAAAGATTCGCTTTCGCGCTCCCTCGCAGGCTGCGTCCGCAATCACTCGCTACAACGTTCCACCCCGCGTTCCGGCACGCCGAACCTGCCGTGGTACGCGTCGAGGCATCACCGCTCCTCCAGCAGTTTCCGGATCGTCTCGACATAGAGCGGATATTCCACCGCATGGATCCGCGCCTCCAGCTCCGCCACGTCATCGCCGTCATACTCGAACGCCCGCTGGGCGATGATGCGGCCCCCGTCGAGCGTGGCATCGACGTAATGGATCGTCACGCCGAAGACCTTCACCCCGTATTCGAACGCCTGTTCGATGGCGTGCGCTCCGCGGAACGCCGGCAGCAGCGAGGGGTGTATGTTGATGATCCGCCCCTCGTAAGCCCCTAACAGCACCTCGCCCACGATGCGCATGTAACCCGCCAGGCAGACCAGCTCCACGCCCGCGGCGTCGAGCCGCCGAACGATCTCCCGCTCGTAATCGGCTTTCGACACATACTCCTTCGCCGAAAAGACGAAAGCCTCGACCCCGTGCTCCGCGGCCCGCTCGACGACCCGCGCACCGGGTTTGTCGCAGACCATCAGCACCACGCGGGCGTCGATCTCTCCCCGTTCGCAGGCCGCAGCGATCGCCTCGAAATTGGTCCCGCTGCCGCTGGCAAAGACCGCCAGCCGTCGCCGGCCGCTCATCGGATCACGACTCCTTCCCGGTCGGTGACCCGGCCGATGACCGACGCGCGTTCGCCCTGCGCCGTGAGTATCTCGATGGCCTTGTCCGCCTGCGAGGCGTCGAGCGCGAGGACCATGCCGATGCCCATGTTGAAGATGTTGAACATCTCGCGGTGCGGAATATGGCCGTACTTCTCCAGGAAGCGGAACACGGGCAGGATCTCCCACGTCCCCTCCTCGATCTCGATCCCCTGCCCCGGGCGGAGGATGCGCGGAATGTTCTCGTCGAAGCCGCCGCCCGTGATGTGGCTGATACCGTGCACGTCGCACGTACGGATCACCTCCAGCACCTGTTTCACGTAGATCCTCGTCGGCGTGAGCAGCACCTCGCCCAGCAGTTTGTGCGACAGTTCGGGATAGGCGCGGTGCAGGTCGAAACCGTTGTCGGCGACCACCTTACGCACCAGGCTGAAACCGTTGGAGTGGACACCGCTCGAGGCGATACCCACCAGCAGGTCCCCCGCGGCGACCTTCGTTCCGTCGATGAGTTTCTTTTTCTCGACCACGCCCACCGTGAAGCCGGCGATGTCGTATTCGCCCGCGGCGTACATGCCCGGCATCTCGGCCGTCTCGCCGCCTACAAGTGCGCAGCCCGCCTGGCGGCAACCCTCGGCCACACCCGCCACGATCGCCTCGATCTGCTGGGGGTTGTTACGGCCCACGGCCACGTAGTCGAGGAACTCGAGCGGTTCGGCCCCCTGCGCCAGCACGTCGTTGACGCACATGGCCACGGCGTCGATGCCGATCGTGTCGTGTTTGTCCATCTCGAAAGCCAGCTTGAGCTTCGTACCCACGCCGTCGGTTCCGCTGACCAACACCGGCTCCCGGATTCCGAGCGCCGCCAGGTTGAACATCCCGCCGAAAGCGCCGATGTTGCCCATCACGCCCGGACGGGCCGTCGAGGCGACGTGTTTTTTGATGCGCCGCACCACTTCGTATCCGGCTTCGAGGTTCACGCCGGCCTTTTCATAAGACTGAGCCATATTGCTTGTTTTACTCGTTGATTTTCTTGTTCGCCTGCTCGACCGCCTGATACAACGTCGTGGGATAGCGGCCCGTGAAGCAGGCCATGCAAAGCTCCGAACGGTTTCCGGCCTGCAGCAGCGCCTCCGACGAGAGGAACGCGAGCGTGTCGGCCCCGATCTCGCGGCACACCTCCGCGGGGTTCTTGTGGGCGGAGATCAGCTCGTCGTAGGTCGAAGTATCCACTCCGTAGAAACAGGGGTTGGTCATCGGCGGCGAAGCGATGCGCACATGCACTTCGGTGGCCCCGGCTTCGCGCAGCATCATCACGATCCGGCGCGAGGTCGTGCCGCGCACGATCGAATCGTCGACCAGCACCACGCGTTTACCGCGCACGATGGTCCTGACGGCCGAGAGCTTCATCCTGACGCCCTTTTCGCGCATCGCCTGCGAGGGCTGGATGAACGTGCGGCCGATGTATTTGTTCTTGATCAGCCCCATCTCGTACGGAAGTCCGCTCGCCTCGGCGTACCCCATCGCGGCGCTCAGGCTCGAATCGGGCACGCCGACGACGATGTCCGCCTCGACGGGCGCTTCGCGCCACAGCAGTTTGCCCGACTCCTTGCGGTAGGCGTGGACGTTGCACCCCTCGATGTCGCTGTCGGGCCGCGCGAAGTAGATGTACTCCATCGAGCACATTTCGCGGCGCTTGTACATCGAATAGTCGCAGCTGCGCAGGCCGTGGTCGTCGATAGTGACGATCTCGCCCGGCTCGACGTCGCGCACGAACTGAGCGCCCAGCACGTCGAAGGCGCACGTCTCGCTCGAGACGACATACCCGTCGCCCAGCCGCCCGATCGAGAGCGGGCGCAGACCGTATTTGTCGCGGCAGGCGTAGATGCGGTTGGCCGTCATGATCAGAAAGGCGAAAGCCCCCTCGAGCATGTTCAGCGCATCGACGATGGCGTAGATGCGGGGACGGTCGTGGTACTTGGTCTCCTTCTTGATCAGGTGGGCCAGAATCTCGCTGTCGGAGGTCGACTGGAAGAGGCTGCCCTTGTTTTCGAGGTAGCGGCGCAGCTGGGCGGAATTCACCAGATTGCCGTTGTGCGCCAGCGCGAAGTCGCCCGTATTGTGCCGGAAGAGGAACGGCTGGATATTCTCGCTGCCGCCTCCGCCCGCCGTCGAGTAGCGCACGTGACCGATGGCCGTCTGCCCGCGAAGCGCCGAGAGCCGGTCTTCGTTGAAGACCTCCGTAACCAGCCCCGGTCCTTTTTCGCGTCGGAACACTCCGTCGCGGTCGACGCTCACGATGCCACACCCCTCCTGTCCGCGGTGTTGCAGCGCGTGCAGGCCGTAGTAGGCCAGCGACGCTGCGTCGGCGACGCCGAAGACGCCGAACACCCCGCACTCCTCGTGCAGCTCCCGGTCGGTGATCTGCCGCATCATCCTATGCCGTGATTTTGCGAAGCCGGGCCAGAATCTCCTCGTACGCCTCGCGCACCTTGCCCAGATCGCGGCGGAAGCGGTCCTTGTCCAACTTCTCGTTGGTGGAGCGGTCCCACAGGCGGCACGTGTCGGGCGACACCTCGTCCGCCAGGACGATCTCCCCGTCGGAGGTCTTGCCGAACTCGATCTTGAAGTCGACCAGGTTGATATTCATCCGCGCGAAAAGGTCCATCAGCACCTCGTTGATCTTGGCCGTCATCGCGTAGATCTCGGCCAGCTCTTCGTAGGTCGCCGCGCCCAGCGCCACGGCGTGGTGGTCGTTAATGAGCGGGTCGCTCAGCTCGTCCTTCTTGTAGCAGATGTCGTAGATCACGTTGGCGGGTTTGGTTCCCTCCTCGATGCCCAGCCGCTGCGCCATCGAGCCGGCGATCGTGTTGCGCACGATCACCTCCAGCGGGATGATCGACACGCGGCGGCAGAGCTGGTCGCGCTCGTTGAGCGTCTCGATGTAATGGGTCTTCACGCCCGCTTTCTGCAGCTCCTTGAAGATAATCGTCGAAATGGCGTTGTTCAGCACGCCCTTGCCCTCGATGGTGGCCTTCTTGATGTTGTTGAATGCGGTGGCCGCATCCTTGTAGTGGATGATGATCCTGTCGGGATCGTCCGTGCGGAAAACCTGTTTTGCCTTGCCCTCGTAGAGCATTTCGAGCTGTTTCATGGTGTGGAAAGATTTTAAGTTTGCTATTTGTTATATCCTTTTCTCATTATTGAACGCTTGTCTGCGTTCGGCATCCTTGCGTTGTCCGGCTGCGGGGACGCACCCTCCGGCGCAAACCGGACCACGCGGCATGAGGTCGCCCTGCATCCGGCGGCAACCGTGGGCAACCTACCGCTTGCGGAAGTAGTTCACCGCGTTTTCGAACAGCGGCTGCCGTTTTTCGCCCGCAATGTTCCGGAAGAGGTTCCTTTCCCAGCGCTCCGTGTGGCCCATCTTGCCCAGAATCTGCCCGTCGCGCGAGACGATGCCCTCGATGGCGTAGTCCGAGCCGTTGGGGTTGAACGGCGCTTCGGCCGTCGGACGCCCCTGGGCATCGGCATATTGGAACGCCACCTGCCCGTTGGCGAAAAGCTCGCGGGCCAGCTCCTCGCTCACCACGAACTTGCCCTCCCCGTGGCTGACGGCGATGGCGTGCAGATCGCCCTTGCGGAAGCCCGCCAGCCAGGGCGAGTTGACCGACGCCACGCGCGTGGTTACGATCTGCGAGATATGACGGTTGATGTCGTTGCGGAAGAGCGTCGGCGACTCGGCCGTGACCGTTCCCAGCCGTCCGTAGGGCAGCAGGCCCGATTTGACCAGTGCCTGGAAACCGTTGCAGATGCCCAGGATCAGACCGCCGCGGTCGAGCAGGGCGTGTATCTCGTCGCGTATAACGTTGTTATTGAGTACGTTGACGATGAATTTGGCGCTTCCGTCGGGTTCGTCGCCCGCGGAGAAGCCGCCCGAGAGCACGAAGATGTGGCAGCGGCGGATATGCTCGCGCATCTGCCGGATCGAGCGCAGAATGTCGTCGCCCGCCAGGTTGCACAGCACGCTCGTCGTAACCTCGGCTCCCGCGCAGCGGAACGCCCGGGCGGTGTCGTAGTCGCAGTTGGTCCCGGGGAAGACGGGCAGGTAGGCCACCGGATGCTCCACCGCCTCGCCCGGATAGACGAACGCGCGGGGCGCGGGGTCGGAGGTCATCACCTCGGCGCGGTTGTCGCCCTTGTCGGGATAGATGGCAGCGAACTTTTCGGTATTGGCCCGGTACAGCGCTTCGAGCGGCATGCGCACGCCGTTGACGGTCAGCGCCTCATCGGCCACCGTGTAGCCGACCGGCTCGGCGCAGGGATATTCCGGCTCTCCGTCGTATTCGACCAGAATCGAGCCGTAGGCGCAGTCGTACAGTTTCGCCTCGTCGAAGGAGACCTCCGCACCGATTCCGTTTCCGAAAGCCATCTTGGCCAACCCCTCGGCCACGCCGCCGAAGCCCACCGACCAGGCGGAGAGAATCCGGCCCTCGGCGATCCGGTCGCTGACGAAAGCGAAGTTGCGTTTGAGCTGCGCCGTGTCGGGCATCCGGCTCGCAAGGGGCGTATGGCGGATCAGGCAGATGCGGCTGCCGGGACGCTTGAAGTCAGTAGAAATAAGCTGTCCCGCATCGGCCGTGGTGATGCCGAAAGCCATCAGCATCGGAGGCACGTTGATCTGCTGGAACGTCCCCGACATCGAGTCCTTACCACCGATGGAGGGAAGCCCCAGCTCCACCTGCATCTTCAGCGCACCGAGCAGCGCGCCGAGGGGCTTGCCCCACGAGGTAGCCTCACGCGTCATGCGCTCGAAATACTCCTGGTAGGAGTAGCGCATCCGCTCGTAGCGCGCACCCGCCGCCACGACCTTCGCCGCGGCTTCGACCACGGCATAGGCCGCGCCGTGGTAGGGGCTCCACGAGGCGAGGAACGGGTTGTAGCCGAAGGCCATGACGCTGGCCGTGTCGGTGTAGCCGCCGGTCGGGAGCTTCTGCGCCGAGACCTGCGTCTCGCTGCGCTGCGTGCGGCCGCCGAAGGGCATCAGCACCGTCGAGCGGCCGATCGAAGAGTCGAACATCTCCACCAGCCCCCGCTGCGAGAGGACGTTGCGGTCGCGCAGGTTGTTGGCGAAGCGCTCCGCAAGGCTATCCCCCGCAACCGTCCGCGCGAAGGGATCGCACTCCTCGACTGCGGCCACGACGGCCTCGGCGTAGTGTTTGGCTCCGGCGCTGTCGATAAATTCGCGGGCCAGGTCGACGATCCTGCGCCCCTTGCTGAACATGCGCATGCGGGCCGTGTCGGTCACGTCGGCCACCTCGACCGCCTCGATATTCTCTTCGCGGCAGTAGGCGAGCATCGCTTCGACGTCCTTCGCCTCGACCACCACGGCCATGCGCTCCTGCGACTCGCTGATCGCCAGTTCGGTGGCGTTCAGACCACTGTATTTGACGGGGACGCGGTCCAGATAGATGTCCAGCCCGTCGGCCAGCTCGCCGATGGCGACGCTCACGCCGCCGGCCCCGAAGTCGTTCGATTTCTTGATCAGGCGCGTCACCTCCGCACGGCGGAACAGCCGTTCGAGCTTGCGCTCCTCGGGGGCGTTGCCCTTCTGCACCTCGCTGCCGCACGTCTCGAGCGACCGCGCATCGTGCTCCTTCGACGAACCCGTCGCGCCGCCGATGCCGTCGCGTCCCGTGCGGCCACCCAGCAGGATAATCTTGTCGCCCGGCACAGGCTGCTCGCGGCGGACGTTCGCGGCTTTCACCGCACCCACCACGGCTCCAACTTCGAGCCGCTTGGCCACGTAACCGTCGTGATAGATCTCGCGCACGTGAGTCGTCGCCAGCCCGATCTGGTTGCCGTAGCTCGAATAGCCCGCGGCGGCCTTCTTCGAAATGACGCTCTGCGGCAGCTTGCCGGGCAGCGTTTCGGAGACGGGCTGCCAGATGTCGCCCGCGCCCGTGACGCGCATGGCCTGATAGACGTAGCTGCGGCCCGACAGCGGGTCGCGGATGGCCCCGCCCAGACAGGTCGAAGCGCCGCCGAAAGGCTCGATCTCGGTCGGGTGGTTATGGGTTTCGTTCTTGAACTGGAGCAGCCACCGCTCGGTTCGCCCGTCGACCTCGGCGTCGACGTAGATCGAACAGGCGTTGTTCTCGTCGCTCACCTCCAGGTCGTCCAGCAGCCCCCGCTCGCGCAGGTAACGCGCACCGATGGTAGCCATATCCATCAGGCAGATGCTCTTGTGCTCGCGGCCGAGTTCGCGGCGGATGCGCAGGTAGAGGGCCAGCGAATCCTCGATCTCCTCCTTGACGAACGACTCCTCGACCGTAATGCCCTCCAGCTCGGAGGTGAAGGTCGTGTGGCGGCAATGGTCGCTCCAGTAAGTATCCAGAATACGCAGCTCGGTCTGGTAAGGGTCGCGGCCCTCGGCGCGGAAGTAGCGCACCACCTCGCGCAGGTCGTCGGCGTTCATCGCCAGCCCCTGCTCCTTGCAGTAAGCCTCCAGCTGCGCATCGTCCAGCGCGCAGAACCCCTCCAGCACCGGGACCGGCTTCACCTCGGCCTGTTCCAGCTCGGTCAGCCGCCCGAGGTCCTTTTCGCGCGATTCGACGGCGTTGATCCAGTAGCGGCGGATGCGCGCCAGCTCCTCGTCGCTCACCCCGTCGTCGAAGATCAGCAGCCGGGCGGAGCGGATGCGCACGTCGGCCGCGGGGTCGATCAGCCGCACGCAGTCCTCGGCCGAGGCGGCGCGCTGGTCGAACTGGCCCGGCAGGCACTCCACGGCCAGGTACTTTCGGCCCTGCAGGTCGCACGCATCGGTCACCGTGTCGGTCACCGGCTCGCCGAAGACCGTATAGCGGCTCTTTTCCAGCAGTTCCGCGCTGAAGCCGAACAGGTCGTAGACGTTCAGCAGCCGCAGCCGCTCCAGCCGCAGGCCGAGGTTGGCATTCAGCTCGCGGCGCAGGCTCTCGGCCTCGACGCGGAAGCGGGGACGTTTCTCGACGAAAATTCGGTAGTTGGTATTCATGGGTCTTATCAGTTTCTTCGCTATTTTACAAACCGGTCGCTCCAGTTGCGCTCGAACTCCTCCTCCGTCATTCCGACGAAAGTGATGTGCCCCATCTTGCGCTTGGGGCGGCTTTCGGACTTGCCGTAGAGGTGGACGCAGACGTTCGGATGTCGCTCGGCAGCGATCCGGACGGCCGCTTCGAGGTCCTCGCCCAGGATGTTCTTCATCACGGTCGGAGCCGTCAGTTCGGGCCGATGCAGCGGCTCGCCCGCCAGGTAGCGGACCAGTTCGCGGAACTGGTTGGTCGTGCACCCCTCGATGGTGTAGTGGCCCGAATTGTGGGGGCGGGGAGCCATCTCGTTGAAATATATATCGTTACCTTTAACAAAGTATTCGATGGCCAGAATACCCCGGTAGCCGCAAGCGCGCATGAAGCGTTCGCTTTCGATGCGCATGCGGTCGAGCAGCGTCGGGTCCGCATCGGCGGGGACGATGCACCGGTCGAGAATCCCGTCGCGGTGGATGTTGCGCCCGACGGGAAAACTCACGACCTGCCGCCCGTCGGCCACCAGTACGACGCTGGCCTCGAAATCGAACGGCACGAACTCCTCCAGAATACAAGGTACGGACAAGAGTTCCCGCGCCCGCGCCAGGTCCGCTTCCTCGCGCAGCACGCATTGTCCGTGGCCGTCGTAGCCCAGCGTGCGGGTTTTCAGCACCGCGGGAAGCCCCAGCGTGCGGACGGCCGCCAGCAGCGAAGCCTCGTCGTTTACCGCCGCGAAGCGGGGCGTCAGCAACCCATGCTCGCGGGCATTTGTCTTCTCGCGCAGACGGTCCTGCGAATCGTACAGGGGCCGGTAACCCTGCGGGATGTTGTATTTTTCGCACAGGGGGACGAGAATCCCGCCCGGCACGTTTTCGAACTCGTAAGTCACCGCATCGCTGCGGCGGCACAGCTCCGCGAGCGCCTGCGCGTCGTCGAAGCGGGCGACGATATGCGCATCGCAGACGGCGAATGCCGGCGCATCGGCCGCCGGATCGAGGCAGATGGATTGCAGCCCCAGACAGTGCGCCTGCTCGGCGATCATCAGTCCCAGCTGACCGCCGCCGATAATGCCGATGGTCTTTACGGTTCGGTTCGTAATTGGGTTATTCATGCCAGTGCTTCCCTATAATAGGTTTTATGGGTTTGTTAAGCGGATCCCGACCGCCTGTACCTCGCGGCGTTCCGCCGCGTCTATAAGTCTGATCCACCCCCGCCCCCTCCCTCGGGAGGGGCGAAGAACCTCAGGTATAAATTTCTTCCTGCTCTGTTTTGCGGGCCTCGGAGCTGGGCGGGCCGCATTCGTTGCCTTGTTTTCGGCTGTCAAGCCGCGCGGGCCGCAGTGCTTCATTCCGTTTTCGACCTTTAGGTCGGCGGCCGCAGCCTCGCCCCGCGGAGGCCCAAAGGGATTATCGCCCCATGCGGTCTGACATTAACTTATCCTCTGCCAGCCACGACCGCCGAACGCTCGCGGCCTTTGGCCGCGTTCCCAAATCCGGCCCCACCCCGGCCCTCCCTCGGGGAGGGAGATGGCCGTACGATCCGCACGGCTGATGGAATTATCTTTCCCTAAACCGGTTTGTTTCCTCTTTCCCCAAAAGGGTCCGCCTCCTAAATCTCCGCTTTCAGGACGGCGGCGGTCTGCTCGCTGCGGAACGTCTCCAGCCGCTCGGCCAGTTGGGGATCGCTCAGCGCAAGGATCGACACCGCGATCAGCGCGGCGTTCTTCGCCCCATTGATCGCCGTGGTGGCCACCGGAACGCCCGCAGGCATCTGCACGATCGAGAGCAGCGAATCCAGCCCGTTGAGCGTCCGCGACTTAACCGGAACGCCCACCACGGGCAGCGTGGTCATCGAAGCCACCATGCCCGGCAGATGGGCCGCCCCGCCGGCTCCTGCGATAATGACTCCCAGACCGCGCTCGCGGGCCGTCTTGGCGTATTCGCACAACAGATCGGGCGTGCGGTGGGCGCTGACCACCCGTTTTTCGCAGGCAACGCCGAAATTCCTGAGCGTGGCGACCGCTTCGGCCATCACCTCGTAGTCGCTCACGGAACCCATAATCACTCCGACTTTCATCATCAGTTGATTTTAAATGCTAAAAAAGCAGACCGCCACGACATTCCGGTGTCATGGCGGTCTGGTAACTATCCGAGCATTCCGCGAACAGGCAGCTGATGCCCCCGGGTATGCGCGTTCCGGATTTGCGACTGCTCTCGGCAGGGCGACGAATAGAACGCAGCGGCCTGGCCCTGCTGTTTCTTTCGTTCGCGTTGGTCGAAATTACCGAGTGTAATCATCCAAATTCCGAATTAACCTAACGTTTGTGTCAAACAACGCTACAAAAGTAGCGCTTTCGGACCAACTTTCAAAATCGACGGGCAGATTCTATTGACAAATTATCGACAATCCATCCGCACACGCCGACGGGAAGCGAAAATTACGCATCCGCCCCAGAAGCGGACGGCTGCCCCGCGCTCCGCGGCTCAGCCCTCGACGGCCTCGGCCGTTTTCGCCTCCCCGGCGGTCGTGTCGGGATGGGTGAAGGGAACCAGCCACGTGCAGATAAAAGCCGGGAGGGTGGCCAGCAGCGCCCAAAGGAAGAACGCCCGGTAACCCACCGCATCGCTGATCAGACCGCTGATCATGCCGGGCAGCATCACCCCCAGGTTGGCCAACGCCGAACCGAAGGCGTAGTGCGCCATCTGGTGCTTGCCGGGGGCGACCTGCTGCATGATGAAGAGCGTCAGCCCCACGAAGCCGAAGCCGTAGCTGAAATATTCGAAGACGATCGCTCCGCACACCAGCACCGGGTTCGACGGCTGCGCCCACGCCAGCAGCGCGTAGACGGCGAACGGGACGTTGAAGATGCAGCACAGCGGGAAGAGTGCCCTGCGCAGGCCGCGCCACGAGATGAAGTAGCCGCCCAGGATCGAACCCACGATAAAGGCCACCACCCCGAACGTACCGTAATAAAGCCCGATTTCGCTCTTGGTGAGGCCCATGCCCTGATCGGCCACGGGGGCCTTGAGGAACAGCGGCACGATCTTGATGACCAGCCCCTCGGCGAAACGGTAGAAGACGATGAAAGCGATGTAGATCCAGATATAGCGTTTGCGGAAGAACTGCATGAACACCGACCACGTTTCGCGCATGGTCTCTCGGAAGCCGTCGGCGCTGGCCGTAGCCCCGCCGCCCGAGGGGAGCATCCGCAGGTGGTAAAGACCCAGCAGGATCAGAATGCCGCCGCAAAGGCCCATGATGGTCATCCAGGCGTAAAGCACGCCCACATGCTCCTCGAGCACTCCGGCCAGGTAGACCAGACCGCCCATGGCCGTGACCTTGGCGATGTTGTAGAAGGCCCCCTGCCAGCCGATGTACTGCGCCTGCTGCGTCTTGGACAGCTCGTGCATGTACACGCCGTCGAGCGCGATGTCGTGCGTCGCGCCGCTGAACGCGATCACGGCCATGATGGCTACGGCATAGGGGAAGAAATCGGGCAGCGGGAGCGCCATGGCCACCAGCGCCAGCGAGACGCCCGAGAGCAGCTGCGTGGTGACCACGAAGAACTTTTTGGTGCGGTACATCTCCATCAGGGGGCTCCAAAACGGCTTGAGCGACCAGGGCAGGATCAGCAGCGAGGTCCAGAAGGCGACCTGCGTGTCGCTGATTCCGAAGTCGTTGAACATGATCGGAGCCACCAAATTGAGCATGATCAGGGGCAGTCCCATGGCGAAATAGGCCGTCGGGACCCACCTCAGCGGCGAGGCTTTTCGGGAAGTTTGAGACATGGCGGGGTTTTCAGGTTAATAGCAAAAACGGCATAAAGGTAGCTTAAATCGGCAAAACGTCCAAGCGTGCGGCCCGTTTTATCTCGCCTTCGCCTCGCAGTAGGCGCAGCGGTAAATGCCGTCGGCCCCGCGGCGGAAGAGCTGATCCACATCCTCCGTAGCGGAGATGCAGCGGCGGTTCGGACATTCGTGCTCGTTGACCGAGAATGCCTCGCCGAAGACCGGCGTGCGGGCGTAGGGCCGGTTCTCGTCGGCCCAGCGCAGCAGCGTGAGGATCAGTGCCATGCGGACGAACTTGCCGTTTTCGACCTGCCGGAAGTAGGCCGCGCGCGGGTCGTTGTCCACCGCCCGCGTGATCTCGTTGACACGCGGCAGCGGGTGCAGGACGATCATATCCTTTCGGGCCGCCGCCAGCTTCGCGGGGTCAAGTACGAAGCTGTTCTTCACGCGGTCGAACTCCTCCTCGTCCAGAAAACGCTCCTTCTGCACGCGGGTCATGTAGAGAACGTCCAGCTCGGGCATCACCTCCTCCATCGTGCGCACCTCGCGGAACGTGAGCCGCGACGAGGCGCTCATCTCCTGGAGCATGTAGTCGGGCAGGCGCAGCTCCTCGGGCGAAATCAGCATAACCTCGATTCCCGAATAGCGCGAGAGGGCCTTGATGAGCGAGTGGACCGTGCGGCCGAACTTCAGATCGCCGCAAAAGCCGATCCTGAGGTTGTCGAAGCGGCCCTTTTCGCGCTTGATGGTCAGCAGGTCCGTGAGCGTCTGCGTGGGATGCGCGTGGCTGCCGTCTCCGGCGTTGATGACCGGAATGCCGGCGTACTGCGAGGCCACCAGCGGCGCCCCCTCCTTGAAGTGGCGCATGGCGATGATGTCCGCGAAGCAGCGGATCACGCGCACGGTGTCGGCCACGGTTTCGCCCTTCGAAACGGACGAGGAGGCCGCATCCGAGAAGCCGATCACCTCGCCGCCCAGCTCCAGCATCGCCGCGGTGAAACTCAGCCGTGTACGAGTGGAGGGTTCGTAAAAGAGCGTCGCCAGCTTTTTGCCACGGCACGCCTCGCTGTAAGCGGCGCGGTGGGCGATGATGTCCTCGGCCAGGGCCACGATCTGTTCGGTTTCCTCGACCGTAAGGTCGGTCGGGTCTATCAAGTGTCGCATGGTTGAATAGTTCGGGTTAATGAATATTTTCTTTAAGGTACTGGGGTTGGGTACTGCAATTCAAATCCGATCGCTGCTGCCCGCGGCCTCCGGCCGCGTATCCAAATCTGACCCGCCCCTAACTCCCCTCCTCGGAGGGGAGTTTAAATCACGTTGCAAAAGCTGAATCGCTGCGACTCCAGGAGCCGCGCGGGCCGCAGCCTCCGGGCACGGAGGCCCGCCGGTCGCATCCCTCCGCAGGCTGCCGCCCGGCTTGCCGCGCCGTTCCGTCCGCTCCCATGAAAGGGGCTTGCGGCAGGAATCCGGCGGTCGCTACCGGACCATCCAGCTCTCGTCGGACGGATTGTCGCGGAATCGGAGCAGCCGCGCCTTGTCCTCCGGCGCGATATACCCCTCGGCGGCGGCGACTTCGACCAGCGCATCGAGGTTCGAAAGGCTGTAATTGGTCACTTTGGCCTCTTTCAGCCGGTCGAGCCCCTTCTGCATGCCATAGGTGAAGATCGAGGCCACGCCCAGCACCTCGGCTCCCGCCTCGCGCAGCGCCTCGACCACCTCGATGCACGACCCGGCGGTCGAAATCAGGTCCTCGATGACCACCACTTTCTGCCCCCGCTCCAGCCGGCCTTCAATCTGGTTGCCGCGGCCGTGGTCCTTCGAACCCGACCGGACATACCCCATCGGCAGATCGAGGAGCGTTGCCGTAATGGCGGCATGGGCGATCCCGGCCGTGGAGGTTCCCATCAGCACCTCGACTTCGGGAAATTTCGTGCGGACGATTTCGGCCAAGCCCGCCTCAACGTGTTTGCGCACTTCGACCGCCGTGAGCGTCAGGCGGTTGTCGCAGTAGATCGGGCTTTTGATGCCGCTGGCCCAGGTGAACGGCTGCCCGGGGCGCAGGAACACCGCGCCGATCGAGAGCAGGTCTTTTGCAATAGCTTTCTCCATCTTATTCTTGTTTTTCGGTTTTCAGTCGTTCGGCCGCCCAGCGCACCCACTCGTCGACGTTATCCGTCAGGCTGTCGGGCAGCGGCAGCGGGATGCGCACGTCGGGCGCAATGCCGTCGCGGTCGATGCCGCGCCCCTCGGCTACGCGATAGGAGCGGGTCATGGGGATCATACACGAGATTTTACAGCACGGGAGGTCGACGCGGCGGAGGTTCGAGAAATCGAGGCAACCCAACGTATTGTCCCGTCCGTAGATCGTCGTGCGGGAACTGCAGGCCCGCACGTCGAGCACGAACTGTTCGCCCGACGAAGCGACGCATCCGTCGATGATGACTCCGGCACGGCGCGGCAGCGGAGCCACCGAATCGAAGCGGATCGCAAAGTCCTCGTCCGCGAGGAGCGGAATGAACTCCGTGCGCGCCACGGAGAGCGAGTCGGCCAGTGCGGCGAGCCAGGTTGTGCCGGGCTGCTGGGCGGCAATCTGCCGGATAGCGGCGCAGCTTCCGGGCGACACGCGCACCTCCACGCCGTCGGTCTCGCCTTCGTGGTCGTAGAGCAGCTCCAGAAGCGGCTGGTAGACCCTGTCGTTGCCGCCGCCGTTGCCGCGCAGATCGACGATCAGCCGTTCGCACCCCGAGCGGCGGTAGCTTTCAGCGGCGTCCCGGACCCATGCGATCCGGTCGTCGTCCATTTCGAACGACGGCACGCGGATCAGAAACGTATCGTCGTCCACGCGGCAGGCCACCTGCTGCGGAGCAAACCCCTCGCCGTAATCGGGTATCGACTTTACGCGGTAGGCATCCGAGAACGAGGCGCAGCGCAGGTGTATGTCCTCGAACCAACCCATGTATTCGGCCACGGCATCGTAGCCCGAGCGTCCCTTCTGCCGCACGTCGCCGCGCAGCCGCGTTTTCAGCGTCTCGTAATCGGCACGGGTACGGTCGCAGACCTTGTCCGGGAATCCGGCATAAGAGGCTTCGACCTCGCCTATGGCAAACTCCAGATCGAGCGAATCGCGGTTCTGCGCCCCGGCCCACGCGAGGCCGCACACAGCGGTCAGGTTCAGCAAAATTTTCGTCAGTTTCTTCATGGGTTCGGATTTTCAGCATTCGTTATTCGAGGGTCTTGCGCAGCACGGCCTCCACCTCCTCGGGGCAGATGCCGCCCTCGTGGGCCTTCACCCCGTCGGCGTAGAACGTGGGCACGTAGTTTGTCGGTTTTCAGTCGTTCGGCCGCCCAGCGCACCCACTCGTCGACGTTATCCGTCAGGCTGTCCGGCAGCGGCAGGGGGATGCGCACGTCGGGCGCAATGCCGTCGCGGTCGATGCCACGCCCGGACGCAACGCGCAGCGAGCGGGTCACGGGAAGGGTCATCCAGCGGGCCGTGTCGCTGGGGAAATAGAGTATTTCACAGTTCGAATAGTCGAGACATCCCAGCGTGTTGTCCTGCCCGCAGACGGTCGTCCGGCGGCTGCAGGCACGCAGCTCAAGGGTCAGCTGCTCGGCCGACGAGGCTACGCAGCCGTCGATGAGCAGCGCCGCGCGGCGGGGCAGCGGCGAGATGCTGTCGTACCGGATGCGGTAGGTCGGCCGTCCGCTGCCGAGAAACGATCCGGCAGGCATCCGCTCCATCTGCGCGATCTTCGCGCGTCCCCGCTCCGTATCGCCGGCGAACTCCCGCACGTGGGCGACGGCCACGTCCGACACGCGGTACTCCATATTGTCGAGTTCGTTTTCGCGGTCCCAGAGCAGGCGCAACAGCGGCTCGTAGGCGCTGTCGCTCCCGCCCCTGTTGCCGCGGATGTCGAGGACGAGGTTCGCACAGCCCGATGCCAGATAGGCCCCGACCGCCGCCCGCACTTCGTCGTTCTGGGCGTCGGTCAGGTCGCACGACGGGAAGCGGATCAGGTAGGTGTCGGCATCCACCCGGCAATGAATGAGCTGCGGGGCGTAACGCTTCATCCGCGCGGCATAGTCCGTCGCGCGGCGCTGCGACTTGGGTCGGTATGCCTCGACGCCGGGCGTTCGGAGGTGCGAATCGTCGAACCATCCGAGGTATTCGGCCACGGCTTCGCCCGCATCGCGGCCCGCGGCGACCTCCTCCTGCAGGCGCGCTTTCAGCGTGGCGTATTCCTCTCCGCGGTCCGCCGTCTTGTCGGGATAGCCGGCATAGGCCCGCTCGACAACCCCGACCGCAAAGTCCAGATCGGACACAGTGCCCCCGGCCGGGGTCTGTGCCCCGGCCCACGCGAGGCCGCACACGGCGGCCGCGGTCAGCAACCCGATCGACACTCTCTTCATCCGAGTTTCCGGTTTTCGGCAGCCGCTATTCGAGCGCCCGACGCAGCACGGCCTCTACCTCGTCGGGGTAGATGCCGCCCTCGT
This sequence comes from Alistipes sp., assembly GCF_048465635.1. GTDB lineage: Bacteria > Bacteroidota > Bacteroidia > Bacteroidales > Rikenellaceae > Alistipes. The sequence goes on from NZ_DBFWLF010000005.1 coordinate 49,683, forward strand.
GGACCTTCACCCCGTCGACGTAGAACGTGGGCACATAGTAGTAGTCGAACCTGTCGGCCACGTCGGGCTGCTCCGACTCCTCGATCATTTCGATCTCGACGGCGGCCAGCTCCGCGTGGGCGGCTTTCGCCTCCTCGATGTAACGCAGCGCCTTCTTGCAGAAGGGGCAGGTTTTCAGGTAGAAAAGTTTTACCGGTTTCATGCGGTTCGGTTTTAAGGTCGTTCGTTATCCGACGAACTCGGAGAGGCATCTGCGGTACGCCGCCACCGGGTCCGGCGCTGCCGTGATCGGCCGGCCCACGACGATCAGGTCGGAGCCGATCTCCCGGGCGCGGGCGGGCGTGGTGATGCGCACCTGATCCGCTGCATCGCCGTCTGCAAATCGCACGCCGGGCGTGACGGTCAGGAACTCCCGTCCGCAGGCTTTGTGGACCATGCCCGCCTCGAGCGGCGAACAGACCACCCCGTCCAGCCCCGCTTCGCGCGCGTTGCGGGCGTATTGCACAATGGTCTCTTCCATCGAAGCGCCGATCAGCAGTTCGCGCTGCATGCGCTCCTCGCTCGTGGAGGTGAGCTGCGTGACAGCGATCAGCAGCGGGCGCGTGCCGTCCGCGCGCGTGAGGCCCTCGCGGGCGGCGCGCATCATCTCGACGGTCCCGGCGGCGTGGACGTTGCACATATCCACATCGAGCCGCGACAGCACGGCCATCGCCTTACGGACCGTATTGGGAATGTCGTGCAGCTTCAGATCGAGGAAGATGCGGTGGCCGCGGCGCTTGATCTCGCGGACGATGGCGGGTCCCTCGGCATAGTAAAGCTCCATGCCGATCTTCAGAAAGGGTTTGCGCGGCTCGTAGCGGAACAGGTCGAGAAATTCGAAAGTCTCTTCCGCCGACTTGAAGTCGCAGGCAATGATTACGTCGTGTTGCATATGGGTGTTATTTAGTCTTTTTTCGGTTGTTATCGGTCTTGCCCGGGCAAGACCGGCAGCCCGAAGCCTCCGGCTGCGGAGGGCTGCATTTCATTTCGCCTCCGCAGGCTTCGGGCCGAAGAATCACACGATACCGATAATATCGCTCAGCCGCCCGATCCCCAGCCGCTCCATCTCGGCGGGCAGCGCCTCGACGATCTCTTTCGACGCGTAGGGGTTGACCAGGTTCGCCGCACCGACCTCGACGGCCGTCGCCCCCGCCATCATCATCTCGATCACGTCGCGGGCCGATTGCACGCCCCCGCACCCGATAACGGGCACGGAGCACGCCTTGGCCACCTGGTAGACCATCCGCACGGCCACCGGGAAGATCGCCGGACCCGAAAAGCCGCCCATCCCGTTGGCGATGACCGCGCGGCGCCAGACCATGTCGATGCGCATGCCGAGCATGGTATTTATCAGGCAGATACCGTCCGCCCCGGCCTCGACGCAGGCGCGGGCGATCGCAACGATGTCCGTGACGTTGGGCGAGAGCTTGATGTAGACGGGTTTGGTCGTAACGGCCTTCACCGCACGGGTCACCTCGGCCGCCGCCTCGGGCGACGTGCCGAACGACATACCCCCGTGCCGCACGTTGGGGCACGAGACATTGACCTCGATCAGTCCGACCTGCTCCTCCCGGTCGATCCGCTCGCAACAGTAGGCATACTCCTCGACCGAGAAGCCCGAGATGTTGGCGATGACGGGCTTATGGAAAAAGGTCCCGAGCCGCGGCAGCTCCTCCGCAATCACGGCGTCGATGCCGGGATTCTGCAGCCCCACGGCGTTGATCATCCCCGCCGTGCACTCGGCGATGCGGGGCGTCGGGTTGCCGAAGCGCGGCTCGCGCGTGGTTCCCTTGAACGAGAACGACCCGAGGATGTTCAGATCATAAAAATCCTTGAACTCGTTGCCGTAGCCGAACGTCCCGCTGGCCGGGATAACCGGATTGTCGAGCCGAAGGCCGCTGAGTGTGACCGAAGTATCTATCATCACCGTTTCGATTTGTACTACATTTCGCTTCCGATCGCTTCGCACAGCCCCCCCCCAGGCTGTTTTACAAGTCTGACCCTCCCCCAACCCCCTCCCCGGAGGGGATTAAGTCGCCTCGCGCAACAGCCGACGCAACCGGTCAAACCCGACAGATTATGCACTACCAGACAATTTCATCTTTGGTAAGCACCGGTCCCTCCCTGCAAATGCGCTTGGGCCCGTCTTTGGTTTGGCACGAGCAGCCCATGCAGCCGCCGAAGCCGCACCCCATGCGCTCCTCGAAGGAGAGCTGCCCGTCCTGCGCGACCCGTTCGCACAAGGCCCGCAGCATCGGCAGCGGTCCGCAGGCGTAGAAGTAGTCGAAATCGGGACATTCGGCAGCGATCGCGTCGGTCACGAAGCCCCGAACGCCCGCCGATCCGTCGGCGGTGGCGACGACAGTCGTGCACCCCAGCGCGCGGAACTCGTCGGCGTAGAACACCTCCTGCGCAGTGTTGAACCCCAGCACGATCTGCACCCGACGCCCCGCGGCCAGCAAGGTCTTCGCCAGGTTGTAGAGCGGCGGCACGCCCACGCCGCCCCCGACCAGCAGGGGACGCTGCGCGGCATCGACCACGGAGAAGCCGTTGCCCAGCCCGGTCAGCAGGTCCAGCTGCGCACCGGGGATCATCCGGCTCATCTGCGACGTGCCCTCGCCCACTACCTTATAGACCAGCGTAATCGTCTCCCCGTCGTAGTCGCAGACCGAGATCGGCCGGCGCAGGTAGTGCCCGTCGAGCGCGATGTCGACGAACTGCCCGGGCGCGGCGATCCACTGCGTGTCGCCCGCAAGGGTCATGCGCCAAACCGAAGCCGTCAGCGGCTCGTTCCTGAGGATTTTATAGAGACCTTTCTTGTACATTATTCCTCTTTCGATTCTTCATCTTCGGCGGCTGCGGGGATCGCCTTCCGGCGCTGCGCGTCGCGGTTGTCTTAGCTATTTTGAATCAATGGTTGAAACGCGCAGCGTGATCTCCTCCAAAACGTCGAGCAGCACCTTCACCGTTTCGAGCGCCGTAAAGACCGTCACGTTGTTCTCGACGGCCGTTCGGCGGATCTCGTAACCGTCCAGCCGGGTGTTGTGCTGGTTGATGTCGATCGTGTTGATGACGTAGCTGACATGCCCCTGCCGGAGCGATTCGATGATCTCGTTGCTGCCCTCGTTGAGCTTGCGGCGCGTGCGGGTGCGGATGCCGTGCTCGCGCAGGAACTCCGCCGTGCCGGTCGTAGCCTCGATGTTGAAGCCCAGGTCGTAGAACCGCTGTACGAGCGGCAGCGCCTGCTCCTTGTCGTGGTCGGCGATCGTGACGAAGATCGTTCCGTAGTTCGACACGTGCATGCCCGTGGCCTGCAGCGCCTTGTAGAGCGCGCGGGTGAGCTTGTCGTCGTAGCCGATCGCCTCGCCCGTCGACTTCATCTCGGGCGAGAGGTAGCTGTCCATGCCGCGGATCTTGGCGAACGAGAAGGCCGGCGCCTTGACGTACCAGCGCTCCTTCTCCCGGCCGTAGACCTCCGTGATGCCCTGCTCGCGCAGCGAGCGGCCCAGGATGACCTGCGTGGCGATATGGGCCATCTGCACGCCGGTGGATTTGGAGAGGAACGGCACGGTGCGCGACGAACGGGGGTTGACCTCGATGACGTAAACCTCGTCGTTCCCGTCGAGGATGAACTGGATGTTGTAAAGTCCGACGATGCCGATGCGCAGCCCCAGCCGGACCGTATAGTCGATGATCTTGCGCCTGGCCTCGTCGCTCACGCTGAAGGTGGGATAGACGCTGATCGAGTCGCCCGAGTGGATGCCCGTGCGCTCGACGTGCTCCATGATGCCGGGGATGAAGACGTCCCTGCCGTCGCAGATGGCGTCCACCTCCAGCTCCTTGCCCATGATGTAGCGGTCGACCAGCACCGGCGAATCGTCGTTGACCTCCACGGCGGTCTGGAGGTAGTGGCGCAGCCGCTCCTCGTTCGAGACGATCTGCATGGCGCGGCCGCCCAGCACGTAGCTCGGGCGCACCAGCACCGGATAGCCGATGCGCGCGGCGGCCCGCACGCCCGACTCGATGTCGGTCACCGCCTCGGCCTCGGGCTGGGGGATGCCCAACTCCTCCATGATCTTCTCGAAGCAGCCGCGGTCCTCGGCGTTGCGGATCGCCTCCGTATCGGTTCCGATGATCGGCACGCCCAGCGCCGCGAGCGGTTCGGCCAGGTTGATGGCCGTCTGCCCGCCGAGCGAGACGACGATGGCTTTCGGGTTTTCGAGGTGGATGACGTTCATCACGTCCTCGACGGTCAGCGGCTCGAAGTAGAGCTTGTCGCTGGTGGTGTAGTCCGTCGATACGGTCTCGGGGTTGTTGTTGATGATGATCGCCTCGTAGCCCGCCTCGCGGATCGACCAGATGGCGTGCACGGTCGAGTAGTCGAACTCGACCCCCTGTCCGATGCGGATCGGACCCGAACCCAGCACGACGATCTTCTGCTTGTCGCTCACTTTCGACTCGTTCTCCTCTTCGTAGGTCGAGTAGAAGTAGGGCACGTAGGAGGCGAACTCGCTGGCGCAGGTATCGATCATCTTGTAGACGGGGAAGATGCCGTTGCGCTCCCTGAGGCGGTACATCTCCTGCTCGCCAAGGCCCCACAGCCGGCCGATGTACTTGTCGCTGAATCCCATGCGCTTGGCGTCGCGCAGGGTCTCCACGTCGAGCGGGTGTTCCCGCACGACGGTCTCGAACTCGACGATGTTCTTGAACTTCTCCAGGAAGAACAGGTCGATCTTGGTGCGGTTGTAGATCAGCACCAGGTCGACCCCGTTGCGGATGAGCTGCGCGATGGCGTAGAGCCGGTCGTCGGTCCCCTCCTGGATGTAGGCCAGCAGCCGGTCGTTCGACCAGTCGTCGAACTTGCGGTGGTGGATGTGGCAGACGCCCGTTTCGAGCGAGCGGACCGCTTTGAGCAGCGACTCCTCGATGGTGCGCCCCACGGCCATCACCTCGCCCGTAGCCTTCATCTGCGTGCCGAGCTTGTTGGAGGCGTCGGAGAACTTATCGAACGGAAAGCGGGCGATCTTGGTCACCACATAGTCGAGCGTCGGTTCGAACGAGGCGGGGGTGTTGGCCAGCCGGATTTCATCGAGGGTCAGGCCCACGGCGATCTTGGCGCTCACGCGGGCGATCGGATAGCCCGAAGCCTTCGACGCCAGCGCCGACGAGCGCGACACGCGGGGGTTGACCTCGATCAGGTAGTATTTGAACGAGAGGGGGTCCAAGGCGAACTGCACGTTGCAGCCCCCCTCGATCTTCAGTTCGCGGATGATCTTCAGCGCCGAGTCGCGCAGCATCTGATACTCGCGGTTGGTGAGCGTCTGGCTCGGGGCCACCACGATCGAGTCGCCCGTGTGGATGCCCACCGGGTCGATGTTCTCCATGTTGCAGATGGCGATGGCCGTGTCGTTGCTGTCGCGGATCACCTCGTACTCAATCTCTTTGTAGCCCTTGATGCTCTTCTCGATCAGGACCTGATGCACGGGCGAGAGAAAGAGCGCGTTGCGCATCATTTCGCGCAGCTCGGTCTCGTCGTCGGCGAAGCCGCCCCCCGTGCCGCCCAGCGTGAAGGCGGGGCGCAGCACCACCGGATAACCGATGCGTGCGGCCACGGCGGCGCCCTCCTCGATCGAAGTGGCGATCTCGGACGGCAGCACCGGCTCGCCCAACGACTGGCACAGCTCCTTGAACAGTTCGCGGTCCTCGGCCCGCTCGATCGACTCGAACGTCGTGCCCAGAATCTCGACCTGGCACTCCTCCAGAATGCCCTTCTTGGCCAGCTGCACCGCCAGGTTCAGCCCCGTCTGGCCGCCCAATCCCGGCACGATGGCGTCGGGACGCTCGTAGCGGATGATCTTGGCGACGTACTCCAGCGTCAGCGGTTCCATGTAAACCTTGTCGGCGATGTGCGTATCGGTCATGATCGTGGCGGGGTTCGAATTGACCAGCACCACCTCGTAGCCCTCCTCGCGCAGGGCCATGCATGCCTGCGTGCCCGCATAGTCGAACTCGGCGGCCTGCCCGATGACGATCGGCCCGGAGCCGATAACCATTACCTTGCTGATATCCTTTCTCTTAGGCATTTTTATGCTCCTCCATCATTTGAATGAACTTTTCGAACAGGCAGGCGCTATCCTGCGGTCCCGGCGCACTCTCGGGGTGATACTGCACCGAGAATACCTTGTCGGCGGCGCACTCGACACCCTCAGCCGTGTTGTCCAGCAGGTTGATGTGCGTGAGGGTCAGCCCCGTACCCCGCAGCGAATCGATGTCCACGGCGTAGCTGTGGTTCTGGCTCGTAATCTCGATCTTTCCCGTCGAGAGGCACTTCACGGGGTGGTTGCCGCCGCGGTGGCCGAACTTCATCTTGAAAGTCTTCGCCCCGTAGGCCAGCGCCACCATCTGGTGTCCCATGCAGATGCCGAAGATGGGCAGCCGTCCGCGCAGCGCGCGCACCCGCTCGATCACCGGCTCGACGTCGGTCGGATCGCCCGGCCCGTTGGAGAGGAAGATGCCGTCGGGTCGGAAGGCGAGAATCTCTTCGAGCGAGGCATCGTAGGGGACCACCGTCACGTTGCACCCCATGCCGTTCAGGCAGCGGATGATGTTGTACTTGATGCCGCAGTCGATGGCCACCACGTCGTAGCGGTGGTTGGGCGTGCGCGAAAACCAGCGTTTCTTGCAGCTCACGCGGGCCACCATGTCGCGCGGGAGGGTGTATTCGCGCAGTTTGCGCATCGCCTCCTCGCGGGGCGTGGCGGCGTCGGTGATGATGACCTTCTGGCTCCCCTCGTCGCGGATGATGCGCGTGAGCGTGCGGGTGTCGATGCCCCAGACGGCGGGGATGTCCAGCTCCTCGAACACCTCGTTGAGCGTGCGCGTGTAGCGGAAGTTCGAAGGGATGTCGTTGTATTCGCGCACGATCATGCCCCCGATGGTCGGGAATTTGGTTTCGTAATCCTCCTCGGCCGTGCCGTAGTTGCCGATCAGCGGGTAGGTCATCACCACCGTCTGGCCGGTATAGGAGGGGTCGGACATGATCTCCTGATAGCCCACCATCGAGGTGTTGAAGACGATCTCGTTGATCGCCTCCCGGTCCACGCCGAAGCCGTAGCCGTAGAACTCCCGGCCGTTCTCCAGGACGATCTTCTTGGTATATGCTTTCATCGTTATCTGTTGGTTTTCATTCCTCCATGCGGTAAACCTCCTGTCCGCCGACCACCGTCAGCACAGTGCGGCCCGAGACCTCCCACCCGGCAAAGGGGGTGGCGCGTCCCTTGGAGCGGAACGTCAGAGGGTCGATCGCGTATTTTGCGCCGAGGTCCAGCACCGTAAAGTCGGCCTCGTCGCCCGGTGCGATGCCGCCGCCCAGCCCGAACAGGCGGCGCGGATTGTCGGCCATGAGGGCCGCGAGCCGTTCGAGCGGCAGGATGCCCGGCAGCACCAAATAGGTGTAGAGCAGCGGAAAGGCGCACTCCAGCCCCACGATGCCCATGGCGCTTCCGGCCAGCCCGCGCGACTTCTCCTCGGCGGTGTGGGGCGCATGGTCGGTGGCCACGACCTCGATCGTGCCGTCCAGCACCCCGTCGACCAGCGCCTCGCGGTCGGCGCGGCTGCGCAGCGGCGGGTTCATCTTGAAACGCCCCTCCTCCTGCAAATCCTCGTCGCAGAGAAGCAGGTAGTGCGGAGCCGTCTCGCAGCTCACGCGCAGCCCCTTCGCCCGGGCGCGCCGGACCAGTTCGACGCTCTCTTTGGTCGATACGTGGCAGACGTGGTACTGGCAGCCGGTCTCCTCCGCGAGCCGGATGTCGCGCTTGACCTGCCGCCACTCGCTCTCGGAGCAGATACCCTTGTGGCCGTGTGCGCGGCAGTAGTCGCCGTCGTGGATATAACCGCCGCGAAGCAGTTCGTCCACCTCGCAGTGGGCGACGATCGGTCGTCCGACCGCTGCCGCCCGGCGCATGGCCTCGCGCATCAGCGCCTCGGACTGCACGCCGCGCCCGTCGTCGGAGAAGCCGACGACCGCGGGCGCAAGCGCCGCGAAGTCGACCAGCTCGCCGCAGCCCCGCTGTCCGCGCGTGATCGAAGCATAGGGATAGACCCGCACCGCGGCGTCGCGGCGGATAATCTCCGTCTGCCGGGCGAGCGTCTCGGGGGCATCGGGCACGGGGTCGAGGTTGGGCATCGAACAGACGGCGGTGTAGCCGCCGCGGGCCGCTGCGGCCGTACCGGTGGCGATGGTCTCCTTATGGGGGAATCCCGGTTCGCGCAGGTGGACGTGCACGTCGACCAGCCCCGGCAGGAGGTGCAACCCCCCAAGGTCCACAACCCGGTCGCCCGGCGCGGGTGCATCGGCCGTCACCACGCGGTCGCCCTCGACGACCAGCGTGCCGGGAGCGAAACTCCCGTTGCGGCAGATCGTTGCGTTGGTATAGAATGTCTTCATCGGCTGCTGCGCATAAAAAAATAGGGCAACCAAAACAGTTACCCTAATAGAAAAAAGTGTTGAAAACCGGGGGAAAAGCGTCACCCGACCAGTAGTCCAGCTGCCAGAATGCCTGCGCCGACGATATGATGGGTTTGCGATTCATCGTACTTCTTAACCTTTCCCGGTTCCCTTTCCCAGCCCTGCGGGCCTGGGATTACACCGTATCGGGGACAAAGGTAGGGCTTTTTCGCGGTGCGTGCAAACCTTTTCGGGAAATAATTATCAACAAACGGCGCACAATCCGGTCGGCAGATACGGCAGAGACGTTTTCAAGGCGTGCGGCAGTACCGGAGCGACCGCTCCGCCTGCCCGGCCTATCGGACGACGATCAGATCGACGCCCGCCTCCTCGATGATCTTGACCATCTGCTCGGAGATGCCTTCGTCCGTGACGATCACGTCGATGTCCTCCAGCGCGCAGATGCGCCCGAAGCCGCGCTGCCCGAACTTCGACGAGTCGGCCAGCACGACTGTCTGCGACGCCGCGCGCATCATCCGCCGCGTGAGTTTCGCCTCGTCGATGGTCGATGTGGTGATGCCGTGCTCGAGGTCGATGCCGTCCACCCCGAAGAAGACCTTCGAGCAGATGCAGTCGTCCAGTGAGCGGGCGGCCTCCTCGCCCAGCACCGAGAGCGATTTCTTGTGCACCGTGCCGCCCAGCTGCACGATGTTGACATTTTCCGACTCGTTGAGCAGCACGCCCAACCGCAGGAAGGGGGTCACGATGTTCAGGTGATGCCACGCCCGCATCCTGATCTCCTCGGCGAAGGCGTGGATGGTCGAACCCGAAGCGACGATGATCGAATCGTTGTCGCTCACCAGCTCGACGGCCCGCCGGGCGATGCGCCGCTTGGCATCGCTGTTGATGTTGTCCTTGACATGCAGGTCCAGATCGGTCACATGAGGATTGGCCGGACGGGCGCTGCCGTGGACCTTGTAAAGCAGCCCCTTGCTTTCGAGTATCTTGATGTCCTTGCGGATGGTGACCTTCGTCACCCCCAGTTCGGCGGCCACGTCGGTGATGCGGACGAACCCGTATTTGTTCAGGCTGTCGAGAATGTATTTGTGTCGTTCGGCGATGCTCAGCATAGACGGTCGGTTTTGATTTCGGAGGATGCACGCAGACGGACCCAAGGCCCGCTCTATGGGCAAAGGTAGAAAAAATTTCCGATTTCCGTACTACTCAGCCTCGTAACCGTCGGCACGCGCGCCCCACATCAGCAGGAAGACCAGCATGCCCGCCACGGCCATGCCGAGGATGCCCACATAGGCCCAGCTCCAGCCGTAGTGCTGCGCCACGTACCCAAGCCCGACGCCCGAGACGAGCGTCGAAGCGTAGCCGAACAGCCCCGTCAAGCCATTGGCCGTGGCCGCGGCCTTCTTGGTGGCCTGGTTGGCCGCGGCGATGCCGATCAGCGCCTGCGGACCGTAGATGCAGAACCCGGCGGCGCAGAGGGTGGTGAACAGCAGCCAGATCGGCGCATCGGCCGGAAGCTGCCAGAAGAGGAAGACGAAGAGCGCCGCCCCGGCCATGCAGAAGACGCACGTGCGGTGCGCCCGGCCGCGCAGCCACTTGTCGGTGGCCCATCCCGAGAAGAGCATGCCGAGGATGCCGGCGATCTCGAACATGGCCACGAGCCATCCGGCGTGCTCCATGCTCACGCCCTTCGACTGGCTCAGCAGCGAGGGCCCCCAGTCGAGTACCGAGAAGCGGACGATGTAGACGAAGAAGTTGGCGAAGCCCAGAATCCAGATCAGCGGATTGCGGAAGACGTGCTGCATGAGGAACGCGCGGTGCTCGGCCCCCTTCGGCACGCTCTTCTCCTGCCGCGTTTCGGTCCCCTCCAGTTCGGGAAGCCCTACCGACTTGGGGGTGTCGCGCAGGAAGAAGACCAGCCCGATGGCCCCGGCGAAGGAGATCGCGGCCGGGATGCGGAAGCACCACTTCCACGCCCCCACGTGGTCGGGACCCGTGCCCATCGTGCCCATGATGTAGCCGCAGAGAATGACCACCAATCCGGCGCCGATGGAGTGGGAGGTGTTCCAGACCGACATTTTGGTGGCCAGCTGCGTGGGCGGAATCCAGTGGGTCAGCAGCCGCGCGCAGGGCGGAAAGCCCGTGCCCTGCAACAGGCCGTTGACCACCCACATGACCCCCATGAACAGGACCAGCGTATTGGTGAAACCGTCGCCCGAGCGCTCGCCCGTGATCCACGAGGCGATGTCCTCCCCGTAACCGAAGGCGAAGTTCGACACGGCGCACAGCGCCAGACCGATGGCCATGTACCAGCGGGCGTTCATGCGGTCGGCCAGGATGCCGTTCAGAAAGCGCGAGAAGCCGTAGACTACCCCATTGAGGGTCAGGAAGATACCCAGGCTGGTTTTCGAAATACCCAGGTCGGCCTCCATGCCGGGCATGGCCAGCGAAAAGTTTTTGCGTACGAAGTAGAAAAGCGCGTAGCCGATCATCGTGGCGATGATCGTGCGGGTCTGCCAATACTTGAAGCGTTTGGCCTGTTCGGGTGTCATTTCGAAATGAAAGTTAGTAGTTTCAAAAGCAAATATACAACTTTCGGCAGCGAAAATCCAAATTCCGGGAAAAAATTTGCGGATTCACTGCCGAAAGTCGTTCGCCGACGGGCGGCCTTTTCTGCGCGGAGGCGGTTAACGCACCTCCCAGATGCCGCCCTTGCCGAACAGGCGGTCGAGCCACTGCTCCATCCAGCCGCAGCGGAAGGCCACGTCGACGACTGTGTAGCGGCTGCGCATGTAGGGAATCTTGCGGAAGCTCTCCAGAAAGTGTTCGCGCGAAACGCCGATCTGCTCGGGTTCGTAGGGCGCTCCGACCAGCTGCAGGCGGCGGCGCACCTCGCCGAAGGGGATGATCTGAGCGCGGATACGCTCCGAGAGTTCGGGCCACGCCTTTTTCAGCCGTTCCAACTGGTCGCGCAGCCCCTCGCGGCCGACGTATTTGTTCTTGGTCTCCACCAGACCGCGGGCGACGAACTCGGCGTCGTCGTTGAAGATGCGGCGTATATCGCGTTCCACGTCGCTCCACGGCTTCCATGCCGCCACACAGCGCTCCACGTCGAGCTGGTCGACGGGAGCTTCGAGCAGCATTTCGAGGAAAGCGGTCGAGGCGAGCGTCCCGATGCCTACCTTGAAGCCGTGCGAAACGGAGGCGCCGTTGAATTTGAGGTGCTCCATATCCCAGAGGTGGCTGAACTGGTGTTCGGCCCCCGATGCCGGGCGGCTTGACTGAGTGGCCTGCATGGCGAAGCCGCTCAGCAGCAGCCCTTCGGCCAGCTGCTCGACTTTCGCCACATTGCCCGCGCGCACCCCTTCCGGGTCGCACAGCGCGTCGCGCAGCCCGTCCTGCACCACCGAGAACGCAAAGTCGTCCATCGCCTCCGACCCCACCGCGTCGGCGAGCATCCAGTCGGCGCCCGCGGGAATCTTGGCAATCAGGTCGGCATACCCCGAGGCCGACAGCCGCTCGGGAGCCGCTGCGGCGATGGTCGGGTCGAGCACCATGCCCAGCGGTGCGGGGCAGTCGAAGGTCTGCTTGTTGCCGTCCTTGGTGATCGACGCGCCGTAGGCCGTATAACCGTCCATCGAAGCGGCGGTCCCGACGATCATGTAGCGGCGGCCGTTGTGGTGCGAGCAGAGTTTCGAGAGGTCGTTGATGACCCCCGAACCCACGGCCACCGGAACCGCGTCGGTCGCGGCGAGCACCCCGTCCAGCTGTTCGACGTAGCTCCACTCGGCATAGAGGGCCGGATCGGTGAAGACGTGGGGTTCGTCCTGCGCGATGCCCGCGTCGGACAGGATGCGGTGCACGGCCTCGCCGGCCACGCGCCACGTATTACGGTCGGCGACCACCAGCGCGCGGCGGCCCGCAAACAACTCCCGGAACATCACCGCCGCCTCGGGAAGGGTGTCGGCTCCGATCACCAGCGACTTGGTGTCGGTCGTGCGCGAAAGGGCGCTTTCGATCTTGTTCATTATGCAGCGTAATAATATAGGTTTCTCGGATGGACCCCTGCGGATAGGGTCTTGTCAAAGCAAAGGCAAATGTAGAGAAAAGTTTTCCTTTTTACAACTTTTTCAGTTATAAAATTTCCTTTTGGACGATTATTTCGATTACAAAACGCCAAACTGCCTCAAAAAGCGAAATATCTATTTTCGTTTGCGATTCTATTAGTCAATAGTTGCACGAAAGAAAATAAAAACATACCTTTGACCTGCTAAAAATCCGAACCCGATGAGAACCTACCGTTTACTGCTTTCCCTCGCGGGCGCGCTGCTGTTGGGCTGCGGCACGCAGCAATCCGCCGACAAGGCCCACTACATCGACATCGCCGACCGCGCGCAGCTGCACGCCTGGTTCCGCTACGCCCCCGACCGGGAGATCGTCGTGAGCGGCCACCGCGGCGGCATGCTGACGGGCTACCCCGAGAACTGCATCGAATCGTTCGAAAAGACGCTGACGATGATGCCCTCGTTCTTCGAGATCGACCCGCGCCTGACGCGCGACAGCGTGATCGTGCTGATGCACGACGCCACGCTCGACCGCACCACCACCGGCACGGGGCGCGTGGCCGACCACACCTACGCCGAGTTGCAGGCCCTCTTTCTCAAGGACCGCGCAGGCAACGTGACGCCCTACAAAATCCCGACGCTCGAAGAGTGCATCCGCTGGAGCCGGGGCCGGACCATCCTCAACCTCGACATCAAGGACGTGCCGCTGGAGGTGATGTCGGCTTTCATCAACCGCCTCGCACCGGCCAACGTGATGTACACCGTCCACAACGCCGAGCAGGCCATGTTCCTGCTGGAGCGCGACCCGGAGGCGATGTTCTCCGTCTGGTGCAAGAATCTGCGCGAGTTCGACCGCTACGAAAAGGCGGGGCTTCCCTGGTCGCAGGCGATGGCCTACGTGGGACCGATGATCTACGGCGACCAGCAGGAGCTTTACGACCGGCTGCACGCGTGCGGGGTGATGTGCATGATCTCGACCGCCCCGACCCACGACCGGCGCGCCACCGACGCCGAGCGCACGCGCGGCTACGAGCTGGAGATTCCCACCGGGTGCGACGTGATCGAGACCGACTACCCCTATCTGTTTTGCAACCTCAACCTCAAACGCTGATGCAGACTTTCGATAAATTCCGCTCGGTGTGGTCGTCCGCCGAGCTGCGCGAGCGGCTCCGCCGCATCCGCCACGTCGCCCTCGACATGGACGGAACCATCTACATGGGCATGTCGCTGTTCCCCTACACGCAACCCTTTCTGTCCGGGCTGCGCGAGGCGGGCATCGGCTATTCGTTCCTGACGAACAACCCCTCCAAGTCGATCGCCGACTACCTCCATAAGCTCGAAAAACTCGGCATCCAAGCCACGCGCGAGGAGATGTACACCACGGCGCTGGCCACCATCGACTACATCCGCGCGCACTACCCTGCGGCCCGGCGGCTCTTCCTGCTCGGAACGCCGTCGATGATCTCCGAATTCGAGGCCGCGGGCTTCGTCTCCACGGAGGATTCGGCCGACGATCGGCCCGACGTGATCGTGGCGGCGTTCGACCTAACGCTGCGCTACGAGCGGCTCTGCCGCGCCGCGTGGTGGATCTCTCAGGGCGTGCCCTACATCGCCACCAACCCCGACCGGGTCTGCCCCACCGACCAGCCCACGGTGCTGGTCGACTGCGGCTCGATCTGCGCCTGCCTCGAACACGCCACGGGCCGACGGCCCGACATCACGTTAGGTAAACCCGACCCAAACATGCTCTCGGGCATCCTTGCGCGGCACTCCCTGCAACCCCAAGAGATTGCCATGGTCGGCGACCGCATCTACACCGACGTGGCGATGGCCCACAACGCCGGAGCCGTGGGCGTGCTGGTGCTTTCGGGCGAAACGACGCTCGAAGTGGCCGACCGGGCCGAGCGGCAGCCCGACATCATCGCCGAAAATATCGGCGTGCTGGGCGAGATGCTGCGCGAGGCGCGGAAGTGATTTTTTCGAATCCTCGTCTTTTCAACCGCGCTCTTCGGGGCGCGGTTGTTTTGTTTCGCTGTCGTAATCGGTCTAAAAAAGGTTGCAGGCCTGCGGAACTGGGCTGTTTTGCTCCGTCGATGGCAGGACGGTCGGTCTGCCGGATTATCGGGGTCGGAACCCGACCCCGGCACTCCGCAGCCGCCGGGTGCGGAGGAGTGCATCAAGCCTGCGGCATGCTGCAACCTCCGCCGGCTGCGGACCGACCTCCATAGCTGCCAAAGATTGGGCGGCGCCTCGGCAAAATCCAAACTCCGTTTGGTTTTGCCCTCGGCTTGCACTATCTTTGCTACCAACTCAATCGCTTATGGAGCACAACTTCCTCATACCGCTGCTGCTGACGCTCGGAGCCGGCATGGCGACCGGCATCGGCAGTGCGATCGCCTTCTTCGCCAAGCGCACCAACAAACGGCTGCTCTCCTTCTCGCTGGGTTTCTCGGGCGGGGTGATGGTCTACGTGTCGTTCGTCGAGCTGTTCGCACAGGCCAACCTGGCCCTGACGACCCAATGGGGACCCCGCCTGGGCGTGATCGTCACCGTGGCGGCCTTCTTCACGGGCATCCTGATGATCGGCATCATCGACCGGCTCGTGCCGGCGATCGAAAACCCCCACGAAGCGCACCGGATCGAGGAGATGGACAAGCAGCCCCGCAACAACAAACTCATGCGCATGGGGCTGATGACTGCTCTGGCCATCGGCATCCACAACTTCCCCGAGGGTATCGCCACCTTCGCTTCGGCGGTGGACAACACCACGCTGGGCGTGGCGATCGCCTTGGCCATCGCCATCCACAACATCCCCGAAGGCATCGCGGTCTCGATCCCGATCTTCTACGCTACGGGCGACCGGAAAAAAGCGTTTCTGCTCTCGCTCCTCTCGGGCGTGGCCGAGCCGGTCGGCGCGCTGCTGGCTTGGCTGGTGCTGATGCCCTTCATGTCGCCGACGCTGATGGGCTGCATCCTTTCGGGGGTGGCGGGCATCATGGTCTTCATCTCCATCGACGAACTGCTGCCCGCGGCCCGCGAATACGGCGAGGCCCACACCTCGATCTACGGCGTGGTGGCCGGCATGGCGCTGATGGCCGTCAGCCTGATACTGCTCGCATAAAATCCAAAACCATGATAACAATCACAAGACGGGTAATCGTTCTGCTGCTCGCCACAGCCTTTCTTCCGCACTTTTCGGTGTCCGCCGAGAACCGCCCCGCGGCGGAGGCGGAGGCCGTCCGGGCATTCTACGTCGCCTACTGCCAGCGGATGGCCGACGGAGGCGACCCCTCCGAACTGTTCGGCCGCTTCCTGACGGAGCGACTGGTGAAAAAGGTGGAAGCCGTCCGGGAAAAGAGCGGCTACGACCCGATCGTGCGGGCGCAGGACTTCAACCGCAATGACCTGGAGACTATCACCGTTGCGCACGTCGATGCGGCGTGGTACGCGGTCGCCTATCTTAACGGCTACACGCGCAAATGCGTAATCATCCCGGTCCGGGTACGGACTATGGACGGAGAGATCCGCCTTGACGACATCGCTGTCGAATAAAATATCGGTCGATGGATATTCTGCTACTGATCGTTGGCCTTGCGCTGATCCTCGGCGGGGCAAACTTCCTCACGGACGGCTCGGCGGCGCTGGCCCAGCGCTTCCGCGTACCCGAATTCATCATCGGACTTACGGTGGTCGCCGTCGGTACGTCGACCCCCGAGCTGGTCGTGTCGCTGCTGTCGGCCGTCGCCGGCAAGAGCGACGTGGCGATCGGCAACGTCGTGGGTTCGAACCTCTTCAATGTCTTCGTCATCCTCGGCATCTGCGCGCTGATCCGCCCGCTGCCGCTCACGGCGAGCAACATCCGCCGCGACATCCCCTTCGGGGTGATCGTCTCGCTGCTGTTGCTGCTGACCACCTCGGACCGCCTGCTCCATCTGGGTACGGCGGACCGCATCGGCCGGATCGACGGCGTGGTGATGCTCACGCTCTACGCCGCCCTGCTGTGGTACACCATCCGCGCCACGGGGCGCGAAGCGCAGACGGCGGAGACCGCGGCCAAGCCGCGGATGAAACTCTGGCTTGCCGTCGTCATGATCGCCGGCGGACTGGCCGGACTGATCGTCGGCGGCGAAATGTTCCTGCGCAGCGCAACCTCGATCGCCCGCCATCTGGGCGTGAGCGAGTCGGTGATCGCCATCACGCTCGTGGCGGGCGGCACGTCGCTGCCCGAACTGGCCTCTTCGATCGTCTCGCTCATCAAGGGCAAGGCCGAAATGGCCCTGGGCAACGTCCTCGGCTCGAACATCGCCAACATCCTGCTGATCCTCGGACTGAGCGCGACGATCCATCCGCTCTCGATGGGCGGCATCACGACGACCGATATTCTGATGGTGGTGCTCAGCTCGCTGCTGTTGTTCGTCACGGCGTTCACATTCCGCAGCCGGAAGATCGACCGGGCGGAAGGGGCGATTTTTCTGGCGATCTACATTGCTTACATTTGGTATTTGATCCGATAGAAACACCCTCACTGGCGGAACACGCAGTCGATCAGTCGTCCTGCTCCAGGTAGCGTTCCAGCAGCCGCGGAACGGCATAGTCGCCCAGCGACGCCGCATCCACGGCGCAGGCGGCGGCCCGGGGAGTCAGCTGCGGAACGTCGAGGCGATAGACCACCGCGTGCAGGCGCTGGTGCGAAAGCTGGTGCGCAGACATCGTTACGGTGCGGCGCAGGGTCCACGCATCGCCGACCCACTCCCCGAACTCCGCCGAAGCGCTCAACTGCGCCAAGTCGGCGGGAGCGCCGGTCTCGATGAGCGGAAATTCGTAAAGCCCCTGCCAGATGTCGCCCGGTCCCCGTTTGCGGAGCACGACGCGCCCCGCGCAGGTGAGATGCAGGTAGTGGAACCAGCGGTCGCGCACCCGGGCAGCTCCGCGCTTGACCGGTCGCTCGGCGACGGTTCCGGCCGCAAGCGCGAGACAACGGTCGGAAAGCGGGCACGCCCCGCACCGCGGCTGGGCCGGGGTGCAGACCGTCGCCCCGAAGTCCATGATCGCCTGATTGTAGCGTCCCGGACGGGCCGTGTCAAGCTGCGTCTGCGCCAGCTCGGCGAACGTCCGTTTGCCGGCCGTCGTGTCGATCGGCTCGTCCACATCGAACAGGCGCGAGAGGACGCGGTAAACGTTGCCGTCGACCGCGGCGCACGGGAGGTCGTAAGCTGCCGAACAGATCGCCGCCGCCGTATAGTCGCCCACGCCGGGCAGCGCGCGCACGGCGTCGAACGTCGCGGGGAAGCGGCCCCCGAACTCCTGCGCGATGCGTTTGGCCGCCGCATGCAGATTCCGCGCCCGGCTGTAATAGCCCAATCCCTGCCACAACTTGAGCACCTCGTCCTCCGAAGCGGCGGCCAGCGCCCCCGCGTTGGGAAAACGGGCCGTGAAACGGAGGTAGTAGTCCGTGCCCTGCGCCACGCGCGTCTGCTGCAAAATGACCTCCGAAAGCCAGATGCGGTAGGGGTCGCGGGTGTGCCGCCACGGCAGGTCGCGGCCCTCGCGGTCGTACCAGTCGAGCAATATTTCGTGCAGCGGTTCCATAATCCGGCGGTAAAAGTACGATTTTTCCCGGAAAGGAACTATATTTGAAACCACACTCACCCGAAAAACGTAACGAAGATGAACGAACGGCACGCCTTCCGCCACAACGCCGCCGAGATGCGGTACGAACTGGACGTCGAAAACGAACGGGCCGTCGTGGAATATATCCGCGACGGGAGGACGCTCTTTCTGACCCACACCGGGGTTCCTCCGACGCTGGAGGGGCGCGGCATCGGTTCGGAACTGGTCCGCGCCGTGCTGGAGGACGTGCGCCGGCAAGAGCTTCGGATCGTGCCGCAATGCCCGTTCGTGGCCGCCTACATCCGCCGCCATCCCGAGTGGGAACCGCTCCTCGCCGACAAGCAGGGGTGATCCGCTCTCCGCAACTCCGCACGCGAGCATCCCGCGGGGGACCCGGTCCGTACCGTGCTCGAGGACGTGCGCCGGCAAGAGCTTCGGATCGTGCCTCAATGCCCCTTCGTGGCCGCCTACATCCGCCGCCACCCCGAGTGGGAGCCGCTCCTCGCCGATAAACGGGAGTGACCCAAAGCCTGCAACACCGCACGCGAGCATCCCGCAGGGGAACCTCCTCGCCGACAAGCAGGGGTGATCCGCTCTCCGCAACGCCGCACCGTAGCATCCCGCCCGGAACATTTTGCCGGGCATCTTCTCGGGCCATCATCCCAGGCCATCTATCCGGACCACCTTCCGGACCATCTTCCCGGCAATCGCCGGGCGGACCGACAACGATCCGGTCCGTCCCCGGTCGCCTCTTTCAGCGCGGAAGCCGTCCTCGTAACGACGGACGCCATCCGTCGCGCAACAAAATTCCCCTATAATATAGGTACTGAATTTTTTTCGGTTTTTTCCGCATATTTCCGGCCCGAAATTTGGTTTATTTTATAAACTACTTTATATTTGCAATAGATTTACAAACCGAGGCACACTCCTTTAAACCGGAAAACGATGGAAACGCAGAAAACTTACGAAGAGAAACGCCGCCTGTTCGGCCGCTGGTTCACCCGCCGCATCACGACCTACGCGGTCGTCTGCGCCTTTCTGACCTTTGTCAACTGGTACACCACGCCCCACTACTGGTGGGTGGCTTGGGTGGCTGCGGGATAGGGGCTGAACCTCGCCCTTCAGGCCATTTGGCACTTCACCGACCTCGACGACGAAAACGATTATACCACCCGATAAAAACATTGTACCATGAAAAAGATCATTTTGCTGGCCGCCGCGCTCGTCGCAGCCACCTCCATCTCGGCCAAAACGCTCGAGATCACCGTTCCGAACCTCCGCAGTGCCAAAGGCGCCCTGCTGGTGATGGCCACCGTCCCCGGCGCGGAACAGCCCGTCTACGCCAAGGCCGACGCCGCCGAAGGTGCGGTCACGGTGACGCTCGAAATCCCGGGCGACGCGGCCGAAGTGTCGCTCTTCCACGACGAGAACGGCAACTACCAGATGGACATGGGCGACCGGGGGCCCACCGAGGGGTACGCCACCAAAAAGTGCAAGCTCACCGACGAGCGGACCGCGGTCAAAATGAACCTCTTCTATCCCGCTCAAAACTAACCGCCCGATGAAACGACTTTTACTCCTGCTGTTGCTGGCCGTCCCGGCCCTGCTCAGCGCCGCAACGCCCCGGCGCCTAACGGGACGCATCGAAAACGCCGCGGGCGAAGGGGTCGCCTTCGCCACGGTCGTCCTGCTCCGCGCCTCGGAGCAGGCCGCCGGAACGACCGCCGACTCGCTGGGCCGCTTCGTTCTGCGGGCAGAACCGGGCCGCTATACGCTGCAGGTGCGCCATATCGCCTACGCCCCCTGCGAGCGCGAGACGACCGTCGCGGCTTCAGACAGCGAGCTGGGTGCGATCCGCCTCGAGCAGACCGGAACCTCGGTCGGCGAGGTGGTCGTAACCGGGAATGCCGTTCGGCGCGAGGCCGATCGCTTCGTGATGACCGTCGGCAACGCGCCCGCGCTGGCGGGCAAGGACGGCGCGGAGCTGCTCGCCGAGGCGCCGGGCGTCTGGCTCGACGACAGCGGCCTTGCCATCAACGGTTCGAAAGGGGTGAAGGTCTTCATCGACGACCGCGAACTAAGGTTGGACGACGACAAGGTGGCCGCCTACCTGCGCACGCTGACGGCGGCGGACATCGCCCGCGTGGAGGTGATCCCGCAGGGCGGAGCGGAGTACGACGCCGACGCGCGGGGCGGCGTGCTGCGCATCGCACTGCGCCGCCGCGCGGAGAACGGGGTGAACGGCTCCGTGACGGTGGCCTCGACGCAGGGCGCGCACATCGCCAACTACGCCCCCTCGGGCAACGTGAGTGTCCACGCGGGACGTTGGACGCTCAACGCCGGCGCTTCGGGGCTGTTCACCACGCGCGGCGAGGTGCGCTACGACGAGGAGCGCGACTACCCGGACAACGC
This sequence comes from Alistipes sp., assembly GCF_048465635.1. Taxonomy (GTDB): domain Bacteria; phylum Bacteroidota; class Bacteroidia; order Bacteroidales; family Rikenellaceae; genus Alistipes. Next base: position 70,272 of record NZ_DBFWLF010000005.1, read on the forward strand.
CACCCGGTTCGCGGGCCGCTCCGACATGGACGACCGCAGCAACTTCGGTTCGGGACGGCTCGGCGCATTCTTCGACATCGATCCGCGCCACAGCATCGGCGCGGAGGCCGAATACACCGCGGAGCACCACCGCATCCCCTCCGAAGCGTGGACGCAGATCGCCACGCACAGTCTGAAAACGCTGGCCGAGAGCCGTTACGACCAGCGGGCAGGCGAACGGCGTCTGACGGCGGCGTTCAACTACCGCTGGAAGATCGACACCGCCGGATCGGCGCTCAAGCTGCTGCTGGATTACACGCGCCAGCGCACCGACGGCGACAACGGCTACGACACGCGCTTCACCTACAACGACTACCGGCGCGACACCTCCTATCGCAGTGCCACCGCGGGCAGTTACGACATCCTCTCCGCCGAAGCGGACCTCGACAAGCACTTCGCGCACGGCCTGCAACTGCGCGGGGGCCTGAAGTACACGCGCAACGCCCTCTCCAACGACGCGCTCTACGAAGGCCGCACGTCCGCAGGCTGGCAGCCGCAGCCGGCGTTCGACTTCGCGCTCAGCTACACCGAGCAGATCGCCGCGGCCTATGCGTCGCTCTCGGCCGAGGCAGGCCGCTGGAACCTCTCGGCGGGGCTGCGCGCCGAATACACGGCCACCGACGGCCGCGGCAGCGACGTGCACAAATCCTACTACGGACTTTTCCCCCACGCTTCGGTCAGCTGCGCATTCAACACGATGCGCACCTGGATGCTGGCGGGACAGTATTCGCGCAACATCGAGCGGCCCGGTTTCTTCCGCCTCAACCCCGCGCGCATCCAGTTCTCGGACTTCAACTACCAGATCGGCAACCCCGCGCTGCGGCCGACCTACATCCACCGCCTCTCGCTCACGCTGATCTGGAAGTACCGCTACACGCTCACCGTGGGAGCCAACCTCCACCGCGACCTGATCCGCGAAGTGTGCCGCACCGACCCCGCGGACCGGGACGTGACCTACATCATTCCGGAGAACCACCACAGCGAAAACCACTGGTTCGTGGCGCTCAACGCCCCCGTGCAGCTCACCAAGCGGTGGAACCTCTCCGTGAACTTCGTGGGCGTGAAGCAGGACATCCGCCTCACGAACGAAAGCCCCCGCGAGGAGCACTACCTGATGTTCGCCAACCTCACCACCGGTCTGACGCTGCCGCGGGGCTTCTACGTGGAGCTTTCCTACCGCGGACAGAGCCGTCTCTACTCGGGAAACAGCGAGGTCAACCCCTTCCACACGCTCAACGCGGCGGTCAAGAAGCGCCTTTGCCGCGACCGGCTGACGCTCTCGCTGGCGGCGTACAACCTCAACGGGGCGGGCGAGGGTTACCGCTCGACGGCCGACGGACTGGTGCGTCGCATGGACGGCTACTCGGCATGGGGAGCGCGCCGCTTCAAGCTCTCGGCGACGTGGAATTTCCGCTCGGGCCGCGAATTCCGCGCCCGGCGCATCGAGGGAGCCGCCGATTCGGAGCGCAGCCGTCTGAAGAAAAACGAGGGACAATAGAAATAAATTCGTAACTTTGATCCAAAATCCGTCCCTATGGAAGAGAGAAAACTCGACGCCGCCGAGAGCCTGGCGCTGATCGGCCGCATGATCGAAAACACGCGCAACCGCATGGTCCGCAACGCGGGCCGCCCCTACCTCGTATGGGGTTATACGACCGTCGTCTTCACACTGCTGGTCTGGGCCGCGGTGCTCCACTTCGGCGATCCGCGCTGGAACTGGCTCTGGTTCGGACTGCCCGTGACGGGCAGCCTGGGAATGTACCTCACGCGGCCGCGCGACGCTAAGGGGTCGGTGCGGACCTTCGTGGACGGCGTGATCGACCAGGTGTGGATGGTGATCGGGCTGGCCGCCTTTCTGACCGCGACGCTCTCGATGCTGGCCGTGGTGCGGCCGCCGATGCTCTTTCTGATCGTGCTGCTTATGAGTATCGGAACCGCCCTCACGGGGCTGGTCACCCGCTTCATCCCGTCCATTGTCGGAGGCTTCATCGGCCTGCTGCTGGCCCCCGTCCTGCTGGCCGTCACCCGAACTACGCCGAGCGTCCTGCTGTTCATCGCGGCATTCGTGGTGATGATGATCGTCCCGGGGCACATTCTCAACTACCAGTCCAACCATACCCGTTAAGTCATGGAGCACGAAAAACAGGGATTCGACGAGCGGCAGAGCCTCTCACTGATCTTGCGGATGATCGACGACACGCGCGAGCGGGTCATCCGCAACATGGGTACGCCCTTTCTGGTGATGGGGTACGTCACGGTGCTCTCCTCGCTGGCCGTATGGTTCGCGTTCGAGCGGACGGGCGACTACCGGTGGCAGTTTCTCTGGTTCGCCATCCCCGCCGCGGGCCTCGCCTGCTGGGGATGGATCGCCCGGCAAGCCCCGAAAAGGGCGGTGACGAGCTATGTCGACCGGATCGTCGGCTACATCTGGATCACCTTCGGCATCGTGGGCTTCCTCCAGTCGATGCTCTCGATCGTCACGCACATCCCGATCCTCTACCTCATGGTGCTGCTCATGGGGTTGGGCACGGCGCTCACGGGGCTGATTATCCGCTTCCGCGGCTACACCCTCGCCGGGCTTCTCTCGGCCATCCTGCTGGCGCCGATCTGCCTGCTGACCGAGGGCATGGACGCCTGTCTGGCCTTCGCCGCGGCGTTCGTGGTGATGATGGTCATTCCCGGGCATATCTTCAACTACCAGTCGAACCGTCTGAAAAACCGGAAGCGATGAACGAACGCAACCTTTCGGAAGAGGAGGCGCTGGCCGGCGTCGCTGCGAGCAACATGCACCGTACGAATTATGTGCGGGGCAGCCTGTTCGTCTTCTGGGGCGCGCTGCTGACCCTCACCGCGCTGGCCGAATACGCGCTGCTGCGCTGGACGGGGAGCATGCAGGTGCTCTGGACGTGGCTCGTACCGATCATCTGCGGCTACATCTTCTCGGCGCACAACGCCCGCCGCCGTTCGATCGCAAGGACCGGGTTCGACAACCTGCTGATCCTTGTGTGGGGGCTTCCCGCCATGGTCGCCGGCAGTTCGTTCGTCTACGCCCTCACCCAGCCGGACAGCATCGTCAATCCGGTCGGGCTGACGCAGGTGCTGCTATCGCTTTCGGTCATGATCACCTCGGAATTTTACCGCGGCAAGGGGAGCCGGCAGTCGGGTTCGTTCGTCGGGCTGAATATGCTCGGACTGTTCGGGCTGATCACCTCATTTACCGTCACCTACCGCGAGCCGTTCGATGCCGCATCGGGCACGTGGATGCTCTTTTTGGCTGTTTACGGCGTCGTGCTGCTGATCTTCCCGGGGCTTATTCTCAGCCACATAACCCGCAAGCAATGTTCAAGGAGCTGAATCCGCTGCTGCACTCCGAGCTGCGTCTGGCCGTGGTTTCGATCCTCATCGGGGTCGAAAGCGCCGACTTCGTATTCATCCGCGAACAGACCGGGGCCACGGCGGGGAACCTCTCCGTGCAGCTGGACAAGCTCTCCAAAGCGGGTTACATCACCATCGAAAAGACCTTCCGCGGGAAGATGCCCTGCACGGTCTGCCGCATCACCGACCCAGGACGCGAGGCCTTCTCGGAGTACGTCGCGGCGCTTCAGACCTACATCAAACGATAGACCCCGCCTCTTCCGGCGGGGTTTTCGCCCAAAGAGGACGGCTCAGAGCATGCAGAAGAGCGTCACCAGAAACGGGACGCTCAGATCGAGCGCGCAGCCGTGGAAGACCGCGACCACGGCGTAGGGCCGTCCCGCGGCGCACGTGATGACGGGCAGCGTGGTGTCGAACGAGGTCGCCCCGCCGATCGACACGGCGGCCAGCGGTCCCGCCCACCGGGCGACCAGCGGAGCGGCGACGAGCGTGAACAGTTCACGCAGGATGTTGCACAGCAGCGCCACCGTTCCCAGTTCGGCGCTGCGCAGGTCGGAGATGAAGATCCCCGAGAGCGAGTAGTAGCCGAACCCCGCGCCCACGGCCAGCGAGTCGGTCAGCCCCCACGGTGCGACGAACCGCGCCGCCAGCGCCGCACCCGCGAGCGTCCCGACGGCCGTGACCGCAGGGAGCAGCGCCAGCCGGGGATCGAGCCGCCGAATCTCCCCCGCGAGGGTGCGGTCGTTGCCCAGCGAGACCCCGACCGTGAACATTAGCGCATAGAGCACCCACGTGCTCAGCCGCGAAGAGGCGGGATCGCAGGGCACGACGAACAGCCCGCCGGCCACGCAGCCCGCAGCGAACAGCGCCACGATCACGAGGCTCCCCCGCAGCGTCCGCCAGAGCGGAACGCGCTCTCCGTCCCGAGCGGCATCTGCCGGACAGTTCCCGCGGACCCACCGTCCGAGCAGCCACGCCGAGGCGATGCTCCCCGCCACGGAGAAGGCGAAGAGCACGAACGCCGTCCGCCCCAGCGTGAAAAGGCCCCCGACGATGGCCGGGTCCGCGCCTACCTCGACGCCCAGCAGGAACAGCAGCACCCGGATGATCCCGGTAATCAGCCGCGGCACGAAACGAAGACGCCTGCCCCAAAGCAGGCGTCCCGTTACGATACCCGAAAGGAGGATGGCGAAAAGCAGCAGCACGCCCTACTCTTTTTGGGCCGAGAGTTTCTCGATCTGCCGGTCGGCCTCCTCGACCAGCCGCGCGGCCTGTTTTTCAGCCTCCTCGACCAGTTTGTCGCCTGCCTTTTCGGCGGCCAGCTTGGCCAGCGGGCCTTTCGACGAGGCCCCCTCGACGAGCTTGTCCCGCTGCGTGCGGGCCGCTTCGACGAGCTTGTCGCCCGCATTGCGCGCCTCCGTGCGCAGGCGTTCGGCCTGCTTCTGCACCTCCTCCGAGAGCGAGGCGCTGCCGGTAAGCTCCTGGATCTTCTGATCGATAACGTTCTTCACGGCCTCCTGGGCGGCCTCCTTCACCCCGAGGGTGATCTTGGGCGCGGAGAACGTGCCGCCGATGCCGACGCTGATCGACTGGAGCACCCCGCCCGCAGCGCCCGGCAGGGCCACTTTGGCCGTATAGTCGATCGACTGGTCGAGACCCGTCGAACCCGACAGGTTCAGCTTGATGTCGCCCAGCCTCAGGTCGAACGGCTGCGTGGTGATGCGTCCATCGCGGATCGTGAAGCGGATCGCAACGTCTTTGGCTTCGATGCGGCGCAGCCGGTCGTCGCCCAGCGCCTTGGCCAGCGCATCGAACGCCTCGATATTCTGCACTTGGATATTTTCGGAGCGGATTTCGCCCGAAGCGTCGAGCGCCTGCAGGACGGGCGACATCGAGGCGTCGAGCGGCGTGGTAAGCGAGAGCGAGAGCGAATAGTCGCCGCCCGTCTTGGCGAAGAGCGGCACGAGTTTCTGCACCAGGTCCAGCTCCTCGAAGGTCTTCGAGAAAGAGGCTCCGGCGATGTCGGCCGCGAGTTTGAGTTCGGGACGCGCGGGATCGGCCGCCGTCGAGTAGCTGCCCGACGCCGAGGCACGGCCCCCGAAGAGCTGCATCCTGAGCTTGCGGAGGGCCAATACCCCCTCGTCCACGCCCATTTCGCCCGCAAGGTCCGTCAAGGTCATCTTCTGGAAGAGTATCTTGTGCAGCTCAGTTACCAGCGTGAGGTCGAGGTTGCGCGGCACTTCGAGCGCCTTCGTCGGCGTGGCAGGCTCGGCGGTCTCTTCGGCAGGCGTCTCGGCCGAGGTCGGCAGCGCGTCCATGATCTCGTTCAGATCCAGCAGGTCGGACTTCACGTAGAGCCGTCCGGCGAGGCGGTCGCCCCGCAGCAGGTAGCCCAGATAGCCCGTCAGCTGGCCGTTGGCCGCAAGATCGCTCCGACCGATCGTCGCCCCGAAGTCGCCCAGGGTCATCGTCTCGGGCGTGATCGTGGCCGCGGCGCGGCGGATGTGCACCTCCGGAAGGTCGGGCAGCGTGAGCGCCAGCCCCTCCACGACGAACGTCCCGGCAGCGCCCATCCGATCGTAGCGTTTCTGGTCGACATCGGACATGCGGCCCGAGAGTTTCACGTCGGCCGCGATCTGTCCGCCCAGTTTCGTCCCCTTTTCCAGCGGATAGACCTCTTTGACGGCCCCCAGGTCGACACGGCCGTCGACCGAACCGCGGAACACCGGATCGCTGGCCAGATTGGTGGCGTAGAGTGCCGCCGAGAGCGAGTTCCCGGCCATCTGCAAGGTGAACTTCGAGAGGTCCACTTCGGTCTTGTCCATCACCCCGCCCGGATTGGCCACGCGGGCCGCGATGTTGATGCCCGTCACCGCCTTGGGCAGCGACGAATACTGGAAGCTGCCGTCGCGCACCTCGGTCTTCAGCTCGAAAGCCGGAAGCTCCGCGCCCCGCATCTCGCCGCGCGCCCAGAGGCTCAGCGAAAGCTCGCCCCCGGCGGCCAGGTTGCGGAACTCGCGCGTGTAGAACGCCGGAACGAGCGACAGCACGTCCTTGAACTGCACGCGGTCGCTCCCCGCCTTGATATCCATCTTCACGGCATCGTCGTCCAGCTCGACCCAGCCGTCGAGCTTCACTTCGATGGCGTTCAGGCGCAGGCGGTTGTCGGAGAAGGTGAAGCGCTTCTGCGCCAGGTCGGCGGCGATCACCGCGTCGAACTCCGCCTCGGCGCCGCTCAAGAGGGGCACGCCGCCCGAGACGAGCCGCATGCCGGCGGACGAGAGTTTGAGCGCCAGATCGGTCCTCTCGGCCGACAGGTCGCCCCGCAGGCGCAGCGACGCGGGGGCAGTCGAAAACCGCATCCCCGTCGAGTCGTCCTCATAACGGACCGCGGCGTCCGAAAGGCGGAAGTCGCGCACCGAGAGGCGGAACGAGGAGGGCTCTACGGACGCCTCCTGCTCGGCGGCGACCGTTTCGGAGGGCTTCATCACGTCCCAGTTGACCCGTCCGTCGGGGAGCTTGTGCGCATGCACCGCCGGGGCGGCCAGCACGATCTTGCGGACGATGAGACCGCCGTCGCCGAAGAGCGACAGCAGATCGACCACCACCGAGATCCGCTTCGCGGCGACGATCGTGTCGCCCGCAAAAGGCTCCGCACCCACCAGCGTCAGCCCCTTCAGGTCGACCGACGCGTTGGGGAAGTGACGCAGCAGGCTGATCGACAGCCTGTCGAAATCCAGACGCGCCGTGAGCATCTCGTTGGCTTCCCGCTTGACGATCTGCTCGATCTTGCCGCGGAACAGGGCCGGGACCACCAGCGCCGCGACCAACACGAGCGCAACCACGATGGCCGCGATCTTTACGATTTTTTTCATTCCTTATCTGTTTTGCAGACGAAAACCGAAGTTTCCGCCTCCTTGAATCCGACTTTCCGGTAGAGCGCCCGCGCCGCTTCCCGCCGGGGCGAGGAGGTCAGCATCACCCGCTCCGCGCCGATCTGCACGGCGTGCCCGAGCGCCGCCCGCACCAGCGCCTCGCCCGCCCCGCGGCCGCGCAGCGCCGCATCGACCGCCACGTCCTCGATCCACGCCTTGCGGCCCGACGGAGCGTCGTACCACACCAGGGTCAGCACCCCGGCGATCCGCTCCCCGATCCGCGCGGTAAAGAGCGCGGAGCACGGGCTGAAGACAATCCGCTCCAGCACCTCGGGCGCAGGCGCTCCAAGCCGCGGCGAGAGCTGCGGCATCAGGCGGGCGAACGCCTCCGCAAGCGCTTCGCACACGCGGGTCTCCCTTTGGATGTAAACGGACATGGACGGTAAATTACGCCACAAAGTTACTCTTTTTTGCCCGAACCTGCGGCGATCTGCCGAAAAAAGATTACTTTTGCACCGCATCGGTTCCCGACGCGTCCGCAGGGACGCAGGGGATCAAAAGGGAATGCCGTGCGAATCGGCAACAGTTCCCGCTGCTGTGAGTTACAAATGAGGTTCCGGCATACGTTGGCCACTGTCCGCATCGGGACGGGAAGGCGCCGGGACGGTAACGAGTCAGAAGACCTGCCGCTGCGATCCGAAAAAAACGCAAACACCCTGCGGAGAATGGGGTGGCGACAAGTCGAAAGCGCTCTCCACGAACAACCCCTCGACGTGTTCCGCCCGTTCCGCAATGAGAACGGACGATGAAGCACCGCCTCCTACATACCGCCCTCGGCCTGGCCGCGCTGCTGTGCGGCTCCTGCATGGACTACGGTCCGCTGGAGGAGGAGCCGTTCGCCGTGAGCGGACGGGGGCTGTTCATCACCTGCGAGGGCAACTTCACCTCCGACAACGCCACCCTCTCCTACTACGACCCTGCCGCGCGGCGGGTCGAAAACGAGGTCTTCCTGCGCGCCAACGGCATGAAGCTGGGCGACGTGGCCCAGTCGATGACCGTCCGCGACGGCAAGGGCTACGTGGTGGTCAACAACTCGGGCGTGGTCTACGTCATCGACACCCGCACGTTCCGCGTCACGGGGCTGATCGAGGGGGTCGTCTCGCCCCGCTACCTCCACTTCGTCAACGACACCACGGCCTACCTGACGGACCTCTACGACCCGCATATCGCCGTCATCGACACCCGCAACAACCGCATCCGCCGCCGCATCCCCACCAACGGCCACCGCTCGACCGAGCAGCTGGTCCAGTGGGGCGACGAGGTGTTCGTCAACTGCTGGTCCTACGACCGCAAACTGCTGGTGATCGACACCCGCCGCGACCGCCTCGTCGACTCGATCGAAGTGGGCTGGCAGCCCGTCTCGCTGGCCGTGGACCGGAGGGGCAAACTCTGGACCCTCTCCGAGGGCGACGGGAACGAGTCGCCCGAGCTGCGGCGCATCGACGCCTCGACACGGCGCATCGAGCGCATCTACCCGCTTCCGGCGGGGATGCAGCCGCGGCAGCTGGCCCTCAACGGCACGCGCGACACACTCTACTTCATCGCACGCGACATCTGGCGCATGCGCACCGACGACGAGTCGCTGCCCGCCGCGCCGTTCCTTCCCTACGCCGGGACGCTCTACTACGGCGTGGGGGTAGATCCGCTCACCTCGGAGGTCTACGTGGCCGACGCCATCGACTACGTGCAGCACGCCGCGGTCTACCGTTTCACCCCGCGGGGCGTGCCCGTCGACACGCTGCGCGTGGGCATCACTCCCGGATCATTCTGCTTCACACCCTGAAAACCATGAAAAAATACGCCTTTCTGCTCCTGCCGCTCCTTGCTGCGGCGTGCAACTCCGACGAACAGATCACTACGACGCGCATCGCGGAACCCGTCGCGCGAATCGTGGAGTACACCCCCGCTCCGGGGCAGTTCATCAACGAACGCAACGCCCTGAGCGGCTTTGCGGGCGAGGACACGCCCCAGGCCGCCTGCGCCTACGCCCAGCGCCGCCTGAACGAGGGCGCCTACGTCTCGCTCGGCGGCTGGGGCGGCTATATCGTCGCGGCATTCGCCGCTCCGGTTCCCGCCACGGGCGATTACGAGCTTTACGTGGCGGGCAACCAAATGACGACCTCTTCCGAACCGGGCGTGGTCTATGTGGCGCAGGACACCGACGGCGACGGCTCGCCCGCCGGCGAGACGTGGTACGAACTCAAAGGCAGCGAATTCGCCGCCGCGGACCGCAACTACCGGATCACCTACCGCAGGCCGTCCGCCGACGGCGACCCCGTCGCCTGGACGGCCGTCGACGGCGAGGGCGCGACCTCGGCGGGCGAGATCGGCCGCATCGGCGAGCATACGCAAGCCTACTATCCGGCGTGGGTCGACGCCGCGGAGCTGACCTTCCGGGGGACGCGCCTGCCGAACAACATCGCGGAGGGCGAGGTCGACGATCAGGGACGGCCCGTGACGGCGTGGATCGCGCAGCCGTTCGCCTGGGGTTATGCCGACAACTACTCCTCGATCGACCGGCAGGGGGCGGCCAACCGCTTCCGCATCGAAGACGCCGTGACCGCCGACGGCTCGCCGGCCAACCTCACGCAGATCGACTTCATCCGGGTGCAGACAGGCATCAACGACTGGCGCACCCGCATCGGCGAGCTGTCGACCGAGGTGTGCGCCATCGGCTGTTACCGCACCGTAACGACCGCCGAATAAAGCCATGCGCCGCTGCGTCCTGCTCCTGCTGACCGTCGTCTGCGCCGCCCCTGCCGCGGCCCAGCGCGACAGCGTGTCGCGGACGGTGGAGATCGAGCGCGTGGACATCACGGGCCGCCGCCCGATGAAGGAGATCGGCGTGCAGCGCACGGTGATCGACAGTCTGGTGCTGCGCGAGACGATCACCTCATCGCTGGCCGACGTGCTAGGCAGCGGTTCGACCCTTTTCATCAAATCCTACGGGCGCGCCACGCTCGCCACGGCCTCGTTCCGCGGCACGGCCCCCTCGCACACGCAGGTGACGTGGAACGGCATGAAGGTCAACTCCCCGATGCTCGGGCAGGTCGATTTCTCGCTGATCCCGGCCTACCTGGTCGACGACGCGACGCTCTACCACGGGGCCAGCTCGGTGGGTGTCACCGGGGGCGGTCTGGGCGGTGCGGTGGCGCTGGACACCCGGCCACTGCCGGACAAGGGGCTGGGCCTGCGCTTCGTGCAAGGGGTCGGGTCGTTCACCACTTTCGACGAGTTTCTGCGGCTCGATTACGGCGGCGAGCGCTGGTCCTCCTCCACGCGGGTGCTTTACAGCACCTCGCGCAACGACTTCCGCTTCCACAACTACAACTCCAAGACGCTCGTCACGGACGGCGACGGCAACATCGTCGACCGCTACGTACCGCTCGAACGCAACCGCAACGGCGGCTTCCGCGACCTGCACCTGATGCAGGAGCTTTACCATACGGGCGCCAAAGGGGGACGCATCTCGCTCTCGGCGTGGTATCTCGACTCGCACCGCGGGCTTCCGATGACCTCGGCCGACCACAACGCGGCCAAGCAGAAAAAGGAGGAGCAGGACGAACGGACGCTGCGCGCCGTGGCGGGCTGGGAGCGGCTGCGCGGCGGGCTGAAACTCTCCGCCCGCGGGGGGTATACCTACACTTCGCTGCGCTACCGCCGTCTGCACGACCCCGAGGGCAAGGGCGAGCTGCGCCCGATGACCGACGCGCGCAGCACGCTGCACACCCTCTTCGCCCAGGCCGAAGCGGAGTACGCCGCCGGGGAAAAATGGCTCTTTACGGCGAGCGCCACGGCCTATCAGCACCTGGTTCGCACGGGCGACGTGGACATCAACGCCACGTCGGGCCTGCGCGCCGACACGCTCTACAACGAACAGCGCTTCGAACTGTCGCTCTTCGCCGCCGCGCGGTGGCGCCCCCTGCCGCGGCTGGGCGTGGCCGCCGACCTTAGGTGGGAGCTTTACGGCGACCGGGCCTCGGAGCCAATCCCGGCCCTGTTCGTCGACTACCTGCTCGCCCGGCGCGGCAAGGTGACGCTGAAAGCCTCCGCGGCGCGCAACTTCCGCTACCCTACGCTCAACGACCTCTACTTCCGCCCGGGCGGCAACCGCGACCTGCGCCCCGAAAAGGGGTGGACGGCCGATGCGGGGGCCGAGTTCGCCGTCGAGGGGCCGCGCCGCACGCTGCGCGGATCGGCGACCTTTTTCAACTCGGAGATCGACGACTGGATTCTCTGGATCGGCAGCGCCAAGAGCGGCATTTACACCCCCCTCAATATCAAAAAGGTACACAGCTACGGTGTGGAGCTGAAACTGGCGGCCGACGCCCGCATGGGACGCGACTGGCAGCTGCTCTTCGACGGCAACGCCGCCTGGACGCGCTCGGTCAACCGGGGCGAAAAATTCACCCCAGCCGACGAATCGGTAGGCAGGCAGCTGCCCTATATTCCCGTCTGGTCGGCGGCTTTCACGGCGCGGCTGCGGTGGCGCGCGTGGACGCTCAGCTACAAGTGGTCGTGGTACAGCCAGCGCTTCACCATGTCAGACAACGCCAAAGGGACGCTGGGGGTGGTGAAGCCCTACTACATGAGCGACCTCGCGCTCGAGCGGAGCGTCGCATGCCGCTGGGCAACATTTTCGCTCAAGGGGTGCATCTACAACCTCTTGAACGAGGAGTACGAATCGGTCCTCTCGCGCCCGATGCCGCGGCTCAACTGCGCGTTCTTCCTCGGCATCACACCCCGATTCCGCCGCCGGTGACCCGGCGCGAACGGAGACGGCCGGGTGCGGAAAATCGGCGCAACCGGCACATTTTCGCAAAATAATATTACTTTTGTAGGGTCAACACCCAAAAGACATGCGAAAACTGGTCATTATCCCCACCTACAACGAAAAGGAGAATATTTCCAAAATGATCGACAAGGTCTTCTCGCTCGCGGAGGCGTTCGATCTGCTGGTCATCGACGACGGCTCGCCCGACGGCACGGCCGCCATCGTCCGGCAGCGGCAGCCCGAGTTCGCCGGGCGGCTGCACCTGCTGGAGCGCAGCGGCAAGCTGGGACTGGGGACCGCCTACCTGGCGGGGTTCCGCTGGGGGCTGGACAACGGCTACGACTACATTTGCGAGATGGACTGCGACTTCTCGCACAACCCCGATGATCTGGTCCAGTTGTACGCCGCCGCGACCGAGGGGTACGACGTGGTGGTGGGCTCGCGCTACGTCGAGGGGGTGAACGTGGTCAACTGGCCCATGTCGCGCCTGCTGATGTCCTACTTCGCCTCGATGTATGTGCGCATCGTCACGCGCATGCCCCTGCGCGACGCCACCGCCGGATTCGTCTGCTACTCGCGCCGGGCGCTGGAGACGATCGACCTCGGCGCCGTCAGGATGAAAGGGTACGGATTCCAGATCGAGATGAAATATTCGGCGTGGAAGCTCGGCATGAAGCTGCGCGAGGTGTCGATCGTCTTCACCGAGCGGCGCGAGGGAGCTTCGAAGATGTCGGGCGGCATCTTCGGCGAAGCGTTCTTCGGGGTGCTCAAACTCCCCTTCCGAAAGATCCGTCCGGCCCGCAGAGGCTAAGCGTTGCGATTCCAGAAAAAGACAGCGGCCCGGTTTCGACCGGGCCGCTGTCTTTTAATACGCTCAGAAGTTGAAGAAGTAGTTCATGAAGAAGTTCCAGAAGGTGACCACTCCGATGGCGCAGAGCTTCGAGAAGTAGAAGTTCCACCCCCAGCGTCCGTGCAGCAGGTAGATCGTCAGGTTGTTGATCAGCAGCCCGACGGCGGCGATGCCCAGAAACCGTAGGTACTGCGAGGCGATGTCGGGGCTGTCGTTCTCGAAGGTCCAGATGCGGTTGAGCAGGTAGTTGGTGGTCGAGGCGCAGAGGAAACCCACCGAGTTGGCGATGTACTTGTTCAGCCGCAGCCACTCCTTGCAGAGGTAGGTGATGCCGAAATCGACGAAGACACCCGATCCGCCCACCACGCAGAATTTGATGAACTGCTCGATCATAGTGCGGCGACCTTTACGGGTTGCGGCTTGCCGTTGAACCAGTGGGCATAGCCTTTGCGACGCAGCGTGAAGCCCACGTCGAACGTCTCCCCGGCGAGTTGCTGGTCGACCGTCAGGCGCACCGTGCGCGTCGTCTCACCGTCGGCCGGGATCGTGAAGCGTTCCGGGAGGGGGAACTCCTCGACGCGGAACCGCCCGTGTTTCCAGACCGCGGCCAGTTCGACAACGCCGTCGACCGCAATGTCGTAGGGGTAGGGATTCGTCAGGTGCAGCTCCAATTGCAGCTCCTCGCCCGGGGCCGCTTCCGCAGGCAGCCCTTCGACCGCAATACCGACCTTGCGCAACGGATGGAAGTGCGGATCAATCATAAAGATGAAGCGGTCGCCGTTGGCCATCGGCACGGAGCGCACGGCGAGCGTGGTGTCGGCCAACAGCTCTTCCCAGGTCTGCACCACCACCTCGCGGCCCGCGAAACGATCGTCGTCGTCGCGGAACTGCCACTGGTGCGTGCGGTAGTCGATGTCGGGCTGGCAGAAAGCCTCGCCGCCCGTATAGAAGCCGTATTTGGCCGCCTCAGCGTAGTGGTGGTTGAAGAGCACGGGGCGTCCGGCGGCCACCTCGGCGATCCGCCCGTAGCTGGCGGGGTTGTCGAAGACCTGGAAGCGGATGCCCAGCGGATTGAACGCCATTTCGAGGCGCACGAGCGCCACCAGCACGAGGGTGATGATTCCGGTCCGCATCAGGTAGCGGCGCGTGCGGGGATGGCGGCGGGCGTAGGTGAAGAGCGTATAGAGCAGCCCGAAGACGGCGACGATGACCCACTGGGGCTGCACGTAGCCGCGCAGCGAGGAGAGCAGGAAGAATCCGATGAAGGCCGCGGGCAGCAGCTTCAGCGCCCGCTCCACGGCCGTCTGCGGCTTCACCTTCCGCCAGGCCTGCACGTAGAGCGGAACGAAGAAGGGGTTGAAGACCACCAGCAGGTTCAACACATATTCGAGGATATAGCCCGCCTCGAAATCGGAGTTCCGGCCCGCGAGGTGGTAGGCGAACGACGCCCAGCCGTGGTGGTACTGCCACAAAAGATGGGGCACTAACAGCGCGGCGGCCACCGCCCCGGCGGCATAGAGACCCGGACGCTTCAAAAGCCGCACATTGGCCGCCAGCGCAAAGAGTACCACCAGCGCCCCGTGATACTTGCTGTAAGCCATCAGGGCCATCGCCGCGCCCAGCCAGAGCCACGCACCCCGCCGATGCTCGGAGAACCATTTGAAAGTCAACAGGAAGATCGCCGACGAGAAGAGCAGCGGTCCGTCGGGCACGGCCAGAAAACCGTAGAGCTGCAACATGAGCGTCGCCGCCGAGAGCACGACGAACAGCGAAGCGTCTCCGCGCGAGGTGTCGGCCGGACGGATCAACCGCCACAAAATCCAGAGGTAGAGCGGTTGCAGCAGCGTGAAGCAGAAGCGCACGCCCAGCTCGCCGCCGAAGAAGTGTTCGCCCGCCCAGACCAGGAGGGCCGTGACGGGTGGGTGGTCGAAATAGCCCCAGGCGAGGTGCTGCGCGAAAAGGTGGTAGTAGGCCTCATCGTCAGCCAGCTCCGAAAAGCCCGCCTGTAAGAGGTTGACTGTCCACCACACGCCGAGCCAGACGGCTACGAGCGTGTCGGGACGCCACGAGGCATATATCTTCCGCACGGATACGTTCATCGGGACAAAGGTAGGAAATTTTCTCGGTTCCGGGTGCGGCGCAGGCAAACTTTACGCATCCCCGGTTTCCGCAAAACTGCACGAAATCTCCTCCGCCGGACAAAAACGGCGCGGCGGGCCGGCCGCTCCGGGAAGCGTTCGGGCTGCACTGTTCACAATTTGTTGAAGAAAAAAGCGGGCGAAAGTTGCCGGAGCGGGGAAGTGTCGCTACATTTGTCCCCGAAGCGAGGTTCCCCGCCGGCGGCTGCCGGCACGGGATCAAAAGGGAATCCTGTGCGAATCAGGAACTATCCCCGTAGCTGTAAGCTCCGTCGAGAAGCTGCACACTCTTTTAGCCACTGTCCCCGGGGGACGGGAAGGCGTGCAGCGGGAGCGAGTCAGAAGACCTGCCTTGCCGGACACGACGTACGTCCTCGGGACTTAGGCGGCGCCGGAAACACGCATTTTACACCGTACCTTTTTCGGACAAAGGTTCACCGCACGCGACCGCACCGGGTCGCGGCGGATGGGGCGCAGCCGCCCCGGAACCACGACGGACAGGACCGGATATATTAATACACAAAGATATGGGAATTTCGGAAATCTGCATCGTCAAGCGCGACGGAACGCGCAAACCCTTCTCGGTGGAGAAGATCAAACGGGCCGTGAGCAAGGCCTTTCTCTCGGTGGGCGGCTACGCCACCGACGACGACCTGATGGCCATACTGAGCCGCGTGAGGGTCTCGGACGGCATGTCGGTCGAGGAGATTCAGAACCAGGTCGAGGTGGCGCTCATGGCCGAGCGCTACTTCGCCGTGGCCAAGAGCTACATGCTCTACCGCCAGCGGCACACCGAGGACCGCGAGGACCGCGACAAGCTCGAGTTTTTGATCAACTACTGCGACGCGGCCAACCCCGCCACGGGGTCGAAGTACGACGCCAACGCCAACGTCGAGAACAAGAACATCGCCACGCTCATCGGCGAGCTTCCCAAGCAGAACTTCATCCGCCTCAACCGGCGTCTCTTGACCGACCGCATCAAAGAGATGTACGGCAAAGAGCTTGCGGACAAGTATCTGCACCTGTTGAAAAACCACTTCATCTATAAGAACGACGAGACGTCGATGGCCAACTACTGCGCCTCGATCACCATGTATCCGTGGCTCTTGGGCGGGACGCTCTCCATCGGCGGCAACTCGACGCGGCCGACCAACCTCAAATCGTTCTGCGGCGGCTTCGTCAACATGGTCTTCATCGTCTCGTCGATGCTCTCGGGGGCCTGCGCCACGCCCGAATTCCTGATGTACATGAACTACTTCATCGAACAGGAGTACGGCGCGGATTACTACCTGCACGCAGACGAGGTGGTCGACCTCTCGCGGAAGCGCCGCACGCTGGACAAGATCATCACCGACTGCTTCGAGCAGATCGTCTACTCGATCAACCAGCCCACCGGTGCGCGCAACTTCCAGGCCGTGTTCTGGAACGTGGCCTACTACGACCGCTACTATTTCGAATCGCTCTTCGGCGAGTTCGTCTTCCCCGACGGATCGAAACCCCGCTGGGAATCGCTCTCGTGGCTGCAGAAACGCTTCATGACCTGGTTCAACCGCGAGCGCACCCGCACGGTCCTCACCTTCCCGGTCGAGACAATGGCGCTGCTCACGCGCGACGGCGACGCGATGGACGCCGAGTGGGGCGACTTCACGGCCAAAATGTACGCCGAGGGGCACTCGTTCTTCACCTACATCAGCGACAACGCCGATTCGCTCTCGTCGTGCTGCCGCCTGCGCAACGAAATTCAGGACAACGGCTTCAGCTACACGCTCGGCGCGGGCGGCGTCTCGACCGGATCGAAGAGCGTGCTGACGATCAACCTCAACCGCTGCATCCAGTATGCCGTGAAGAACAACGTCCACTACCTGACGTTCCTCGAGGAGATCGTCGATCTGGTGCACAAGGTGCAGACGGCCTACAACGAGAACCTCAAAGAACTGCAGGCCAATGGGATGCTGCCGCTGTTCGACGCCGGGTACATCAATCTCGCGCGCCAGTACCTCACCGTCGGCGTCAACGGGCTGGTCGAGGCGGCCGAGTTTCTGGGCATGCCGATCGACGACAACCCGCGCTACGCGGCTTTCGTGCAGGAGGTGCTGGGGCTGGTGGAGCGGTACAACAAAAAATACCGTTCGAAGGAGCTGATGTTCAACTGCGAGATGATCCCGGCGGAGAACGTGGGCGTGAAGCACGCCAAGTGGGACCGCGAGGACGGCTACGCCGTGCCGCGCGACTGCTACAACTCCTATTTCTACGTGGTGGAGGACCCCTCGCTGAACGTCATCGACAAGTTCCGCCTGCACGGCCGCCAGTACATCGAGCACCTGACGGGCGGCTCGGCTCTGCACCTCAATCTGGAGGATCATCTCACGCAGGAGCAGTACCGCCACCTGCTGCGCGTGGCGGCGCAGGAGGGGTGCAATTACTTCACGTTCAACATTCCCAACACAGTCTGCAACGCCTGCGGGCACATCGACAAACGCTATCTGAAGGAGTGTCCCGACTGCCACAGCGACAACGTGGACTACCTCACGCGCGTGATCGGCTACATGAAGCGGGTTTCGAACTTCTCGGCGGCACGCCAGCAGGAGGCGGCGCGGCGTCACTATGGACGGATGAAGCCGGCAGAGACGATACGCACCGGGGACGACCGCCCGCAGACAGAGCACACCGGCACGGACCTTACGGGAACAGATCGCTCGGGAATGGACCGCTCGGGAGCAAACCTTGCAGAAGCGGACCGGAAAGCGGTTTAGGCAATGGTCCGCTACTACAATTTCGACATCGTTTTCGCCGAGATTCCGGGCGAGGTGACGCTGGCCATCAACCTCACGGGCTGCCCCAACCGCTGTCCGGGCTGCCACAGCCCACACCTGCAGGCTGACGCCGGGCGCGTGCTCGACGAGCGGGAGCTGGCAGAACTGCTCGGCCGCTACGGCCGTTCGGTCACCTGCGTCTGCCTGATGGGCGGGGACGCCGCACCGCTCGCGGTCGCCGCGCTGGCCGCTTTCGTGCGGCGGTCGCAGCCTGCGCTGCGCGTGGGCTGGTATTCGGGGCGGAGTGCACTGCCGGAGGGATTCCCGCCCGAGACGTTCGATTATATCAAGCTGGGCGGCTGGGTCGAAGCGCTCGGACCGCTCACCGCGCCCACGACCAACCAGCGGCTCTACCGCGTCGACCGGTCGGGGGCGATGGAGGACATCACGGCGCTGTTCCGGCGCAGAGGCTGACCGCTCCCGGCATCCTCCCAGCAGGGACAGGCAGATCGGATATTAACAAAAAGTCTCCACGGAGTACGCGGAGACACAGGTATCGCTACCTTCGGCATATAGCCTTATTGTGGTAAGATGTAGTCTTACGAAACAAATATAGCCCGAATTTTCGATCTTTCCAATTTTTTTGCCTATTTTTACCATAAACGATTCGTATCATGGCAAAAAGACTGGGTTTGGACTTGGGCACGTCGTCCATCGGCTGGGCGATCGTGGAGGAAAAAGACGCGGGTTGCGAGTTGCTGGACAAGGGCGTGGACATCTTTCCGGAGGGTGTGGCGCGCGATAAGAACACCGAGAAACCCGCCGTGCAGGACCGGACTGCGGCCCGCGCCCTGCGCCGGCTCTATTTCCGGCGCCGCCTGCGCAAGATCGACCTGCTCAAGGTGCTGGTTCGAAACGATCTCTGTCCGCCGCTTTCGGACCAGCAGCTCGCCGACTGGCGCTACAAGAGACGCTACCCGCTCACCGAGGAGTTCATCCGCTGGCAGCGCACCGACGAGGCGACGGACAAAAATCCCTACCACGACCGCTACCGGGCACTGACCACAACACTCGACCTTTCGACGCAGCGGGACCGATATACGCTCGGCCGGGCATTCTACCACCTCGCGCAGCGCCGCGGCTTTCTCAGCAACCGCAAAGAGGGCGGGAACGCGGACGAGGAGGGCAAGGTCAAGCAGTGCATCAAGGACCTCTCGGCCGAGATGGCGGACGCAGGATGCACCTATCTGGGCGAGTACTTCTACCAGCTTTACGCGCAGAAGGAGCCGATCCGCAGGCGCTACACCTCCCGCAACGAACACTATTTGGCCGAGTTTCGGGCCATCTGCCGCAGGCAGGGCCTTTCCGAGGAGCTGGAACAGGCCCTCGGCCGCGCCATCTTCTACCAGCGGCCGCTCCGTTCGCAGCGCGGGCTGGTCGGCAAGTGCACCTTCGAAAAGGGGAAGAGCCGCTGTCCGGTGTCGCATCCGCGTTTCGAAGAGTTCCGCATGCGCTCTTTCATCAACAACATCCGTCTGCAAACGCCTGCCGATCCCGAGCCGCGTCCGCTCTCGCAGCAGGAGATCGGCACGATTTTGCCGCTGTTCCTGCGCAAGAGCAAATCCCACTTCGATTTCGAGGAGATCGCCCGCAAGATCGCTGGCAAGGGGCGCTACGCCTGCAAGGGAGATCGTCGGGAAGCGTCCTACCGGTTCAATTTCAGCGCAGGCACGACGGTCAGCGGCTGTCCGATTACGTCGGCGCTGGCGCAGCTCTTCGGCGAGGAGTGGCTGAGGGAGCTATGCACACGCTATACGCTCGGGAAAGGCAAAACCGAAGAGCAGGTGCTCAACGACGTCTGGCACGCACTCTTCTCATTCGACGACGAGGAGCGGCTTCGCAGCTGGGCCGAAGAGAAGCTGCAGCTGACCGAAGAAGAGGCGCGGCACTTCGCCTCGATCCCCGTCCCGCAGGGGTATGCCGCCCTGAGCCTCAACGCCATTCAAAAGATTCTGCCCCACCTGCGGGCCGGATACCGCTACGATGAAGCGGTTTTCATGGCCAATCTGAAAGCGGTACTGCCCGATGAGGTCTATGCCGACGGAGCGAAGCGGCAAGCCGTCGAAGCGGATATTGCCACCATCATCGACGACTTCCGGCTGAACCCGCTCAACCGGCGCACAACGAAGGAGCAGGAGGTCCGCGAATACCTGCGCGACTATCAGGGCGTCGACCCGGCAAGGCTCGAGAGGCTCTACCACCCCTCGATGATCGAAACCTACCAGGCTGTACTGCCCGATGACGACGGCATCTGGCAGCTGGGTTCGCCGCGAACCTCCGCTTTGCGCAATCCGATGGCGATGCGGGCGTTGTTCCGTCTGCGTATTCTGATAAACAAATTGTTGCGCGACGGAAAGATCGACCGGCAGACGAAGATCAACATCGAATTCGCCCGCGGGCTGAACGACGCCAACCGTCGGCATGCGATCGAGCGTTACCAGCGGGAACGCGAGGCCGAGCACCGCCGCTTCGCCGACGAGATCCGCCAGTTGTATCTGGAAGCCACGGGCATCGCCCTTGAGCCTTCCGACGACGACGTACTGAAATACCGGTTGTGGGTGGAGCAGAACCACGTCTGCCCCTATACGGGAAAGCAGATCGCCATCACCGACTTTATCGGTCCGTCGACGCGTTTCGATATCGAGCACACCGTTCCCCGCTCACGGGAGGGCGACGATTCGCAGATGAACAAAACGCTGTGTGAAAAAAAGTTCAACCGAGAAATCAAACGGACCAGATTACCCTCGGAGCTGGCGAACCATGCCGAAGTCCTGACCCGAATCGAAGCGTTCGGCTGGCAGGAGCGGATCGACACGCTGCAAAGGCAGATCGAGGGATTGCGGCGCAAAAGCAAACAAGCGGCGACCAAATCGCAGCGGGACGACGCCATTGAGCGTCGTCACTACCTGCAGATGCAACTCGACTATTGGCGCGGCAAATGCGAACGCTTCACCATGACCGAAGTCCCTGCGGGTTTCCGCAACCGGCAGGGAGTCGATATCGGCATCATCGGAAAATATGCGAAACTCTATCTGGAAACGGTCTTCGAACGGACCTATACGGTCAAAGGTGCGACCACGGACGCGTTCCGCCGGATGTGGGGCTTGCAGGAGGAGTATACGAAGAAAGAGCGTGTGAACCACGCCCACCACTGCATCGACGCCATCACCATCGCCTGCATCGGCCGCAAGGAATACGACCGATGGGCACAGTACGAGGCGGATGAGGAACGTTACCAGTTCGGAGAGGGCGCCAAGCCCCGTTTCGAGAAGCCGTGGCCGACCTTTACGGAGGACGTGCGGTCGATCGCGGAAGAGCTGCTCGTCTCCCACCATACGCCCGACAACATGCGCAAGCAGAGCCGCCGGAAGCTGCGCGTGCGCGGCCGGATCAAGTGCGGAGCGGACGGCAGGCCGATCCTCGAACGGGGCGACACCGCCCGCGGCGCCCTGCACCAACAAACCTATTACGGAGCCATCATGCGCGAGGACGGATTGAGATTCGTCATCCGCCGCTCGCTCGACCAGCTGCAACCTGCCGACGTGGAAAAGATCGTCGACGAGGCGGTGCGGGAGAAGGTGCGGGAGGCGATCGCCGAGGTCGGCTTCAAAACGGCGATGGACCCCGCGCAGCACACCATCTGGATGAATCGGGAGAAGGGCGTGCCGATCCGTAAGGTCCGGATCCATGCCGGCTCGGCCGTTGCACCCAAACCGCTGGGCGAGAAGCGCCAGCGCGACGCATCGGTCTATCCGCACAAAAATCCCGTCTACGTCTCTTACGGAAGCAACTACTGCATGGCCCTCTACGAAGGCACGGACGACAAGGGAAAGACCAGGCGGAGCTTCGAGATCGTCAATACGTTCGAAGCGGCGCAATATTTCAAGAAGAGTGCGGACAAGGCAGCCCGGCCCGATCTGGTTCCGCGCTCCGATGCGAACGGGTATCCGCTCAAATGCATCCTCAAAACGGGTACGATGGTGCTGTTCTACGAAAAAACGCCCGAAGAACTCTTCGACTGCTCGACAAGGGATCTGGCCAAACGCCTGTACAAACTCACCAAATTCAGCTCCATGACCAGCGGAAACAACCGATACGGCACGCTCGTTTTCCGTCATCACCAGGAAGCGCGCCCGGCCGGAGAACTGAAGCAGAAAAATGGCGTATGGAAAGTCGGTGAAGCGTATCGGCCGCTTATCGCAATGAATCATCCCCAACTCAACGCCTATGTCGAAGGTTATGATTTCGAACTGACCGTAACGGGAGAGATCCGGTTCAAACACCCATAGCCATGCTGAAACGCGCCCTCTTCTTCTCGACGCCCTACTGCCTGAGCCTGCGGAACGATCAGCTGATCGTTCACACGAAGGAGGCTCCCGACAGGCAGAAGAGCGTGCCGATCGAGGATATCGGGTTCGTCGTGCTGGAACACCCGCAGACGACCGTAACCCTTCCGCTGCTCAATGCCCTGTCGGACAACAATGCAGCCGTCATCTTCTGCGGCGACGACCGGCTGCCGAACGCCATGCTGATGAACCTCGATTCGAACAGGACGCAGGGCGAAAGCTACCGGGCGCAGATCGAAGCGAGCGAACCGCTGAAAAAGGGGTTGTGGCGGCAAATCGTCGAAGCCAAAATCCGCAATCAGGCCGCTCTTCTGCGCAAATTGGGCAAGGACGGCGACAAACTGAAACCCTACTACCAGAATGTCCGAAGCGGGGATGCGGACAACCGCGAGGGGATTGCCGCGCGAATATATTGGGCCGAGCTGTTCGGTCGGGATTTCGTCCGTGCACGCGAGGGCGAAGCACCCAACAACCTGCTCAATTACGGCTACACGATCCTGCGCGCCGCCGTCGCCCGCGCACTGATGGGTTCGGGACTGTTTCCCGCTTTCGGAATCTTCCACCGCAATCGCTACAACGCTTTCCCATTGGCGGACGACGTGATGGAACCGTACAGACCCTATGTCGACTGGCTGGTTTACAAACTTCATGCGGAAGGCCGGACGCAACTGACCAAAGAGACCAAAGGGGAACTTCTCCACCTGCTGTTCATGGACACCCGCTTCGACAAACTGTTGCGACCGCTCGACGTAGGGCTGACCTTTACGGCGGCATCGCTGGCGAAGTGTTTTGCGGGAACCCGGAAGAAAGTCGCTTACCCTTTGCTGGAATAACCCATGCAGGAATTACGACTGAATGCCTATCGGATCATGTGGCTGTTCGTATTTTTCGACTTGCCGACCAACACCAAGACCGAACGACGTCATGCGGCGCAGTTCGCAAGGCGCTGGAAAAAGACGGCTTCACGATGATGCAGTTTTCGGTCTACGTGCGGCACTGTGCCTCGAAAGAGAACATGGAGGTGCATATCAAGCGGGTGCGCAAGTCCATACCCCCGGCGGGATATACGAGCATCCTGAGCGTCACGGACAAGCAATACGGCGAAATCCAGAATTTCTGGGGCAAGGTCGAACGATCCCGCCCGGAAACTCCGCAGCAATTGGAATTTTTTTGATTATCTTCGTTCTTTGACATGTGAAAACTGCATCGAACCGACTTCCCCGGAGAGCCTTCATCCGATTTTCCCGACCGTCTGAGGCGTCTAATCGAATGATAACCAAGGCAGAAAATGCCCGAGGTTGTGGTTTGATGTAGTGCTAGAATAAGATACAACGGAGAAGTGCTTCATCGTTTTTCTGTTTTTTGTTGTGGTTTGATGTAGTGCTAGAATAAGATACAACAATAATCCGAAAGAGCCTTTTTCTCATATTGTTGTGGTTTGATGTAGTGCTAGAATAAGATACAACACGATCGCGTTCTTTGCTTTGCCGGCAATAGTTGTGGTTTGATGTAGTGCTAGAATAAGATACAACCGGTTGCACTTTCCGCAGTTACCACGCGTTGTTGTGGTTTGATGTAGTGCTAGAATAAGATACAACCAGGTAATCGTACTCCCCGCCCCGGTAGTAGTTGTGGTTTGATGTAGTGCTAGAATAAGATACAACTCAGGTCGATGCTGAAATCGACCAGTCCAAGTTGTGGTTTGATGTAGTGCTAGAATAAGATACAACTGATCTTGCAGAACAGGTGGGAAAGGATGGGTTGTGGTTTGATGTAGTGCTAGAATATAATACAACTGCTTTGCGCTTCGGTCGTGAGTTCGACAGTTGTGGTTTGATGTAGTGCTAGAATAAGATACAACGCTTTAGTTTCTACCTGATACATTTCCGCGTTGTGGTTTGATGTAGTGCTAGAATAAGATACAACGGCTCGCTATGTCAGCGTCGGAGATGTAGGTTGTGGTTTGATGTAGTGCTAGAATAAGATACAACGAGTTGTCATAACGGGAACGACAATGCGTTGTTGTGGTTTGATGTAGTGCTAGAATAAGATACAACAAGAAAGTGGAATACTTGACCGCCGACAGGGTTGTGGTTTGATGTAGTGCTAGAATAAGATACAACCGAGGCGGCCGACATTACGACCGGGTCGCGGTTGTGGCTTGATGTAGTGCTAGAATAAGATACAACAGGTAGACGTATACACATTATAAACAAGAGTTGTGGCTTGATGTAGTGCTAGAATAAGATACAACTTGCCCTTTACCGGATCATTGACGAAATGCGTTGTGGTTTGATGTAGTGCTAGAATAAGATACAACCCGCAGAGCTAGGCTACACCAGAACACCATGTTGTGGTTTGATGTAGTGCTAGAATAAAATACAACTACGACGCAATACGCGAAATTTGGAAATACATTGTGGTTTGATGTAGTGCTAGAATAAGATGCAACTCGCCATGTTGAATCCCTCCGCAAAATAACGTTGTGGCTTGATGAATAAGATACAACGCTGTCCGTGACGCGGTGCATGATCGCCACGTTGTGGTTTGATGTAGTAAGAGAATAAAATAAACACATAGCGGACTTGCAAATTTGAGCAAAGCGTAGCGAATTAGCTGAAAGAGCGTTCGTTACGCTTTATTTTTCTATTAGGCAGAGCCAACGGAATGCCACCTCGAAGCCAAACGGTGCAGAAGTTCAGTTACCACCTCATTACCCCCGTAACGGGTGCGGATTTCTTGCTAAGAGGTTCTTTTACTGCGATTTGCGTAATTCTGCATAGCTGTCGGTAACTCACTATAATGTAGACCTGAACGTCTACCACCTCGACAGTTGTGGGAAGCGACTGCGGGCATTACGATTATAGTCTGATGTAGCTAAAATGGATGCAACACTAGTTATATTTATACCCATTCATTATGAGTGAAGCGTGATCAAAATAAAGAATGGATTTACAAAAGAAAAAAGGACTGATAATCAGTTCTCTAAGTACCCGGAGCCGGTTTTGAAACGTCAAAATATAGCCAATCAATTCAAATTGAAATAAAAATATAGTATTTTATATATCAGCATATTACGTTCAAATACGATTGTAATTATTTGTAGCTATTTTCGATAATTTTGCCGACTTGCGGTCGTGGTGCGGTCGTGGGAATTTGTTTTATCAGAATGGATTACCTATGTTTGTCATAACAGAAAAGCACCTCTATTATGGCAACGACCAACTACCTGCTTACCCAAACGCAAAACAGCAACGGCGAAAGTCAGATTATCCTGCGCACCTATGTTCGGCACGACTATCGAATCCGCATTCAATCCGGGATATGGGTCAGCCCCAAACGCTGGGGTAAGAAGAACGGAATTACGATACCGACCATCCCCGGCGAAGAGCAGGAAAAGCTGTTGCAGAAAAAAGAGTTGTTGAAGCGGCTAACTGCTTACATCGAAGACGAGATAAACAAAGTCGAAGACAAAAACGCTATCGACAAGGTATGGGGAGAAAAGAAAGTCCGGACATTTTATAAGCCCACCAAAGCGCCGAAAGAACGCGAAAAATCTTTTTTCGATGTTATAGACACCTACCTTTCATCGCACAAGCTGTCCGAGCAGCGGTTAAAGAATTTCAAGGTATTAACCCGCTGCCTGCATCGCTTCGAATTATTCAAGAAGAAAGACGGAAGCCGGGGGTTTTCACTCACGCTTGCCAATTTGTCGCCGGAACTACTGCGGCAGATCGAGGACTTTCTAACCGATGAAAAGGCGATTTTCCTGCGTTATCCGGAGATATACGAGCAATTCCCGTACTCGGCGAAGATTGCCGTTAAAACACCCAAGCGCAAACGACCGCCCATACTCGACGACGAGGGCAACGAAGTGCCGAAAGGAATGCCCAAGCCCCGCGGACAGAACACAGTCGCCGATCTGCTGACCCGATTCCGAGCTTTCACCCTCTGGGCTATCGACAACGGCTATACGACCAACAATCCGTTCAAGCACTTTACAATCGGTGAAATCGTATATGGAACACCCATCTATATCAGCAATGACGAGCGTAACAAGTTGCTCGAAACCAACTTGTCCGACGATAAAGAGGTGGAAACGCAGCGGAATATTTTCGTATTTCAATGTTTGGTCGGTTGCCGCGTAAGCGACCTCTATAAAATGACCTGCCGCAACATCATCGACCAAGCCGTCGAGTATATCCCGCGCAAAACGAAAGAGGATCGCCCGATTACCGTCCGCGTTCCTTTGAACACGACAGCGCTGGAATTAATCGACAAGTACCGGGAAGCCGGGCGCGAAAGCCTGTTTCCATTCAGCACGGAACAGCACTACAACCGCAAGATCAAGGAGGCATTCCGACGCGCCGGGCTGGATCGCACCGTGACGGTGCTCGACCAGCAGACGCGGCAGGAGGTGCAACGACCGCTCTACGAGGTTGCATCGTCCCACATGGCGCGGCGCACGTTTATCGGCAACATCTACAAGAAAGTCAAAGACCCGAATCTGGTCGGCGCATTGAGCGGTCACAAAGAGGGCAGCAAGGCATTCGCCCGCTACCGCGACATCGACGAGGAGATGAAAAAAGAGTTGATAGGGTTTCTCGATTAATTATTAGAGCACATATAACGGATATATTTTGTCAAATTTTAGGTCAGCCAGTTAATCGTATTTTTCGTAAATAACACTACTTTTGTTATGGTGTAAAATTATATAGATATGGAAAGTATACCTGTGTCACAAAAAATGAAAGGTTACAATAAAATATTCTGGCTTGGGGAAAAGAAATCATCTCAAACCCACGTACTCTATAAGTACATGAATGTAAAATCTGCGATAGAATTTCTCAAAACTGGATATTTCTTACTCAGCGAACCATCAGCTTGGAGTGATCCTTACGAAAAACGCTTCTATACAGCTGATTATAGGAATATTGAAGGCTTCAAACCACACCGTATCTATTGTACGTGCTTTACTCAGTTAGGCTCAAACGAAGCTGCATGGCGGATGTATGGCAGCAAAGATACAGGTATTGCTTCACGTACTATTCGATTTGAATTTCAGCGCTCCGCCCTTTTACATGCATTGGATCGTGGGCTGCATTCAGGCAAAGTATATCTTGGAAATGCTTCATATGATTACACGTCCAAACAAATAGACGGTCTACACCTCCAAAAGAGCCCCTTTTATAGTAAACATTTCAGCAACTTTTCGCTTGATAAGTTTCTCAATTTACTATTGATAAAAAGAAAAGCCTTCGGATACGAGCAGGAAGTCCGTATGTTTTTCGTTGATGAAAATGCAGAAGCCATATGGCATGAACCCGAACTTAACGCTAATCACATCCGGTTTTTAGTTTTTTCTGCTGAAACCATGGAACAGATCATTAAAACCATCAGCGTAGATCCTATATGTGACGATATGGAATATGATATGATTAAAACTTCTATTGAAAATATCTTCCCTTATTCACATTGTATTAAGCACGGTTTATATAAGTCGAAGCCACAAATTGTGATTGAATAAATTAGGATATGCAGCCTGATCGTCTGCGAACACAGCCTTTCTTGAAGAAAATAATACTATTGATTAGCTTGATAAAATGATGATTATATAGATAAAATCTATCTTTGTGTATGACGAATAAAGATAAAAACTGGTATATTCCATGGATCGGAGTGGTTGTTTCGGCACTTATTCTGAGTGCCGTCGGCAGATTTATCACCTTAAAGACTTCGGGAGAAATAGGTACTGCAAACCTCGTATTCATAATCCTACTGGCTGGAGTCATTTTACTTTACCTGCTTTTTCAGGTACTTGTAGAGCCGCTGTTCTCCAGTCTCTTTAAGCGCATAAAGATTCGGCAGAAACCTGCCGTCCGCTTACCGGAAGCCAAACCGGAGCAGGAACAAACTCTAACCCCCTTCGAGGAGTTGCTGACGCTCACCCCCATTGAAGAGATAAAACGTACAGCAGAAGAACGGCAGGCAGAGCGGACAGCCGGGCAAATCCGCATTTTCCACGAATATACCCATTATGCCGTGGGGCCTTACGTTGCAACAGAGTCGCTATCCCGGCTCTGCGATTACATCGAACTTTACGTACATGGGGAAGAGTTGCCGAAAGACATTACGCCGATCCGCACTGAGAAACTAACGAATATTGACCTATTCCACTTCGGTTGGAATATGTCCGAGCATTTCAACGTGGGAAAGAAATACGAAGTCGTGCCGTGGTTGCAGTTTGTCTTTGCAAATTTGCGGGATTTAGAGCCGTCCTACATCAAAGGAAAACTATCCACGCCTCGAAGAAAACACGATCTTATCCCCATTACCGACAATATTCCAGAAGAATTAGCCCGTCTGAAAGGCTAAAAAACATACGTTTTAAGAGATAATCGAGAGATTTCAAGGAGTTTCCAAGTGATTTTGGGCTCCCTGAAATCTCTTCTTTTCTTGTGCCTAATTCCAATTGGAAGAAACAATTAAAAATGTTTAACCTTAAATTTTCAGTAATGGATTTTAGAGAATTATCGGAGTTCGGAGCGAATATCAGCATTACAGTCAAACTGGACGACCTGCGGGCGATCTTCAAAGAAGTAGCAGGCGAATTACGCCAGGCGCCCAAAGCCCGGGCAACCGAGGAGTTCCTCACCCGCAAAGAGGTATTGATACTCCTCAAGATCGACTCTTCCACTTTGTGGTGCTGAGAGAAAACCGGGTATATCAAATCACACCCGTTCGGCGGGCGCAAGCGTTATCGGCGCGAAGATGTCGAAGCGATCCGCACAGGCAGGAAAAGAGGTCGAGATGGGCGTTAATCCGCGTCGGCACATTGCTGATTAAACTGGTCATGCGCCCTCTTATAAGCGGCGATTACGTCGAGGAGAAAGTGCCGTGGAGCTATGAAACGTTCCGGCACCCAAAACACCCCGGCAGTCCGGCTTGAAAACACAGCGGTAGTGCATTGTGGGTTTTGGTTTGCAAGACGTCAGTTTGTGGTCACAAGTGTCCCCAAACTGCACTTGCCCCGCTCCCTGTCGGTCGGGGAGTCGGCGGGCAATCACTTCGTTCTCGACCCATTCTATTTATTTTTCACAGACACTAAGACAATGAAAACAAGAAAGCATAACACCGCCGTATCCCGAACCGCCGTCATCAAATTCCGATGTTCGGTCGGCGAAAAGAAAATCATCGGCCAGCAGGCCGCCGTTTCCGGTAAGAACCTTTCGGAGTTCTGCCGGGGGCAAGCCCTGCATGGAAAGATTTACGCCGCCCGGAAGCTCTCATCCGAAGAGAAGCAATATTTCATCCTGCTCAAAAGTCACAATCTCGGCTTCACACGGATTACCAACCTGATAAAAGCCCGTGACCCGGAATTATACCGGGAGATCAGGGTGTTCCTTGCCGAATCGAAAGCATTGTATAACCGTTTCTTTTAAACAGACGCAAGATGATAGCCAAAGGAAAAGCCATCGCCCACGGCGGCAATGCCATCGAGTATGTATTACGCGAAGGCAAACTCGGCCGAATTATAGCGACCAATCTGTTGGGCAGCACCGATCCGGGCGAGATACGCTTCGAATTCGAGATGGTCAACCGCCACAACGAGCGGTGTAAGAATAAGTACCTGCGCTTCGAGATCGGCATCGCCCCGCAGGACGAAACGAAACTCCGACCGGGCGACCTGCTGAACATCGTGCGGTCGTTTGCGAACAAAATGCACCTGGGCGAACACCAGTGAATAGCCTGCACACACAAGGACACCGATAATCTGCACATCCACCTCGTCGCAAACCGCATCGGGCTGGGCGGCGAGGTTTACGACACAACCTTTATGAGCAACCGCTCGGCAAGGGCCGCCGAGGAGATCAGCCGCGAGATGGGGCTGACCATCGCCAACGACGTACATAAGCTAAAACAGCATCGGGCCGAACACGCCGACCCTACACGACAAGCGGTTAAAGAACAGTTGCAACGGATCGCCTACGGGGAATTAGGCCGCGGCCATAACGACATTCGGGACTTTCTGGCGGCGTTGCGCAAACAAAGCGTCCGAATAATCCCGATGGAGAACAAACAGGGGAAGATATACGGCCTGCGATTCGGGTATGCCGGGCAGACGTTCAAAGCCTCGGAGATCGGACGCGAGTTCGGCTACCGTTCGCTGCTCAACCAGTTCGGAATAACCGCCGAGGAGCAGAAAGGCATAAGCAAAGTGCCGCGTTACCCGATACGGCGGCAAGCGCCGGAGCCACCGCAGCAGCGACACGAACACCACCAAGCCCAGAACCTCGGCGCAACATTGATCGAAAGCGTGACCGATGCGATCGGCGGGATGATGACCCGACAGGCAGCGACTACGACCCGATGCTGGCCGAATGGTACGAAATGCTGAAACGTAAAAAGAAAAAGAAGAAAGCGCATGGAATCTCAAGATAGAAAACCCCGCAAACGGCGGGAACGTGAGGAGATCGGCGGGCAGGTATTGGCCGACAACCTGATCGGCGAGATCGACCGGCTGGAGAAAGTCGGGGAGCAGGCCGAAAGAACGGCGGCAATGTACGGCCGGATGTTCGAGGACATCAAATCGACCGTACTGAAAGTCGATACCGCCACCCTCGATGCGAAGACGGAAGAGTTTGCCGACACGCTGGAACAGCAGGCCAAACGAGTTCGGGCAACCGTCCGGACGCTTAAGGGGATTATGTGGTTGCTGATAGTAATGCTGTTTCTCGTGTTCGCCGTCGGCTATTGCTACATCGAAGCCCATCCATGGAAAGAGAAATACCAACAACTCGAACAGCAGTATATTCAACTCCAAACTGAGATGCAGGCCCTGACGGCAAAAAACCGAAAAAAGGCCAATAATCAAATCCTTTAGGGTTATAACGCCTGTCCCTGCAAAGAAAACTGCGGGGCAGGCGTTATCAGTGCCTCACGCGAAAGGACGGTGCGGACACAGCATTCGGCAGGCAATCGCTGATACGATAAGAAGAAGTGTATAATCATTCATAATTTTATCTTTTAATTCGTGTTACAGGGAGAAATGCGTCCCGGTGGCATCCGGTGGCGGAGCCGGGGATGCGCGGGCGGATAAAGCCCGCGCACCCCGGCTGTATGTCTCTTGCTGCCCGCCGGACAAGGTTGCGCTGTCCGGCCTTAGAAGGCGAGCACGGCGCGGACGTTGTGCTTCTCGGTTTGGGACTTAAAGCCATAGTAAAAATCATACTCGGGGGCGGAGGTAGTAGTCCACGCTTCCGGCACACGCCAGTCATTACTACTCCAGTACCTTCCTGTAAGTTCGATTCCACCGGCTTTTTTAATCTGCAGATTCATTTTACCTAATATAGGTTTCACAAGGATTTGATCAGGTGCGTCGAACCATATCGTTGCCAGCTCAAACATGCCCGGGAAAAACCACCCGCTACACCCCTCCGGCGTGGGATGACTGCTGGCATAGGTCTTCACCGCACCGTAGGCCGGAAATGTAGCTCCGTCATTGTGAGCGGTGTACAGCCCGAAAAGGGCGTTGTAGCCATAACCGTAGTGGGAGTTTGATTCGCGAATCATCTTCCAAAGGGATTTCTCGTTGTCCGTGAATCCGTCGAAAGTATCAGCCCACTCCCAAAGGGTTTTTCCGTCCAACGGATTCGTAGCCCATGCGACGCCGGACGAGGCATCCGCGAGTGCCACCACCATGCCGTGGGTGCACGCGGGATGCTCGTTCATCAGGAGGTGGTCGCCTTCCCGATATC
This sequence comes from Alistipes sp., assembly GCF_048465635.1. Taxonomy (GTDB): domain Bacteria; phylum Bacteroidota; class Bacteroidia; order Bacteroidales; family Rikenellaceae; genus Alistipes. The sequence goes on from NZ_DBFWLF010000005.1 coordinate 102,300, forward strand.
CGGTCTGTGTCCAGTGTGTCTCGTCCTTCTCGCCCACCCAGAAGACGACGCCGATGCAGTCCTTCTTCACGTCGGCGGGCAGGTTTCCGCCCCCGATGGCCTCCTGCGGCAGGACGGTGCCGTCCTTCATGTAGAAGTCGCCTTCCGCGAGCGGACGTTCCGTAGTGGTCTCCGCGCCGCCGTCGATGGTGTAGGTTTTATATTTGCCACGAAGGTCATCTTGCCTGGGAATCTCAATATCGAACTTGCGCTCCACGGGCCTGGAATCGTAGTAATAGCAGCCCGTTATTTTCTTCACATCACCCGAGGGGTTTGTTATGTAGCGTGCCGTGTGAGGATTTTCCATCCAGAAGTTGGGCAGGTGGGCAACACCCGTGTAGAGGTCGTAGCTTTTCGTCTGCTGGTTCCCGCTGATTTCCTCGGTGTAGGTGCTCGTGGTATGCGGCAGGCGGACGATGTTGAGCTGCATCTGATGCTCCATCGTGAAGCTGAGCAGGGAGCCGGGGGTGCCGTCCGTGCGGATAGCGACCTCGCCACGTGCCACCATGAGGTCGGAGGCGGTGTAGTCGGCGTAGGTACTCTGGTCGTTGCGGGGCTTCCATCTGCCGATAAGGGCATGGAAGAACTCCGGGGCGGTGTCGGTGGGCAAGCCGTTTGGATCGTTTCCGTCAGGCTCGTTGCCATCCATATTCGCCTGATAGGGATAATAGGCAAAGTAGAGGCGCCCTTCGGCGGGGTCGTATTTCAGCTCGATACCGTCGGGGAGCGTCCATCTGGTGCCATCGTAGGTGAGGCGGAGGTTCTCGTGGAGCATTGTATCGAATTTGCCCGGATAGCTGCTGTTGCCCGGTCTTGCCGTTGCGACGTACAGCCCGATTTGGTCGCCCTTGGTAAACCCGGTGGCATAGCCGTTCTCCACGGCGCGGGTGACGGGTGCGCCGTTGTCCGTCGCGGCATTGGCGGCGGAGGCTTCCGGGGCGTATGCTCCGTCGGTGACGGTGATAGTGAGCGGGGCGGCAGGGCCGGTGGCGTTGCCCGGGGCAGCATCATCGAGCGTGTCGTCGCGGGTGCAGGCTGCTGCCAGCATCAGGAGCAGGAGCAGCACCGCGGTCCGGTATAAGGATTCTGTTCGTTTCATAGGGAATGGATTTAATTGGATGTATTGATATCGGTGTTGCCGCCGTCACCCCACTCGTTGATGTCAGCGAGTTCGATGCCAAGCGAGCCGTTATTCACCTTTACATTATAGGTATAGGAATAGCCTGCGCGGAGCTCGCGTGTGCTGCCGTTGTCCGCGTTCTCGGGGTAGTCGATTGTTCCCGTGTAATCCACGCCGTTCATAGTAATGCTAATAGCTGCACCATCTGCTTGTTGCGGGAAAACAATCAGCGTGGAAGACATTGCTGCGGCATTGTAAGAAACTGACAGCGTTAAATTTCCTGTCGCTGTTCCTGCCGTCACTCCCGTCCTGGTATTGAATGTACCCTCCAACGCGAGCGCGTTGATGGTGTATGTGAGGTTGCCGAGCGAGGCGATGCCGTTGCCCGGCAGGAAATTAAGTATAATGCGGGACATGCAATGCTTGAATTGGAACTTCACGTCGGGGTTCGCCGAGCTGGCGGTGGCGGTGGCGAAGAGGTAGTCGAACTTCGCCTGCCCGTCGGCGGTCTGTTCGGCGTCAGTGATGCTTTTGCTGATGATGCCATTTGCACCCGGAGTCATGCCGGTCTTTCCGTCGAAGGGATAGTAGGCGGTAAACGTCGCGTTGTCTTTGTCCTGGAAGTAGATGTTGTTGTCCTGGCCCGCGTCGTTCACCACGGTGAACTTGCCGTCGCCCGCCGTGGTGACGTATTTCACATGCGTATACTCCACCATTCCCGTTCTTGTTCTTCCGCTTACACCGATAGCGTCGCCTGCCGCCCATGCCGTGCCTGCTGCACGGGTAGCCATGTCGTCGATGGTGGACGTGATGCGTGCCGCCACGGGTGCGTTATCCACTGTGTTATCACTCTCTTTTTCGCATCCTCCGAAGAGGATGGCTGCTGCTGCCACGAGGGCAACGAATCGGATTTGGTTTACTGATTTCATAACTTCTTTTGTTTTAATGTGCATATTCATTTTTTATCTGTTATTGATTACATATTCGCGTCTACGTCGCTGCCGTCGCCGTTACCCGGCTTCCAGTCGATGATGGTTCCGTCCGGTTCTGCCCCCACGGGAGCGTAAAGGCTGCCCGTCACACCCAGCGGGGTGAGTTTGTCCGCGTTGAAGTTGCGGAAGATGTCGGTCACGTCGGCAATGGTTTCCGTCCGGTTTCTGTCGGAAAAGGTGAGGGTCGTCACAATCTGTTGTTTCGCTCCCGTGGCTATTCCCACAATCCATAGATTGGCGGTGAGCTTGTTGTCTTTGCGGACAAAGGACAACCTCACGGAGGCGGAATTGCCGGTTACTTCGCCCGTTCGCAGGTCGATAGATGCCGCCACACCGTCCAGACGGGCTTCGATGACGGTGATTCGTTCCGGGTCGCCGTCAGTGACGGTGAGCGTGAAGCGCACTTCGCGCATCCGTTGCTGCATGGCAAGGGTTACCCGTGCCGTGTCGTCGGCAACTACATGAGTTGTTGCCACGCCGGAGAAGAGGACGCCCGCGTCGGGGACGAGCAGCGTGCCGTCCGCCCCGGTGTTGACCGTGGCGATGCCACCATCCGCGCTGACGCCTGCCGGGAAGTTATAGGCAAGCACTTCCACGTCGCCCGGTTCAAAAAGCCCGGGCAACGTGAACGCCGCCCCGTTTGCCGTGGTCGTCGTGCCGGACGCTTCCACAAGGTATTCGGTGGGAACCGCCACGCCTTCCGTGCGCTGCGACCATTCCGTAACCCCCGTTACAATGCCGTGGTCGGGGTGCGGTGTGTTGTAGATCGGGTCTTTCACGTCGCAGCTTGCCAGGAGCAGCACCGATCCTAAGAATAATACAATTTTTTTCATATTCTGCGTTTTTATTGTTTTTCTACTTGTTGTTTCATAATGTCCATACAAGGCTGATTCCCGCCTGCGTGGGGCCGAAGAAGTTTTTGGTCTTGCCGCGCTCTTTGATTACACGGACACATTCGATCGCCGGAAAGTCGTCGCCGGGAATGCGGATTTCGGTCATAACGTGCGCGAAGCTGTCGTACTCCGAGCGGGTGTAGCCCAGTCCGAGGTTGAAATCGACGGAGAAATGCCGCGAAAGGCAGAGCTGGTAGCCCATCGTGAGGCCCGCGCTCCACAGCGAGCCCTGATAGCCCGTGTCTTTCGAGAAAAGGCCGCCGAGGGGATATTTATAGATATTGTACTCGCCGTAGCCGCCCGACACACCCACATAGAAGCGTTTATTGCGGAGCAGGTACCGGCGCACCTCGGGGTTCAGAAGCCACACTTTCTGCACCTTGCCTTCGCCGCCGCTCCAGTGGGCGAAACTGCCGTCGAGCTTGACGCCCCAATCGCTGCTTACGCGCCACTCCACGCCCAGCGTGGGCAGCAGCATCGCATCGTAAAGCACATTCGTCCGCACGGCGAAGCAATAGGGTTTCGCCGCCGGGGCGGGCTGTGGAGCGGCTTCGACAACCGGAGCGGGTTGCGATTCCTCCGCGGCAGGCGCCGCGGGCGTTGCGGGCATCACGGGGTCGAGCGCCGGGGCAGGTTCGTTCACGGCGGGCGTTTCGGGCTGCGCGGTTTTCGGGGCCGGGATACGCAGCGTCACGGTCACTGCGTCTTTCCCGCCGTCCGAGGCCCCAGTATGGAGCGTCGTGCGGAAGTCGGCCTCCCGGAGCCCCTTCTGCGTGACAAGTTCCGACTTCACGCGGCTGGCCCGCAGGTAGGCCGTGCGGCGGTTCTCTTTCGCCGTCGGCAGCGAGGTGCAATAACCGTCCACATAAACCGGCATCCGCCCGTCGGCGATCTGCTCGCGGTACGTGTCCACCAGCGCATAGAGGTGTGTCAGTTCGGCCTCGTTGCCTTTGAGCAGGAACATGTCCGCTCCCGCCCGGAAGCGGAACGTGACGGTTTCAGCGTCCGGCGCCGGTGCGGCGGCAGTTCGGGCGAACCCGGCCGTCGCCATAAGAAGAATCAGCAATGCAAGTATCTTTTTCATATTCGGTGATTTTTAACGGAATAATCTGTTTTATCGGCAATTACGCCAGATCAGCGTTCGGGGCCGGTGTAGACAAAGAGTTTAATCACGGAGCCGACAGGAAAGGAATAGAGTTCCGCACCGTTCTTCCAGACTTTAAAGAAAGGCTCATTACGACTTCCTCCCGCAGCATAGACATCGCCGTCCCAGACGGAAACCAAATCGAAATAACTCTCCGGAGCGGAATAAAGCGCCGTCCCGTTCTTCCACACGATACCGTCCACCGTCACATACACATCGCCGTCCCAAACGCAGACCGACCCGACATAGGTATTCTGCGTTCCGTCGCTCAGGGTGTAAAGCAGCTTGTCGTTCTTCCACACTTTGGCGACCGGCTTGCCGTTTTCGTTGCACTCAGAGCCCGCCGTATAGACATCGCTCCCGGAAACGAAAAACGAAGAGGCCTCGGCATTTTGCGTTCCGTCGGTCAGGGCATGGAGTTCCGTGTCGTCCTTCCACACTTTGGCGATATACAAGCCGTTTTCATTGTCCTCATAGCCCGCCGTATAGACAACACCGTCGGAAACGAAAACCGAATTGGCTTCGGCATCCTGCGTTCCGTCGGTCAGGGCATGGAGCACTGTACCGTCCTTCCACACTTTGGCGACACCGCAGAATCCGATGTACTCGACGCCCGCCGTATAGACAGCGCCCCCGGAGACGAAAACCGAAAAGGCATAGGCATGCTCCGTTCCGTCGGTCAGGGTGTAAAGCACTTTGTCGTTCTTCCACACTGTGGCGACATCGCAGTTTCCGTTGTTCTCATAGCCCGTCGTATAGACATCACCGCCGGAAACGAAAAACGAAAATCCGGGGGAAACCGACTCTGGCCGCGTATAAAGTACTTCGCCGTTTTTCCGCACGATAAAGTTCAACTCGGAATCGAGGAACTCCATGGCTGCCGTGTAAATATCGGGGTTGACCGTCACGGCGCAGGAGCCCGTCTTGCCGCCTGCGGCGGCCGTGATGGTCGCATGCCCGGCCCGGACGGCCGTAATGACGCCCTCGGAGCTGACCGTGGCGACGGCTTCGTCGCTGCTCGACCATGCCAGGGCCTTGTCCGCGGCATTGTCGGGCGTCACCGCGGCCGTCAGCCGTTCGGTGCCGTCCAAAGCGAGTTCGAGCGTCGTCTTGCTCACCTCGACGCCCGCGACGCCAATCGGCGCGGGGTCGTCGTCGGAACATCCCGCCAGCAGCACGAGCGGCATGGCGGCAAAAAGAATCTGTCGGAGAATGGGGAAGTTGGTTTTCATACTCATAGGTGTTTTTTAAGATTTCTTATTGATATATAAACAGGAGTGAAGCGTGTTCCGGGGATTAGGGGTCGTCCTCTTGCGGGGCGGACTGTTCAGCCGCCGTCAGCCGGGTCGTCAGCACGCGCTCGAAGGCCTGCTTCTCGATGCGCACGTGCTCCAGCTCCCGGACGAGGAGGTCCTGCTCGTGCAGGACGCGGGCGATGCGGCGGTTCTTCTCCCGCCGGATGCGGCGGCAGCGGAAGTAAATTGCACCGGCTGTTACGAGTGCGGCCAAAGCGACAGCCAGCGACAGGACGACGATCCACTCTTTCATAAGCATTTCCTTTTTTACAAAGGTCTGCAAAGGGGCCCGGAACGGACTTGTATTTTGTCCCGACTTTCTCTCATTTTGTCACTATCCGCCTTTCCCGGCGCTTCCGGGCACAAAAAAAAGCACGGATCGCTCCGTGCTTCGTTTTTTTCGCAGGTGGTCGTTACGCCCGCTGGGACTCCGCCATTTTGCGGTATTCCGCGGGACTGATACCCCACTGTCGGCGGAACAGGCGGTAGAAAGTACTCGGGATGCTGAACCCGCAGCTGAAAGCGACCGCCTCGATGGTCAGCTCGGGGTGACTGTCCAGCATCCGGCGGGCCTCGTCGAGCCGCATCCCCCGCAGGTACTCCATCGGGGTCTGGCCCGTCACGGCCCGGACGGCATCGGTCAGCGCATTCTTGTTCGTGCCGAGCGCCGTGGTAATCTCGTCCCGGCCCACATCGGCGTTGGAAAGGTTGTCGCCCGTAAGCAGGTATTCCCGCAGGCGTCCGACCAGTTCGCGCTGCTGGCGGTCGCCCGGGAGCGGCGTTCCGGGCTCCGCTTCGCCCTTGGTCTGCGCCCGCAGGCGCATAAGTTCCTCTTCCAGGCGGTCCTGCTCCTTGATTCGTTTGTACAGCCCGAGGTTTTTGCGCGTGACCACCCGGTTGTAATAAGACATCACGCCCAGCAGTCCGGCCAGCAGCAGGCAGCCGCCCAGCGCAAAGAGGAAATAGTTGCGGTTGCGCTCCTTCTCGGCGATATACTTGTCCACCTCGTACTGCGTTCGGATTTCGTCCAGTTTGGCGTTGTACTCCGTATTGTGGCGGGCCTGCAGCTCCCCTACGACCTCGCTGAACAGCTCCACGGCTTTCCCAGAGTCTTTCAGCTGGGTCAGGGCCATCAGCTTCAGGGCTTTCGGTTCCAGTGTTTTGGGCGAGGCCGCGATCGCGCTGTCGAGCATCTCGACCGCCTCCCGGTAGCGCTTCTTCCCGTAGAGGATATGACCCCGCTCCTTATACATCCTTACCGACCCTTTGGTAATGGAGTCTATCTTGTCCACATAAATTTGCGCCTTGTCGAACGCGCCGGTCTGACGGTAGATGTCCGCATAAGTCAGATAGAGGTTGTACCACGCGGAAATCTGCGGGGATTTCGTGGCCGCTTCGAAGCGGCGGTTCACATTCTCGGTCTCACGGGCAGCCGCAAGGGCCTCATCGTAGCGTTCCTGCGCAATGAGGTTCTGCACCAAGTGGTTGTAGACCGATGCCAGCGTATTGAGGTAAGCCGTTTCGTCCTGCATCATTTCGATGCTCTCCCGCAGGCTCTTCTCGGCCTCCGGAAAACGCCGCTGGTCGGTGTAGATTCGCGCCACGGCGTGCAGCGCGACGCCCATGCCGGCCCTGTCGCCGCGCCCCTTGGCATCGTCGTAAACCCGGTTGGCCTCTTCGAGCGCGCGATCGAAATCCCGTTTGCGTCGGTAAGCGTCGAGCAGCATGGTACAGGTCTGGTAGTAATTCTTCCACAGCCCGTTTTCAGATTGGAAGGCGAGGATAGCGGGAGCCTGCCGGATAATCTCGTCGAAAAGCCAGTTGTCGTACAGCGCGATCAGCCGGTTGTAACCGGCCGCCGACTGTTCCGCGACGTCACCCGTCCGCCGCGCTTCGGCCGTCAGGGCGTCGTAAATCGTCAGCAGCGTATCGAGCACGCCCTCCTTGCGCGACTCCATCCGGTAGAGGCGGGCCAGCTCCTTGTAGGCCCCGATTTTATCGGGCCCGTCGGTGCGGGAAACGACCTGCCGCAAGGAGTCTTTCTGCGAGCGGGAAGAATCAGACGCACGAACCACAGCGGGGAATCCGGCGCAGAGGGTCAGGAAGCCCAGAATAAGAGTCAACGTAAATTTCATGCTTTTCGAACCTTTTGAAGAAACAAGGTAGGAAAAAAAGACGACATACTCAAATGACCCGTCGGATACGACAAAGCCGTCCCAAGAGCTAAAAAAAATGATAAAATATGATTTATTTTTGGGGACTTGCGGTCGCGGTGCGGTCGTGACGGAAAAAGGAAAAGTGCTAAAACATTATTTATTAATGCTTTAGCACTTCTGAAAAGTACCCGGAGCCGGGGTCGAACCGGCACGACATTGCTGTCATTGGTGTTTGAGACCAACGCGTCTACCGATTCCGCCATCCGGGCAAACTTTCCGCCGGCCGACCGAAGATACGGAACGGACGCGACGAAGAATCGGGAACGCAAAGATACGAAAATTCAGAATTAAAAATTCAGAATTAAGAATTATTTTCACGAATAGCTCCTAAAACGCTTGTTTTTAACTTTCCGATGAGAAGAAATCCCTTATTTTTTTCGCTTTTGCCGCCCCGACCAGCGCCGTCAGCTCCTCGAGGTTCGCGGCCCGTACCTTGGCCACCGTGCGGAAGTGCTGCAACAGGGTCTGGACGGTCTTGGCCCCGACCCCCTCGATCTGCTCCAGTTCGCTGTGGATAAATGCCTTGCTGCGTTTCTGCCGGTGGAACGTGATGGCGAAACGGTGCACCTCCTCCTGGATGTGAGACAGGACGTGAAACAACGGCGACGTCGGACGGATGCCGACCAGCAGCGGCGGGAAGCCGCAATACAACTCGGCCGTACGATGGCGGTCGTTTTTGGCCAGTCCCGCGATGGGTATATCCAGACCGAGCGCCTCCAGCACTTCGTGAATGACCCCCATCTGCCCCTTTCCGCCGTCAGCGATAATCAGGTCGGGCAGCTCCGCCCCCTCGGCCATCAGGCGGCTATACCGGCGGTAGACGATCTCGCGCATCGAGGCGTAGTCGTCAGCTCCGACCACCGTTTTGACGTTGTAATGGCGGTACTCCTTGCGCGAGGGTTTGCCGTCGCGGAAGACGACGCACGAGGCCACTGGGTTGGCTCCCTGGAGGTTGGAGTTGTCGAAACACTCGATATGGCGCGGCTGCCGGTCGAGGTGCAGCTCTTTCTGCATGGCGTTCATCAGCCGTTCGGCATGGCGCTCGGGGTTCTTGATCTCCAGATTTTTGAGCTGCTCGGCGCGGTAGATGCGGGCGCTCTTCTGCGAAAACTCCAACAATTCGAGCTTCTCGCCCCGCTTGGGAACGGTGAAGGTCACCCCGTCGAACAGCAGCGTCGTCGACGGCAGGAAGGGGACGATCACCTCGCGGGCGAGCTGCCCGCCGGCAACGTTTTCGACGATATGCTGGATGGCCAGCGTAAGCATGTCGCGCTCGTCGCCGCCGATCCCGGTCGTCAGCTTCACGGTCTGCACGCCCACGATCGAGCCGTGGCGGATGCGCACGAAGTTGCACCACGCCACGTCGTCGTCGGGCAGCAGCGAGAAGACGTCCACATCGACGATCTTCGCACTGACGATCACCGACCGGCCCGCATAGTTGTCCAGCGCATCGATGCGCTGCTTGTAGCGCTGCGCCAGTTCGAACCTCAGCTCCGCGGCGGCCTTGGACATCTCGCCCTCGAGGTACTGGCGCACGGGCCGCAGATCGCCCTTGAGCACCGATACGACCATCCCGACCTGCTCGGCGTACTCCGCTTCGCTCTGCAACCCCACGCAGGGGCCCTTGCAGTTGCCCAGGTGGTATTGCAGGCAGACCGAATATTTTCCCTTGGCGATCTGCTCGGGCGCGAGGTTGAGCTTGCACGTGCGCAGCGGAACCACCTCGCGGACGAACTCCAGCACGCTGTGCTGCATCATCACCGAACCGTAAGGCCCGAAGTACTGCGAGCCGTCGCGCACCAGCTGCCGCGTGGACTGCACGCGCGGGAAGTGCTCGCGGCGCACGACGATCCACGGATAAGTCTTGTCGTCCTTGAGCAGAATATTGTAGCGCGGCTGAAGGGTCTTTATCAGGGAGTTTTCCAGCAGCAGGGCGTCGGTCTCGCTGTCGACGACGATGTGGCGGATTTCGGCGATCTGCTTCACCAGCACGCGCACCTTGGCGCTGTGCTCCTTGCTCTGCACAAAATAGGACGAAACCCGCTTGCGCAGGCTCTTCGCCTTACCCACGTAGATGATCGTGCCCGACCGGTCCACGAACTGGTAGACCCCGGGCTTGAGCGGCAGCAGGGCCACCTGCTCACGAAGCGTGTTCTTTTCGGTTTCGGCCATAACCGCTACAAATGTAACAAATATTTGCCAGGCGGGAAATGCGCGGAATAAATTGTCCGATATTTTGCTTATTCTGTCCTAAAATGCTATATTTGTCATCAATCTCAAACAACGACTATGCGAAAACTCTACCTGCTGTTGCTGCTCGGCGCGCTGAATGCCGCGTGCATCGACCGGGATTACGACCTTACGGAGATTCATACCGACAACATCACCCTGGGCGAGGAGATGCGTTTTCCGCTGGCGACCATCCGTGTGACGATGCAGGAGCTGCGGCAGGGCCTGCTCGACGTGGAAGAGGTCTTCTCGGAGGCCGACGACTGGCTGCCCTCGACGCTTCCCGGCGGCGTCGACTACGTGGATATCGTAGCGCTGAACGAGCACGGGACCTACCTCGATGCGCTCCTCGACGCGCTGATCGCCGAGATGCAGCAGCCCGACGGACGGAAACTCTCCGCGGTCGCCGACCGCATCTGCGCGCAGTACAAGTACCGGTTCCTCGCACAGCTTTCGCTGCCGTCGAACGTCCCGGACGAACTCTTCAAGTCTACCTTCAAGACCGAATTTCTCCGCCGGCAGGACGTGCGGGAGAGTGCGAGACAGGTGGCCCGCGACTACCTGGGCGACATCCGCATCGAGCAGATGACCTACAAGATCGACCGCGTGCAGGTTACCAACCAGGTGGTCAAGATGCTCAGCGACAACCTCGACCCGGAGAGCGTCCCGGCCGGGCAGCGCACCTCGACCCTGCACCTCTACGGCGAGATCCGCAGCAAACTGCCGCTCTCGCTGACGCTCGAACCCGTCTTCTCGTCCACGCGCCTCGACTTCACGGTCGCGGTGGACGCCAAAAAGGCCGTCAATCCGATCGCTGAATCGGACGGCACGCAGCTCTTCCGCGAAGACCTGGAGCAGATCATCAGCGGGGTCGAAGTGCGCATCCCCATCACGCTCGAACGCTACTACCCCGCCCTGGGCTTCCGCCCCGAAGAACAGGAGCAGATCGCCATCGACCTCAAACTGGTCAAGCGCGGCGGGCTGAAACTCGACATCCAATAAGCAGCGACGATGAAAACGGTAAGAAACCTCCTTTTCGGCACGGCGCTGCTCCTCGCGGCAGGCGCTGCGGCCCAGAACCCCGCGTCCTATTTCATGGAAGGCTCGATCCTCCGCAGCCAGCTCAACCCGGCGTTCGCCCCCAAGCGCGGCTACGTCAACATTCCGGGACTGGGCGGAGTGGACGTCAACGTGAGCGGCAACCTCTCCGTCGACCGCATCCTCTTTCCGCGCGACGGACGGCTCGTCACGCTGCTCGATCAGTCGGTGTCGGCCTCCGACGCCCTCACGGGGCTGGAAGCCGTGAACACGGCGGGTTCCGACGTACGGGTCAACCTCATCGGTTTCGGCGCTTACACGCGCGACGGCAAGCATTTCTGGGCGTTCGACCTGACCGCCCGCGCGAACGTCGACGGCACGGCTCCCTACGAATTGTTCGACTTTCTCAAACGCGGGACCAGCACCGCCATCCGCGACATCGGCGCGACGGCCGACTCCTACATCGAAGCGGGCCTCTCCTACTCGTTTCCGCTGCTCAACGACCGGCTCTACATCGGCGTGCGGGGCAAGTTCCTCTTAGGCATGGCGCGGGGCCGGCTCCACTACGACCGGTTCGACGCCACGATGGATGAGGACCGCTGGATGATCGATGCGCGGGGAACCTTCGACATCACCTCCGCCCGGCTCGGCATCAACACCAAGATCGACGGCAAGGGCGAGGCCTACTACAAACCCGAAGACATCACCCTGCGGCCGACCCAGCCCGTCGGCTACGGATTCGCCGTCGATCTGGGAGCCGCCTACGACATCCTGCCCGACCTGCAGGCGTCGCTGGCGGTGAACGACCTCGGGTTCATCGCCTGGGGCAAGGGGCACAACCGCACGGCCGTATCGGCCAAGGAGTTGATATTTACGGGGATGGAGGTCGATGCGAACGGCACGAAAGCCCAGCCGCGGTTCGACTTGGACGTGCTCAAATTCCAGCCTTCGGATTCCAGGAGCGTCACCCGCATGCTCCGCGCATCGGTCAATGCCGGCATCGAATACAAGTTGTGGCGGCGCAAGATCGGGCTGGGACTGCTCTACACAGCGCGCATCTGGGAGTACGACACGCTGCACGATCTGACCGCCTCGGTCAACTTCCAGCCCATCGGCTGGTTCACGCTCACGGGCAGCTACTCCATGATCGACAACCGCGGCCACGCCGTGGGTCTGGCGCTCAACCTCTGCCCGGGCTGGATCAACTTCTTCATCGCCTCGGACGTCATCCTGGCCAAGCATACGAAGCAGTTCGTCCCCGTCAAGCAGAACCGAATGAACCTAACGCTCGGGCTGGGCGTACCCATCGGACCGCGCAGCAGGCGGTGCGAAAGAGCCTGGACGGCCGCCGAATAAGACGACCGACCCCGGCTTCGAATCACGGGAAGCCGGGGTGCGATCGGGAGGACGGAAGCGTTCCGATGCCGGATAAAGTCCTTTTACGCGGGGTACGGGCCCCGTCAGGAGGCTGAAAAGGGCTCGCTACAAAAGATATTCGGACGCACAAATACCATATTCGGACAAACGCGTTGCGAATTCGGAATCTTTATTTATCTTTGCCCACGTAAGAATACGGAGAAGCGGCCAAACCCTCCCCCGGATTCGGAAAATATCCCTTGCGGCGGCCCCTCAAAATCTGTGTGAAGTTGCGTCACTACTTTTGAATTCCTCAAAACGGGCCGCCGCTTTCTTTTGCCCTTTCGGTTCTGCAAATACCATACCAAACCCGTTACGAAGCGCACGCCTCCCGCTGCGCCAGCACCGCGCGCGCGGCTGCGCGGCCCGCTTCGAGGATCTCCCCGGCGCGGTAGAACTCGAAGATGCCGAAGCTGTCGGCAGGCAGCTGGACCAGCACGTCGGGCCGGTGCAGCTCGCACGTCAGCTGCGCGATATGCTGCTGCATGATTTGCGACGAGGAGATCAGCATCTTGTAGTAGTTGAGCGAGGTTTTGGCCCGCAGCGCCGGCTCCTGGGAGAAGGGCGCGCAGACGTCAACCGCCACCAGCTCGTCGCCCGCAGAGCGCTGCACGCGGTTGACCGGCAGCGGATTGACCGTACCGCCGTCGACGAGCACCATGCCGCCCCGGTGCACGGGCAGAAAGACCGAGGGGATCGAGATCGAGGCGCGGATGGCGTCGTACAGCCCGCCCCGGTCGATCACCACTTCGCGGCCCGTCATCAGATCGGCGGCCACGGCGGTGAACGGAATCGCCATCTGCTCGATCCGCACGTCGGGGACCAGCGCTTTCATCGCTCCGATCACCCGCTTGCCCTTGACCAACCCCTCGCTGCTGAGCGAAAAGTCGACCAGGCTGAACACCTTGTAGCGGTCCAGCGCGCACATCCACTCCTTGAACGCCCCGAGGTGACCCGCGGCGTACATGCCGCCGACCAGCGCTCCCATCGACGTTCCGGCCACAGCCGTAATCTCGTAACCCTGACTCTCCAGCTCCTCGATAACCCCGATATGGGCTATTCCGCGCGCGCCGCCGCCGCCGAGCACCAGCGCAGCCTTTCGTTTACTCATCTGCTTCCTTATTTATACGGTCCCTGACTTTGCTCCACGCATGGGTTCCGAACAGACAGCTTGCACGCATCGTGCCGCACAACTCCCGAAAGCGCCCCAACGGAATGGTGAGGCTCAGCACATCCGCATCGACCCACGGACGCACCGAGGGGTCGAACAGTCCCAGAAATACGCTGCGGCCGCCCCGCCGGTTTTCGCGCACGGCATGCGCCACCGTGGCGCCGCATCCCGAGCCGAACGGCGCGCGGACGGCATCCTCCGCATCGTTGTCGTACAGCGCCCACGTGACCAGCCCCGACAACTCGTCCGGCCGGGCGAAGAAGAGCACCCCCTCCGCGCGGTCGAAAGCCTCCTCCGCTTCCGGCGTGTCGATGCGCGCGAAGGTGAGCCATGCCGCCGGAGCCGGCCGCACGTCGAGCCGTTCGATCAGCGCGAGGACCATTTCGGGCGTTCGGATGTAGCGCTCCTTGCGCGAGACGAACTCGGGAACAAAGGGCGGCATCGGGGCGAACCCGGTGTAGAACTTGCCGCCTCCGCAGCCGATATTCTGCGCGTTGAGGCTCACCGCCATTCCGGCGCGTGCTTCGGCCAGCGCCTTGAAAAAGCACCCTTCGACCTTCGGAACCGCCCGCACGGGCTGCTCCGAGTACCAGAAAAGCAGCGGCAGCGCCGCAGCCTCTCCGAACGCCTCCCGATAGGTGGCGGTAAATTCTTTGAGATTCATCCTTATCCGGTTATCAGTTGATCCATCGTAATATCGTGCGGTTCGCGGGGCAGCTCCCCGACCACCTGGTGGCGGTAGCAGACCCCGATGCGCAGCGCCCGCATCCCTTGCTGCGAGAGGTAGCGGTCGTAGTAACCGCGTCCCCGGCCCAGCCGGTCGCCGACGGCGGTGAACGCCACGCCCGGAACCAGCATCAGGTCGATCTCTTCGGGCGGGCACAGCCGCGCCTCCGGGCCCGGCTCCTCGATGCCGAACGCTCCGCGCCGCATCGTCAGGGGGTCGTAGTCGAAAAAACGCATCGCCTCCCCCTCCACGCGCGGCACGACCACGCGCCGCGTAAGGCTCCAGCGGCGCAGCGCCTCCCCGGTGGGCGGTTCGTCCGGCAGCGCGCAGAAGAGCGCCACGCAGCGTGCCTGTTCGAATGCGGGCAGCCGCTCCGCGGCGGCGAAGATCGTCTCCGCCGCGGCGAGCCGCGCGTCGGGGGTCATCGACGCATTGCGCCGCTTCATTTCGGCCCGAATCTCTTTCTTCGACATAAAACCCTCCTTTCCGGCCTAAAATTCCGGTCCGTTTTTATTGTTATTGTGCAAACAATGGCTATCTTTGCCGGAGTTCCGGCCCGATCCGGCCGCGCCCGACCGGAAAACGTGCATCCGGACCGTCGCCGTACCCCGTAAAATTCGCGGGAGCAGGCGATTCCGGGAGCGGACGGACATCCGCGCAAGGCGTGCGGTGCGACCGTCCCGGCCCCAAAGGAACACCGCTGCGGCAAACAGGAAACAAGATCACACAAATATAAACAAATTTAAACGATTATGAGCTGTTTTTTAACCAATTCCTCTGTCGGAAAGAAGTTGGTGATGAGCATCACGGGCGCGTTCCTCGTGCTCTTCATCCTCTTCCACATGTCCATGAACCTCACGGCGATCATCTCGCCCGAAGGCTACAACCTGGTCTGCGAGCTGCTGGGCGCCAACTGGTACGCGCTGGCGGGAACCTTCGTGCTGGCCATCGGCGTGGTGATCCACTTCATCTACGCGCTGATCCTTACGTGGGACAACTACCGCGCACGCGGCAGCCAGCGCTACGCCGTCACGGTCCGCGAACCGGGTGTGGACTGGGCGTCGAAGAACATGCTGGTCATCGGCTTCATCATCCTGGCCGGACTGGTGCTCCACCTGTTCAACTTCTGGGCGAAGATGCAGCTCGTGGAGGTACTGGGCGGCCACGCCAACTCGCTGGGCTTCCACCCCGCCGACGGCGCTGCGCTGGTGGCCTACACCTTCTCGCAGTGGTACTACGTGGTGATCTACCTCCTCTGGTTCGCCGCCCTCTGGTTCCACCTCACGCACGGCGTATGGTCGATGTTCCAGTCGGTGGGCTGGGCCAACGACACGTGGTATCCCCGTCTGAAGTGCATCTCGCAGATCGTCGCCACGCTCGTCTTCCTGGGCTTTGCCGCCGTGGTGGTGGTCTATTTCCTCAAGAGCGTCTGCCCCTGCTGCAACGGCGCCTGCTAACCGATCCTCAAACAGAACGATAAACAACATAAGATATGGCTTTCAAATTAGATGCTAAAATCCCTGCCGGCGACCTCGCACTCAAGTGGAGCAACCACAAGGCAGCTATCAAGGTCGTCAGCCCCGCCAACAAGCGCAAGCTCGACATCATCATCGTCGGAACGGGTCTGGGCGGTGCGTCCGCAGCCGCTTCGCTCGGCGAACTGGGCTACAACGTCAAAGTATTCTGCATTCAGGATTCGCCCCGCCGCGCCCACTCGATCGCAGCGCAGGGCGGCATCAACGCCGCGAAGAACTACCAGAACGACAACGACTCGGTATACCGGCTGTTCTACGACACGATCAAGGGCGGCGACTACCGCGCCCGCGAAGCCAACGTCTACCGCATGGCCGAGGTGTCGAACCTGATCATCGACCAGTGCGTGGCGCAGGGCGTTCCCTTCGCCCGCGAGTACGGCGGCCTGCTGGCCAACCGCTCGTTCGGCGGCGCGCAGGTATCGCGTACGTTCTACGCCCGCGGCCAGACCGGTCAGCAGCTCCTGCTGGGCGCTTATGCCGCGCTCAACAAGGAGATCGCGGCCGGCTCGGTGAAGAGCTATCCCCGCCACGAGATGCTCGACATCGTCATCGAGGACGGCGAGGCCCGCGGCATCATCGCCCGCAACCTTATCACGGGCGAGATCGAGCGCCACGGCGCACACGCCGTCGTGATCGCCACGGGCGGCTACGGCAACGTCTTCTTCCTGTCGACCAACGCCATGGCTTCGAACGGCTCGGCGGCGTTCCAGTGCTACCGCAAGGGCGCCGGCTTCGCCAACCCCTGCTTCACGCAGATTCACCCCACCTGCATCCCCGTACACGGCACGCAGCAGTCGAAACTGACGCTTATGTCCGAGTCGCTGCGCAACGACGGCCGCATCTGGGTTCCCAAGAAGATCGAGGACGTGCAGGCGATTCGCGCCGGCAAGCTCCGCCCGTCGGAGATCGCCGAGGAGGACCGCGACTACTACCTCGAGCGCCGCTACCCGGCCTTCGGCAACCTCGTGCCGCGCGACGTGGCTTCGCGCGCCGCCAAGGAGCGCTGCGACGCCGGCTTCGGCGTGAACGAGACGGGGCTGGCCGTCTACCTCGATTTCAAGACCGCCATCGAGCGGCTGGGCAAGGACACCATCAAACAGCGTTACGGCAACCTGTTCGACATGTACGAGGAGATCACCGACGTAAGCCCCTACGAGGAGCCGATGCAGATCTTCCCCGCCGTGCACTACACCATGGGCGGCATCTGGGTCGACTACAACCTGATGACCACCATCCCGGGACTCTACGCCATCGGCGAGTGCAACTTCTCGGACCACGGCGCCAACCGCCTCGGCGCCTCGGCGCTGATGCAAGGTCTGGCGGACGGCTACTTCGTGCTGCCCTACACCATCGGCGACTACCTCGCCCGGAAGATTCAGGCTCCGAAGGTGAAGACCGACACCGCGGCGTTCGACAAGGCCGAAGAGGGCGTGCGCGAGAAGATCGCCCGTCTGCTGGCGATCAAGGGCAAGCAGTCGGTGGACGACATCCACAAGAAGCTCGGCCACATCATGTGGGAGAACGTGGGCATGGCCCGTTCGAAGGCGTCGCTCGAAAAGGCGATCGCCGAGATCCAGGCCCTGCGCAAGGAGTTCTGGCAGGACGTGAAGGTCGTCGGCGCGGAGAAGGACTTCAACGTCGAACTGGAGAAGGCACTGCGGCTGGCCGACTTCCTCGAGCTGGGCGAGCTGATGGCCCGCGACGCGCTCGTGCGCGAAGAGTCGTGCGGCGGTCACTTCCGCATCGAGCACCAGACCGAGGAGGGCGAGGCCAAGCGCGACGACGAGAACTTCGTCTACGCGGCCGTCTGGGAGTACAAGGGCATGGACCAGGCTCCGGAGCTGACGAAGGAACCGCTCAACTTCGAGTTCGTACACCCGGCACAGCGCAACTACAAGGACTAACGACGTCGTAAACTTTAATAATCTGCAACCATGAATTTCACGTTAAAGATATGGCGTCAGAAGGACGCCAAAAGCAAGGGAGCGTTCGAAACGTACCGGGTGGAGAACATTTCGGCCGACACCTCGTTCCTCGAAATGCTCGACATTCTCAACAACAACCTCATCCACGAGGGCAAGGAGCCGGTGGCGTTCGACCACGACTGCCGCGAGGGCATCTGCGGTATGTGCTCGCTGCATATCGACGGCCAGGCCCACGGTCCCAGCCAGGGTGCGACGACCTGCCAGATCTACATGCGCAAGTTCCGCGACGGCGCGACGATCACCATCGAGCCGTGGCGCTCAGCGGCATTCCCCGTCATCAAGGACCTGGTGGTCAACCGCAACGCCTACGACGAGATTCTCCAGGCCGGCGGCTTCATCTCGGTACGCACCAACTCCGTGCCCGACGCCAACGCCATCCCCATCCCGAAGGCGGACGCCGACGAGTCGATGGACGCGGCGGCCTGCATCGGCTGCGGCGCCTGCGCCGCGACCTGCAAGAACGGCTCGGCGATGCTCTTCGTCGCCGCCCGCGTGTCGTCGCTGGCCAAGCTGCCGCAGGGCCGCGTGGAGGGCGCACGCCGCGCCAAAGCGATGGTGGCCAAGATGGACGCGCTCGGATTCGGCAACTGCACCAACACGGGCGCCTGCCAGGCCGAGTGCCCCAAGCAGATCTCCATCGCGCATATCGCGCGGCTGAACCGGGAGTTCCTTTCGGCCAAGTTCGAGGATTAAGCAGCCGGATTGTGCAATAGCAAGGGCGGGGATTGCTCCCCGCCCTTTTTATGTCCGCGCGATATGCGCTGCGCGCAGAGAGATAGACAATCCCCCGGCCCCTTTGAAAAGGGGTGCGCGCTACATATGCACAAATCCTACTGCGGCCGGATGGCCGACAGCCGCACCACCTCCTGCAGATCGAACGCACCGTAGATGTCCACGACGACCGTCTCTTTCGGACCGTAGGTCAGCATCAGCAATTCGGCATTGTCCGTAAGCCGGGCTTCGCGCAGGTAAAACAGCGTAGTCTGTCCCTGCTCGGTGGAGGAGGTGACCAACGGAAAACCGCCCGCGGTCACCGCCCGTCGGGCATCGTCCACGAACCGTTCACGGTCGCCCCCCTTCAGCGCCACGATGCGGATGAAGCGAATATCCCGAAGCAGCTGCGCCAGCTCCTCGTCGCCCCGCTCGGCGGCCTGCCGGCTCATCAGCTGCATCATCTTCGGCTCCAGCTGCACGCTGGTAACCGACTCGGAGGCCAGGTAGCTGTCGAAAAACCGCTCGACGGCCTTGCTCTGCGCCAGCAACGTGTGCGGCAGCGCCAAAATCAGAATCAACAAAATTCGTTTCATGGTCGCGGCGGATTAAAAGCTGAGCGAATAGTCGAATCCGAACGAGAAAGTACGACACTCGGGACCCGCTCCGCGCTCGAAGAGCGGCGTGGGGGTATAGCGCACGAAAAGCCCCAAGCCATAATAAGCCACCGAGGCTCCCAGGCCGAGCCGGTAGCTGCGCCAGCCCGAAAGGCCGTGCTTCTGCTTCGGACTTTTGCAGATGGCGTCCGCGCCCAGCAGGAAATCGTTGTGCAGCACGAACGACACGCCCAACCGGTCGACCGGGACCCAGTGGAGCCGCACGGGAATACCCAGGTAGGAGTAGACGATCTTCGACTTGGCGGCCGGAGCCTCCAGCGCCACCGGGATCAGACGCCCGTCCGAATCGTTGCCGACCGTAATGCCGTTGTCAGTCAGGCGGATATTCTCGAGCGTATAGTCCAGCCCCACCCTCAGCGAGAGCGAACGTTTCCGGTTCATGTCCCAGCCCAGGTTGAACGGCGCGAAACTGAAATGGAACGACGCCCCGAGCCGCTGGTCGAGAAAGCCGCGCTCCCCCACGCCGTAACCTCCGTAGTCGATCCCCGTCAGGTGCGTAAAACCCAACTCGATGTCGGACATGATCGTGAAGTAGAAGCGCGGCGGATTCTTCAGCTGCTTCGACATGTAGGTGCGGCCCAGTTTAAGGCCGAAACCGCCCACTTCGAGCACCATGTCCCCCTCGCCGCCCCCTTCGCGCAGGCGGATCAGATTGCCGTCCGTGGGGTCGATGCGCCGCAGCGTGTCGATGCACAGCGTGTCGCAACCCGCTTCGGTGACCGTCAACCGTTTTACACGTTCCCTGCGCAGACTGTCGGGCTGCCCGGCCCATGCGGCCGTGAGCATAAGTTGTGCGACCAATAGCAGAAAAAGTCGTTTTTTCATCATCTCTTTTTTCCGAGGTTACATCAAAAAAGTTAGGCCGAAGCTCATCGGGTGGCACACGGGGCCTTCATGGGGTTTGAAAAGCGGTGTGAGCGAATAGCGGACAAAAAATCCGATGCCGCTGTAAGAGACCGAAGCACCCACGCCGAACCGGTAGACATTCAGCCCGGTCAATTCGCGTTGGACGAGCCTCGGGTTTTTATAACGCGACGAACTTTCCACCCCGAAGTCATTGTAGAGAACCGCTGAAAGGCACAATTTATCGACGGGCTCGTAGATCAGGCGCAGCGGAAGGCCCACCGTCGCAGTGAACAGTCCCGTTCGTTCGGCCGGCTCACCCAACGCCACAGGCACGAGGCGTCCCGCCGCATCGTTCCAATCGACATAGTGTTCCGTGGCGGCAAGCCGGTAACTGTCCACGGCAAGTTGCAGATCGGCGGCGATAGAAAGCGTCCGGCTGCGGTTGAGCGTCATGCGCACCTGCACGGCCGAGAAGCCGATGTGGAACGAAGAGGTTAGTTTCTGGTCCAGAAATCCCTGCTCCGGGAGCGGGTAATCGTCGTAACCTAACCCCGCAAGGGAAGCGAAACCCAATTCGGCATGCGTAATCAACCCGACCGTAAAACGCGGGGAAGGACGGTTACCGACCCCACCGAGCGTAAGGTTGAAACCGCCGACCTCCAACTGCACGTTCCCGCTCCCGTCCCGGAGGCGGATCAAATTGCCGTCCGTGGTGTCGATGCGCCGCAGCGTGTCGATGCCCGCCGAATCGCGGTCGATGGTCTCGACTTTCAGCGCAGGCCTGTCGGAACGGGAGGCTGTTCGGGGGCTGTCGGACTGCTGCGCTGCGACAGGGAGCGCCGGAAGCAACAAGGTTGCGGTGAAGAGAAAAATTCGGTTCATGATCTATCGGTTTTCAGGGTTATCGAGCAGTCGGTCGACCATCCGCGCAGGATCGTCCAGCCGGGAAAGCCCGTCGAGATAGGCCGTCGCAGCCAGGGCCGTCTCGCGGTCGTAGACCGCACGGCCGTCGATATAGCAGTAAGGCTTGCGCAGCAGCTCCGCGCCGACGAAGATGCCGATAGCCACTACCGCCGCGACCGCGACATACCATACGGGCCGTAAAACCCGTCGCAGGCGGGGACGGCCCGCCCGCCGGGGCATTTGCTCTTCGGAGAGTTCCTCCAACCCCGCAAACAAAGTCTGCGCATAACGCAGGTCGGGCGGGAGGTCCTTCGCCGCACGGAACCAGCCACGCAGCTGCCGCTCCTCGTCGGGGGTCGTCTCTGCGGCGAAATAGCGCTCCAACAGCGCCTCAATCTCTTTTCGTGTCATCATCGGTCATTCGTTTGAGGATTTCCCGCATGGCGCAGCGGGCCCGCGAAAGGATCGTGCGCACCTGCGCCTCATCGGTCGAAAGCAGCTGGGCGATCTCGCGCGTCGGATAGCCCTCGATCTCTTTCAGATGGAGCGCCTCGCGCTGCCTCTGCGGAAGCTGCGCCATCGCCCGCCGCACCAGATCGCGCGCCTCCCAGCCGTCGACGGCATCGGTCGAGACGCGTTCGGCGTGCGTCTTCACCGTTTCGTCGCGCTGCGAGCGGGCCCGCAGGCTGCGCAGATGGTCGTAACAGGCGTTCCGCACGGAGGTCATCACGAAGGAGGCGACGCTCCGGCAGCCGTCCAGCCGGTCGCGGTCGCGCCACAACCGCTCCAGCAGGTCGTGCACCGCATCCTCCGCCTCATCGCGCGAGAGCAGCAGGCTCTGGGCATAGCGGAACATGCGGTCACGGAGCGGGAGAACGGTTCGGGTAAATTCCTGTTCCTTCATGCTATAATCTCAGACGTATCTGCGCGGCAAAACGCAACATCCGATCGAAGATTTGTTCGGTTCACAGGCCGAAAAAGGGAGTGAACACGCTCCCAGTGTACTTTAGAGTCTTGCGATCGGCGGTCCACAATTTGGTTTATTTGTTTTCGGCTGTCAAGCCGGCGGGCCGCAGCCGTCGGCGGCGGAGGCCCAAGAGAATAGTCGCACCGACCGGTTGCGGATCATATCAACGTAAGCCTGCGCCCTACTGCCGAACCTCGCGGCGTGCCGCCGCGCTTACAAATCTGACCCCACCCCGGCCCTCCATCAGGGAGGGAGATGGTGTACGATCCGACAGGGGAGAAATTGGTTTTACGATTTCCCGAGCCGTGGGGACCGCTGTCCTTGTCTCGACCTTTAGGTCGGCGGGCCGCAGCCTCGCCCCGCGAAGGCCCGGGAGGATAGTTGCACCGACCGGTTGCGGATCATATCAACGTAAGCCCGCGCCCTACTGCCGAACCTCGCAGCGTGCCGCCGCGTCTCTGAATCTGACCCCACCCCGACCCTCCCTCAGGGAGGGAGCAGGCGTACGATCCGGATAGGGGAGAAATTGGTTTACGATTTCCCGAGCCGTCTGGACCGCTGTCCTTGTCTCGACCTTTAGGTCGGCGGGCCGCAGCCGTCGGCGGCGGAGGCCCAAGAGAATAGTCGCACCGACCGGTTGCGGGCCATATCAACGTAAGCCCGCGCCCTACTACCGAGCCTCGCGGCGTGCCGCCGCGCTTACAAATCTGACCCCACCCCGGCCCTCCCTCAGGGAGGGAGATGGCGTACGATCCGGACAGAGGAGAAATTGGTTTTACGATTTCCCGCATCCCTCCGCAGGCTGCATCCCGAAATACCTACCGATCCGATCCCGCCACTCAGGCGTTGACCTTGGCGTGGTCGGCGAGGAACTGCGCCAGACCGCTCTCCGTCAGCGGATGCTTCAGCAGTCCCCGGATCGCCGCCAGCGGGCAGGTCGCCACGTCGGCTCCGGCGTCGAGGCACTGGATGATGTGGCGCGTCGAGCGGATCGAGGCGGCCAAGACCTGTGTCCGGTAGCCGTACGTGCGGTAGATGCGCACGATATGGGCCACCAGCCCGATGCCATCCTCCGAAATGTCGTCCAGCCGTCCCACGAAAGGCGAGACATAGGTCGCACCCGCCTTGGCGGCCAGCAACGCCTGCCCCGCCGAGAAGACCAGCGTGCAGTTGGTCCGGATGCCTTTTCCGGCGAAATACTTCACGGCCCGGATGCCGTCGGCCGTGCAGGGAAGTTTCACGACGATGTTCGCGTGCAGCGCCGCAAGCGCCTCGCCCTCGCGGACCATGCCGTCGAAGTCGGTGGCGATCACCTCGGCGCTGACGTCGCCGTCGACGATGCGGCAAATTTCGAGGTAGTGACGCCTGCACGCCTCCTCGCCGCGGATGTTCTCGCGGGCCATCAGCGACGGGTTGGTCGTCACGCCGTCCAGCACGCCCAGTTCGTTCGCTTCGCGTATCTGGGCCAGATTCGCAGTGTCGATAAAGAATTTCATACGGTTTGGTTTTGGTTTGGCAATATATATAAGGTACATATTTCGTTTTTTGCGGTTCCGTGAGCTGTGCGGGTAATAATCCGGTCCGTTGTTTCCGCTGTCAAGCCGCGCGGGCCGCAGGCTGCGACCGAGAACGGGGAAAGCATATCCTATTGAATGTTCTGCCTGCAATCGCCTGTCTCCGTATTCAAAGAGCTATGCAGACCGCAGCCCCTGCGCACGGCCCTCCGAACGCAACCCGCAACCTTTTCCGCTAAAGATACGAATAATTTCCCACAAAAACCACACCCCACAACAAGCCTTAGAACCGCCTTCCAACGCCCTCCGGAGCGGGTTTCCGAAAAAAATCGCATATTTCATGAAAAAATTTAGTACTTTGTGTTGCATAATACTAAAATGTGTATTATATTTGCAGTACAAAAGTATTGAAGACCGCACACAATAAACCGTATAACACCTTTACGACCATGAAAGAGACTGTGAACGTGAACATCGGATCCGAGGCTTTCCTCCTCGACACGGACGCCTACCGCACGTTACGGAACTATTTCGACGACATCCTGAGCCGCCTTCCCCAGGACGACGGCGAGACGATGGCCGACATCGAAGCACGCATGGCGGAGCTGTTCCGCGAACGGATCAGCTCCCCGATGCGGGTCGTGACGCTCGACGTGGTCCGCGGCGCCATGAACCGGATGGGCACGCCCGACGACTTCGGCGAGCGGCCGGACGGTGCGCAGCAGACGGACGAAGAGGCGCAAGCCGAACCCCGCCGTCTCTACCGTTCGCGCACCGACCGTTCGATCGCCGGCATCTGCGGCGGTCTGGCCGAGTTCTTCGGCACGGACCCCACGCTGCTTCGGCTCGTGACGCTGCTGCTGATCCTTTTCGGCGGACTTTCGATCTGGGTCTACATCCTGCTCTGGATCGTGATCCCCGAGGCTCCGGCCCGCAAATTCGACCTTTCGAAAAACAACCAAAAAAAATAATATCATGGCAACCAACGAAAACAAGCGGCTCTACCGCACCCCGGACGGCATCATCGCAGGCGTCTGCGGAGGACTTGCCGAATTTTTCGGACTGGACCCGTCGCTGGTCCGCATCGCAACCCTGCTGCTGATCCTCTTCGGCGGACTCTCCCTGTGGGTCTACATCCTCCTCTGGATTATCGTTCCGAAAGCTCCGAAGCGTATAAACTCTTAAAGATCATGGCTGAAGACAATGTAAAGGCGCAAATGCGCAAAGGCATTCTGGAGTACTGCATCCTCGCCATCCTTTCCCGCGAAGATTCGTATGCTCCGAAGATCATCGCCGAGCTTAAAGAGGCCGAGATGATCATCGTCGAGGGGACGCTCTATCCGATCCTCACCCGACAGAAGAATGCGGGTCTGCTGACCTACCGCTGGGAGGAATCCCCGCAGGGCCCGCCCCGCAAATACTACACCCTCACGGACAAGGGCCGTGAGTACCTCGCAACGCTCGACGAGGCGTGGGACGAACTCGTCAACCAGATCCGGACGATCCGTCATGGCAAACCCGAAAACTAACCCCCTAAAAAACACACCACTATGAAAAAAGTCCTTTTGATCGCCGTCCTGCTCGGCGCACTGCTCTCGATGGCCGCATACATCACCTGCGTCGCCGTTCCTTTCGCCGACAAGGCCGTTAAAGGCAGCGGCACGATCGTAACCCGCACCATGCCCGCACCCGAATACGACGGCATCAGTACCTCCCGCGCAGTTCAGGTCATCGTCTCCGACAAGGCCGACCAGATCACCATCGCTGCCGACGACAACCTGATCGATCAGGTCGAGGTCAAGGCCCACAAGGGCAAACTGAAAGTCTCGATGGACAACTCGATCAAGAACCTGTCGAACATCCACGTGACCGTGACGGTTCCCGCCAACGGCAAGATCCGCTCGCTCGAAGCCTCCAGCGCCTCGAAGATCACCACAGCCGTAGCGCTCGCCGCTCCTCAGTTCACGCTGGACGCATCGAGCGCCGCCAACATCGAGGCCGCTGTCAAGACCGACAAATGCACCGTCAGCGCCTCGAGCGCCTCGAAGATCAAGGCGGCCATTTCGACCACGACGTGCTCCGCCGACGCTTCGAGCGCCGCCAAGATCGAGCTGTCCGGTTCGGCCGAGACCTTCAATGTCGATCTGAGCTCCGCATCGAAGCTCAATGCCGAGAAGTTCACCGCCGTGAACTGCAACGTGGAGACCTCGAGCGCCGCCAAGGCCATCGTCAACTGCACGGGCAAACTGGTCGCCTCGGCTTCGAGCGGCTCGTCGATCCGTTACTCGGGCGACTGCGAAACCCGGCTCGAGAAGTCGAGCGGCGCGAGCATCCGTAAAGAATAAATCCGCACGAAACCATGAAAGAGGTTAAGAAATGCAGCATCTCGGGCGTAGCGTTCACGCTGGACACCGACGCATACGAAGCGTTGGAAGCCTACCTCGAGAGCCTGAAAAAAGCCTACAAGGAGTCGGCCGACGGCGCGGAGATCGTCGCCGACATCGAAGCCCGCATCGCCGAGCTGATCCTCTCCGCGCAGGACAACGCCCGCGTGGTCGAGAAGCCGCTGGTGATGAACATCATCCGGCAGCTCGGCACGGCCGAGGACATCGTCGAGAACGCCGACGCCGACCTGCAGCACGACACGCCGCGCATCCCGCGCCGCCTCTACCGCGACATGGAGAACGCCAAGCTGGGCGGCGTCTGCGCCGGCATCGGCAAGTATTTCGATGTCGACCCCGTATGGGTGCGGCTGGTACTCTTCCTGCCGTTCCTGCTCTCCTGGTTCGGGTGGATTCCCTTCCTGCACTGGACGGGACCGATGATGGGCAACCTGTTCGGCATCTTCCTGATCTGCTACTTCATCATGTGGTTCGCCGTTCCGCCTGCACGCACGGCGCGGCAGAAGCTCGAAATGAACGGCGAGCGCATCACGGCGCAGTCGGTCGCCCAGGCCACCGCCGACGCGTCGGCCGATGCCGACAGCCGTGCCAAACCGATCGTCGCCGAGGCCGTGTCGGTCTTCGGCAAGGTGGTGCTGATCCTGCTCAAGATCTTCGCCGGACTGATCGTCTTCGGACTGATCATGAGCGCCAGCGCCCTGATCATCGGCCTGTTCGCTCTGATCGTCGGCGGTCCCGAGTTCATGCATATCGGCACGCTG
This sequence comes from Alistipes sp., assembly GCF_048465635.1. GTDB lineage: Bacteria > Bacteroidota > Bacteroidia > Bacteroidales > Rikenellaceae > Alistipes. Next base: position 128,881 of record NZ_DBFWLF010000005.1, read on the forward strand.
ACCGGTTTATCGCTCTGGGTTCCCATTCTCGGCATATTTGTTGTGCTGATACCGGTGATCCTGCTGATCTACGTGATGATGTGTCTGATCGCTTCGCGCAAGCCGGGCGGCAAGACCGTGCTGGTGATCTTCCTCGTCTGGCTGGCTTCGGTCATCGCCTGCGCGAGCGTGGCCATCCACGAGAACGTCCCGGGTATATTCCGTGAAAAACACCGGTCGGTGAGCCGGATGATCGAGGACGAGGTGCAGGTCGAGGGCGACCTCGAGACGCTCGAAGAGCTGCTGGACCAGATCGAGTCGGGCAAGACGGACCAGATCGAATCGCTGCGCATGAGCGTGCCGTCGAAGAACGTCAAAATCTCGGTCGAACGCCGGACGGAGAGCGGCAGCGACGGGAAGCAGACCACCGTCCGAGCCGTGATCGGAAAGACGACCTCCGACCAAAGCACGGACGACACGCAGAAGCAGTAGCGCGAACGACCCGTTTTTTAAAATAAAAAGTTTTTTTCGAAACGTCGGGCGGCCTGAAGAGGACCGCCCGCGTTTTTTGAAAAATTTGAAATAATTACTACCTTTACCGGGAATTATCCGAATTCGGACGACCATCGGCATGCAGCGACATGCCTGCCGTCCGTCCCCGACGGACGATTCCCGGGTATTAAACCAAAGAGTATGGCTGGAATCAAATGTATCGGTATCCTCACCTCGGGCGGCGACGCCCCGGGCATGAATGCGGCCATCCGCGCCGTGACGCGCAGCGCCATCTACAACGGCTTTGCCGTCAAGGGCATCATGCGCGGATACAAAGGATTGGTCTTCAATGAGATCGTGGAGTTCCACTCGCAGAGTGTGAGCAACATCATCCAGTTGGGCGGCACGATCCTTAAGACGGCTCGCTGCAAGGAGTTCACCACCGAAGAGGGACGACGCACGGCCTACGAGAACATGGTCGCCGCGGGTATCGACGCGCTGGTGGTGATCGGCGGCGACGGCTCGCTCACGGGAGCCGACACGCTGGCCCGCGAGTACAACGTGCCGATCGTCGGACTGCCCGGAACGATCGACAACGATCTGGGCGGCACGGATTCGACCATCGGTTTCGACACGGCGCTCAACACGATCATGGAGTCGGTCGACAAACTGCGCGACACGGCATCGAGCCACGAGCGGCTCTTCTTCGTCGAGGTGATGGGCCGCACGGCGGGTTATCTGGCGCTCAACAGCGCGCTGGCCACCGGCTCCGAGGCGGCGATCATCCCCGAGATGGACACCGAGGTGGACCAGCTGGCCGAACTGATCAACAACGGCTTCCGCAAGAGCAAGAACTCGGCGATCGTCATTGTGGCCGAGAACCCTTCGACGGGCGGCGCCACGGCGCTGGCCGAGCGCGTGAAGAAGGAGTTCCCGCAGTACGACGCGCGCGTGACGATCCTGGGCCACATCCAGCGCGGCGGCTCGCCCACGGCCATCGACCGCATCCTCGCCTCGCGCATGGGCGAGTCGGCCATCGAGGCGCTCAAGGAGGGGCAGCGCAACGTAATGATCGGCATCGAGAACGGCAAGATCGTCTACGTCCCCTTCGCCAAGGCCATCCGGCACAACAAAGGCATCGACCGCAGCGATCTCGACCTGGTCAAGATCCTCTCGATATAACCCTCACCCCAAGCTAATCCAAACCCCCACCCAAGCGAATGAAACGCGTAATAGGCATCGGCAATGCCCTGACGGACATGCTGGTCAACCTGAAAACCGACTCGGTGCTGAGCCGGTTCAACTTAGCCAAAGGCTCGATGAGCCTGGTCGACACCACCCTGCAAACGGAAATCTCGAAATCGGTGGCCGGACTGCCCTATTCGCTGTCGCTGGGCGGATCGGCCGGCAACACCATCCGCGCCATGGCCCGGCTGGGTTGCAGCGTGGGCTTCATCGGCAAGGTGGGCCGCGACACCACCGGCGACTTCTTCGTACAGGCGCTCGAAAACCTCGCCGTCGAGCCGATCATCTTCCGCGGCCGGGAGCGCTCGGGCAAGTGCGTCTCGCTCATCTCGCCAGACGGCGAGCGGACGATGGTCACCCACCTCGGGGCCGCATTGGAGCTGTCGGCCCCGGAGATCGAACCCGCCATCTTCGAGGGCTACGACTGCCTCTACGTCGAGGGCTATCTGGTCCAGAACCACGACCTGATCCTCACCGCGGCCCGCACGGCCAAGGAGTGCGGGCTGCAGGTGGCCATCGACCTGGCCAGCTTCAACATCGTCGCCGAAAACCTCGAATTTCTGCGCAAGCTGGTGACCGACTACGTCGACATCGTCTTCGCCAACGAGGACGAGGCCAAGACTTTCACCTGCGAGGCCGAGCCGCTGAACGCCCTGCAGGCCATCTCCGAGATGGCGTCGCTGGCCGTGGTCAAGATCGGAACCAAGGGGGCGCTCATCAAGCACGGCGACGAGGTGGTCCACGTAGGCATCATGGCCGCCGCACGCCGCGTCGATACCACCGGCGCGGGCGACTTCTACGCCGCGGGCTTCCTCGCGGGGCTTTGCGACGGTCTCACGCTGCGCCAGTGTGGCACGATCGGAGCCATCACGGCGGGCAAAGTGATCGAGGTCGTGGGCACGACCTTCGGCGAGGAGGCGTGGCGCGACATCTTCCGGCTGGTAAACAAGGTCAAGCACGAAAAATATCTCTTCTGAGGAGGGGCCTGAAAACCCGCTCCACGAAAATTCACCCCTGCCACGGTCCGCGGCAGGGGTGAAATCGTTTCGGGCATGCGCTACCGTTGGGCAATCCGGTCGAGGAGCCTCACGAGCATCGCATCGCGCCCCGCGAGGTAGTCCGCCGCGACGTAGGGGATCGGAATGTCGGGCCGGAGCACCCCGTCCTCCGCGCGGGTGCACTCGTCGAACTCCACGGTCGAAACCGTCAGCATCAGCCGGGTCAGGCCGTGCCACCGCTGGGTCACCTCGCCATAGCGCAGGGCGTTTTCGAGCAGCGGCTCGCCGACCAGTTCGGCAGCGTCGTTGAATTGCAGAATGTTGCAGAACGACGCCGCGACCGATCCCGTGTCCTTGTTCATCAACACGTAGTATTTCATCCCCGGAATATACTTTTTCCGGTCGAGCCTGACCTCTGCGACCCGCTCCTCCGGGGGCACGTCGACCAGCTGCCAGCGCATGCTGTCGGTCAGAAAGTCGTAGTCGCGCAGCGTCTCGGGACCGACCCGCACGCGCTGTCCCTTCAAATAGGGGATTGAGGGCTTGTTGATAAAGATCGAGAGCAGGTCGTCGAATGCGCTGCCGTTCCCGCCCGGATTGCCTCGCAGATCGAGTATGAACGAGGTGCAGCCCTGCTCTTTGGCCGCAAGGATCGCCCGCCGGAGTTTTTTGATGAGCAGCCCGTTGTTCGGGTAGAACTCCGTGATGGCGAAATAACCCGCCTTTGCCTCCGGGAAAATCCGCGTCAAAAACTCCCGCTGCCGCAGCAAACCCAGGTACACCTCCTGCCACGGCCGGCCCGCCGTATGCACTGTCCGCCGCTCCCCGCTGCGCTCGAACAGGACCGTATACCCTTGGGCGCGGACCATTTCGAAGTCGTGGTTGGCCATCAGCGTGAAGGAGTAGATCGAACGGTCGTCGTAACAGCGGACCAGGTAGTCCCCGACCGGGCAGCCGTTGATCGCAAGGAGGCGGTCACCGGGCCGGAACAGCGGATCGACCGAGCGCTCCACAAGGAGCGTATCGCGGATGTTGAGCAGCAGAAACCCCGGCAGCGGAGCGTTTTTTGCCGTTCGGTACGCCTGACGGCTCTGCAAAGCCAGCCTCGCCTGCGGCTGGACCCGCAGGTGGGGATCGATCCGCTGCAACCACCGAAGATAGGGGCGCAGCGCCCACATCAGATCGGCGCTCGACAGCGAATCGCGCCCCGTGAGCCGGGTCCGTTCGGCCACCGCCTCCCGGATCGCCGCCGGCACGGTGTCCTGCGCGGGGTGCTCCCGGGGCAGGAAGCAGAGATCGGGAACCTCTCCCGCCGGAACCCGGACGTCCAACAGACCGGTTTTGTCGCCGATCACGACTTCGCGGCTTTCGATGATCCGCCACAGGCTGTCCCTGCGCGCCTGATCCTCCGGAGGGGTTTTCCCGGACGCCGCGATTGCGCCCGGGATAAAAACGAGCGCAAGGAGTATTCGAAACAAATGTCTTTCCATCATTTTCGTTGCCGGCATTGGGACCGGACCATGTGAGAGACGAATCGAAACGACAAAACGCAACACGGCGCAACAAATCTCAGCAGAACGTGAAGGCCCCGCCGAAATTATTAATTTTTAATTCTTAATTTTTAATTATGAATATTCCCCGGCTGATCTCGCGCCGCATGCGCAGCAGCCACACCGAGCGGCGGGGCGGCATCGTCAGCGCGAGCAGCAGCGTCGCGCCCCACTTGATCACCTCCAGCACCTTCGTGCGCAGCATACGGTCATGGATGCCGGCCCGCAGGCGCTGACTGACGCCCACGTTGCGGCACAACCGCCGAAAATAGGCCTCGGTCAGCTTCTCGGGCGGAATGATGTGCCACATCACCGCGTCGGGAACGTACCAGATCGTCCGCCCCGCAACGCGCAGCCGCTCGAACAGGTCGTTCTCCTCGCCGCCGATCAGCTCCCGGCCGACGCGCCCCAGCGCCGGGTCGAACCCCCCGCAGCCGTCGAACGCCTCGCGGCGGAAAGCCATGTTGCCCCCGCCCGGAACACGACCCGCCGGGAACGGACGCACCTGCGACCCGAAATCCATCGGATTGGCGATCGGCATCTCCGTATATTTCGACAGCCACGCCGGACGGCCCGCCGGGTACTCGGCGATGATCCGCCCCCCGGCGACCATCGCCGCGGGGTGCGCATCGAAGAAGTCGGCATAGGCCCTCAGAAAGCCCGCATTGACCCGCTCGTCGTCGTCGATGAACGCCAAAACAGGCGCGGCGGCCTCCCTGACGCCCCGGTTGCGGGCATAGGAGACACCCGGTTCCGGCTCCGCGACCAACCGCAGGTTGTGCGCCGGATGGGCGGCGGCGAAAGCGGCGAAACGCCGTTCCGTATCGTCCTCGGAGCGGTTGTTCACCACCACGCACTCCCACTCCGCCGCCGGGAGGTCCTGCTGCACGACGCTCTCCAGAGCGGCGATCAGCCGGGCGGCACGGTTATGGGTGGGGATTATGAGCGAAATTCGAATCATCGTGCGAATGTAGCAATAAATCGGGAAAAACACGTATCTTTATCCCCGAATTAAAAGCGAAAAGACTATGCAAAAATCCCTTCGCATTCTGCTGTCGACGCTTGCGGCGCTGCTCAGCGTAGCCGCCGCGGCGCAGACCGTCACCTGGAAAAGCAAGGTCGAGCCACTGGGCGACGATACCTACCGCATCGTGCTCGAAGCCGCGATCCCCGCACCCTACCACATGTACGACATGGGCCCCTACGACGGCGGCCCCAACGCTACGGCCATCGACTTCGCCCCCGCGGAAGGGGTCACCTACCTCGGCAGTGTGGAGCAGCTGACCCGGCCCGAACGCCACTACGACGAGACGTTCGACATGGAGATCGGGACCTTTGCGCAAAAGGCGCTCTTCGCGCAAAAGGTCCGGCTCGCAGCTCCCGACGCCACCCTCCGGGCCACGCTGGAGTGGATGATCTGCGACGACCGCAGCTGCCTGCCGCCCGACGACACGGAGCTTACGATCCGGATTCCCGAGGGGAATGCCGCATCGACCGCCGTCGCTCCGGCTGCCGGCCCTCAAACCCCGGCTGAAACCCCGGCTGCCGAACCTACCGAAAGTGTTGCAGCGACCCCTGCCGTGGCCGCGTCCGCTCCGGATGCGGCGGGCGGCGGCTCGCTCTGGGCGCTGATCGTCGAGGCGATCCTGTGGGGCTTTGCGGCCCTGCTGACCCCCTGCGTCTTCCCGATGGTTCCGATGACCGTCTCGTTCTTCATGAAAAGTTCGGGAAACGCCGCGCTGGGCCGCATCCGCGCCGGCATGTACGGCTTCTTCATCGTGGCGCTCTATACGCTCCCGATCGCCGCGATCATCCTCATCACCCGTCTGTTGGGCGGCGACGCAGTGACGGCCGACATCTTCAACTGGCTGGCGACGCACTGGCTGCCCAACGTGATTTTCTTCCTCGTCTTCATGGTCTTCGCCGCCTCGTTCTTCGGAGCGTTCGAGATCACGCTGCCCTCGTGGATGGTCAACAAAACCGACTCGAAAGCCGACTCGAAGGGGCTGGCCGGCATCTTCTTCATGGCGCTGACCCTCGTACTGGTGTCGTTCTCCTGCACGGGACCCATCGTAGGCTCGGTGCTCATCAAATCGACGGCCGGGGAGTTCTGGAGCCCCATCGTCACGATGCTCGCCTTCTCCGTGGCATTCGCCCTCCCGTTCACGCTCTTCGCTTTCTTCCCCTCGATGCTCAAGAAGCTGCCCAAGAGCGGCGGATGGCTCAACTCGGTAAAGGTCGTGCTGGGATTCATCGAGGTGGCGCTGGGCATGAAGTTCCTCTCGGTAGCCGATCAGACCTATCACTGGGGGCTGCTCGACCGCGAAATCTATCTGGCCGTATGGATCGTCACCTTCTCGCTGCTGGGGCTCTACTTCCTCGGCAAAATCCGCTTCGCCCACGACAGCGAGCGGCCCTACGTCGGCGTCGGGCGGCTCTTTTTGGCCATCATCACCTTCTCGTTCGTCGTCTACCTCGTTCCCGGCATGTGGGGTGCGCCGCTCAAGGGGCTTTCGGGCTACCTGCCGCCCCTCTCCTCGCAGGACTTCGTGCTTCGGGAGGGCTCCGGAACCGTTGCGGCCGAGAGCCGGATGCTGGAGACCGTCGACGGGCACAAACCCAAGCATAGCGACTTCCTCCACCTCCCGCACGGACTGGAAGGGTTCTTCGACCTGGAGGAGGCCGAGGCGTATGCGGCTAAGGTCAACAAACCGCTGTTCATCGACTTCACAGGCCACGGCTGCGTCAACTGCCGCGAGATGGAGGCGCGCGTCTGGTCCGATCCGCAGGTGCTGGACATCCTGCGCAACGACTACGTGATCGTGGCGCTCTACTCCGACGACAAGAAGGTGCTGCCCGAGGACGAGTGGGTCACCACCGACACGGGCAAGGTGCTTAAAAGCCTCGGCAAGATCAACTCCTACTACGCGCTGAAGACCTACGGGGTCAACGCCCAGCCCTACTACGTGCTTCAGGGCCGCGACGGCAAAGTGCTCGTGCCGCCGCGCGGTTACGACCTCTCGGTCGACGGATTCATCGAATTCCTCCGCAGCGGCCTTGCGGCCTACCGGCAGCAGCAATAGGAACGCACTGCACGAAAAAGCCTGCAACCGTCTCTGTGGTTGCAGGCTTTTCGTTTGCAGTGGGAGGGGTTACTCTTCGGTCATGTCGCCGGCCGTAGGATGCTTGCGGGCGGTGTCGCCCTCCGTGATCTCCCGCTCCAGGGGCTGGGTGTAAATCGAATCCAGTCCCGACTGCTGACTGGTCATACCGGCGTGTTGTCCGGACATACCGGAATCTTGACCCGGCTTCGATTCCCGGCCCGACTGGCCCGGCATATCCGACTGCCGGCCGTAGGACGAGCTGCTGCCCGTCTGACCCGGCATATCCGACTGCTGGCCGTACGACGAGCCGCTGCCCGTCTGATTCGACATACCCGACTGCTGGCCGTAGGACGAGCTGCTGCCCGACTGACCCGGCATATCCGACTGCCGGTCGGACGCAGGCTTCTCGGAGTTCCTGCCGGATTCCCGACCGGCATCGCCCTTGGCAGCATGGCCCTCCGGAGCGTGACACTTGGCGCTGTGCCCCTCTGCGGCGTGTTGCGACGTACATTGCTTCCCCGAGTGCTCCGCGGCGTGCTGCTGCGAGAAAGCCGCCTTCACCTCGTGCTCCTTCTTCTCCCGATCGGCATGCGAAGGGGTCGTCCCCTCCTTGACCAGCTCCTCGACGCTCTTCTCGAAGTCCCGCTCGCAGGGATCGCAGGTCGTGTTCTTGTGCTCTTTCATAACTTTGCTTTTAGGATGTTTATCACCCTTACTGCAAAATATGCGCCGCGAACGGTCGAAAGAAAGGGGGGGGGCTATTTGGAATAGACCGTCTGGCCCATGTAGTTCTCTTCCGACTTGCCGGTCTCATGCCCCGATCTGTCGTAATAGACCGTCTGCCCCATGTAGTTCTCTTCCGACTTGCCGATCTCACGCCCCGATCTGTCGTAATAAACCGTCTGGCCCATGTAGTTCGCTTCCGACCTGCCGATCTCACGCCCCGATCTGTCGTAATAGACCGTCTGCCCCATGTAGTTCTCTTCCGACTTACCGATCTCATACCCCCACTTGTCGTAATAGACCGTCTGGCCGCAGTAGTTTTTTTCGGATTTGGCCGTACCTTCGGGAATCTGCGCGGCGGCCGCCGAAAGGGTCAGCACCGCAGCCAGACACATTAACATGCTTTTCATAATTCACAGGTATTAGGGTTTATCGTTACCTCAATATACGACATAACTCTTTCCCAGCAAGCGGCATACCGGCCAAACGGCCGAAAGAAGCGCCGAAGCGGCCAGAACGCAGGGCGAATGATAGCCCACTGAACAAATAAAAAGAGGAAGATTTCTCTTCCTCTTCAGTAGCGGGAGAAGGACTCGAACCTTCGACCTTCGGGTTATGAGCCCGACGAGCTGCCAACTGCTCCATCCCGCGATATATTTTTGGTCTTGCGATCTATCGCTTTTGCGTGTGCAAAGATAATGCAAAAATTCGGTTTTACCAAATCCCCGGCGATAATAATTCGGTGCAAACCCCTAACCACCTGACGCCCAAACCGGAAAAATTCACTCCACGGCTCTGGCGACGATCTCCGCCAGATCGCGCACCTCGCGCTGCGTACCGCGGCCCAACGCCTTCTTGCACAGCGGGCAGGCGGTGACGATCACCTCGGCCCCGGTCTGCTCCAGCTCCTCGGTCACCGAGCGGGCGATGCGCACCTGCTGCGCATCGGTGATGGCCGTATTGGCCACCGACGAACCACAGCAAAGGGCGTTTTCGCGCGTGCGGGCAGGTTCGAGCAGCTCGCCCACCGCCTCGATCACCGCGCGGGGCTGATCGTAGACGCCGCAGCCGCGTCCCAGCTCGCAGGGATCGTGGTAGGTGAACCGCGTCGCCCCGTGACGGAGCGCCAGCCGCCCCGTCTGCAGCAGACGCAGGATATATTCCGAGTGGTGGAGCACCTCGATCCCCTCCAGCGCATAGTCCTCGCGGAAGACCTTCAGGCAGATCGGACACGAGGTCACCAGCGTGGTGATGCCGTGTTTGCGGAACAGCTCGGCGTTATAATTCATCATCTTGCGGGCCGAATCGGTCTCGCCCGCCAGCTTGAGCGGACGTCCGCAGCAGACCCCGCCCTCGCGGTCCGCCCACCAAACCTCCTCGCCCGCCGCGTCGAAGATCATGGACATGGCCGAGAGGGTGCGGGGCGTCAGCAGGGTCATGCAGCCCGCGAAATAGCCCACCTTTCCCGCACCGGAGGAGCGGTCCAGTCCCTTGAAATAGCCGTAGCGACGCTCGTCGGGCACGTTATGCAACTTGTCACGCGAACTGATGCGCAGCGTATTGAGATCGATGCCGACCGGGCACTTCTCCGCACAGCGACCGCACAGGAGGCAGTTGTCGGCCACCTCCCGCCGCAGCATTCCGTAGCGCCGGTCGCGCAGGAAATAGACCGACTGCACAGTATTCACCCCCAGCACCTCCTGCAGCTGGCAGGGGTCGATGCAGATGCCGCAGCGCGAGCACGCCTCCACCTGAAAGTTATCGAAAGAGGACTCCTTCTCTCCCGAACGCAGTTTGTAGCGGCGCAGGAAGATAAGGGGGATCTCCGTGAAAATGTGCATGTAGCGCGAAAAGGGCAGCGCCACGAAGAAGACGCCCAGACACGAAGAGTAGAACCACCACGCCGCGCTTTCGAGGTTCATCAGCGCGAGCGTCGAGATATGGTCGGCCATCCATCCGCCGAGCGTTCCGGTGAGGAATCCCCCGCCGCCGTACAGGGAGCAGGTCGCGCTCTCGGCCACCAGACGCGCCGGAAAGACGAACCACAAAGCCGACAGCGCCACCCGGTCGCCCGGCATGTGGCGGGTCGTGCGGCGCATGCCCATCCGACGCGAGAAGAAGCGTTTGCCCCACGCCAGCGCCACGCCGGAGAGGACGAACAGCAGCAGCAGGTCCATCACGAAGTCGAACAGCGGTTTGTGCTGCAACCCGGTGGAGAAATAGCGGAAGAAGACGTGCCCCTGGATCGGAACCCAACGCAGCCCCATGTAGGCCAACGTCTCGGTCCACCCCACGACGATCAGCAGGAACCAGCCGAAAGCCAGCGACATGTGCATGTAGCCCAGCAGCGGGTTGACGCGGAAGATGCGTCGGTGGAGCAGCGATTCGCTCACCGTCTCCCCGATGGCCGCGAAGGTCGCCCGGGTAGGTACGCCGCGGACGATGAGCCGCTTGTCGGAGCGCGGCAGGCGGTAGAGCCAGACGCCCCACTTCCACGCCAGGGTGACGAACATCACCGCCACGCCCGCCAGAAACGGTATGCAGAAAGGTGCGAAGAAGGTCATGTCAGAAATCTCCCAGTTTTCGTTTGATGAGCATCACCACCCCGCGCGTGTTGATGCCGCGCGGGCAGACCAGGCGGCACTTGCCGCACAGCATGCACTTGTTCATCTCCTCGTAGGCGCCCTGATACTCGCCGCGGCGCACCAGCGTGTGGACCTTGCGGAAGTTGAACTCCGTCAGGTTGCCCGCCGTGCAGAGCGCCGTGCAGGCCCCGCAGCCGATGCAGGTCTGCAGCTCGGGCATTTCGCGCAGAATCTCGTCGCTCTTGCGCAGGTTGTTGCGGTCGAGGTCGATGGCCCGCGGCTTGGAGATGGTGTATCCGAAATTGATCGCCGCCATACGCTACGCCCCCAGGTATTCGGCAGCCGCGTCCGCCGCGGCGATGCCTTCGTTGATCGATTCGCCGATGTTCTTGGGCGCCGTGACGGTCCCGGCGTAGAAGATGCCCTCCACGCCGCTGCGGACGTTGCCCAGAAAGAGGTCGCGCGGTGCGAGAAAGCCGCTCGCGGACTGCCGCAGCCCCGCCCCCGCCGCGAACGCGGCGTTGTCGTCGTTGGCGCGCATGCCCACGATGAGCACCAGCATGTCGACGCTCATGCGCAGCGGACGCCCCGTGAGCGTATCCTCGGCCTTGATCTGCACCCGGCCGTCGATCGTCGGGCTGGCTTCCGAGATGCGGCCGCGGACGAAGTGGATGTTGTATTTCTGCTGCGCCTCGCGGTACATTTCCTCGTACCCGGGACCGAACATACGGATGTCCATGTAGAAATTGAAGACGTCGGCGTCGGGAAACAGGCGCTTCATCTCCATCGCCTGCTTGACGCCCGTGATGCAGCAGACCCGCGAGCAGTGCTGCTGGCACACCTTCTCGTCGCGCGAACCCACGCAGTGCAGGAACGCGATGCGCTTGGGGCGCGAGCCGTCGGCCTTGGCCACGCGGCCCTCGTTGAACATCCGCTCCAGATCGACCGTCGTCAGCACGTTGTCGTAGATTCCGTAGCCGTACTCCTCCTTGATCGCGGCATCGAACAGGGTGAATCCCGAGGCGACGACGACCGAATCGCACGGGAGCATCCGCCCGTCGGCGAGCAGCACGCCGCCCGCGGTGAACCCCTTGACCTCGGCATTGAGCAGCACTTCGATATTGCGTTCGTGCACCCGCCGCCTCAAGTCGGTCAGCACCTCCGCCGCCGGGGTGAACGAGGGGAACAGCACGTACCAGCCCCGCAGTTTGCCGCCCAGTTCGGCCTCCTTTTCAACGATCACCGGCTCCACGCCCTGTGCGGCCAGTCGCAGGGCCGTCTGCATGCCCGCTACGCCGCCGCCTATGATGATTACACGTTTCATGACGTTTGTTTTTCTCTTTCCTATTTCGTTGTCCCTTTGGCAACGGCCGCTTCCGCCCGTCGGCAGGTCAGGTCCTCGCCGCCTTCGGCGGCGTTCATAGGTCTGCCCCCGCCCTAAATCCCTCCCTCGGGAGGGACTTGACATGCGACCACCAAAACCCGTCCTTCCACATTCGCTGTCTCTTCCGCCCGGCAACCCCCGCTTACTCCCGAATATCGTACACCGTATCCGTCGGGCAGCAGTTGACCACCGCCGAGGCGGGTTTGCCGATATATTTGCCGTTGCGGCCCAGGTATTTGGCCGCAGGGTCGTACTCCACGCCCATCTTATCGAGCAGCGGCTCGACGTCGACCTGGTGCATCTGCATGCCCAGCGCCCACGGATCGTAGCCGAGCATCAGTCCGGCCATCTCCTCGTAGGTCAGCACCGGAATGCCGTGGCCGTTCTCGCCGTAGGTCGTCCCCTCCATCTCGGCGATGGCATACTGCCACTTATCGAGGAACATGGCGCAGCCCGGACAGTTGGCCACGATGAAGTCGGGCTTGTAGGGGGCCATGCTCTCGAGCTTCTTGTGCGAGTTGGCGATCGAGTAGCCGCGGTTGGCCTGCACCAGGTAGTTGCGGAAGCCGAAGCCGCAGCAGTGGCGCCGCTCGGGGTAGTCGACGCACTCGCCGCCCCACGACTCGATCATCCCGGCCAGCACGTAGGGGAACTCCGATCCGCCGATGCCCGACTTGGGGAATATCTTGGCGTAGTGGCAGCCGATATGCTCTACCACCCGCAGCGGTTCGCCCGTCGACGCGTTGACGAGCCGATATTTGGCTTTGGAGGCGATCTCTTCGCGGAAGTGGAACATGATGTCCGACGTGTGGGCCAGGCTTTCGGGGGTGCGGAATTCGCGGCCGGTGGCCTTGAAAAGGTTCTCGCGCGCCTTCTCCTCCGTCTCGGGGAACTCTTTCCACGTGGCCAGAATCTCGGAGTAGACCCCGAACGAGGTGATGCACGAGGTCACGAAATGGCGGTAGCCCGCCTCGGTCATCAGCGCGAACTGCCGGGCCACGACCGTCATGATCGTTTCGAGCGGCACGATGTCCGAGTGATAGCCGATGCCCGTGCAGGAGGAGTGCTTCGGATCGTCGAGCAGCTCCTTGCCCAGGTCGTTGCGCAGAATGTCCAGGAACGCCTTCTCGCTGCCGGGGAAGAAGTTCTGGCGGATGCAGCTGCGTCCGTAGTAATAATGGTCGTCGGCGATCTGCTTCTGGTAATCCGTCCAACTCGTTCGTTTCATCGTCGTTGATTTGTAGCGTGATTGCCGGATCCGGCTCCCGTTTGCGGGCTGCGCGGTCCGGATCAATAGTGTTCGTTGCTGTTATGAAGGAATACGTCCATCATGTACTGCTGGTCGGCCCCCTCCGGATAGCCCAGCTCGCGGGCCTTGCGGTCGGAGTGCTCTTCGATGGTGTCGAACATGGCGTTTCCGCCGCTCACCTCGAAGATGCGGTTGATCTCGTCGAGCGACTGTTCGTCCAGCCGGCGCAGGGCCCCTTCGCCGTGGCGCATGTAGACGGGGGTGAACTGTCCGTAGATTTCGCGGTCGTTGTCGTAGATCCACTGCCAGACGGTTCCCTGCTCGGGGTGCAGCTCGGGTTTGACCAGCCGCGGCACGATGCAGTAGCCCGTGCGGAGGATATTCTCGCCGATGATCCGCTTGAGAGCCAGCTGCTGGCGGCCCTTTTCGCTCTCGACGAACAGCCCCGTCTTCTGCGACAGGGTCCTCAGCGCCTGGATCACGTACCCCGGCGTGTTGCCCCGCGGACAGCGCGGACGGCACGACATGCACTCGCCGCAGTACCAGATAACATCGCTTCGCAGCAGCTCCTCGATGGCCTCGTCGTCGCGCGTCTGCACCGTGTTGACGATCTGGCGGGGATCGTAGTTGTAGAACTCCGCCGCCGGGCATACGGCCGTACAGACGCCGCAGTTCATGCACGACTGAAGGCCCTCCTTCATGCGCACATCCTCCATCAGCAGATCGAAGTATTTACCCATACCTATATTATCGTAAACCTTTGTTCGGCAAAGGTAAGCAATCCGCCTCTGTGAGGGGGTGGTATAAATACCTAATTTGGACCGCGCAGCCTGCAGCGGAGTGCCGAAGAGCGGTCGGAGCGGTCCGTCGGGCGGCGTTATCGGACGCGCCGCGGCCCGATTTTTCCGACAGCGGACGCTTCCTTCGAGGTAAGTTTTGCATTTTCAGGGAATATGTTTACTTTTGCAGAACATATACGATACACGGAAAGTGTAGCTCATTCTCGAAAGTCGAACGTAGGAAATTCACTTTTTAGCAGAGAATAGCAGACATCTTGCCGCGTCTCATCCCGTAAGGGATAGGCGTGGGGTTGTTGCTTATTTTATGCTGAGAGGTTTCCTACGACCTGACTTTCTAAAATAAGTTTCCGGCTCCACGCTTTCTGTACAATTAACCCTTATCTCAATCAACGTCGTCCAGGAGCCGGAGCGACAAACCTAACCTTCATCGACATGAAGAAACTGATTCTTTGCGCCGCCCTTACGGTCGGCGTAGTGTGCGCAGCCAGCGCACAGGACAAAATCGCGTTCGGCGTGCGCGCCGGCGTGAACATCAATTCGCTCCGCTACTCGGGCGACTCGGAGTCGCTCTACAACGACCTGGAGAGCCGCGCCGGCTTCCACGTGGGCGCCGTGATGGACTGGAACGTGGCGGGCAGCTTCTACATCCAGCCGGGCATCTACTTCACCACGCGCGGTGCGAAGGGCGAATGGAGCGAAAGCGACGAGGAATACAGCTACAAACTCACCGAGAAGCTCAACATGAGCTATCTCCAGATCCCCGTGCTGGCCTCCTACCGCTTCGCCGTGAGCGATGCCGTGAAGATCGACGTCAACGTGGGTCCCTACATCGCATTCGGTCTGGGCGGCAAAGTCAAGATCGAAGAGACGGAGAGCTACATGGGTGAGACGGAGCGCACCAGCGACAAGTACGACATCTTCGGCAAATCGACCGATGACAAGGACAAAGGCGACTTCAAACGCTTCGACGCCGGTCTGCGTTTCGGCGCCGGCGTGAACATCCACCGTTTCTACGTAGGTGTCAGCTACGATCTGGGCCTGACGAACCTCGCCCACACGGGCGACGACTACCGCTGGAGTTCGAAGGACAAGTTCAAGAACGGCGCGCTGAACATTTCGGTCGGCTACAACTTCTAAACGGCCGCATTCCATGCGAACCGCCCCGGCAGAAAACTGTCGGGGCGGTTTTTTCGTCGGAGCGTGCGGCGCTTAGCGCCGCACGTAGGTTTCGAAAGCGAAAGGCCAGGGGTACTCCTTCCCGCAGGGATAAGATTCGCAGGCGGTGAGCCGCCAATCCGCTTCATTCCACGCCGGGAAGCGCGTGTCGCCCGCATAGGGGTGCATCACGCGCGTGAGGTAGAAGCAGTCGGCCAACGGCAGCGCCTCGGCGTAGATTTCGGCCCCGCCGATGACGAACACCTCCTCTTGCGGCGCAAAGAGCGCGATGGCTTCCTGCAGCGAATGGACCACCGTGCAGCCCGGAATCGCAACCGCCTGCCGCGTCAGGACAACATTCGTTCGGTTGGGCAGCGGCCTCCCGAGCGACTCATAGGTCTTGCGGCCCATGACGACCGGATGGCCCGAAGTGAGCGCCTTGAAACGACGGAGGTCTTCGGAGATATGCCACAGCAGGGCGTTTTTGTCGCCGATCACGCCGTTCTCAGCGACAGCTACGATGATGGAAAGCAATTTTTAATTCTTAGTTTTTAATTTTTAATTTCTCAGAACGACATGTGCGCTTTTATCGCCGGCCACGGGTCGTATCCTTCGAGCGTGAAGTCGTCGTAACGGAAGTCGAACAGCGACTTCACCGCGGGGTTCAGCCGCATCCGGGGCAGCGGACGCGGCGTGCGCGCGAGCTGTTCTTCGACCTGCGCGAGGTGGTTCAGATAGAGGTGCGCGTCGCCGATGGTGTGGACGAAATCGCCCGGCTCGAGATCGCAGACCTGTGCCGTCAACAGCGTCAGCAGGGCGTAGGAGGCGATGTTGAACGGCACGCCGAGGAATGTATCGGCGCTTCGCTGGTACAGCTGGCACGAGAGCCGTCCTTCGGCCACGTAGAACTGGAACAGCACGTGGCACGGCGGCAGCGCCATTTGGTCGACCTCGGCCACGTTCCACGCCGAAACGACGATGCGCCGCGACTCGGGATTCCGGCGGATCAGCTCCACGGCCTGCGCGATCTGGTCGACCGCACCGCCGTCGGGCTTGGGCCACGAGCGCCACTGGTAGCCGTAGACATGGTTTAGATCGCCGAAGCGATACCCTTCGATCGGCGATTCGACGCCCGCAGCCGACAGGAACGTCTCCCGGTCGACGGGCAGCACGCCGTGGCGCACGCACAGTTCGTTGTAGTAACGGAAAGCATCGTTGTCCCAGATATGGACGCCTTTTTCGACCAGATAACGGATATTAGTATCTCCTTGCAGGAACCACAGCAGTTCGTGGATGATCCCCTTCAGAAAGACCTTTTTGGTCGTGAGCAGCGGGAAACCCTCCCGCAGATCGAAACGCATCTGATGACCGAACACCCCTTTCGTGCCGGTCCCGGTGCGGTCGCCCCGCACGACGCCCTCCGCCTGGATGCGGCGCAGCAGGTCGAGGTATTGTTTCATTCGTCCAGCATTTTAAGGGTCAGTTCGCCCCGGTCGTCCAGCACGGCGTAGGAGGGGCACTTTTCCCAGCCGCCGAGGTTGACCACATGCAGCCCGTCCTTGCAATAGTTGCGCGGAAAGTGCATGTGACCGAAAACGAAATGGTCGACCTCATGCGTCTTCCGGTATTCGCGGGCGTATTCGATCAGCGGCTCGGTAAGCGTTTCGTCGAAGTTCGTATCCGTATCCGAAGCGTGCTTCTTGAGCGAGTGGGCGCTCCATGCGCGGCCTAAACGCAGGATAAATTCGTAGGGACAGACCGTCTCAAAAATCCAGCGCAGCATCCGGGAACGGAAGCCGATGTTAAGCAATCTTACACCTATTTTACAGCCGATATTTATATTGTCGCCGTGCGCCACGAAGACCCGCTTGCCTTTGAATTGCATCGTCTGCGGCTTCGTATGAACCTCCATGCCACACTCCCTTTCGAAATAGCCGTTCAGCCACATATCGTGGTTGCCCGTAAAAAAGATCAGCCGGATTCCCCTCCCGGTCACTTCCCGGAACTTGTCCAGCACCCGATCATATCCGTCGGGGATGTGCCGTCCCTTTTCGAACCAAAAGTCAAACACGTCACCCGCCAGCACGATCGCCTCAGCATCCCGGGCCACCCGGTCGAGCCACGCGACGAAACGCTGCTCGTTCGCACGCGCGAACGCCTCGCCGCCGCCCCCCAGATGGATATCCGATGCGAAATAGATCATTACCGCGTGAGTTCCTGAAGTTTCGCCTCAAGGCTCTTGCCGTAGATGTCGCGGGCGACGATCAAACCCTCCTTGTCGATCAAAAAGTTGGCCGGCAGGCGCTGCACGTTGTACAGCCCGAGGGCCGGCGAGGACTTCCCGCGCAGGTCGCTCACCGAAATCCAAGGCAGCTGCTGTTCCTGCACGGCTGTGATCCACAGCGGCTTGGAGGTGTCGGCCGAGACCTGGTAGACCTCGAACGAGGTGGGGGCCTCCGAGAACTTGCGGTAGGTCTCTTTCAGTTCGGCGTTGAGCGCATTGCTGTTGCCCAGCTCGGCGGACCAGAAATCCACCAGCACGACCTTGCCCAGCAGCGACGACAGGCGGATCTTCCTGCCGTAGATGTCCGCAAGCTCCAGATCGGGATACCCCGCCTCGGAGATTTGCGAGGTGAGGTTGATGCGCGCGTCCATACGGGCGATCTCGCCCAGCAGCGATTGCAGGTAGGGCGACTCGGGATAGCTCTGCTCGAGCGCCTCGGCCACGGTGCGGAAGTAGACCACGTCGCTGTCGCCGTTGAACAGGTGCGTGTCCCCCGGCAGACGCTGGTAAAGCGCATAGACGGCGGCCAGCGAAGCCTTGTGCTCGATGATGAAGCGCAGCTGCTCGCGGCGGATGCGGTAGTATTCGGCCGTGTACTCCTTGACCAGCGCCTTGCGCTCCTGCTCCGAAATGCCGGCCCGGGCGAACTGCGAGGCGATGTTGTCCAGCCGCTGCGCCCCCGTCACGAAAGCCTGGTAGAACTGGCGCAGCAGCTCCGATTCGGCGGAGCCTTCGACCGTATAGTTGCGTACGACGTTGCCCACGGCATCGACCGTGATGCGGTCGCCGGCGGCCACGAAGAGCGGAATGCGCTCGCCGTCGTAGAAGAGGTTGTAGAGCGACGGGGTTTTGGCGGCCCCTTTCAACTGGAAGCGGTAGCCGCCCTGGGGGTCGAGCACGGCCGAGTCGATGACGGTCTGGGAGAGCGGGGTGACCTGCTCGAGGTAGATCGTTTTGGCGTCGCTGCCGACCATGCGGCCCGATATCTTCACTTTGGAGGTTTGGCAGCCGCACAGCAGAGCCGCCGCAACCACCGTTACGCAAAGCGTTTGCTTATTCATGAAATGGTGTTTTCGCGGTTTGGTGGAACAAATATATCAAATTCCGGCTAAATAACGTGCGATCACTTGGACGAATTGCGATAGGGGCCGTTGTTTTTCGAATAATTGCGGTTGTAGGGCTGGTTGCGGTTTTTCTGCTGCCGCAGCTGCTGCTGCCGCTGGGGGCCTTTCTGGGGACGTGCCGTAAAGTGCTGTTTGTAGTCGCTTCGGAGATTATTTAAGGCCACTTCGTCGATCTCGATGGCTCCTCCGGACATGCGCTTGATGTCTTTTACGATCACTTCGTTGTTGGGGTGATCCTGGTTGTATTCGTAGCTCTTCGTGCGCATGTAGCGGGCCAGGTTGTCGACCGTCTGCGCCACCGCGCGCGGATCGTGCTCCGAGGCCAGCTTCTCGATCATCCGCTCGACATACTTGCCGTAATGCTTGAACTTGAACCGGCTTTGCGCATAGCGCAGGCGGTGGGGCGCGACGGTCAGCTCCTGCCGCGACGGGCGCGGGTAGGGCGAGTCGACATCGAGCTGAAAATCAGACATGATGAACAGGTGGTCCCAGAGTTTGTGCGTGAAGTCTGCCGTGTCGCGCAGCAGCGGGTTCAGATTGCCCATCACGGCGATCACGGCCCGCGCCTGGCGGTTGCGTTCGCGGCGGTCCTCGATCGCCAGCAGCGAGTCGATCATTTCGTGGATATGCCGGCCGTACTCGGGCAGGTACAACTTGCGTCGTGTGTAATTGTAATTCTTTTTCATACTGTGTTTGCGGTTGAGCGCCCTGTCGTTTTTCGTCCGCGCAATGAAGCGTACGGACTGCGGCGATGGACCTGATCAGAATGTTTCGACGGGTTTTCCGCGCCCCGGGGCGACCCCCTCGAGATTGGTTTTAGCGCGCGGAAACTCCTACCTTTGGGTCTTGGACAGGTTACAAGGGAGAGCCTGAGGGCCTCTTCGCGTCCCGGTAACGCCCTGTCCGGACCGGATTAACTCCGGACAAAAGTACTAAATTTTCAGGAAAAACAAGCTATGGCAAAAGTTTTAATTCTGGACCGTTCAAAAAGCATGCGAAACACGCTGCGCGAACGGCTCGAATACGAAGGGTTCTCGACCGAGGCCGCCGAAGACGAAACGACGGCCGCGCAGCTGTGCGAAAAGATACCGTTCGATCTAATCCTTTCGGAAACGGGCTGCAAGGTTCCCGACGCGGGTATTCCGTTCATCGTGCTCGCGGGCGAGGGGACGATCGACTCGGCGGTGGAGGCCGTCCGCAGCGGGGCCCGGGATTACCTGACCAAGCCCATCGACATGAACCGGCTACTGCAGTCGATCCACCAGACCATCGACGATCCGGAGGAGGCGGCGCCCGCACCGGCCGCTCCCGTGCGGCGGCGCCGGACGCACAACCTGCATACCGAGCAAATCATCGGCACGTCGCCGCAGATCGAGCGCGTGCGGGAGTTCATCGAGAAGGTCGCCCCGTGCGAGGCACGCGTGCTGATCACGGGCGAGAACGGCACGGGCAAGGAGTTGGTGGCGCGCTGGCTCCACGCCAAGAGCAACCGCGCGGCGGCCCCGTTCGTCGAGGTCAACTGCGCGGCCATCCCCTCCGAACTGATCGAAAGCGAGCTGTTCGGCCACGAACGGGGCGCGTTCACCTCGGCCATCAAACAGCGGCGCGGCAAGTTCGAGCAGGCCGACGGCGGGACGCTCTTCATGGACGAGATCGGGGACATGTCGCTGGCGGCGCAGGCCAAGGTGCTCCGGGCGCTGCAGGAGAGCAAGATCTGCCGCGTGGGCAGCGACAAGGACATCGACGTCAACGTGCGCGTGATCGCCGCCACGAACAAGGACCTGCGCGAGGAGATCCGCAAGGGAAACTTCCGCGAGGACCTCTACCACCGCATCGGCGTGCTGGTAATCCGCGTTCCGGCGCTCCGGGAGCACCCCGGCGACATTCCACTGCTGGCCGACCACTTCATCCATTCGATCGCCGCCGAGTACAACACCCCTGCGAAGAAGATCGACGAAGAGGCGATGGACGCCTTGCAGCAGATGCCCTGGAGCGGCAATATCCGCGAGTTGAGAAACGTGATCGAACGGCTGATCATCCTCAGCGACAAGAATATCACGCTGGAGGACGTGGAGGCGTACTGCTGAGGTCCGCCCGCTTCCCGCTCCCTGCCTGTGGCGACCGAACCGGATCGAACGGTTCCGGTTCGCCACACCCGTTTCGCCGCTCAGAGCAGCGCCAGTATCTCCTCCGCCCGATCGACGATATGCACGGCACCCGCGGCCGTCAGCTCTTCGCGCGTGCGGAATCCCCACGTCACCCCGACCGACCGGACGCCCGCCGCTGCGGCCGTCTCCATGTCCACGCCCGAATCGCCCGCATAGAGCACCCGCCCGCGGGGCACGCCCGTCGCGGCGAGCACCTCCCCGACCACCGTCGGGTCGGGTTTTAGCGGCACGCCCGGGCGCTGTCCCAGCACCGCGGCGAAGCGCACGCCGGGAAAGAAGCGCCGGACGAGTTTTTCCGTGCCCGCCTGGAACTTGTTCGACGCCACGGCCAGACTGACGTCCCGCCGGTCGAGTTCGGCAACCAGCTCCGGAATGCCCGGATAGGGACGGGTATGGCGGTCGATATGCTCCATGTAATACGCTACGAAGTCGGCGCGCACCGCCGCCACCCGCTCCGCGGAGCGCAGCTTCGCGGGCAGCGCCCGCTCCACCAGCCGCAGGATGCCGTTGCCGACGAACGTGCGGTACTCCGCAAGCGTATGCTGCGGCAGCCCGTGCCGCGCCAGCGCGGCGTTGCACGCCTTCGCCAGATCGCCCAGCGTATCGAGCAGCGTGCCGTCCAGATCGAAGATGACGAGTTCGGTATTTTCCATATGATTATTTCGCTTGTCGTGCCACAACCCGAAGGGCTAATTTTTAATTCTTAATTCTTAATTTTTAATTTGTGTATCTTCCACCCGACGGCCGCCACCAGCAGCGACATCAGGGGGCTTGCGAGGTTGAAGATGCAATAGGGCATGTAGACGAAGGTCGAAACCCCCAGTACGGTGGCCTGCGTCATGCCGCACGAGTTCCACGGGACAAGCACCGAGCAGACCGTCGCCGAATCCTCGACCGACCGGCTCAGCAGCCGCTCCTCGAGGCCCCGTTCGGCGTACAGCTCGCGGAAGAGACGGCCCGTCAGAATGATCGAGATGTACTGGTCGGCCGTACAGAGGTTGAAGAAGATGCCCGCCCCGACAGTCGAGGCCACGGCCGAGAAGGTGCGCCGCACGAAGCGCAGGAAAACCGCCGTCAGCGCGCGGAGCATGCCGCTGCCGGTCATCACCCCGCCGAAGCACATGGCGCAGATGATCAGCCACACCGTGTTAAGCATCCCCGCCATGCCGCGCGTGGCGACCAGCTCGTCCAGCTGCGGGGTTCCGGTAGGGATCGCCGTCGGCCCGAAGCAGCTCATCAGCACCCCCTTGAACCCGGTCAGAAAGTCCAGCGATTCGACCCCCGCCACGCGTGCCACCATCTGGGGCTGCACCGCGACCATCGCCACGCAGGCGAAGACCACGGCCGAGAAGAGCGTCACAATGGCCGGGAGCTTGCGCGCGATCAGCACCCCCGTAGCCAGCGGCACTAACAGCAGCCACGGCGTGATGCGGAAGGTCGCGGCCAGCGATTCGGCATAGAGCACCGCGGAGGTGGCCCCCGCATGGTCGAGCGTCAGCCCCGCGGCGGTGAAGACCCCGAGCGCCACGACAAACGAGGGGATGGTCGTATAGAGCATGTAACGGATGTGCGTAAAGACCGGAACGCCGACCGTCGAGGAGGCCAGCACCGTTGTGTCGGAGAGCAGCGAGATTTTGTCCCCGAAATAGGCCCCCGAGATGATTGCCCCGGCCACCCAGCCGTCGGGGAATCCCATCGCCTGCCCGATTCCCATCAACGCCACGCCGATGGTGGCGATCGTGGTCCACGAGCTGCCGGTCATCAGCGACACCACGGCGCAGATCACGCACGAGGCGGCGAGGAAAAACGACGGGTGGAGCACCTGCAGCCCGTAGTAGATCATTGTCGGAACCACGCCGCTGACCATCCACGTTCCGGCGATGGCCCCGATCAGCAGCAGGATGACGATGGCCGACGCCGAGGCGCGGATGTTCTCGATGATCGCCTCCTCCAGCACCGCCCAGCGGCAGCGGTAGATGCCGATGGCGAGCATCACGCAGACCGACGTGGCCGACAGCAGGGCCATCTGGCTGCCGCCGTTGATCGCATCGCCGCCGAAACAGCGGATAACGATATATAAGAGGAGCGTCAGCACCCCGAGCGGGATGGCCGACACCCACGCTGCAGGGGTTTTCATCGCTTTGGTTCGCATGGAAATTATCTTCGGATCGTTTCTTGGGCCGCCAAGACCGTGCAGGCCAGGGTGCAAAACCAAGCAACAGGCTTGGGTCATGCCGGAGCGCAGCCTGTCTCAGCGGGCGTTTTTCGCCCGCAAAAATACGAAAAACTTACATTATTTGCGTATATTTGGTCCGTGAACCTGTTTTCCGCCGATATTTCGCTCTGGCGTTTCCCGGCCTCGCTGATCCTCGGCGCGGCTTTCGCGGCAGCGCTCTGGGCCGCGGACCGCTACTACGCCCGTACGCGGGCGTACCGCCTGCTCTCCGGACCCTACGGAGCGGTCGTACTGCTCGTTCTCACGACCGCGGCAGTCGCCGCGGAGGGGATCTGGGCCGCGGGAATCTACTACACCTGGCCCTTTATCGGGCTGTTGATCCTCTTCGCCGCCTCGCTCGGGCTGGTCACGCTGCGCGGTGTGCGCCGGCGGCGCGGGGCGGGATTCGTGCTCAACCACGCCGGGCTGTTCCTGATCGTATGGGGCGCCCTGTTCGGCGCGCCCGACGTGACGCGCGCCCGGATGCTGGTCCGCACGGGCGAGGAGGCTGCATTGGCCTACACCGCGGCGGGCGAAGCCGTGCCACTCCCCTTTGCCGTCCGCCTCGACCGCTTCACGCTGGAGCGCTACGACGACGGCACGCCGCGCCGCTTCCGCTCCGAACTGCGCTTCGACGGTCGTCCGGCTTCGGTCGAGGTCAACCACCCGGTGCGGTACGGCGGCTATACCTTCTTTCAGGACAGTTACGACACGCGCCACGGAGCCTACACCGTGCTGCTCCTCGTCCGCGACCCGTGGCTGTGGGTGGTATGGGTCGGCGTAGCCCTGCTGGCCGCGGGATCGCTTCTCTTATTATTCAGCAGACGATGACCTGGCAGGAGTTTCCCTATTTCGGCGCGGCGGCCGTCGCGCTCTGGAGCCTCGGGGCGGCGCTGGCCGCGCGGTACGGGACGGGGGTAGAACCTGTCCGCAGAAACGATGCGGCTGCCGGGAAGCCCGGAAAATCCGGCCCGTCGAACCATACCGCCGGCAGGGAATCCCGCCCCCGGCAAAGCGCTGCGGCCCGTATCGGCAGCGGGTTGTTCCTGGCAGGCACACTCATTTATCTGCTCTTCATCCTCCTCTTCTGGCACACGCTGGGCCGCGCCCCGATGCGCACGATGGGCGAGACGCGCCTGTGGTACGCCCTCTTTCTTTCCCTCACGGGCTGGGTGCTCCACCGCCGCTGGCGCTACCGCTTCCTGCTGCCCTTCGCCGCCGTGCTCGCCTCGGTCTTCACGCTCATCAACATCTTCAAGCCCGAAATACACTCCGAGACGCTGATGCCCGCGCTCCAAAGCGCGTGGTTCGTCCCCCACGTAGCCATCTACATGCTCGCCTACGCCGTGCTGGCAGCCGCGCTGGCGGTGGCCGTCGCGTCGCTCGCACACCGGCCGCGGCTCCTTGCCGACGCCGACCGGCTGACGCGCATCGCCTCGGCGCTGCTGATCCTGGGCATGCTCTCGGGCGCGGTATGGGCGCGGCAGGCGTGGGGCGACTACTGGGCCTGGGACGCCAAGGAGAGCTGGGCGGCCGCGACCTGGCTGCTCACGCTGGCCTATATTCACTTCCGCCGTCACCGCCCCACGGCGCACCGGACGGCCGTAGCGCTGCTCGCCGTCGCCTTTCTGGCCCTGCAGGTCACCTGGTACGGGGTGAATTACCTGCCGGCGGCAAAAAAAAGCCTGCATACCTATACGTTAAACCGATAAAATAATTATTTTTGTACCAGCACACCCTCAAAACGTTTGAAATGAAGCGATTTATCACTATCGTACTGGTCGCGCTCGTCGCCGCAGCGTGCGTCGTAGCCATCTACCGGTTCAATTTCCGCAAGTCGATCCCCGCCGACGCTCCCGTCGAGGAGCAGGTGGCGGCCATCCTCGCGCAGAACGACTGTTTCGTCTGCCACGACCACGACGCCGAGCGTCCCTTCTACATCAACTACCCCCTTATCGGAACCCGCCTGCAGGGACACATGCACCGCGCCGCGCGCTTTACGGACCTGAAGAGCGTCGTACAGAAGCTCGACGCCATCGACGAGGCGTCGCTGGCGAAGTTGGAGCAGTCGATGCTCAGCGGCTCGATGCCGCTGCTCGAGTACCGCCTCGTCCACTGGGGCACGGGCTTCAACAAGGCCGAAAAGAGCGTGCTGGCCTCTTGGATCCGCGACGTGCGGGCGCAGCGTTTCGCCACGGGCCTTGCCGCCGAGCAGTTCGCCAACGAGCCCGTACAGCCGCTCAAGGGCAACATCCCGACCGACCCCGAGAAGGTCGCGCTGGGATATAAAATGTTCTACGACACCCGCATCTCGGCCGACGGGACCGTGTCGTGCGCCGACTGCCACATCCTCGAAAGCGGCGGTGCGGACGTGGCCGACTTCCGCACCTCGGAGGGCATCGACGGGCAGTTTGGCGGCGTAAACGCTCCGACGGTCTATAACGCCGTCTACAACTGCCAGCAATTCTGGAACGGCCGTGCCGCCACGCTGGCCGAGCAGGCCGCAGGTCCCCCGGTGAACCCGGTGGAGATGGGCGACCAGACGTGGGACGACATCGTGGCGCGCCTGCGCCGGGACAAGGCGCTCGTGCGCCAGTTCGAAGCGCTCTACCCCGAAGGGCTTACCCAGGCGACCGTGACGGACGCCATCGCCGAGTTCGAAAAGACGCTTACCACGCCCGATTCGCCGTTCGACCGCTACCTGGCGGGCGACGCTTCGGCGCTCACCGCCGAACAGATCGAGGGCTACCGCCTCTTCAAGGAGCACGACTGCGCCACCTGCCACGCGGGACAGACCCTCGGCGGCCAGTCGTTCGAATACCTGGGCATCGCCGAGGACTACTTCGCGGCCCGCACGCCCGAGATCGCCATGAACGACGACGACAAGGGACTTTTCGGCTTCACGGGCAACGAACGCGACCTGCACAAGTTCAAAGTGTCCAACCTGCGCAACGTGACCCTGACGCCGCCCTACCTGCACGACGGTTCGGCCGCGACGCTCGACGAGGCGGTGAAGGCCATGATGCGCTTCCAGACCGGCGCCGACTACACGCAGCAGGAGGTGGACCGCATCGTCGACTTTCTCGGATCGCTCAACGGGCAGAACCCCTACCTGCAATAACCCGTTAGGTCGGGATCATGAAGGGGTGCGGCCGGAAAATGGCCGCACCCCTTTTTTATTTGCCTTTTTCTGCCTATCTTTGAGAAACGCTTCACAGGATATGGTGCAGACGCTTCGCAAGGTGGTACGGTTCTACGTCGACGGATTCCGCGCGATGATCTTGGGACGTACCCTGTGGGCCATCATCCTGCTGAAACTGTTCATCCTCTTTGCCGTGCTGCGGTTGTTCTTCTTCCCCGACCTGATGAGCGGCAAGAGCACGAAGGAGCGGGCCGATTACGTGCTGGAGACGCTGCTGCCCGAATAACACCCTGCGGGGCAATGGAATGGATGCAAAGAAACGTTAACCGCTAACATATGCTCTCGGATTACCTGCAAACCGTCGACTGGTCGCGCGCGCAATTCGCCCTGACGGCCATCTACCACTGGCTCTTCGTCCCGCTTACGCTGGGGCTGAGCGTTCTGATCGCCATCATGGAGACCCTCTACGTCCGGACGGGCGACCTGTTCTGGAAACGGACCACCCGGTTCTGGATGCGCCTTTTCGGTGTCAACTTCGCCATCGGCGTAGCCACGGGTCTGATCCTCGAATTCGAATTCGGAACCAACTGGTCCAACTATTCCCACTTCGTGGGCGACATCTTCGGCGCACCGCTGGCCATCGAGGGCATTCTGGCCTTCTTCCTCGAGAGCGCGTTCATCGCCGTCATGTTCTTCGGCTGGGAGAAGGTGTCCAAACGCTTCCACCTCACGGCCACGTGGCTCACGGCTGTCGGGGCCAACCTCTCGGCCTGGTGGATTCTGGTGGCCAACGCTTGGATGCAGTACCCGGTCGGCTGCACGTTCAACCTCGAAACCGTGCGCAACGAGATGACTTCTTTCGGCGAGGTGGCCCTGTCGCCCGTCGCGGTCAACAAGTTCTTCCATACGGTCACCTCCTCATTCACCCTCGCGGCGCTCTTCGTCGTGGGCGTGAGCGCCTGGTATCTGCTGCGCCGCCGCGAAGAGCGCATGGCCACGCGCAGCATCGCCGTCGCCTCGCTCTTCGGGCTGGTCTTCGCGCTGATTACCGCCATGACGGGCGACCGCTCGGGCGCGGTCATCGCCCGCGTGCAGCCGATGAAGCTCGCGGCGATGGAGGCGCTCTACGACGGTGCGGAAGGGGCTTCGCTCACGGCATTCGGCGTGCTGCGGCCCGAGGCCGAACGCGCGGCGGGCGCGGAGGCGTTCTACTTCCGGGCGGACATACCCAAGATGCTCTCGCTGATGAGTTTCCGCGACGCCAACGCCTACGTGCCGGGCATCAACGATCTGGTCGACGGCAACCCCGAGCGCGGGGTGATGGGCGCAGCCGAAAAGATCGAACGCGGCCGGGAGGCGATCGACGCGCTGGCGCGCTACCGCGCGGCCCGCGATGCGGGCGACCGGGAGGCGATGGCGGCCGTCGAAAAGCTCTTCGACCCTGCGACTCCCGAGGGAGAAGCGTTCCTGCGGGACTACTTCGCCTACTTCGGTTACGGCTACCTCCGCACGCCCGAACAGATCGTGCCCGACGTGCCGCTGCTGTTTTACTCGTTCCGTGTGATGGTCGGCGCGGGGGTCTTCTTCATCCTGCTGCTGGCCACCGTCTGGTGGCTCAACCGCCGGGGAACGCTCGGCAACCGCCGCTGGCTGCTGTGGGTGGCCGTGTGGTCGATCCCGCTGGCCTGGATCGCCTCGCAGGCGGGCTGGATCGTCACCGAGGTCGGTCGCCAGCCGTGGGCCATCCAGAACCTGATGCCCGTGGGCGTGGCGGCCTCGAAGATCCCCAGCGGCTCGGTCAGCGTCACCTTCTTCCTCTTTCTGGCGCTGTTCACCGCCCTGCTGATCGCCGAGGTGAGCATCCTCACGCGGCAGATCAAAATCGGTCCCGAACCTGAAAAATAGACGACGATGGATACTTTAGCACTTTTACAACATTACTGGTGGTTCCTGATCTCCCTGCTGGGCGCGCTGCTGGTCTTCCTGCTCTTCGTGCAGGGCGGGCAGGCGGTGCTCTACGACATCGGCAAGACCCCCGAAGAGCGGAACACGCTCACGGGGACGCTGGGCAGCAAGTGGGAGATCACCTTTACCACGCTGGTCACCTTCGGCGGAGCGTTCTTCGCCTCGTTCCCGCTCTTCTACTCCACCTCGTTCGGCGGGGCGTACTATGTCTGGATGGCGATCCTGCTGGTCTTCGTCCTCCAGGCCGTCGGCTACGAGTTCCGCCGCAAACCGGGCAACGTCTACGGCGGGCGTACGTTCGATGTCTTCCTCCAGATCAACGGCATCCTGGGACCCCTGCTGTTAGGCGTGGCCGTCGGAACGCTCTTTACGGGCGCTTCGTTTACGGTCGACCGCCTCAACCTGGCCGACACGGCGGGAGGCGGCGCGGCGGTCATTTCGCAGTGGACCACGCCGTGGCACGGGCTGGAAGCCCTCGCCTCGACGCAGAATATCTTTCTGGGCGTTTCGGTAGCGTTGCTGGCGATCCTGCTCGGCTGCCAGTATTTCCTGCTGACGCTCGACGATCCGACGCTGCGCGAACGGTCGCGCGAACGGATGATCCCGGCGGCTGTCGCTTTTCTGCTCTTCTTCCTGGCCTGGTTCATCCGCCTGCTGCTCTCCGACGGCTGGGCCGTCGACGGCGCAGGCCGGATTGCGGTCGAACCCTACAAGTACCTGCACAACCTGCTCGAAATGCCCGCGGTCGCCGCCGTGCTTCTGGTCGGGTTGGTGTCGGTACTGTGGAGCATCGCGCTGGGCTGGTGGGGTCGGCGGCATGCCGTCTGGTTCGGCGGTGCGGGAACGGTGCTGACGGTGCTGGCGCTGCTGCTCTGCGCCGGATGGAACCATACGGCTTACTACCCCTCGACGGCCGACATTCAGTCGTCGCTCACCATTGCCAACTCCTCCTCGAGCCGCTTCACGCTTCAGGTCATGAGCGTCGTGTCGCTTTTTATTCCGCTGGTGGTCGCCTATATCTGGTATGCCTGGCGGTCGCTGAGCGGGGAACGAAATGCAGCGGCGAGGGAGAATAAATAAAGTAGAGAGCAGGCATTATCGGCCTTTAGGTCGGCGGGACGCAGCCTGAGGAATGCACGGATCGAAAGGCTTTCGAGTTTCATAAGGTCTGCACGTTTTCGACCGTCGATTCCTCGCGGCGTGCCATCGCATGTACAAATCTGCCCTCCCCGAAATCCCCTCCTCGGAGGGGACTTGTATCCGCCTGAGGCGGAAAGGGTGCTGTCAAGGTTATCTTGTGTATTGATTTTGCAGCTCGCTATTCTGTAGGCTGCAACCTTTTTTCGACCTTTAGGTCGGAAGGCCAAAATTCGCGTTGTTCTATTTCGACCTTTCAGGTCGGCGGGCCGCAGCCTCCCCCGGCGGAGGCCCGCATTGGCGTTCCTCCGCAGGCTGCCGCCCGAAAACTCCTGTCCATGCAAACACCCGACGGAAACGCACCACACCGCAGGCTGCGCCCCAGACAGGCTACTTAGTTTCTTGCCCGAACGTAAGGCCCCTGTCCCGACCGCTCCGCTCCGGCCGACAAATCCGCCCCATTCCCCGCATAACATTTTCAAACCCCGCAACCCGCTCCGAACGATATTTTATCCATATTTCACCGACTGAAGCTAATAAATCGTCGCCGAATGTTGCATTTCCGCTAAAAATCCCTAATTTTGTAAAAAGCCTAAAACCGCAACCTTATGTCCAATCGAGAATTGCTGCTCGGAGACGAAGCCCTCGCGCTGGGGGCGCTCCATGCGGGACTGTCGGGCGTCTATGCCTACCCCGGCACGCCCTCGACCGAAATCACCGAATACATTCAGGGCCATCCCCTCGCCCGCGAACGGGGCGTGCACTGCACCTGGTCCGCCAACGAAAAGACCGCCATGGAGGAGGCGCTGGGCATGTCGTTCGCCGGCAAGCGCGCGCTGGTCTGCATGAAGCATGTGGGCATGAACGTGGCCGCCGACGCCTTCGTCAACTCGGCCATGACCGGAGCCCACGGCGGACTGGTGGTAGTGGCGGCCGACGATCCGTCGATGCACTCCTCGCAGAACGAGCAGGATTCGCGTTTCTACGGCAAATTCGCCCTCGTGCCCACGTTCGAGCCCTCCTCGCAGCAGGAGGCCTACGAGATGGTGCAGGCGGCGTTCGAACTCTCCGAGCGGGTGCACATTCCGGTGCTGATGCGCCTGACCACCCGCATGGCCCACTCGCGGGCCGTGGTCGAGGTCGGCAGCATCCGCCCGCAGAACGAACGCTCCTACCCCGCCGAAGCGCGGCAGTGGGTGCTGATGCCCGGAAATTCGCGCGTGCGGTACAAGACGCTGCTCGACGACTACGCCCGCTGCGAGCAGGAGGCCGCCGGAAGCCGCTTCAACCGTTACACCGACGCTCCGGACCGCTCGGTGGGCATCATCGCCTGCGGCATCGGTTACAACTACCTGATGGAGAACTACCCGGAAGGCTGTCCCCATCCGGTGCTCAAGATCGCGCAGTATCCCCTGCCCGGCGACTTGGTGCGGCGGCTGGCAGCCGAGTGTCAGTCGCTGCTGGTCATCGAGGAGGGACAGCCCGTGGTCGAAGAGGCGCTGCGCGGCGTGCTGCCCACGCCCCTGCCCGTCCGCGGCCGCATGACGGGCGACCTGCCCCGCACCGGAGAGCTTACGCCCGACAGCGTGCGCGCGGCCCTCGGCCTGACGCCCCGCCCGGAGCACGCCCCGAGCCGGGTCGTCGTACCCCGTCCGCCCGCACTCTGCCAGGGCTGCGGCCACCGCGACGTTTATACCGCCCTCACGGAGGTGGTGCGCGAATACGACGACGCCAAGGTTTTCAGCGACATCGGCTGCTACACGCTGGGGTGGCTCGCCCCGTTCCACGCCATCGACACGTGCGTCGACATGGGGGCTTCGATCACCATGGCCAAAGGGGCCGCCGATGCGGGTCAGCACCCCTCCGTGGCCGTGATCGGCGACTCGACCTTCACCCACTCGGGCATGACGGGTCTGCTGGACGCCGTGAATGAGCACAGCCCCATCACGGTCATCATCTCCGACAACCTCACCACGGGCATGACCGGTGGCCAGGATTCGGCCGGAACAGGTCGTCTGGAGCAGATCTGCGCCGGTATCGGCGTCGACCCCGCGCACATCCGCGTGGTGGTCCCCCTGCCCAAGAACCGCGAGCAGCTCAAGCAGATGATCCGCGAAGAGATCGCTTACGAAGGTGTTTCGGTCATCATTCCCCGCCGCGAGTGCATCCAGACGGCCAAGCGGCACGCGGCGGCCAAGAAGTAGGCCTGCGGACCGACCGGCAGGCACGGGCGAACGCCGCAACGAACCTCTAAACAAAACCTAAAATTCGAACTCCATGAAACGCGACATCATACTCTCCGGCGTAGGCGGCCAGGGCATTCTCTCGATCGCCACGGTCATCGGCCGGGCGGCCCTCACCGAAGGGCTGAACATCAAGCAGGCCGAAGTGCACGGCATGAGCCAGCGCGGCGGCGACGTGCAGTCGAACCTGCGCATCTCCTCGGCTCCGATCCTTTCGGACCTCATTCCGCGCGGCGGGGCCGATCTGATCGTCTCGCTCGAACCGATGGAGGCGCTGCGCTACCTGCCATGGCTCGCCGCGGACGGCTGGGTCATCACCAACACCGCCCCGCTGGTCAACATCCCCAACTACCCCGACATGGAGGCCGTCCGCCGCGAGCTGGACGCTTTGCCGCACGCAGTGGTCCTCGACGTGGACGCCATCGCCCGCGAGGAGGCTTCGCCGCGCGCCGCGAATATCGTCCTGCTGGGCGCGGCGGCTCCGTTCCTCGACATCGAGGCCGAAAAGCTGGAGCAGGGCATCCGCGACATCTTCGCCCGCAAGGGGGAGGCGATCGTGGAGACCAACCTGGCGGCGTTCCGCGCAGGCTACCGATACGCACAAAAACAGACCCAACGATGAAACCGCCGTTCGACAGCGCCGTGCTCGACTCCATCCTGGAGCGCATGGACATCGCCGACATCGCGCAGGCGACCATCCGCCAGTCGGGCGACATCGCCCGGCTGATGGAGCGCGAAACGGGTGCGGAGTTCCTGCACCTCGAAATGGGCGTTCCGGGGCTTCCGCCCGAGCACGTGGGCGTCGAGGCCGAGTGCCGCGCCCTCCACGCAGGCCTGGCTTCGCAGTACCCGCCCATGCCCGGTATCCCGGCCTTCAAGGAGCAGGCGTCCCGCTTCCTGCGCGCCTTTCTCGACGTGAAGGTCTCCCCCGAGGGGTGCATCCCGACCGTCGGATCGATGCAGGGCAGCTTCACGGCGTTTCTGCTCCTGTCGCAGCTCGACCCGAAGAAGGATACCATTCTCTTCATCGACCCGGGTTTCCCCGTGCAGCGCAGTCAGGTCCGCATCCTCGGCATCCGGAGCGAATCGTTCGACATCTATGAATACCGCTCGGAGAAGCTGCGGCCCAAGCTGGAGAGCTATCTGGCGAAGGGCAACATTGCGGGCATCGTCTATTCGAACCCCAACAACCCCGCGTGGATCTGCCTCACGGAGGAGGAGCTGCAAACCATCGGCGAACTGGCCACCCGCTACGACGCGGTGGTGATCGAGGACCTCGCCTACCTCTGCATGGACTTCCGCAAACCGCTCGGACGGCCTTTCGAAGCGCCCTATCAGGCCACCGTGGCCCGTTATACGGACAACTACATGCTGATGGTCTCCGGTTCGAAGATTTTCAGCTACGCCGGACAGCGCATCGCCGCCGTCGCCATCTCCGACGCGCTCCGCAACCGCGTCTACCCGGCGCTCAGGGAGCGCTACGGCATGGGCCGGCTGGGCGACGCCTACGTCCTGGGCATCCTCTACGCCGCCTCGTCCGGCACGAGCCACTCGGCGCAGTACGCGCTGGCCGAAATGTTCCGCGCCGCGGCCGACGGGGAGCTGGACTTCGTGGGCGAAACGGCCGAATACGCCCGCCGCGCCGCCCTCACCAAAGAGACCTTCCTCCGCCACGGCTTCCGCATCGTCTACGACAAGGACCGCGACGTACCGGTCAGCGACGGCTTCTTCTACACGGTCGGCTACGGCAAGATGACCGGCTCGGAACTGCTGCGCGAACTGCTGCTCTACGGCATCTGCGCCATCTCGCTCTCGTCGACCGGCAGCCGCCAGGAGGGCATCCGCGTCTGCATCTCGCAGATGAACCGGCCCGAACAGTTCGACCTGCTGGAGACCCGTCTCGCGGCTTTCGAACAAAACCACCGCTAAAAACCGAACCCCATGCAGCTCATGACCGCGGCCGAAGCCGTAAAACTCATCCGCTCCGACAGCAGCGTCTACATTCAGGGCAGCACCTCGATCCCCGAAGTACTCGTCGCCGCGCTGGCCGACCGGGCCTCGGAACTCAGGGGCGTGAAACTCTACTCGGGTTTCGCCGTGGGACGGGGACCCGCACCCTACTGCCGGCCCGAGAACCGCGAGGCGTTTCTGGTCAACAGCCTCTTCGTGGCCAACAACATCCGCCGCTGGCTCGCCGACGGCTACGGGCAGTCGATCCCGGCCTTTCTGGGCGAGATTCCCGGCCTGTTCCGCGACGGCACGCTGCCCGTGGACACGGTGCTGCTCAACTGCTCGCGCCCCAATGCAGAGGGGTACTGCTCCTACGGCGTCTCGGCCGATCTGGCCGTCTCGGCCACGGAGTGCGCCCGGGTGGTGATCGCGCAGATCAACGCCGCCATGCCTTTCTCCTACGGCGACGCGGTGATCCACAGCTCGAAGATCGATGCGGCGGTGGAGGTCGACGACCCGCTGGTCGAGGTTCCCACGGCCACCCCGACTGCGACCGAAACCCGCATCGGGCAGTATATCGCCGAGCTGATTCCCGACGGGGCGACGCTCCAGATCGGCGTGGGCGGCATCCCCAACGCCGTGCTGACTGCGCTCAGGGGGCACAAGCACCTGGGCCTGCACACCGAGGCGATGACCGACGGAGTGCTGCCGCTCTTGGAGAGCGGCGTGATCGACAACTCGCTCAAAAAGGTGATGCCCGGCGTGTCGGTGGCGTCGCTGGCGCTCGGCTCGCGGCGGTTGTACGACTACATGGACTACCGCAAGGATTTGGTGATGAAGGACGTGGCGTGGACCAACGACCCGTTCCGCATCCGGCAGAACCCGCGCGTGATGGCCATCAACTCGGCCGTGGAGGTCGATCTGACGGGGCAGGTGTGCGCCGATTCGGTCGGCGTAAGGATCATCTCGGGCGTCGGGGGCCAGCACGATTTCATGTACGGCGGTGCGCTCTCGGAAGGGGGCAAGACCTTTATCGCCATCCCCTCGATGACCGAGAAGGGCGAGTCGAAGATCAAGGCGCTGCTGACGCCGGGCGCCGGGGTGGTGACCACGCGCCACATGGTGCAGCACATCGTCACCGAATACGGCGTTGCGAGCCTCCGCGGCCGCAACCTCGCCGAACGGGCCAGGGCGCTGATCGCCATCGCCCACCCCTCGGTGCGAGAGGAACTGGAACGCGCCGCCGCGGAGCGGTACGGACACTCGTTCCTCAGGCTGCGCTGACGGCGGCCTGAACGATAACGAAGCGGGGACCTCGAAACCAAGGTCCCCGCTCTCCTTTTCGGCACGTTCCCGCACCGGACGATCACTTCCCGAATTTCAGCTCGTCCAAGAGGTATCCCGCTTCGGCATAGTGCTCGATCACCCACATAACGAAACGGATGTCGACGCAAACGGTGCGCGCGTGGTCGGGCTGGAAATAGAGGTCGGCGGCCATCGACTCGCGGTTGCCGTCGAACGCCAGACCGATCAGGCGTCCGCGGGCATCTAGCACGGGACTGCCCGAATTGCCGCCCGTAATATCGTTGTCCGTCAGGAAGTTGACATACAATTCTCCCTTTTCGCCCCAGCGGCCCCACGTCTTGGCTTCGATCAGCTGCCGCATGCGCTCATCGACGCGGAACTCGTACTCCGTGGGGTTGTACTTCTCCAGATAGCCCTGCACGGTGGAGCGCGCATCGTAGTGAACGCCGTCCATCGGGCTTACCGGCTCGACCGTGCCGTAGCTCAGACGCATGGTCGAATTGGCGTTGGGGTACTGCGCCACCCCCTGCGCCTCTCGGAAGGCGTAGAGCGCCTCCGCATAGTGCGCCTCCGTGCGGCCCACGCGGGCGCACGCTTTCTTCTCGGCCCGGTCGACCTCACCCGTGAAGCGCTGCACGCGCACCGACTCGGTCAGCGCGACCAGCGGATCGCGGCGAATCTCCGCCACGGAGCGGTTTTCGGCAAAGTAGGCCGCGTAGCGGTCCGCATCGGTGCAGAACGAAGCGTCGAACGCCTCGCGCGCCATGCGCTCGGCATCGCCCCCGGCCGCATCGTACATCCGGCCGAGCGCCTCGCCCCACATTTCACGCGGCACGTTGGCCGTGAAGTTCACCATCATGCGGGCCAATACGTCGCGGTCGGTGGCGGCATCGTAGTTGCGGCGCAGGCGCTTGCCGTTGGCGATCACGCTCGCCGCGTCCTTCGAGCGGACGTCGAGCGTATCGATCTTCAGCCGGTCGAGCTTGCCCAGATAGGAGGAGAGGCGGTTGGCCGTGAGCAGCGCCTCGCTCGGACCCAGCCACGCCTCACGGAAGTAGTTGAGGTTGCGCTCGGCGCAGCAGCGCGAGGCATAGCCCCGCTTCAACGCTTCCAGCACGTCGCCGTAGGCGGCCCTGCGGGCCGAATCGGACTCGATCCACGCCATCATCCGCCCCTCCTCGGCCCGCCGCACCTCGGCCACGCCGTAGCGGCGCAGGCACTTGGTCTCCCA
Organism: Alistipes sp.; assembly: GCF_048465635.1. Classification (GTDB taxonomy): domain Bacteria; phylum Bacteroidota; class Bacteroidia; order Bacteroidales; family Rikenellaceae; genus Alistipes. The sequence goes on from NZ_DBFWLF010000005.1 coordinate 164,909, forward strand.
CTTGGCCAGGTCGGCGAAGTTGCTCAGCCCGAAATAGGCGTCGGAATACTTCATGCGCACCTGCGGGTCGCGGTTCATATGCCCCTTGAGAATGTCCATGCGCTCGTGGCGGTTGCAGACCACGATCGGGTTGCGGACCTTCTCGCGCTCCTCCACGGCGTAGGACGAGGCGTAGCGGTGCGTGCGGCCCGGGAAGCCGACGACCATCGTGAAGTCCTTCTCATGGACCCCATGCGTGGCGATCGTCAGCACGCGGCGGGGGCGGTAGGGGACGTTCTCCGCCGCATAGGGCGCCGGCTTTCCGTCCGGCGAGGCATAGACGCGGTAGAGCGTGAAGTCGCCCTTGTGCTGAGGCCAGCCCCAGTTGTCGACATCGCCGCCGAAAGCGCCGATCGTTACCGGGGGCGTGCCGACCAGCCGCACGTCGCGGAAAATCTCGTAGAAATAGAGGTAGAATTTCTTCCCGCCCCACATCGAGGCGCACGACACCTCGTAGGGGGTATCCTGCTTGTAGCGGTTCTCCAGATCGGCGTAGAGGCGGCGCATCGACATTCCGTTCCACCGCTTCGCGGCCTGCATCTCGGCCCGCAGGGCCTGCGCCTCGTCCGTCACGTCGAGCACCTTGCGCAGAAACCAGACGCTCTTGCCCGCGACGGGAATCTCCTCGTCGCGCGTGCGCGCCCAGAAACCCGTTTCGAGGTAGTTGTGCTCCGCCGTCGAAAGGGCGCAGATGTCGCTGTAGGCGACGTGGTGGTTGGTAATCATCAGCCCCTCGTCGGAGATCATGCTGCCCGTTCCCATGCCGCCGTCGACGGCGACCACGGCGTCGGCGAGCGCCGGAGCCGCTTCGTTATAGATCGCATCGACGGGCAGTTTAAGCCCCTCGGCCTTCATCCGGGGGTAGATGCCGCCCAGCGACTGAATCATCCACATGCCTTCGTCCGCCGCCGCGGTCTGCATCAGCAGCACCAGCACCAGCAGCAAAGCCGTCATTCGTTTGTTCATCGTATGTAGGGTTTAAAAAGCGAGAGGCCGCAAGACCTCCCGCCGTAAGACAATCATTCGACCGTACGGCCCTCGGTGGTGAATTTGAGCCGCGGGTCGGCCTCCTTGAACGTACCGTCGGCCATGCGCAGCGTCCACTTCTCGGCCTGGAAGACCTCCTCCCAAAGCCGGCGGTCGTCCCACATCGACTTCACGTAGTGAATCCGCATGACGGGAACCAGGTCGCGCAGGACGAATTCGACCGATACGATGCCGTCCGTGCACGAGAGGAAACTCTTGAAGTAGGGGAACGACTGCTTGATGGGCAGCTTCTCGATGCCGGGGAACGGCATTTCGTAGACGGCCTTGGGGAACTGCGCGTCGTCGCCCCACTTCTCGGCGTTGGCCAGGAACCTGCCGCCCAGCTTCTCCACGTCGCGGAACATCGTTTCGGCAAACGCTTCGCGCGAAACGCTCCCCGCCAGCGCATAGCTCTTCAGCTCGGTGTGCATCGGAATGACCTTTTCGCCCTCCTTCGAGGGGATAATCAGCTCCCGGGCGTCGATCGCTTCGGCCAATTGCGCCTGCGTCAGACCGGCCGCCGGATCGGCGTAGACCGTCACCGCCACCGGGCAGTCGAACTCGGCGGTGAAGCCGTAGATGCCCTCGATGCGCTGAAGCACCATCCCGAAGTAGACCATGTCCATCCGGTCGTGAAGCCCCTCGACGCCGAGTTTCAGCACGTCGAGCGTCGGAACCTCCTCCGAGGGGGTCTTGTACTTGCGCTGCGTGGGCGTGAAGATTGCCCGCTGAATCTGGATCGTATCGGTGCGGGCCGGGTCGTAGAGAATCTCCACGGCGTGACGCTTCACGAAGGTCTTGACCCCGTGAACGCCCGGCACAGTCTGCATCTTGGCCGAGAAAGCCTTCGACGAACCGAAGCACTTGACGGTCATCAGCCCCTCCATCCCGTAGGTTTCGAGGCCCTCGACCTGCTCGTAGCCGCCCCACTTCTCGTCGATGGTCGGCAGCTCCATGCGGCTGCCCATCCAGACGGCGGCGAAGAAGAGCACGACCGCCAGCACCGGCGGCAGCCAGCGCAGACCGCGCTTGCCGTTGACCTGAAGCGCCTGCGTGGCGCAGGAGGAGATGCACTGGCCGCACAGGGTGCAGTCGACGTGCTTGACCTTCGAGTATTCGTGGATCGGAATGTTGTAGGGGCACTTCTTCTCGCACAGGCCGCAGCGGTTGCAGGTGCTCTCCTCCCGCTCGATGTAGAGCAGCGGGAAGGCGCAGCTGCGCAGCTTGATGACCTCCACCAGGTAGCTGGCGGCACACGTGGCGGCGATCACCCAGACCCACGATCCCTCGACGCCGAAGTGGCCGAGCGCCCAGGCGACGACCGCAGCGGCCAGGAAGAGGGGCGTGAACTTGAAGATGTTGCTTGCCGCGCCCAGCGGACAGATATAGCGACACCAGAACATGCGCACGAAGAAACCGCCCAGCAGCAGGAGCGTAAGGCTCGTAAGGGACATCCAGAGGACGATTTCGCCCTTGAAGCCCGTAGCGACGGCATAGTAGGGGTCGAGCTTCTTGCAGAAAAGCTCGCTCGACGACAAAGTGAAGTAGAGGATCGTGAACAGGAGTACGTACTTGACGACGCGCAGCAGGCGGTCGGCGACGCTGCCCTGCGGCACGTCGACCTGAATGTGGAGCTTGCGGCCCGCACGGCCCATCCATTCGCCCACCGTGCCCAGCGGGCAGAGGTAGCCGCAGAAGAGTTTCGAGAAGAGAATGACCCCGGCGGCCAGCACCAGGCCCATCATGATCTGGAGCATCGACATCGAGCAGGCCAGCGAGTTGTTCACCAGGTAGGTTCCGAAAGCCTGCAAACCGCCGAAGGGACAGTATTTCTCGACGTCGACCGCCTTGTCGGAGAAGGCGGCCCAGAGCACCGTGCCGACAATGAGAAGCAGTACGCCCCATTGCAGCACGTGCTTCGGGTAGTTGGGTGTTCGTTTCATCTATTCGTCTGTGTGTGTTTGTGTTTGTGCGTTACGGCGGATCAGTTGGCCGCGTCCTTGATGCAGCGGACGCTGACGCCCGACTTGTAACCCAGATAGCCGGCCGAGAGTTTTCCCTCGGGCGTATTGGCTACGATGGTCGACATGAGGGCGAAGAACTGAATGTTGGTCAGCTGCGTGGGGTCCGTGGTGCTGTATGCGTTTTTGTAGAGCGTGGAGCTGAGCAGGTAGTTCACCGACAGCTCGCCTCCGGGCGAGGGATAGATGTTCTTCGAGTAAGAACCGGCCCCGGCAATCGTGCTGCGCATGCGCACCCCGGCACGGGTGAAGTTGAAGCCGTCGGCATCCACCAGCGTGATCTTTCCGGCCTGATAGCCCGCGTCGTAATAGGGAGCGCTCGTATCGGTGAGGTCCTCGCCGGCCGCGTTCTTGTTGGTCTTGCCCACCAGCGCGATCCACTCGGCGTGGGTCGGGATGTGCCACCCCTTGGGGCAGATGCCCTGCGCACCCTCGAACGAAGCGCTGTTCTCGGGCGTGATCACGCCGCCGAGCGCCGTGTCGAACGAGTAGAGATAACCCTTCTTGGCCACCTCCGCCGGATCGGTCAGCGGCGTGCAGGTCGTGCCGTCCGAGGAGTAGGGCGCCCAGATCGCAGCGTCGTTGTCCGTCGGATCGGTCGAGACGTTCACCCCTTCGGGCAGGTAGCGCAGGTTCTCGGCCATCCACTTGCGGCCGTCCTTCATCGTCACCAGCGCGTAGCGCTCGTTGTCGTACATAAAGTAGTCGTCGAACTCCTCGAATGCGGGCGCTCCGTCGTCGGGCGTGAGCGAGCCGTTGTCGGTCCAGTCCTCGATGTCGCCCGTCATCGTCACGTCGATCTTGTCGGCCGTGACCTGGATGGCGACCGAATACTGTCCCGGCTTCATGTCAAGCTTCTGGTAGGTCTGCGTGAGGGTCTTCTCCTGCCCGCCGACGTTCACCGTCACGGCCAGCTTCGGGGCGACCGTCTGCGGCACGACGATGGCGTAGTACTGCGCATTGGCCGTCTTGGTGTTGGCCTTGATGTCGGCTGCGGCGGCGCCCGCTTTCACTTCGACGCGCTTGGCCGCCACGTCGACCGTCGCCGTAGGCACGGTTCCCTGCACGGTGACCGCCGTAATCTGGCCGCCCGACTGGTTGTTTACGTTGATGACCAGCTTGGTCAGCTGGTGGTAGAAGGTCATGTTGGTGGCGTCGACCGTCGGGGTGACGTCCTGCTTGGCGGCGATCATCAGGTCGGAGAGCGTGTAGTTGCTGCCCGACTGGTCGGCCTTGACCGTGAACTCGGTCGGCACGGCGTCGGCATAGGGGTGGTAGGCCAGCAGATTCGACTTAAGGCCGATGTCCTCGTACCAGATCAGGTTGTCGTCCGAGGTGAATTTGCCGCTGCCGTAGGTGAAGCGGGCGTTGTCGGCGTGCTTCGACCCGTCGGCCATCGTGATCGTCAGGCCGATGGCGTCGCCCGTCTCGAAGTCGACGTCCGTGGCGCGGGTGTGCACCGAGGCGGTCGTCTTGGACATTTCGAGCACCGTGGGGTCGATGACGATGTTCCGCGGTCCGGTAACGTCGCCGCCCTCCTCCTTCGTGCAGGCGGTCGCTATCATCGCCGCAAGCATCGTAATGGTCAGAATCCTTTTCATAATCGTATGGTTTGGTTAATTCGTGTCAGAAACTGTAACCCACGCTCACGGTCGCCCGCACGCGGTTCGCCTGCGGGATGAACTCCAGATCGAAACCGTGCTCGCAGCGGGCCGAGAGGTCGACGTAAAAGCGGTGGATGTTGCGCCGGATACCCAGCTCGCCGCCCAGACGGGGCGCGGTGAAGTACTCCGTGGCGTAGTTGTAGTAATCGGTCAGCTGCACGGGGTACTCGCCCGTCTCGAGCGGCGTTCCCAGCTCGTAGGCGCTCTCCGAGAAGCCGCCCCGACGCCAGTCGGCAGCCGCGGTCAGCTCCCACTGCCCCAGCGTCACGATCGCGCGGGCGAAGAACGACAGGGCGTGCATCTGCTGCTCCCGGACATGGGGGAAGAGCAACGTCGAACGGCGCGAGAGCTTCTCCCACCCTCCCCCGACGCGCAGGTCGAGGCGCTTCGAGCGCAGCTCGTACTCGCCGCCCGCCTCCGCGCTCCGGCGGCCGAAGACGGGCACGGAGCCGAAGTAGTGGACCACGTTCACCCCGTCGACCGATTCGCGGCGCAGGACGTTCTCCTCGTTGTCGAGCGACTCCCAGTCGAGCTTCAGCCGGATGAAGTGGCTGCAGGCGTCGCTACCGAGCGCCAGCGAGGCGCGGGCATTGACCTCGGAGGCGGAGAACTCGTGCCACCACGTCTCCTTTTCGCCCGTCTTGCCGCTGCGGTCGCGGTAGGCGACCTCGGCGTAGAACGCCCCGTACTGCACCTGCGCGGCGAAGCCGTTGACCGTCTCTTTCACGGGGAACCCGGAGACGCCCGCCCCCGTTTCATTGAGGTGGATGCCGCTGCCGTCCCACTGCTCCAGCACGCCGTAGGCAAGCCCCTTGTCGAAGAAAGCGCTATAGGAGTCGGGCGCGGAGCCTACCTCCGACGCCTTCACCGTCTCGCTGTTCTTGCCGAAGAGGTAGGCGGCGCCGACGGCCAGCGGTCCCCGGTGGTAGAGGAATCCGGGGGACACCTCGAAGTCGAGACGCGTGTTCTTGTGACGCAGGTCCTTACGCTTGGCGTAATTGCGCGCCGCGAAGTCGATCTTCAGACCGCCCGTCCAATGCTCCGACAGCGGAGCCGATACGGCGCCCGTAAAGGCGTAGTTCTCCAGAATCTTCCGCCCCGGCGTAAATTCGAGAATATCCACCGGATAATACCCCGGTTCGATGAACATCGAACCGCACATGTTGCGGCCGTCGAAATAGTCGTATTCGAAGCGTCCGGCGAAAGAGACCTTCTCCAGGTGGCGGATCGACTCGGTGCGCGCCCCGGCCGTCCAGCTGTCGTCCGAGGAGGAGTAGTCCGCCAAGCCGCCGTTCTCCTTGGTGAAGAACACCTCGGCGTAGGAGCGGCTGAGCGTATCCTGCCGGATGCCGGCGGCGTTGAGCGAGGCGTTCCACGGATTGCGGCGCTCGACGTAGTCGAAACGCTGCTGAGCCGCGCCCGTGAGCGCGCAGACGGCCATCATTCCTGTCAGCAAAATCCGTTTCATAGGCTACTCGTGCAAAGATTGTGTCGGCCGCTCCTCGAAGTCGTTCGACGAATTGTTCGTATCGGTGTAGATCGCGTAGCCCGCCTTTTCGGAGGCCTCCCCGTCCAACAGTCGGTGGATCGTATGGCCCTGGTAGTTGACCGAGAAGGGGAAGGCCCCGGCGTCGGCGACGGGTGCGATGCGCTTGTTGTTGTTCGTGCTGTAAAAGACCTCCACCCCGTCGAGTATCCACTCCCAGGGCACTTTCACGCACTTCGTGCTGCCGCCCGGAACCGTGGCCACGCTGCGGCTGTCGTCCGCGAGGTAGGCGTCCAGATCGAACCCCTGCTCGGGGCGGAAGATCACCAGCGCCGGGGACATGATCGAGACCGAATAGGCCTTGTTGCTGCCGCCGCCGCCCGTCTGCTTCGGCACGTCGAGGATATGCGAGGGCTGGATTTGGTCGCCGGGGCTGGGGTTGAGCTTCTCGTGGGGGAAGTGCTGGCGGCTGAAGCAGACGAAGTAGCCGGCCTTGTTCAGATTCACCGACAGCGGAAATTCCGCCGCGAAGTCCACCGCGCCCATCAGCGCCACCACGGCGTCCTCGCCCGGCGCGAGCGGAAAGTCGGTCCCCGACCCCTTGAAGCGCCAGACGCACTCGTTGATCGGTGCGAACGCCTGGAACACCAGTTCGCCGCTCTCGGTCTTGGTCACCCAGTTGTTCACGGCCGACGAGGGGGCGGGATCGACCGCCCCGAAGCAGAGGCCGTCGAGGTACTGCACCTCGGAGTCGTTGTTGTGCAGGATGACGTACTGATCGTTGAACATGCGCCCGTCCTCCGGGGCTTTCGAGCAGCCGCCGAAATAGAGCTCCTTGAAGACGATCGACCCGGCCCGCGAGTAGACCAGCGGCAGGCGCAGGTCCATCTCCGCGGTCAGCCGCACCTCCTCCAGCGATCCGTTGAAGACCGTCGAGGCGTTGGCCCGGTCGGCGACCGAGATGCGGTAGATGCCCGCGGGCATGCGGAACGTGACGCCGCCCGCGGCGTCGGTCCGGGCGACGTAGGTGTTGGCGCTGGAGATTTCGCGCGCCGTGACGGCCACGCCGCTGCGGGCGAACTCCTCGTACCCGGCGGGGTAGACCGCCTGCACGCGGACCGTCCGCAGGGCCTCCTCGTAGGGATTTCCCTCCCCGAACGAGGTGCACCCGGCCAGCAGCAGCGTCGTTATGACAGCGAATAAGCGTTTCATGCTCAGAATTTTAATCGTACCGTAAGTCCGTAGTAGAAGTCGGGCGTAAAGATCGCGCCCGTCCCCTCCCGGTAGGGTTTCACGTATTTGCGCGAATTGGTGAAGTTATTGGCGTAGAACGAGATCGACACGTGGTCGCCGATCTCCTTCGTCACGCTCAGGTTGGCCGAGAAATAGGGCTGGTAATCGTTCAGACGGTACTGGTAGATGTTGCCCGAGCGGAGCATCATGCTCGAAAAGCGCGGGTCGTTGCGCTCCGCATCGGTGAACGGGTGGCGGTTGCCGTCCATGTCGAGGTAGGCGATGGGCCAGATGGCCGTATAGCTGTCGCCGTCGTAGATGCTGCCGCCCGTGGGCGCGGTTCCCGTCTCGCCGACGTTGAACGCATACTCGCCGCCGTTGTACTCCGAAAGGTTCAGCTGCCGGCGGATGAGCGTCGCCTCGAGGCGCAGCGAAATGATCATGCGGATCGAGGGGATGTGGGTCGTGGCCGTCAGGTTGGCGTCCAGCCGGCGCGTTTCGCGGCCGTTGTAGGTGATCGTCGCCCCCTCGCCGTTGTCGGGGTAGATACCCACGTAGGGGAAGGAGTTGCCGTCGGTGATGATCGACTGCAGGTAGCAGGACTCGCCCTGGTTGACGTACTTCGTATAATTATAGGAGCCGTCCAGCCGCAGATCGGTGCGGATGGGGTTGATGCGCGGGAATTCGACCACGAACTCCAGTCCCATGCGGTCGACGGGCGAACCGTTGCTCTGCATGGTGTTCTTGACGAACGTGCGGACCAGCTTCGATTCCAGCAGGTTCCACCCCGCCTCGGGGTCCGCGCCGTCGCGCACGAAGACCTCGCCCGTCTGGGCGTCGACCTTGAAGAGCGGATCGGCGGGCAGCGCGGCGGGTTTGTCCGTCTTGCGGTAGGTGAACGGATCGTAGGAGGAGGTCAGCTCGTAGGGGTGGGTCGTACGGTTGAAGTAGCCCACCAGCGACACGGAGGTCCCGGCCACCTTGAAGTCGACGCCCACCTCGGCGTTGCGGTTGCGCTGCCAGCGCAGGTCGGGGTTGTAGATCAGCTCGTAGGGCTGCGTGACGTAGACCGCAGCCAGCCGGCTGCCGCCGTACGTGGCCTCGAAGGCCGACAGGTCACGATACTTCGGGGGGGGGTAGAGGACGTTGAACGAGGGCAGCTTCTCGGTGATGCCCCAGCCGCCGCGCACGGTCAAAAAGTCGGCGATGCGGTATTTGACGTTCAGACGCGGCGAGAAGTTGGAGGTGTTGCGGTACTGCGAGTTCTTGATGAAGGTCTTTTCGGCGCGCAGACCCGCCATCAGCTGCAGCGAGGTCGAGCCGATCGGAATGGTCAGCAGCTCCTCGACGTATCCGGCCAGGTTGTGCATGTAGGGGATGTCGGTGTACGGGCGCGGACGGTAGCCGTGCGGAGCCAGCAGCGGGTCGTCGTAATACTCGCCGTCACCCACGTTGCCCTCGGCCCGCCACGAAGCGCCGATCTTGGCGCTGCTGTGCACGCCGCCCCACGAGCGGACCCACGTGGCCTTCAGCCCGGCGGCGTAGTCCAGCTCCCGGGAGTCGATGTTCTGCGTGGTGTGGTAGTTGGCCGGCAGCACGTCCGCGAAGTAGTAGCCGTTGTTCATGCTGTGCACGGCCTGCGTGGCCGAACCCGACGTGGGATGCGTGCGCACCCGGTCGAACTTATCCTCGTAGTTGACCGAGGCGTTGAAATCGAGGCTGGTGATCCACTTGCGGTTCAGCTGCCACTTGAGCGAGGTGTTGATGCGCAGCGCGTTGTCGCGCGCCCGCTCCCACTCCCCCTTCTGCGCGTCGGGGTCGTCCTCGGTGTCCATGCCGCCGATGTTGCCCGTCACCCCGAAGTCGAAGCGCAGCGTCTTGGCGAAGGTGTTCCGGTAGTTGAGCGAGATGCCCGTGCGCGAATAGGAGGTATAGGGCGATACGGGGTCCTTGGTGGCCCGCGTGTACTCGACGCTGGTGTTCAGCACGCCGCGGTCGCCGCCCAGGTCGAACCCTTTCGAGGCGGAAACCTGCTTGGTGCGCGGATTGGTCGAGAGGATAATCATGTAGGGGGTCTTGCCCTTGCGTGTCTTCAGTTTGACCATGCCCGAGGTGATGTCGCCGTACTCGGCCGACGGCACGCCCGTGATGACCTCCACCGACTCGATGTTCGTCGCGGCGACGTTGCGCGTGCTGGCGCCCGCCATGTCGCCCAGCGAGGCGTTGGTCGACAGACGCACCCCATCGACCTCGACCGCCGTGCCGAACGAGGCGTTGCCCGCCTCCGAACCGCCGTCGCGCAGGGAGAAGGGTTTGTCGTCCAAGAGGTTGGGATTGACCGTCTTGCCGCCCGGCAGCAGCGACGAGATGTCCGAGGCATTGACCATCTGCAGGTGGTCGATCGCCGCGCCGCCGATCGTGCGCGAGGTGGCCATCGCGTCGGGGACCTCCTTGGCCGTCACCACCACGCTCTCAAGCGTGAGGTTGTCCTCCGGAGCGAACAGCTCGAGCGAATCCAGCCCCTGCCGCACGTCGACCTCGGTCAGCGTGGTCACATACCCCAGGCACGACACGGCGAAGGGGGTTTTGCCCGCCGGCACGCCCCGGACCGTGAAGCGCCCTTCGTTGTCGGCGACGGCCCAGAGGCCGTGGCCGGGCAGTTCGACGACGGCCTGTCCGATGGGCTTGCGCGTACCGGTCACGAGCACCGTTCCCGAGACGTCGGAGCGCTGGGCCTCGGCCAGGACCGGCAGCCATGCGCATAAAAACAGCAGTAGAAGTTTCCTCATAATATCGTCGCTAACGCAACAAATGTAGCAAAAAAGGGCAGAGAATCCTTATTTCCGGCTACATTTTTCCATGCGGTACGGTCATTTTGTCGCAAAGGTAGTCTTTGCGGCGCGGATCGTCAATCCCCGATTTTGGGTATTTTCGACCGCATTCGGCTCCGGGAGCGCTCCCGGAGCCGTTCCGATCCACCGCCGGCGCAGGTCCGACGCCGATTACCGATCGTAACCGCGCGTTATCGGGGGGGGGTAATTTTTTATTGAAATTCGATAAAAATAAATTGTTTTTCCAGCTTATTTTGTTACCTTTGTCCGAACCGAACAGATCCTGCTTACAATCCGTCAGCCGGCGGCGGGACCCTAACGTGCAGACTTAGCGTATGATAAAGCTGGAAAACATCAACAAGACCTACAACAACGGGTCGCCGCTCCATGTACTGAAAGGCATCGATCTGGAAGTGCGGCAGGGCGAACTGGTCTCGATCATGGGCGCGTCGGGTTCGGGCAAGTCGACCCTGCTGAACATCCTCGGCATTCTGGACGACTACGACAGCGGCAGCTACTGGCTCGCCGGGCGGCTGATCCGCTCACTGAGCGAGACGGAGGCCGCTGCCGCGCGCAACAACATGATCGGTTACATCTTCCAGTCGTTCAACCTCATTAACTACAAGAACGCCGTCGAAAACGTCGCCCTGCCGCTCTATTATCAGGGTATGGCGCGCCGCAGGCGCAACGCCCTGGCGCTCGAATACCTCGATCTGCTCGGGCTGCGCGACTGGGCCATGCACATGCCCAACGAAATGTCGGGCGGTCAGAAGCAGCGCGTGGCCATCGCCCGCGCGCTGATCAACAAGCCGCAGATCATCCTCGCCGACGAACCCACGGGCGCACTCGACAGCAAGACCTCGCAGGAGGTGATGAACCTGCTGCGCCGGGTCAACACCGAGATGGGCATGACCATCATCTGCGTCACGCATGAACAGTCGATCGCCGACCAGACCGACAAGATCATCCGTCTGAAGGACGGCGTGATCGGCTCGATCGAACAAACCGCGTCCGCGCAATGAGGGAGCTGCTGCTGGAGATATGGACCTCGGTGCGGCGCAACAAGCTGCGCACGGCGCTCACGGGCTTCTCCGTGGCGTGGGGCATCTTCATGCTCGTCATCCTCCTGGGTTCGGGCAACGGGCTGAAGAACGGCGTGCTCTACAATTTCGACGACTACGCCACGAACTCGATGGACCTCTTCGGCGAAAGGACCTCCAAACCCTGGATGGGCTATCAGAAAGGGCGGCAAATTACGCTGCGCAACAACGACCTGGAAATACTTCGGCGCGAATTTCCCGAAATAGAGGACATTGCGGCCAACACGTGGTTCGACGGCACGAAGACGGTGACCTACGGCAAGGAGTTCACCAAGGCGTGGCTGCGCGGAACGCTGCCCAAGGTGCAGCGGATGGAGGGGATCAAACTCTCCGCGGGCCGCTTCATCAACCAGGCCGACATCGAACAGAACCGCAAAACGATCGTCATCGACGAACCGATGCGCCGCGTACTCTTCAAGGGCGGCGACCCGCTGGGCAGGCAGGTCAACGTCGGCAGCTCGACCTACACGGTGATCGGGGTTCAGAAAGGCGACGCGCAGCGCAACAGCTCCTCGTGCTTCATTCCCCTCACGACCGGACAGTTGATCTACATGGCCAACGAACCCGTGGTTGACAACGCGATTCTCACCGTGAACGGCATCGACAGCGACCAGGCACTCAAGGATTTCGAAAAGCGGATTATCCGCCGCCTCTCGGTCGAGCACCACTTCGCCCCGGACGACGAGAGCGCCATCTGGATCAGCAGCACGCTCGAACAGTTCAAGAACTTCATGGTCGTCTTCACGGGAATCAACCTCTTCGTCTGGATCATCGGGCTGGGGACACTGCTGGCGGGCATCGTCGGCGTGAGCAACATCATGCTCGTGACGGTCACCGAGCGCACGGCCGAATTCGGCATCCGCAAAGCGCTGGGAGCGAAACCCTCGTCGATCATCCGGCTGATTCTGACCGAATCGGTGCTCATCACCGCCGCGTTCGGCTACATCGGCATGGTGCTGGGCGTGGCGGTGATGGAAGCGGTCAACTACGTACTCGAGAAGGCCCCCGCCAACCCCTCGCAGCACGGTTTGGAGACCATCTTCCTCGATCCGACGCTCGACCTGGGCGTAGCGGTCAGCGCCACGGTGGTGCTCGTCCTGGCGGGGCTGGTCGCGGGTTACGTCCCCGCCTACCGCGCGGCACAGCTCAAAACGATCGACGCCCTGCGATACAATAAATAACGTTGTATGAAGGGAATAACGTGTTTTAATGCACCGACGATCGTATCTTGCGACATGGCTGAAAATCCCCGCCTAAGTCCCCTCCGTGGAGGGGATTTAGGGGAGGGTCAGACCTGTAATCGACGCCGCAGGCGGCGAGCAACGACCGAACCGAAAAACGGAACCGTTGTACAGTGAAACAAGTATACAACAGCGTTATATAATATAATCCGACCTGCCGAAACGAGGGCGAAGCCCCGAAGACACTTTTCAGAAACCGACTACGAATGAACCGTTTTTTCGATACCGACCGCTGGAACGAGATCTGGCAGACGATCTCCCGCAACCGCAAGCGCAGCATCATGACGGCACTGGGGGTTTTCTGGGGCATCTTCATGCTCACCGTCATGCTCGGCGCGGGCATGGGGCTGGGACGGCTCTTCCGCGCCCAGCTGGGCGACATGTCGACCAACACGGTTCTGCTGCAGCCCCAGCAGACCGGCATCCCCTACAAGGGCATGCCCAAGAACCGCTGGTGGCGGCTGAACAACGGTGACATCGACGCGGTGAAGAAACTGCCCGAGGTGCAGTACGCCGCAGGCATGTTCTGGGCCGAGACCGTGCACTGCAGCTACAACGGCCGCAAAACCGACCACTTCATGATGGGCTACTCGCCCGACTATCAGAAGATCAACCCCCAGAAGCTCATCTTCGGCCGCTTCATCAACGACGTGGACATGGCGCGCAAACGCAAGGTCTGCGTCATCGGAACGCAGACGTTCAAGGACCTCTTCCCCGGCGGCGAGGACCCCACGGGCAAGGTTATCCGCATCAACGACTCCTACTTCACGGTGGTGGGCGTGCTGCGCAAGCTCTCTTCGGCCATGTCGTTCAGCGATGTCGAGCGCACCGTCGTCGTCCCCGTGTCGCTCGCCCAGCAGATGTTCGGCCGACCCGACCAGATTCACATGCTCGCCATCGCGGGCCGCGACGACGTGCCGAGCAAAGAGGTCGAGAAAGCGTGCCGGGAAGCCGTCTTCGCGCGCCACATCATCTCGCCCAACGACGAGAAGGCCGCCTGGACGATGGCTACGGCCGAAATGTTCGACAAGGTTATGTCGCTCTTCCGCGGCATCGCGCTGCTGACGTGGATCGTCGGGCTGGGAACGCTACTGGCAGGTATCGTCGGCGTGAGCAACATCATGCTGGTGCTCGTGAAGGAGCGCACGCAGGAGATCGGCGTCCGCCGCGCGTTGGGAGCGCCCCCGCGCGCCATCATTTCGCAGATTCTCTCCGAGAGTTTCGTGCTGACGTTCATCGCCGGGGTGCTGGGGCTGACAGCGGCCGTGGGGCTGCTGTCGGTGGTCGACTCCGTCTACTACCAGGCGGTCACCGTGGCACAGGACGGCTTCGAGGTTTCGTGGCAAATTTCGTTCGGAACGGGCATCCTCTCGCTGGCGATACTGGTCGGCGGCAGCCTGCTGGCGGGCGTGATTCCCGCCGGAAGAGCGTTGAAGATCAAGGCGGTGGATGCGATACGGGAAGAGTGAGACAAATTAAGAATTAAGAATTTATAATTAAAAATTACCTTTTCCCCTTGATGGCGGCGGGGGGTGACAGTCTGCCGATTTTGAGGAGCTTCGCCCCTCCAAGGGGGGGGGTAGAGAAACGACGACGGAGGAGAGAAGATCGAGACAATAGCCTGCCGGACCTCCGTACCTGAGGCTCTTCGCCCCTCCCTGAGGGAGGGGACGGGGGTGGGGTCGGATTTGTAAACGACGCCGAAGGCGGCGAGGAAAACAAACCGAGATACGAAACGAACAAACAACGACAAAACATACCGTTATGAAGAAATTCCTGAAGATTTTCGCGGCCGTGCTCTTTGCGGCGCTGCTGATCTCGACGTTCTGGTTTCTGTGGCGCAAGACGCGCCCGGTCAAGCAGGTCTACGCCATCGTCGAGCCGAAGACGGACACGCTCCGGCAGTTCGTGGTCGCCACGGGCAAGGTAGAGCCGCGCGACGAGGTGCTGATCAAGCCCCAGATTTCGGGCATCATCTCCGAGGTGCGCAAGGAGGCGGGCCAGAAGGTTTCCAAAGGCGAGGTGATCGCCACGGTAAAGGTCGTCCCCGAGATGGGGCAGCTTTCGAGCGCCGAGTCGCGCGTTTCGGTGGCCGAGCTGTCGCTCGCGCAGACCCGCCGCGAAAACGAACGCACGCTCGCGCTCCACGCCAAAGGGGTCGTCTCGGACGAAGAGGCCGAACAGAGCCGCACCGCGCTGAGCAAGGCCGAGGAGGAGCTGCAGAACGCCAAGGAGAATCTGGAGATCGTGCGCAACGGCATCTCAAGCCGTTTTAAGGAATTGAGCAACACACAGATACGCTCTACGATCGACGGTATGATCCTCGACGTTCCGATCAAGGTCGGCAACTCGGTGATTCAGGCCAACACCTTCAACGACGGCACGACCATCGCCTCGGTGGCCGACATGTCCAACATGCAGTTCCAGGGCAAGGTCGACGAGACGGACGTGGGCCGCCTGCGCGAGGGCATGCCCGTGAAGCTGACCATCGGTGCGCTGCAGAATGTCGAGCTGGACGCCGTGCTGGAGTACGTCTCGCCCAAGGCGACCGAGGACAACGGCGTGATCCTCTTCGAGGTCAAGGCCGCGGTGACGATTCCGAAAGACGTCTTCGTGCGCGCAGGGTACAGCGCCAACGCCAACGTGGTGATCGAGAGCCGCGAAGGGGTGCTGACCCTGCCGGAGGGCACCGTGGAGTTCGAGGGCGAGAAGACCTACGTTTACGTGCTGACCTCGCCGGAGGGGGCTTCCGAGCAGACTTTCGACAAGCGCGAGGTGAAGATCGGCCTGTCGGACGGCATCAACATCGAGGTCGTCTCGGGCGTCGCAGCCGGAGAGAAGGTCCGCGGCGCAAAGGAGGATAAGAAGAAATAAAACGCATCGCACCATGAAAACCCGCATTCCGCTGCTTCTTCTCGCTCTGGCGGGCGCCGGCATGGCCGCCGCGCAAACCCCAGCCGCATCCGCTGCGACAGCCGCCCCGGCGCCCGCCCCGGGCGCACGCTGGACGCTCGACGACTGCATCGGCTTCGCCCAGCGCAACAACACCGACGTGCAGAAGCAGGCCATCCAGGTCGAGCAGAGCACGAACGACCTCTCGACCGCCCGCTTCAGCCGCCTGCCCGACCTGAACGCATCGGTGGGCTACAACGCTTCGTTCGGCCGCAGCACGGGCGACGACAACACCTACCGCTCGGAGAATCTCCAGACCGGATCGTTCGATCTTTCGGCCTCGATGCCCCTCTTTCAGGGGCTGCGCATCAACCGCACGATCCGGGGCGAAAAGCTCAACCTGTCGGCCGCGGTCGAGGACCTCGACCGGGCCCGCGAGGACGTGGCGGTCAACGTCATGACGCTCTACCTGCAGGTGCTCTACAACAAGGAGCTGGTGGGCATCGCCGAGCGTCAGCTGGCGCTGAGCACGCAGCAGGCCGACCGCAGCCGCTCGCTGGCCGAGGCGGGCAAGCAGCCCGAATCGGCCGTTTACGAGAGCCTCGCATTGCAGGCCAACGATGCGCTGACGCTCACCCAGGCGCGCAACGACCTGCAACTGGCGCTGCTCGACCTGAGCCAGGCCATCAACCGCGAGAGCGCCGCCGGGTTCGATATCGTGGAGCCGGCGCTCGATTCGCTGCTGGATTCGGCGCTCGAACCCCATCCGCTCAGCGTTGGCGCGGTCTACGACTACGCCGCCGAGAACCGGCCCCACATCCGCGCCGAACGGGTGCGTCTGGCGGGCTACGAAAACAGCGTGCGGCTCGCCCGCGCGGACCTCTACCCCTCGCTGATGCTGCGCGGCGGCTTCGGCACGGGCCTTTACAGCAGCATGAACATGGATTTCTGGCCCCAGTTCCGCAAGAACAGCAGCGAATTTATCGGCCTGTCGCTCAACGTGCCGATCTTCAACCGCCGCGCCACGCGCAACAACATCCGCTCGGCGCAGCTCTCCGTCCGCCGGCAGCAGCTGACGCTGCTCCACGCTGAGCAGACCCTGCGCAAGGAGATCGAGCAGGCGTGGTACAACGCCGAAGCGGCGGCGGCCAAATACCGTTCGGCCACGGCGGCACTCGCCTCGGCCGAGGTGGCCTTTACCTACGAGCAGCAGAAGGCCGATGCGGGCCGTTCGACCGTATTCGACTTCAACGACGCCAAAACGCGCATGGAGAAGGCCGCAGCCGAGCTGGCGCAGGCCAAATACGAAACGGTCTTCCGCCGCAAGATACTCGACTACTACCGCGGCGAACCGCTGACCTTATAACGGTCGACAAAGCGGGCAATCCCTACGGGGCCGCCCTTTTGCTGCCGGGTCATCTCCGGTCCGCACCGGAGGCAGCCATCGGGGCCGTCCTGCCGTCAACTGCCGCTGACAACCGTCCGCCGACATCCGCCCACTAATAACTGTCCACGACAACCGCCCGCCGTGGTCCGAAGCCCCCGCGGAAACGTTCCGTGCAAATTTCGCGGCGGCATGCGGCGGTCCGGAAAATTTACCCTACCTTTGCAGCGGAACAACCGACACACGGAAGATGGATTGGCTAAGCTCGTTACTTACCGAACACTCGGCCCTGCAGGCCGTGGTGGTGATTTCGCTTATCTCGACGATCGGCATCGGGCTGGGCAAGATCCGCCTCTTCGGCATCTCGCTCGGCACGGCCTTCATCTTCTTCGTGGGGATTCTGGCCGGACACTTGGGCCTGTCGCTCGATCCGCAGATGCTCCTCTACGCCGAAAGTTTCGGTCTGATTATCTTCGTCTACGCCCTCGGACTGCAGGTCGGACCCGGTTTCTTCAGCTCGCTGCGCTCGGACGGGCTGCGGCTGGTGACCCCCGCCCTGGCGGTGGTTCTCGTCGGCACGGCGATGGCCGTAGGGATGAGCTACGCATTCGGGGTGTCGATGCCCGACATGGCGGGTATTCTGTGCGGGGCGACGACCAACACGCCGGCGCTGGGCGCGGCGCAGCAGACCCTCCTGCAGATGGGGCGCGACGCCAACGGTCCGGCATTGAGCTGCGCGCTGGCCTACCCGCTGGGCGTCGTGGGCGTGATTCTGGCCATCGCCGCCGTGCGCAAACTCTTCGTGCGCCCCTCCGACTTGGCGGGTCCAAATCCCGAGCACCGCAAGAACGTCTTTATCGCCAGCTACCACCTGACCAATCCCGCCGTCTTCGGCAAGAGCGTGCACGAGATCGCGGCCCTGAGCCACCATCACTTCGTCATTTCGCGGTTGTGGCGTGACGGACGCGTCTCGATCCCCACTTCGGACAAGACCCTCCAGCAGGACGACGTGATTCTGGTCATCACCACCCCCGCCGAAGCGGACGCCCTGCGGCTGATCTTCGGCGAGCAGGAGAAGAAGGACTGGAACAAGGAGAATATCGACTGGAACACGGTCGACAGCCAGCTCATTTCGCAGCGCATTCTGGTCACGCGCCCCGAAATCAACGGCAAGCGGCTGGCGGCACTGCGGCTGCGGAACACCTACGGCATCAACATCAGCCGCGTCTACCGCTCGGGCGTGCAGCTGCTGGCCACGCCCGACCTGCGTTTGCAGCTGGGCGACCGGCTGACCGTCGTGGGCGAGGCCGCGGCCATCCACAACGTGGAGAAGATCCTCGGCAACGCCGTCAAGAGCCTCAACGAACCCAACCTCGCGGCGGTCTTCATCGGGCTGATCCTGGGTCTGACGCTCGGCAGCATCCCCGTCTCGATCCCCGGCATCTCGATCCCCGTGAAGCTGGGACTGGCGGGCGGCCCGATCATCGTCGGCATCCTGATCGGGACCTTCGGGCCGCGGCTGCACATGATTACCTACACTACGCAGAGCGCCAACCTGATGCTCCGGGCGCTGGGGCTGTCGATGTACCTGGCGTGCCTGGGCCTCGACGCAGGAGCGCACTTCTTCGAGACCGTCATGCGGCCCGAAGGGGCCTTGTGGCTGGCGCTGGGCTTCGCGCTGACGTTCGTCCCCGTGGCGCTCATGGCCCTCTTCTCGCTGCGCGTCCAGCGGCTCGACTTCGGGTCGGTGGCCGGACTGCTGTGCGGCAGCATGGCCAACCCGATGGCCCTCAACTACGCCAACGACACGATCGAGGGCGACAACCCCTCGGTCTCCTACGCCACGGTCTACCCCGTCTGCATGTTCCTGCGCGTTATTATCATTCAGGTGGTGCTGATGCTCTTTCTGTAACCTTTTCCGGAGCGTTCTTATCCGGAGCATCCCCGCCCGGCTCCGGCTCCGTCGATTTCCGCATCGGCTCCGCGCCTTCTTTCGGGGTGTTTCCCGACGTATCTCCCGGTGTGTCTTTCGGTGCGTCCTGCACCGCACCCTGCGCCCCGGCCCGTTCACGCAGAGCCAGCAGGTCGCTGCCCGACGGATTCTGGTAAACGCGCAAATCGAAGGCCGGAATGACCGCCAGCACATGGTCGAAGACGTCGGACTGAATCCCCTCGTAGGCGATCCACTCGACGGTCGCGGTGAAGAAGTAGAGCTGCATGGGAAGCCCCGTTTCCGTGGGCTGCAGCTGCCGCACCATCAGCGTCATGTTCTTGTTCACAGGGACCTCCTCCTGTAGGTAGCGGACCAGGTAGGCGCGGAAGACGCCCAGATTGGTCTGATGCAGGCCGTTGATCCGCCGCTCGCCGACGCCGATGCCGTGGGCGGCGTTGTACTGTTCGACCTTTAGCTCGGTCTGGTCGATATAGTCGCGGATCAGATCGATCTCCCGGTAGCGGGCGAGCATCTCCGCCGTGCAGAACTTCACGCTGGTCATGTCGATCGACACGGAGCGCATCACCCGCCGTCCGCCCGAGAGCTGCATGGCGTGCCAGTTCTGGAACGACTCGCTCACCAGCGTATAGGGCGGCAGCATGACCAGCGTATTGTCCCAGTTGCGGATTTTGACCGTGCTGAGCGACACCTCCTCGACCGTGCCGTCGGCCCCGTACTTGGGCACGGAGATCCAGTCGCCCACCTTGAGCATGTTGTTGGCCGCGAGCTGGATGCCCGAGACGAAGCCGAGGATGCTGTCGCGGAAGATCAGCAGCAGGATCGCCGCCGAAGCGCCCAGACTGGTCAGAAAGATGGTCGGAGGCTTGTCGATCAGGATCGAGACGATCAGGATGAAACTGATCAAGAGGGCGATTCCCTGCCCCGTCTGGCGCAGCCCCTTGATCGGCTTGTTCTGCCAGGCGGGGCGCTGCGCGACGATGCGGAACGCAGCCTGAAGCAGGGCGTTGACGAAGCGGAAGACCGCGATGATGAGGTAGACATGCACCAGACGCGTGATGATGACACGCACTTCCGACTCGTTCTCGAAGACCACGGGCAGCACGAACGAGAGCAGGATGGCGCTCAGCACGTGGCAGGAGTGGTTGAGAACCGGGGTGCTGAACAGCTCGTCGTCCCAGCGGACCTTCGTGCGCTCGACGATCTTTCGGATACCCCGCACGAAGAGCAGCCGGCAGAGGTAGTCGAACACGACGGCCAGCACCACCACCAGCAGAAAGGCGACCCAGCGATCCCAGCCGTGGTCGGCGGCCGAAGCGAGGCCCATCCACTTCAGCAGCGTGTCGGTCCAGTGTTTGAGCAAGGTCTGCATACCCGCCGCCACCCGCAAATTCCGCGCCCGACCGGTTTGCGCAGCCGTCAGATCGGCGATCCTGCCCGGACCCGACAACCGACCGCCCCACCCAGCAGGACCGTCGGATCGATGCCGGAAGCGCTACCGGCTATTGTCGCTCGGCTTCACGACGGGGAAATTTATAGATATAAAGGGAGATGACGATCAGCCCGAGCAGGACGAAAGCCGCCCCGGGCAGCGCCGTATAGCGGTAGCCGAGTCCGTGGTCGATGGGCAGGCCGCCGCAGTAGGCCCCCAGCGCATTGCCCAGGTTGAAAGCCACCTGCACCAGCGCTGCGCCCAGCATTTCGCCGCCGCGCGAATTCTCAAGAATGAGCAGCTGCTGGGGCGACGACACGCAGAACAGGCAGGCCGTCGTAAGGAACATCAACGCCAGCGAGAGGTAGCGCAGATGCGCGCCGAAGAAGATCGCAAGCAGCGCTGCGCACGCCACGAAGAGCGTGAAGCGCACGACCCTTTCCGGGGTAAAGCGGTCGGCAGAATGGCCGCCGACGATGTTCCCGGCGAACATGCCGAAGCCGGCCAGCATGATGATGAGCGTGAGATCGTGGGGTGAAAATCCGGAGGTGCGGACCATCAGTGGGCTGACATAGCTGTACCAGCAGAAGATGCCGCCGTTGCCCAGCATCACCGAGAGCAGGAGCAGCCACGGGGCTGCGCTGCGCAGGAAGCGGAACTGCCCCTTCATGCCCGTGTCGGGCAGGGGCGGCAGCGAGGGGACCCAGAGGCGGATCAGCAGCAGGGCCACCGCACCCCAAACGGCCACCATGCCGAACGTGGCGCGCCAGGTGACGGCGCTGCTGATGTAGGTCCCGAGCGGCACGCCGAACAGATTGGCCACGGTCATGCCCACGATCATGATCGACACGGCCTCGGCGCGGCGTCCCTGGTCGGCGACCTGCTCGGCCACGATCGACCCGACCCCGAAGAAAGCGCCGTGGGGCAATCCCGAAACGAAGCGCATCGCCATGAGCGACCAGTAGGTAGGCATGAGCGCCGCGCAGAGGTTGCCCACGATGATCAGCGCGGCGAGTGCCAGCAGAATCTGTTTGAGGGGTCGCGTGCGGGCCACAAGCACCGTGAGCGGCGCTCCGAAGCAGACCCCCAGCGCATAGGCCGAGATCAGGTGTCCCGCCTCGGGAATCGAGACGCCCAAGCTGCGCGCAATTTCGGGCAGAATGCCCATCATCACGAATTCGGACATGCCCAGCGCCAGCGTCCCGAACGCCAGCGCGATCAAACTCTTTTTCATAAATTGACCTTTATCGGACCCTTCCGGCAGCGGCGCCTCGCCGTTCCGCCCCGACGCATGCAACATCCACACCGAAAACGGTCCGCAGGCGGACCGTTTCGGAAATGAATCAATCGAAGCGAATCAAGCATTTTTCAGCGTGCCGGTCCCGATCCGGAGGGCGGACGTAACGCACCTGCCTCGATTGGCAGGGCGGACGAAACGCTCCCGGTCCGATTCTCAGAGCGAATGAAACGTTCCCGCGCGGTCACACGGCGAGCGAAGCGTGTCTTAGAACACGGGGCCGATTCACAGGCTGACGAAGCGCTACCGCCCGGTCACGTGGCGAACGAAAAGCGTCTAAAGCACCGGACCCGATTCGCGCGGCTGTCCCACCTCGAAGCCAAGCTCGTGCATCCACTCCACGGTGGCCTGATCGACCTGCTCGTTGCGGTCGGTCCAGCGGCGCTCCTCCTGGAGGCGCAGCTTGTGCTCCTCGATGCGGTGCATGATCGGAAATTCGGGGTGTCGGAGCCGTTCGCGCATCCGCCGCTCCGAGGGCCGGATCGTCCGGTCGAAGACCTCGCGCTGCGTCGGCCGCCGCGCCCCCTCCCACTTGAAGCCGCGCAGGTAAAGCTCCTGCGTCGGGGGAATCTTGTCCATCGGGTAGAAGTTGTAGACCGGATTGCCGCGGTAGACGATCTGCACCACCTGCTTGTCTTCGATGAAGAACGAAATGTTGCCGCTCTCGATCACGCCCATCATCGTGATGACGGGCGGCTCGCCGTCCTGCATGTAGTAGATCGTCTGCGCGTTGCCGTTCACATCGTTGCGGTAGATCTGATTGTCGCGGAAGAATGCGGTCATCGTCTTGCCTGCCACCTGGTTGTAGTGGACCGTA
This sequence comes from Alistipes sp., assembly GCF_048465635.1. Taxonomy (GTDB): domain Bacteria; phylum Bacteroidota; class Bacteroidia; order Bacteroidales; family Rikenellaceae; genus Alistipes. Next base: position 187,323 of record NZ_DBFWLF010000005.1, read on the forward strand.
TCGAGCTGGCTGACCATCATAGGGCTGCCGATGAACTCGGCGCGGACGATCTGCTGCCGCTCGGTGAAGATGTCCATCACGTCCGAAGTGATCTGGTTGTTCTCGTTCCAGAGCACGGGGTCGATATAGAGATGGATGGTCGAATCGGTCGAGATGGCCGTCATCGAGTCGCAGACCGACTGAAAATCGGAGCGGTAGATGCGCACGTTGCGGTAGCCCTTCACGATGCGGTACATGCTGTCCGGCATCGCCGCCGAGTCGGTCGTATCCGCCGGCAGGATCTGCGCGAGCAGCAGCGAGTCGTAGGTCGCCTGCAAAAGGGAATCTTGCTCCGAAAGGTTGCGCGCGAGCAGCGAGTCGAGCCGCGCCACGACGGCCGGGTCGATCAGTTCGTACTTCTTCCCCTTACGGGCCGCGCGCAGGCGGCGGGCGCGCATCTTCGACTCCTCCTTCAGCCGTCGGGCCTGGAGGCGCTTCTCGTCGCGCGCCTTCTGGGCGTCGAGCTTGGCCGCGTTTTTGGCCTTCCGCTTGGCGGCGATCTCGGCCAGCTTCTGCTTCTTGGCCTCGGCGGCAGCGGCCTTGCGTTCGGCCTTCGCCTTCGCGGCCGCCTCCCGCAGCTGCGCCTTGCGCTCCTGAGGGGTCAGCTGGACGGTGTCCGCCCCGGCGAGCGAATCGGCCGGTGCGGTGCGCGCCAGCGAGTCGGCGGGTGCGGCTGCCAGCGAATCGACCGCAGCGGGAGCCTTCGCGCCCGTCGTCCGGGCAACCGAATCGGGGGCGTCCGCCACCCGCGCATCGGTTGCAGGCTCGATACCCGGGGCGACCTCGTCCCCGCGGGCAACGGCGGCAAGCGAGTCGGCAGCCACGCGCGCCAGCGAATCGCGGCGGGCGGCCGCGGCCTCCTCGTCGGCGCGGAAGATCGTATAGAGGAACATCGAGTCGGAGCGCATGAAGAGCGAATCGCCCTGCGAAAGGTCGTAGCTCACCACCGCGGGATCGCGCGTAAGGAAGGCGTTGCCCGGGGTTTTCCAGTACTCGCCGTAGTCGCCGAAGGCGATCACCTTGTGCTCCGTATCGTCGAGCTGCAGGTCGCGCCGCAGAATCACGTGGTCCTCGGCGCGGTAGAAGTCGATGCTGTCGCTCCACATCTCCTGCTTCTGGGTCAGGATATAACCGTTGCGCGTGACGATGTAGAGCGTATCGGCCTTGCGGTATTCGCCCCGGTCGGCGTAGAGGTAGTCGCCGTCGCGGTTCCAGATATTCGTCCGGTCGAAGAAATAGGCGTTGTCGGTGGCCATGTTGTAGACCACCGAATCGCCCTTGAGTTCGTATTCGTCGTTGCGCATCTCCACCTCGTCGACGCTTATAAGCTCCTTGGTATCCCCGTAGTAGAAGCCTCGCACCGATTCCAGGCGGCTGTCGCGGTTGATGAGCACGCCGCCGCGGGCGAACTCGCCGACGTTGGTCCGCGTATTGAAGACGAATTCGTAGGTGTAGAGCGTGGCGTCGCCGTCGACGACCTTGATGATGTCGGAGTAGACCCGCGCCTGGTTCAGGTCGCGGTCGTAGTCGGCCCGATCGCCGTAGATGTAGGTCGTATTCTTGTTGATCAGCACATTGCCGAAGAACTCGAGGCGCTTTTCGGAGTAGCGCACGGCGCTGTCGCACGTGATGACCGCCCCGTTGTGCTGCGCGGCGAAATTGCCCACCAGAAAGATCACCGAGTCGCCCGGAGCGATCGGACCCGAGAGGTCCGATTTGAGGTCGACGATCTTCTTCTCGCCCGCTTCCGGCTCGGGCGACTGCATCGCACTGCGGGCGAAGACGCCGCCCGCGACCAGCGCAACGAGGGCTATGGGGATGAAGCGGCGCACGAAGAGTTACTTTACCCAGTGTTTGTTTTCAAACTCCCCGCCGCGGAATTCGGGCGAAATGTAGACGTACATGCCGTCGATCTTCTTCGAAAGCCAGTCGCGGAAAACCTTCTGCTGCTTATCCTGCAGGGCCATCTCCTCCAGCCGCAGGTAGTCCTCGTTGAGCGACGCCTTGTGCGTGGGGATGATCTCGATGAGCTTCACGATCTTGGCCAGCTGGTTGCCCAGGATGTCCTCGGTGAGGAACGCCGGCGACACCTCGCCGATCTCGAGCCGCCGCAGGGCGTTGTAGTCGTCCAGCGCGTTGAAGTGGGCGAAGTCCTCCTTGAGAAACTTCGTGACGGTCAGCTTGGCGTCGAACGCGTTGAAACGCTCCAGGATGTCGTGGTTGGAGACGATGCCGCCGTTCATCTTCGAGGTGGCGTCGTCCGAGAATTTGAGCGCCGCCTTTTCGAAGGTGATCGAATCCTTGCGGATCAGATCGGCGATGCTGTCCAGCTGGTTGGCCGTGGTCGACAGCTCCTCGGTCGTGTAGACCGGGCGCAGCAGGATGTGGCGGAAGTGGTAGAGGCTGCCGCGCTTGTCGATCAGCTGGATGATGTGGAAGCCGAACTGCGACTCGACCACCTCGGAAATCTGCCCGGGCTTCATGTTCTCGAGCGCCGCGGCGAACGTGGCGTCCAGACCGGCCAGCGGCGTGGGGTCCATCTCGCCGCCGCGCATGGCCGTGCCGTCCTGCGAGTACATGCGGGCCAGCGTCTCGAACTTCGCCTTGCCGGTGATGATGCGTTCGCGCATGTCCAGCAGCCGCTCGCGCGTGCGCTGCTTGGCCTCGGTCATCGACTTGGGGAACTTGGTGATCTGCGCGTAGACATACTGCTCGGCGATGGTCGGCAGGCTGTCCTTCGAGAGCGACTTGTAGAAGCGCTCCACCTCGCCCGGAATGACCGACACCTTGCTGACCACCTCGTTCTGCATGGAGCTGGCGTAGGCCTGCTCCTCGTAGCGCTGGCGCATGTTCTCGCGGATGTTGAAGATGGGCATGTGCTGCTTGGCCTCGAGCATGCGGATCGAACCCTCCTCGTCGACCATCTGCTGGACCTGCTCCTCGACGCGCGCAACGATGTCGGCCGAGTGGATCTGCACCGAGTCGACGAGCGCCTGGTTGTAGAGCAGTTTCTGCGTGAGCAGCGCCTCGAGGGCCTCGTTCATCGGGTCGCGGTCGGAGGTGTAGCCCTCCTGCCGGCGCTGGGCCGTGAGCTGGCGGGCGTATTCGTCCACCTCGAAGTAGAGGATCGACGAGTTGCCCACCACGGCGACCACCTTGTCCAGCATCACCTGCTTTTGGGCGAGCGCTCCCGCGAAACAGAGCAGCAGCACCGCCGGCAAAATCAATTTCTTCAGCATATCGGTTGTTTTGTCTTATTATCCTTTTTCGGTCTCTTCCCCTGAAGCCGGGCTTTGCGCACCCCTGCCGAAGAGTTTCACTTCACCGTTCTCCACGGCCCGCTCATAAAGCTCCTCCTCGTGGCGGCGGATGATCTCGCCCTGCCGCTGGTTGAAGAGGATGCGGCGGATGGTCGGCCGCAGCCGCTCCAGCGGCACGGGTTCGCCCTCGCGGAGCACCGCTTCGATGCGGAAGAAGTAGTGCGACTCGTTGTCGCGCATCTGCTGCACGGCGGACGAGGCCAGCACCGGATCGTAGTTCTGCGACTGGAGCGCAGGCAGGTAGCTCAGAAACTCCGAGAAATCGACCCAACGGTCGCGGAAATCGCTCACCGTAAAGTCGTTCTTGGCGCAGATGTCGCGCAGATCGCGCTGCTGGGCGGGCTTGTCCGAAGCCATCAGCGTCCGCAGCTTGGCCGCCTGGCGGTACCCCTCCCCGAAGCGGACGATCAGCCCCTTGACCAGCGGCCGTTCGAGCCGGAAGTCTCCCTTGTGGGCGTTGTAGTAGGCGGCGATCTCCTCCTCGGTGAAGACGGTGTCGATGCTCCGGTCGACGTACTGCTGGTCCAGCTTGCGGATCAGCAGCGCCTGCCGGTACTCCTCGACCATGCGGTCGATATCCGCCTCGGAGGAGGAGAAGAGCACCTCGGCCTCCTGCAGCTTGAGCTGCTTGCGCACCCAGCGGTCGACGTAGACCCCCACGAAAGCGGCGCTGTCCTGCCCCGTAAGCCCCTGCGGAACGGCCTGTCCCACATCGCGCAGCCGCAGCTCCTTGCCGCCCGCCCGCGCGAGGATTTCGTCCCCGGCGAAATAGCGGGGCAGCTCCCGGCAGCCGGCCAGCAGCAACGCACCCACGGCGATCGTTATTTTCGCCCGCAAATTCATTTTCCGGAGGACAAAGATACTGTTTTTACTCGTAACTAACGCAGCGCCGCGGAGAATATTACGCTTCCTGCGCTTTTTTCTCCGCCGCTTTCAGCCGCGCGAGCGTACGCCAGACCATGCGGGCCGAGACCGCCGCCACGGCCAGCGCCGCGATATAGATGACCACGTACCACGTCCGGCTGCCGACCAGCTCGATGACCATCGTCTCTTCGTGGCCGCTGACCAGCAGCAGATAGGCCATGGCGTTGTTCACCGCATGCAGGATGATCGACGCCCACAGCGAACCGGTGGCCAGGTAGATAAAGCCGAGGATCAGACCGATGAAAAAGGCGTTGATCACCAGCAGCGGCTGGAGGTGCAGCACGCCGAAAAAGAGCGACGACAGGAGCCACGCGGCCACCACGCCCCACTTCGCGCGCACGGACCCGAGCACCACGCCGCGGCAGATCGTCTCCTCGAAAACCGGTGCGAACACGATTGCCGTCAGCGCGGCCCAGACACCGCGTCCCAGTTGGTCGGGCGGTGCGGGCAGGAACGTCAGCAGCGGTTCAATGACGATGCCGACAGCGATCATGAACAGGAAAGCCCAGAGGAGCAGCACGGGGTTGAGTCCCTTGCGGGAAAATTGCGCCACCGGTCCGCTTCCGCCGCGCTTCAGGCGGTAGTAGAGAATGCCGCCCAGCGCGAGCGACATGGAAACCAGATAGGTTACAGCCACCAGACGCCCCCGCGCCCCGGGGTCCGCCGCCGAAAGGTCCCCGCTGTGGCCCGAGATCAGCACGCCCACGACGCCCGCGACACCCACAACGATTTGGGCGGCGAAGACGATGCCCAGCATGGCGAACAGGTCGCCCGGGGTGGGAAATGTCTTTGCGGGCCGGGGCGGCTGCGCCGCAGAGGTCGCCGGGGCGGACGGCCGCTCGGGAGCTTCCGAATTATTTTGCATCGTTCGATCAGTTGTTTGCGTCGGTAAAGATAAGCAATTTTCAGCAACGGTTATGGATTTCCATTTAATTTCATTAAATTTGTCCGCTTATAAACGCATCGCAATATGGCAAAGGTTATCGCATTGGCCAATCAGAAAGGCGGCGTGGGAAAGACCACCACGGCCATCAACCTCGCGGCCTCGCTGGCCCTGCTGGGGAAGAAGGTCCTGCTGCTGGACGCCGACCCGCAGGCCAACGCCACGTCGGGGCTGGGCTTCGACATCAATCTGGAGGGGATCTACGAGTGCATCACCGGGACCAAAGAGGCCCGGGAGGTGATCCTGCGCAGCGAGGAGGTGAAAAACCTCTCGGTGCTGCCCTCGTCGATCGATCTGGTGGCCGCCGACACCGAGCTGCCGAAGATGGAGAACGCCCACCACGTGATGAAACGCATCGTCGATTCGGTGCGCGACGACTACGACTATATCTTCATCGACTGCTCCCCGTCGCTGGGCTACACGACGGTCAACATCCTCACGGCCGCCGACACGGTGCTCATCCCCGTGCAGTGCGAATACCTGGCGCTCGAAGGGCTTTCGAAGCTGCTGAACACCATCCGCAAGGTCAAGAGCGGACTGAACCCCGCGCTCGAGATCGAGGGCTTCCTGCTGACGATGTACATGCGCAACCGCCTGAACAACCAGGTGGTCAACGAGGTGCGCGAGCACTTCGGACCGATGGCCTACGACACGATCATCCAGCGCAACATCCGGCTGGGCGAGGCCCCCTCGCACGGCAAACCCGTGATGCTCTACGACGCCTCGGCCGTCGGATCGGAAAACTACCTCAACCTGGCACGGGAATTTCTCAAGCGGAACCGAAAGCGAGCCGCCGCCGCACAACAATAGGCGGTCGGGCTACGTTCGGTAAGCGCCGATCGGCGCTTCCGGAGAGATCGAAAACGGAAAAAACGATAAAAGAGACGATATGAAACCACAGAAGGGATTAGGGCGCGGGCTGGACGCCATCTTCGGCAGCGACGCGGTCGACGCCCGGCTCAAACCGATGAGCCGCATGGCCGAGATCGACATCGCGGAGATCATCCCCAACCCCACGCAGCCGCGCACGCAGTTCGACGAGGAGGCGCTGGACGAGCTGGCCGACTCGATCCGTCAGCTGGGCGTCATCCAGCCCGTGACGGTCAAGAAGGGCGACAACGGAAAGTATATCATCATCAGCGGCGAGAGGCGCTGGCGGGCGGCGCAGCGCGCCGATCTGAAGAGCCTGCCGGCCTACATCCGCGAGGTGGACGACGAGAACCTGCATGCGATGGCCCTCGTGGAGAACATCCAGCGTCAGGACCTCAACGCCATCGAGATCGCGCTGGGCATGCAGCGGCTCATCGACGAGTGCCACCTCACGCAGGACGCCCTGTCGGAGAAGGTGGGCAAGAAACGCTCCTCGGTGTCGAACTACCTGCGTCTGCTGAAGCTGCCCGACGAAGTGCAGCTCGCACTCAAGGAGGGGCTTATCTCGATGGGCCACGCCAAAGCGATCGCGGGCGCGGCGCCCGAGCAGCAGCTGCGCCTGCTGAAGAAGTGCATCAAAAAGGGGTTGTCGGTGCGGCAGATCGAACAGCTGGCCCGCACGCTGGCCGAGCCCGCCGAAGCGGCGCCGACCACCGAGGACGAGGAGTACCCCGAGAGCTATGCCCGGCTGGTCGAACAGCTCGAGCGGTTCTTCTCGCAGGAGATTTCGATCAAGCGCGCCCGCAACGGCGGCGGACGGATCGTCATCGGCTTCGACGACGACCGGGACATCGAACGTTTCATCGAACGCTTCACGACGCGCCCCTGATCGCATGGCTCACCTCCGGTTCCGGTTTCTGATCGTCCTGACGGCGTTGCTGCTCCTCGGACAAGCCACCCACGCGCAGCTGCGCCGCGGCGGACGAAGCGTCGTGCGCGGCGGTCTGATGGAGCGTCCCGACACGCTGCGTGCCAAGCGCGACTCGCTGCGGCTGGCTGCCGTGCTGCTGGAACTCGATTCGTTGGAGCGGGCGCAGTTCGCCGCCGACTCCGCCTATCTGACCGCCCTGCGCACGGACGACATCCGCACGCTGGACTCCGTCATTCAGGTCCGCATCGCCGCCTCGATCAATCCCGCGGACACGGTCAAAAAGCATTTCTTTAAAAAGGGATGGTTCATGAGCGACTCGATGTCGCTGTCGAAGGTCTGCTGGCTCTCGACGGTCATCCCCGGCTACGGACAGATCTACAACAAGCAGTACTGGAAGCTGCCGATCCTCTACGGCGCGTTGGGTACGGGGCTGGCGCTCTTCATCCACGAAAACAAGACCTACAAACCGCTCAAACGCGCCTACGACGCCTACACCGACCAAAGTCTGGTGCGCACGCCCGAGCTGGACGCCTTGCAGACCAAGCTCATCCGCAGCAACACGCGGCGGCAGCTCTACCTGGGCATCACCATCGCCTCGTACATCTATTTCATCGGCGACGCGGCACTGAGCTACAAGACCAATGACGTGTCGAACGTCAAGAAGGCGACCACGCTGGCCTGCATCTTCCCCGGGGCCGGACAGATCTACAACAAGAGTTACTGGAAAGTGCCCTTCGTCATCGGCGGCTTCGCCTCGATGATCTACTGCATCGACTGGAACAACCGCGGCTATCAGCGTTTCAAGAAGGCCTACAACCTGCTGGCCGACTACGAGGCGCACCCCGAGAACTACCCCGACGGCCCGACCGACGAGTTTCACGGACGTTACTCGGCCTCGTTCATCCAGAACCTGCGCAACAACTACCGCCGCAACCGCGACCTCTGCATCATCATCACCGGTGCGCTCTACATCCTGCAGATCGTCGATGCCCACGTGGACGCGCACCTCAAGGATTACGACATTTCGGACGACCTGACCATGAACATCGAACCGCTGGTCGACTATACCTTCGTTCCGGCCCAGGGCGGCAACCGCCCCGTGTTCGGGTTCAACCTCAGCGTCAAATTCTAAGCGATGAAACACCTGACCGCCCTCCTGCTGCTGCTCGCGCTCTGCGTCCCGGCCTTCGCCGCCGGGCGCTCTCCCCGCAAGAAACGCAAACAGACGAAGACCGAACAACCGCAGCCGGCCCCCGCGCCCGCCGTCCCGACCGTCGAGCCGAAACCCGCACCGCAGACGCAAACGGCTCCCGCCCGTCCGGAACTGCCGGACGACGTATCGCTGGGTTTTACCCCCGCGCAGACCGATTCGCTGCTGGCAGTCTGGCGCGAACGGCAGCGGATGGACGCCTACACCGAATTTTTCAACAACTACATCCTCGTCGACAGCCTCATCCCCGACACTACGCCCGATTCGGTCTACGTGGGACGCCTGCGGGCGCTCGCATCGCCGATCCAGCTCCCCTACAACCCGCTGGTCAAGAGCTATATCAACCGTTATACCGACTCCCGCTACGGCACGATCGGCCGCGTGCTGGGCATGTCGCAGTACTACTTCCCGCTCATCGAGGAGGAGCTGCTGCGCGCCGACCTGCCCGTGGAACTGCGGGCGCTTCCGATCATCGAGTCGGCCCTGTCGGCCACGGCCACCTCGCCGATGGGAGCCGTCGGGTTGTGGCAGTTCATGCCCTCGACGGGCAAGAGCTACGGGCTGGAGGTCAACTCGCTGGTCGACGAACGGCGCGACCCGATCCGTTCGACGCAGGCCGCCTGCCGCTACCTGAGAGACCTCTACGCCATCTACAACGACTGGACGCTGGCCATCGCCGCCTATAACTGCGGCCCGGGCAACGTCAATAAGGCCATCGCCCGCTCCGGCGGTAAGACCTTCTGGGAGATCTACGACTACCTGCCCCGCGAGACGCGCGGCTATGTTCCGGCGTTCATCGGCGCTTCGTACGCCTACGCCTACCATCGTCAGCACGGCATCGAAGCCGCCGAAGCCCCCATCCCGCTCTCGGTCGACACCATCCGCGTCAACCGCCTGCTCCACTTCGGGCAGATCGCCTCGACGATCGACCTGCCGCTGGAGACCCTGCGCCAGCTCAACCCGCAGTACAAGATCGACATCATCCCGGCCACGACCAAACCCTACACGCTCGTATTGCCCCAACGCAGCGTCACCGAGTACATCGCCCATGAACAGGAGATTTTCGCCAAGGATTCGGCCTACCTGAAGGAGTACCTCGACCCGGCGAACCTCGACAAGAAGCGTCAGGAGCGGACCGGATCGGTCTACGTGGTCAAAAAGGGCGATACGCTCGGAGCCATCGCCCGGCGCTACCGGGTGACCACCGCGCAGCTCATGCGCTGGAACAAAATCCGCAACCCGCGCGCCCTGCGCATCGGACAGCGGCTCCGCATCGAAGGGCGCTGACGCCATGATCCGCCATCCCGATACCATCGCCGCCCCCGCAACCGCCGCCGGAGGAGCCATCGCCGTCATCCGCGTGAGCGGATCGGATGCGCTCGCCGTCTGCGACCGCATCTTCCGCGGGCGCGCTCCGCTGACCGAGGCCGACGGCTATACCGTCCACTTCGGACGTATCGCCGACGGCGAACGCTTCGTCGACGAGGTGCTCGCCACCGTCTTCCGCGCACCCCGCTCCTATACGGGCGAGGATTCGGTGGAGATCTCCTGCCACGGCTCCGCATTCATCATCTTCGAAATCCTGCGGCTGCTGACCGCCTCCGGAGCACGCATGGCCGAGCCGGGCGAGTTCACGATCCGCGCCTATCTGGCCGGCAAGCTCGACCTGGCACAGGCCGAAGCGGTCGCCGATCTGATCGCCTCCTCCTCGCGGGCGGCGCATGCGCTGGCCGCGAACCAGCTGCGCGGCGGCTTCTCCCGGGCACTCGACACGCTGCGCGAGCGGCTGCTCCACCTCGTGTCGCTGCTTGAACTGGAGCTGGATTTTTCGGAAGAGGAGGTGGAGTTCGCCGGCCGGGAACAGCTGCGGGAGACGATGGAGGAGATCGGCCGGGAAATCGGCTCCCTGCGCGAGTCGTTCGCGCTCGGGAACGCCATCCGGGAGGGGGTTCCCGTAGCGATCGTCGGTACGCCGAACGTCGGCAAATCGACCCTGCTGAACCGCCTGCTGGGCGAAGAGCGCGCAATGGTCTCGGAGATCGCCGGAACCACGCGCGACGTGATCGAAGAGCGGATCAACATCGACGGAGTGCTCTTCCGTTTCCTGGACACCGCCGGCATCCGCTCCACCGACGACCGGCTCGAACGCATGGGTATTCAGCGCACGATGGAGAGCATCTCCCGCGCACGGATCGTCCTCCGCATGCTCGATGCGGCGGCGATCGACGGAAACGAGGCACCCGGGTTCTCCCTGCGGGCGGATCAGACGCTGCTCACCGTCATCAACAAGATCGATACCCGGCCCGGTCTGACGCTGCCCGCCGGGGCACTCGGCATATCGGCCCGCAGTGGCGAGGGAATCGACGAGTTACGGAAGGCACTGCGCGCGGCGGTCGATGTCGAAGCGCTCTACCACGGGGACGCCGTGGTGTCGAGCAGCCGCCACCGCGAAGCGCTGGACGAAGCCCACGAAGCGCTTTGCAGCGCCCTCGAGAGCCTGCGCGACGGTCGGCCGACCGACCTGCTGAGCGAGGAGATCCGCCGCGTCACCCGCCACCTGGGCACGATCACCGCCCGCGGCGAAATCGCCTCCGAGGAGGTGCTCGGGAATATCTTCTCGAAGTTCTGCATCGGCAAATAATCGAATACAACTAAATTGATTATCAATATGTTACACAACACACAATAGAAAGTAAAAAAAGAAACAATCCAACTTCGATAATATTGACAATCAACACATTAAATGCAAAGGAATAATAAAGTATTGTATCAATTTTTCCTGATTTTGTCCCCCCTTTGTTCCCTGAACGGATACAAGGGACAAAATTCTGTCCCTCGTGCAATTTAACGGTGGTAAACAGACAAATTTTATCAGTATCACTAAAACTTATCCAAGTTATAGATAATATTCGAATAAAACCGAATCGTTTTTTAGCTAAAATAGATTCTGATAATCAAGTGATTGGTATATTTGAATATAACAGCAGAAATCATCACCAATGAGATTTCATATAATACATTTGATAAATATTCCCAACCATTATTGCGAAGTATTCGAATCATGGCATATTGAACATTCTCTTAAGTCTCACAGTGATTTTTATAGGATGATTTGAAGAATTCACTGAAAAATATTTGGAGTATTGCGAAATTATTCTGTACATTCGCACCTCTTTTGAAAATTTACGATGCAGCAAAATAGAATGAACATATTATCCCAAACGACAATTCGAGGCAACAAATGCTTCGAAGTTCAGTCGTATGTTCTTCATGTTTGGAGCATTGAAACGCCAGAAAATATCATAAATACTTTCCAACGAACAGATATAGGAGATAAGATGCGATAGATGCTCGTATCTTGATCTTAGAATAAACAACAGAAGAGTTGGAGAGTCCTTACCGAACTTTCCAACTATTTTGTTTTATGCCCATTGGTGACTGTTTGCTCCGGGCAATTCCTCTCCCGTCATTTCCGTCCGATGAGCACAAGAACAACCAATTTTAATTAACCGCACAGCAATGTGCACAAAAGAGAGCAAAATGAATTACAAGTTTGACGGAAGCAAGGTGTATTTTACCTCGGACACGCACTTTTATCATTCGAATATCATTGGCTTTTGCAAGAGGCCATTCAAGAATGTAGAAGATATGAATGAAACACTGATCGAAAATTGGAACCGGGTAGTTGGTCAAGATGATATCGTGTTTCATTTGGGGGATTTTTGCCTGGGAGGCTCCCATGAATGGACCAAGATTCTTAACAAACTGAATGGAAAAATCTATCTCATTCTCGGTAATCATGATCTAAAAAATATCAGGCAAGGGTACACCAGTAGGTTTGAATTGACAAGCATGCAAATGCACATAGAGGTCGACAAGCAGAAAATCTACCTGAACCACTGTCCGTTCCTCTGTTATGGAGGTGCTTACGGGAACACATGGCAACTGTTCGGGCACGTGCATACGAGCAAGAATAATACGGGAAAAGACGCTTCACGGCTGGATATGCTCTTTCCAACGCAATATGATGTGGGAGTGGATAATAATGACTTTACTCCGGTCTCATTTGAGCTGGTAAAGAGGATAATCCAAAAACAGGTTGAACAAGCAAATAAAAATAAGTAATATGAGAATACAATATATGAGCGATCTGCATTTTGAGTTCAGGGAGAACAGCAGGTACATAAAACAAAACAGATTTCCGATAACGGGCGATATACTCGTATTAGCCGGAGACATTTTCTATCTGAAAGACAGAGTGGCTCCTTTGGGGAATTTCTGGAAATGGGCATCGGAGAACTACCGACAAGTACTCATTATCCCCGGCAATCACGAGTATTACAATTATTGTGATGTGATGGAACTGGGGTTACAATGGCGATGGATGTTCAAAGAGAATGTCGGTTATTATCAAAATCAAGTATTGAGAATAGACGACACCGATTTCATAATGAGCACATTTTGGTCGCATATCGAACCGGCAGACGAATATTTCGTTTGGAAAGGACTTAACGATTTCCGTCAGACCATGTATAATGGGAAACTGCTCCAAACGGAAGCGTATAATCAGATGCATGGCTTCTGTTTAGGTCATATCAAAAAAAGTCTTGCCGAAAGTACGGCAAAACACATAGTGGTCGTGACTCACCACCTGCCTACTTTGCAGGTTGTTGCTCCTCAGCATAAAAGCTCCGTATTGAACAGTGCATTTGCTACTGAATATGAAGAACTGATAGCCGACAGTAGGATCGATGCATGGATTTACGGTCATTCGCATACCAATATTGACACGGAAATTGGGAATACAAAAGTGATTTGTAACCAGATGGGATATGTATTTGAAAACGAGCATATAATCAACGGATTTGATCCGGGTAAATTTTTAACGATTGAAAACGAATGAGATATGGAACGACATAAGATAGAACCGCTTAAGAAGACAATCTTTACCAAGCAATTTTTCATAGACTTGGCAAAAGAATGCGGTTTGAATGCTGCGATATTCGAACAGCTCGGAAGCGGGCGCGATACAGAAATCGTGGTTGATAACGATACATTGGAGATATTAGTTAAACTTCAGGAGCATTGTGCTCAACTGGAAGAGATGGGTGACGATGAATACAGAGGATTTTATATCGAGTTGCCCCGCCCTACTCCAGAAGAATGGGGAGATTGCGAAACGTCGATTGCAGACGGAGAATATAAGAGCAAGGAAGAATACCTCCGGGATTGGGAATTGTCAAATCCCAGAGAAACGGTATGGTATCATGTCAGCTCCGCCAGATACAAAGAAAAGCGTACCATACAATTCACGGACAGGAAACACTCGTATTTTAATATTGCGAATTATTCCCGATATGGAGACAGAATAGGTGATTGTTTCTATCCAGAATGGCAAAGGGATTTCTTTGTAAAGTTGGCCTTATATCTTCAGAAGCTAATCGATGCCATCATACAAGATCCGGAGGGGTTCAATGATTATGTGGCGAATCATCTTCCTTACCAGCAGCGAAACGGAAGAATTGCGAGAAAGGAGTTCAACAGAATCGAACCGAGATTTAAAATTGAAGTCGAAGACGAGAAGACAGCAATAAAAGCACTGGAGGATTCCGTCTGCAAGAATTTCGGGCGGCCGTTAGATACAATGACGATACGTTCGTATTGCAAATACTATCGGATCGCTCATGAAGCCTATGACCGGTATTTTGAAAGGTTTGATACTACACGAAAGAAGCGTACCATTCCGAATGGGATGCCATTGGAATTACAAGATGTCGCATATTACAACATGGTTAAATTCTGCGATTTGCAGGATAAATACGATCTCGACAGTGCGACGGATTTCAACAAATTCGCCTCGGACCATTATGGGGAACTGGGATTGTCGCGGTTGAATATACTCGCATCGGATTTTGACAGCCCCGGATGGAGAATCATTGTTTCCAACAGCTACTCGGCGTATGTGGATGTTGCGATAGAAGTTGCCACTGCGCTTTACAAGGCTGGCGCTCCTTTGGAAATACACGACGCTGGCAAACTTTTGCGAATACTCAAGGAGGAGGATCATGTGAAATTGATTCCGTACACATTTCACGATTACATGGGCCATCATGAAGAAGGAACCGTTTATCAACTTCCATGGGAGTACGAATGCATAGATAGCGAAGAGAATGTTTTATCATTGAAACAATACCATGAAATTATCTCTCTGGCAGAATGGGATGAAATAGAAAAAGTAACAATCAGCAAAAAATAGAATAAATAATTATTTTATAATTTTGACGTTAGAACTGCAAAATATCGGCACTATTTTGAATTAGTGCCGATATTTTGCTTTCTTTGTCCGCAGAAACAGCTATGATATGAATAATGAAACAGTGAGATTCCAAACGGCATAAAAAGAAAATAGCCAAACAAAGAGCAGCCCGAAACGCAAAACAGATGTTATCTTTGCCTATGCCTGCCCCTACGGTCAGGAATTCATTTCCTGACGACCGCGTCAAAACAGGAACGTAATCCGATTACACAACAACCGGTTCAAGGTATTCCGAAGTCGATCGATATCGTTTCGGTCGCTGAAGCGGCTAAACACTTTCATGTATGTCGGCAAACGATCTACAATATGGAGGCCGCCGGAACCATCATCATTCTACACCTGACATCGCGCCTGTCGTTCACTGCTGGAGCGACATACTCGCTTTATTCGACTATTTCGGCGCCCATGACAAGTCGGCATTGCCAATATCCGGATGACGAACTGCGAGGAATTTGACAAAGCAAAAACTTGCCGATGCAACGTGGTGGACCAGCGAGCAAGCCTGCCGACATTACCAAATAACGCGCCATTATCTATATATGGTCATATCCCGTTTCAAAATACCTAGAAAGTCGGTACGACGACACTCTACTCTTTCCCACACCTCGCTATTCGGCTTTCTACGAGTATGCCGTACATGTAGGCGCTCTTGATATCTGGATCTACGAGGGGCGCTGGAACTATATCAAGAAACCCCATTGTCGAAGCATTCACGAACCGACTGACCTTAATGCTACAGTAAACCATATCGATAAGATCTGGACAGATTTTGGCTGGAGATCATAATGATTCCAGTTTGGCATATGTTAACTGTTTATAATGATCTTTAATTCAAATAATCATGCAGATGTTCCATGCAAAGTTCTGGCAATGACGCATCCGTTGCGTAAACAAAGATTTTTGCTCTAAAATGCTTCATGGAGCGTTGAAGAACATTCGCATCATTAAAATCCAAATGCTTTTGCAATTCCGTATCGAATAGGACGTTCACTACTATTCGATCCGTAAGTCCACTTCTTATCAGTAAAAGTTTTTGCCATGTGTTGACACCATATTTTATCATGTCGATCCATATTTCTAATGCAGTCGCTTCCATTCCGAGAGTCTGAATATATCGCACTAAAGATGAAGCATGCATATGGAAAAAGTTTTGCAAAAACATCACAAGATCCACAGCGTTATCCACTTGGCAATTAAGGCCTTCGGCTATCTCATAATATTGCTTGCCATTTATCCATGATGTCAATAACAGTTTTATCTCTTGAGCGTCAAGTTCCCTTTCACTCGCTTCGTTATTTTTTGCTATTCGTCCGTTCTCAAAACTCGGCAACTGCATGATTACGGATATCGCAAATGTGCTCCAAGCTTCCGATAATGGTGCTGTCAAATCAATGTCGGCAAGTGCTTCCGGAGTAATCAACTCGGTTGCTTTCACAACATCGTCTATCGTCATTCCCGTATTATGGAAGGCCGAGAAGTTATTCTTATTCAGCTTTTCGGCTAAGACTTTATGGCGAATCCTAAAAATACGCTTTAAGTTCTCGCGTATCTCTGAGTTCCCGACATGATAAGCCAATGACTCTTTGACAATATTCTCAACATCGATATCGTCAAACGAATCTATTTTGACACTACGGGTAATCATGGTGTCGATTGCCAATGCAAGTCCGGAATCTTCCAAAATGCGATTGATTCCATTGTCGTCAAGACGGGTTCTGAAATTATAAAATACACGGACAACATCGTAAAGGGTACCCATGATATCGTGCAGTCCGACATTTTGCAATGCGGACTTGATGTTGTTGAACGGTATATCTGCTTTACTGTTCGGATAGATTACCAAACCGAAACGTTGTTTGCCTGCCCGGCCGGCTCTGCCGACGATGTTTTTAATTTCTGTAATGTCCAAAGTTTCGTTCCTTCGGGCGGAGAAGTTATATCGGGTCAGACAATACAAGACGAGCGTTTGCACCGGTAAATTGACCCCTTCTGCTAATGTGTTCGTACAGATCAACAAGGGGATGATCCGGTCGGCATAATCCTGTTCCAGAACTTCCCTTATATCTTGCGGCAGACTCCCATGATGGTAGGCATATCCCTTCTCTATAAAACCAGGCAACGGATGGTCATGACCGAATTGGTAAGCGATATAGGATGCGGTTATGTGCAATCGTTGAGAATCGGCAGATCTGCTTGCTGGGGAAGGCAGATTCCCTTGATGCAAAATGCCTTCTATCTCTTGACCGATAGCCATACAGCCCATTTTCCCTGCTTTCCGTGCAGTGAACAGCATGACCGGTCCCGCCGATACGGCTTTTAAGGCCAATGCACTCGCTTTAGCCTTTTGCGAAGAACCTATACCCTCGGATTCATCGTTGGACAAAAAATTCTTGATAACATACTTGTCTGTATCGTAATTCTCATCCTTTACAGCCAAATCGAATCCTCGGCTAATATTCGCCAATTTGATCGGACAGGGCCGATAGTCACTGTCTCCGACGTCACTTTTCCTGCCTCCTAACCAAGTATTCACATCTTCGATATTAGGGATGATTGCAGAAAGAAACAGATATCTTATGCCTTCGATTCTTTTCAACCTTGTAAGTAGCAGTTCGTAGCTGATTCCTCGATTGAGGCTATCCAATAGTTGTCCCTCATCGCAAATCACCAATGAAAATCGGGTAAGTTGTTCCTCCAACGAATCTTCCATGACCATAAACGATTCTGGCGTTGAAATAAGCAACTTGGCTTCTTCCAGAATATCTTGGTCGATGGTAAATGTACTGCCCCCATAAATTGCCCTCGATGTGAAACCCAAATGACGGCCTACTTTCTTGAATCGTAGTTTAAGTTCCCGGCTCAAGGAGCGTAAAGGTGCAAGATACAAAATCTTTGCATGAGGATTCGTTCTCAATTCCTGATAGATTAACAGCTCCGTTATATATGATTTGCCTGCGCTGGTCGGCATTTTCAGACTGAATGCCGTTTCGAATTTCAGCAACCCTTTTCTGATGGCATTCTCTTGTGAAGGCAGAAAAGAAAAGATGTGCTGAGTGAGCGAATACCTGATATAGTCAGTCCAGTCCGTATCGGGGTCGGCTTCCGTAAGTATGTTTCGTAGATTGTGTTTTGCGAATTTCCTTATTACATGCACAAGTAGTGCTGTATCAAAGAAATCGTCGAGATTATCGAATATGAATGTTTCGTATTTTCGTTCAATAAACGTTGAAAGATCCTGCAAGTTATTATTCCCGGAAAGCATGAACGAACGCAACAGCCTTGCGGCATGCTCGGTCTTTTTATTTTTAATTTCTCTTAAGTTGCAGGCACCTCCGGAAACGATGTAATATATCAACTGGGCGGGTTCTGTTCCGTAATCATTGATGTCGCGTCCACGTAAGACACAGGAAGCGATCGCCTCGTATCCTATTAGAAAATAGACCGTAGCGACATACAGATGATTCGATACTTTATCTATACCCTCGAAATTTCTTTCCGACACCTGTTCGGAATATACAAGCATGGCCTTTGCGACTTTTACCAGTTCTTCCGTCCTGGTTTTGTACTCAGCGTTTTCTGTTTCCCGAAGTATATTGTACATGCGGTTTAACAAGGTAATATAAAAGTCTCCTTGTCGGGTTGTAAATTCATACTCTTGATCAGTATTGACTCGATACAGCTTTTGCAACTCGAAAGCTTCCGCGTCAACCATCCATTTGCTCAATATATCGCTCATCCTTTTATCGGTGTAATATCGTAAAGTCTCTCATACGTTTGTTTTAGCTGTTTCAGCGGCACGGCAAATAATGCCATCTGATCTGTTTGTGCTTGATTCAGAGAGGCTGCTGTTATATTCTTGATATGATATGGCATGGAATCCCTTTCCACTACGATAGCGGCACTGATATGGCGGTCGAAATGGACTGTCGTACCGTCATCAAAACGTTTTACCAGTTTGGCCATTTTTGCATTGCGGTCTTTTGCATATTTTGTCGTCAGATAGGCTATCATCTTTCCTATCCGGGATTCTTTGTCTTTGTGTGCACCTTCTATGGCATCATTCATTCGGCTTTTATCCGATCCGGAATTGATTGGTGTCGCACCCGCTTTTACTTCTATTGAATAAACATAATCCGTAGACTGTGGAGTAGTACTATCTGTACATTTCAATAACATAATGTCCGTAAGGTGGCAAGGTGCATCGCGGTGTTCCTTCCATTGCCACTTGATAGGCGTTATATTGGCATCGGGACATATGAACGTGCGGGCAAGAAAAAACATCAAAATTTCACCGAATTCTCCCGATTTCAAATGAGGAAGAATCGGTAGTTTATTTTCAATGGCATCCTTTCGAATGTTAATACCGTTATTTATTTCATAATCCAAATCATCATCGGAAATGTATGATTGGCGGAACGGTATAATATAGTCCTCAATGAAATCCTCAGACTTGGCATCATCAAAATCGAATATGACAATTCCTTGGCTCCGATAAGTCGCGGAATCTTTTCGAAAATACCTGTTTAACTCCATGATATTGTGCTCTAAATTTGCGACTTTTGTACATATCCGTAGACCAAACCTTTTGACTTGAGTTGATTGGCGAGTTTAGATAACATTACGCCGTTCTTATCTGTTGAGCCTTATCCAGCCTACGATGGCAATAAGATATGATACCCAATATTTCCAATGCGTCCTGTTCGCCGATGTTCCACTCGACCTTCGGCTCGTGTGCTTCCGGATTCCGGAACATCCCGCACAATCCTTTAAGCATATTGCAAAAGCCTGTATGCTCATCCCGTTCCGATTGGGAGGAAAAATTATTGATAATCAGAATCGGATTCGAACTGAAGACCTGCTCGATAAGTTTGTTCCCGTCCGCAGCTACACCGGACAGTTCTTTGATCCGATGAAAAAGACCTTTATTCGCCTCGAAAACGGCATGAAAGTAATTGTTTGCCAACAACTCCTCATTGCAATAGTGGAAAAGGGCGCTATGGGCATTTTGTTGTGCTAGTTTATTTTTCAGTCCTTCGACTCTGAGTTGCACTTCTGTAATCGTAGATGCCTTTTCAGTTTTGGCTACTCCGCCGGCTTCGGTAATCATCAAGCCTTCAAATGCAAGCACTCGGTTCACTGCAGCTCTCCTCGTTTCGAATTCCGCTTTATTTTCGACGTACCGTGAAGGGGCCAATACTTCTTTGACAAAGTTGATGATGTTGTTTGCACAACGATATTTATTTTGGAATGTAGCAAAAGCATTGAAAAGCCGATGTCTTTTCGTGATCGCAGGGTCTACATCATCTATTTTCGCTACCAGCAAAAAGTGGTGTATTTCAGAACCTGTCAACCCGTCGCTTGTGTCGCCCAGAACATTCGCTAATGCTTCAAGGTCGGATTGTGTGAAAGGGGGTATCGTGGCCATGTTTATTTGTGATTTAACAAGTTGTAGTAATATTATTGAAAACGTTATAGGCTGGAATGCATCATCGAAATCGCATATAACGGACAGGTGTGTACATGACGAACGGCTGCCGCCTCGTTGTCAATATAATCAAAAGTGCCGGAATTCTCCAAAGAGCACCGAACAGCTTCCGAGAGCTGTTCTTCACGCATGAACAGCCATAGGCTCTTCATGCCTCCTTGCGTCCCGACTTTGACTTCCACAGGCAAAACGTTTTGTAAATGGCTGGTCAAATAGTCGATTTCAGCCTGCAAATTGCGGGCTTGACGCACCCAATAGAACAGGTCATGTCGTATATTCGGACTTTGATAGCGTAGCATTTCAAGACCGGCGATCTGTTCGGCCATCGGTCTTTTGTTTACCAGATCGGCAGCACCCGCCTTGAACAGATACCATGATAAGGAAGACCTATTTATGCCAATTTTTTTGTGTAGATGGGTAAACAAGTCATCTATACTGAAATTATGATAGGTATCAGCATAATCTATAATAGTATTGTTGCCTTGTGCATCTTTCTGAGTTTTGAGAAGTTCGTGTGAACCAAGAACTTGAGCCAGCCTTGACTTATAGCCGTGAGTCATGTCTGTAAGAGCATCACTCAGCGGTTTAAAGTATACCACTTTCAGAAGTTCTCTTGCTTCAGAGTCCATTCGATCAGCCTGTCCATCAATTCCAGCAGAGAAAGTCAGCATTATTACGTTATCTTTCCGCTTTACATACAGCCATACTTTCAGCAAATATTTTGTCTTATCATCGTTCCACGATAACCATTCCCAAAACAAACCGGAATCTTGCTCATTTAATCCGTCAATCACACATTCTATTTTGAACTCTCTTTTCTGTTTCCATCAGAATCTTGATAGAAATCTTTATCTTCAAATTGAATAAATTCTCCACTTTGAGTTCTCAGTACATAACGTATGGCATCTACTATGGCTGTTTTCCCGGAATCATTTTCACCAATCAACACATTTACGCCTTTCTGAAAATGAATTTCTAGTCCCGGTTTGTTATCTGCACCAGCGCAATATTTCCTGAAATTCCAGAGTCTAAGAATGGAAAGATACATTGTAATCTATTTTTTGTTTATTCTACAGATAAGTAGACATCAGCATCAAAGTCTACAGCCGAATCATGCAAGTAACGTAACCGATAGCCTTTTGAAACTTGGGCAAGAGAAATCCGCCTCAAAAAGTTATAAATTCAAGTCTATTTAATTTGGAATTATTGCGACACAAACACTCTCCAGCTACCATCCCTCTCTCCACGTTCCACATATTTCTTGGAAATCAGTTGATCCAGCAGCTTCTGAATAGCCGTCATACTGATACCCGTTTCATCTTTCATGTCTGCAAGCGTCAGCGTGGGCTGAGTTCGCATAGCGTTCAGAATTTTTGTATAATTGGGTGTTCGGAATGCAATCCGCTCTCCATCATACCACCACACATTCTCATTCCTCTCGCTCACGAACAGCACATCATTATACACTTCCGTAGCCACCAAGTCATTGAAATATTTCAAAAAAGGACGGATATCCTTAATCCCTGCATGGGCTCCATCACTGGGGACAGGACCTACTTCGAGATCCGTCTGATGCAAAGCTTCCAAATATTCACTTTTTCTGCGGCTCCGGACTACAATCATCGGATAATCATGACGAGTCAGAATGTAGTTCACCATCAGCCGGGCAATGCGACCGTTACCGTCCTCGAAAGGGTGAATGCGGATATAACGGTAGTGAAACAGTGCGGCCAACTCTACTGGAGATAGTTTTCCTTCTTGTTCTGCTGCATTATACCAGTCCACCAGATCGCCCATCAGTCCAGGAGTCTCCTCGGGTGAGGCATATTCGAATCTGTCTCCATATCGGGTGATAACACTGTTAGGCCGAGTCTTATACTGGCCGGCATGAATCACATAACTCGTCTGCATACCACCAGGCAAATCTCGATAAACAGTATAATCTTCTCGTAATATGGTTTTATGCAATGTCCGGATAAAATTCTGCGTCAATGGCATTCCCTTCACCATAGCCTCTTCCGTCATCATTCGCAGGCCTACGTTGCTCGCAGTCATTTCTTGTACGTCACGCACGTCTGCCTCCCCAATCACCTTGCCGAAAAGTAGCAATATTTCCGTCTGGCCATAAGTCAACGTATTACCCTCAATATGATTACTGTTGTAATTGAAATCCACAGTAAAACGGCGACTGAGCCTTTCCCTATCCTTCTCCGACAACGGCTGCAAATTCTGCCATGCAGTCAACGCTTTCTTTATATTAAGATACTTCATATTCATATTTATCAACAAACAATACAAAGATACAAAAAACACCTAAAAGGTTGTAATGATATAACCTTTTTCTAAATCAATCTGTCTAACATCAATAACTACTTATAAAAACAAAATGACAAAAGCTGCTGGCCAAAAGAAAAAGAGACGAGCGTTCTTGCTACCGATGTCCACCATTTCGACATTGTGAAGAAAGTTTAGTTTAGAACTTGAATAGATATACAACAAACCAGACTAAACTCCTATGATTGACCTTTTGCGCAGATTACATTTATTTTTCATATCTTTGGAAGACATAACCTCCAATATGGGGTAAAAGCGATTTTATATTTGCTCTTTTTTTCTTTTGGCCAGCAAAATTCCGTCCCCAGTTCGTCCCCCAACATATTTTCAATAACTACAACAAACTGAATATCAACAACATACCACAATACAACATTTTCTGCATCGGGAAATAGCCCGTATAAATCATTGTTTATCAAATACTTATGTATTTCTGACCGAAGTCAATCGATGGAATAAACAATTACATATCAGCTAATTAGCGTCAAACAACAATAATATATAATCTCATTTTTGTTGCTATTTTGTTGCTCGAAAATATTTTAGCAACAAGAGCAACAAATTTAATATAAAACGAATACACACAATCTGTACAATCAGTATTTATATACAATCTATTTTAAAATTATGAAATGCTATATATGTGATGCAGCAATAACGCGCGAAAATTACTCTTACGAACATATAATTATAAATGCCGCTGGTGGTCGTTTAAAATCGAGAGACCTAATATGTAAACAATGTAATTCTGACTTTGGAGAAAAAATAGACAATATTCTCGCTAATCAGCTAAATTTCTTTGCTAATCAACTTATGATTAAGCGTGAAAGAGGTGACGCACAGCCTATCGTTGGAAAAAAAGAATCCACAAATGAAGAAATTCGTTTTTTACCCGATGGGACTATAATCCCTCATAGACCAAAATACGAAGAGACGGCAGAAAATAATCATGTCAATATTTCTATGATGGTACGAGATAATGCTGAACTCAAAAAAATGGCAGCTAGTCTTGCAAGAAAACATCCCCAATTGAAAGAAGAAGATATTATTAATGCCGCAGTACATAGAGAAAGTTACATTGATGGTTATACAACTTTCAATTTAAATGTAGGCGGGCCTGAGGTATTTCGTGCCGTATGCAAATGTGCAGTTAACTACTTTAAGTATAAAAAAGGAGATACTAAATATATTAAACCATTAATCAGCTACATTAAAGGGACAGAAGACAAAGATATCGTTTGGATGCACTATAAAGACAACCTCTATGATTTAAACGATGATGAATGTTTCCATATGTTACACTTACGGGGCAATCCCACGGAAAGAGTCTTGTATTGCTATGTTGACTACTTTAATACATACAAGTACATCATTTTATTGAATGACTCGTATGATGGAGATGAAATAGGCTCTACGTATTGTTTTGATGTTTTGAACTCAAAGGTAATTGAGAAAGAGTTTTCGGCTGATTACAACAGGGCTACTCTTCTAGATTTTTTTATAAACAAGGATGTTCAGCCATTTGAGAGAGTACAACAATGTTTCAATCACACCATGGCTATTTCACAGAGAAGACAACGAGAAAATCATATCGGTAAAATAATAGAGGAAGGTTTAAATAACGCTTGGGGCAAGAGTAAATATCCTAATGGCACAATAATAACTAAAGAAATGGTAGATGAGGCTGTTGATGAGATAATGAAAAAGATGGAACCTTTTATTTTACATCAACTGAAGAATAAGAACTAAATCATTTTTTAACACACTAACAGCAACTATATTTTGTTGCTAATTTGTTGCTCAAGAGAGCGTTTTTCTCGAAGTAACAATTTATCATACAGCAATATAGCTATCAAATTTTCAAATCTTGCATCGGAAAGTAACCCAACCCGCCGAACAGTCCCCTATTTTTTCGGATAAAGTTTTGAACTTTACCCGGGATAACGTTTCTTTGCAGTCATCATGCAAGGCTATTTATTCGACATATCCGCATTAATTCTACAAGGTGCACCTACACCCAGCGAAAGAGAATTGGCTAAAGCGTTGACGGAATGTATGAATCACAGGTGTTATCCAATCGACAACGTTACGATCGACGATGCCGTGGGGAACGTCACGCTCCGACAAAAAGCACAAGTCGAGAACAACGTGTATTTAAGCCGGCAGCAAAAAAAGGTAAAAAAGCTAAGCATCGATCGGGAGATGGAACTGTTAAAAGAGAAATGCAAACTTTATTTCGAGAATAAAGGCTGTCTGCGAATCAGACTTTTTTAACCGATCCACCAAACCCGGAAGAAAATTTCCGGAT
This sequence comes from Alistipes sp., assembly GCF_048465635.1. Lineage (GTDB taxonomy): Bacteria > Bacteroidota > Bacteroidia > Bacteroidales > Rikenellaceae > Alistipes. The sequence continues at coordinate 212,003 of NZ_DBFWLF010000005.1, forward strand.
CATCCAAACCATCCCGAACTACCCTTCAGCCTCCTCCACCGAACACTCACAGAAGTGAAACTCCGTGCGGCTCTTCTCCTTCGGAAAGAGGAAGTAGACGCAGACGGCCTCGGTGCAGAGTTCGCCGCGGCCGTCGAACAGGCGCACGCCGATCCGGACGATGTTGCGGCGCTGCTCCTCGACGCGGGCACGCAGCACGATATGATCGTCGGAGGTGTGGACAGGTTTCAGGTAGCGCACCTCCATGCGGGAGGTGACGCCGCTGGTCTGGAACTTGCGGAAGACCACCCAGCTGCTGATCTCGTCGCAGAGCGTTGCCTGAATCCCGCCGTGGAGCGTATCGACCCACCCCTGATACTCCGGCCGCGGCTGCCAGCGGCTCACGATCTCTTCGCCGTCTTCGTAAAATTCCATGCGCAGCCCCTGCGGACTGTTCGGGTCGCAGCCGTAACAACGATAGCCCTCGACACCGCGCCACGGATTGACGATCTTTTTCATAGCACTTATCCTTTTTTAACCGATTATCGTTTCATCTTATAGTCGATTCCCGCCTTGCGGGCCTGCGCATGCTGCCAGGCCCGGCCGATGCGGTAGAGACGTCCGTCCTTCACCAGCCGCGCCCCGGTCTGGTGGTAGCAGAACGGAATGTCGGCCTCGACGCACTGACGGCGCAGCGCGAGCACCCAGTCGAAATCGCACGGCCGCGCCTCGCTGCCCGATTCCCCGCCGGCCGACACCTCCTCGATGTCGGGCCGCAGGTAGGGCGACAGGTCGATCGGCCCCAGCAGCGGCGCGCAGACGATCAATTTGTGGCGCAGGGGTACTTCCAACAGCAGCGGCAGGCGATAGTCGGCCATCTGCTGGTTCTCGACCGTACAGCCGACGGTGACGTTCTCCCAGCCCGCGCCCCAGTCCGGCGGCAGCACCTCCTTCAGCCGGTCGATCCGCTTGGTGATGAAGAAAAAGCGCAGATCGTGCCGGATCCGGATCATCTCCCACGCCTCCCGCCGCCAGGCGTCGGCCTCGGCGACCAGAAAATCGGAAGTGAAACACAGGTAGACCCGCTCGCCGCCCGGAATCTTGAAGCGCCCGTCGCGGCTGCGACGAACCGGCAGGTCGAAAGCCGCCGTCCGCACGACCGCGCTGCTGTCCTTTCCGTGCTGCGCGTCCTGCCGATAGACGTAGCAGTGGCGGCATCCTTCGCTCACTTTCCGGCATCCGTGCCAGGGGTTCCACGAGATGGACATGACTATCGCAGCTCCATACTCAGCCGCACCATATCGCGGCATTCGACCCCGTTTTCAACGATCGGCGACGGATAGTAGCGGCGGAAATAGTCGCGGTCGACCCCGCAGCGGACGAATCCGCACCGCTCGTAGAGGGCGATCTGCCCCGTTCCCGCGTCGCCCGTCCCAATCTCCAGCCGCCGGAAGCCTGCCCCGCGCGCCGTGGCCACGGCATGACGGATCAGCGCCGTGCCGATTCCCCTCCGCTGCCAGGCGGGCGCGACGGCCAGGTTGACGATCTCGGCCGTGAAGGGGCGCGTATGCAGCAGCACATACTCCCCGAGCACTACGCTGCCCTGCCGCGCAACGTAACATGTGCCGCGCCCGACGTAATCGGCGACCGATTCCTCCGACTCGTCGGCCAGAAGCAGCAGGTCGCGCGGCGGGTCCGGCGTGGATATGATCTCGTATTCCATAGTTTAGCAAGGGATGATACTTGAATGTATCGAAATATCCTCTTCGTTCATAGGGAGCCGACCGCTGTAACTCGCGGCCTCTGGCCGCGTTCCCAAGTTCGCCCCTCCCCTAAATCCCCTCCCCGGAGGGGACTTCGGTCGGGACTCTCCGCCCCCAATCGAGGAGTGCGACCGTAAGTGCATCAAAGCAGGTAATCGCATTCAAAAAAGGGATGCGGCGCCCTCGAAGGTCGCCAGAATGAGGACGTATCGCAGCGCCTTGCCCGCGAACATCGAGCCGGCGGTGATCCAGACGTTGCTGCGCATCAACCCGAGCAGCACCGCGATCGCCTCGCCGATGGTGGGCAGGAAGCCGAAGAAACCCATCAGCGCCCCGCGCCCGGCGAGAAACTTGCGGGCGCGGGCCAGCTGGCGCGGGCCGACGCCCAGGCGGGCGATCCACTCCGTCTTTCCCAGCGTGCCGATCCAGTAGCAGGTCATGCCGCCCAGCGTGTTGCCCACCGATGCGGCCAGCAAGCACCACACGGGGTCCAGCCCCATGCGTACCAGCACGATCAGCACCGCCTCGGAGCTGAACGGAAGGATGCTTCCGGCGACCAGCGCCGAAAGGAAGAGGCCCCAGTAGCCCCAGTCGATCAGAAATTGCGTAACGGCTTCCATCTGCGGTGCGGGCCGGGCGGCCCGATGTACAAAGATAGTATTTTTGACGGCCGGACGCGCCTCCGCGGTGCGAAAATGTCCGGACAAGTACGCCTCGCGCTCGCGGACAAGGCGGTCGAAGATGGCCCCGAGGTCACGCCGCACGTCGGGATCGGCATTCTCGTTGATGGTCAGGGCTGCCGACGTATGGCGGATGAAGAGGTTCACCACGCCCGCTTCGGGCAGCGGCGGCAGGTTGGCGACGATCTCGTCGGTAACCAGATGGAAGCCTCTCGGGCGGGGCCGGAGGGTGAATTGCGTTTGTCGAATCATAGGCCGTTCGTTTAGCGTTTAGCGTTTCCGTTCCATGCAAAGTTAGCGCAGAACTTCCCTTTTTCGTCGGCCAGATGCAACGGGATCGATCGATTCGGTATCCGATTTGTTACGCTCCCCGTTAAATCGCTTTCGGATGTCCCTGCTGCGCCTGCTTTTCCCCGTCAAACGCTATACCGCCTCCCAGTCGTGGCTGCTCTTAGCGGCCCGGATCGTATTCGGACTGCTGTTCATGGCCCACGGTGCGGCCAAGTGGTCGAACTTCGATGCGCTGGCCGCCTCGTTCCCCGATCCGCTCGGCCTGGGCAGCCGCGCAACGCTCGTGGCGGCCATCCTTGCCGAAGCGATCTGTCCGGCGCTGGTCATCGCGGGCGCCCTCTACCGGCTGGCCCTGCTGCCGATGATCTTCACGATGGCGACGGCCGCCTTCATCGTCCACCGCGGCGACCCGTTCGCCGCCAAGGAGCTTGCCGTGGTCTACCTGGTCGTATTCATCCTCATGCTGTTCGCCGGACCGGGACGCTACGCCTTCGACCGGATCGTGGCGCTGCGGCTGGTCACGCGGCAGCGGTAACAAAAAGTCCGGTCCCCGTCGGGGACCGGACCGATAGCTGACCCGGCGCGCTTATTCCTTGGCTGCCAGCGGCGCTGCCTGCTGGTAGACGCGGGCGGCAAGCTCCTTATCGAGCATGTAAAGCCCGAACTTATTGCCCTCGACGGCCTCGCAGGCGGTGATCATGTCGCGGGCCGACTCCTCCTCCTCGACCTGCTCGTCGATGAACCAGACGAGCATGTTGGCCGAAGCGTAATCCTTGTCCTCGGCGGCGATGGCGGCCAGATTGTTGATCATGGCGGTCACCTCCTTCTCGTGGGTGAGCGTGTCCTGGAACATCTCCAGCGCCGAGTCCCACTGGGTGCGTACGGCGTCGATGGGAGCCAGCTCCACCACGGCGTCGCGCGAGAGGATGTAGTTCATCAGGATGCGGGCATGGTCCTGCTCCTCCTGGAACTGGACGTAGAACCAGTTGGCGATCCCTTTCAGCCCCTTGGCCTCGGCGTCCATCGACATCGAAAGATAGAGATAGGCCGACCAGAGTTCGGCGTTGATCTGTGCGTTGAGCGCATCGTGCAGTTTCTTGCTTAACATAGTCGTATTGTTTTAAGTTTGTGTTTTCGTTCGTTTGCTGATACAAATATACAATAGTTTTTCTTGATTTGTATCATTCGAACGATCGTATTTTATTATACCCGTATAGCTTGCGGCTATAAAAGCTCCGCCCGCATCTATCGGATGCGGGCGGGAGCGTGTCGTAGCGGGATGAGCGGATCAGTCGTCGATCTTCACCACTTCGAAGCGTTTGTTGAAATCCAGCTCCAGGCCGTTGGCCAGTTTCACCTCGTAGCCGTGGCGGTCGCGCTCGATCTTGCGGATCGCCTGACCGGCATGGTGCTTGGCCACGTAGTCGCGGATCTGCTGCGGAACGATGGCGACGGGAAGCTCGGCATGCTTGGCGGAGACCTCTTTCCACTCGCCGTTCTTCGAAAACTCGACCTTGCGGCCGTCGGTGAAGACCACCTTGTAGTCCTTGCTCATCAGTTCGCTGTCGACCGTGGCATAGGAGACTTTGACCCCGGGGAAGTGGGTTTGGATGAACTGCTGCGCGGCGGCGGGAAGCTCCTTCACCTCGATCGGACGGTCGTCGGATGCAAGTGCGGAGGCGGGCATGGCGGCGGCCAAAAGGAAGAGGCCTGCGAGAATTGCTGTGAACTTTTTCATGATCGTTTTTGTTTTAGGTTCGACATTGATTTGTTTCTTAGTGCAAAGTTGACACCCAAATCTGAAACGAACCTGAAATCGGAGGGTTTTTTCAATTTTTTCCGGAAAATTCCACCGTAAAGCAGTGCAGCCCCCTTTCGAAAGCGTATCCGATCCGCAGCCCGCAGAGCCGGCAGACCGCTTCGGCGATGGCCAGCCCCAGCCCGGTCGACCCTTCGCGGCGCTCTTCGCCGCGGTAGAAGCGCTCGAAGACGCGCTCCCCGTCGAGCGGCCCCGCCGATGCGGTGTTGCATACCTTCAGCGAGGTGTCGGTCATTGCCACGACCACCTCCCCGCCGGGCACGTTGTGCACGAAGGCGTTTTTCAACAGGTTCACGACCAGGCTCTCCGCCAGCGTAGGGTTCATCCGCACGCGGAAAGAACCCTCTTCGCGCATACAGAACCGGATACCGCGTCCGCCGTAGATCTCGGCCAGCTCTTCGGCCCGCCCGCGGAGCAGCGGCGAAAAGTCGACCTCCTCCGCCTCGGGAAACTGTCCGTTCTCGATCTTCGAAAGCAGCAGCAGCGAGCGGTTGAGCCGCACCAGGTAGTCCAGCGAACGCTGCACGCGGGCGATTTCCAGAAGCTGCTCCTCGCCGAGCGAGGCGTCGTCGGCGAGCATTTCGAGCCGGTTGCGGCAGACGGCCAGCGGGGTCTGCATCTCGTGCGAGGCGTTGCCGATAAACTGCTTCTGCCGCTCGAAGAGCGACTCGGCGCGCGCGGCGTAGCGCATGGCCGCCTCGTTGAGCCGCCGAAATTCGGTGACGGTCGTCGCGGCGGCCAGCGGCGGGTTCTCCCCGCCCACGCGGTAGGCGTCGAGCCAGCGCAACAGCGCGTACAGGGGGCGCATCATCCGATAGAGCAGCATCACGCTGACCGCGAGCACCGTAATGAGCAGCGCCCCGTAGAGGCAGAGCACCCAGCCGAGGATCGCTTCGCGCAAATCCTCCCGTCCGAGGGTCGGGGTCATGACCGTCAGCTCGTACCAGCTACCCGCCGCATCGCGGAATACGGTCCGCAGCACGCGCGCATGCTCGCGCTCATCGTGGCCGGGGATGTAGGTCTTCTCGTCGGAGTAGCGGACGTGCGGCAGCGCCGCGGCCTGCTTGTCGGTAAGCCCGCGCAGCATCCAGCCGCTCCCCTGCACGGCATCGAGCCGTCCGGCCAGCGAACGCTCGATCAGCAGTTCGGCGTGGCTGTCCAGCGAGTCGTCCATCTCGTCTTTCAGCTCGCTGTCGATGGTCCAGTAGAAAAACAGCGACCACACCGCCAGCACCGCCAACAGCAGCCAGGCCAGATGCAGCGCGATGCGCAGAATGAGTTTCATGGTACGAGGAGTTTGTAGCCGAAGCCGTAGACGGCGCGGATCTCGATGTCGGCCCCCGCCTCGGCGAGCTTGCGGCGTAGGTTCTTCATCTGCGCATAGACGAAATCGAAGTTGTCGGCCTGATCCGCATGGTCGCCCCAGACGGCCTCGGCCAGCACCGCCTTGTCGACCGTATGTCCCGGGCGGCTGAGGAAGTAGTGGAGGATGTCGTACTCCTTGCGCAGCAGCTCCACCGGGCGGCCGCCGATCTCCACGCGCCGCTCGTCGGCGAACAGGCGCACGTTGCCCGCATCGAGCGTGGGGCCTCCGTCGCGCTGGTGGCGTCGCACGACGCTGCGGATGCGGGCGCTCAGTTCGGCCAGGTGGAACGGCTTGGGCAGGTAGTCGTCCGCGCCCAGTTCCAGCCCCTCGATCCGGTCGTCGAGCGAGTCGCGCGCCGAGATGACGATCACCCCTGCGCGACGCCGCTCCTTACGCAGCGCTTCGAGCAGGCGCAGTCCGCTGCCGCCGGGCAGCATCACGTCCAGCAGGATGCAGTCGTAGTCGTAGGCGGCGATCTTCTCCGCGGCGGCGGCGTAGTCGGCGGCCTGCTCCACGACGTATTGCTCGCGGGTAAGCGTCCGGGCGATCACTTCCCGCAGCGAGGGTTCGTCTTCGACAAGCAGAATTTTCATCGTATACTGTTTTCTTGCGCCGGTCACGGTCCCGTCTGTCGATCCGACCGCAGGCACTCAGATAAGCGTGATTGATCGCGGCTAAATGAACGCCCGATTCCGAAGAGAAACCGAAAAACCGGGGCGCGTCGGTCGAAGTTACGAAATTTCCGGCGAACCGACAAAAAAGAGGGGGTCTTCAGACCTCCTCTTCCTATGCCGACAACCCGGCGTTATCTTGTTCCGACCGCTTCGCGGCGTTCCCGTTCCTCCGGCGCCTCCGTTCATCCGGTTCTTCCGTTCCTCCGGCGCCTCGTTCTTCCGGCGTCTCCGTTCTTCCGGCGTTTCGCCGCCGATCCGGCCGGTCCGGCCGATCAGGCCAATCAGGCTTTCGACCCGTCGTAGGCCCACTTCACGTAGATCGCACCCCACGTATAGCCGCCGCCGAAGGCGGAGAGGATGAGGTTGTCGCCGGGCCGCAGCTCCTTCTCGTAGTCGCACAGACACGAGGGGATCGTGGCGGCCGTGGTGTTGCCGTTGCGGTCGATGTTGATCATGCACTTGTCCTGCGTGATGCCCATGCGGCGCGCCGTGGCGTCGATGATGCGCAGGTTGGCCTGGTGGGGAACCAGGTAGCGGATATCGTCCGACGTAAGGCCGTGGCGCTCCATCATCTCGACCGACACGTCGGCCATCTTCGAGACGGCGGCCTTGAACACGGCGTGTCCGTCCCACATGATCGTATGCCAGTTGTTGGCCAGCGTCTCGGCCGAAGCGGGGTAACGCGAACCGCCCGCCTTCATGTAGAGCTGCAGCTCGCCGGAGCCGTCCGAGCGCAGAATCTCGTCGAGGATGCCCAGCCCCTCGGTATTCGGTTCGAGCAGTACGGCGGCCGCACCGTCGCCGAAGATCGGGCAGGTCGAACGGTCGGTGTAGTCGACGATCGAGGACATCTTGTCGGCGCCCACGACGACTACTTTCTTGCACGAACCCGACTCGATGAACTTCGCGCCGGTGGTCAGGGCGAAGAGGAAGCCGCTGCACGCAGCCGACACATCATAGGCGAAAGCGTTCTTGCAGCCGGCCTGGTCGGCGATCATATTGCCCGTCGACGGGAAGAACATATCGGGCGTCACCGTGGCGCAGATCACCAGGTCGACATCCATCGGGTCGGTCCCCGATTTGTCCAGCAGGTTGATTACCGCGCGGGCGCCCATGTAGGAGGTTCCCACGCCCTCGCCCTTGAGGATGTGGCGCGTCTTGATTCCGACATGGGACATAATCCACTCGTCGGTGGTGTCGACCATGCGGCTGAGTTCTTCGTTGGTGAGAATATAATCCGGGAGGTACTGACCTACGCCCGTGATCGCTGCAGTTATCTTGCTCATTAACTTTTACCTTTTCGTTATTATCATTTGCGGAATGCCCGCTGGAGTTTGGCCGTCAGATCGGCCCGGATGCACTGTTCGGTGGAGAGGATCATGCTGCGGATGGCTTTGGGCGACGAACAGCCGTGGCCGATGATGACCGGAGCGTTGACCCCCAGCACAGGCGTGCCGCCCACGTTTTCGTAATTCATCGCCTCCCAGAAAGCGTTGTCCACGCCCAGGGCTTTGTTGATGCGGTAAAGCCCCTCGGCCATCTTGAGCACGGTGTTGCCCACGAAACCGTCGCAGACGATCACGTCGGCCACCCGGCCCGAGAAGATATGCGAACCTTCGACGTTGCCCGCGAAGTTGATTCGCGTGTCGGCTTTCAGCAGTTCGTAGGTCGCTTTGGATTGGGCGTTGCCTTTAGCCTCCTCCTCGCCGATGTTGAGCACCGCCACGCGGGGCTTCTCGATCCCCAGCACCGCTTCGGCGTAGATCGAACCGATCAGTCCGTACTGGGCCAGCACTTCGGGCTTGCAGTCCACGTTCAGCCCCACGTCCAGCAGCAGTGCCGGACGGCCGCCCACGGTGGGGACGATGGACGAGATCGTGGGCCGGATTACGCCTTCGATGGGCTTGACGGCGTACATCGAACCGACCATCATGGCTCCGGTCGAACCGGCGCTCGCAAAGCCGTCGACGGCTCCCCTGGCCAGGTAGCCGAACCCGACCGTGATGCTCGAATCGGCCTTGGCCTGGAACGCCTTGGCCGGATGGTCGCCCATCTCGATCACCTCGGTGGTCGCCACGATGTCGAACCGATCGGCCGGACACCCCTCGGCTTCGAGCACGGCTTCGATCCGGGCCCGGTCGCCGAACAGGACGATCCGGCTGTCCGAAGCGATCCGCTCGAGCGCCATGACGGCGCCCTTGACCGCAGCTTCGGGGGCGAAATCACCGCCCATAGCATCTACACCAATCTTTAACATAGTCGTGCGATTTGGGTTATTAACTTCCCGCTTCCCGCAGACAGACCGCCGGGAGCGGCATGCGTCGTCCCGCCCGCCGCGGCGGAGGGGAAGACACTCATAAAAGGAAAGAAGAGGGCAGCCCGCCGGGGGTGCGCTCTTCGTCCGGCCGCATTATTCGGCCGCCTTCTTCTCGATGGCCAGCTTCCCGCGGTAGAAGCCGCATTCGGGGCATACGCGGTGGTAGAGCGTAGCCGCGCCGCAGTTCGAGCAGGTCACCACCGTGGGAACGACGGCCTTGTAGTTGGTTCTTCTCTTGTCGCGTCGCGTCGACGAGACTTTGTGTTTAGGATGTGCCATTTTACAGTATTGATATTAGTTTAACGTATCTTGTCCGGTTTTATTTTTCCGCGTCGGGGGCCTCGCCCGCCCCGTTCGGATTCGGGCCTTCGTCCTCCTCCATGCGCTCGCGCAGCTCGGAGAGCTTCTCCCACGGGCCGCCCGCTCCGTCGCCGGCACGGGCCTCGACCGCCTCGAACTCCTCGCCCGAGACGATCCTAAAGCGCTCGAGCATTTCCGGGTTGCACTCCCCCTCGGGATGGACCCGCTGGTAGGGCAGCGAGAGCACGATGCTTTCGTAGATATACTGCGCCAGGTCCACTTCGTCCTCCGCAGGCAGCAGCCACAGCACCTCGCCGTCGTACTCGCCGGGCTGGTCGGAGAACTTGACCAGGAGCTGCCCGTCGAAATCGACCGGCACGGAGCAATCCTCCAGACAGCGGTCGCACTCCACCACCACGCTGCCCGTGATCCGCACGTCGAGCGTCAGCTGCGTCTCGGCGCGCTCCAACCGCACGGCCACCCGGCAGTCGCCGTCCTTGATCTCCGTGCTGCCGAAGGCGCGGAACAACTCGCCGCCGACCTCGAATTCGAAGTCGTGGGGACCGGGACGAAGCCCTTTGTAGGCGATCGAATAGTACTGAGCCACCTCCATTTGAACGCAATTAGTGCGCAAAGTTACGAAAAAATAAAACAATTGCAAAGAAATCCGGCAGTTTTAGCACCCTGCAGCCCGTCCGGACGCGGCCCGCACCGGGGCGGGAACGGGTTTCGGAAGAGGACGCGGCGACCGGGGTTCGGTTCGGGTTCGGGGATAAGGGGTGGTCCGGCGGGGAGCAGCCGTCCGAAAGAGCTGCGGACTGCAACCGGAGGAGGAGGCCGCGCAGGGCAAGGACGACGATTCGGCAGAGGAAGGGAGGTTCGCCAGCGGGAGAAGCAAGTCAGGCAGCAGGAGCGGGCAAGTCAGGCAGCGGGACGATTCGCAAACAAGAGGCCGCGACAGCCCGACGGCCGATCCGCCGACAGCCGAATTTTCGGGCGTAAAATTCGTCGGCGCACGAAATTTGTTTATCTTTGCCCTATGAGCGTTCAACAAGGATTCCGGATCGAGGTCGCAAGCCGTTACCAGGAGTGGTGGCGCTACAACGTGGCGCTGATGTGCGGCTGTTTCGACGCGGAGGACCGGCGCACGGGGTTCGCCACGGCATCCTCGCACGTGGCCGACGTGGGGTCGAACCTCACCGAACGCCCCGCCGACGCGCAGCCCGACCGCTGCATCGTGCTCGAAACGCCCCCCTGCGACCACGTGGTGCTCTACGTCTACATCATCCCTCACACGCTGCCCGCCGACAACGGCATCGAAGCGAGCCGACCGTTCGACGTCACCCTGACCTTTTACCGCGACGGGAAGCGGCTGCGAACGCAGACGCGCGCCGTGAACCAGTGGTCGGGCGCATCGCTCGAACTGCGCGTCCCCGAGAAGCCGGGAGACGGACAGCATACGACCGAAAATGTTCACCACTAAAACCAACCAGCCATGAGAAAGATCAAAAATTGGATCCTTGTTCTCGCATGCGGTGCTTTGCTGGCCGGCTGTAGCGATGACGACAACCACGCAGGGCCGCTGCCCGACGAGCAGACCCTCCATGCCTTCGAACAACAATTCCCCGACGCGCAAAACGTCGTCTGGGGCAAAAAACTGGGTTACGACGTAGCGAGCTTCTCGCTCGCCGGGACCCGCGCCGCAGCGGGCGGGCCGAACAGCGCCTGGTATCCCGAGGGCGGCACGGTATGCACCTACACCTCGTTCGAAATCACCTGGGCGCAGCTGCTCGCCGAAGCCCCGGCCGTCGCGCAGGCATGGGAGGCATCGACCTACAAGGCCGAAGGCTACCGGCTCGACGACGTCGACGTGAGGACCTATGCCGGCTCCGCACCGACCTACAAGCTCGAGATCGAGCGGGGCGAGAGCGAATACGAACTGGTTTACGACCGCGCGGGTACTCTGCTCTTCGAGCGTCCCGACATCGACGAGGACGAAGACGATGACGACGATCCCTGCCCGCAGCCGATCTACGACTTCATCGCAACCAACCTGCCGGGCGTGCAGATCGTGGACACGGACACCGAATACGACGGAGGCGTACTCTATTACGAGGTGGAGGTACGCCGCGGTGCGGAGGAGCTGGACCTGATCTTCGATGCGGAGTGCCGCTTCCTCTATCAGGTCGTCGAGGTGGATGAGCGGGATTATGCGAAACTTCCCGAAGCCGTCTACCAAAAGTTCCTCACCCTCGCCGCCGACCCCGAAATGTGGGAAGACGTGGCGATCCGCCAAGATTTGCAGGGGAAGGTCATTTGCTACGTGCTCGTGGTCGAGGACGAGCGCACCGGCCGGGAGGTTGCCTACCTGGTCGATGCCGACGGCGGGCTGATCGGCTGACGGTCGCTCACCCACGAAAAAAAGAGGGCGGAATTTCCGCCCTCTTTTTTCGTGCCGTTCCGGCGACACCGCCGACCGCTGCCGGAAGCCGTCCTAATTGGCCGGGACGCTTGCAGCCTTGACGCGGAAGAAGTTGTTCGCCCCGGTGTCCATGATCCGGTACTCGGAATGGTTGCTCCACGAGGCCGTCGCGTCGCGGATCGACATGTCCTCGCCCGTGTCGTTGGAGACGAAGCTGCCGATCATCGCCTGCCAGCCCTTGATCCGGCCGACGCTACCGTTCATCCGGAAAAGCTCGTCGCTGCCGCACAGCTCGTTGAGCGCCCGGACGTAGACGGCCCGCCACTCAGGATATTCCAGCAGTTTGCCGATCAGCTTGCGGCCGCTGTCGCCCCACGCGAGCGGATTCTGACGCCCCGCATCGATCATCGACGAGGTTCCCAGCGTGTTGTCGTAATCGTAGGGGATGAAGAAGAAACGGTATTTGTACTTGTCGGTGGTGTTGAAATAGAGGTAGTAATTGTTCTGGTTGCACCAGTAGTCGTCCCACATGCCCACGGCGACGTTGACGGCATAGGTTTTCAGCAGCAGCTCGACGTCGGTAACCTGCGCGATCCAGGTCCGGAAGCTCTCGCCCGTCTTGCCGTTGAGCTTGAGGATGAAATCCTGGAGCTGCTCCTTGGCCGCGGCAAAACGCTCGGTGTTGGTTTTCAGCACGTAGGAATAGTTCTGCGTCCCGGCCTCTTCGTCGGGGCGGAAGCGGCCGTCGTCGGTCGACGCCAGGTCGGCCCCGTAGGTGCACTTCCAGAGGTTGTGCCCCGTGTCGCCGAACAGCTCCCGGCGCGCATCGAGGAACTCGTCGTCGATCGCCTCCAGCATCGAAAAGACGCCCAGATAGGTTTCGCGGCTGTCGCCCCCGACGCGAATCCACAGCCGTCCGTAGGAGGAGCGGATTGCCGTCGGAATGCCGTAGCGGCGGAAGAGGTCGTAGCAGTAGATCTCGCGCGAGTAGGTCGGATCGTCCTTGAACCACTTGAAGTAGATCTTGCGCACGCCGCCGAGCGTATGGGCGTCGTCCTTGACGAACTTGCGCAGGTTGACCATGTAGTGGCAGTGATGCCAGTCGGCCCCGTCGCCCGGGTGCGTCTGCCCGCCGCTGCCCTCGGGACGGCGGCGCGAGGTGTTGCCCTTCAGGCGCAGTCCGGCCCGTTCGAAGCGGTGCGACTTGCCGTTCTTGACGAACGTGGCGTTGCAGACGATGTAGGCGTCGGTGTTCGGATCGGCGTCGTAGAGCGCCAGCAGGCGGTTCCACTCGTCCAGCGTCACCTCGACGTGCATTTCGGGCAGCGCCGTCATGTCGAAGACATAGGCCAGGCCGTCCGTCACGTCGGGATCGGGTCCGTCCGGACGGTTCGGCTCGGTGGCCGCGAAGTCGACCGCCGTATGCGTGAACGCCGCGCCGGGCTTCGCCGCCGTGTTCGAGACGCCCGGGGTGGCCGCTCCGGCCACGTACCACGCCCCGCCGTCGCCACACCGCGCCGCCACGTCGAACGCATGCTCCGCCGCGCCGTCCCACGCGTCCGCGGCTCGGGGCTGCGCGTAAGCCGAATTGACGAACCAGTCGATGCGCGCTCCCGTCCGGTCCACCAGCTCCAGCAGCAGCGACTTCGAACCCGAAATGCCCGATGCGCTTACGCCCAGCGCAACGCCCGGGCAGTCGGGCCGCTTGCCCTTGCACCCCAGCACCGCGTAGCCGCCGGCCGGGAGCTGCACACCCTCGGCGACCGCGAAGTCGCCGGAGCCGTCGGCATTCGACAGACAGGCGCCGTTGTTCTTGCGAATGCGCAGCCCCGAGAGGTCGCAGGCCGCCTCCCCGGCGTTGTAGAGTTCGATATATTTGGCGTCGGTGTTCACCTCGTTGATGACCAATCCCGGGTCGACCTCCGGTCCGGGGTTCGGCCCCGGATTCAGCGGTTCGTCGGCATCGGAACAGCCCGAGCAGGCGATCAGAAGCGCCCCGAAGGTGCAGCTCAGCAACAGATTCTTTTTCATGGCAGGCATTTAGAAGATACGAAGATACGAAAAAAAACACGGAACCGGGCACAAAAAAGAGAGCCGGATCGCTCCGGCCCTCTCTTTCGCATGCGAAAAGCGCCTACTTGTTGTTGTAAGCGGCCATCTTCTCGATGAGCATGAGCACCTTGTTCGAGTAGCCCCACTCGTTGTCGTACCACGAAACGACCTTCACGAACGTGTCGGTCAGCGCGATACCGGCGGCCTTGTCGAAGATCGACGTGCGGGCGTCGCCCAGGAAGTCCGACGATACGACAGCCTCCTCGGTGTAGCCCAGGATGCCCTTCAGCTCACCCTCAGAAGCCTCCTTCATGGCGGCGCAGATCTCGTCGTACTTGGCCGGCTTGGCCAGGTTGACCGTCAGGTCGACAACCGATACGTCGAGCGTGGGAACGCGCATCGACATACCCGTCAGCTTGCCGTTCAGTTCGGGGATCACCTTGCCGACAGCCTTGGCAGCGCCGGTCGACGAGGGGATGATGTTGCCCGAAGCGGCACGGCCGCCGCGCCAGTCCTTCATCGACGGTCCGTCGACGGTCTTCTGCGTGGCGGTGGTCGAGTGAACGGTGGTCATCAGACCGTCCGTGATGCCGAACTTGTCGTTGAGCACCTTGGCGATCGGGGCGAGGCAGTTGGTGGTGCACGATGCGTTCGATACGATCGTCTGGCCGGCGTAGCTGTCGGTGTTGACGCCGCAAACGAACATCGGGGTGTCGTCCTTCGAGGGGGCCGACATCACCACGTACTTGGCGCCGGCGGCGATGTGTGCCTGCGCCTTCTCCTTCGTCAGGAACAGACCGGTCGACTCGACGACGTACTCGGCGCCCACCTCGTTCCACTTCAGGTTGGCGGGGTCTTTCTCGGCGGTCACGCGGATCGACTTGCCGTTGACGATCAGCAGGCCCTTCTCGACGTTGTAGTCGATCGTGCCCTTGAACTGGCCGTGCATCGTGTCGTACTTGAGCATGTAGGCCATGTAGTCCACGGGAACCAGGTCGTTGATGCCCACCACCTCGATGTTTTCGTTGGTGCATGCAGCACGGAACACCAGACGGCCGATACGGCCGAATCCGTTGATACCAATTTTGATAGTTGCCATAATTTGTTGAATTATTTGTTAGAAACTTGCGTTATTTTTTTCACAGCACAAAAGTATATACTTTCAGGAGATTACGCAAATAAAAATTAAATTTTTTTAGTAAGGACCCTCCCACACGCCTTCGGGACGCTTTCCGGCCGTTTCAGGACGCCCGGCGAACCCCTCGCCGGAGGCCGCCCGATCCGTTGCGCAGCGGAACGCACGCCGTCCGGACCCGGCGCATGCGCTACCGGGCCGCGCGTTTGGCACGTTTGGCCATCGCCGATGCGAACACGAAGTCGTTCAACTCCTTGTTATCGACGTGCAGAATCTCCTCTTTGGTCCCCTCCCACCACTTGCGGCCTTCGTGGATGTATACAATTTTCTCGCCTATCTCCATGACCGAGTTCATGTCGTGGGTGTTGATGATGGTGGTGATGCCGTACTCGCAGGTGATCTCGTGGATGAGGTTGTCGATGACGATCGAGGTCTGCGGATCGAGGCCCGAGTTCGGCTCGTCGCAGAACAAGTAGCGCGGGTTGAGCACGATGGCGCGGGCGATGGCCACGCGCTTGATCATGCCGCCCGACAGCTCGGCCGGATAGAGGCGGTTGGCGTCGTCGAGCCGCACGCGCTGCAGGCAGAAGTTCACCCGCTCCATCTTCTCGGCCTCCGACTGGGAGGTGAAGAGGTCCAGCGGCAGCTTGACGTTCTCCTCGACGGTCGACGAGTCGAGCAGCGCCCCGCCCTGGAAGATCATGCCGATGTCCTTGCGGATAGCCTTGCGCTCGCGGAAGCCGAGGGCCGTGAAGTTCACCTGATCGTACCACACGTCCCCCGAATCGGGTTCGTGCAGGCCGACCAGCGTTTTGAGGAAGACGGTCTTGCCCGAGCCGCTGCGGCCGATGATCAGATTGGTCTTGCCGGTCTCGAACTCGACCGAGATGTCGTCGAGCACCACGCGGGCGTCGAACGACTTGGTGATATGTTCCGCACGTATCATATCAGCAGCACCTGCGTGAGGATAAGGTTGAAGATCATGATGACCACCGAACTGACGACCACCGCGCGCGTCGAGGCCGCGCCCACCTCGAGCGAGTTGCCCTTGGCGTAGTAGCCGTAGAACGCCGATACGGAGGTGATGATGTAGGCAAAGACCGAGGTCTTGATGAGCGAATAGGTGATCGAATAGGGCTTGAAGTCCATCAAGAGACCGTCCACGTAGTCCGCGGGGATCATGATGCCCGTGAGGTAGGCGATCAGCCAGCCGCCCAAAATGCCGATCAGGATCGAAAGGATCGTCAGGAAGGGGAAGAAGACCACCGCGGCGACGATCTTCGGCAGGATCAGGTACGACGCCGAGTTGACGCCCATGATCTCCAGCGCGTCGATCTGCTCGGTGATGCGCATGGTTCCGATCTCGGAGGCGATGCTCGACCCGACCTTGCCGGCCAGGATCAGCGCCACGACCGTCGAGGAGAACTCCAGGATCATCGTCTCGCGCGTGGCGTAGCCCACCAGCGAGCGGGGAATGAAGGGCGAATCGAGGTTGATGCACATTTGTAGGGTGATCACCGCACCGATGAAGACCGAAATGATCGCCGTAAGTCCGATCGAGTCGATGCCCAGCGACTCCATCTCGTAGATGATGCGCCGGCGATAGATGGCGGCCTTCTCCGGACGGGAAAAGACCTTCCCCATCAGGATGAAATAGCGGCCGATCAGTGAAAATACCCCCAGCATGCTATGCTTGCTTTTCGTTGGTCTCCTCGAACTCGACGTAGTCGCCCACGTCGTTCGACACCCGCTTGTCGGGCGTTCCGGAGGTCTTGTACACCTTCACCTCGCCCTCGCGGCTCTTCTGCCGCTCCGCAAAGGGCGCGCCGGAACCGTCCGGACCGAAACCGCGGCCGAACTGCTCCTCCATCTGCCGCCGCACGGCGTTGATGCGCCAGCGCACGACGAGCACCGAGACCACGGCCAGCACCGCCAGCCCCAGCAGAAACCACAGGATGAAGAGCGCGATGCCCTTCAGCAGCGCGGGGGCCGCCAGCGCCAGCACCACGATCACCAGGACGGTCAGCGGGTTGCGCTGCACGAAACCGGCCAGCGCGTCTATGATTGCCATCAGGAATCTCATCTTCGTTTCGTTTTTGATCCGCGGCTCCGTTCGGCGGAGCCGCCCCTCCCTGCGAAATCCGCCGGACGCGGAGGAATCTTCGCAAAGGTAGGGAAAAATCTGCTTATTTCAATTTAATGTCGTAAATTTGGCGTCGGAAAGAACAAATCTCAATCTTATATGTTGAACGCACTTACAGCCATATCGCCCGTCGACGGCCGCTACCGGAATACAACGGAAAAACTCGCCGATTATTTTTCGGAACAGGCCCTGATCCGCTACCGCATCCGCGTGGAGGTCGAATACTTCATCGCCTTGTGCGAACTGCCCCTGCCGCAGCTCGCGGGCGTCGACCGAGAACGGTTCGAGGCCCTGCGGAAGCTTTACACCGAATTTTCGGCCGCCGACGCCGAGCGCGTCAAGCTGATCGAAGCCACGACCAACCACGACGTGAAGGCCGTGGAGTACATCGTCAAGGAGAAGATGGAGGCGCTGGGGCTGGGCGCATGGCAGGAGTTCGTGCACTTCGGCCTCACCTCGCAGGACGTGAACAACACGGCCATCCCCCTCTCGATCAAGGAGGCGCTTACGGGCGTCTACTACCCCGCCGTCGAGCAGGTGCGCGACCAAATCGCCGCTTTCGCCGAGGAGTGGCGCACGGTTCCGATGCTGGCCCGCACCCACGGGCAGCCCGCCTCGCCCACGATGCTCGGCAAGGAGTTCATGGTCTTCGTCGAGCGCATCGAGAAGCAGCTGGCCCTGCTGCACGACATCGCCGTACCGGCCAAGTTCGGCGGGGCAACGGGCAATTTCAACGCCCACCACGCCGCCTACCCCTCGATCGACTGGGCGGCCTTCGCCGACCGCTTCGTGGGTGAAAAACTCGGTCTCTGCCGCTCGCACTACACCACGCAGATCGAGCATTACGACAACCTGGCGGCCATCTTCGACAACCTGCACCGCATCGACACCATCCTGGTGGATTTCGCGCGCGACATGTGGACCTACATCTCGATGGAGTACTTCAAGCAGCGGATCAAGGCGGGCGAGGTTGGATCGAGCGCCATGCCCCACAAGGTCAACCCGATCGACTTCGAGAACGCCGAGGGAAACTTCGGCCTTGCCGGAGCGTTATACGCCCACCTCTCGGCCAAACTCCCCGTCTCGCGCCTGCAGCGCGACCTGACGGACTCGACCGTGCTGCGCAACGTGGGCGTGCCGATGGCTCACACGCTCATCGCGCTGCGTTCGCTGATGAAGGGGATGGGCAAACTGATCCTCAACCGCGAAGCCATCGACCGCGATCTGGAGGCCAACTGGGCCGTGGTGGCCGAGGGCATCCAGACCATTCTGCGCCGCGAGGGGTTCCCCAAGCCTTACGAAGCGCTCAAGGCTCTCACGCGCACCAACACCCGCATCACCGCCGAGGCGATCGCCGCATTCATCGAGACGCTCGCCGTGTCGGAGGAGGTCAAACGCGAACTGCGCGCGCTCTCGCCGGCGACCTATACGGGGATTTATAATAAATAGTCGCACTTCGAGAAAGGAGAAACCCGGGCTTATCTCCGGGTTTTTTCATGTTAAACCGATGCTTGCCATCTCGCGGCCGTTGGCCGCCCGATACCAACAACAAAGTCATAAGATGGCTGTTTTATTCGGAATGATTTGGCAGTTGCGGCCCGATTGCTTATTTTTAGCACGAACTAAACGTGCACGGAGATGAAAACGTCTTTGTTGATCCTGACACTCCTTACATTCGCCTCCTGCGGCGGGCAGGGAGAGCAAAAACATGCCTCGGTCGAAAACGATCGTGCAGCGGCAGGCGCTTCCGCCGAGACTGTCACCCCGTCTGCCGCCGACAGCAATACCGGGGACCAACGCCCCCTGCCGAAAACCGACTCCCCGGAGGCGACGAACGACAAGGACTCTTGCGAATCGAGGTATACGATCAAGACAGGCGGCGCAGGTATATTTTCCATCGGACAGCCCATACCGGCTCAGGCGGAGGGCTACACGATAACCAAAGGTATCGAAACCAGATGGGAGGAGGGAGAAGAGTTCGACATACCCATCTATACGATTTCGGAAAAGGGAGAGCGCCTGTTGAACTTGGAGCCTTTCTATGACGATAAAGCCGGACAATACTCCGAAATAATCGGGGATATCTACATACTGTCCGAAAAGTTCCGAACTACCGAAGGCATCGGATTGGAATCGACGCTCGAAGCGTTTACGGCGGCGTATCCCGATTTCAAAATCTGGTACTCTTACGTTAGCGACATCTATGTAATCGAGACGGACCGACTGGATAACATCCAGTTTCTTCTCGACGGCCATGACTTCCTGCAAGAGGGCGGGCCGGATTTCGACAGCGACAGGACCATCCTGCAACCGTCCGAATTTAAAAAAGGCTCGAAAATCAAAGCGATCCGAATCTTCGGTTATGTCGACGATTATTTATAAAGCAAATAAGGGAGGAGGCGGATATTTCTGGTATAAAGATCGTTCGTGAGGTCATATGATAGGCCGTGACAATGCAGTTCCAGCCACCATGATTTTTGTAGCGCATGGTTGTCGCTTCAGCGACGCACCGTAAATATACCCCCGCCCCTCCCTCGGGAGGGGCGAAGAACCTAACACATGAATTAAACCTTTCGTGTTTGCGGCTCCTTGGAGCTGCGCGGGCGGTCATTTTCCCTTTTTCGGCTGCCAAACCGACGGGCCGCAGCCTCCCCCGGCGAAGGCCCGCTTGACCGCGTTCATCCGCAGGCTGCGCCCTTATTCATTATCCGCGGTGCACAGCACCGCACCTCCATCGCGCACTTCTGGAAACGGCGGGAATGGCGGTTGTCCGACGCCGAGCGCCCGGAACGGGCGTGCGATATGCTTTAGCTTTCGTGCCCGTTCAGCGAGGCGGAGGACAGACGCCCGACGTTTTCTGCGTGCGCCTCTCTTTCGCCCTTTCTTCTAAAGAAAGGGCAAGTCATTTCGGCTCGAAAAGCCGACGGGGCGCAATTTGGTTTGCCTGTCTTCGGCTGTTAAGCCGGCGGGCCGCAGCCGCCGGGCAGCGGAGGCCCGCTTGACCGCGTTCCTCCGCAGGCTGGGCCCGAAAGTAAGGGTCAGGCGCTTCTTAAAAATCACCCAATTCGCCACTTTGTTTTTCGGCTGTTAAGCCGGCAGCCCGCAGCCGCCGGGTGCGGAGGGCTGCATCTCAGCCTCCGGCTTCGATCCCCCTCCGCCGACTACGGACTGACCGGTACAATCGTTTTTTCATGCGGCTTGTTTAACGGCTTTTGAGCGGGCCGCAGCCTCCGATGGCGGAGGCCCGCTGATCGCGTCCCTCCGCAGGCTGTGCCCGCAAGTGCCAGTGACCAATATACTCGGCTCCGTATTCCCCCTGTCCCCGCCGTCGAGTCAGAACTGCGACAGGTCGACCCGCTCCACGCCCGTGAGGTCGGAAAGCTCGACCCGCTCCGCATTCCACATCTCGTAGAGGACCGTATAGGGACCGCTGCCCGCGTATTGGTGTGTCAATGCCTCCGCATACGGATCATCCGCTCCGTCGCCCCACCGGACAAAGCCGTAGGGCGAGCTGCCGAAGAACGCGGGTACGGCATACTGCGGGTTCGTATGCGTCACCCCGACGGTTCCGAACGGATCGTCGGTCAGCGGATCGGTTTCGGCATCGAGCGGGATGACCTCCGTTCGATCGGGCATCAGCACCGCCCCCTGTTCGGTGAGCATCACCTCAAAAATGTACTTCTTCCCCGCCGTCAGCTGCGTCGCGGGCAGCCAAACCAGGTAATCCTTCTCCGCGGTGCGGAGGACGACCGCGGTCTGCTCTGCGTCGACCGCATGGGGGATGGCGAAGAAGCCCGGATGGTCCGCGGTCCAGCCCGTCCGGGCCAGCGTCTTCACGCAGTCGCAGGTGTACGCCCCGGCGCGGGTGACCCGGATCGCACCGTCCGCGAGCGACATCGTACCCTCCAGCGGAAAGAGTTCATTCTCGACGATGATCTGCCGAAGTTCGCCCCCGACGTAACTGCGAATGTTGAACGCGACGATGCAGAGCGCGTGCCTGAGGGTCAGCTGCGCGGTGGGCTGCCGGTAATTCACGCGCACCGCCGGACCCGAATAGAGGTAGTCGGTCTGCGCCGCCACGCTCACCGGCCAGGCCGCCGGATCGCCCGCGTCTTCCCGATAGGGATAGGCGGCCAGCAGGGAGAGCTGCCCTTCGGGACGTATCATAACGCTCGGTTCTCCCCGCCAAACGCCGTTCGAGCAGGTCGCCCGGTGCAGGCGGCAGTTCCCGTCCGCGGTGCTGAAAAGCGACATTCGGTCGCCTGCGCCCAGCAGCGTGACCACATCATCGCGCTGCACGCGGGTCTGCACGGAGGTCGTAAAAGTTACCTCGACCTCTCGGATCGGGGTAGGCGTCGGCGACGGCGGCGTCTCTTCGACGTCCGAACTGCTGCACGATGCAACGAACAGCACCGCTGCGAAAAGTATATATTTCACGAGGTTTTTCATACTCTTCTTCTTTTCGATGATTACAACACCACTTGCAACGCAAAGGGCTCGGCGTCCGCTACGCCGATCGAGAGCGTACAGATCCCCTTGCCGAACGTTGAAACGGCAATATCCACTTTGCCGGTGACCGTATGCTCGTCGAAGAGCGTGGCGCCGTTCGGCCCGGTCAGCGTTACATCGGCGTTTTCGCAGGTCGACAACACGATCCTACGGGCGGTACGGTCATAGGCGAACGTCGACCGGGCGGCAATATAGTCTTTGTCGATCTGAGGAGTAAGCACAATCTCGTCCTGCATCCCCTCCGTGTAACGCCTGAGAATCCGCCACTGGGATTCGTCGTCCGCCTTGTAGAACGCACGAATCCGGTCTCCCGCCGCGATTCTGCCGGTGATCCGGCAGGTCAGCGTTCCGTCAGGCGCCGTCATCATCATGGATGGAAGCCCGACGATCGGAAAGACCTCGCTTACGTCCTCCTTTAGCTCCCCGGCCGCATCGCAGACCGTCAGTTTGACGGTCCCCGTGAACACATCGGGTCCGAAGTTGCCGTACGCCCCGGCCAGCACTTCGAACGGCACGTTCTGTCGGATGGTCTGCGCGTCGGTGGTCAGCCCACGGTATTCGACCCCCTTTTCGTTCGTATAGGGGTAGAATTTCAGATCGGACAGCCGGGTCGTGGTCCCGTCGGGGTCCTTCTCCAGGTCGACGATCGCACACTGATTGAATACGAACTCGAATCCCGCTCCGCCGATATAGAACCAGCCGTTATCATAACCGCCCCAACCCCAGTTGAAATGGAAGTAGTCCTGGTCATCGTAACCGTCGAGCACGAACTGGTGGCCCGCCTCCCCGTTATCGCCCGCGTAGAGCACCGGACGGTTTGCCTCGACCTCGCGTTTCATCAGTGCGATCCACTCCCTATCTGAGTAAGACTCCTTATAGGCGAGCGAAGCCGCCTTGCTGTAACGCATATAGGTGATTAAACCCGTCAATAAATCGGAAGTATAAGCGCCGGTCGCCTCCAAACCGTAATCGATGGAACATATGGACCCGGCATCGGCGATCAGACGGGCCGTCTCGGCAGCCTGGGCCGGCGTATATCCGTTGTCGTAGCGTTCGAGCATCAGGTCGTAGTCGTAGGGCTTCAACACACGCTCGGGCACGTGGATCGAGTAGGTCCTGGTGGTGTAGGCGGGCACGACGCCGATGCCGTGATCGGGCCAGCGATTGTAGTGCATCACGATCGCCGCGGCCGTGGCGACGCACCCGGTCAGCGTGCGTTGGCCCTGGTAGAGCGGGCAATCGTCGTTGAACGGAGGGGTCTGATTCCAGAGTGCCGTGGAGAGTAGCCGGACGACATTCCCGGTCCGGGAGGAGGCAGCGTTCCGCCAGGCCGGAAGCGGCGGCAGTCCGCGTTCGCGGGCCGTAAGGATCGTTTCGCGCACGGCCCGGAACCAGGCCTGCACATTTGCGGGCATCCCCTCCCTGCGGAATTTGCCCTCGGACGAATAACCCAGCAGCGGCACGGCGGCGTCATCGCCCGCAACGATGACGAAACCCGACGCATCGGTCCGGTTGAAGACGTAGAATGCCGGATCGGCATTGCTGCGGGTCGCGGCGGATTCACCGTCCCACACCAGTTCCAGCGCAGGCTGCCCGCTGCGTGTACCGACCGGGGAGACAAGAACGCCGAGCGCCACCTGACGGGCCTTTTCGGGTTTGACGGGCGCCGCATCGGCCCGTCCGGGCAGCGACAGAAGCGATGCGATCGAAAACAGAAGTAGCCAGAGTTGTTTCATAGACGATGCGGTTGTGGGCAGGCCGGCAGCGAATCGGGCGGCGCATCCCGTATTTACGCTCGTAATATACGCAATTTTTTGCAAATCTGCAACTTTCCCGGTTTCATCCGCGCTCGTCGGGAGCGCGGAACCGTTCCGGCCGGGAAGGTCGGATTTTCACCCCGGAGCCGGCCCGCCTCTGCCGCGCTGTTCCGCACGGACACAAACATACCCGAAAAGAGAAAGCGGTGCGATTTCCCGGGAGCGGGCCTTCGGTTTGGCATACACTTTGCACTTTCTCCGTACAGCTGCGGCACAGCAACCGCAGTGAGGTTTCTTCATTTATTTAAGTTTGGGTTAGTAGTTTTGGAGGGCAACCTCCGGGGGCAGCAGGCAATCGTGAGATTCCCTGCTGTTTTTTTTGTGCCGCAGACCCGACGCACACAAACAAAACGGCGGCAGGCCCGAAAGGTCTGCCGCCGTCCCACGGATGCAACCGCTACTCCCTGCAACAGCGCACCGAGTAGCCGTAGGAGCGCTCCTTGTCCAGCTCGGGGTTGATCGAACCGCTGCTCGAAAGCTGGCTGCGGAAGAAGAGGTAGCACGATTTGGCCGCCGTGGCGTCCGACGACCAGTAAGCGCCCGACCCGCCGGTCGAACTCCGCAGGCCGACGATGCTGCCCGAACTGTAATTGCGGTATCCCTGCGCCGGATACCACGCAGTCTGTACGCCGCAGGTGTAGGTCATGCCGAAATTCGTTCCGTCCCACGCCGAGACACCCTCGATGTAGTCGCGGCCCGCACTCATGTCCGACCAGGCGTCGATCTCCGGGACGCGGTAGCCCGGAGGGCAGGGGTCGTGGAGGCTCTTATTCGCACCCCACAGCATCTTTTTGGGCGACGCCAGCCAGTCGGACGACGTCCCGACCTTGGCGTTATAAAAGGTCGTCGGATGGGCGGCCGCCTCCCCGGGCGTGACCGTGGTATTGCTGAACGACCAGTCCAGCCCCTCATACGCCGGATTGAGGATCGTGTGCTCGCGTGCCTGCGCGAACGCCGTAGCCGACGTTTCGGTCTTTTCGCCGCCGTAGAACGGGTCCTTGCGGCCCCACTGATAGTAGAGACCGTAGGCCTCCGTACTGCCGGGCGTCGTCCCCACCGCCCCCAGGTTGCGGTCCTGGAAGACGGCCCCGTTGCCGCAGGTCATCGTCTGCGGAGGGTCGGTCACCCAGATATGCCAGCTCCAGACCACTGCGCCGTTCTCCATCAAAGCGATCAGCGCGTTGCCCTTGCCTTGGCCCACCGTAAAACCGATCTCTCCGGCCGCAGGGCCGAACGCGACCTCGCCGACCAGCCCTTCGGCATCGGTCCATAACCAGTCGGCCGTCATGCCGTCCGTCGTTTCGATCTGCGCATCGAACGCTCCCGCCTCGTCCTGCGCCCCGTTTCCGCGCACGGTCGCGCGGATCACGTAGCGGCCCGGCGCGGAAACGACATAGCAGTTGGCCGTTCCGCCGGCGCTCAGGTCGCTGACCAGCGGGGCGGAAAGTTCCCCGCCGTCCGCCAGCGCGACCCGTACGCGGCCGTCGGCCGCGGTCACCCCGCGGAACTGCGCCGCCCCGCACGCCGTCGTCGCTTCGAGGGGATTGCCGTCGCCGTCCTCGATGCGCCACGGTGCGGTTTCGGCATCCATGGTCACGGTCCAGAACCCGTCGTTGTCGACCCCCGTCACCGGCACGGGTCCCGTCAGGGGCATCCGCTCTCCGGAGCCGTCTCTGAGCCAGGGCTGCCCTTTCAGAGAGGCGAGCGTCCAATAACAAAACCCCTCGTCCGCCGCCATTCCGATCAGCGGGGTTGCCGCCGATGCCTCGCACGCGAGGGTGAGCTGCGTACCGTCCCCCATACCGAGGCGCACCCCCTGCTCCTCTTCCGCCACCGACCTTACGTCGGAGCGCATGAACGCTTCGGCCAGCTCCCGGAGCGCCACCAGCCCCGCATTCACCTCCTCCGCCTTTTGCAGCAGCTCGGGGGAAACGGGTTTCACAGGGACGGGGAGCGGTTCGTCCGGAATCTCCTCCGCATCGTTCTTGCATCCGCCCAGGAGCACAGCCCAGGCACACATGATCAGGATTTTCTTCATCATTTTTTTATTCGTTAAGTGGTTCTTTCGAGCTGTAAAAAGCCCGCAGCCACGAAACGACCCTCCCGCAGGCACAAGCCCGACGGGCGGCACGACAACGCCTCGTTCGACCGCAAGCGGTTTGTCCGACCGGGGACGGCGGCGAGAAAAAATGATCCGAAGCGAATGGCGGCCTGAAAAACGGCGGCAACGACTTCGGGTTCTCCCTTTCTCCGCAGGAGCGAACACCCGATCGCGCAAGGCAGGTCTTCTGACTCGTCCCTTGTGCGGCGCCTTCCCGGTCGTCGACCAGTGGCTCGGATTACCGCAACAATCAGCCCTTTACGGGCGGGACTCACAGCAGCGGGAACTGTCGCCGATTCGCACGGCGTTCCCTTT
Source organism: Alistipes sp. (assembly GCF_048465635.1). Classification (GTDB taxonomy): domain Bacteria; phylum Bacteroidota; class Bacteroidia; order Bacteroidales; family Rikenellaceae; genus Alistipes. The sequence goes on from NZ_DBFWLF010000005.1 coordinate 237,686, forward strand.
TAATTCCCCCGCGGGGGAAACCTTAGCGACGCAAAGATACTTTATTCGCCCGGATCGGCAAGCGTTCGGGCGAAATAGTTTCTTTTTTGCGTCCGACCGCCCGGTCCCTTCGCGCCTCCCGCGCGGAAATCACGCTTTTCGGCAATGCAGCTCTTCCGATCGGGCCGCCCGCATACGCTCAAAGGGCGTCGGAAAGAAAAATTTGGTTTTTTCATTCGGAATGATTACTTTTAGCAGCTTCACTTATAAAAAACTAATTTCACATTTATGACGAAAACCTTGATTTCGTGGGGAATGGCACTGACGGTGCTATGCTCCGGTCTGGCCACTTCGTGCAGCAGCAACGACGAGGACGAGGGGGGGGGAAATCCGCCCGCGCCTACGGTCGCAATCGCTCCCGGTAACGCTACGGCCTCGACCCTTCAATTCACCCTCACCCTCCGGGATGCGGACAAGTGCACCTACCTCTGCAAGGAGAAATCCGCCGCCGCTCCCGCCGCTGCCGAGATTCTGAGCGCGGGAAAGAGCGCAACCGCTTCCGGAAGCATCACCGTCGACCAGCTCTCGCCCAACACCGCCTACCGTCTCTACGCCATCGCCTCGAAAGGCAGCGTGAACGGTTCGATCTCGACGGCCGACCACACCACCCTCGCACAACCCGTCGTCAAGCTCAAGCCCGGCAGCGTCGTCACCAAGACGACCCTGACTTTCACGGCCGAGCTGACGGACGCCCAGTCGGGCGCTTATGTCTGCTTCGAGAAGACGGCCGACGCGGTCGTTCCGGCGGCCGAGGCCATCCTGCGCGACGGCAAACCCATCGCCGCATCGGGCGACATCACCGTCGAAGAGCTGACCGAATCGACCACCTACCTGATCGCCGCCGCGGTCAGCAACGGCAGCATCCTCTCCGAGGTAGCCACCCTCGAAATGACAACCGACGGCCCCGCACGCTTTACGCAGCAGGCTTTCGGCGGCTACATGGGCAAGCCCGCGGACAGCAGCTACGGCGAATACACGGTCGTGCTGGCCGACGGGCAGGCGGTCGAGGTGGACGGCGTATACAGCACCCTCGATGCCGGTATGGCCATGAGCTTCGATCTCTACCAGCTGATTCCGACCAATCTCAGTTCGATCACCCTTCCGGCACGCAACTACAAATACGCCACCTCGAAGAGCCTTTCGACGTTCCATCCCGACAAGACCTACTGCATGGTCAACGACGGTAAGGGCAACCTTTCGAAGATCGAATTTAAGGCCGGAACGATCGCCGTCACGCAGAGTGGTTCGACCTTCACGTTCGCGGTGAATCTCACCACGACTGCGGACGAGCCTTTCGAAGCCACCTACACCGGTCCCATCGTCATCACCGACCAGTCGGGCAGCGAACCGGACAAACTCCCCGAGCTGGAGGCCGACGTCACGGACATCACCTATATCCGTGCATTGGCCAAGTACTACACGGATTCCGATCAGGCCGACAACTGCATCGTCCACCTCTACGACGTGCAGCCCGGCGGGCTGGATTACGGGGCGGACTACCTGCTGGGCGCAGGCCATATGGTCGCGCTCGACCTTTCGACCGCCGTCTCGGAAGAGATGAAGCTGCAGGAGGGCGTCTACAACCTCTCCACGAACGGCGCTCCCGGCTCCTACGCCGCAGGCTACCAGACCGTGTTCATGGACGACATGCTGGCCGTGGGAACCTATTGCGAGAAGCGCAACGACCAGAGCCTTTCCGTCTACGGCTTCATCAATTCGGGAACCGTCACCATCTCCAAAGCGGGCGACGGCTACCGCTTCGTGCTCGATATGAAGACCGACAAGAATCACAAGATTACCGGCACGTACGAAGGCGTGGTGGAGATGACCGACAAGCGCTGATTCTCCCTCGTCAGCCAAACGGCACGCCGGACATCCCTTTGGGGACGTCCGGCGTTTTCGTCGGCCTTGGCCGCCCGGCGCCGAAGCGTACAGCGGAGAGGAGCGTTTTTCAGCCCCGCTCGCCGTCCCGGGACGTCGCGGCAGGTATCCGGGACGGTCGCGGAGCGCCGTTTTTTCGGGCGGAAGGCCCGCGCGGCACGAAAACTGTTTCAGAGCGCAAAAACCCTAAACAGTTTTGGTCATGGCTAAAAACAAGCACATCACAACCACCCAGCTCGCGCTGATGACGGCCGCCGCGGTCATCAGCCTGCGCGGGCTTCCGATGATGGCGCAGGAAGAGCTTACCATGTTTTTCTACATCTTCTTCGCCACGTTCCTCTTCCTCGTTCCGGCGGCGCTGGTGGGCGCGGAGCTGGGCAGCGCCTTCGCCGACCGCGGCGGCGGCGTCTACACCTGGGTCAAGGAGGCGTTCAACTCCCACCTGGGGTTCACGGCCATCTTCCTGCAATGGATTCAGAATGTCGTGTGGTATCCCACCGTGCTGGGATTCGCCGCCGCCTCGATCGCCTACCTGATCGGCATGCCGCAGCTGGCGCAGAACGGACTCTACGTCGGGCTGTTCTCGATCGCCATGTACTGGTGCGCGACGCTCGTGACGCTGCGCGGCACGTCGGCCATCTCGGGCATCACCTCGAAGGGATTTCTGATCGGCACGGTACTGCCGGGCATCGTCGTGATCGTGATGGCGATCGTCTGGATGGCGGGCGGCAACCCCATCGCGCTGGAGGACATTCCGGCCTCGGTGAGCCAGGTGGTCAACGTCGACGCGATGCAGCACGTCCACCCGCGGCTCTTTCCCCACATTTCGGGCATGAGCGACATCGCCTTTCTGGCGGGCATCCTGCTGCTCTTCGCCGGCGTGGAGGTGCACGCCGTGCACGCTCCCGAGCTGAAAACGCCGCAGAAGCAGTTCCCGCGCGCCATGTTCCTCGCGGCGCTGATCTCCTTTACGCTCTTCACGCTGGGCGCGCTGGCCGTGGCAATCATCACCCCCTACGACCAGATCAACCTCCAGTCGGGACTGTTCACCACCTTCCAGATCGTCTTCGACCGCTACCACGTAGGGTGGCTCTCCAACGTCATGGGCCTGCTGGTGGCCTTCGGTGCATTGGCCGGGGTCATGTCGTGGATTTCGGGTCCCAGCCGCGGCCTGCTGTGGACGGCCAAGGAGGGCGTGCTGCCCTGCTTCCTGCAAAAGACCAACCGCAACGGGGTGCAGGTCAACATTCTCATCATTCAGGGCTGCATCGTCACGCTGCTTTCGTCGTTCTACATCTTCATGAACGACGTGAGCGTGGCGTTCTTCCTGCTCAGCGCCCTGACCATCGGGCTTTATCTGATCATGTACATGATGATGTACGCCGCGGGCATCCGCCTGCGCTACACGCAGCCCCAGCTCGAACGCAGCTACCGCATACCGGGCGGCAACGCGGGCATGTGGGGCGTCGCGGGCATCGGATTTCTGGCCGTGCTGTTCGCCTTCATCGTCACCTTCTTCCCGCCCTCGCAGCTGCCGGTGGGCAGCCCCGCGACCTACACATGGCTGGTGGTGATCGGCACGGTGGTCTTCCTGGCTATCCCGCTGATCATCACCGCGGTGATGGGGCGCCGGGGTGCGAAAAAGCCGGAGACGAAGTAGTTCGGGACCTATTTTGCAGTAAAACGGGAACTTTCGACGGGTTCCCGTTTTACTTTTCGGCCGAATTTGCTTACCTTTGCCCCACCATCAACTACCCGAACATGCGCAAATTCGATTGGTCGTTCCTCACCAGCAAACGCAACCTCTACCTGCTGGGCTTCCTGATCGCCGCCGCGGTCACGTTCATGGAGGTCGCGCGCGGACGACACCTCAACTTCCTCATCTTCGCCGATTCGACGCTCGACTTCTGGCGCGGCATCAGCCCCTACACCCCGGAGTGGGTGGCGCAGCATGTGCGCTTCTTCCTCTACGCACCGCCCTTCTCGGTGCTCTTCGCCCCGTTCGCCCATCTGCCGGGATGGCTGGGTCCCTTTGCCTGGAACCTGTTCAACTACACGCTCTTCTACTTAGCCGTTTTCACGCTTCCCGAGCGCTTCTCGGAGCGGCAGAAGTGCCGGATCTTCCTCTTCACGCTCCCGATTCTGGCCCAAAGCCTGCTTTCGTTCCAGTACAACGTTCCGGTGGCCTACCTCTTCCTCTTCGCCTGGTCGCTGCTGGAGCGCGGCCGCGGCTTCTGGGCCGTGGTGCTCATCATGATCTCGGGCTTCACCAAGATCTACGGCATCTTCGAGCTGGCGCTGCTGGTCTGCTATCCGCGCTTCTGGCGCAATCTCGCTTACGCCCTCGTCGCCGGCGCCGCGCTCTTCGCCCTGCCGCTGCTGCGCATCGCCCCCGAAGGGCTGCTCCCCTACTACGGCGAGTGGCTGGACGCGCTGACGCGGCATCAGGCTGCCAAGACCTACGACTCGCTCTTCTACGCCCGTCCGCTGGCCGACTGGATGCTCGCCCACTTCCGCCTGCTGCAGATCCTTTCGCTCGGCACGCTGGCCGCGCTGTTCCTCGCCTCGTTCCGCAAGTGGACGACGGCGGCGTTCCGCGCCCAGGCGCTCGGTATTCTGATGGGCTGGGTGGTGTTGTTCAGCGACTCGGCCGAGAAACACACCTACGTCATCGCGCTGACCGGATTCGCCCTCTGGTACTGGAGCCGGCCCCGCCACACGCGAACGGACAAGGTGCTCTTCTGGGCGAACTTCGTGCTGCTGGGGCTCGTACCGATCGACATCATCTGCCCGGTTCCCGTCATGCGCTTCGTCACACGGACGCTGTGGCTCCATGTCTGGGTCTTCTGCTTCACGTGGCTGAGAATGGCTTACCTCACGTTCCTGCGCCCCGTCGCCGACTTCCCGCAGGCGGCCGAAAGTGACCCCGACACACCCCGTGCGGCGCAACCGGGCGATACACTCGACGTGGTGTGCCCCTGCTACAACCCCGCACCCGACTTCATCGAGCGCCTCAACCGCTCGCTCGAGGAGCTTCGGGCCATGTACCCCGCGCAGCGGCTCCACCTGATCGTGGCCAACGACGGTTCGCCCCGCGGCTTCGGGGAGGCGGAGCACGCCGAACTGCTGCGGACGATCGCCGACGCCGAGATCGTCGACATCCCCCACGGCGGCAAAGGGGCGGCTATCCGTGCCGGCATCGCCCGCTCCCAAGCCCCCTACACCATCTATACGGACATCGACATGCCCTATGCGCCCGAGTCGATGCGGCAGGTGATCGACCGCGTGCTGGCCGGGTGCGACGTGGTGATCGCCGTGCGCAACCGGAGCTACCACGCCAAGCTCTCGCCCATGCGCAAGGTGATGTCCTACGGCTCGAAGATGCTCAACCGCCTCTTCCTCAACATCCGCTACACCGACACGCAGGGCGGGCTGAAAGGGCTTTCGCCCCGCGCCCGCGAGGTGATGCTCCGCACGCGGATCGACGACTTTCTGTTCGACACCGAATTCGTGGTGCTCGCCGCGCGCGACCGGCGCATGCGCATCGAGCAGATCGAAACCACGCTGCGCGAGGGCATCGTCATGTCGAAGATGCCGGGCAAGGTGCTCGTCCGTGAATTGAAAAACTTTTTCCGAATCGCATGCCGCCTATGACCGTAACTTTGGGTTTCGACGTCGAAGAGTTCGATTTCCCGCTCGAACGGGGCCGCGAGATCGACTTCGACACGCAGCTGGCCGTCTCGTCCGAGGGCCTCGACTTTCTGCTGGACCTCCTGGACCGCCTGCAGCTGCGGGCCACGTTCTACACCACGGCCAACTTCGCCGCGCACCGTCCCCAGACCATCCGGCGCATCGTGGCCGCGGGCCACGAGCTGGCCTCGCACGACTACTACCATGCGCAGACCGCCGGATCGGACCCCGTCGGCAGCAAACGCCTGCTCGAAGAGCTGTCCGGGCGAACCGTCGTCGGCTACCGCGCTCCGCGGCTGGCCGTGGCCCCCTCCGACGCGCTCGAAGCGGCGGGCTACCGCTACAACTCCTCGATCAACCCCACGTGGATTCCGGGCCGCTACAACAACCTGCTCCGGCCGCGCGGAGTGTCGCTCGAGGGCGGGCTGAAGATCTATCCCACGTCGGTGGCGTGGCCGCTGCGCGTGCCGCTGTTCTGGATCGCCCTGCACGTCTTCCCGCTGCCGCTCTACCGCTTTTTCGCCGCCAGCGCGCTGCGGCGCGACGGCCACCTGAACCTCTACTTCCATCCGTGGGAGTTCTCCGAACGGCTCGCCGATCCCTCGTTCGGTGTGCCGGGCTACCTGGCCCGCTGCTCGGGACAGCGGCTGCAGCGCAAGTTCGAACGGCTGCTCGGCTGGCTCGTTGCGCGCGGCTGCCGCTTCACAACCACCCGCGAATACCTCGGCTGCGATGAATAGGTTGATCGACCGGCTCATCACGCTCATCCGCACGCTCTACGAAAACTCGTTCGTGCGCTTCGCAGCCGTCGGCGGCATCGCCACGGCCATCAACTACGTGACCTACGTGCTGATCGTCAGCCGCTGCGAGACGCTGGGCCTGACGGCCGCCTACATCCCCACGCTGGCCTACATCGGCGCGTTCTGCGTCAGCATCGTCTGCAACTTTTTCCTCTCCAACTACTTCACGTTCGGCACGAAACCCACCTGGGTCCGCGCCGGAAAATTTCTGACGGCCCACTTGGTGAACCTCTTCAACGAACTGGTGCTGCTCAACCTCTGGCTCTGGATCGGCGTACCGAAACTCTATGCGCCCTTGTGCGTCTTCGTGGTGGCCTTCCCGGTCAACTACTTCATGGTCCGCTTCGCCCTGCGCGGCAGGTTGCGCGGAGAGGGGAAGCAGTAGCGCCTCTGCCGACTGATGGCTCCAATAGCAAGAGAAAGCGACCGATCGGCCGCTTTCTCTTGCTATTGGCTATCCTATCTATATATCGAAATTCATCGGCATCCGCACCGCCGGAAAAAGGATAAGCCGATCCGGAGCGAATTCCTCGGTTCGCCTCGTCCCCTCCGGGGCAAGCGCTCTTTATTCATTGGACGCAGCTCGAGCAACCCTCCGCCCCGAACAAAAAAGCCTTCCGGAACGTATCCGAAAGGCTGCTTTGTGGGAACATGCGGATTTGAACCGCAGACCTCCTGCTTGTCGAGCAGGCGCTCTAAACCAACTGAGCTATGCTCCCTGCATAAAAAAACCATCCTGTTGGGATGGTTTCGACCTGTGGGAGCTGAGGGATTCGAACCCCCGACCCTCTGCTTGTAAGGCAGACGCTCTGAACCAGCTGAGCTAAGCTCCCTTGGTGAATGGCTTGGGACTGCAAAGGTAATTCAATTTTTGCGAACTCCAAATTTTCCCGGAAAATTTTTCGGCACGCACTCTTTACCTTGCAATAAAGCGAACTTGAAAGAACCTTACGCAACCCTCGCGCATCTGCGCCTGAACAAGGACTTGAACCTAGGACCCCATGATTAACAGTCATGTGCTCTAACCAACTGAGCTATTCAGGCATACGATCCGGTATTCCAACCGTTTCGGAGTGCAAATATAGGACAAAAAATCATTCCCGCAAAATAATTGCACGATTTTTTCGTAAAAAATGTACCTTTGCCTGTCACACCACACCGTTCGACATGATACGCTGCAAACATACCCTGCTCATTCTCTTGCTGCTGGGCCTTACGATCGTTCCGGCGCGGGCGCAGCTCCGCTTCGACGACGCCTCCTGGGATTTCGGCACGATCCGCGAGGACGGCGGCCGCGTCAGCCACACCTTCACGGGCGTCAATCGGGGAGACAAGCCGCTGGTCATCCTCGACGTGGTGACCTCGTGCGGCTGCACGGTTCCCCATTTCACGCGCAAACCCATCCTCGCGGGCGACCGGACGCGGATCACCGTCACCTTCGACCCCGCGAACCGGCCCGGCACGTTCGTCAAGGAGCTGGGCGTCTACTCCTCCGACCGCGAAAAGATCGCCACGCTCACCATCCGGGGCAGCGTCACCCCGCGCCAACGGAGCACGGAGGAGCTTTATCCGACCGACGCGGGCGGCGGCCTCTGGCTGAATACCTCGCTCAGCGCCTTCTCCTACATCTATCAGGGCAGGCGCGTGCAAGGCTCCGTCGGCTACGTCAACACCTCCGACCGGCCCCTCGCACTCGAACTGCGCCCCCAAACGACCAGCGGCGCGCTGGAGATCGACTACCCGCAGCGGATCGCCCCCGGCGAGCAGGGCGAGATCGCCCTCGCCTACTTCATCCCGGAAGAGCATCCCCGCTACGGCACGCTCAACGACACGTTCGAGATCGCGGTCGACGGGCGGAGCAACGGCACGCTGCTCATGGCGCACGGCATCGCGGTCGACAACCCGGCGACGAGCGGAAAAAAGCGGCCCGAAGCACAACTATCCGAAAATATCCTTAAATTTGGGGCAGTCAAACGACGGGGGCCCGTCGTGCGACGGCCGTTCACCATCTCGAACACGGGTTCGGGCGAGCTGATCGTCCGCGCGGTGGAGAGCGACGGACGCATCGCAACGACGCTCACGGCCGGAGAGCGCATCGCACCGGGCGACAGCCGGACGTTCTCCGTGTCGCTCGACCCGTCGAAACAGGAGTACGGCGTGCTGACCGACCGGCTGATGATCGTCATGAACGACCCCGCGCGTCCGATGCGGCGGCTGCGGGTGACGGCGATCGTCGAAGAGTGACGCCGCAGGGCAAGACCCGGAGGCATGCGCCCAAACGAAAAGAAGAAACGAAAGATATGTATCCCATCCTGGAAAAGAGACGCCTCGCCGAAGGCATCTATCTGATGAAGGTCCTCGCTCCGCGCGTGGCGCGTGCGGCGCTGCCGGGACAGTTCGTCATCGTCCGCGCCTCGGAGTGCGGCGAACGCATCCCGCTCACCATCGCCGACTATGACGCTATGGAGGGCAGCGTGACGATCGTCACGCAGGCCATCGGCGTCTCGACGCGCAAAATCTGTGCGCTGGAGGCGGGCGACCGGCTCGTCGACGTGGCCGGACCGCTGGGCCGGCCCTCCGAATTTGTCAACCTGCCCTCGGAACAGCTCGCAAAGCGCCGCTACCTCTTTATCGGCGGCGGCGTGGGCACGGCCCCGGTCTATCCGCAGGTCAAGTGGCTCGCCGAGCACGGCGTACGCGCCGACGTGATCGTCGGGGCCAAGACGCGCGACATGCTGATCTACACCGATGCGATGCGTGCTGTGGCGGGCAACCTCCATATCGCCACCGACGACGGTTCGGAGGGGTTCCGAGGGCTGGTCACGCAGTTGATGGAGCAGCTGATCGCCCAGGGAAATCACTACGACGAGGTGGTGGCCATCGGCCCGATGATCATGATGAAATTCGTGGCGCTGACCACGAAGAAATACGGTCTGAAAACCACCGTGTCGCTCAACGCCCTGATGGTCGACGGCACGGGCATGTGCGGCGCGTGCCGCGTCACGGTCGGGGGCCGGACCCGCTTCACCTGCGTCGATGGTCCCGAATTCGACGCGCACGAGGTCGACTTCGACGAAGCGATGCGCCGGCAGGGCATGTACCGCTCGGAGGAGCAGCGCCGCGCGGCCATCGCCGCCGAGCGAGAGGCCGGACACGTGTGTAGAATCGGACTGGACAAACAGCGATGAAGAAGCTGCTTCTGCTTGTCGGCACGCTGCTATCGGGCATCCTGAACGCCCATAGCGCAGACGGGACCGCCACGCCCGAGGTGCTCCGTTACGACCTGCGCCTCGCGCTCGACATCGCAGCCCGCACGGCCACGGTCAGCGGCTCGCTGGAGATCGATTTCAAGGGGTGCGACACGATCGGCCTCGTCCTGTGGGGACGCACCGCCATCCGCTCGGTCAGCCATGAAGGGTGTCCGGTAACCTACCGTTTCGACACGCTCGCCCCCGCCCCGGTCCTCTTTATTCCCGACGGACGCTCCTTGCAGCTGGCCAATCCGCGCCCGGGCAGCGGAAAAAACCGCATCGACGTGGAGTACCGATGCGATATGAGCGGTATCCAGGGTCCCGCCCGCGCATTCGACGATGCGTGGATCGAATTGGGATTCTACACCGCGTGGTATCCGGTCCATCCCGAGAGCGGGCAGGCGCACACCGAAATCGACATCACCATCGACGAGGGTTACCGGGTCGACGGCTCGGGGATCGTAACCCGCCAAAAAGACGCGTGGCATATCTCGCAGCCGTGGGCATCTTTCGACAATGTGGTGCTGGCATCGCCGCAGCTGAAGAACCGCACGCTCGACCGGGACGGAATCCGCTTCGAGGTGGTTTACACCGACTTCCCCGAAGCGGACGCCGAGGCGGTCCTGAGCCGCTGCGCGGAGATGCTGGCCTTTTACAAAACGTTGTACGGCGACCCCGACAGCGGCGACGACCGCCTGAAATTCTCCGTCTCCGTCTCCGGCGAGCGAGGCGGATACAGCCGCAAGAATTTCATCACCTATATGGGCCGCCGTTACGACAAATCGTTCGAGCGGGGCATTGCGCACGAGCTGGCGCATTTCTGGTGGAACAAGGCCCCGACCGACAGCTGGCAGGACTGGCTCAACGAAGCGTTCGCCGAGTTCAGCACAATGTGGTCCGTGCGCCGGTTCCGGGGCGTCGAAGCCTACCGGGACCTTGCAGCGGCTTACCGCGAAGATACCGCCGCGACCTGCCCGATTTGGGGCATCGACCGCGATTCGCCGGAAGCCTTTCGGGCCTTGTACGCGAAAGGGGCGCTCATCCTCTGCGACCTGGAGGAGCAGATCGGCGAGGAGCGTTTCTTCGCATTCATGCGGAAGGTAGCCGCCCGAAAGATCACTTCGACCACCGAATTTCTGCATTGTACCGAACAGTCGCTGGGTCGAGAGCTGCGCGACTGGTTCTTCCTCAGACTGAATAATTAGACCGCATTATGGCGAACAAGATACCCCGCGTCCCCGTACGCGAACAAAACCCCGAACGGCGCGCCGCCAATTTCGAAGAGGTGTGCTACGGCTACGACCTGCAGGAGGCCACGATGGAGGCATCGCGCTGTCTTCGGTGCAGGAATCCGCGCTGCGTAGCGGCCTGCCCCGTCGGCATCCGCATCCCCGACTTCATCGCCGCGCTCCACGCAGGCGACCTGCAGCGGGCCGCGGACATCATCGCCGAGGACAGCTCGCTGCCGTCGGTCTGCGGCCGCGTCTGCCCGCAGGAGAGCCAGTGCGAGGGGGCGTGCATCCTCGGCATCAAGGGCGAACCGGTCGCCATCGGCAAGCTGGAACGCTTCGTGGGCGACTGGAAGATCGAACACGGCGCCAAGACGTCCGCAACGCCCCGCAACGGGCACAAGGTCGCCGTAATCGGCAGCGGCCCCGCAGGGCTGGCGTGCGCCAGCGACCTGGCAAAGATGGGTTACGGCGTGAAGATTTTCGAGGCGCTGCACCAGGTGGGCGGGGTGCTGGTCTACGGCATTCCCGAATTCCGTCTGCCCAAGGAGCGCATCGTGGCGCGCGAGATCGAGGCCGTGAAACAGCTGGGCGTGGAGATCGAGACCGACGTGATCGTGGGCCGCACCGTGACCGTCGACTCGCTGCTCGGCGAAGAGGGCTTCGACGCCGTGTTCATCGGTTCGGGCGCGGGCCTGCCCCGCTTCATGGGCATCCCGGGCGAGAACCTCAACGGTGTGGTCTCGGCCAACGAATTTCTGACGCGCACCAACCTGATGCACGCCTACGACGAGCGCTACGACACGCCGATCTACGTCGGGCAGCGCGTGGTGGTGGTCGGCGGCGGCAACGTGGCGATGGACGCCGTGCGCACGGCCAAGCGGCTCGGTGCGGAGGCGACGATCGTCTACCGCCGTTCGGAAAAGGAGCTTCCGGCGCGCGCCGAAGAGGTCCATCACGCCCGCGAGGAGGGGATCGCCTTCCGCATGCTGACCAACCCCGTGGAGGTGCTGGGCGACGAGCGCGGCTGGGTGCGCGGCATCCGCTGCGTGGAGATGGAGCTGGGCGAACCCGACGCCTCGGGCCGCCGTTCGCCGGTGGTAAAGGCGGGATCGGAGTTCGAGATCGCCTGCGACGTGGTCATCATGGCGCTGGGAACCTCGCCCAATCCGCTGCTGGCCGCTACGACCGCCGGGCTGGAGACCGACCGGAGGGGCTGCCTCACCGCAGACGAAGCGGGCGCCACCACGCGCGAGGGCGTTTTCGCCGGCGGAGACGCCGTGACCGGGGCGGCCACCGTCATTCTGGCCATGGGGGCGGGACGGACCGCAGCACAGGCTATCGACCGCTATATCCATGAGAAAAAATCATCCCTTAAAAATAACTGACATGAAAAACATTCGAATCCTGGTTTCAGCCGCCGCTTTGGTCGGGCTGGCCGCCTGCTGCTCGAACGAGCCGAAAACCTTCACGGGCGTCATCACCGACGCCACGATGAACACCGTAACGGTGAAAGCCGATGCGGAGGACAAAACCATCACCTTCACCACCGAGAACGCCGACATGGCCCAGGCCAACGGGCTGCTGCTGGGTGCTCCGGTGGTCGTGGACTACAAAGGCTGCCTGAAAGATGTCATGCCCGCCACAAAGGTCGCCACTGATGCCACCTACGCCCAAGCGGTCGGCAGATGGACGATGCCCGATCCGAACGACCCCGAAGCCGTCATGGGCGTCGAGATCGAGATCGAGGGCGCCGCCGAGTCGATCAACATGGCCACGCTCCGCTACACCTCGTGGGAGCTTTCGGGCGAAGCCGACAAGATCATCCTCAAGGGCGAAAGCGAAGGCTCGGGCGAACCCATCGCATTCACCCAGACAGGCATTCTGGCAAAGAACGCCGAGGGCGTCTGGACCCTTGCGATCGAGGGCACGGAGGTCGTCTACACCCAGCAGGCCAATATGTAATTGTTACGGCTGCGATTTTCACAGGAAAGCCTCCGCAACTGCGGGGGCTTTTTATATTAGGAAGCCTGAGATAGGAGGGGTGGACCGGAATCAAATGCTGCGCCGCTGTCTGCGGGGCACGCGACAAGCGGCTCTCTGCCGACGGAGGCTGCGGCCCGCGGTTCTTCGGACCGATTAAACAAAGCGATTAGGCTTAATGTTAAAGTAGAAAGCTGCCCTTTTCGGACGCAGCCTGCGGAGAGACGCGACAAGCGGGCCTTCGCCGCCGGAGGCTGCGGCCCGCCGGCTCTTCGAACCGCAAAACAAGACAAACGAACGCGATAAATTGGACACGAACCTGCAGAATAAATAGGACGCAGCCTGCGGAGGACACGCGCTAAGCGGGCCTCCGCTACCGGAGGCTGCGGCCCGCGCGGCTCCTCGGAGCCGCAAGACTGAAGAGGAAAGTATTAATTCTATCTGATTACGCGGCCAGCTACCGCGTAGATTCGACACTCGTCAGCGGGTTATCGGTCATGCACTCACACTAATTTTATTCCGCTCCCCGGTCCGGGCGACATTCCGCCACGGCGGCGACCCGGTCGGCGATCATGCGGGGGGTTATGGCCCACAGGCAGCGGTAGTCCCCAAACTTACAGGGTTTGCTGCCGTAGACCGAGCAGGGCCGGCAAGGCAAATCGGCCTGCAATACATTCGCCGGATCGCATCCCCACCCCAGGAATCCCAGTCCGGGATGCGTCGCGCCCCAGACCGAGACCACGGGGGTTCCCACCAGCGCCGCCAGGTGCATGACCAGCGAATCCATCGAAACCACGCAGTCGAGATTGGCCACCAGATCCATCTCGCCCGCGAAACGCACCCGGCCATAAAGCGCCGTCACATTGGGGTGCATGCGCTCCATCTCCTGCGCGAACTCGGCCTCGCGTCCCCCGCCGCCGTGGATAAAGACGCGTTCGCAACGTTCCGCCAGCAGCGCGACCGCCTCGCGGCTCAACGCCTCGGGGTAGGTCTTGCCCGCATGGGCCGAGAAGGGTGCGAAGCCGACCCAAACGCCGTGCTTCTCCCCCATCGGGTTCGGCCGCTTCTGCGGCAGGACGGGCTGCGGATCGTCGAATACGAAGCCCAGCCGCCGGAAAACGTCGCAGTATCGCAGCACGGTGGGCCGCAGCGGCGCCATTCCCCGGCCGCCGCGGCGGATAAAGCGGCTTTTTTCGGCGCGTCCCTTGCGAATCCGCGCCACGGGAATCCCGTGCAGCCGCATCGAGAGCGAGAACGCCTGGGAGCGCATCACCCCGTGCACGTCGGCCACAGCATCCACGCCCAACCGCCGGGCTTCGGCGGCCAGACGCAACATCCCCGCCAGCGAATGGTGCGCGCCTTTGAGGTCCACATCGAGAAAATCGACCCGAAGCCCCGCGAAGAAGGGCTTGAAGTGCGGCTGCGTGGCGACGGTGACGTGCAGGTCGGGATAGGCCGCCGTCAGCGCCCGCAGCGCGTGCGGCAGCATCGCCACGTCGCCCATCGCCGAGTTGCGTACGACCAGCAGATGACGCGGCAGCCGCTTCCCGGTGTCGTACGGCTCCGCTTTCATGTCCGGAACCGTTCCGACCGACCGATCCGCTTTCGCGTCCGGTGTCATTCCGGTCGGCCTACCGTCCTGTCCGCCTCCGTCCGGCCGACCCGGGTCCACGCTCGGGTTCTCTCCGGCTGTCCGACCCGCTTTCGCGTCCGAGTCCGCGCCGGCCTGCGGCACGCGCGCTCCATCCGGCTCCGCAGCAAGCGGTCCTCTGCCGGCAGGGCGCGCGCTGCCGTTATTTTTTCTGCCCATAGAGCACCGGATTGAGGGCCGGGTCGTTGTACATCTTCATCTGTTTATAGGTCTTCATGTACTTGCGGCCCGCCTCGATGTCCTCGATCAGCTCCTCGATGGCGCGCGACAGGTCCTGCTGCTGCGCGAGCAGCACGTCGAGCTTCCTGCGGCACGCCGCGAGGTGCTCCCCGCCGACATCCGTGCGCTCCGTCTCGCGGGCCATGTGGTAGATCTTCAGCGCCAGGATCGACAGACGGTCGATCGCCCAGGCCGGGGTCTCGGTGTTCAGCCGCGCATCGGGCGCCGGAGTCACCCCCTTGTACTTGTCCAGCAGGTAGGAGTCGACGTACTCGACCATGTCCGTACGCTCCTGATTCGAGCGGTCGATGCGGCGCTTGATTTTCAGCGCTTCGGCGGGGTCGATCGCCGGGTCGCGGATGATGTCCTCCAGATGCCACTGCACCGTGTCGATCCAGTTCTTGTGGTAGAGCAGATGGTCGAGCGAACCCGCCTCATAGGGGTTGTCGATCGCGTGGTCCACATCGTCCCAGCGGTGGTAGTCGGCGATGGCCCGGTCGAATATCCGGTTTGCGTTTTCGGTAAACATAGTGTAAGGGTTATGCGTTCGTATTGTTATTTTCGCGGGAATAACGTATCTTTGTCCGTAAAGTCGAAACAAAGATAATGAATATTTCAAAAAAAGCAATAGGCGCGGCCGCGATCCTCTGCGTGCTTTGTCTCGCGGCACGGGGGCAGATCCGGCAGACGCGCGAAGAGTATATCGACCGCTACAAATCGATCGCCGTGGACCACATGGAGCGGTACGGCATCCCGGCGAGCATCACCCTGGCGCAGGGCATCCTCGAATCGGACTGCGGCAACAGCCCGCTTTCCATGCAGTCGAACAACCACTTCGGCATCAAGTGCAAACGCAACTGGACCGGGAAGAAGGTCTACCACGACGACGATGCGAAGGGCGAATGCTTCCGTTGCTACCCCACGGTCGAGGCGTCGTACCGCGACCACGCGGAGTTCCTTGATGCGCAGCCCCGCTACGACTCGCTCTTCGCCTACCCCGCCACCGACTACAGGAGCTGGGCGCGCGGGCTGAAAGCCGCCGGCTACGCCACGGCCCCCGACTATGCGCAGCGGCTGGTGCGCATCATCGAGGAGAATGAACTCTACCTGCTGGACCGTCCCGACGGCATGCGGCTCTACGCCTCGCGCATGGGGCGCAAGGCCACCGACCCCGAGGGGTGGTTCACCGACCAGGCGACCATCGCCGAGGCGGGCGCGACGGTCGATCCGGACAACTACCGCGTGACGATCAACGCCCACAACGGTTACAACGTCTACGCGACCAACGGCGTGCACTACGTGCTGGCCCGCGAGGGAGACACCTACGAACATATCGGCCGCCAGTTCCGCGTCTCGGCGCGCAATTTGCGCAAGTTCAACGACCTGAAAGACAGGAAAGCCCAGCCGATGACCGGCGAAGTGGTCTACATCGAGCGTAAGAAGAAGCGCTGGGAGGGCAACGCCCGCCACCACATCTGCCGCGCGGGCGAGACGGTCTATGCCGTCGGGCAGTCCTACGGCATCCGCATGCGTTCGGTCGAGAAACTCAACCGCCTGCGCCGCGGCGCGACGCTCGCCGAGGGCGAACAGATACGCATCAAATAACACACGACTATACATGGAAAACACCCCGCTAAGGACCCGTATATTGGAAACTGTGGTCCGCAAGTCGACCCTGAAGCAAAAGGTTTTCGACAACACTTTCGCGGCTTTCAACCTCCTGAAGGAGACCCTTTTCGAGATGGCTTCGGAGATGGACGACGCGCTGGACGGCAAGCTCGACCGCCGCGTCAGGCTCGAATACCGCGACCGCGGCAAGTTCGAGGCCCAGCTGCAGGTGGCCAACGACATGCTCCTCTTCCAGATGCACACCGACGTCTTCCGCTTCGAAGCGGGCCACCCCGTCTTCCGGACCCCCTACGTCGAGGCCGACCCGGAGAACGCCTACTGCGGAATGATCAACATCTACAACTTCCTCTCCGACTCGTTCAAGTTCAACCGCAACGCCGACGAGGGCTACCTCATCGGACGCATCTTCATCAACCGCGAGCGCTGCTACTTCGTCGAGGGCAAGGGACAGACCTCGCTGCGCGTGGCCGACTTCGGCCGCGGGGAGATCGACCGCGAGGCGCTGATCGAAATTCTGGAGTCGGCCATCGCCTTCGCACTGGATTTTGACCTGCTGACCCCGCCTTACGCCTACAACATGCGCGTCATGGTCGATCAGTTCAACACCAAGATGGACAACTCGAAATTCGTCACCGGAAAGCGGCTCGGGTACGCTTTCGACGCGGAGGAGGAGTAAACAAATACTAACCGGCAGGGCCTACACCCGGCCTGCCCGGCCCCGCAAAGGCCCAAACATTCGACCACGTGATCCGTAAAACAGCATCCTTCCTCTGCCTGCTCCTGCTGGCAGCGGGCTTCGCACAAGCCGGCAACGAATATGCCGAAATCGCCCGTCTGCGGGGCATGAACCGCACGGTGGACAGCGGCTGCCCGATGGCCGACGGCGAGCACTACACCGTCCGGCAGGACAACCAGATCGTGCGCTACCGCTACGATGCCGACACCCCGGGCGAGCGCCTTTTGCCCGCCTCGGCCAACCTGACCGTCACCCACTACTCCTTCTCGCCCGACGAGCGGCAAATCCTGATCGCATCGGGCGCGAAACCCATCTACCGCCACTCCTATACCACGACCTACTACCTCGTCAGCGACGGCACGGTCACCGAGGCGCTGCCCGGAGCCGAGGCCCCGCGCGACGCGTCGTTCTCGCCCGACGGCGAGCGGATCGTCTACTCGGACGGCAACGACCTCTATGTCCGCGACATAGGGACCCGCACCACGCGCCGCATCACCGACGACGGGGCGTGGAACGCCGTGATCAACGGCACGACCGACTGGGTCTACGAGGAGGAGTTCGGTACGACGCGCGCCTACGCCTTCTCGCCCGACGGCAGCCGCCTGGCCTACCTGCGCTTCGACGAAAGCGACGTGCCCCTGATGGAGCTGATGCGCTACGACGGCAAACTTTACAACCGCGCTTTCTCGTTCAAATACCCCAAGGCGGGCGAACCCAACTCCGTCGTGCAGCTCTGGGTCTACGACTTCGCAACGGGCACGAAAGAGCGGATCGACACCGGTCCCGAGACCGACCAGTACATCCCCCGCATCGGCTTCACGCCCGACTCCCGACTCTGGTTCCACCGCCTCAACCGCCGTCAGAACACGTTCGAAATGGTCCTTTGCGAGCCCCACGGAGCCCAGCGGACCATCTACGCCGAGGGCGCCCAGCAATACGTCGAACGGGTGGACGACGGCACGGTGACCTTCGTTGACCGCGACCGCTTCCTCGTGCGGCAGGAGGGCCATACGGGGTATATGCACCTCTATCTATACAGCATCCGGCGGGGTCTGCTGGGACAGGTGACCAAAGGGGCATGGGAGGTGACCCGGGTCGTCGGAACCGACGGCAAACGGGTATGGTATCTCTCGACCGAGACCTCGCCGCTGCGCCGTAACCTTTACAGCATCGCTCTGGACGGCCGACAGAAACGGCGGCTCACGCCCCTCGACGGCTTCTACGACGCCGTTCCGGGCCGCGGTATGAAATACTTCATCACCACCTTTTCCAACGCCTCGACCCCCAACGTGGTGACGGTCTGCGACGCCGAAGGCCGCCCCGTGCGGACGCTGACCGACAGCCGCGAACTGCGCGAGGAGCTTGCCGCCGCGAAGCGCCCCGTAAAGGAGTTCTTCACCTTGGTCACCGAGCGCGGCGACACGCTCAACGCCTACCGCCTCCTGCCCCGCGACTTCGACCCCGCGAAGCGCTATCCCGTCCTTCTGACGCAGTATTCGGGGCCCGGCTCCCAGTCCGTACAGGACCGCTGGTCGATGGACTGGGAGGACGCGCTGGCCGAAAAGGGCTACGTGGTGCTCTGCGCCGACGGACGCGGCACGGGCTTCCGGGGTGAGAAGTTCAAGAAGCAGACCTACGGACGGCTCGGTGCGCTCGAAGTCGAGGACCAGCTCTCGACGGCCCGCTACGCTGCGGCGCAGCCGTGGGCCGATCCCGACCGCATCGGCATCTACGGCTGGTCCTACGGCGGATTCATGTCCCTGAGCTGCGCCCTGAAGGGGCACGGCCTCTTCCGCATGGCGATCGCCGTGGCGCCGGTCACCTCATGGCGCTTCTACGACTCGATCTACACCGAAATCTACAACAACCTGCCCCAATACAACGCCGCGGGCTACGACGACAATTCGCCGCTTCAATTCGCACGGTTGCTCGACGACAGCCGGACCCGCCTGCTCCTGATCCACGGTCTGGCCGACGACAACGTCCACTTCCAGAACACCGCCGAGATGGCCCGGACGCTCAACCGCTTCGGCAAGCGCTACGACATGATGGTCTACCCCGACCAGAACCACTCGATGCGCCCCGACGACATGGGCAACGTGCGGCAGAAGATGATCGACTACACACTCGAACATCTCTGACGGAGGGGGGGGGCAAGGTTGGCGAACGCAGTTTGTCCCGGGTTGCGGACGCAGCCTGCGGAGAACAGGCGGTAAATGGGCCTCCGCCGCTCGGCGTCGGATAACCGCAATTCCCGCCGTTTCCAGACGTGCGCGGGTGAGTGCAAAGCTATCCCCTTTGCTATAATTGAGGCGTTGCCGGGACATCAGGTTAGGGGGGGGGCAGCCTGCGGAGGACTGCATCAGCGGGCCTCCGCGGGGCGAGGCTGCGGCCCGCCGACCTAAAGGTCGAAAAAACCAGACAAGGCTGATTACGGCCCGCGTGCCTCCCGCAAAGCAGGACAGGAAAGCAAGTCCCTTTGTACCTGAGGTTCTTCGCCCCTCCCTGAGGGAGGGGCCGGGGGTGGGGTCAGATTTGCAGACGCGGCGGCACACCGCGAGGCTCCGACGGTCGGGAGCGTGCTTACGTTGATACGACCCGCGACCATTCGGTGCGACTATCCTTTTGGGCCTCCGCGGGGCAAGGCTGCGGCCCACACGGCTCAAAGAGCAGAAACAACGTAGTTTAGGCAGAATATCTATAAATCATGGCTTCGCTTTTATTCGGACGCAGCCTGCGGAGTGCACGTGGAAAGCGGGCCTCCGCACCCGGAGGCTGCGGCCCGCCGGCTTACCAGCCGAAACAGGACAATTCGGACAGTTCTAGCTGTTTTGAAGAACCGCAAGGCCGGACAGGAAAGGCCCCTTTGTACCTGAGGTTCTTCGCCCCTCCCTGAGGGAGGGGCCGGAGGTGGGGCAGATTTGCAGACGCGGCGGCACGCCGCGAGGCTCCGACGGTCGGGAGCGTGCTTAAGTGATGTGCCCCATCGAATATAAAGTTGAAACCTTTTATCATCACCTATGAACTACATCCGCTGCATCCAAACTCCCATCGGGCCGCTGCGCATCGAGACCGACGGGCAGGCCGTCACCCGGATCCGCTTCGGCGGCGATCCGAACGGCGATTCAAGCATTGAACCAAACAGTGATCCGAATGGCGATCCCAACAATGGGGTCGATGAGAGGGCGGACACGCCCCTGCTTCGTCAGGCGGTTCGAGAGCTGGAGGAGTACTTCGCCGGGCAGCGGCGATCGTTCACCCTGCCCCTTGCCCCGGCCGGAACGCCTTTCCAATGTGCCGTATGGGAGGCGCTGCGGCAAATCCCCTACGGCCAGACGCGCAGCTACAAGCAGATCGCCCAGCAGATCGGCCGTCCCGCCGCCTGCCGGGCCGTCGGCATGGCCAACAACCGCAACCCGATCCCCATCCTGATCCCCTGCCACCGCGTCGTCGGCGCGGACGGTTCGCTGACAGGCTATGCCGGCGGGCTGACGGTCAAAAGTCGCCTGCTGGCGATCGAACGCCCGTAACACCTGCAAACCGGCCCCGGCATCCAGTCCGGCCCTTCGGAACGAACATTCAGGACGGACGTTCGGGAGAGAAATTCTGAACGGCTGTTCAGGACGCCCCGACCTCCCGAACCTCTTAAACCTCCCGAACACCCCTCCCCAACGCCTCCGGCTAAGCACCTACCGCATCGAAAAACGCCGCCACCCCGAATCGGGATGGCGGCGTCCGCATCGGACCCGGCGCAGCTACTTCTTCTCGAAGCGGTCGCCGATGGTTTTCCAGTCGATCCGGTTCCACAGCGCGTCCACGGCATCCGCGCGGCGGTTGCGGTAGTCGATGTAGTAGGCGTGTTCCCATACGTCGATGCACATCAAGGGTTTCATCCCCTCGCGCATCGGATTGCCGGCGTTGGGTTCGCTGACGACGACCAGTTTGCCCTCGCGGTCGGCGGCCAGCCATACCCACCCCGAGCCGAACAGCGCCACGGCAGCCTTGTTCATCTGCTCCTTCATCTTGGCGAACGAGCCGAAGCCGGCGTCGATGGACTCTTTGAGCGCTCCGGTGGGAAGTGCCTGCGGTTCGGGCGAAAGCTCTTCGAAGAAAAATTCATGGTTCCACGCCTGCGCGGCGTTGTTGAATACCGCGCCGTCGGCCGCGAGGATGATATCCTCGAGCGGCTGCTGGGCATAAGGCGTATCGAGGATCAGTTCGTTGAGTTTGTTGACGTAACCCACGTAGTGTTTGTCGTGGTGGAAACGCAGCGTCTCCTCCGAGACCTGCGGCGCGAGCGCGCTGTAGGCGTAGGGGAGGTCTTTGGGCGTGAAGCGCGCCTGTGTCATGGAGTCGGTTGCCATAATCGGGAAAAGGATAAATGAGACGATTAGCGAAAACATCGGACCGGGGATCACTGCTCTTCGAGCGGTTCGAACGCCCACTTACCCTCGCCGCAGACGGGACATACCCACCCGTCGGGCAGCTCTTCGAACGGGGTTGAGGGTTCGATGCCGTTTTCGGGATCGCCCAGCGCAGGGTCGTAAATGTATTCGCAGACGGTGCAACGATATTTTTTCATGGTGTGCGGATTAAATTTCACCGGTTGCGGAACAAATAAGATGCCGGGCGGAGATATCTCGAATAATTTTCGTATTTTTGAAGTAAATACCGACGATCCATAACCTAAAACCTATAATTCTATGACACTTCCGTATGCCGAACCCTACAAGATCAAGATGACCGAAGCCATCCGCACCTCCACGCGCGAAGAGCGCGAGGCGTGGATCCGCCAGGCGCATTACAACCTTTTCAAGCTGCGTGCGGATCAGGTCACGATCGACCTGCTGACCGACTCCGGAACCGGTTCGATGAGCGACCGCCAGTGGGCGGCGATGATGACCGGCGACGAGAGCTACGCCGGAGCGTCGTCGTTCTTCCGCCTGAAACAGGTCGTCGAGAGCCTCTTCGGCATGCCGTGGTTCCTGCCCACACACCAGGGCCGCGCCGCGGAGAACGTGATCTTCTCGGCGCTACTGAAGGAGGGGGACATCGTGCCGGGCAACTCCCATTTCGACACCACCAAAGGCCACATCGAGTTCCGCAAGTGCCACGCCGTCGACTGCACGATCGACGCCGCGGCCGACACGCAGCGGGAGCTGCCGTTCAAGGGCGAGATGGACCTTGACAAGCTGGAAAAGGTGCTCCGCGACAACCCGCTGGAGAAAATCCCCTGCGTGGTGCTCACCATCACCAACAATACCGCGGGCGGACAGCCCGTATCGCTGGCGAACATCCGCGGTACGGTCGAGGTGTGCCGCCGCTACGGCGTGCCCCTGCTGATCGACTCGGCGCGCTTCGCCGAAAACGCCTACTTCATCAAGATGCGCGAGGCGGGTTACGCCGACAAGACGATTAAGGAGATCGTGCGCGAAATCTACCAGTATGCCGACATCATGACCATCTCGGCCAAGAAGGACGGCGTAGTGAACATGGGCGGCTTCGTGGCCATGCGCTCCGAAGAGCTGTACCGCAAGGCCATGTCGTTCAGCATCATGTTCGAGGGGTACGTGACCTACGGCGGCATGTCGGGCCGCGACATGGACGCGCTGGCCGTGGGGCTGGACGAAAACACCGAGTTCGAACAGCTCGACGCCCGCATCCGGCAGGTGAAGCTGCTGGGCGACCTCTTGGACGAATACGGCGTGCCGTACCAGCGCCCTGCCGGAGGCCACGCCATCTTCATCGACGCGAAAAAGGTGCTCCCCAACCTGCCCAAGGAGCAGTTCATCGCGCAGACGCTGGGCGTGGAACTCTACCTCGAAGCGGGCATCCGCGGCGTGGAGATCGGCTCGATCCTCGCCGACCGCGACCCCGAGACACACGAGAACCGCTACCCGGCCCTCGAGCTGCTGCGCCTGGCCATCCCGCGCCGCGTCTACACCGACAACCACATCCGCGTGATCGCCACCGCCTGCCGCAACATCTACGAGCGCCGCGAGCGGATCACCACCGGCTACCGCATCACCTTCGAAGCGCCCATCCTGCGCCACTTCACCGTGGAGCTGGAGAAGATCTGATCCTTTCCTGCAAAGGATTCGTTCCGGGGAGCCGCACTGTCGTGCGGCTCCCCTTTTTCGCGTCGTCCGGCCGTACGGCATGCCCCCTCCAAGGCCCCGGCCGCGCCTTTCAGCCGATTGCAACCGCATCGGGTACGAGTTTTGCAGCTCGGTCGGTATCACTCATAAAATGTAACGCTATGTATTTTCTTTGGTACTTACTCATCGGATTGGTAGCCGGATGGATCGCCAACCTGATCATGAAAGGCAGCGGCTCCGGACTTCTGATCAACCTGATCGTGGGTCTGGTCGGCGGACTGCTGGGAGGGTGGCTCGTATCCCTGTTCGGATGGGTTCCGACGGGCACGATAGGGACCCTGATCGCATCGGTCATCGGCGCGGTCGTGTTGTTATGGATCGTGTCGCTCTTCACGCGGCACAAAACGGTTAAAAACTCTTAATTTTATGGAAAAGGATTATCGTGAAAGGGAGCATGAGCACCACGGACTGCACGAGGACGTGGAGAAGGCCGTGCACAAGACCGAAGAGCGCGGCCAGGAGGTGAAGCACACCATCCGCGAGGACGCGCAGAAGGCCCGCGACGCCGCCGAGGAGGCCGCGCTCAAAGCCGAAAACACCACCAAAGAGGGTATCCACCACGCTGCCGGCAAGGTCGAAGAGTTCGGCACGAAGGTAAAAAACGCCACCAAGGAGGGTGCGACCAAAGCCGCCAACGCGGTGGACGAGGCCGCAACCAAGGCGGGCCACCGGATCAAGGAGACGATTCGCTGACAGCGCTGGATGGACGACCGGAAAGGAGAAGCCGCACGGCTTCTCCTTTTTTTAGGGGCGGACCCGCCGCCCGTCCACGAAACAGGGCGGCCCGAAGTGGGTCGCCCTGCTGCGCTGCAAGGGACGCGAAGCTATTTGGAAGCCTTCACGAAGTTGCCGTCCTTGTCGAACGAAATCATGGTTCCGTTGGCGAGCTTCAGCTCGTAGCCGTCCTTGGTCGTCTTGATCATCTTGACCTGCTGGCCGCGGTAGGCGTTGCCCGTGTAGGTGCGGATGTTGGCCGGGATAGCCGTTGCGGGCACTTCGCCGTTCTTCATCAGAATCTCCGACCAGTCGCCGCTGCCGCCCTCGAACGACACCTGGCTGCCACTGTTGAAGTAAACCGTGTACTTGTCCCACGAAGCCTCGCGGTCCATCTCGACCGATTTGATCTTCTCACGCGGGAAGTTCTTCTGGATGAACTCCTGCGAGTTGTTCGGCAGTTTGCCGAATTCGACCTTCTGGGGCGCAGCGCTCACGCCGAATGCGGTGGCGGCACACACAAAGAACAATAAAAATTTTTTCATAGTCACACAAATTTTAGTGAATCTTGACAGACGGTGTTATGCAAATGGTATTCCAATCCGGGTCACCGGCCCGAAAAAGCGCGCATCGCGCCCCGTTTTCCGCGCCCCGCAGCCGAATGCACCTATATATTAATACCCGTAAGCGCCTTGAGCAGGTAGCCGATCAGAAAGCTGATCCCCGCAATGCTGAAACTCAGCACGGCCATCTCCAGAAAGCGGCGGCGGAACCGTTCGCGGCGC
Organism: Alistipes sp.; assembly: GCF_048465635.1. Taxonomy (GTDB): domain Bacteria; phylum Bacteroidota; class Bacteroidia; order Bacteroidales; family Rikenellaceae; genus Alistipes. Next base: position 262,451 of record NZ_DBFWLF010000005.1, read on the forward strand.
ACCACGGCGTAATAGCCGTTGAACAGGGCGATGATCCCGAGCGCCGCCAGGAGCATCACCCCCAGCGCCACCACCGCACGCGTGAAGAGGATATAGGGGAGCACCAGCACCGCCACGGTGATGATGTAGGCGATACCCGTACAGACGGCGGCCCGCAGGGGGCGCTTCTCGGGGTTGCGGGCCGACTTGGTCGAGAGGTACTCCGAAGCGGCCATCGAGAGCGCTGCGGCGATGCCCGTGATCGAGCCGGTCAGCGCCACGATCCGCGCGTCGTTGAGCGCCAGCGTAAACCCCGCCAGCGCCCCCGTGAACTCCACCAGCGCATCGTTCAGCCCCAGAACCACAGAGCTGATGTACGAAAGCGGCGTCCCGGCCGCCAGCAGCGTCAGCGCCTCGCCGTGCTGCCGCTCCTCGCGGGCGATACGCCGGAACTCCTCCCCGTCCGCACAGCGCAGGTAGAGGCGCTCGGCCATCCGTTCGCCCTGCTCCAGCAGCCGGACGACGAAGGTCGGCCCCAGAATGCGGCTTATCCAGACGTAGGTCACGACCCGCCGCCGGTCGGGTGCTACCTCGCACCCCGTGCGGCTTCGGAGCAGCTCGCAGTGGCGCGCTTCGTCCTGCATCAGACGCAACAGCACCTCGCGCCGTCCGGCGTTCCGTTCCGAAGCAGCCAGCCGGCGGTAGACCTCGCACGAGGTACATTCGTCCCGCTGAAGTCCCAGCAGGAGCCTGGTCGAATTGTCATCCATCCATCGAGGGGTAAGGGGTGCGCCCGAAGAGAGCCGCCCGCATGGCCCGGATTGTGCAAAATATTTGCCGTTCTGCCCCCGGCGCCCCGCTCCCGCAGCCGGCGCGGCCGCCGCCGAAAATCCGCCGGGCCGTTTGCGCTCACCTGCAATGCGGTGCGATAAATCGTTCGCAAATTCTTCCGAAAGCTCGAATTGTGGCATTAATGATGTATAAAAATGCGTCGGAAAGGGCACGCATTAGTTAAAAAGAATTCTTTCCACCAAAAAATACCGTAACATCGGACAACCGATCATTTTGTTAATTTAATTATCATTTCTTACCATGAAAAAAAAGTTCTTCTCAGCCGTGTTCGCCACGGCATTGCTTTTCGCAGGTGTCGCCTTTACGGCTTGCGATGACGACGATGACGACAACGGGGCTCCCGGGACCAATCCGACCATCAAGTTCGAGAACGTAACCACCATGAAGAATTACGTGCAGAGCGGCACTTTCACCGGAGCGAATCCCGGCGGAAAGAGCACCTTCACGTTCCATGCCGCCAAGGGTGAGCGTCTGATGCTGGCCACGATGTACAGCTATTCGAACGACCTGTTCTTCGCACCGGAGAACCCGGGTATCCAGCTCTTCGACGATGCCGGCGTTCCCCGGACGGGCGTGATCGACAACGCGCTCAAACTGTGGGATAACGGCACGCGTGTCAACGAGCAGCCGGGTCCCTCCGTCAACCACCCGGGTACGGCCGAGGCAGGTGTGGTAACCGAAGTCAACGGACAGGATAAGGCCGGTCACAGCTATGTCCCCGCTACGCAGCTGATTCAGGTAAGCCTGGAGTTTGATGCCAAGCAGTCGCTCTTCACCTGCACGCTCACCAACATCTCCACCGACACGGCCAACGCAACCCCGTTCTCCAACGGCGTATTCGTCGTATCGAACGTGTTGGACGGCAACCTGGTGATGGACAAACCGTTCTTCGCCGTCGACCAGAAGTCGGGAACCGAACTGACCGCACTGGCCGAGGCCGGCAACGTGACGCCGCTCAATACGCTCGTAACCAGCCAGACGGGTATCATCACCACGCTGCACGGCGCTATCGTCGTTATCTACACGGGTGACACCAACCCCATCTACCAGCTGGGACAGAAGGATGCACAGCTCGGTCTGGCCGCGCTGGCACAGCGGGGCGATCCCTCGCCGCTGAAGACGTCGCTGGAGAAGGTTCCGCAGGTCCGCAAGATCTATGTGATCAACGACACGGTAGTTCCCGGCAAGGACATGTCGTGCAGCTACGAGGCAGCCGCCAACGAGAAGATCGCGTTCGCCACGATGTTCGGCTACTCGAACGACTGGTTCTTCGCCAACGGATCGGAGCTGAACGCCCTGACCAAAGGCGACGTGACGAGCAAGACGCTGCTGCTGGACGACGGTACGGCCGTCAGCCAGTACCCCGGCGCAGGTAACGCCCAGTTCATCTTCGGCGGCACGCTGATGCCCGACGACCAGCCCATCTCCGTGGTAGGCAACACCTTCCCGGTTCCCGCCGTGAACGAGCTGATCAAGGTCACGATCTATTAAACATTACGCATCGAACAATTCCGGAGCAGGCGACTGCTCCGGTTTTTAAACCGCAGAGACATGTTACACGCAAAACCGAAGGAGGGAAAAGCCACCGTGGCCGTCGAGAAACGGACCTCGCGCATCCCTTCGATGATCTACCTGATCGCAGGGCTGAGCGCCCTGGCCTCGTCCTCGTGCATGATGATGCGCGGACGGAAGTCGAAGGCGCTGCTCGTCGGCCAGTGGGCCGCCCCGCTGCTGATCATGGGACTCTATAACAAGGTAGTCAAGACCGAGGGGCACGACTGAAAGCGCCCCGCAACCGAAACAAACCAATTAAAATTCGCCACTATGAACGAAAACAAGAACCACGGAGAAGACCGTGAAAAGATGAACGACACCCAGATGGGTTCGATGAAAAACGGCAATACGAACACGATGAGCGGCAGCCAGGGCCGCGAGGACAACAGCGGCATGCACGCAGGCGGCTCGACGGGCAGCTCTTTCGAGCGCGAAGGGTCGGAGCATTCGTCGCAGACCGGATCGCAGACCGGCTCGCAGTCGGGCTCGGCGTACAAGCCGCAGACCGGTTCGCAGTCCGGGTCGGAATACGGCTCGCAGCACGGTTCGCAGTATGGCTCGCAATCCGGCTCGCAGGAAGGATCGCACGGCAGTATCGGCAGCCAGATGAACGAGCAGCACATGCACTCGGGACAGAGCGGCCAGCAGTACCACCGCCCCGAGGAGCAGCAGTACGGACAGAGCGGCCAGGGCAGCGAGAAGTATGGCCAGGGCAGCGAGAAGTACGGCCAGAGCAGCGAAAAGTACGGCCAGAGCAGCGAGAAGTTCGGCCAGAGCAGCGAAAAGTACGGCCAAAGCGAACATAAGTACGGCCAGGACAACCCCTTCGGTCAGGAGGAGAAGTACGGCCAGCAGAAGCAGCAGGGCTGCCAGTCGGGCGAGAAGTACGGCGAGAAGTGGAACCAGACCGGCGAAAAGCCGGGCGAGAAGTACGGCCAGTCGGGCGAGATGAAGCACGGCGGGCAGTACGGCCAGTCGGGTTCGCAGTCCGGCAAAGAGGGCGAGTGCGAGAAGGACTCCGTTTACGGTTCCGAGAAGCGGTAATGAGGCCGTCCGCCCCGGGGTCGGGTCGCAAGACCGGCCCCGCCGGCGGCAGCCGATCCAAGAACGATAAAACGAACGACTATGTTTTACCATTCCAAAGAACTCCAGTTCAAAGCCCGCGTTTCGAAGCCCGATCCGCGTTTCGCCCGGCTGCTGCTCGAACAGTTCGGAGGCGGGAACGGCGAGCTGAAGGCCGCGATGCAATATTTCGTCCAGGCTTTCGCCTGCCACAACCCCTACCCCGACAAGTACGACATGCTGATGGACATCGCCACCGAAGAGCTCGGACACCTCGAGATCGTCGGCGCCACGATCCAGATGCTCCTCTCGGGCGTGAACGGCAACCTGAAGGACGCCGCCGAAAAGACCGACGTATTCGGTGAAGGGACGTCGAAAGACGACATGATCCACTCGGTTTTTTCGGTCAACCCCCAGTTCGGCGTGCTGACGGGCGGCGGACCCCGCCTCACGGACAGCAACGGCGTGCCCTGGATGGGTTCCTACGTCAATGCGAACAGCGACCTGACGGTCGACCTGCGTTCGGACATCGCTGCCGAGTCGCGTGCCAAGATCGTCTACGAATATCTGATGCAGTTCACCGACGACAAGGACGTATTGGCCACGCTCAACTTCCTGATGACGCGCGAAGTGGCTCACTTCCAGCAGTTCGAAGCCGCGCTGGACACCATCCAGCCCAACTTCCCGCCGGGCGTGCTGCAAAGCGATCCGCGTTACAGCAACCTCTACTACAACAACTCGGTGGGTCAGGACGCCCGCGGGCCGTGGAACGAGGGCGAAAGCACCGGACTGGGCGAAGAGTGGCAGTTCATCGACAACCCGCGCACCCACGTGCTCGAGACCGACGGACTGACCCGGCTCGAACCCGAGGGGACCGACCGCACGGAGGCCTCGGTACGCAGCGCCGACCGCAAGCTCAGCAAGCAGCGCAGCCGCGAGATCCGATCGACGACCCCGGAGAAGAACCAGCAGTGGTGCGACTACTCCGAGGCAGAGGACACGCTCCGCGAGCCGGTCGAGCAGGATTGACAACCCTTCTGCAGGACGTGTACGAACGCTTCGGAACTTTTTCCGGAGCGTTCGCCGCGTTTTCGCATGCCCTTTGCAGGGAGGCGGTTATCAACTGAAAAACGAGCCTATGAAAAACGGAGTGATGATGCAGTATTTCGAGTGGAATCTGCCCAACGACGGAACATTATGGACGCGTCTGAAAGAGGACGCCAAACACCTGCACGACATCGGCGTGACGTCGGTGTGGGTCCCGCCCGCCTACAAGGCCGACGAGCAGCAGGACGAGGGGTACGCCGTCTACGACCTCTACGACCTGGGGGAATTCGACCAGAAGGGGACCGTACGCACCAAGTACGGCACGCGCGGCGAGCTGGAGGAGGCCATCGCCGCGCTGCACGAGAATAAGATTTCGGTCTACCTCGACACGGTGATGAACCAGAAGACGGGGGCCGACTACACGGAGAAGTTCATGGCCTGCGAGGTCGATCCCGAAAACCGCGAGCAGGTGATCGGTCCACCGAAGCAGGTCGAGGGCTGGACCGGATACACCTTCCCGGGGCGCGGCGACAAGTACTCCGATTTCAAGTGGCACTGGTATCACTTCACGGGAACCGATCAGGTCTACGAAACCGGCAAGCGGGCCATCTACCTCATTCAGGGCGAGGGCAAGAAGTGGAGCGAAGGGGTCGACGGCGAGAACGGCAACTACGATTTCCTGATCTTCAACGACGTGGATTTCGACCACCCCGACGTGGCGGCCGAGATGAAGCGCTGGGGCGTGTGGTTCGCCGAGACGCTCGACGCCGACGGCATGCGCCTCGATGCGCTCAAGCACATCGAGAACAAGTTTATCGGCGACTTCATGCACGCCCTGCGCGATGCGCGCGGCAAGGAGTTCTACGCCGTGGGCGAGTACTGGAGCGGCGATTTCACCGACCTTGAGGCTTACCTCGACGCCGTAGACCACTCGGTCGACCTGTTCGACGCGCCGCTGCACTACAAGCTCTTCCAGGCCTCGCAGCAGGGACGCGATTTCGACCTGCAGACGCTGCTCGCCGACACGCTGGTGGAGAAGTATCCCACGCTGGCCGTGACGTTCGTCGACAACCACGACTCGCAGCGCGGCAGTTCGCTCGAATCGCAGGTCAAGGCGTGGTTCAAGCCGCTGGCCTACGCGCTGATCCTGCTGATGAAGGAGGGCTATCCCTGCATCTTCTACGGCGACTACTACGGCGTGAAGGGCGAACTGTCGCCCCACCGGGTCATCCTCGACATCCTGCTCGACGCCCGCCGTTCGCGCGCCTTCGGCGAGCAGAACGACTACTTCGACCACCCCAACACGGTGGGCCTCACGCGCACGGGCGATCAGGAGCATCCCGATTCGGGGCTGGCGCTGCTGCTTTCGAACGGCGACGACGGCGAAAAGGTGATGGACGTGGGCGAAGCGCATGCCGGCGAGACTTGGCACGAGATCACGGGCAGTTTCGACGAAGAGGTCAAGATCGGCGACGACGGAAAGGCGCTCTTCAAGGTGCACGGCGGCAAGGTGGCCGTGTGGACCAAGAAGTGATCCGGCCGCATACAGCAGAGCGGGGCGCAGGCAGTACCTGCGCCCCGCTCGTTTTCCGGCACGTCTTTTACCGTCCGGCAAGCAGGCTTTCGAGAATCTGCACCGCATTGAGCGCCGCACCCTTGCGGATCTGGTCGCTCACGCACCAGAACGTCAGCCCGTTCTCCGAGGTAAGGTCCTGCCGGATGCGGCCGACATAGACGGGGTCCGTCCCTGTAAGGGGCAGCGGCATGGGGTAGACCTTTGCGGCGGGGTCGTCCATCAGCACCACCCCCTCGGCGCGGGAGAACGCCTCGCGCGCCTCGGCCGCAGACACCGGACGCTCGGTCTCGACCCAGACGCTCTCCGAGTGGGCGCGCAGCACCGGCACGCGCACGCACGTCGCCGACACGCGCACGTCGGAATGCATGATCTTGCGCGTCTCGAGGTGCATCTTCATCTCCTCCTTCGAATAGTCGTTGTCGGTGAAGATGTCGATATGGGGAATTAGGTTGTAAGCCAGCTGGAACGCGAACTTCTCCACGGTCGGCTCGCGGCCCGCCGCCAGGTCGGCGTACTGCCCGACCAGCTCGTCCATCGCCGCCGCGCCGGCCCCGCTGGCCGACTGATAGGTCGCCACATGCACGCGGGTGATATGCGAGAGCTTTTCGAGCGCATGAAGCGCCACGACCAGCTGGATCGTCGTGCAGTTGGGGTTGGCGATAATCCGCCACGGCGCGTGCTTCGCATCCTCGGCATTGACCTCGGGGACAACCAGGGGCACGTCGTCGTCCATGCGGAAGGCGCTCGAATTGTCGATCATCGTGGCCCCGTGGCGGGTGATCGTCTCCGCAAATTCGCGCGAGGTCCCCGCCCCGGCGGAGACGAGGGCGAAATCCACCCCCCTGAAATCGTCGTTATGCTGCAAGAGGCGGACAGCGATCTCCTCTCCGCGGAAGCGGTAGGTGCGTCCGGCGCTGCGTTCCGACCCGAAGAGCAGCAACTCGTCTATGGGCAGCGCCCGGCTCTCCAAAATCCGCAGAAACTCCTGCCCCACTGCGCCGCTGGCGCCCACAATCGCAATTTTCATGTTCGTATTTTTAGCTTGTTAAATAAAACTGTTTTCCGGACCCTACATGCTGCTTTGGTACGGTTCCCCTCGCCGCCTCCGGCGTCGTTTACAAATCTGACCCTCCCCTAAATCCCCTCCTCGGAGGGGACTTATATCCGCCTGCGGCGGAAAGGGTGCTGTTGCGGTCTTTCGCATCAACTCATCCGGTCTTGCGGCTCGAAGAGCCGGAGGGTCGTATTCCGTTCTTCTTGTTTTCGGCTGTCAAGCCGGCGGGCCGCAGCCTCCGGACGCGGAGGCCCAAGAGGATAGTCAACTGGACGGTCATGGATCGTCTCAACGTATGCCTGCTCCCACCTGCGGAACCTCGCGGCGTACCGCCGCGTTTATAAATCTGACCCCACCCCCGACCCCTCCCTCGGGAGGGGCGAAGAACCTCAGGTATAAATCTATATCTGCTCGGCGGCTTTAGCCATGCGGCTAAATTCGCTTCGTTTTGTTTTCGACCTTTAGGTCGGCGGGCCGCAGCCTCCGGGTGCGGAGGCCCGCTCATCGCGTTCCTCCGCAGACTGCGCCCGAAATCTGGGCCACACTTCGGTCTCGCACAAGAGAACAGCGAAACCGCATTATCCCAATAAGCACTCCGCAAACTGCGGCCGGAATCCGGGCCACTCCGGTCTCGCACCTGGGAACAGCGGAAACCGCATCGTCCCGATAAGCACCCCGCAGGCTTCGTCCGCAAACCACAATATACACCGCGCGCAGCACAACACCCGATTGAGAAATCCGGTTCAATCGAAAAAGTCGTCGTCCTCGGCGATCCCGGTCTCCGAGGAGCGTCCCTCGTCGGTTACGGTCTGGTCGCAGTCGTAATGGGGCATGAGCGCCGGACGCGTGAAACGGTCGGTGCGGCTGATGCCGAAGCGACCGTCGTCGTAGACCTTTTTGAGGAAGTCGCCCACAATCGGCAGCGCCACCACGCCGCCCTCGCCCGCCGACATGAGGTGCGTGGCCTGATCCTCGCCGCCGACCCACGCCCCGGCCACGATCCGCGGAGCCACCCCCACGAACCAGGCGTCGCGGTTGCGGTTCGACGTTCCGGTTTTGCCGCCGATCTCCACCCCGTCGAAACCGTACTGCCACTTGAGGCGGCCCGCCGTTCCGGCGTTGACCACCCCCTGCAACATGGTGAGCATCGTGTAGGCCGTGCGTTCGCTGATAGCGTCCTGCGACTGGGGAATGAAGCTGGCGATCAGGTTGCCCTGCCTGTCCTCGATGCGTGTCACGAAGATCGCATCGGTGTGTACCCCCTCGTTGGCGAAGGTCGAAAAGGCGCTCACCAGCTCGAAGACGTTCGACTCGGAGGTCCCGAGGCAGAGCGCCGGCACGGGATCGATGTAGCTGCGGATGCCCATGTTGTGGATGAAGTCGGCCACGGCGGCGGGCTGCTTGGCCTGCTTCATGATCCACGCCGAATAGTTGTTGCGGCTGCGCGCCAGCCCCCACGAAAGGGGGTGCAGCTCGCCGTTCTGCTCCACCTTGCCCGCCTCCTTGGGCGACCAGGCCGTGCCGTTGGCCGTCTCGATGGTCACGGGCAGGTTCGGAACCTGCGTGCAGGGGGTCATGCCCAGGTGGTCGATGGCGAACGTATAGACGAAAGGTTTGATCGTCGAGCCGATCTGCCGCTTGCCCTGCTTGGCCATGTCGTACTTAAAGTAGCGGAAGTTCGGCCCGCCGACGTATGCCTTGACATAGCCCGTGCGGGGATCGAGCGCCACGAACGAGGCGCGCAGGATGCGCTTGTGGTGGAGGATCGAGTCGCGCGGGGTCATCACCGTATCGCGCTCGCCCTTGTAGGTGAAGACCTTCATTGCCACGGGCCGGTCGAACGAGGCCAGAATCTCGCGCTCGGCGATCCCGGCGCGCTGCATCTCGCGGTAACGGTCCGAATAGCGCACGGCGTTGCGCATGATGCGCTCGCGCTCGGCCTTGTCGGCGTCGATGAAGAGCACCTTCGTGCGGCGGTACTGCTCGTCCATGCGGGGCTGGATGACGCTCTCCATCTGCCGCTGGAGGGCCTGCTCGGCGTAGGTCTGCATCACGGAGTTGATCGTGGTGTAGATTTTCAGTCCGTCGCGGTAGATATCGTAGGGCGTGCCGTCGGCCTTGCTGTTCTTGCGACACCAGCCGTAGAGCGGGTTTTCGTCGTATTCGCGGACCGCCTGCTCATAGTCCCAGTCGTTGTTGAACTGTCCGCGGCGGGGCCGCTCGGCGCTCATCACCAGCCGCAGCATTTCGCGGAAGTAGGTCGCCGTGCCCTCGTTATGCGACACGGGTTTGTAGTTGAGAATGATGGGCAGCGCCGCGATCGAATCGTACTCCCGGCGCGTCAGCGCCCCGGCGTCGCGCATGCGCGAGAGCACCAGGTTGCGGCGCACGAGGGCGTTCTCCGGGTTGCGCACGGGCGAGTAGCGCGTCGGGGCGTTCACCACGCCCACCAGCATCGCGGACTCCTGCACGTTCAGCTGGTCCGGCTCCTTGTTGAAGAAGGTCTGCGCCGCGGTCTTGATGCCGTAGGCGTTCGAACCGTATTCGACCGTATTGAGGTACATGGCGGCGATCTCCTCCTTCGTGTAGTTGTACTCCAGTTTGAGCGCCGTGATCCACTCCTTGAACTTCGAAACCACCAGCTTGGCCTTGCGTCCGATGCGGCCGCGGCTGGTCGTGTCGCGCGGGAAGAGGTTCTTGGCCAGCTGCTGGGTGATGGTCGAGCCGCCGCCCTGCGAGGTGTTCTGCAAAAGGAGCGTTTTCACCGCCACGCGGGCCAGCGACGGGATGTCGATGCCCGAATGGCCTCGGAAACGAATATCTTCCGTGGCCACCAGCGCCGCCACCAGCGGCGGAACCTCCCGGCCGCCCATGCGGATGTGGAACGTCGAATCGGAGGGGAACAGATCGGCGTACTGCACGTAGGAGCGGTTCTGCACGAAGTAGGTCCCGATCACCTTGCCGTCCTCCGAGTAGATCTCCGTGGCGAGGTTGCTGCGCGGATTCTCCAGCTCCTCGAACGAGGGCAGGCGTCCGAACACGCCCAGCGCGGTGAGCAGCAGCATCACGGCCACCAGCGCGAAGGGCGCGAAAGCGACGTACCAGATGTATTTGATCGTTTTGGGGCTGACGCCCGACCGTTTCTTTTGTGCCATAAACCGATTTTGCTGCAAAGGTAACTATTTTTTCCAAGAACGCGCCCCGCGCGCGTTTGGTATGTCAGAACGGAAGTCCCAGCGAAACGGCCGTCCACACCCCGCCCGAGGAGGGGTGGTAGACCGAGAATTTGAAGGTCGAGGTAGCCGATGCCGGCATGCGCAGCACGTTGAAGTCGATCACCAGGTCCCCGCCCACGGACCACAAGCGCCGTTCGGTGTCGCCAATCCGGGCATCGCGGAAGCGGGCGAAGTCGCCGCCGACGTTCAACCGCACGCGCTTGAAGTAGATCACCGACGGGATGCCGCCCTCGGGATACCACACCGGAAGCTGGTAGTCGGCCGAGACGGCGAAGTAGTTGTCCGAAATGATATTCGACGAGGTGAAGCCGCGCGGGATCAGCCGCGAGGAACGGTAGCTCAACGGAGCGTAGCCCGACGGGAACCGGTAACCGCCCAGCGAGGTCTGGTAGGCGGCGGCCAGCTTCACCGAGTTGTTGCGCGCCGCGCCCGGCAGGTAGACCTGCCCGTAGAGGGAGATCAGGTCGCTGAAAAGGCGGTCGGCGGGGTTGAACGTATAGGTCGCGGCGAGCGTATAGCCCCAGCGGGGCGCGATCTCGCGGTGGGCCATGCGCACCTGGTCGGACCACGACGCCCCCAGGGCGATCTTGTGCAGCCCCTCGCGGAAGCCGATGTCGCGGATGTTGACGATGGCGCCGTCGTGCCACACGATCTTGTCTACCTCCGCCACCATGCCGTTGGAGTAGTTCCAAGCGGTCGACAACGTGAGCCGGCGCGTGTGGTAACCCTGCTGGAACAGCAGCGGCAGCGAGGCCGAAAGTCCCACCGAGTAATATTTCTCGGGCGCGGGCCGCGGCTGGTAGAACACTTTGCCCGACTGCGGGTCGCGCGCAGCGAGCGGCGAGTAGAAGAGCTGGTCGCCGCCGTAGGAAGCGTCGAAATCGAGGTGCACGCCCAGTCCGAAATAGCGCACGCCCACCTTGAAGAGCGACCCTTCGTTTCGGTTCCAGCCGTAGGAGGCGAACGCCTCGGTGTTCGAGAGGAGGTTCTGCGAGAGGAGCGTCAGGCCCGCATTCACGTCGACGCTGTGTTCGTCCACCGCCTCGAACGGATCGAACGCCGCGGGCATCCAGCTATGCACGTTGAGCAGATTGGCCCCTTTGCGGTAGCGGCGCGTGCGGTACGCGGCACCCTGTCGCAGCGAATCGGCCGCCGTGAAGCGCACCGTGTCGAGGTTGACCACCTCCCACCGCTTCCGGACGGGGTTTACCAGATTGACCGGAAGCCGCGCGGGCGCGACCGCGATCAGCGCGCTGTCGGCGATCGGCTGCCGGGCGGCACAATAGCCGCGGCGGTCGTAAGTCGTTGCGAGCAATTCCTTGCCGCCGGCCGCCGGAGCGCCGTCGAATGCGCCGTACGTGGAGGTGGTGATGCGGTACTCGCGCTCCTCCGTCAGGTCGTAGCAGTGCACCTCGTCCTTTCCCGAAGCGATCGAGCCGAAGTAGAGCCTGCCCCCTCCGGCCCGCAGGTTGCTCAGCGTGATGTAGGCCCCCGCGGTCACCGCGTGCAGCCCCTCTTCGCCGATGCGGCCGAGCCACATGCCGCTGTCGTCGGTCACCAGCACGTAGAGTGCCCCGGTCCCGTCGTCCCACGCCAGCCCGTGCAGCTCCTTGCCGGATGGGGCCGCATAGCGCCGCTCCGCCCCGTCGTCGTCCCGCACGACGACCGAATAGCGGCCGTCGGGGTTGTACTCGACCCACGCGAGAGCCTCCCCCGCCGCGGTCGGATAGAGCGCATTGCGCGGGCGGGCCACCGTCCGGGGGCGCCCCTTGGCGAGGTCCATGTAGCACAACTGCGAATTGACGCGCTGCTCGAAGAGCTTCGAGCGGCGGTATTCGGTCCACCAGACACGGCCGTTGCGCAGAACCGGGCGGGTCGAAACCACGCCCGTGTGGCAGATGACCCGCTCGGCGCCCGTCGCGGGGTCGATCCTTACGAAACGCGTCGTCCGGTCGAAGTCGGTCTTGAGCGCCAGCACCGACCCGTCGTCGAGCGGCAGCGGCCACTGCCAGGTCGTATGGTTTCCCTCCGGCATCCGCACCAGCGGCTCGGCGCTGTCCGGCGTCTGCGGGATCGAATCCCAAAGTCGCTGCAGGTCGTCGAACGTTTCCCGGAAGAGGCGGTCGACGTTGGTGTCGTAGTATTTCTCAAGTCCGACGCGCGTGGTGGCCAGAACATAGGGGTTGCGCACCCCGTAGCGGCCGACCTTGTTCCAGATGTTCTCCCCGTAACGGCCGTAGGCGTAGGAGCAGATCTGGTAGCCCAGGTGGTAGTGGTCGGGGATAAAGTCGCGGTAGGAGCCGCAGAACCAGCGGTCGGGGTTGCGCCGCAGCCGCCCGTCGCGGCCCTCGCCCACGCGCCCCATCGCACGGTAGGCGATCGTGAAGGAGGGTTGCAGCCCGCGGCCGTAAGAGGACATGGACGTTTCGGACATCACCGCGTCGCCCTCCAGGGCCCAGATCGGCATGCACAACAGACCGACGGTCGACCCCTGCTGCCCGAACAGATAGCTCAAAACGCGGATCACGCCCCGGTTGAGGTTGTTGTACTGCACGGCGTGGCGGTATTCGTGCGCCACCAGCTGCTTGATCCACGGCATCGAATAGCTGTGCAGGGAGGGCGAGGTGAGGAACTCCACGCGCTTGGGCAGGTACATGACCAGTCCGTTCGACTGGAAATTCTCGGGGTGCAGGACGAAGGGGATGCGCATCGGTCCGTGCGTGAATCCGTAGGAGATGTCGGGGCGCACGGTGCGGATGTAGAAGAGCGTGCGCTGCGCCACGCCGGAGACCGTATCGGGGAAGATCACCCGCACGTCGGGCGTGCGGATCGCCGACCACTTCAGCGGCGGGTCCGAACCCCACGAATAGTACTGCGCCGCAGCGCGCTGCCCGCCCGTAAGGACGAACAGCACAGCGAGGAGCGGGACGAGGCGGCGCATCACGAACCGGCTTTTTTGCAGCCGTAGCCGCTGCGGGTCAACAGTTCCACCACCCGGTCGCGGTGGTCGCCCTGGATGATGATTTCGCCCTCTTTGGCCGCGCCGCCCACGCCGCACTTGGTTTTCAGCAGCCGCGCCAGCTCCTGCAGGGCATCGTCCGGGCCGACGAAGCCGCGGACAATCGTCACCACCTTGCCCGCCCGCTGCCGGCGGTCGAGCCACACGCGCAGCTGCTGCCGCGCGGGCGGGAGCAACTCGGCCTGCTGCCGCTCTTCGGTCGCATAGTTGAAATCCGGATCGGTCGAGTAGACCATTCCCAGCCGTGATTTCCAGTCGTTCTCCGCCATGTTGTTCTTTTCGTTAGATTTTAACGCCGAAAGAAGTGCCTTATTTTGTGCAAATTTAACAAAAATATTATCTTTGTCAAAGCCCTCTGCTGCCAATGCCGGAGCACCGACCGCTCCAGGCCCCGATGCAGAGGAGCGCCAAGCCCATGCCGAAGAAGATGCGTGACAAACTGCGCCGGTTCAACCCATTCACGCGCACGACGCCGGACGAACTGCCCAAGCCCCTGCCGGCCAATCCCGACCAGCGGCTGGTGAAGGTCTACGTCGAGGGGTACGAGGACGTGGCCTTCTGGCGCGGCATCTTCGACCACTTCCAGAATCCCTATCTCTGCTTCGAGATTTCGGTCCCCGACCGCGGCGACCTGCCCAAAGGCAAGAAGGTGCTGATGAACATGATCCCGCACTCGTCGGAGGAGTTGCTGCTGTGCGTCGATTCGGACTTCGACTACCTCTTCGCCGACCGCACGCCCCAGTCCCGAGAGGTCAACGGCTCGAAGTTCATGTTCCACACCTTCGCCTACGCCACCGAAAACTACCTCTGCTACGCCCCCTCGCTGCACAACGTCTGCGTAAAGGCCACCAAGAACGACGCGCGCATCTTCGACTTCGTGAAGTTCATGCACGCCTATTCGTGCACGATCTACCCGCTGTTCGTCTGGTACGCCTTCTCGGCGCAGCTCGCCACGGAGAACGTCTTTCCGCTGATCGACTTCAAGGCTTCGGTGCGGCTGGGCTACCTCGATCTGGCTCAGAACGGCGCCAACACGCTCGCGTGGCTGGCGCGCAACGTCGAAAAGCGCGAACGGCTGCTCGCGCAGCGCAACCCGCGCATGATCGAACCGATGAAGACCTTCGAACAGCAGCTCCGCGCCCGCGGCCTTACGCCCGAAAACGCCTATCTGTTCATGCACGGCCACACGCTGATGGACAACGTGGTGATGATCCTGCTCAACTCGGTGTGCGAGAAGCTGCGCGAAATGGCCATCGCCCGCATCACGGCCTCCGAAAAGCGGGGCGTGGCGCTCAAGAACGAAATGTCGAACTACACCAATTCGCTGCGTTCGATCCGCGACGTGCTGCTCGACAACGAGAACTACATCCGCTGCCCGCTCTACAAACGGTTGCAGCGCGAGATCGTCCGCTACATCATCCGCACGATCCTCGACATGAAGAAGCGCGGCGAAATCCGCAGCGACTCCTATCTGGAGATTCTCCACAAACTACGGCTGATGAATTGACTCGGCCTCGTCTACAAGATAGCGAGCCTTTAGGAAGATAGCGAGCCTTCCGGGACGATCCGAAAGGCTCACTTGCCGGGCGCGCCGGAGGCAAAACGGTCATTTCCGCCGGAAAATCCAGAGGCAGAGAATGGCTGCTATCAGCAGCGACAGCGTGGTCAGGCCGTATTGAAGCTCGTTCTCCCACCCCGCGTAAGAGAGCCTGAGAAGGAAGTAGGTCGTAGCGTTCACCACCACGACATAGGCCGGGATCGCCCAGCACATGCGCCGATAGATCCGGTTGCGCGCGATTTCCGCAGACGGCCTTCGCCCTTTTTTAGCCGCCTTGTATCGCAGAGAGCCGTATAAGGGGAAGAGCAGCTGCGCGAAAGGGGCGAACAGCAGGGCGAGCAGCCACCACGCAGAGAATCGGTATTTGTACCAGGAGGCGACGGCGAACCAGATCACCGCTGCACAGGACAAGATGATGCAGCAGAAAACGAGCAGGACGAGGGGTTCATAGGGTTGCATAGTCTGAGGTTTTTATAAGCAGAGAGTAGATGCGCGTAAAAATGTCCCTATATAACATGAACCCATAAGGATATTCGATAAGTCGCATAAAAGGTCTGATGAAGAATCGGCCTGGATATACTCTTTTCGCCGTTTGAATGTGTCCGCGGTACACCTCCACCAACTGCTCAGTCCATTTGTCGTTACCTCGACCGGAATCTCATCATTAATAACCATATCGGATAATTGCTCATCCGTATATACTATGGAGACCATTTCGTTCCAGAATTGTGAGAAATATCGATAAAATGACATATGACGCCGAAATCCAATTCGTGGAAAGGTTCGGTACATTTGGTATAAACTTTCCAGAACTCACATGCGTAATATAAATATTTTTTTTTGAATACACAACTTTTTCTTTGAATATCTTCGGAGAAAGAATCGATGGCCCGAACAAGTCCTGTCGGCCGCACGGTCATCGGGGCGAAGAAGCGGGGCGGGTTCGGGGCGGTTCCCTCCTGTCGCTCCCGCGGTTTCCGTCCGGATGAATTCCGAATGCCGAACGGGGAGGGATAAACGCAAGGCGGCCTCGTCGCCGAAGCCGCTATGTTGCTGATCCGACCGCCGCGTCGGTGCTTCCTCGCGCGGAAGCAGTCGACGCGGAATCCCACCGTCACGTAGAGGTTGCAATCGTGGCCGCCCGTCTCCCGCAGGCTGTCGTAGAAGCGGACGCTCCCACCGAGGTACATCGCTCCGTGCGACGCCAGCCCCCATCCGGAACGGATACCTCCGTCGTAACAGAGGTATTCCAGCTCCTTTCGACCGTACCGCCGAAACACGCCGGCAATTCGAGTTGCTGCCGCTTGTCGTGCAGCGGGCTGCAACCGGCCGCCAACCCCAGCAGTCCCGACTGCCGGTAGGTTTTGGAACCGTCGCGGTCGAGAAAGCCGCAGCCCGGCGTCACGGGCAGGCAGAGCGAGAAGCGGCTGCTGAAACCGTAGCCCGTCGCCGCCTCCACCTCCGGGGCGATGAACTCCGTACGGCCGTTGAGCGACGGTCCGGCAAAACGGTTCTCGAACGAGGAGACGAACCCGGCGATCCGTGCGGGCGTTTGCGCCCCGATCGCAACGGCAGAAAACAGAACGAGCAAAAAAGAGCGGTTTTTTGACTGTCAGGATATAAGGACAGGTCGATTTCATTCCCGTTTGCGGACCACGCGCACGGTCGACTGCGTGGCCTGCCGCACGAAGACCTGCGGCCCGATGGCGTAGCGCTGCCACAGCTCGTCGGTATAGCCGCGCACGGTCAGCAGCTCCATGTTCTCGGCCTTCATCACGTCGCACCCCGCACCGCGCAGCGCGTCGATCGCCTCGTCGATATGCCACGAGTTGTCCACGCAAAGGCTCAGGTTTACGGCCGAGTTGTGGATCAGGTTGGCCTTGACGCGGTAGCGTTCGAGCAGCGAGAAGATCGTGGCGAACTTCTCCTCCAGCACGAACGAAAAGTCGCGCGAGCGGATCGTCAGCAGCACCTGATCCTTCTTCAAAATCAGGATCGGAACTTCGACCGGCGCGGACATGCCGCGGATGACCGTCCCCGCCTTGCGCTTGTCGCCGAATGGCCGCACGTAGAGCGGGATATTCTTGTTTTGCAGCGGCTTGATGGTCTTCGGGTGGATAATCTGCGCTCCGCTGTACGCCAGCTCGATCGTGTCCAGGTAGTTCAGTTCGGCGATCTGCACGGCATCGGGGAAGATCTTCGGATCGGCGTTCAGCACGCCGTCCACGTCCTTCCACACCGACATCGACTCCGCATCGAGGATGCTGGCCGCCACGGCCGCCGAGTAGTCCGAACCCTCGCGCCCGAGGGTGGTCGTCGTGCCGTCGGGCGCACCGCCGATGAATCCCTGCCCCACGAAGATCGTCTCCTCCGCTCCGGCCAGCGCCGCACGCAGCAGGGGTGCGGAGGCTTCGAGATCGACGCTCGCGTCCTTGTGGCGCTGCTCGGTCCGAAAACAGCGGCGCATGTCGATCCAGCGGTTGCGCACCCCGGCGTAGTTGAGGTATTCGGAGATGATGGTCGTCGAGACCAGCTCGCCGAAAGCGACGATCCGGTCGTACCACAACTCCGCATCCTCCGTGCGGTAGCCTTGACCCGCCGCAACCCGCTCCAGTTCCTCGAAGAGCGCCTCGACCCGTTCGAGCTGCGCGGGACCGCGCCAAAGATCGCCGATGATCCCGGCATGGTAGTCGCGCAGCGCGTCGATCTGCTCGCGGCAGAGGGCCTGATCGCCCTGCTGCACCCCTTGGAACACCTTCTCCAGCGCGTTGGTCGTCTTGCCCATCGCCGAGACGATGATGAAGAGGTGCTGTTCGTCGTCGATGATCTTCCGCAGATTGCGCACCCCGTCGGCGTTGCGCACCGAAGCGCCGCCGAATTTGTAGACTTTCATGGTATGTATGCTAACTAACCTTAATTCTCCTCTTGCTTGCCTGCGGCCTCCGACGCTCTCCCTGCTATCGGCCGCCGTTGCCCGCGGCATGCCCCCGCGTTTATAAACCTGACCCCACCCCGGCCCTCCCTCAGGGAGGGAGAAGAGCCTCTTGTATGAAGTTTCTTACTTTCTGCCTCTTGCGACCCTGTTCTCATGACTGTCAGGTCGGCGGGTCGCAAGACGGTTTGTCCTGTTACGGTTCGAAGAACCGGCGGGCCGCAGCCTCCACCGGCGAAGGCCCGCTAATCGCGTGCCTCGCAGGCCATGGCCCTTAAAATCAGCCTTATTCGGTAAAATTACCCAAATAATCTCATTCGGTTCGAAGAACCGGCGGGCCGCAGCCTCCCGGCGCGGAGGCCCGCTTATCGCGCCCCTCCGCAGGCTGCGCCCGAAAACAAAGCCTTCCTACAATCTTAATCTGCGGCGCAACGCGCCGCACCTGCTCGCGCACTTCTGGAAACGGCGGGAATTACGGTCGGCCGACGACGAGCGCCCGGAACGGGTGTGCGATATGCTTTAGCTTTCGTGCCCGTTCAGCGAGAAGGAGGACGACCGGCCGCCGTTTTCTGCGTGCGCGGTTCTTTCGCCCTTTCTTTTAAAGAAAGGGCAAGAACGTTTGGTTCAAAGAACCATGCTCCGCAGGCTGCGTCAGCAAGCTACTTTACTGCATCGCGCAACGCCAAAACAATCCTTTGCAGGCAGCCGCCGAAACAGCGGCACGAAAAACCGGCCTACCTATCCCCTACCTTCCGGTACGGCACACCGATATTCTGGAACAGGAACGCGTAGGTATCGGCCGCCTCGTCGATGCGTTTCGACGTGGGTTTGCCCGCGCCGTGGCCTGCTTTCGATTCGATACGGATCAGGATCGGAGTGGGGTAGTTTCCCGCCGCCTGACAGTGCTGCATCTGCGCCGCGAACTTGAACGAGTGCGCCGGAACCACGCGGTCGTCGTGATCGGCCGTGGTGACCAGCGTTGCGGGGTACTCGACGCCCTCGCGGATATTATGCAACGGCGAATACTTGTAGATATAGGCGAACTCCTCCTCGTTGTCGCTCGAACCGTACTCCACGGCCCAGCCCCAGCCGATGGTGAACTTGTGGTAGCGGAGCATGTCCATCACGCCCACGGCCGGGAGGCAGACGGCGTAGAGGTCGGGGCGCTGCACCTCGCAGGCGCCCACCAGCAGACCGCCGTTCGAACCGCCGGCGATGGCCAGCTTGTCCGACGAGGTGTATTTGTTCTTGATAAGGTATTCCGCCGCAGCGATGAAGTCATCGAAGACGTTCTGCTTATGCTCCTTCATGCCGGCCTTGTGCCACGCCTCGCCGTACTCCGAGCCGCCGCGCAGGTTGGCCACGCAGTAGATGCCGCCCTGCTCGACGAACATGATCGCCGAGGGGTTGAAGCCGGGCGTCTGGTTGATCTGGAAACCGCCGTAGGCGTAGAGGTAGCAGGGATTCTTCCCGTTGAGTTTCATGTCCTTGCGATGGGTGATGAACATCGGAACCTGCGTGCCGTCCTTCGAGGTGTAGAACACCTGTTCGGTGGTGAACAGCTCGGGGTCGAAGTTGACCTGCGGCGCCTTGTAAAGCGTCGATTCGCCCGAGGCGATGTCGTAGCGGTAGATAGTCGCGGGCGCCGTGTAGTTCGTGAGCGCGTAGTAGATTTCGGCATCCTCCTCCTCGCCGTCGAAGCCGCCGACCGTACCGATCGCCGGCAGCGCCGCCTCGCGGATCAGTTTGCCGTCGAAATCGTATTGATAGACCTTGTTCTGCGCATCCTCCAGATAGACGGCAAAGAGGCTGCCGCCCGCCGAACCGACGCCCTCGAGCAGGTTGCGGTCGTGCTCGGGAATTACGGTCTCCCGCTTTGCTGGATCGTTCAGGTCGATGCGGCGCAACGCATAGTTCGACGCGCCGCGGTTGGTGCGGTAGTAGAGCTGATCGTTCCGGCACTCGGCGATGTCGTAGTCGGCGTCGAAGCCGGGCAGCAGCGTGCGGAACTTCGCGTCGGAAACTTTCTTATAGAGAATTTCGGTTCCCGAGGTCCCTTCAGAGCCCACGACGAAGAGCCACTTGCCGTCCTCCGAAGGCCAGGCCGAGAAGTAACGCAGCGGATGGGCCTTGTCCTCGTAGATGAGGCGGTCGGCCGTCTGTGGCGTGCCAAGTTTGTGGTAATAAACCTTCTGGAACTGGTTCTGCGACGAGAAAACGCCCTTTTCGGGTGCATCGTAAGCACTGTAATAGAACCCCTCGGAATCGGGCGCCCAGACCGCACCCGAGAATTTGACCCACTCGATCCGATCCTCCGCGAGCGACTTGTCGGCGGTATTGATCACGCGGATCTCGACCCAGTCCGAACCCGATGCGGCCGCCGAATAGGCGAAATACCTGCCGTCTTTGGAGAACGACATGGCGGCCAGCGCCACCGTACCGTCGTCCGAGAGGGTGTTCGGATCGAGGAACACCTCGCCCGGCGTGCCCGGCTCCTGCGTGCGGTAGATCACCGACTGGTTCTGAAGACCGTCGTTATAGGCGTAGTACCACCAGTCGCCGTGTTTGGCGGGCGCGGACTCCTTGGGGTAGTTCCACAACTCGGTAAGACGCTCGCGGATCGCCCCGCGGAAGGGAATCTGCGAGAGGTAATCCTGCGTCACGGCGTTCTGCGCCTCGACCCAGGCGGCCGTGGCATCGGAGTTGTCGTCCTCCAGCCAGCGGTAGGGATCGGCCACTTCAGTCCCGAAATAGTTGTCCACCACCTCGCCGCGCTCCGTGGTGGGATAGGGCATCAGTTTGATGGTCTTCATGTTGCTGCAACCTGCAAATAGCGCCGCAAAGGCTCCCAGAGCCACGGCAGTACACCAGTTTTTCATCGTCATTGGGGGTGTTTGGGTATGTTTGGGAGCAAAGTTAGCAAAAAATTGCGTAACTTTCGCACCTCTCCCCGCGGGGAGGGATACGAACGAACAGCAGAACCGAATATGTACGACGAACTCAGAACGATCATCGAACAGGCGTGGGAGGAGCGCGCGCTGCTCCGCGAGGAGGCGACGCAGCAGGCCATCCGCCGCGCGGTGGACCTGGTGGACCGGGGCCAGCTGCGCACGGCCGAACCGGTGGACCCCGCCCAAAGCCTTTGGCAGGTCAACGAATGGGTCAAGAAGGCCATCATCCTATACTTCCCGATTCAGCCCATGCGCAAGATGGAAGCGGGCGAACTGGAGTGGTACGACAAGATGGAGCTCAAGCACGGCTACGAGCAGTTAGGTGTACGCGCCGTACCCCACGCTGTGGCGCGCTACGGGGCCTATGTCGCCCCGGGAGCCATCCTGATGCCCTCCTACGTCAACATCGGCGCATACGTCGACACGGGCACGATGGTCGACACGTGGGCCACGGTCGGTTCGTGCGCCCAGATCGGTCGCCACGTCCACCTCTCGGGCGGCGTGGGCATCGGCGGGGTGCTCGAACCGGTGCAGGCGGCCCCGGTCATCATCGAGGACAACTGCTTCATCGGCTCGCGCTCGATCGTGGTCGAGGGGGCGCACGTCTGCCGCGAAGCGGTGCTCGGGTCGAACACCGTCATCACTGGATCGACGCACATCATCGACGTGACGGGCGCGGAACCCGTCGAGTACCGCGGCTACGTGCCGCCGCGCTCGGTGGTCGTGCCGGGCAGCTACCGCAAGCAGTTCCCCGCGGGCGAGTACAGCATCACCTGCGCGCTGATCATCGGCCGCCGCAAGGAGTCCACCGACAAGAAAACATCGCTCAACGACGCCCTGCGCGACTTCGGCGTTTCGGCCTGATCCATTCCTCCCCATGATCCATCGCATCGAAGAGACCACCTCCACCAACGACGACGCCAAGCGGGCGGAATTCAGCCACGGCGACGTCGTCTGGGCCGAGCGGCAGACCGCCGGGCGCGGCCAGCGGGGCCACGCATGGAGCAGCGCCGAGGGAGAGAACCTCACCTTTTCGCTGGTCCTGGAACCCCGCTTCCTGCCCGTGGGCGAACAGTTCCTCCTCTCGGAGGCGCTCTCGATCGCCCTCACCGAGACATTCGAAGCCTACGGCATTGCGACCCGCATCAAGTGGACCAACGACATCTACGCGGGCGACCGCAAGATCGTGGGCATGCTCATCGAGCACAACTACTCGGGCGCAACGCTCGCCCGCTCGGTGGCCGGCATCGGCATCAACGTCAACCAGACGGCGTTCGACCCCGCGCTGCCCAACCCCGTGTCGATGGCGCAGCTGACCGGGCGGAAGTTCGACCGGGGCGAGGTGCTCGAAACATTTCTCAGCCGGATAGCGGCGCGCTACGCACAGTTGGAGCGGGGCGACCGGGAGGCGTTGCAGCGCGACTACCGCACGCGGATGTACCGCCTCGGAGAGATGCACCCCTACCGCCGTCCCGACGGCACGCTGCTGCTCGCCGCCATCGAGGGGGTGCGCCCCTCGGGCGAACTGCTCCTGCGCGAAGCGGACGGCACGCGGCACGAATTTCTCTTCCGCCAGATCGAGTTCGTTATCGCGGAACGCTGAATCCGCTATCCACAAGTCACGAGCGAAAAGGTTTGTTAAAAAAATAACACGAATCCTTGCTGTTACCGAAATAACAGCTATATTTGCATCAGAAAAATTACGAATCGCAACCAAACAACAACGATTATGAACATACCCGAAAATCTGAAATACTCCAGCGACCACGAGTGGTGTCGCCTCGAGGGGGATACGGCCGTCATCGGCATCACCGACTTTGCGCAGAGCCAGCTGGGCGACGTGGTTTTCGTCGACGTACCGACCGTGGGCGAAACGCTCGCCGCAGGCGAGGTGTTCGGCTCGATCGAGGCAGTGAAGACCGTCAGCGACGCTTTCCTGCCCGTCGGCGGCGAGATCATCGAGTTCAACGACGCGGTGGACGCCGACCCCTCGCAGGTCAACAAGGACCCCTACGGCGAGGGCTGGATCGTCAAGGTAAAAGTCGCTTCGGCCGAAGAGTACGACGCGCTGCTTACCGCCGAGCAGTATCGGGCGCTGATCGGATAGTTCCTGCTTGGGGCGGCGCAGGCAAAGAGGGTCGAAAGAGTTCGGTTTTTCCGTACCGTCGAAAGCCGGCTGTCGGAAGCGGGATCGCGGTGCACACCCCATTGACTGTCGGTTGAACTCTTGTCGGGCGGCAGCCTGCTGAGGGACGCAATGAGTGGGTTTTTGGCTGCCGGCTTGGGTTCTATCCGCTCGGGCAGCAGCCTGCGAAGGGACGCGTAGAGCGGGCTTTCGCCGCCGGAGGCTGCGGCCCGCCGACCTGTCGGTCGAAAAGACGAAACAGAGGTTCGCGCGGCCACGGAGCCGCATAACAATAACACAATTAATCACCGAGGCGGCAGAAGGCAATTCGGCAAGAAGAACGAATAAGCCCGACTGCTTCCCGACCCGCACTTTCCGCGCAGCGTACATAAATCGCCTCCGAGGAGGGGATTTGGGGGAAGGTCAGACTTGCAACCGCGGCGGCACGCCGCGAGCGAGGACAGGCCAAAGCGAGGACAGGCCAAAGCGAGGAAACACCGAAAGAACGTAAAACCAAACTTAATACTTAGAAAACATGTCCAAAGTAACCGTAGTAGGCGCAGGCGCAGTAGGCGCAACGTGCGCAAACGTAATGGCTTGCCGCGAGGTGGCGAGCGAAGTGGTCCTGATCGACATCAAGGAGGGCCTTTCCGAGGGCAAGATGCTCGACATGTACCAGTGCTCGACACTGATGGACTTCGACACGAAGCTCGTCGGCGCGACCAACGACTACAAGCAGTCGGCCAACTCCGACGTGGTGGTCATCACCTCGGGCATTCCCCGCAAGCCGGGCATGACGCGCGAGGAGCTGATCGGCACGAATGCCAACATCATGAAGGGCGTCATCGAAAACGTCATCAAGTACTCGCCGCGCGCCATCGTCATCGTGGTGGCCAACCCGATGGACACGCTGACCTACCTGGCACTGAAGGCTTCGGGGCTGCCGAAGAACCGTGTGATCGGCATGGGCGGCGCCCTCGACTCGTCGCGTTTCAAGTGCTACCTGGCCAAAGCCACCGGAGCGAACATCAACAACGTCGACGGCATGGTCATCGGCGGCCACGGCGACACGACGATGATCCCGCTGCTGTCGAAAGCCTCCGTGAACGGGGTTCCCGTGACTCAGTTCGCCTCGAAGAAGAAGTTGGAGGAGGCCGTGCAGAGCACGATGGTCGGCGGCGCCACGCTCACCAAACTCATCGGCACGTCGGCCTGGTACGCTCCGGGCGCAGCGGCTTCGATGATGGTCGAGGCGATCCTCAACGACCAGAAGAAGCTGATCCCCTGTTCGTGCTACCTCGACGGCGAGTACGGCGAAAAGGACCTCTGCATCGGCGTTCCCGCGATCATCGGCCGCAAGGGCATCGAGAAGATCGTGAAGATCGAACTGACGAAGGAGGAGGCCGCGAAGTTCGCCGCTTCGGCCGCCGCCGTACACAAGACCAACGACGTACTGCGCGAGATCAAGGCGATCTAACGTTCAAACCAGCACACAACTGATCCGCTCCGGGACCTCCGGAGCGGATTTTTTGTTTGACCGTTTTTTCCACGCCAAATAGAACACTTCGGCAACTTTTTAGTATATTTGTAACATGCGTTGTTACCTGCTGTGACGCACCGACGGTCGTAATCCGGCAGATCGGCGGAAAACTCCGGCCGAGGTTCCCTCCGAGGAGGCGATCACGGCGCCCCGCCGATGCGGCAGTTGCGGCGCAACTGCAGGCGGCTGGGGACCGGCAAGCAGTTTTCGCCTGCCTGCAGCGGAGGGGCGGATCAACCTCGGAAACGCAGCCAGCAACAGCCTCCGTAAGCCTGTCCCGGCATATATTTCGGCGGTCAGCCCGGAAACGCGGCCAGCGACATGTTCCGGCGGATAGGCCCCGGGAACGGTCGGCTTGCGACAGTAAGCAACAACGGTCGGCTTCCGCTCACAGCGACCGGAAGCGCGATACAGACAAGCCCGTCCTTGTCGCACTTTATCAGGGCAGCTTCACCCAGGACAACCACCTGCACGATGCAGGCTCTAATACTCAGTTTTATGCGAAAAGTCTCCTACTTCAAACAATTGACGGCTATTCTCGCTACCGCCGTTATGCTGGGCTGCTCCTGCGGATGCAGCGACGACAACAACGAGCCGGGAACCGATCCGAATCCCACCCCCGAACCGACGCCCGATCCGGTCATCACGCTTACCCAATCGGTTGCGGAAAAGACCTTCTTCTCGAAAGGGGAGACCGCCGACAATTACTACCTGGGGCTTTACTGCGGAAAGGTCGAAATCTATACGACGTCGGAGGGAAGCACCTGGATTCCGTCCGACGCCGAAAGCCGCCTGCTCTACCTGGACCTCTATACCGCGCCCGGCGAGGCATCCGCACAGTCCGTCACGCTTCCGGAAGGAACCTACACCGTCGCGGACAACCAGCAGGCCGGCTCGGCCTACCAGAAATACACCTACGGTCTGTGGTATTTCGGCAAAGAGATCGATTATGCGGACGCTACGAGCGGATCGGTCAAAGTCGAGCATACGGGCAAGGGTTACCGGATCACGGCCGAATTCGAAATGGTCCGTTCCGGCAAGTCGGAACCGCTGGGAACGCTTAAATTCGTTTACGAGGGCGATGTGACCTTCAAGAGTTCGGATAATCCCGACCCCGAGGGAGACTTTCCGCGCCTGACCGAGGCGATCCAAACGACGTTCCTGGGCGCAGACATCAAATACCTCGGCATCCCCGCATACAGCAGTCCGATCGACGTCTACGTGATCGACCTGTTCGACGACCCTACTCCGCTGCCCGACGGGACGCTCGACGAAGGCAATGTGCTGCGTCTGGAACTCTACACCGAACATCAGGGGTATTACCCCGGCGAAAGCAAGCTCAAGATGCCTGCGGGGACTTACAACATGACGGACGGCTACGTACCCGTCGCCGTGGGTATCGGGACCGGAAACTTGTGGGATTCGGGCTACGGCTACTTCCCCTACGGCTCCTACCTGCGCCATCTGGACGCCGCCACCGATAAGGTATTCTACGGCTTCCTGGCCGAGGGCGGTCGGGTGGAAGTGACGCTCAACAACGATGAAACCTACACGATTACGGCCGACCTCAAAACGCGGGAAGGCGTCTCGGTCAAAGGCACGTACACCGGAAATATAGACATCGTCAACGAAGCCCAGGAGCCCGAACGCCAGGTACAATCGCGCATCTACGAAGACAAGGTCCTCAACCTGGACAAAACCACTTCGGCCGACGTAACGTTCGAAGGCACGTCCAAAAATCCCTCGACCCATTTCTACCATATTTTCGCCCAGGACCCCGAATCGCGCCAGGGATTCCAGCTGGAGTTGCTGGCCCCGGTCGGCGACATGGGCCGCATCGCCGGGACCTACAAACCGTCGGAAATATTGATCCCGCTCAAGATGAGTCCCTTCACCTACATCCCGGGCGACATCCAACTCGTCACGGGCGGTGCGGCGATGATCGGAACCTGGGGTTACTATGAAACCAATGCAGCCGGTAAAGCGGTCGCTTTCGCGCCGGCCCTGACCGGAGACATCGTAATCCGAGAGAAGGAAGGCGAAGCAGGTAAAACGATTTATACCATCGAATACGTCCTGACCGACGACAACCTCGAAGAACCGCACACCATGACGGCGAAGTTCGAAGGCACGTTCGACATCTCGGACGAGAGCCAGTCGGCAGCCGCACCGGCAGCCGTTCTGCCCGCTCCGGCTGACAGGCAGACACCCACGCTGCGCACCGATGCGCCCGAATTAGTCGTCACCAAACACCGAAAAGCCTTGCGCAACTGACGGCATCGCGGCGCAAAACCGGCTGCCAAGCAGAAGGTCGCCCGCTTCGGCGGCCGCTGTGCAGACGACCTGCTGTACGAGATCGAGCGATCCGCCGCAACCCCGAAAAGAGGCTGTCCCTGCAACGGGACAGCCTCTTTTCGCTTCCTGCAAAGGCCGTCGAAAACGACACCTGCGCTCCCAACTGTGCGGCAGCAGGGGACCGTTGACGTAGCCGGAATCGCGGTGGGGTCCCTGGTCGAAATCGCTGGCAGGCATCGAAGAGAGTCTGCACCCCGCCGTTGAGCTGCAGGGTCAGGTCGCAGAACCGGGACGTTGGCACAACCGCACCACGCATGACAATTCGTTCGCCCGCACCGTTGTCCGGGAACCGGGTCGCCGCAGAACGCGGCAAAAGAGGAGTGATCCTCCGGCAAATATGCCCCGTCTGCGCCGCGAGCAGAATCAGCAACAGGCAGGCGTAAAGGCGTTGGTATGTGCAGTAAGCGGCCCATCGGCGCTAAGGCACGAAAAAACAGGGCCGCGCGATGCGGTCCTGCCCGATTACCCGGTTGCGGGTATGTATGTCCGACGCCTGCCTCGAATCGGGGAGGCCTTTCCGTCCGCCCCGGCGCGGGCCGCGGTCAGATGCTGATGTCGAGGATTTCGAAGTGGATCGTCCCGGCGGGAACCTCCACGTCCACCCGGTCGCCCTTTCGGTGGCCCAGCAGCGCCTTGGCGATCGGCGTGCCGATGGCCAGCTTGCCTTCGCGCAGGTTGGCCTCGTGCTCAGCGACGATCGTGTAGACCATCTGCTTGTGGGTGTTGTGGTTCATCAGCGTCACCTTGCTCAGGATCTGCACCTTGCTCTTGTCGATCTTCGTCTCGTCGATCACGCGCGCATGGGCCACCGTATCCTCCAGCTTGGCGATACGCATCTCCAGCAGACCCTGCGCCTCGCGGGCCGCGTCGTACTCCGCGTTCTCCGAAAGGTCACCCTTGTCGCGCGCCTCGGCGATGGCCGCCGAGATCGCAGGACGCTCGACGGAACGCATGTGGTCGAGTTCGTCCTTGAGTTTTTTGTAACCCTCCGCCGTCAGATAGATAATCTCTTTTCCCATAATAAAAACACGTAAAAAATAAGAATCCTGACCGGTGAAGGCCAGAACCCTGTTTCGTTGCTCGAACAAAGGTAGGAAGTTAAAACGATATTTCCAAATCTTTTTTCGCCCGGCGTGGCACGGAGTGTGTCCCGCCCCGAAGGCTATGCTCACCCTGCTCGTGATCCATCTCGTGTGGGCCCTGGCCGCCGTGCCCGTCGTAACGCGCCGGCAGCGTCTGCCCTCCTCCGCAGCCGCCTGGCTGGGGCTTATCCTGCTGCTCCCCGTGGCCGGAACGCTGCTCTACATCCTTGCCGGATGCCGCCGCGGCAGCTGCCCCGACTACGTGGTTCCGGCCGAGGGCGATCCCGTCGAGCAGATCGTCACGCGCGGCTGCGGGACGCTGACCGCCGCTCGCAACCGACTGCAGCTGCTCCACAACGGCAACAACGCCTTCACGGCGCTGATCGCCGCCCTGCAGCGGGCCACGCGGTCGATCCACATGGAGTATTACATCATCCGCGACGACCGCATCGGACGCACCATCGCCGAGATACTCATCCGCAAGGCGCACGCGGGGCTGGAAGTGCGCGTGATCTACGACGCCGTAGGATCGTGGCGGCTCAGCCGCAGCATGCTGCGCCGCATGCACGCCGCGGGCGTTGAAACCGCCGCGTACGAACCGATCCGCTTCCCCTGGTTCACGGGCCGGGTCACCCACCGCAACCACCGCAAAATAGTCGTTACGGACGGCCGGATCGCCTTTCTGGGTGGCATAAATATTGCGAAATATTACCTCGACGGAGATTACATGGGCAAGTGGCGCGACGAGCACCTCCGCCTGGAGGGCGACGCCGTGGCCGACCTGCAGCGCCTGTTCATCGCCGACTGGGCGCACGTGCGGGGCGAATACCTCGACCCGCGCCGCTACATCGCCCCGCATGCCGTGCGGCAGCGTCTGCCGATCCAGCTCGCCTGGTCGGGCGAAGGCTCCTCGCGGCTGACGATCGCCGAGGCATTCGCCACGGCGATCGTCCGGGCGCGCGAGCGGGTGCGCATCTCCTCGCCCTACTTCCTGCCGCCCGCGATGATTCTCGACGCGCTGCGGCTGGCGGCCCGGGGCGGGGTGCGGGTCGAGGTGATGATCCCCACGTGCAGCGACTCCCCCTTCACGGACCTGATTTCGGACTCCTACGTCGAAGACCTGCTCGACGCGGGCGTTGAACTCTACCGCTACGAAAACGGTTTTCTGCACGCCAAGGTCCTGCTCATCGACGGTGAGCTGGCCTCGGTCGGCACGGCCAACATGGACTACCGCAGCCTGACGGACAACCTCGAGGTCACGGCCTTCATCCGCAGCCGCCGCGTGGTCGGCGAGCTGTGGGCTGCCTTCGACGACGACCTCTCGGCGAGCAGCCGCGTGACGCGCGCCTCGTGGCGGCCGCCCGCCTGGCGGCGGGTGCTGGGCGACGCGTTGCGCATCGTCTCTCCGCTGATGTAAGCATACGATTAAATAAACAAACTATGAAAAACATTTTACTCTTCCTGCTCGCCGCGCTGCTTCTGGGCGGCACGGCTTCGGCCCAACGCTTCCGTGTCGGCGTGCGCGGCGGCGTCAACGCCGCCGACTACCGCTTCACGCCCGTCAAGATCGGCAGCAGCCGTTTCTCGCCGGGCAACACCCGCGTGGGCTTCGAAACGGGCTTCGTGCTGCGGCTCAACCTCACGAAGCACCTGCATCTCCAATCGGAGATCAACTACGACTTCGCCAACTACTCCGTCCGGGTCGAAGGGCCCGCCCGGCGCAGCGTGACGCTGCGGGCCGAACGGCTGGAGATTCCCGTTCAGCTGGGGCTGCAGTTCGGGATCGTGCGCCTGTTCGGCGGCGCGTCGTTCCGCGTGGCCGACTCGGAGCGCAGTACGGCCCCCGGTCTGCTGAAGGTGGAGTTCAACAACGACGACATCTCCCTGATGGGCGGTCTGGGGCTGAACATCGGCCACTTCTTCCTCGATTTTCGGGTGCAGGGCTACCCCCGTTCGAGGCTCTGGAACACCTTCACCTCGAACGGCGTCGCGGAGCGCGTGGAGGTGACGCGCGATCTGATCTACGGCGGGTCGATCGGATTTTTCTTCTGAAGCGAAGCGTGCGTTGACGCACGCTTTTTTGCGGGCAATAATTTTTTTTGCAAATCGTTATTTTATGCGTAACTTTGCGCGATAAAGCGCCTAAAGCACCTAACGATGAAGCAATCCTTTTTATACGCCCTCAGCGCGACCCTTCTGGCGGTCGTCCTGGGCGGATGCGC
Source organism: Alistipes sp. (assembly GCF_048465635.1). GTDB lineage: Bacteria > Bacteroidota > Bacteroidia > Bacteroidales > Rikenellaceae > Alistipes. The sequence goes on from NZ_DBFWLF010000005.1 coordinate 292,595, forward strand.
CGGGATGAACAACCTGCTCCGCAGCGGCAAGCCCGACCTGATCTACACCAAGGCGCTGGAGTATTACCAGAAGGAGAAGTGGTCGCGCGCCTCGACCCTCTTCGAGGGGGTGCAGCACTACTACGCCGGTTCGTCGCGCGAGGACAGCATCTCGTTCTTCAACGCCCGCTGCAAGTTCAAGAACCGCGACTACGAGACAGCTTCGACCCTCTTGGACGACTTCCGCCGCAAGTTCGGCCGCAGCGCCTTCATCGAGGACGCCGAGGGGATGTACGCCCTCTGCTTCTACTACATGGCCCCCGGGCCGTCGCGCGACCAGACGATGACCGGTCAGGCGCTGATGGCCATCAACGAGTTTCTCTCGCACTACCCCGAGAGCGACCAGACGGCCAATTTCGACAAGATCAACGAGGAGCTGACGCAGCGTCTGCACGACAAGGCCTACCTGAACGCCTACACCTACTACAAGATCGGGCGCTACAAGTCGGCCATCACGGCGCTCAAGAATGCCCTGAAGCAGTTCCCCGAGAGCAGCCACCGCGAGCAGATCATGTACCTGATCGTCGATTCGAGCTACCGCTTCGCCAGCAACTCCGTGGCCGACAAGCAGACCGACCGCTACCTGGCCATGCTCGACTCGTACCTCTCCTTCAAGGAGGAGTTCCCCGAGTCGTCGCACCTCAAGGAGCTGGACCGCATGGCCGCGCACGCCAGGGACTACCTCGACCGCAACAAAAAGGAAAACAACATCTAAGCCATACCATGGAAATCAAGAAGAACATTCCCAACAACACCGTCACGCGCAAACTCGTGGACCTGGACCGGCCGACCGGCAACATCTATGAAACGGTCAACATCATCGCCCGCCGCGCCAACCAGATCTCGACCGAGCTGAAGACCGAGCTGAACCGCAAGCTCGCCGACTTCTCGTCGCCTACGGACACCATGGAGGAGACCTTCGAAAACCGCGAGCAGATCGAAATCTCGCGCTACTACGAGCGGCTGCCCAAGCCGACGATCATCGCCACCGAAGAGTTCCTCGACGGCGAGCTGTTCTACAAGGAGAACAAGGCGGAAGCCAAAGAGGAGTAAGGCTCCGACGGCCATGGAGCGCACGACTGAAAGCCCCCGCCTGGGGGGACGCCGCATTTTGCTGGGCATCACGGGAAGCATTGCCGCCTACAAGGCAGCGGTGCTTTGCCGTCTGTTGAAGAGTGCCGGCGCCGAGGTGCGGGTGGTGATGACCCCGCTCGCCAAGCAGTTCATCACCCCGCTTACGATGGCCACGCTGTCGAAGAATCCGATTCTGGTCGAGTTCTTCGACCCCGAGAACGGCGCGTGGAACTCCCATGTCTCGTTGGGCGAGTGGGCCGACTGCTGCCTGATCGCCCCCGCCACGGCCAACACGCTGGCCAAGATGGCCGCGGGCGTGGCCGACAACCTGCTGCTGACCACCTACCTCTCGGCGCGTTGTCCGGTGGCGGTGGCCCCTGCCATGGACCTGGACATGTACGCCCACCCGGCCACGCAGCAAAACCTCCGCACCCTCGCCGAACGGGGCGTTAGGATCGTCGAACCCGCCGAAGGCGAGCTGGCCAGCGGCCTTACGGGCAAAGGGCGCATGGCCGAACCCGACACGATCGCCGCATTCGTCGGCGAGCTGTTATCCGAAAAAAAAAAGTCATTGCAAGGTAAGCGCTTCGTCGTAACGGCGGGCGCGACCATCGAGCCGATCGACCCGGTGCGGTTCATCTCGAACCACTCCTCGGGCAAGATGGGCTATGCCATTGCGGGCGAACTGGCGCGCCGGGGTGCGCAGGTGACCCTGGTGAGCGGCCGCACGGCCCTGCCCGTTCCCGAAGGGGTCGACCGCGTGGACGTACTCTCGGCGCAGGAGATGTTCGAGGCCGCCGCCGAGGCGTTCGAGCGGGCGGACGGCGGGGTGATGTGCGCCGCCGTGGCGGACTACACCCCCGTCGCAGCGGCGGACCGCAAGCTCCGCAAGGGCGACGGCGAGCTGACCATCGCCCTGCGGCGCACGCGCGACATCGCCGCCGAACTCGGCGCCCGCAAGGGGAGGCGTCTTTTGGTGGGCTTCGCGCTGGAGACCCACGACGAAGTGGCCCACGCCGAAGAGAAGCTCGCCCGAAAGAACTTCGACTTCATCGTCCTCAACTCGCTGCGCGATGCGGGCGCGGGGTTCCGCGGCGACACGAACAAGGTCAGCCTGATCGACCGCACGGGCCGCGAGGAGCTGCCGCTGCTCTCCAAAACGGAGGTCGCGGCACGCATCGCCGACCGCATCGAAGCGCTGCTCGCCCCCGAGGCTTGAGGCGGACCTAAGACCGCAAGGACACTGCCCAACAGATAACACCGGACCCTTATAACGCATCGTCATGTTACGTCGCCTGTCGGTTGAAAACTACGCGCTTATCGACTCGCTCTCGCTGGAGCTGGACCCGCACCTGAACATCATCACGGGTGAGACCGGCGCGGGCAAGTCGATCCTCTTAGGAGCGCTCTCGCTGCTGCTCGGGGCCAAGAACGACGGTTCGGCGATGAAGGATTCGGCACGCAGCTGCCGCGTGGAAGGGGTCTTCGACCTCGGGGGGCTGGGGCTGGAAGCCTTCTTCGAAGCGAACGATCTGGACTACGCCCCCGAAACCACCCTCACGCGCATCATCACCCCCGCCGGCAAGAGCCGCGCCTTCGTCAACGACGTGCCCGTGCAGCTGCAGCAGCTCCGCGAGCTGGGCGAACGGCTCGTGGACATCCACTCGCAGCATCAGAATCTTGTCCTCTCCTCGGAGGAGTTCCGCACGGCGGCGCTCGACACGGTGGCCGGGAACCGGGAGCTGCTCGCGGTCTATGCGGCGCAGTATGCCCGCATGCAGGCGCTCCGGCGCGAGCTGGCAACCCTGCGCGAGGAGGCCGCCGCAGGCCGCCGCGACGAGGAGTGGCTGCGCTACCAGACCGAAGAGCTGGCAGCCGCCAAGTTGCAGGCGGGCGAACAGGCCCGCATCGAACAGGAGCTGGCCGTACTGGAAAACGCCGACCGCATCGGCGAGGCGTTCCTGACGCTGCGCAACGCCCTCGATGCCGACGAAACGGGCATCCTGACCACGCTGCGCAACGCCGAGAACGAACTGACGCGCCTCGGCGCGCACTACCCCGCCGCCGGGGAGTATGCAGCCCGGCTCCACGCCGTCGTCGAGGAGCTGAAGGACATCGACCGCTCCGTCACGGCGGACTCGGAGCGGTTAGACGCCGATCCCGAGCGGCTGGCCAAGCTCGCTGCGCGGCTCGACCTGCTGCTCTCCCTCCAGCAGAAACACCGCGCGGCCGACGAGGGGGAACTGCTCGCCCTGCGCGACGAATACGCCGCCCGTCTGGCGGCCATCGTCCACGGCGATGAGCGCATCGCCCAAACGGAAGCCGCCCTCCGCGAGGCCGAGGCGGAGGTGGGCGCAACGGCCGCGAAACTGCACGAAGCCCGCGCCGAGGCCGCTCCCGCGTTCGAGAAACAGATCCTCTCGACGCTCGTCCGGTTAGGCATGCCCGACACGGTGTTCCGTGTGGCGCTCACGCCGCTCGAGACGCCGGGGCGCACGGGCTCGGACGGGGTCGAGTTCCTCTTCTCGGCCAACCGCGACCGCACGCCCGGACCCGTCGAGCGCATCGCCTCGGGCGGCGAGCTGTCGCGCGTGATGCTGGCGCTCAAGGCGCTGCTGGCCGAGCGCATGCAGCTGCCGACGATCCTCTTCGACGAGATCGACACGGGCGTCTCGGGCCGCATCGCCGACGCCATGGGCGAGATCATCGCCCGCCTCTCGCAGACGATGCAGGTCGTGGACATCACCCACCTGCCGCAGGTCGCCTCCAAGGGCGGAGCGCACTTCGTGGTCTACAAGCGCGAGGGGCACACCGGGATCATCCGCCTCAGCGACGACGAGCGCATCGCCGAGATCGCCAAGATGCTCTCCGGCTCCGAGGTCACGAAGGCCGCGGTGGCGCAGGCCCGGATTCTGCTCGGCCGCTGAACAATCCCCGACGCATGACTTCCGCACCCCAGCCCGCATCGGCCGGGGCGTACTTTCTTTATAAAATCGTGCTGCAAAATCCGAATTTTTACGTCTTTTTCCGGTTTTGCGCGTCTTATGGTCGAACGCGCGCTTCTAAACCGTAAACGATGAAAGTACCCGATCCAAACCGCATGGCCCGCCTCGAAACGGCGGTGACCGCCTACCAGGAGGAGCTGTTCCGCTACGCCGCTTTCCGCACCGGCTCCCGGGCCGACGCCGAAGACATCGTGCAGGACGCCTTTCTGCGCTTTGCGGCCGCCGACGCCCGGATCGACAACCCGCGGGCCTACCTCTACCGCTGCGTGGCCAACGCCTGCTGCGACCTGGGCCGCCGTCCCCGTTCCGAAGCGCTTCCGAAGCAGGCGGCCGCCGAGCAGGAGGACGAACTCCCCGCCGAGGCGGAGCGCATCGGGCAGCTGCTCGAACGCCTGCCCGAGGAGCAGGCCGAGGTCATCCGGCTGCACACCCTCTCCGGCCTCCGCTTCACGGCGATCGCCGAAACCCTCGACTGTCCCGTCACGACCGTGAAATCGCGGTTCCGCTACGGGATCGACAAACTCCGCACGATTTTGCAACACTAAAAGACCATGACCATGAATTGCCGCTATTTCCAGGATCATCTGACCGAAATGCTCGCGGGAGAACTCCCCGCCGAAGAGCAAAAGCGCATGGAACAGCACCTCGCCGCCTGCCCCGCCTGCGCCGCCGAATACCGCGCCGCCCGCGAAGCGCTCCATGCCGTCACCCCGCACCGCGACCTCGCGGTCCCCGCCACCCTTCGAGATCGCATCCTCGAAGCCGCCAAGACCGAAACCGCTCCGACAGCCGAAACGGCCGCTGCTGCCGCTCCTACCCGCCGCCCGCGCCGCCGGATGCTGTTCCGCCTGACCGCAGGCGCTCTGTCGGCCGCCGCCGTGGTGGCCGTGGCGCTCGTCGTCGGGCTGAATACCCCCGCCCGCGCCGCCCGCAACTGCTTCCGGCAGGCCGTCGCCTCGATGAGCAGCGCACAGACGCTGCAGATGGAGCTGCGCATCCGGACCTATCCGGTGGAAAACTTCGCCTACACGAATCCCGAAGCGAACTTCGTCCCCCATTCGATCCAGGTCGTCTACGCCCCCTCGCTGATGTGGCGCGTCGAAAAACCCGAACGCAAGGCGCTCTTCGACGGCAAGGTGATCTACCAGTGGCTCGGCGACAACGACGGCTACATCCAGTACCCCGACGCCGACGTGCTGGCCAATCTGGCGCTGCTGATCGACCCGCGGACGCTGCTGCTGCGTGAGGAGGAGATCGCCACGACGACTCAAGGGGCGACCTACCGGATCGTCCGGGCCGCCGACGCCATGCTGCTGACGGTGACCTGTCCGGCGCAGGGCGACTACCGCGAGAGCGACTACATGCTCAACACCTCGATCCTCGAGAGCAACACCCGCCGCGAATACCGTTTCGATCCGGACAACGGCCGGTTGCTGAGCGCCCGTATCTGGGCCGTCACCGACCGCGGCGAGCGGCAGCTGCTCGATCTGGAGAAGATCGCCTACGACCGCCCGGTGTCCGCCGCCGAACTGACGGCCCGGCCCGACGACATCGCCTGGATCGACCTGCGGAAAGCGCCCGAGGGGAAGCGCCTGGCGGGCATCGACGTGGAAAAGGCCGGAGAACTGATCCTCCACGCCCTGACCGGCTGGGATGAGACCGTTCTGGACGACGCTCTCTACTTCTACGGGCCCAACGGACGCAAGCTGCTGCACGAGCAGTACTACGGAGCCGTGCCGACCGCCATCGGCAAGGCGGTGCAGTCGGGCGAGTATCCCGGGCGGTTCATCCCCTGCAAGCTGCTGCTGCGCAACGGTAAACGGGAGAAGATCATGCTGGCCCTGCGCAACGACACGCCCAACGGCAGCTGGGTCGTGGACGGCGGTCTCTGACGCACCTTTATACGCGAACGCCCCCGGCGCACAATGCGCCGGGGGCGTTCCGTTATCCGGCAAGGACTATTTCGCAGCCGCCGGACGGCGGAAGCGCCGCACCAGCTCCTCGCCCTTGAAGTAGATCACCAGCGAGCTGACGATAATCACCATCCCCGCCACGGTGCTGAAATCGGGCGATTCGCCGGGCAGCATGGCCCAGCTCAGCACGGCCCCGAGGATCGGGTTGATCAGGCGGCACATATTCAGGTCGCTCACCTTCGTCCCCTCCGCGCGCAGGGCCATGAACCAGAAGCTGAACGCGAAGACCGAGATGAAGATCAGCACGCCCAGACTGGCGTAGAACCCCATCGGCTTGGCCCAGAAGGGGTGGAACCCCTCCGCTCCGATGCCCACGCCGTAGATAAGCAGACCGCCGAAGAACATCTGCACGGCGTTCAGAAAGACCGGATCGACCTTGCCTTTCTCCTCCGAAACGGAGATGGCCGAATAACCCTGGAAGACGATGCAGGCCAGCAGCAGCACGATGCCCGCGATGCCGCGCCCGTCGAGCGGCTCGCCGTCGCCGCCCGTGCCGACGATCAGCAGCAGCCCCGCCAGGCTGACCACCAGACTGACGATCTTGTACCGGTTCAGTTTGTCGTTGCTGGCCAAAAGGTGGGCAAGCAGCACGTTGATCAGCGGCGTCAGCCCCATGACGATCGACGAAATGGCCCCGCTGACGAAGTCCACGCCGAAGTAGAACGCCGTGTAGCCCAGGAACATGTTGATGAGGATCAGGTTGCCGAAGAGCTTCCGGCAGCGGACGATCTCCTGCCACATGCCCCGATGCCACGTATAAAGGAGCAGAATGACGCCCACGAGCGTGAAGCGCAATCCGGCGAAGTTCATGGGGGTGAAGTCATAGCCGAGTCCCTGTTTGATGAAGGGGTTGACGATGGCCCAGAGTATCGATGCGAAGACGGCGAGCAGAATGCCTTTTTTCATGGTGCGGATTTTTTAACGCGGCAAAGGTAGCGGTTTGCGGCCGATAATGCAACTCAAAACCGCATGGGGTTTTCCGGCGGGCGAAAAAGCACCCCAATGCAACAGTTACGATTCCGCCTCAAACTCGCGCAATGCACGTATACGCTGCCGCACTTCCCGCAGGCGCTCGCGCTCGTAGCGAATCGCTACGAAGCAGATGACCGCCGCGGCGGCAAGCAGCGCCGCCACCGTCCACCACATCCCCTGCGCGGTGTAATACCCGGACCACAGGACAACCAGCACCCCTATGCCAAGCACGACGCCGGTCAGCTGATAGACCAGACACCCCCACGCGAACCGGTCGTAACGCGTCATACGGCGCTCCAACTCCACGATATTGTCCTCGCAGCGGGCTGCGCGCATCAGAAGTCCCAATCCCCATAGCGACGGCAGGTAGAGCGCCAAAAAACCGGCAACCGCGACGGCAATCACCCCGTCCGGAACGCCCCGGTATCTGCCGATCGCCACGCAGACAGGCACGGCAAGCACATTCAGCAGCGCCATATGCTGCGTGTAGTGCAACAGCGAACGCACCTTGCCCGTAAGCAGCCGCTGCATCTCCTGTCGCCGGACTACCTCCTCCCGTTCGAGCCGGACGGTAAAGCGTTCCCAACTCCGTTTCAAATCTTCCAGTTCCATACTCCTTGCGGTTTTATCGGTTATACATCTTGCGCAATTTCTCGCGGATACGGGTCATCCGCACCGCGACCGTTCCCGGTTTCAATCCGGTGACGGCGGCGATCTCCTCCTGCGAACGCTCTTCGAGCCACAACAGCACCAATGCCCGGTCCAGCCGACCGAGGCGGCCGATCGCCGCATAAAGCTCGTCGAGTTGCTCGCGCAGTTCCCGGTCGTCGTCGCAGGCAAGATCGACCGTCACCCGGACCAGAGCGGGTCTTCGCATCCGCCGTCGCACGAACGAAATGCAGGTGTAGAGCGCCACGCGATAGACCCACGTCGCCGCCGAACTCTCTCCCCGAAATCGGTCGAACCCGTTCCACAAGGCCAATACGACCTCCTGAAAGTAATCGTCCAGTTGCGTGCGGTCGGGCGCATAGAGGTAACACACCTTGTAAATGATGCGTTTGTACCGTCCGATCAGCTCGAGAAATTTCTGTTGTCTGTCCATCCGCCTTTCGCTTTTACCCCGATAGTCGCCCAAGAAAGGAAAAAATTACCGGACCTCGTAAAATCGGATGAAATATCAGGTCGGAAGTCTCCGGACAAGCGTTTGGAAAGGAGAGGGAGACTGGGGAGGGGCTGAATAGGAACTGAGCAGCGGCTGGGCGGAGTGCTTGGGCGGCTATGGCGGAGCGGGGGTTGAGAGGTGAATTTGGACAGCAGCGATGGAAGCGGAGGTTGGGGCTGGGAGAAGACCGGGAAAAGACAGAGTAGAATAGAGGCAGAGGCTGGGCAAGGTGGCTCAGGTTGGGCAAGGTCAGGGTTAAGCGGAGGCTGGAATTGAACGGGGACTGAGCAGGAGGCGAAACGGATTGTATATAGGAAAGGGGTCCGGGCAGAGGGAACCAAAAAAATCTGCCCCGGACAGCGAACCGTCCGGGGCAGAAAGCGATAGTTATTCGGTCAGAATTACATCATGCCGCCCATCCCGCCTGCGGGCATTGCAGGCATGGCGGGCTGCTCCGACTTCTTCTCGGCCAGCACGCACTCGGTCGTGAGGAACATCGAAGCGATCGAAGCTGCGTTCTCCAGCGCTACGCGGGCCACCTTCGTCGGGTCGATGATACCGGCCTTCAAGAGGTCCTCGTAGCGGTCGTCGCGGGCGTTGTAACCGAAGGCGTCCTTGCCCTCGCGCACCTTGTTGACCACCACCGAACCCTCGCCGCCGGCGTTGGAGACGATCTGACGCAGCGGTTCCTCGATGGCGCGGCGGATGATCTGGATACCGGTCGTCTGGTCCTCGTTCTCCCCCTTGAGGCCCTGGAGCGCATCGGTGGCACGGATGTAAGCCACTCCGCCGCCCGGGACGATACCCTCCTCGACGGCGGCACGCGTGGCGGCCAGCGCGTCGTCCACGCGGTCCTTCTTCTCCTTCATCTCCACCTCGGTGGCGGCGCCCACGTAGAGCACGGCCACACCGCCGGCGAGCTTGGCCAGCCGCTCCTGCAGCTTCTCCTTGTCGTAGTCGGAGGTCGACTTCTCGATGGCGGCGCGGATCTGCGCCACGCGGGCGGCGATCGCCTCCTTCTTGCCGGCGCCGTCGACGATCGTGGTGTTCTCCTTGTTGAGCGACACCTTGTCGGCCGTGCCGAGCATTTCGAGCGTGGCGTCCTCGATCTTCATGCCCTTGTCGGCCGAAATGACGGTTCCGCCCGTCAGCACGGCGATATCTTCGAGCATCTCCTTGCGGCGGTCGCCGAAGCCGGGAGCCTTGCAGGCGGCGATCTTCAGCGTGCCGCGCAGGCGGTTGACAACCAGAGCCGAGAGGGCCTCGCCGTCGACATCCTCGGCGATGATGAGCATCGAACGGCCGCTCTGAGCCACCGGCTCCAGAACGCCCATCAGCTCTTTCATGGTCGAAATCTTCTTGTCCGTAATGAGGATGTAGGGCTTTTCGAGCTGCGCCTCCATCTTCTCGGGATCGGTGATGAAGTAGGCCGAAATGTAACCGCGGTCGAACTGCATGCCCTCGACCACCTCGACGTGCGTCTCGGTTCCCTTCGCCTCCTCGACGGTGATGACACCCTCCTTGTTGACTTTGGCCATCGCCTCGGCGATCAGCTTGCCGATATTCTCATCGTTGTTGGCCGAGATGGTGGCCACCTGCTCGATCTTGGCGAAATCGGAGCCGACCTCCTGGCTCTGCTCGCGCAGCGAGTCGACCACCGTCGCAACGGCCTTGTCGATACCGCGCTTCAGGTCCATCGGGTTCGCCCCGGCCGTCACGTTCTTCAGCCCCACGCCGATGATCGACTGGGCCAGCACGGTGGCCGTCGTCGTACCGTCGCCGGCATCGTCGTTGGTCTTCGAAGCGACCTCCTTGACCATCTGCGCGCCCATGTTGGCGAACGCGTCCTCCAACTCGACCTCCTTGGCCACGGTCACACCGTCCTTGGTGATCTGCGGCGCACCGAATTTTTTGTCGATGATCACGTTGCGGCCCTTGGGACCCAGCGTTACCTTCACGGCGTTCGACAGAGCGTCGACGCCCTCCTTGAGGAGCTCGCGCGCCTCGACGTTATATTTGATCTCCTTTGCCATAGCTTTAGCGATTTTTGCTTAAAAGAACCTCTTTCGAATTAGATGATTGCCAGAATGTCCGACTGTTTCATAATGAGGTAATCCACCCCGTCGATCTGAATCTCCTGTCCGGCGTACTTGCCGTAGAGGACCTCATCGCCGACCTTCACCTCCATCTTGATCTCCGACGTTCCGGGACCTGCGGCGACGACTTTGCCGGCCAGCGGCTTCTCCTTTGCCGTGTCGGGGATAATCAGCCCCCCGGCGGTCTTCTCCTCGGCCGGATTGGGGAGAATCAGTACACGATCCGATAATGGTTTCACGTTCATAGCTCTTGTATTATTAGTTGTTAGTGATTTGCGTTTGCATCCTCCTATCCATCAAGAGGTGTGCCAACCGCTTTTTGGCAGACTGCGGGTGACAAAGCTACAGGCCGGCCTGTCATTTTGTCACGCATGCAGATTTTTACGGCGTTTTTTTTGCACGGACCGAAAAAGTGTATTACATTTGCATCCCGGTACGACAGTGCGTACCGACATGGTGGATGTAGCTCAGTCGGTTAGAGCGTCGGATTGTGGTTCCGAAGGTCGAGGGTTCGAGCCCCTTCTTCCACCCGGAAGGTTTTCCTGCAAAGGAAGACCTTTTTTGTAGCCTGTCGCAAGCGGCAGATCGTGAAATCAATCTCAAACGGATATGAAAAAAGGGGCTTGAAAGCCCCTTTTTTCCTTTGTCATGGCCGTCCGGCAGACATCCGTCCGTCTCGCGGCCCTTGCCGACTAATAGCGGTTGCGGTTGTAGCCGCCGCCACCGCGGTTGTAACCGCCGCCGAAGCCGCGGTCGCTGCGCTCCTCACGGGGGCGGGCCACGTTGACGGTCAGACGCTTGCCTTCGAACTCGGTGTTGTTCAGCGCGTCGATGGCTTTCTGGCCCTCTTCGTCATCCGGCATCTCGACGAAGCCGAAGCCGCGCGAACGGCCCGTCTCGCGGTCGTTGATGATGTTGGCGGAGCTAACGCCTCCGAACTGGGCAAACAGATCCTGCAAGCTATCGTTTTTCGTAGCGTAATTCAGGTTTGAAACGTAAATGTTCATTTTTCTCGATTTATGGAATGAATGTTCTTCGATTTACTGCTGATCGGCGAATGCGATCGATACGGCGTGCATCCCGCGGGGTGAACGCTCGATGAAAAAGGTCACCAGCCGCCCCTCGGCAATTCCCTCGGGCGCAAACGTGACATGGAAAAAATATTTCTCGGTGGAATCCAGATCCTTGATGAAACCGTACCCTTTCGAGGAGTTGAAGTATTCGACCCGGCCCCGCATCGGAACCTCCTCGGTCTCCTCCTTCTTGGGCGTGGAGACGGCGATGTCTTCCAGTTTGATCTCCTCGCGTTTGCGTTCGCGCTCTTCGGGCGGAACGCTCGTGAGATTGCCGTCGGCGTCTACCCAGGCGATCATCTCGTCGAACGACGAGGTTCCCCCGGCCCGGCGGGCTTCCTTGCTGCGTTGTTTTTCGAGGCGCTTGGCCTGCTTCTTCTTTTCGTTCTCTCTCTTTGCGAATGATTGTGATCCTGCCATTCAATAAAATTTGTCAATATACCCGTATGCCGGCCCGTGGGCAGGCCGCTGCCGAAACAAAGAAAGTCGTTAAGGTCGATTTCAACGTTGAAATACCGGAAAGGAAAGTCTCCGGGTAAAGACAAAGGAGAGAAAGATCGGAATGAACTTGCGTTGTTTACGCAGCAAAGGTAGTAAAATAATTCGACTTCCGCCGCTTTTTTGCGGAATTAACGCGCTTTTCGCATCTTTCGGCCCGAACGGCGCATGCAGAGGGGGTTTTCCCTCCCGCACGAAGCGGCCGCCTCCCCCACTTAAAGGCATAAAAAATCTCCGGACGAATCGCTTCGTCCGGAGAGGTCATGAGGCACCGGGACCGCCCGGCGGTTGCAATTACTTGCGGTAGATCTTCGTGTAGCCGTAGATCGCCTCGTCGCCCAGTTCCTCCTCGATGCGGAGCAGCTGGTTGTACTTGGCCATGCGGTCCGAACGCGACATCGAACCGGTCTTGATCTGGCCCGAGTTCGTAGCCACGGCGATGTCGGCGATGGTCGAGTCCTCGGTCTCGCCCGAGCGGTGCGACGTGACGGAGGTGTAGCCGGCGCGGTGCGCCATCTCGATGGCGTCGAGCGTCTCGGTCAGCGTACCGATCTGGTTCACCTTGATGAGGATCGAGTTGCCGCAGCCCATCTCGATGCCCTTTTTGAGGAAGTCGACGTTCGTGACGAACAGGTCGTCGCCCACCAGCTGGCACTTGTCGCCCAGCTCGGCGGTCAGCAGCTGCCAGCCCTCCCAGTCGTTCTCGGACATGCCGTCCTCGATCGAATCGATGGGATATTTGGCCACCAGACCCTTGAGGTACTCGACCTGCTCCTTCGACGAACGCTTGGCGCCCTTCTCACCCTCGAACTTGGTGTAGTCGTACACCCCGTCGGCGTAGAACTCCGACGAAGCGCAGTCCATGCCGATCGACACGTCGCCGCCCTCGCACTTGCGGCCCGGCTTGTAGCCGGCCAGCTTGATGGCCTCGATGATCGACTCGATGGCATCCTCCGTGCCGTTGAGCGCGGGAGCGAAGCCGCCCTCGTCGCCCACGGCGGTCGAAAGGCCGCGCTTGTGGAGCACCTTCTTCAGGTTGTGGAATACCTCGGCGCCCATGCGTACGGCCTCCTTGAGCGAGGGAGCGCCCACGGGACGGATCATGAACTCCTGGAAGGCGATCGGAGCGTCGGAGTGCGAGCCGCCGTTGATGATGTTCATCATCGGAACGGGCAGCGTCTTGGCGTTCGCGCCGCCGATATAGCGGTAGAGGGGCATGCCGAAGTAGTCGGCTGCCGCGCGGGCCACGGCCAGCGACACGCCCAGAATGGCGTTGGCGCCCAGCTTCGACTTGGTCTTCGTGCCGTCGAGCGCAAGCATGGCCTTGTCGATGCCGACCTGGTCCGAAACGTTCATGCCCAGGATCGCGGGGGCGATCACCTCGTTGACGTTCTTCACGGCGTTCTGCACGCCCTTGCCCAGGTAGCGGCCCTTGTCGCCGTCACGAAGCTCGAGGGCCTCGTTCTCGCCCGTCGATGCGCCGCTCGGAACGGCTGCACGACCGAAAGCGCCGGATACGGTGCGAACTTCGACCTCGATGGTCGGATTGCCTCGTGAATCGAGGATCTCCCTTGCGTGAATCTCTACAATCTGCATAGTGGTAATGATTTGATTTATGGTTTGAATACTTTTCGCGCTTTTGCGCTGCAAAGGTACAAAATAAATATGAATTGCGGACGCCTGCTGTTATTTTTTTCACGGAAGCGGCACGCGATTTTCAGATACCGCTGCGAATCGTTATCTTTGCGCGCTGCTTACGCGCACCGAACCCGTAAACAACCTTTCCGTCATGCGAAAAGTCCTCTCGTTCTCGCTCTTCCTGATGCTCGGCCTGGCGGCCTCCCAGCTGCTTCCCGGCCTAATGGGCGACACCTACCCGTCGTTCAAGGCCGCCTCCGACACGCTGCTCTACGTCTGCCTGGCGTTCATCATGATCAACGTGGGCCGCGAGTTCGAGATCGACAAGACGCGCTGGCGCTCCTACGCCGGCGACTACTTCATCGCCATGGCCACGGCGGCCCTGCCGTGGCTGCTGATCGTCCTCTACTACGTTTTCGTGCTGCTGCCTCCGGCGTTCTGGTCCGATCCCGAAGCGTGGAAGGAGAACCTGCTGCTGAGCCGTTTCGCGGCCCCGACCTCGGCGGGCATCCTCTTCACGATGCTGGCGGCCATGCAGCTGCAGCAGAGCTGGATCTACCGCAAGATTCAGGTGCTGGCCATCTTCGACGACCTGGACACCATCCTGCTGATGATCCCGCTCCAGATGCTGATGATCGGTCTGAAGTGGCAGATGGGGGCGATCGTGGCGATCGTCACCCTGCTGCTGGCCGTAGGCTGGCGGCGTCAGGCGACGTGGAACGTGCGGCAGGACTGGAAGGCGATTCTCGCCCTGGCGGCGGTCGTCTGCGCCCTCACGCAGGCACTCTATCTGCTCACGGCCCGCTGGTACGGACCCGAGAACAGCATCCATATCGAGGTGCTGCTCCCGGCCTTCGTGATTGGCATGGTGATGAAGCACCGGACGGTCGATACGCCCGCCGAGCGGCGGGTGGCGACGGGCATCTCGTTCCTGTTCATGCTGCTCGTGGGCGTCAGCATGCCGTTGGTCACGGGCGGCGGCGAAGCGGAGGCCGCATCGGCAGGCTCGGTGACCGCTTCGCAACCGATGATGGCGTGGAGCACGGTGGCGCTTCACGTGGCGGCCGTCACGGTGCTCTCGAACGTGGGCAAGCTCGTGCCCCTGCTCTTCTACCGCGACCGTCTCCTGAGCGAGCGGCTCGCCCTCTCGGTGGGCATGTTCACCCGCGGCGAGGTGGGCGCGGGGGTGATCTTCATCGCCCTGGGCTACAACCTGGGCGGCCCGGCGCTGGTGATCTCGGTGCTGACGCTGGCGGTCAACCTTATCCTGACGGGCGGCTTCGTCGTCTGGGTGCGGCGGCTGGCCCTGCGCAGCTACGCGCCGCAAAACCCGGCCGAGGGGTGATGCCGCGCAACGAACCGCTGTCTACCGTCTGTACCGACCCGTCCGCCACTCCATCTCCGGACTTCTTACTTCGGCCCCGCTTCCTGCCGGGCCTCTCCCTTTGTCCCCCCCCCCCCCCGTGTGCGTCTCCGGTCACCCATCCTCGCACCGCTTCTTGCCGGCGCCCCGTCCGCACGCCGTACCCGAGACTCCCGCATCCGTCTGGGCCGACCCGCTTCCAGCCGCCACCGACCGACCCCAACCCCCGAAAAGCGCGGAAAATCCCAATCAAATGAAAAATTAATCGGGGTTCAATATTGATTTTCAATAAAAAAAAGCCGAATTTTGCCACAACGATACCCCGCGGGTGTTGCGTTTTGCAAAACATTTTCTATCTTTGTCGCGTCGCTGCAAGGCGACCGACATATTGATGAAAGTGTTTCGTCCTCGGCGAGAAATCTGGCAATATTTTTCACCTGAGAACAGAGGAACGGCAACGCTCATCACTTGTATTGGCATACGAGGTGCAACGCCCCTATGCTATACAAGTGTGGGGTATCGTTTATTTGTTCTCGGCTTGCCAGAGCCTCTCGCCAGATAAACGAACGGCTCCACACTTTCTTTTTTATCATAATCACATCCGCGGAGCCGGGGTGTTCGGAGGACCCTGCCTATGAAGCAAACCTAAGCGTGTGCGACTGCCAACGCAGTCATACGCTCCCCGCCCGCTCCGCCCGGAGCAAGGGGGGGGGTATTTCTACCGGAAAATCCTACTTATCAAAAACTTAAACCCTTACATGATGAAACGCTTTTTATTCTTAATCGCCGCCGTCGCGCTGGCAAGCAGCTGTTCGGTGATGCGTGAAGTAAATTACAAGGAGTTCAAGGCCCGCAACATCGAACCCCGGCAGGACGCGCTGGTCGTTCCACTCAAGGCCGAAATGGAGCTGACCACCGACGGCCGCATCGACAAGTCGATGACCTACACGCTGCGCAAGGAGCAGCCGCTCACGACCAATTACTTGGAGGAGCGCAAGGCCGAGACGCTCGCCGCTACGGCCCAGGCCTACAACGCCGACGTGATCATCGGTGCGCTGACCAGTGTCAACTACGAGGAGGGAAAAGGCAAAGTCCGGACGCTCACCGTACGTGTGACCGGCTATCCGGCCCGCTATGTCGACTTCCGCAACATCGACTGCCAGGACTCTGTCATGATGAACTACTACCTCCACACCAACCAGGCCGAAGTGTCGCTTCGCAACACCGGCGTCGTCAAACGTTAAACCCCGACCGAGACCATGAAAAAGATTGCATTTTGCGCGGTTGCCGCGCTGCTGCTGGGCGTATGGAGTGCCGACGCCCAGATCATTTCGGGTTCGAGCTACTCCAGCTCGACCGAATACACCTCCAAGGCTAAGAACACCCGCTACCAGGGCGAACTCAACTTCGGCTACGGCCTGGGCGGTAAGATCAAAGACAGCGACGGCGATAAAGATGACGCCAAGTTCTCGCGCGTCTTCATCGAGACCGTCCACGGCATGCGCATCAACGAGTATGCGTTCGCCGGTCTGGGCGTCGGCTTCCAGTACGCCTACGACGACAAGAACCTCGTCAGCGCCGAAGAGGACAGCGGCGTGGGCTTCATTCCCCTGTTCGTGGACCTGAAAGGCTACTACCCCGTCACCGACGACTTCGCCCCCTATGTGTCCGTCGACCTGGGCTACGGTCTGCCGGTAATCGGCAGCGACGGCAGGTATGACACGCTCAAAGGCGGCTTCTACGCTTCCTACGGCATCGGCATGAACTACAAGAAACTCAATTTCGGGCTGGGTTGGCAGCATCAGGGCTTCAAGTACGAATACGAGGGCGAGACCGGCGAGGGCTACGCCGTCAACTCGTTCTACGTCAAGGTCGGCTTCAAATTCTGATTCCGCCCGGGATTCCATCAGCCGCCGTCTTCGATCGACGGCGGCTGATATTTTAAGCCCGACTACAAAATAACCCCAAACCCTACCCCATCAAATACCCTTTACCATGAAAAAACTATTTGCACTCCTTTGCTGCACCGCCATGCTCGGTGCATTCACCGGCTGTTCGGACGACAAGGATGATGACGTGGACGCAGCCTTGTTGGTCGGTGTCTGGCGTTGCACGGCCGAATACGACGGCGAAGACGACACATATTACCCCATAACCGAGCCCGACTATATGCGCATCAATGCCGACGGCACGGGCGCCAAGGGCCTTTCCTCGCCGACGGAAATATCGAAATACGACAACTTTACCTGGCACTGTGAGGGCCGCACGTTCGTTTTCAGCTACACGGGCGAGAAGCACACGAACGAATGGAATATCGAAACGCTTACGCAGGATGAACTTGCTTTCAGCGTCGACTGCGAAGATGAAGGCTATTCGTGGGTTGAAAAAGAGTTTTACGAACGGGTACAATAACAAAACGACACGATGAGAAAACTTTTTACCATGATTTGCTGCGCCGCGCTGCTCGGCGGGCTCGCCGGCTGCTCGGACGACAAGGACGAAGAAGACAATCCTGCTAACGGGGTTAATACATCATTACTTATCGGCTCATGGAACAAAGCGAACGGTGGCGGTAAAAGGCAACTTCTTACTTTAAAGTTTCTTGATGATAAACAGGTAACCATCGATGATGAGGGATCACTCAAAACGGTCCCTTACACCTTTCAAAATAACACTTTAAAGATTTACGAAACTTTATCATACCCTTACATATTTACAGTCACCTCACTGACGGAAACGAATCTGAATCTTCATAAAAAAGACATAGATGACGACTATGTGATGGAATATAATCGTACCGAATAAATCATGAAAACAATATTTAAAATCCTTTGCTGCGCCGCTTTGCTGGGCGCACTGACCGGCTGTTCGGACGACAAAGACGACAACAGCGTCGATGCGGCCATGCTGCCCGGCCTGTGGCTGATGACTGCGGAATGGGACGGCGAAGTGAATCCTGCGACCGGGGAAGAGGAGGGAGAATACGACCCTTACGAGGAGAATGAAAGCTACTACCTCCGATTCAACGGCGACGGCACGGGCGAACTGATCCGGCGCAGTAGTAATCCGAAGGCTTTCAGTTATCACTACAATCCGGACGACGGCAAAATTTACTGGACCGGCGGCACTTCAATCTCCTCGGACCCGGCAATCGTCGAAACCTTAACGGAAGAAAGGCTGGTTCTCAAATGGTATACCTCGGGTAAAAACGGGGTAACCTACATTGACAAAGCTATTCTCAAACGCATTGAATAAATCATGAAAAAACTTTTTACCCTGATTTGCTGCGCTGCGCTGCTCGGCGGGCTGGCCGGCTGTTCGGACGACGACGAGGGCGAAGGGGTCCTGACCGATCCCGAAGCCCTTATCGGCAAGTGGCAGCTGGTCTCGAACTATTATCATTACTACGAAGACGGAGCGTGGCATACGGACGAGGATTACAATGTCGAAACCGCCGATTACAACGATTTCGATCTCTTTTCAGGCGACGGAACCGCCTGGTCGGAACGTTACTCCAAACAGGGAACTCTGCTGAGCAAACACACTCCCACTTCGTGGAGCTACTCGGACGGAATACTCATGCTCGATGTCTATCCGCAGGAGATTCGGGTCCTGACCGAAACCAAACTGGTCATGTGCGAATACGACGGCGATACGATCGGCGAAGGCGATTACGAGGAATTCATATTCGTCCGGGTCAACTGACCGCTAAAACGCAGAGAGGGCGGAACCCAATGTCAGGTTCCGCCCTCTTTTTTGTTCCGGCATCGGACCGGATCAGAACTTGTAGGATGCGCCTACCGAAAAAACGCTGTACGAGTTGGGATACCCCTTGTCCTCATCCTTGATATTGGCCGAGAGGAGGCCGACCTGCGCCTCCACGCCCCACCGGTCGCTGAGGTAGTAGGTCGCTCCGACATAGGCCGAGACCGCCGGCACGACCTTGGATTTCATCTTATCCCACCGCGCATGGTCGAGGTCGTTGAACGAATATATGTAGTGCGATCCCGTACCGACCGTCTTGTCCACCGTCTTCGCGGTGAACCCTTTTTCGTTGCGGGTTTTGCCGTATAGGTAGTTCATCACCCCGACGCCGACGCCGAACTTCGTATAGATATCCAGCCTCGAAACGGGAGAGTAGTGGAACGACACGGTGATCTGGGCGTTGATATCTTCCCGCCGGACTTTCGTCTCGGCGGTTCCGGAACCCTCCCGATGCACTTGATTCCACTTGTTGTAGTCGATTACGGCGCTGTTGATGTACTGGTTGTAATAATAATCATACGTTCCGCTAATCGTGCCGTCGGCGCCGGGGGCAAACGTGTTGTTGACCGTGAAACCCAGTCCGACGGTCACCTGGTCCCGGATCTGCCCGATGCCCCACTCCATACCGAAATGCTGATCGAAGGACATCAACGATTTTTCCTTTCCGGGAATTACACCGACCCCGACCGAAAAATCGAGCAGACGGTCCCCTTTACCGAACTCCTGCGCGGCAGCCGTCGTGCAGACAACACACAGAACAACAGGTAAAAACAGCTTTTTCATAGCTTTAATTTTACTTGTCTTTCCGACTTCAAAAAAGACAGATTAGTAGAAAAAAGAAAGTGTGGAGTCGTTCGTTCATTTGGCGAGAGGCTCTGGCAAGCCGAGAACAAATAAACAATACCCCACACTTGTATCGACTCAAGGTAGAGCACCTCGCATGCCAATACAAGTTATGAGTGCATCGATTCCTCTGTTCTCCGGTGGAAATTGCCAGATTTCTCGCCGAGGACGAAACACTTTCATCATTAATGCCTGCCTTGCGGCGACACGACAAAGATAAAAATGTTTTTGCAATAAATAACACTCCCGGGGTATTGTGATGACAAAATAAGGTAAAAAACGCTGAAAATCAAGATTGATCGGCAATAATGTTTTATAGACTGGGGTTGTGCGTTCATCAGACCATACGCTTCCGATGCACACCGGAAGAAATATCCTTCCGGTTGCACGTCAAAATACCGTAGGCGGCAGCGGCCGAACCGAGTCGATTAGTTCGGAAAAGAGAGGATTATCGCTTTTTTGCGGTTCTTGAACCGCGCGGGCCGCAGCCTCCCGGCGCGGAGGCCCAAGAGGATAGTCGCACCGAATGGTCCTGGGTGTATCAACGTTAACTCGCTCCCGACCGCCGAGCCTCGCGGCCTACCGCCGCGTTTATAAATCTGACCCCACCCCCGACCCCTCCCTCGGGAGGGGCGAAGAACTATAGGTATAAATCTCCAGCTGCTCGGTTTTGCGGCTTCTCGGAGCCGTGCGGGACATCCGATTTATCTTGTTTTCGACCTTTAGGTCGGCGAGCCGCAGCCTCCCCTAGCGGAGGCCCGCTTATGGCGTGCTACGCAGGCTGCGTCCGAAAACAAAGTGCACCCCAGAATCTTTACCTGTGACGCGTTACAACGCACCTGCTCGCACACTGGAAACTGCGGGAATGGCGGCCGTCCGACGACGAGCACCCGGAACGGGTGTGCGATATGCTTTAGCTTTCGTGCCCGTTCAGCGAGAAGAAAGACGGACACCCGCTGTTTTCTGCGTATGCGGTTCTTTTGTATTACCGCATCAGCACCGACGAATCGCCGTAGCTCAGGAAGCGGAAGTCGTGCGTGAGGGCATAGTCGTAGATATGCCGCCACTCCTCGCCCGCATAGGCCGCAACCAGCAGCAGCAGGGTCGAGGAGGGCTGGTGGAAGTTGGTCACGATGTTGCGCACAATGCGGAACTCGTAGCCCAGCGGCGTGATCATGATCTGCGTGGCAGCCTTCAGGCGGTCGAGACCGTGTTCCTCCATGTAGCGCAAAAGCGTCTCCAGCGCCTCTCGGCCCGTAAAAGAGGACGGGATGTCGTACAGCTCCCACTGCCCGATGACGCGCTCCGCGTCGGGCGATCCCGTCCGGCGGATACGCCACGCAAGGGCCGCGAGCGATTCGAGCGTCCGGACCGAAGTGGTTCCCACGGCCGTCACCGCGCCCCACTTCTCGAGAAGCGCCGCAACGGTCGGGCGGCGCACCTCAAAGTGCTCGGTGTGCATCGCATGGCGCGCCGCATCCTCCTCCTTCACGGGCAGGAACGTCCCCGCCCCGACGTGAAGCGTCACCTCCTCGAAGCCGAAGCCGCGCGCCTCCATCTGCGCGATCAGTTCGGGCGTGAAATGCAGCCCCGCCGTCGGCGCGGCCACCGAACCCTCGATCTTCGAATAGACGGTCTGGTAGCGCGTGTTGTCGATCTCCTCGCTCTCGCGGTTGAGGTAGGGCGGAATCGGAATGCGGCCCAGATACTCCAAAAGCTGCCCGAAGGTCATCGGAGCCGTCCACTCGAAACGCACGGTCTGCTCGCGTCCCTCATCGCCCACGCGCCACGCCCGAAGCTGCTCGGCGCGGCCTTCATAGTCGAAATCGATCGCCACGCACCCCTCTTTCCACTTCTTGAGGTTGCCCACGATGCAATTCCACGTGCACGAACCCGTGACGGCGAACGCCCGCTCGTAATCGGCCGGATCGTGCGGCTCGAGGCAGAAAACCTCGACGCGCGCGCCGGAGGGTTTGTGCATGATGATCCGGGCGCGGATCACCCGCGTATTGTTGAACACCAGCAGCTGCCCCGCCGGCAGCACCTCCCCCAGATCGGAGAAATGCCGCTCCTCGATCGTTCCCGCCTGCCACACGAGCAGTTTCGAGGCGCTGCGCTCCGCGAGCGGGAAGCGCGCGATGCGCTCCTCGGGCAGCGGGTAGTCGTATTCGGATATATCGATATGCCGTTCCATTTCGTTCATATTGTTGGGCAAAATTACAATTTTTTGTAACTTTGCGTCGCTTAACGCAAAAAAGAATCCCTATGAAGACCGATTTCCTGGTCATCGGTTCCGGCGCAGCGGGCCTTTCGTTCGCGCTCAAGGCCGCCGCTCACGGTCCCGTCACCATCGTGACGAAAGGCGAGATGAACGAGTGCAACACCAACTATGCGCAGGGAGGCATCTGTTCGGTGACGTACGCTCCCGACACCTTCGAAAAACATATCCGCGACACGGAGGTTTGCGGCGCTGGCAAGTGCGATCCGAAGGCGGTCGAGTTGGTCGTTAGGCGTGCTCCGGAGCTGATCACCGATCTGATCGCCTGGGGAACGCGTTTCGACAAGACCCCCGACGGGCGGTTCGAGCTGAACCGGGAGGGCGGCCACTCCGAGCACCGCATCCTCCACCACGAGGACCTCACGGGCGCGGAGATCGAACGGGCGCTCGTCGAATCGGTCCGCAGCCATCCCAACATCACCGTGCTGGAACATCACTTCGCCGTCGATCTGCTGACGCAGCACCATCTGGGCGAGTTCGTCACGCGCCACACACGCGGGCTGACCTGCTTCGGGGCCTACGTGCTCAACGAAAAAACGAACGAGATCGAGACGATGCTCGCCAAGTTCACGATCGTGGCCACGGGCGGCTGCGGCAATATCTACTCCACGACCTCGAACCCGGTCGTAGCGACGGGCGACGGCATCGCCATGTGCCACCGCGCCAAGGCGATCACCGAGAACATGGAGTTCCTGCAATTCCACCCCACGACGCTCTACAACCCGGGCGAAAAGCCCTCGTTCCTCATCACCGAAGCCATGCGCGGCTTCGGAGCCATCCTCCGCCTGCAGGACGGCGAGCAGTTCATGGACCGTTACCACCCGATGCGCTCGCTGGCTCCGCGCGACGTGGTGGCCCGCGCCATCCACCGCGAGATGGCCAAGCGGGGCGAGGAGTTCGTCTACCTCGACGTGACGCACAAGGACCCCGCGGCCGTGCGCAGCCACTTCCCGAACATCTACGAGAAGTGCCTCTCGATCGGCATCGACATCACGCGCGACTGGATTCCGGTCACTCCCGCGGCCCACTACTGCTGCGGAGGCGTAAAGGTCGACACCAACGGCGAGACCTCCGTCAAACGGCTCTATGCGCTGGGCGAGACCTCCTGCACGGGGCTGCACGGGGCCAACCGCCTGGCTTCGAACTCGCTGATCGAGGCGCTCGTCTACGCCGACCAGGCCGCGCGGCACGCCTCGGGACGACTGGCCAAGGTCGACTTCCAGGAGGGCATCCCCGACTGGGATTTCGAAGGCACGCAGCACACCGAGGAGATGCTGATGATCATTCAGTCGAAGCGCGAAATGCAGACGATCATGTCCAACTACGTGGGCATCGTCCGCTCGAACCTCTCGCTCAAGCGTGCCATGCGCCGGCTGTCGATCCTCTTCGAGGAGACCGAGGAGCTGTACGGCAAGACCAAGCCCAACCGCGAACTGTGCGAACTGCGGAACATGATCGCCGTGGCCTACCTGGTCATCAAGCAGGGCCGCGACCTGAAAGAGTCGGTCGGCTGCCACTACAACATGGATTACCCGCCGGAAAAATGACGCATCGGATTCCGCTGCCGACTGCCGCTCTCACGGCGTTCCGCCGTGTTTACAAATCTGACCCCACCCCGACCCTCCCTCAGGGAGGGAGATGGCATACGTTTAGCACGCTTGTGGGGTCAAATGTATAATGTGAAATTCTTAATTCGTCCCATGACATTACAGGAAGAGATAACCCGCCGGCGCACGTTTGCCGTCATCGCCCACCCCGACGCCGGTAAAACGACCCTTACCGAGAAACTGCTGCTCTTCGGAGGGGCCATCCACGTGGCCGGAGCCGTCAAGAGCAACAAGATCAAGAAGGGGGCCACCTCCGACTTCATGGAGATCGAGCGCCAGCGCGGCATCTCGGTGGCCACGGCGGTCATGGGCTTCGAATACGACGGCGTGAAGATCAACATCCTCGACACGCCGGGCCACGAGGACTTCGCCGAAGACACCTACCGCACGCTCTCGGCGGTCGATTCGGTCATCATCGTCATCGACGGCGCTAAGGGCGTCGAGGCGCAGACGCGCAAGCTGATGGAGGTGTGCCGCATGCGGCAGACCCCCGTGATCGTCTTCATCAACAAGCTCGACCGCCCCTCCAAGGAGCCGTTCGACCTGCTGGACGAGGTGGAGAAGGAGCTGCGCATCCGCGTGCGGCCGCTGGCGTTCCCCATCTCCAACGGTCCGACCTTCAAGGGGGTTTACAACCTCTATGAGAAGAACCTGTCGCTCTTCGCCTCCGACGAGAAGCTGACGGCCGACGTCCCGACCATCGAGATCGCCGACCTGGCGGCTCCCGAGCTGACGGAGTGCATCGGCGAGCGTTACGCCGACCAGCTGCGCGCCGACGTGGAGCTGGTCGAGGGGGTTTACGACCCGTTCGACCGCGACGCCTACCTCCGGGGCGAGCTGGCTCCGGTCTTCTTCGGCTCGGCGGTCAACAACTTCGGTGTCAGGGAGTTGTTAGACTGCTTCATCCGCATCGCCCCTTCACCCCGCCCCGCCCACACCCAGACACGCACGGTCGAACCTGCCGAGGGGAAGATGACGGGCTTCGTGTTCAAGATACACGCCAACATGGACCCCAACCACCGCGACCGCATCGCGTTCCTCAAAATCTGCTCGGGGGTGTTCGAACGCAACAAAAACTACCTGCACGTGCGCAGCGGCAAGCAGATGAAGTTCTCCTCGCCGACGGCCTTCATGGCCGAGAAGAAGTCGGTGATCGACTTTGCCTACCCCGGCGACATCGTGGGTCTGCACGACACGGGCAACTTCAAGATCGGCGACACCTTCACCGAGGGGGAGAAACTCCGTTTCACGGGCATCCCGTCGTTCTCGCCCGAGCAGTTCCGCTACATCGAGAATGCCGACCCGCTCAAGTTCAAGCAGCTGGCCAAAGGGATCGACCAACTGATGGACGAGGGGGTGGCGCAGCTCTTCACTTCGTCGCTCAACGGCCGCAAGATCATCGGCACGGTGGGCGCCTTGCAGTTCGAGGTGATCCAGTACCGTCTCGAACACGAGTACAACGCCGCCTGCCGCTGGGAGCCGATTTCGATCTACAAGGCGTGCTGGATCGACAGCGACAACGCCGCCCAGCTGGCCGACTTCAAGCGCCGCAAGCACACCAACATGGCCTTCGACAAGCACGGCCGCGACGTCTTCCTGGCCGACACGAGCTACTCGCTCACGCTGGCGCAGGAGAATTTCAAGGAGATCCGCTTCCACTTCACCTCCGAATTCTGACGACGGCAGGTTTTCGGAGGCAACTTAAAAGCCCGGCCGCAAGGAGCCGGGCTTTCACCTTTTGATAAGTTCCAACCGCGCGGCCGGTCACACCGGGACCTCCAAGATCAGCAGCCGCACATTGTCCAGCGCCTTGATCAAAAACTCGTCCGCCTCGCGCACACCCACTCCGTCGCGGCAGCGAAGCGCTTCGCCCGCCGCTTCGGCTTCGCCCTCCAGCACGAAGAGATAGGCTCCGTGGCCGTGGACGTTCATGCGGTATTCGGCTACGCGCCCCTCGTCCAGATTGAGCGTATAGAGCCACGCCGCCTGATGAATCCATCCTACATGCTCACTGCCGCACCCCTCCGGCGCGACGATCAGCCGCAGCGCATTGCGCTTGGGCCGCATCGGCACGATCCGCTCGTAGCGCGGGGTGTACCCTTTGCGGTCGGTCTCGATCCAGATTTGCAGGAACTTCACCGGCTCCTGCTCGCTGGCGTTGAATTCGCTGTGGACGATGCCCGTTCCGGCGGTCATCACCTGAATCTCGTCCGGTCCGAGCGTCTGAAGTCCGCCCGTGCTGTCCTCGTGCAGCAGCGTCCCTTCGAGCACCAGCGTCACGATCTCCATATTGGCATGCGGATGGGCCGCAAAGCCCTCGGCGGGCGCGACCTGGTCGTCGTTGAGCACCCGCAGCGCCCCGAACCCCATGCGCCGCGTGTCGTAATAGTCGGCGAAACTGAACGTATGATAGGTCTTGAGCCAGCCGTGGTCGGCATATCCGCGCGTCGCGGCCCGGTGAACGATCGTGGTCATAGCGGTACGAATTTGATTTACCCGCCAGCGAGCAAACTACGGGCCACAGCAGCCTGGAAAGACGGGATGCGTCCCCGATCCGATGGATGTCGCTGTCATCATCGTCGACAACTTTCGGGATCGGGATGAAATGTTTATTTTCCTGACTGACTTTTTTTTATTACATTCGCATCACCTTAAACTGACCGAACAATGAGTGCTATAAGCGCAAATACACTTTTCCATTTTACGCGGAACAAAGACACTTTAATAAATATCCTGCGGACTAAATTCTATCCCCGGCTGAGTTTAGAAAATATGGTGTTCATAAACGACCGTATGAAGATAGCCTACCCGATGGTTTGTTTCTGCGATATCCCTCTATCCCAAATAAGCAATCATTCGGACAACTATGGGCATTATGCGATCGGCTTGAAGAAAGAGTGGGCTATAAATAAAGGCATAACCCCTATTTTATATACTCACAGCAATTCTATTTTATGCGACAACATCCGAGATAACTTACGAAATATCAATAGGATAAACAGATATCAAAGCGTTTCGGAAGTAACCAGGTTCAACGACCGTATGGATTTGATTTACGATCTCTTGTATACGTCGTTATTCATGAAACCGTACAAGGGACAGCAGAAGATTCAAAACGAGTTGAAAGATATCATTTTTTATAATGAGCGGGAATGGCGATATATTCCTCCTAAAACAAAGTTGATGGAGAATGTATCGAAACACAAATTCGGTTTTTGCATCACGGAACGCGATTATACAGAGCCTTTGATTGCTGAAATGAATTCCATGAATGAAGCTCATGGGTTGGAATTTTCCCCGAATGACATCAATTATATCATTGTCGAAAAAGAGGAAGAGATCCTTGAGCTTATTGATGCTATCCAACGCATAAAAGGGAAGTATCCTTATGACGACGTCAAGCTGCTCTCAACCCGCATTATTTCCATGGAACGAATATCTGAAGATTTCTGAACCACCTGCCAGCACCGATCAATCGCATCTGCCTTCCGGCTAACTGCTTCGTTGGTTGACACTTGGTTTTTCGAAGCACCAGGGTTTAGGCGCGCTGCGTTCAAAATCCCGATTCGACGGATGAACCGTCACACCCGAACTCTTCATCGCGTCGCTTGTCTTTCGAATCCACCCATAGTAAAAGAAAGGCTCGACAATCATGAGATTGTCGAGCCTTTTCAACAGTCGGGGTGACAAGATTCGAACTTGCGACCACGCGCCCCCCAGACGCGTACTCTAACCGGGCTGAGCTACACCCCGTAGCGTTTCGGACTGCAAATATAGCAACTTTTTCACAATCCAACACATTTCTGCGATATTTTTTTCTAATTTTGTGTCGATGAAACGTTTTCCCGAACTGGCGATCTGCCTTGTGATGCTGCTTGCAGCAGCCTGCGGACCCGCTGCAACCCGTTCCGCGGCCGACTTCACCCGCCCGGTCTACACCCCCGCCTACGCCACCGGCTTCGACATCCGCGGCGCGGACGACGAGCAGTCGACGCTCTTAACCGTCCGCAACGCCTGGCAGGGTGCGGGCGACGAGGAGCAGCACCTGCTCCTGCTGCGCGACGGCGAGCGGGCCGCAGCCGGATTCGACGCACAGACCGTCAAGACCCCTGTGCACCGTGTGGTCTGCATGTCGTCGAGCCACGTGGCGCTCTTCGACGCCATCGGCCAGATCCGCCGCGTCACGGGTGTATCGGGCATCGACTACATCTCCAACCCCTACGTCAACGCCCACCGCCATTGCGGCGAGGTGCGCGAGGTGGGGTACGACACCAACCTCGACTTCGAACTGCTGGCGGCCATGCGGCCCGACGTGGTGCTGCTCTACGGCGTAACGGGTGAGAGCGGGGTGGTCACGGGCAAGCTGCGCGAACTGGGCATCCCCTATCTCTATATCGGCGACTATATGGAGCAGTCGCCGCTCGGAAAGGCCGAGTGGCTGGTCCTTGCGGCGGAGCTGTGCGACTGCCGCGAAGCGGGCATCCGGGTCTTCGAACAGATCGCCGAACGCTACAACGCCCTCCGGGAGCGGATCGCCGCCGACTCGGCGGCCCGGCCCCGCGTGATGATCAACACCCCCTACCGCGATACGTGGTTCATGCCCTCGTCGCGCAGCTACATGATCCGCCTGATCGAGGACGCGGGCGGGGAGTACGTCTATGCGCAAAATCACGGCAACAGCTCGGTGGCCGTCGATCTGGAGGAGGCCTACCTGCTCGCCCGCGATGCGGACGTCTGGATCAACGTGGGCGCCTGCAACTCGCTCGCGGAGCTGACGGCGCAAAATCCCAAGTTCGCCCGCATCCCCGCCGTGGTGAACCGCCGCGTCTGGAACAACAACCGCCTCCGGACGCCCGCCGGAGGCTCCGACTTCTGGGAATCGGGCGCCGTTAGGCCCGACGCGGTGCTGCGCGACCTCCACGCACTGCTGTACGAAACGGGCGACAGCACCCTCTACTACCAACGCCTGCGTTAGCCGATGTCCCGTTCCGCCCTGCTCTTCACCCTCCTGTCATTACTTACGGCAGCGCTCTTCGCCGCCGACCTGATGGTCGGCTCGGTCGGGGTGGCCCCGGGCGAGGTGTGGGCAGCGCTCACGGGCGGCGCATGCGATCCGACGACGCGCGACATCGTGCTCAAAATCCGCCTGCTGAAAGCCGTCACCGCCCTCTTTGCGGGTGCGGCGCTCGCGGCGAGCGGCCTTCAGATGCAGACACTCTTCCGCAACCCGCTGGCAGGCCCTTACGTGCTGGGGGTCAGCGCGGGCGCAGGGCTGGGCGTGGCGCTCTTCCTGCTGGGCGCCCCCCTGCTGGGTGTGGCCGGGCACTCGTTCATCCAGTCTTTGGGGATCGCCGGCGCGGCGTGGCTCGGCGCGGCGATCGTCCTGCTGACGGTGATGGCCGTCAGCCGCCGCATCAAGGACATCATGGTAATCCTGATTCTCGGCATGATGTTCGGCTCGGGCATCGGCTCGGTGGTCGAGATTCTGCAATATCTGTCGAGCGAAGCGGCGCTCAAATCCTTCGTTATCTGGACGATGGGATCGCTGGGCGACGTGACGGGCAGCCGGCTGGCGCTGATGGTCCCCGTCATCACGGCGGGGCTGGTGCTCTCGGTGGCGGTCGTCAAGCCGCTGAACCTGCTGCTGCTCGGCGAAAACTATGCCCGCACGATGGGACTCGACGTGCGCCGCACACGCACGCTCATCTTCCTCTCGACGGTCCTGCTGGCCGGAACCGTCACGGCCTTCTGCGGTCCTGTCGGCTTTATCGGACTGGCCGTACCGCACCTGGCGCGCATGCTCTTCCGCACGGCCGACCACCGGCTGCTGCTGCCCGCCTCGATGCTCGCCGGCGCGGCCCTGCTGCTGCTGTGCGACCTGATTTCGAAAACCCTGGCCTTCCCGATCAACACCGTGACCGCCCTGATGGGCATTCCGGTGGTCATCGTCGTGGTGGTCCGCAACCGCAGTTTCTTCGGATGAGCGTCACGCTGAAAAATATTACGCTGTCCTATGGAAGCCGCGTCCTGCTGCGCGACGCTTCGGCCCGCTTTCTGCCGGGCACGCTGACGGCGCTGGTGGGTCGCAACGGCACGGGCAAGAGCACCCTGCTGCGCGCAGTCGCCGGGCTGGGCACGCTCGCGGCGGGCGAGGTCGAACTCTGCGGCAAGCCCCTCTCAACGCTCACGCCCCACGAGCGGGCCGTCGCGGCGAGCTTCGTCACCACCGACAAGGTCCGCATCGCCAACCTCCCGTGCGAGGATGCCGTGGCGCTGGGCCGCGCCCCCTACACCAATTGGATCGGACGCATGCAGCAGACCGACCGCGCGGCGGTCGCCCGCGCGCTGGAGCTGGTCGGCATGACCTCGTTCGCCCGCAAGCCGATGGACACGCTCTCCGACGGGGAGTGCCAGCGCATCCTGATCGCCCGGGCGCTGGCGCAGGACACGCCCGTGATTCTGCTCGACGAACCGACGGCCTTTCTCGACCTGCCGAACCGCTACTTCCTGGCCGCACTGCTGCTGCGGCTGGCCCACGAGGAGGGCAAGTGCATCCTCTTCTCCACGCACGATCTGGACATTGCGCTCGACCTCTGCGACGCCGTGGCGCTGATCGATCCGCCCGTACTCCACCACCTCCCCTCCGCCGAAATGGCCGGCAGCGGCCGCATCGAACGGCTGTTCGACGCCGAGGGCATTCGTTTCGACGCAGCCACGCGCACGATCCGCCGGACAAAAAAGTAGTCCGCAGAAGTTTTTTTTGCCTATTTTTTGTACATGTCACTTTTTTAGTTACCTTTGCACCGCTAAAGTAACCCCTTTCCGGGCGCACGATAGCGGTAAAGGCCCATTCGTCTATCGGTTAGGACGCAAGATTTTCATTCTTGAAAGAGCAGTTCGATTCTGCTATGGGCTACTACGACGGGGCCGACGACGGGGGGGGGCATACAAAATCGCTCTCGCGGGTCGGAGGTTCCGACGGGTGAATGATTTTACGAGGAGCGGACCCGAGGGTCTATCCGCAGGCGGTCACGGCCGTTCAAAGCGAACAACTGAAAAAGTAAAATAAAAACTAACGGATTATGGCAAACCATAAGTCATCGAAAAAGCGGATTCGTCAGACGCTGACCAAGCGTGCGCACAACCGCCTGCTCCACAAGACGGCCCGCAACGCCGTGAAGGCGATGCGCGCAACCAGCGAGAAGAGCGCCGCCGAAGCGTTGCTTCCCAAGGTAACGTCCATGTTGGACAAACTCGCCAAGCACAACATCATGCACAAGAACAAGGCCGCCAACCTCAAGAGCGCCATGCAGCTGCATGTGAACGCCCTCTAAGAAGCGTTCCGCACGATGCAAAAGCCGCCCGCAAGGCGGCTTTTTTGTGTCCGGCCCGGCCGTTGGGCGGCGTTCCGCGACGGCCTCGACGGACCGTCGGTTACTCAGTGGATTCCTTCCCTTGCACCGCTCCGCCGCCGGGGGCATCCGTCCGCCTATTCAACATTCCCTGGGCGTCCCTTTCTGCCCGGCCGCCGGATCGGCGTTCATCCGCTCCCTATCCGGACGTCCGTCTTGTCCGCTCGCGGTCACCGCACACCTGCCGTTACCCGTCCCTACGTTGCCCGTCCTCGACGCAAGCAAAGCCGGTCCGGCCTCCGACGCGAAAACCGCCTGCGAAAATCCGTTCACGCAACGACCCGTGCAAACGAAAAGCAGCCTCCCGCTGCCGGGAAACTGCTCCGTAATTCCATGCTCGGGCGCACGCCGGGCCGCCCCGCACCGCGTTACTTCAGCGCGTCGATCACCTGGGCGATGCGGGCGAACACCTCGTCCATCGACCCCATGCCGTCGACCGCGGCGTATTTGCCCTGCGCGGCGTAGTAGTCGGCCACCACGGCCGTCTGCATGCGGTAGACGTCCAGCCGACCGCGGATCACCTCCTCCGAGGCGTCGTCCGCGCGGCCCGAATCCCGGCCCCGCAGCAGGATACGGCGCACCAGTTCCTCCTCCGGAACGCGAATGTCGACCATCACGTCGACCTTCAGGCCGTGCCCGGAGAGAATCCGGTCGAACTCCTCGGCCTGCACCGTCGTACGGGGAAAGCCGTCGAAGATGCACCCCTTCGCCTGCCGGTGCTCCATCACGTAGTGCTCGATCATGGCGATGACCACCTCGTCGGGGGCCAGCCTGCCTTCGCGGATGCAGCACTCCATGCTGCGTCCGAGCGGAGTGCCCTGCCGAATCTCCTCGCGGATCACCTCGCCCGTCGAGACGTGCTCGACGCCGTAGTGCTCCTTCAAGCGCTGGGCCTGCGTACCTTTGCCGCAACCGGGAGCGCCGAATAAGACGATATTGATCATAACTCAATCCGTTTATTGGTTGAACCGGACAAAAATACGTTATTTTTTTGGGATACGGCAAAGATTCGTTAGATTTGTAAAAAATTTTATTATGGAGCAGAAGAAACGCACCGAAATCGCCTCGCTGGGTCAATTCGGTTTGATCGACCGCCTGACCGCCCGCATCGAAACGCGCCACGCCACCACACTGCGGGGCATCGGGGACGACGCCGCGGTGATCGCCCCGGCACGCGGCGAAGCCGTGCTCTGCACGACCGACGCGTTCTACGAAGGGATCGACTTCGACCTGACGTATTTCCCGCTCAAGCACCTGGGTTACAAGGTCGTGACGGCGGGCGTGAGCGACATACTGGCCATGAACGCCCTGCCGGCGCAGATCACCGTCTCGCTCGGCGTCTCGGCCAAGCTGCCCGTCGAGGCGCTGGAGGACCTCTACGAGGGCATCGACTTCGCCTGCCGCGAGCAGGGCATCGACCTGGTGGGGGGCGACACGCGCGCCTCGATGACCGGGCTGGTCATCACCGTCACCGCGCTGGGCCACGCCAGAAAGGATAAGATCGCCTACCGCGACGGTGCGCAGCAGAACGACCTGATCTGCCTGACGGGCAACCTCGGCGCGGCCTACATGGGGTTGCAACTGCTCGAACGCGAACGCCGCGTGCTGGAGGGGGTCGCCCAGCCCGAACCCCAGTTCGCGGGCTACGAATACCTGCTGGAAAAGTACCTCAAGCCGCGCCCCCGCACCGACATCGTGGAGATGCTCCGCGAGGAGAAGATCACCCCCACGTCGATGATCGACCTGACGGACGGACTTTCGAGCGATCTGATGCAGCTCTGCAAGGCGTCGAAATGTGGTGCGCGCATCTACCTCGAGCGCATCCCCATCGCCCGCCAGACCTCGGCGCTGGCCGAGGAGATGCACGCCGACCCGGTCGTCGCGGCCCTGAACGGCGGCGAAGACTACGAACTGCTGTTCACCGTGCCGCTGGCCATGCAGGAGCAGGTGATGCGGCTGGGCGCGGTCGACGTGATCGGCCACATCACCCCCGCCTCCACGGGCTGCTACCTCGTGACCCCCGACGGGCAGGACATCGCGCTGCGGGCGCAGGGATTTCCGGAAGGTCTCCGCCCCGAATAGTCCCGGCAGCCGCCCCGACAAACGGCGAATTTGGCGCCACGAATCAATTTTCGATCCCGAATTTTTTGATTCTCGGTTTTAATTCGTACCTTTGCCGTCCCTTCGGGGATTTAATTAACCAATAAAGCATTATGAACAATTACGAAACCGTTTTCATCGTCACGCCCGTCCTGTCCGATGCACAGGTGCAGGAGGTCGCTGACAAATTCCAGGGTGTCATCACCGAGAACGGCGGTCAAATCGTGAACAAGGAGTCGTGGGGCTTGAAGAAGCTCGCCTACCCCATTCAGAAGAAGACCACCGGGTTCTACTTCCTCATCGAGTTCACGGGCGAAGGCTCGCTGATCTCGACGCTCGAGACGCAGTACCGCCGCGACGAGCGCGTGATCCGTTTCTTAACTTTCAAGCAGGACAAGTATGCCGTGGAGTACTCGGAGAAACGTCGTGCGAAACTTTCTAACAAGCAGGAGGAGTAAATCATGGCACAGGAGAACAAAGCACAGTCCGAAATCCGTTACCTCAACCCGGTATCGGTCGACGTCAAGAAGAAGAAATACTGCCGTTTCAAGAAGCTCGGTATCAAATATGTGGACTACAAGGACGGAGAGTTCCTCAAGAAGTTCCTCAACGAGCAGGGCAAGATTCTGCCCCGCCGCCTGACCGGCACTTCGCAGAAGTTCCAGAAGAAGGTGGCCCAGGCCGTCAAACGCGCCCGTCACCTCGCCATCCTGCCCTTCGTAACCGATTGCATGAAATAATTAAAAGGAGGAGACGAACATGGAAGTTATTCTGATCAAAGATATCGAGAACCTGGGCTACGCCAACGACATCGTGAACGTGAAGCCCGGCTACGCCAACAACTACCTCATCCCGCAGGGCTACGCCAAGGCCGCAACGGCTGCCGCCAAGAAGGTGCTGGCCGAGAACCTCCGCCAGCGCGCCCACAAGGACGCCAAGATTCTCGCCGACGCGCAGGCCCTGGCCGAGACGATCGCCAACCTGCCGCTGACGCTCGCCGTGAAGGCCGAGGAGGGCAAACTTTTCGGTACGGTCACCGCGACCGACCTGGCCGAGGCGCTCGCCGCCAAGGGCATCACGATCGACCGCAAGGTCATCGCCGTGGACGCCATCAAGACCGTCGGCGAATACGAGGCCGTGGCCAAACTGCACCGCGACGTGAAGGCTACGATCAAATTTACGGTGACCGCTGCCGAATAAGCACCGGTCGTCTGCAAACAAAAAGCCCTCCCAGCCGGGAGGGCTTTTTTGTTTTCGGTCAGTCTTCCGGCCGGACAGGGAGGGCCGCCGCTCAGTGACGGCTTGTGACGGGATGGTCGGTCCTCTTCCGCGAGGAGTAGGTCTGCAGCACCAGCCCCACGCCGACGAAGATCACTACGGCGAAAATCACCGTATCGGCATGCAGGCGGTCCAGCCCCATGGCCACCGACACAGCGATCGCCAGCACGGGCTGCAAGTAGGTGTAGATGCTCGACACGGCGGGAGCGACGTACTTGAGCGCGTAGTTGAGCATCAGGTTGGGAATGTAGGTGGGCACGGTCAGCACGAACAGCGTCGGAAAGAGCGCGTGGCGCGCGATGGCCGGATAGTCGGCGTGCACGATGTCCCCCAGCCCGAACGGCAGCGTGACGATGGCCGCAATGCAGTAGATCCACCGCATCAGAGTGGTAGGCTTGTATTTGGAAACCACTTTCTTGAACCACACCATGTAGACCGACGAGGCGAGAGCGCTGAGCAGAATCAGGATATTGCCCCACAGGTGCGAGTGGGCATGGGCCGACGAGGCGCCCGTGACCACCACGGCGATGGCTCCGGCCATGCCGAGCGTCAGCCCCGCGATCTTGCGTTTGGTGAAGCGGTCGATCCCGAGCAGCACGGAGAACAGCAGCACGAGCAGCGGAATGATCGTATCGATGATCGAGCCGTCGATGGGCGAGGTCTTCGACAGACCGAACATGATGAACCCCTTGCGCAGCACGCCGATCAGCAGCGCAGCGCCCACCAGCTTGCGGATGTCCTTCCGGTCGACCCGCTCGGCCTTCTGCCACAGCAGCGGAATCAGCGAAAAGAGCGCCGTCACGAACAGCGACGCCGCGACCATCCCGGCCGGGCGGACGTAGTGCGGCAGCACGATGGTATAGAAGGGGTAATCCATGGCCCAGATCACGTTGCACACCAGCAGGGCCAGATGGGGTTTGAATTTGTTCATCGGACGGGGTTTTGCATCCCCGGAAAACAAAAACGATGCCCGAACCGTCCGCCCCTGGCCGTGGTCGCCGCAACCCTGCTGGCACGGAAATTGGACCGGGAGCGTTACCGAAAGACATTCAAACAACCTTACCATGAACACTAAAAATCAAACCAAGAACGAATCCGCGCTCTTCCGCGAGTTCTTCATCGATCAGATCCGCGACATTTACTGGGCTGAAAAGCACCTCTCCGACGGCCTGAAAAAGATGAAAAAGGCCGCCACCAGCGAGAAGCTCGCCGCCGCCTTCGCCAAGCATATCGACGAGACGGCCGGTCAGATCGAGCGCCTGAAGAAGGTCTTCGAACTGCTGGGCAAACGCGCCCAGGGCAAAAAATGCGAAGCGATGGCAGGTATCGTCGCCGAGGCCGAGGAGGCTATCGCCGACACCGAGAAGGACACCTACACGCGCGACGCCGCCCTGATTATGGCCGGGCAGAAAGCCGAGCACTACGAGATCGCCTCCTACGGTACGCTGAAGTATTATGCCGAGCTGATGGGCGAGGACGAGATCGCGCGCGAGCTGGGCGACACGCTTCAGGAGGAGAAGAACACCGACGAGATTCTCTCCTGCCTCACCGACGAGGGCGTCCGCGAGATGGTGACCGCCGAGTAACCGCTGCACGGAATTTTCGGCGGGTCAGGCGTCCGTTCCTATACCCGACCGACCACCGTGGTCGGACCGCAGGACCATTTCGGCAATCAGCCGATCTTCGGTCCGCCGGATCATCCGGAGCTGGCATGCCGACAAGCGCTCCGCACCCGTCGGAATGCGTACGAAAAGAGCTTCCCTTTTTACAGGGAAGCTCTTTCCAT
This sequence comes from Alistipes sp., assembly GCF_048465635.1. Lineage (GTDB taxonomy): Bacteria > Bacteroidota > Bacteroidia > Bacteroidales > Rikenellaceae > Alistipes. The sequence continues at coordinate 328,557 of NZ_DBFWLF010000005.1, forward strand.
TCTCAGGCAGGCTGTTCGCCCGCTATTGGCCGGAACAGGTCCGGCGTCAGCAGGCAGGCCGTACCCCGACTGCTATCATCTGACCGCGGAAGCGCCGATCTTCCGCAGCGAGGGCGTCATCGACACCCCTCCGCCGCGCATGCGCCGCGCCGTTTCCGACCGCGACGACGAGGAAGCCGTCGCATCGAAGAAAGGCAGTGCGCCCGTATAGGATCCGGTGTAGGCCTGCCCCTGCTCGGTCATGAAATCCACCGTCAGCCGGTAGTTCTCCCCTTCGCGGGCGACGGTGATCGAGCCGGAAGCGAAACTCATCTGGGTCTCGTTGCCCTCCTCGTCGAATCCCGCGGCCCAGGTGTAATCGTAGCCCAGCGTGCCGGCCTTCATGTCCGTGCCGATCGTATAGACTCCATCCTGCAATTTTGTTGCATCGCCGGCCTGCGTATAGAAGTCGCATATCAAGACGTTGCCCGGGCCATCGTCCACCGGATAGATATCCCCGTATTCGGGATCTTTCTCCACCTCGCAATCGGCCAGTTCGAAGTAGTAGTTGTAAACCTGGTTTCCGTCCGCGTCCGTCGTCGGCCCGAAATACGTGGCCGTGACATAGCGGTCGAAAGCGATATTTTCCGTGACGACCGGCTTCGCCGCGGGCGATTCGAACGGATGGCTCTGCAATTGCGTCCGATCGCCTTTCGCATCCACCCCGATCACGTAATGCACGTAGGGACTTTCCGGTTCGGGAAGCGACCAGACGGACGGTTCGGTGAAATCGGTGACGCGCGAACCGGTTCCGAACAGGTACTCCAGCAGCGCCGTTCCGCCCTTTGCGGTCAGCTCGTCGGCGATCGACCCGGGCAGCAGGGTTTCGAAATAGCTTTCGATGCCCGCGCCGGGCGTCATCTTGAAAGTCACCTCCCCCGCTTTGAGATCGAGCATCTCCACGTCGATCGTCGCTGCAAGCAGCTCGGGTTCCGCGGTCGTGACCGCGATCCTCTCGCAGGCGCCCTGGAAATTGTTGTCGGCATCGATCCTCGAAGCGATCACCACATAGGGAACCCCGGCCATGACCCGGGCAGCCCGCCCGCGGGGCATCTCCTGCCCGTCTTCGAAGAGGAAATCGCCGGGACCGGCGGCCTGCCAGCCGTAAAGTTGGAGGATCGTACGGTAGGCGTTCAGCACCTCCTCATCGGTCTTTGCGAAGGAGAGGAACGTATCGACGTCCGCCTGCATCATGCAGGTATGCAGATAGGCGTCTTCCGCACCCATTTCGATGTGGTAGGCGATCCGGTTCTTCCCGATTTCGCCGGGCCAGATCACCCCGTCCGGAGCGGCGGTGGTCACATCGAGGCTGGAAACTTTGCCGACGGTCTCCCCCTGCGCGGCGACGGCATAAACGGTATAATCTGTTGCGGGGGAGAGTGCATCCACCGTCAGCACGGCCGGCTTATCGGCAGCGACCGCATGGCCTGCGCTCAGCAGCCTGGCGGCATCGGGTGCGGGCTGCGCGCGCTCCACGACCATCCAGGCGGCCCGATCTGCCTGGGAGGGCGTCAGGCGGAACGAGAAGGCGTTTGGGGAAGGAGTGCCCTCCAGGGTCAGTTCAACCGAGGGCGAAGGCGAGGGGGGGGGATTTTCAGCCCCGGAATCGTCGTCCGAACAGGCGGCCAACGTCAAGCAGAGGAGCGACGCGACGCTCCAGATTGCGTAAAGGAATTTTTTCGTCATAGAATTGGAATTAAGGTTCGTATCAAAGAGCGGGGCCGTCCGACCCCTTGTTTTTGGCAGCTGTCCGCCGCGTCGCAGGGAACACGTTTTCCTGGGGCCGCCGGCGCCGGCAGGGCTTGTTCGCTCCTACACGTCTGCCCGCTCTGCATCGGCGGCATCCGTTTGATCGGTCGGCTCCGACGCATCAACCGTTCCGGAGAGGTCTAATATAGGGAAAATAATCCGTCCGGCAAAATAAAATGCACTCCCAACGCACGTTGAAGCGTCGGGAGTGCATGCAACGGAACGGATTCGATGCGAAACCGCTTCCTATCCGGTCGGGATTACTCCTCGGCCTTCTCCTCTTTCTTGGCGGCAGCGGCCTTCTTGGCGTTCTTGGCCTCGGCAGCTTCCATGGCGCTCTTCAGCGCGGCCAGCCCGGCCAGATCGCCCAGCGTGGTCTTCTCCACCGAAGCGTTGATCTTCTTCACGGTCGACTTCGTGGCATCGGCTGCGGCACGCTTCTCCGCTTTCTCGGATGCGGCCTCGGCCCGGCGGGCGTCGTCGTACGTACGCAGGTGTGAGAGGGTGATGCGCTTGGTAGCCTTCGAGAACTCCAGAATCTTGAAGTTGAGCTTGTCGCCCACCTTCGGGGTCGTACCGTCCTCCTTCACCAGCTGACGGGCGGGGCAGAAGCCTTCGATGTTCTCGCCCAGCGCAACCACCGCGCCCTTGTCGGTCATCTCGGTGATCGTACCCTCGTGGATGCTGTCCACGGGGAACTGGTTCTCGAACTCGTTCCAGGGATTCTCCTCCAGCTGCTTGTGGCCCAGGCTGAGACGGCGGTTCTCCTTGTCGATCTCCAGCACCACGACCTCGATGTCGGCGCCCACCTGCGTAAATTCGCCGGGGTGCTTCACCTTCTTGGTCCAGCTCAGGTCGGAGATATGGATCAGACCGTCGATGCCCTCCTCGATCTCGACGAAGACGCCGAAATTGGTGAAGTTGCGCACCTTGGCCGTGCAGCGCGTACCCACGGGGTACTTGGTCTCGATCATCTCCCACGGATCGGGCGTGAGCTGCTTGATGCCCAGCGACATCTTGCGCTCCTCGCGGTCGAGCGTCAGGATGACGGCCTCTACCTCGTCGCCGACCTTCATGAACTCCTGGGCCGAACGCAGGTGCTGGCTCCACGACATTTCCGAGACGTGGATCAGACCCTCGACGCCGGGAGCGATCTCGACGAACGCACCGTAATCGGCCATGACCACCACGCGGCCGCGGACCTTGTCGCCCACCTTGAGGTTCTGGTCGAGCGCCTCCCACGGATGCGGGGTGAGCTGCTTCAGACCCAGCGCGATGCGCTTCTTCTGGTCGTCGAAGTCGAGGATCACCACGTTGATCTTCTGATCGAGCGACACGATCTCCTCGGGGTGGTTCACGCGGCCCCACGAAAGGTCGGTGATATGGATCAGACCGTCCACACCGCCCAGGTCGACGAATACGCCGTAGGAGGTGATGTTCTTGACGGTTCCCTCGAGGATCTGACCCTTCTCGAGTTTCGACATGATGATCTGCTTCTGCGCCTCCAGCTCGGCCTCGATGAGCGCCTTGTGCGACACGACCACGTTGCGGAACTCCTGGTTGATCTTCACCACCTTGAACTCCATGGTCTTGTCGACATAGATATCGTAGTCGCGGATGGGCTTCACGTCGATCTGCGAACCGGGCAGGAACGCCTCGATGCCGAATACGTCGACGATCATACCGCCCTTGGTGCGGCACTTGATGTAACCCTTGATGATCTCGTCCTTCTCCAGGGCCTCGTTGACACGATCCCACGATTTGAGCTGACGAGCCTTCTTGTGCGAAAGCGAGAGCTGGCCGTTCTTGTCCTCGGCCGACTCGACGTAGACCTCGATCTTGTCGCCCACCTTCAGGTCGGGGTTGTAGCGGAATTCCGAAACGGGGATCACGCCCTCGCTCTTGTAGCCGATGTTGACGAAAACTTCGCGCTTGGTGACGGCGGTCACGGTTCCCTCGACCACCTCGCCGACGGCCACGTTCGACAGGGTTTTGTCGTACTCCTCGGCGATCTGCTCTTTGGGCTGGTCATAGACGCCCAGATCGTTCTCGAACGCGTTCCAGTCGAAATTCTCGTTCGCAACAACGTTTTTTACTTCTTCCATTTGGAAATAATTTGCGATACAATCGCTCGTTAAACAGTTAATAATAAAGTTCGTAGCCCCCGTTCGGCGCATCGCGCACGCACGCAGGGGCTACAAAGGTATAAAAAAGGCGGTAAATATATTGATCACGCTGCTAAATATTTTTAGCGGTGCGCTAAAAATATTTAACGGAATGCAACTTCGTGCGGTCAAGCGTATAACATCGCAATCCTGGTTCAGACCGCCGAACCTTGCCGCCTCAGGCGGCGTTTATAAGTCTGCCCCCACCCTCGGGAGGGGCGAAGAACATCTAAAATGAATTTTTTGCATGCCAGTAGCGGCTCGAAGAGCCGTGCGGGCCGCTGCCTTCGGGCAGCGGAGGCCCGCTTGTCGCGTGTCCTCCGCAGACTGCTGCCCGGGAGGATTATTGCACCCAACGGTTCTGGGTCGTGTTAACTCAATCAACGCAGGCTGCTACACGAAAAGATCATTAAACCCAACAGCACCTAAATAACACAGTCAACGCTCCGAATAAATTCAGACCACCTCAGACCGGCAAACAGCCGCCCTACTCAGTTCCGCACCCGCACCTTCTGCCGCGGCAGGTTGTCCGGACGGACGGGGCTGTCGTCCTGCAGCTCCTCGAGCAGCGTCTGCGCAACCGCATCGTCCGTCACCGCTCCGTCCTCGTATTCCAGATCGCGGTAGTTGTTGAAAATATAATCCGACATGGCTATCCGGTAGCTCCGCCCCTCCTGCAGGCGGGGGAACTCCACGTCCAGGGCCTCGTCCCGCGCATCGGTCACGATCACGTAGGGGGTGGTCGAAACGAGATCCACGCGGTGCGCCTCCTTGCGGTTCTCCTCATCGTTGTATTTCGATAGGATCATCCGGCGCAGCTGCGCCGGGGTCATCTTCATCGTGGCGATCCGGGTTCCGAACGGCTCCAGGTCGTAGACCAGCGCCGTACTCACCCCGCCGGCCGGGATGCTGTCCAGCCGCACGCCGCCGATGTGGTAGAAGCCGATCTGGGCGTCGGCCTCGTCGGCCACGGCATCGGCCATCCAGTTGGCCACGCCCCACTTGTTGGCCGCCTCGCGGAACTCCCCGACGGGGCTGTTCAGCTGCTCATTGCCGTAGTAGCGCTCCACCTCCCGCTGGAAGTCGGGATCGGGCGCATAGTCGGCCAACGGTACGATCCGATAGTCGATGCCCGCGATCTTCCGGCCCCGGAAACGCACCGTCGTGACCCCGACATTCCGGAGGTCCTTGCCCGTCTGGGTGAGCAGCGTGCCGCCGATGAGCGTGTCGATCTCCTTGTGCGTATGGCCGCCGATCACCAGATCGAACTGCGTGCCGCGCGCGAGCAGCTCCGCATCGCGGTCGTCGCCCATGTGCGAAACCAGCACCAAGAGGTCGCACTGCGGCCGCAGCTCGGCGGCATACCGCTCGGCCAGCTGCTGCGGATCGGGGAAGCGCAGGCCACGGAAACTCTCCTCGTTGCCCGCCGGATGGCCGGGTCCCTCGTAGTTGGTCACCACGCCTACGAAGCCGATGCGGATGCCGTCCTCGTCGAGAATCGTGTAAGGCGGCAGCTGCGGGAAGGTGCACGTGTCGCTCAATACGTTGGCAGCGACCACGCGGAACGACATACTGTCGATCATCCGCCCCAGAAAGGCCTGTCCGTGGTCGAACTCGTGGTTGCCCAGCGTGGCCACATCATAGCCGAGGTGGTTCATCAGCGCAAGCATCGGCATGCCGGGCGTGGGGGCCAGGTCAACGTAGGCGTTGCCCGTCCAGCGGTCGCCCGCATCGACCAGCACCACCAGCTGCGCCGTGTCGCGGCACGCTTCGACGGCCGAAGCCAGCCGGGGAAACTGCCGGATCTTGGCGTGCATATCGTTGGTCGAGAGCAGGACGAGGGTCCGTTCGCGCGGGCCGCAGGCCGCCGCAACCGCCGCGAAGGCGAGCAGCAGCAGCCGGATCGATCTTTTCATATTAATATCGGTATTGATTTTGTCAAAGTTACGAAAAATTCCTATCTTTACCCATCTTTAAGCGTAAATTCCGCCATGTCCGATACCATCCAAGTCGTGTGCGACAACCTCGGCGAAACGATCCGCGTTCCGATGGGCACTCCGCTGCTCGAGCTGGCGAATCGGATCGAACCGGGGGCCTACCCGTTCCTGGCCGCCATGGTCAACAACCGCATCAAGGAGCTTAACTACAAATTATATACCTCCGTTTCGGTCCGTTTCGTGGACATCACCTCTTTCCAGGGCATCCGCGTCTATCAGCGCACGGCGTGGTTCCTGCTGCAAAAGGCCGTGAGGGACCTCTATCCGTCGAGCACACTCCACATCCGCCATTCGATGAGCCAGAGCGGCTTCTACTGCGAGGTCGACGGCATCGACGCCTTCACTGCGGAGCAGACCGCCGCCATCCGCCGCCGCATGGAGGAGCTGGTCGGGCAGGACCTTCCGATCACCCGGCGCAAGATGCTCACCTCGGAGGTCCGCGCCCGCTACGCCGAGCAGGGTTTCATCGACAAGATCGCCCTGCTGGACACCCGGCCACGGCTTTACAGCGACCTCTACACGCTCGACGACACGGTGGGTTACTTCTATGGCTCGCTGGCCCCCTCGACGGGCTACATCACCCTGTTCGACGTCGACCCCTTCTACAACGGGTTCCACCTGGCCCTGCCCCTGCGCACCGCCCCCGAGCGGCTGAACAAACAGGTTCAGCAGGACCGCATGTTCGACATCTTCCGCGAATACCAGTCGTGGGTCGGGATTATGGGCGTGCCGACGGTCGGGGCCGTCAACGAGCGCGTGCTTTCGGGGGTGGACAAGGGCATGATTCTGGTGGCCGAGGCGTTCCACGAACGCAAGTTCGCCGAGGTCGCCGACGCCATCCTGACCGCCAACCGCGAGCGCGGCCTGCGCATGGTGCTCATTTCGGGACCCTCGTCGAGCGGCAAGACCACCTCGGCCAAGCGGCTGGGCATCCAGTTGGGCGTGCTGGGGCTTAATCCGGTGCTGATCTCGCTGGACGACTACTTCGTCGACCGCGACAAAACCCCCAAGGACGAAAACGGCGAATACGACTACGAAGTGCTCGAAGCGATCGACCTGGAGCTGTTCAACGACCACCTGCGCCGCCTGATGCGCGGCGAGAGCGTCGACATCCCGCGCTATGACTTCGTTACGGGGCGCCGTGCGTGGCACAACAATCCGCTGACGCTCGACGAACGCTCCATCCTCATCATCGAGGGCATCCACGGCCTCAATCCGCGCCTGACGCCCAGTATCCCCGACAGCCAAAAGTTCAAAATCTACATCTCGTGCTTCACCTCGGTGGCGATGGACAACCTCTCGCGCATCTCGACCACCGACAACCGCCTGCTGCGCCGCCTTACGCGAGACTACACGCAGCGGGGCGCCGACGCGCTGAAGACCCTCTCGCGCTGGGCCTCGGTCCGCCGCGGCGAGGAGCGCCACATCTTCCCCTATCAGGAGAACGCCGACGTAATGCTCAACTCGTCGCTCTTCTACGAGATTCCCGTACTGCGTCCCTTCGCCGAGAAGATTCTGCGCGAAGTGCCCGACACGGTCCCCGAGTACGACGAGGCGCGCCGCCTGCTCAAGTTCCTCGACAACTTCATCCCCATCGCCCCCGACGCCATCCCGCCCACGTCGATCCTGCGCGAATTTATCGGCGGCAGCAGCTTCAACTATTAAAACAAACCTCCAAAAACAGCATTCATGTTCGACCGTTTTTCCGACCGCCACATCGGCGTCAGCAACGAAAAAGAGCTTCGGGAGATGCTCGCCACGATCGGCGTCGGCTCCGTCGAGGAGCTTATCGCACAGGTTATCCCCGCCTCGATCCGTCTGAAGAAACCCCTGCCGCTGCCCGCCGAGGGGATGAGCGAATACCAGTTCGCCGCCCACATCCGCGACCTGGCCGAGCGCAACCGCCCGCTGCGCTCGTTCATCGGCATGGGCTACTACCCGTGCGCGGTCCCGGCCGCCGTGGTGCGCAACGTCTTCGAAAATCCCGCCTGGTACACCTCCTACACCCCCTACCAGGCCGAAATCTCGCAGGGGCGGCTCGAAGCGCTGCTCAACTTCCAGACGGCCGTCCTTTCGCTTACGGGGCTGGAGATCGCCAACTGCTCGCTGCTCGACGAGGGCACGGCCGCGGCCGAAGCCATGCTGATGATGTTCGCCGCCCGCACGCGCGAAGCGGTCAAGGAGGGGCGCAACCAGCTCTTCGTCGACCGCAACCTCTTCCCGCAGACGCTCGACGTGCTGCTGACGCGCAGCGAACCCTTCGGCATCGAACTGATCATCGACGAATACGACCAATACGAATTCACGGGCCGCGAGTTCGGAGCCGTCGTGCAGTACCCGGCCGCCGACGGCGCCGTGCGCGACTACTCCGACTTCGCCGCCGCGGCCCACGCCAAGGGGGCGGCGGTCACGGCGGTCGCCGACCTGCTGGCGCTCGCCCTTTTGAAGGCGCCCGGCGAGTGGGGCGCCGACATCGCCGTGGGTACGACCCAGCGGCTGGGAACCCCAATGGGATTCGGCGGTCCGAGCGCCGGCTACATGGCTGCGCGCGAAGCGTTCAAACGCAACCTCCCGGGCCGCATCATCGGCGTCTCGGTCGACCGGCTGGGCAACCGCGCACTGCGCATGTCGCTGCAGATGCGCGAACAGCACATCAAACGCGAGAAGGCCACCTCGAACATCTGCACCGCCTCGGCGCTGATGGCCTCGATGGTCGGCTTCTACTGCGTCTACAACGGACCCGAAGGGCTGCGCCGCGCCGCCGAAACGGCCCACCGCGCCGCCGTAACCGTGGCCCGCGCCCTCGAAGCGCTCGACTACAAACTCGCGGCACACGACTTCTTCGACACGCTCGAAGTGGGGGCCGACGCCGCCGTGGTCCAGTCGCTGGCGCTCGAGAGCGGCATCAACCTCTTCTACCCCTCCGAGGAGCGCGTGCGTCTCTCGTTCGACGAGGTGACCACCCCCGAGGAGATCGCCGCCGTCGTGGGGATCTTCGCCGCCGCCAAAGGGCGCAAGCCGCGGGCCGTGAAGCCGGTCGCCGAAAACGCGCTGCCCGCCGCCCTGCGCCGCACCTCCTCCTACCTGACCGAACCCGTCTTCAACGCCTACCGCTCGGAGAGCGCCCTGATGCGCTACATCAAGCGGCTCGAACTGCGCGACATCTCGCTCGCAAACTCGATGATCTCGCTGGGTTCGTGCACCATGAAGCTCAACGCCGCGGCCCTCATGCAGCCGCTCTCGCTCGCGGGCTTCCAGAACATGCACCCCTTCGCCCCGGCAGACCAGGCGGAGGGCTACCGGGAGCTGATCGCCGGGCTGGAACACGACCTGGCCGTCATCACCGGCATGGCCGCCTGCTCGCTGCAGCCCAACTCGGGCGCGGCGGGCGAATACGCCGGGCTGATGGTCATCCGCGCCTACCACCAGAGCCGCGGACAGGGCTATCGCAACGTGGTGCTGATCCCCGCCTCGGCGCACGGCACGAACCCCGCCTCGGCAGCGATGGCCGGCATGAAGATCGTGACGGTGGCGTGCGACGCCAACGGCAATATCGACGTGGAGGACCTCACGGCCAAGGCCAAGGAGTACTCCTCGGAGCTGTGCGGACTGATGGTCACCTATCCCTCGACGCACGGCGTGTTCGAGAGCCGCATCCGCGAGATCGTCGACGCCGTGCACGACGCGGGCGGACAGGTCTACATGGACGGCGCGAACATGAACGCCCAGGTCGGGCTGACCAACCCCGGCTACATCGGGGCCGACGTCTGCCACCTGAACCTGCACAAGACTTTCGCCATGCCCCACGGCGGCGGCGGTCCGGGCGTGGGTCCGATCTGCGTGGCCGAGCACCTGCGGCCCTTCCTGCCCTCGCATCCGATTGTCGCCACGGGCGGCGACGAGGGCATCACCGCCGTCGCCTCCGCACCGTGGGGTTCGGCGCTGTTGCTGCCGATCACCTACGGCTACATCAAGATGCTGGGTGCGGACGGACTGCGCCGGGCGACCGAGATGGCCATCGTCAACGCCAACTACATGTCTGCGGCGCTCCGCGATGAGTACCGCACCTACTATGCAGGCGAGACGGGCCGCGTGGGACACGAAATGATCCTCGATCTGACCGCTTTCAAGAAGGATTACGGCATCGACTGCGGCGACATCGCCCACCGCCTGATGGATTACGGCTTCCACGCCCCGACCCTCTCGTTCCCCGTGCACGAGACGCTGATGGTCGAGCCGACCGAATCGGAGCCGAAGGCCGAGATGGACCGCTTCATCGAGGCGCTGGTGCAGATCAAGCGCGAGTGCGAAGCCGTCGGCGGCGAGGCGGACAACGTGGTGGCGAATGCGCCCCATACGGCCGTGGAGATTGCGGGCGAGTGGCCGCACCCCTATTCGCGGCTGGAGGCGGCCTTTCCGCTGGAGTGGGTCCGCGAGGCGAAGTTCTTCCCCTACGTCTCGAAGATCGACAACGGCTACGGCGACCGGAACCTCTGCTGCCGGAATATGGAATAATTTTCCTATCTTTGCAGCCCGGCCTGCAAATTGCACCTTTTATTAGGAGGCGAATTACTCACCGGGGGGGGGTATGCCGCGAGTTTCGGCAGGTTCAGTGTTCTTTCGGGCCGCAGCCTGCGGAGGAACGCGAAATGCGGGCCTCCGCGACCGGAGGCTGCGGCCCGCCGGCCTGACAGCCGGGAACAAGGCCGCGGACTGCACCCTCCGGCTAACGGAGCCGCAAACAGCGTGGTTTAAGAAGCATCGAAACGACGAGCTTCGACCTGTTTCGGACGCAGCCTGCGAAGGGACGCAACAGCGGGCCTTCGCGGGGCGAGGCTGCGGCCCGCCGGCTTGACAACCGGGAACAAGGCAACGGGCTACCGAACCCGACCGCGGTGGGATAAAGCCTCCGTCGTGGCGAATCGGAAAGGAAGTACGACTGCCCGGCAGCACAGAACGATCCGAACAACGCCGCGGTGGGATAAAGCCCCCGCCGTGACGAAATCGGGGCGGAGACACGACCTCCCGACGGCGCAGAACAGTCCGAACCACACCGGCAGGAGAAAGCCCCACCGTGACGAAATCGGGAGCGGAGACACGACCTCCCGACCACGCAGAACGGTTCGAACCACACCGCGGTGGGATATAGCCCCCGCCAAGGCGGGGGTTTGGGGGTGGGTCCAATCTGCATACGCCGCCAACGGCGGCGAGGCACGGAGGACCGGGATGTAAAACGATAGAAACACTTAACACCTAATATTACATGAAAGTCGAAAACAACAAAATGGTCGGCGTGGACTACAAACTCACCGTCGACGGACAGATCGCGGACCAGTCGCGTCCGGGCCAGCCGCTCGAATTTATCTTCGGCACGGGGATGCTCCTGCCCAAATTCGAGGAGGCCATCCAGGGCAAGGAGGTCGGCGACCGCGTCGAATTCACGCTTTCGCCCAAGGACGGTTACGGCGAACTGATCGCCGAAGCCATCGTCGACCTGCCCAAAGATATCTTCATGGTAGACGGCAAGCTGGCCGAAGACATCCTCTTCGCCGGCAGCCAGGTCCCGATGAGCGACGCGCAGGGCAACCGCATGATGGGCATCGTCCGCGAGGTCGGCGACCAGACCGTCAAGATGGACTTCAACCACCCGATGGCGGGCAAGACGCTCAATTTCGAGGTTGAAGTAGTCTCCGTGCGCGACGTGACGCCCGAGGATCTGCAGGGCGGCTGCTCGTGCGGCGAATGCGGCGACGGCTGCAGCGAAGACTGCGGCTGCGAAGACCACGACGGTCACTGCAACTGCCACTAAACGACAGGCGGGGCCGCAAGGTCCCGCCTTTTTTCTTTCACCCCCGACCCGAACCCTTCCGGCACCCGAACCCGAACTTTGTTCACCCTCCGCCAATACATCGCCACCCTCTCCGATCCGCAGGGCCTCACCCGCACGCTGGGCGACATCGCGGTTTGCCGCGACCCGGACGGGCGGATCTGCTGTTCGGCGGGCAACACCGCTGCGGTCTTCCGCATCCGCCACCGGGGACGCATCCGCTCGCTGCGCTGCTACCTGCGGCCCGTGCGCCATCTGCGGGAGATTTACGGCGACCGGCTGCTCGAAAAGGAGCTTTGGGTCTACCTCACCCCCGACCAGGGGGCTTGGACCGACGTGGTCGTGGGCGACTGGATCGAGGGCGTGCCCCTGCACGAAGCGATTGCCGAAGCGGCCGCCGCACGCGACGAAGCCCGTCTCACGGCACTCTCGGTCGCTTTCGACCGGCTGGCCGCGGCGCTGGTCGCCGATCAGCAGGCCCACGGCGACCTCAAACCCGAAAACATCATCGTCGCTCCCGACGGAGCGTTGCATCCGATCGACTTCGACGCGTCCTTTCTGCCCGCGTTCGCCGGGGAGCGAAGCCCCGAGCTGGGCACGGCGGCCTACCAGCACCCGGCGCGCACGGCCGCGGATTTCGACCCGTCGCTCGACGACTACCCCGCGGCGCTGATCGCCACGGCGCTGCATGCCCTGCGGCTCGACCCCACGCTACACGACCGCTACGGCGACCGGGACGGGCTGCTCTTCGACCCCTCCGGCATCGCGGCGGACCCCGCCCTGCGCGAAGCGACGGCCCTGTTCGAAACGGAGGGGCTGGCCGCGCACTACCGCATAGCCCGGCTGCTCCACGCCCCTGCGCTCCGCCTGCCGGGGCTGGGCAGTCTGCTTGCCCGGTCCGCCCGGGAGAGCGAGGCGAACGCCCCTCATCCCGCGACCGTCCATCCGCCCGCCCCGGATTGCACTCCTGCCGAAACCGGAACGCCCGCTCCATACAACGCTCCCGAGGCGCCCGAACTCTTCGTCCGGGACGGGTTATGGGGTTACCGCGACGGGGAGCGTATCGTCATTCCGCCGCTCTACGACTGCGGTTTCGACTTTAGCGAAGGGCTGGCCGCCGTCCGGCTTGGGAAGACGTGGCAATACATCGACCCGGCGGGCCGCACGGCGATCCGCTGCCCGGGCTGCGAGGCCGTCAAGCCCTTCCGCGACGGCCATGCGGTCATCGTCCGCGACGGGAAGCGCCTCCGAATCGGGCGCACGGGGATCGAGTTTGTTATTTAGCGGGCAAATCGTTATATTTGCCGTTAAAACAGAACGCATGGACGCACTCAGAAAGTTAACCGCGGCGGAGATCGCAGCCGTCGAAGCGTGCGGCTCCTCGGCCGAAGCGTGGACGGAGGTGGCGGTCTCGGCGGATTTCCGGCCGGAACAGCTGCTGCAAAGCCGGCTGGAGGGGCGCGTGGAGATCGCCTCCGGGGCACGCATCGTCCGCTCGCGCGTCAGGAACTACCGCCTGGGCGAGCGCACCGTCGTCGAGGGGGTCACGGCCCTCGAATGCCGCAGCCGCTCGGCGTTCGGCAACGGCGCGCGCGTGGCGACGATGAACGAATGCGGCGGCCGCACGGTTCCGATCTTCGACCGCATGTCGGCGCAGGTCGCCTATCTGATGGCCGTCTACCGCCACCGGCCCGCGATGGTCGCCGCGCTGGAGCGGATGATCGCCGACTACTGCGAAGCACGCACTTCCGATATGGGCGAAACGGGCCGCGACTGCCGCATCGTCGGGGCGCGCTTCATCCGCGAGGTGCGTATCGGCAACGGAGTGACCGTCGACGGAGCCTCCGTGCTCCAAAACGGCACGGTATGCGACGGAGCGTGCATCGGCGTGGATGTAAAAGCCTACGACTTCATCGCGGCCGAGGGGGCGCGGATCGATAACGGCGCCACCGTCGAGCGGTGCTTCGTGGGCGAGAGCTGCCGCTTGGACAAGGGATTCACGGCCGCCGAATCGCTCTTCTTCGCCAACTCGCACTGCGAGAACGGCGAGGCCGCGGCGGTATTCGCGGGGCCCTACACCGTCTCCCACCACAAGTCGTCGCTGCTGATCGCCGGCATGTTCTCCTTCTTCAACGCCGGCAGCGGTTCGAACCAGAGCAACCACCTCTTCAAGAGCGGCGCCGTGCATCAGGCGGTCCACCTGCGCGGCTGCAAGTTCGCCAGCAGCGCCTACATCATGTCTCCCGCGCTGGAGGGGGCCTTCACGATGATCATGGGCCACCACTCGTTCCACCACGACACCTCGATCTTCCCCTACTCCTACCTGATCGAACGCGACGGACGCTCGTTCCTCATGCCGGGCGCGAACCTGACAAGCTACGGCGCGGTGCGCGACATCGAGAAGTGGCCGGCCCGCGACCGCCGCACGCTCAAACGCGACGTCATCAACTTCGAGGAGTACAACCCCTACGTCACGGGAGCCATGCTCCGGGCCGTGGACACGCTCCACCGGCTCGAGGAGCAGGACCCCGACGCGCCGGTCTATGCGCATAACAAGGTGCAGATCCGCGCCTCGGCGCTCCGTCGCGGCATCGGGCTTTACAACCGGGCCATCGTCGCCGCACTGGGCGCGATGCTCGAGGGGGGCAGCTCCACGGAGCGGTACGACGGCGCGGGCCGCTGGATCGACGTGGCCGGACAGTACATCGCCAAACGCGCGGCCGACGACATCGTGGCCGCGATCGAAAGCGGCGAGCTGACCACCCCCGAGGCCATCGACAACCGCTTTCGGGTCTTCTTCGTCCATTACGGCGATTACGCCCGCAGCTGGGCCGAGCAGGTCTACGCCTCGATGCTGGGGCATACGCCTACAGTCGGGGAGATCCGCGAGGCGATCGCCGCCGGCCGCAACGCCCACGCCGCGCTGCGCCGCACGACCGACGCCGACCGCGCGCGCGACTGCTCGCTCGACATGGCCGTGTCGTACGGTCTGGACTGCGACGACGAACGCGAACGCCGCGACGACTACCGCGCCGTCCGCGGCCTGGAATAGAACCCAAAGACGCAACCATGTATACGCAGAGCATTACGAGAAACCACCGGACGGCGTTCGTCCTTTTGATCGACGCCTCCGGCTCGATGGCCGAACCCATCCTCTTTCGCGGCCGGACCGCGACCAAAGCCGAGGCGGTGGCGCGCATCGCCAACGACCTGTTGTTCGAACTGATCGAACGGGCGCGCCGCAGCGACGGCGTGCGCGACTACTACGACCTGGCCGTGATGGCCTATTCGGGCGACGACGAGGTCTACTCGCTGCTGCCCGACAACCGGGAGCTGATCGGCGTGGCGGAGCTGGCCGCGCGGGAGATGCCCGTGCGGCGCGAGCTGGTCGAACACCGGCTGCCCGACGGCGGCACGGCGCTGCGCGAAGTTCCCGTCCCGGCCTGGATCGAGCCGCATGCTGCTGGGCAGACGCCCATGTGCGAAGCCCTGCGCCGGGCGCGCGACCTGGTTGCGGCGTGGTGCGCCCACCCGGCCCATGCGCAGAGTTTCCCGCCCGTGGTCTTCAACATCACCGACGGCGAAGCCACCGACTGCGACGAGGAGGAGCTGCGCGCTGTGGCCGGGCAGATCAAGGCGATCCGCACCGGGGACGGAAACGTGCTCCTGGTCAATATCCACATCGCGGCGGGCGACGCTCCGCACAGCGTCTTCTTCCCCACCGAGGCGGAAGCCGCCTACCCCAACCGCTACGCTTCGCTGCTCTACGACTGCTCCAGCCCGATGCCCGCACTCTTCGACGAGTCCATCCGCGAAGCGAAAGGTCCCGGAGCCGTGCCGCCCTTCCGCGGCATGAGCTACAACGCCTCGGCCGCCGAACTGGTGGTCATGCTCAACATCGGATCGATCAGCGTCAAAACCGAATAGCCATGACCCCGACCCTGCAAACCTTCGCCCGGGCGCTCGCGTCGCCCGACCTGTCGTTCGCAACGCTTGCCGACGCCCGCGCGGCGACGGATGAAAACGGCCTGCCGCAGCTCGTGCGCACCACGCGCTTCGCCGAAGCGCGGATCACCTGGCACGGCGAGCAGTGGCTGCTCTTCCTGCCCCTCTCGCCCGCCGCCCTGCCCCGCATCGAACGCACCGCCTCGGCCCTGCGCCGGCTCAACAGCCCGTGGCTGGCCGAATACCGCATCCTGCCGCAGGAGCTGCGCTGGGCCGACGCTGCGGGCAACGCACAGCACTGCGATCTGGTGCTCCAGCACCTGCCCCGGGGCCGCGACTTCGAGGAAGCGCTGCTCGCCGAACACGCCCCGACGCTCCTTGCGGCGCTCGATGCCCTCCAAGAGGAGCTGCGCCGGATCGGCTTCAGGCACAACAACCTCAAGCCCGGCAATCTGCGCTGGAGCGGCGGGCGGTTTATCCCCCTGCGCTACCACGATGCGCATCTGGGCGAGGGAAGCGACAACGACCGGGAGGCGTTCGCGGCGCTCCGCAGCCGAATCGAAACGTGCTCGGGAACCGGCCAGGCGCACGACGTCGCCGCCGCTTACTCCCCGCTGCGGCGGCTGGAGGGCCACCGCTGGACCAGCCACGTCTTCGAGGGGCTGGTCTGCGTCGAGGACCAGACGGGTTACGGCTACGTCGACACGGAGAACCGGACGGTCATCCCGCCGCAGTTCCTTTGGGCGGGCGACTTCCGCGAGGGACGCGCCGAGGTCCAGACCGCCGAGGGCATGGGGCTGATCGACCGCCAGGGCCGCTTCGTCATCCCCGCCCGGTACGAGATCGTCGACTACGATCCGGTGGAGAGCGTCGTGCACGTGCGGCAGAACGGACGGTGGGCGCTTTTCGACTATTTGGGTCGCCGCCTGACCGAGTTCGGAACGAAATGTGAATGTTAAAACGACAAACAACGTTATGGAAGAAGTAAAAGTACTGATTATCGGCAGCGGGCCGGCCGGCTACACCGCCGCCATCTACACCTCGCGCGCCAACCTCCAGCCCGTACTCTACGAGGGGATCGAGCCGGGCGGGCAGCTTACGACCACCACCGACGTGGAGAACTTCCCCGGCTACCCCGAAGGGGTGAGCGGCCCGCAGATGATGGCCGAGATGCGGCAGCAGGCCGAGCGCTTCGGCGCCGACATCCGCACGGGCATGGTCACCAGCGTCGACCTCTCCTCGCGGCCGTTCCACGTCATCGTCGACGGACAGCGGGAGCTGATGGCCGAGAGTCTGATCATCGCCACGGGCGCGTCGGCCCGCTACCTGGGTCTCCCGTCCGAGACCAAATACCGCGGTCAGGGCGTGAGCGCCTGCGCCACGTGCGACGGCTTCTTCTACCGCAAGAAGGACGTGGCGGTGGTGGGCGGCGGCGACACGGCCTGCGAAGAGGCCACCTACCTCGCCTCGCTCTGCCGCAAGGTCTACCTGATCGTCCGCAAGCCCTTCCTGCGCGCGTCGAAAGCGATGCAGGAGCGGGTCTTCCGCACGCCCAACATCGAGGTATTGTTCGAGCACAACACCGCCGAGGTGCTGGGCGACGAGTCGGGCGTCACGGGGGCGCTGCTGCGCAAGAGCGACGGCTCGGAGCAGAAGATCGACATCTCGGGCTTCTTCCTGGCTATCGGCCACCACCCCAATACGGAGCTTTTCGCCGACCAGCTGGCGCTCGACGCCGAGGGATACATCATCACGGAGGGCAACAGCTCGAAAACCAACGTCGAAGGGGTCTTCGCCGCCGGGGACGTGCAGGACCCCCACTACCGCCAGGCCATCACCGCCGCCGGGTCGGGCTGCATCGCGGCACTCGACTGCGAGCGGTTCCTGCTGCGGTAGACCTCCGCATAATAATACCGATGCAGAATCCGGTGTATCCGAGAATATTGATTTTTAATTTTTGATTTTAGGGAGGCGGATGGGGTGCATCGTGCAGTCCGGCACGGATGGGACATACAAATAGTATTTCCCATTCGGGACGGACAAGGGATGTGCCGCAGACACCCCATAAAATCGAAAAGATATGAGCTTCAACATCACCATATTAGGTTCCGCTTCGGCCAAACCCACCGCGAGCCGGCATCCGTCGGCCCAGGTGGTCAATGTACATGAGCAGCACTTTCTGGTGGACGCGGGGGAAGGAGTGCAGCAGCAGCTGATCCGCTGCGGCATCAACCCGCTGAAGCTCCGCGCAGTCTTTATCTCCCACCTGCACGGCGACCACGTTTACGGGCTTTTCCCGCTGATTTCGTCGCTGGGCCTCTACGGCCGCAAGACGGCGCTAAGGGTCTTCGCACCCGCGCCCTTCGGGGAGATGCTGGCCTGCCACCTGCGCTATTTCGACAGCGAACTGCCCTATCCGGTGGTGTGGAGCGAGGTGGACACCACGCAGCACGCCCTGCTTTTGGAGAACCGCACGCTCGAGGTGTGGAGCATCCCGCTGCGCCACCGCGTGCCGTGCGCCGGATTCCTCTTCCGCGAGAAGCGGCCGCCGCTGAACGTCGACAAGTTCCCGATCGCCAAATACGGGCTGACGATCGCCCAGATCACCGCCGCCAAGCGGGGCGAGGACGTGACCCTCGCCTCGGGCGAGGTCATTCCCAATGCGGAGCTGACCTACTGTCCCTACGAACCCCGCTCCTATGCCTACCTCTCCGACACGAACTTTTCGGCCAAAGCCGCAACCCTGTGCAAGGGGGTCGATCTGATGTACCACGAAGCCACCTACGCCGCCGCCGAGCAGCGCATCGCCCGCGAGCGGGGGCACTCGACCACCGCCGACGCGGCCAAAGCGGCCCTGAAGGCCGGAGCGCACCGGCTGGTGATCGGCCACTACTCCTCGCGCTACAAGGACGAGGGGGTGCTGGTCGAGGAGGCGCAGCGGCTCTTCCCCGAGACCTACCCCGCCACCGAAGGAACCTGCTATACGATCGAAAAACAGCGATGACCAAAGCCGACATACAACTCGTCCGCGCGCTGGCCGACAAACGCGGCCGCACGCAGCACGGCCTCTTCGTGGCCGAAGGGGAGAAACTGGTGGGCGAACTGCGCGCCTCGCACCTGCACATCCGAAGGATCTTCGCGCTCGAGGGGGTGTTCGTCGGGGAGGAGGTCGAGACCGTCACTCCGCGCGACATGGAGCGGCTGTCGCTGCTCAAAACCGCCTCCAACTCACTGGCATTAGTCGAAATACCCCGCTACGAACTCCGCCCGGAAGCGCTTGCCGGACAGTTGACGCTGGCGCTGGACGACGTGCAGAACCCGGGCAATCTGGGGACGATCATCCGTCTGGCCGATTGGTTCGGCATCCGCGACGTGGTCTGCTCGCCCGCGACGGCCGACTGCTTCAACCCCAAGGTCGTGCAGGCCACGATGGGGGCCATTTTGCGCGTAAGGGTCCACTACACCGACCTGCCGCCGCTGCTGGCTTCCGCCGCCGCGCAGAGCGTGCCCGTCTACGGCACGTTCCTCGAGGGGGAGAATCTTTACAAGACGGAACTTTCCGCCGCCGGGATCGTCGTATTGGGCAACGAGGGGCGCGGCATAAGCGACGCCGCGGCCCACACCGTGACGCACAAACTGCTGATTCCGCCCTATCCCCCCGACCGCCGCACGACCGAGTCGCTCAACGTGGCGATGGCCGCCGGAATCGTCTGCTCGGAGTTCAGAAGACAGGCGGGCACAAGGCAAAAGTAGGCCGGGACCGGGACAAATCCGGCCGGAGCATTTTTGGGGGGGGCCGAAACAGGTGCAAAAAGAGATACACGACGGACCGGGGCGTCCGATCGCCTGCGATCTTTGCCCGGCCGGGCCGCCTCCGCAAAACGGAGCGCGCCTATTCGGAGTCGGAGCGAGGCTTGCGGCGAAATCTGGGCAAGGGACCTCTGAACCCCGACGGGTTCAACCGACCGTCTCGGCCCGCTCCGGTTTGGCCGCCGGACATCGGGCGTAGATCTCTACACAGATCGCATGCGCCTGCGCGACCGCAAGCCGTCCCGGCATGCCGGGAAAGAGACACGCTTCATCGACCCGTTCCACACTCCGCAAAAACAGCTCCATCGTCCGACCCAGTTCCGCCGCCCGCCCATCCGGGAGGGCATCGAGGTCGCTCACACTCAGCACGGCGACGGCTTTGCGGGCACAACGATCGAACTCGCGCCAGACCACATCGCGCCGGCGCCGGTCGTACGGAGCCACCCACAGCGTTTCGAACATCAGCTCGAAGATCGCGTCGGAGAGGCCCTCGTTGTATTTCACCACTTTGCAACCGCTTCTTCTCATCTCACAGACCTTTTGGCTCGAAAAAGCGCGGGCAACGGACCGAATCCACCGCCGAGGTATTGGACGACCTGTAACGTAGAATAACGGTATATGCCCACGCCTGAGAAACAGCGAGAGCATCAACCTTTGTTCCTTACGCTACTTGGGAAGTGTCCAATTTCCGACGGTAAGAAAAAAGCCGATGCGCTTTTATCGATATGTATGCAGCCCTTGCAGACTGCGAAAACAAAGGTAGAAAAAATTCGCATCCGCCGTACCGGCCGGTACAAAAAATCATTTTATTGCCTTGCAATGTCTTGCGTATTCTGAATATTTTATAACTTTGTAAGTTGAAACAAACGTATCCATGAACGAACACAAACTCCGGATAGGCATCACGCAGGGCGACACGAACGGCATCGGCTGGGAGGTCATCCTCAAGGCGCTCGCGGACGTACGCATGACGGAGCTGATGACCCCCGTCGTCTACGGCTGGCCCGAGGCCGCGGCCTGGTACAAAAATACGCTCGCCGATACGGAGAGCATCCAGTTCCTCCCCGTCGCTTCGGGGCGCGAGGCGCGCCGCGGCCGGGTCAATCTGGTCGCGTGCGGCAATCCGGGCGCGATCGAGCCGGGCAAGGCCGCGCCCGAAGCGGGCCGTGCGGCCGTCGAGGCGCTGCGCAAGGCCCTCGCCGAACTGAAGGAGGGGGCGATCGACGCCGTGGTGACCGCGCCTTTCGACAAGCAGACCGTCCAGTGCGACGACTTCCGCTTCACGGGCCACACCGAGTATCTGGGTGCGGAGCTGGGCGGCGAGCCGATGATGATCCTGTGCAGCGACGTGCTGCGCGTGGGGCTGGTCACCAAGCACATCCCCGTGGCCGAGATCGCCCGCAGCATCACCCGGGAGAAGATCGTCCGCGACCTCCATACGCTGCGCCGCTCGCTGCGCGAGGACTTCGGCATCGTCGAGCCGCGCATCGCAGTGATGGCCCTCAACCCCCACGCCGGCGACGGCGGGCTGCTGGGCCGCGAGGAGCAGGAGATCATCCGCCCGGCCATCGTCGAGGCGTTCGAGGCGGGCGTGCTGGCCTTCGGACCCTTCGCCGCCGACGGGCTTTTCGCCGGGGGCGGCTACGCCAAATACGACGGCATTCTGGCCATGTACCACGATCAGGGGCTGGCCCCGTTCAAGTCGCTCTCCCCCGACGGGGTGAACTTCACGGCGGGTCTTCCCTACGTGCGCACCTCGCCCGACCACGGAGTCGCCTTCGACATCGCCGGTCAGGACAAGGCCGACCCGCAATCGATGCGCAACGCCCTCTATGCGGCCTGCGATCTGGTGGAACACCGCCGCGCCTGGGCCGAGTGGACGGCCGATCCGCTGCAGCGCGCCGAGCGCGAACGCTCCAACCGCGACGTTTCGGTCAAGGACCTGCCGCAGAACGAGTAATGCAAAGAAGAACAGCGATCGAGAGGACGATGACGGAAGCGAACGAATCCCCTGCACGGCGCCGGTTGAGGTGGAAGCGCGGGAGCAAGCCCGAAAAGCGGCTTAGAACGGGCATTGCGCTGCTGTGGATCTGGGGAGCGCTCGCTGCGGCCTGGCTGGGGCTTTACCTCTTTGCGGACACGACGCTCCACGAATGGCTGATGGGCGAGGTCACCTGCCTGCTGGGTGCGGCCTCCGCCCTGGCCTCGATCCGCCGGGCAAAGAACGAACTGAAAAACTAACCGGGCGAAGGCGTATTCCGTCTCGTAATTGTGGAAGCGCCCGCAACCCAAAACAGTAATAGGCTCCCGAGTGCTGGAGCGACCGAAAGTTATCGAAGCACCCTTTGCCGCTCTGCGGCACATAAATCCCCGCCTGGGGCGGGGATTTAGGGGTGGGTCGGACTTGTAAACGCGGCGCAACGCCGCGAGCGAGACCCTCAGCAGGATAACACGGTCGAAACCGCGCAAAGGACCACAAACGTACAACACAACATGATCAACATCACTTTTCCCGACGGCTCCGTCAGAGAATACGCCGAAGGGACAACGGCTTACCGGATCGCGGAGAGCATCAGCCCTCGTTTAGCTGCCGACTCGCTCGCGGCCTCGGTAAACGGCGCAACCGTCGACATGATGCGCCCGATCGGGGAGGACGCCTCGATCAAATTCTACAAGTGGGACGACCCCGAGGGCAGGCACGCCTTCTGGCACACCTCGTCGCACCTGCTGGCCGAGGCGCTCGAAGCGCTCTATCCGGGCATCAAGTTCGGCATCGGACCGGCCATCGAAAACGGCTTCTACTACGACGTGGATTCGCCCACGCCCATCACCGAGGCCGATCTGGAGAAGATCGAGCGGAAGATGCAGGAACTTTCCCGCAACAAGGAGGCGCTCGTCCGCCGCGAGGTACCCAAAGCCGAGGCTTTGAAGACCTTCACCGAGAAGGGCGACCAATATAAGGTCGAGCTGATCTCGGACCTCGAGGACGGCACGATCTCGTTCTATACCAACGGCGCGTTCACCGACCTCTGCCGCGGACCGCACATTCCCAACACGGGTTATATCAAGGCCCTGAAGCTCACTTCGGTGGCCGGCGCCTACTGGCGCGGCAACGAGAAGAACAAGATGCTTACGCGCATCTACGGCATCTCGTTCCCCAAGAAGTCGATGCTCGACGAGTACCTCGTCATGCTCGAGGAGGCCAAGAAACGCGACCACCGCAAGCTGGGCAAGGATTTGGAGCTGTTCACCTTCTCGCAGCGCGTCGGTCAGGGACTGCCGCTGTGGCTGCCCAAGGGCGCTGCGCTGCGCGACCGGCTGGAACAGTTCCTGCGCGGCGTGCAGAAGGAGTACGGCTACCAGCAGGTCATCACCCCGCATATCGGCAACAAGGAGCTTTACGTCACCTCGGGCCACTACGCCAAGTACGGCAAGGATTCGTTCCAGCCCATCCACACCCCCATCGAGGGCGAGGAGTATCTGCTCAAGCCGATGAACTGTCCGCACCACTGCGAGATTTACCGCTCGAAACCCCGTTCGTACAAGGAGCTGCCCGTGCGGCTGGCGGAGTTCGGCACGGTCTACCGCTACGAGCAGTCGGGCGAGCTGCACGGACTGACGCGCGTACGCGGATTCACGCAGGACGACGCCCACCTCTTCGTGCGGCCCGACCAGCTGCTCGAAGAGTTCGAGCGCGTGATCGACATCGTGCTCTACATCTTCAAAACGCTTAAGTTCGACAACTATACGGCGCAGATTTCGCTGCGCGATCCCAACAACAAGGAGAAGTACATCGGTTCGGACGAGAACTGGGAGAAGGCCGAGGCCGCCATCATGCAGGCCGCCCGGGAGAAGGGGCTCACCACGGTGGTCGAACTGGGCGAAGCGGCGTTCTACGGCCCGAAGCTCGACTTCATGGTCAAGGACGCCATCGGCCGCAAGTGGCAGCTGGGAACCATCCAGGTGGACTACAACCTGCCCGAGCGCTTCGACCTGACCTACAAGGGGGCCGACGACCGGCTCCACCGCCCGATCATGATCCACCGCGCGCCGTTCGGCTCGATGGAGCGCTTCGTGGCAGTATTGTTGGAGCATACGGGCGGCAAGTTCCCCCTGTGGCTCTCGCCGCAGCAGGTGGTGGTGCTTCCCATCTCGGAGAAGTACAACGACTATGCGCAGCGGGTCGTCGACTTCCTCAACCGAAGCGACGTGCGCACGGAGATCGACGACCGCAACGAAAAGATCGGCCGCAAGATCCGCGACAACGAACTCAAGCGCATCCCCTACCTGCTGATCGTGGGCGAGAAGGAGGAGGCCGAAGGGCTTGTCTCGGTCCGCGCGCAGGGCGAGGGCGACAAGGGCCAGATGACGATGGAGGCGTTCCGCGACCTGATCGCCGGCATGGTCAAAGAGGAGATGGAGGCCAACAAGCTCAAAAAAGCATAAATACGACTTTTCCCGGAAGCTCTCCTCAGCGGGAGCTTCCGAGAAAGTCATTAAACGATTGGAACACTTTAACTTAACTAATACTTACCACTATCGCAGCACCGAAACCATTCCCGCCGAGGCCGTTTACCCCCGGGAATAACCGACCGAAACCCGCGGCCGGACGCGATCCCCGTTACGGACGCAGACCGCCCGAGAAAGAGAATCCGCACCGCATCAACGAGCAGATCACCGCTCCCGAAGTGCGTCTGGTGGGTGAGAACATCGAGCAGCCCCAGGTTCTGCCGACCCGCGATGCGCTCCGGCTGGCCCACGACATGGAGCTCGACCTGATCGAAATCTCGCCCAAGGCGGAGCCTCCCGTATGCCGCATCGCCGACTACCAGAAGTTCCTCTACCAGCAGAAGAAGAAGGCCAAGGAGCTGAAGGCGAACCAGACGAAAGTCGTGGTCAAGGAGATTCGCTTCGGTCCGCAGACCGACGATCACGACTACAACTTCAAGCTGAAGCATGCGCAGAACTTCCTCAAGGAGGGCGCCAAGGTCAAGGCCTACGTCTTTTTCCGCGGCCGATCGATCGTCTTCAAGGAGCAGGGCGAAATCCTGCTGCTGCGCTTCGCCACCGACCTCGAAGAGTTCGCCAAGGTAGAGACGATGCCCAAGCTCGACGGCAAGAAGATGAACATGATCCTGGCCCCGAAGGTGAAGAAGTAACCACCTGACGCGCCGGGCAGCGCCGGTTTGCCGAGGCATCTTGCAAAAACAACAACCGCGGGGCGGATTTATCCGTGCCGTAGTTGTTGTTTTTGCGTTATTGCCCGGCGGTCCGCCGAACCGTCCCGCCCGATACGGAGCGCGGTTGTGGCGCCGCCCCGGGCGCCCGCGAAAAGCCGGGCAGTGGTGGTGGCGCCCCCGACCACACGAAGAGAAGCCGGGCGAGATTTTGCCCATATTTCCACATTACCGGAGAGAAGCCGGACACAATTATGCCGCTGTCTCCGAACTGCCCGAAAATCCGGATCGCGGTCTGACGGGCGCAGACGGGGCTGGTATTGCGGCCCCTCAAGTGCATTTTTGCCGTCCCAAGGCGTTAGACTATGCAAAGATATGACAGCTTCACGTACCGTGCTAACATCCGAACCGCCAACCGACCGCACCTTCATAGCCGAAAAGACAAAACGGACAAGCAGTCAGGCAGGCAAACGGGCAGACAGCATAGACAGACAGCATAGACAGGCCACAAGACAGACAAGCGGCAGGTAAGCAGGCAGGTAAGCAGGCAGGCCACACGGTCAGACCGCCAAGCAGGCAATCCGGGTACATACCGCAAGACTGGCGACAGACAGTTCAGGCAGACCGCAAGAAAAACAAGCAGGCTGGCAATCGGGCAAACCGCACGGTCAGACCGGCAAGCAGACAGTTCCGGCAGACCCTAAGACAGACAAGCGGGTCGGACAAAAGAGAGATCAGCTGGCTGGCAAGCGGGCACACCGCATGGACAGACCGGCAAGCAAACAGTCCAGGCATCCCGAACACAGGCAGGTGGACTGTGAGTCGGGCCTGCCATAAGACAGACAGGCGGGCAGACCGCAAGACAGACAGGCAGGCGGGGCAGGGCCTGCCCTGTCCCGTTCCGACAAGACGGCCTGGACAGGCCCCGCAACCCGTCCTCCTGCAGGCGACGGTACGACCGTAGAACGAAGCGGAGTGGCATCCCAAGAGTGTCACCCCGCGCCTGGCAGCCCGCCTACGCAAGGGGGGGGGCTCCTCTTCACGGAGGTCGGCAACGTCCTCCGCCGTCAACTTCAGCGATCCCTATTGCTCGACGGGCCGGGAGGTGATCTTTCCCTGGATCGCAACGCACGAATCGGCCTTGACCATCGCCGAGGTCAGATCGCCGACCACCGTGCCTGTATGCGTACCTTCAGGAAGCGCGAGGTGACGATGCTGCCCCACACATTACCGACACCAGCGCCGATTCGCTCTCGATGCCCCCCCCCTCGAAGCGCGAGGTGGCCCCCAGCGAGACGTGCCGCGTCGATTTGATCCGCCCGACCATCTCGCCGTCGATCGTAACGTTCGTGTCGGCCACGATGTCGCCGGTGAATTTGATCGTTCAAGATACAGGTTCCTACTGTCTGAATAATTTCATAATGGATTGATTCAAGTTCGGAAAGGTCATATGGTATCGTCCGGGTCGTAGCGACGCCAGCCGTCGTGATAAATGCCTGCCGGATCGCCCGCGTAGGCGGCATAGAGGTGATCGACCGCCGTTTTGAGCAGCTGCCGGACGATGCTGAAAAATTTCTTCATGGTCGTTCAGGTTAATGCCCCCAGTTCCGAGTGAGCCGACCTAAAAAAGAAAGCGTGGAACTGAAATCCCACTTATGCGAACAGGCTCTGGTAAACCCTCATGGTTAAATAGGACACAATCCCACGCCACAGACGTGACGTAGAAATAACTATGCCTATCTTCACCATGAATAAAATTTACCAGATTTCGTTCGCAGAAGATAGCACTTACGCTTTCGCGCAAATCGAATATGTTGCAGCCCCCTTTGAGGTTGCATAGGCAAAGATAGGAAATTTTTTCGATTAATTCTTATCTTTGCATGGATAAACCCCGCCCGGGGCGGACAGCGCCGGCCGACTGGCGGCAGCGCAGAGCCGTATCGAAGACCATGTTTGATGAAACCGACATATTCCGCATCGCAGACGACGCCTCGTTCGAAGCGGCGGCGCTGACGCTCTTCCGCCGTCAGGCTCTCGCGTGCGCGCCCTACCGCGAATACCTCGACCGGATCGGCATCCGGGCTGAGGAGGTGAACGACTGGCGCAGGATTCCCGCGCTGCCCATCCGCCTCTTCAAGACCCACACCGTCTACTGCGCCGACACGCCGCCCGAGGCGGTCTTCACCTCGTCGGCCACCACAGGCATGACCTCCGCGCGCCATCCGATGCGCTCGCTGGCGCACTACGAAGAGGCGTTCCGCCGTTCGTTTAGCACCTTTTACGGCGATCCGGCGCGCTGGAGCCTCTACGCCCTGCTGCCCAACTACCTGCGGCGCAAAGGGTCGTCGCTGGTCTACATGGCCGACCGGCTGGTGGCCGACTGCGGTTCGGGCGGATTCTACCTCGACAATTACGAACAACTGCTCGCCGACATGGCCGCCGATCCCAAACCCAAGATTCTCCTGGGCGTGAGCTACGCCCTGTGGGACCTGGCCGAGCGCCATGCCCCCAAGCTCCGCGACACGGTGATCATGGAGACCGGCGGCATGAAGGGCTACCGCGAGGAGCTGCCCAAGGAGGAGTTCCACCGCATCCTCTGCGACGCGTTCGGCGTGGGGGAGATTCACTCCGAATACGGCATGGCCGAGCTGACCTCCCAGGCCTACTCCCGGGGCGGCAACCGCTTCCGCTGCCCGGCGTGGATGCGCGTCGCAGCGCGCGACATCAACGACCCGTTCGACCTGCTTCCGGCCGGGACGCGCGGCGGGCTGAACATCATCGACCTGGCGAACTGCTGGTCGTGCGCATTCCTGCAAACCGACGACACGGGCCGCGTCCACGCCGACGGGTCGTTCGAGGTGACGGGCCGCATCGAACACGCGGACATCCGGGGCTGTAACCTCTTGGTACAATGAACGAAATAGATTTCGTAATCCCCTGGGTCGACGGCAGCGACCCCGCCTGGCGGCAGGAGTTCGCCGCGGCGCGCCACCTCGCGGGCGAGGATGCGTCCGTGGCCCGTTACCGCGACTGGGAGACGCTGCGCTACTGGTTCCGGGGCGTGGAGCGCTTCGCCCCGTGGGTAAGGCGCGTCCACTTCGTCACCTGGGGCCACCTCCCCGCATGGCTCGACACGACCCATCCCAAACTGCATGTGGTCAACCATGCCGACTTCCTGCCTGCCGAGTACCGCCCGACGTTCAATTCGAACACGCTGATGCTCAATCTCCACCGCATCGAGGGGCTGGCCGAGCGGTTCGTCGCGTTCAACGACGACATGTTCCTCTGCCGTCCCGCCGCGCCCGGCCACTTCTTCCGCCGCGGACTGCCCTGCGACATGGCCCGCCTGAGCATCCCTGCCCCGGAGTATTTCACCCACACGATCCTCAACGACCGCATCCTCATCGCGGCGCGGTACAAGACGCACGAGGTGCTGCGGCGCCACCCCGGCAAGTGGTTCTCGCCGCGCTACGGGGCGGCGAACCTGGCGAAAACGCTGCTGCTGGCCCCCTGGTCGGTACTTCCGGGACTTCACGACCACCACATGCCGCAGGCCTACCTGCGCAGCAGCTTCGAACGGGCGTGGCAGATATGGGGGGGGGCCGGGCTCGACGCCACCTGCCGCCGTCCGTTCCGCACCACGGAGGACCTGTCGGAGTGGCTCATCCGCTACGACGTGCTCTGCCGGGGCGCGTTCAGCCCCGTTTCGCTGCGCGACTGCGTGCTCTCGGACCTGAACGAAACGACCGTCGGACGCATCTGCCGCACGATTGAACAGGGGGCCTGCCGCATGATCTGCATCAACGACAGCGCCTCGATCGTCGAAGAGGAGGCGATCCGCCGCCAACTGCACGCCGCGTTCGAGCGGCTGCTGCCCGAACCCTCGTCGTTCGAACGCCGCTGAACCGGGTTTGCGAATCGCGGGAAAAGCGCTAACTTTGTTCCTATGGAAACTCCGACCCCGACCATCTCGGTCATCATACCGCTTTACAACAAGGAGCGCGAGATCGGCGCAACGCTGCGCTCGGTGCTCGCCCAGACGCGGCTGCCGCAGGAGATCATCGTCGTCAACGACGGTTCGACCGACCGCAGCGCCGAAATCGTGCGCTCGATCCCATCGCCGCTCGTCCGTCTTGTCGACCAACCCAACGCCGGCGAGTGCGCCGCGCGCAACCGGGCCGTCGCCGAAGCCACGGGTGACTACATCGCGCTTTTGGACGCCGACGATGAGTGGCAGCCGGGCTTTCTGGCCGAAATCGAGGCGATGATCCGCGAGTTCCCCGGCTGCGGAGTCTACTGCACGGCGTTCAACATCGTCAGCCACGACGGGCGCTTCCCGGCCCGCACACCCCGCCGGCGGGGCGTGGTGGAGAACTTCTTCCGCGATTCGGCCCACTGCTACATCGCCATCCCCTCGGCCAGCTGCATTCCGCGGCGGGTGTTCGACGCCGTGGGCGGCTTCCCCGAGGGGATGAAGATCGCCGGGGACCTCTACATGTGGATCAAGATCGCCCGCCGCTTTCCGGTCTGCTTCTCGCCCGAGCCGCTGGCCGACTACTCGCGCGTGGCCTCCAACCGTTCGGCAGCAACCTACACGCCCGAACGGACCGCCTACTCGTTCGAAGAGCTTTACGACCCGACGGCCCCCGAGGAGGAGCGCGAGTTCATCGCCCGCGCCGCGCTGGGCAAGGCGCTGATTCTCTCGGCCAAAGGGGGAACCGAAGAGGCCGCGCGGGCCATCCGCACCTTCTCCTATACGAAAACCTACCGCCGCACCCTGCGCAAGGTCCGCGTGCTGAACGCCCTGCCCGTCCGGTGGCGCGCTCCGCTGATCGGAGCCTATAACGCCCTGGCGTGGCGGATCGCCCGGAAAGGGCTTTGATGCGGTTCCCGAACGCTTTTCACCCGCCGACCAGCCCCATCGCCTGCGGATCCCGCAAGCCGCGCGGACCGCAGGTAGTGCAATCGTTTTGGCAAGCATGCCAAGTGGTTTGCAGCTCTTTTGAGCCGCGCGGAACGCAGGCAGTGCAATCGTTTTGGTAAGCATGCCAAGTGGTTTGCAGCTCTTTTGAGCCGCGCGGACCGCAGCCCCGGGCAGCGGAGGCCCGCTTGTCGCGTCCCTCCGCAGGCTGCGTCCTTGAATCATAATTTGCGGCGCAATGCGCCGCACCTGCACGCGCACTTCTGAAAACGGCGGGAATTGCGGCTGTCCGACGACGAGCGCCCGGAACGGGTGTGCGATATGCTTTAGCTTTCGTGCCCGTTCAGCGAGGCGGAGGACGGACGCCCGCCGTTTTCTGCGTGCGCGGTTCTTTAGCCCTTTCTTCTAAAGAAAGGGCAAGAAGCTCGGTTCGAAGAGCCGGTGGGCCGCAGGCTGCCGCCCGCCGTCCATACACAAAACAAAAGGGTCCCCCGTAACAGGGAACCCTTTTTCGGTAAACTTCGCAACGTCAGTTGGCAAAGGTCAGCTGATTGTCGCGCACGTCGATCGAAATGGGCTTCGTGCGGTCGACCTCGCCCGCCAGAATCCGCTTCGACAGTTCGTTGACGATCGTCCGCTGAATGGTCCGCTTCACCGGACGCGCGCCGTAGAGCGGGTCGTACCCGGCCGCAGCCACCCACTCGCGCGCCTTATCGGTGTATTCGAGCGTGATGCCGTTTTCGGCGAGCATCCGCCGCACGGCCCCTAACTGAAGGTCAACGATGCGCTCGATGTCGCGGCGCGTCAGCGGCTCGAACATCACGATCTCGTCGATACGGTTCAGGAACTCGGGCTTGAGCTGCTGTTTCAAGAGGTCGATCACCGCCAGCCGCGTCCGCTCGACCACCTCCTCGGAGAGCTTCTCGCCGTTGAATGCCGCGGCGAAATTCTCCTGGATGATCTGCGAACCCATGTTCGAGGTCATGATGATGATCGTATTGCGAAAATCGACCGTCCGCCCCTTGTTGTCGGTCAGCCGACCGTCGTCCAACACCTGCAGCAGGATGTTGAAGACATCGGGGTGCGCCTTTTCGATCTCGTCAAGCAGCACCACCGAATAGGGCTTGCGGCGCACGGCTTCGGTCAGCTGGCCGCCCTCGTCGTAACCGACGTATCCCGGAGGCGCGCCCACGAGCCGCGAGACGCTGTGCCGCTCCTGATACTCGCTCATGTCGATGCGCGTGAGCATCTGGTCGTCGTTGAACAGGAACTCGGCCAGCGCCTTGGCCAGCTCGGTCTTGCCGACGCCCGTCGTACCGAGGAAGATGAACGAGCCGATCGGCTTGCGCGGGTCGTTCAGCCCGGCGCGCGAGCGGCGCACGGCGTCCGAGATGGCCGCGATGGCCTGCTCCTGCCCCACCACGCGCTTGTGCAGCTCGTCCTCCATGTGCAGCAGCTTCTCCCGCTCGGAGGCCAGCATGCGCGAGACGGGGATGCCCGTCCAGCGCGACACGACTTCGGCCACGTCCCCGGCATCGACCTCCTCCTTGATCATCGCATCGTTGGCCGAGGCGAGGCGGTACTCCTCCTGCAAGGCCGCGATCTGCTTCTCGGCCTCCTGAATCCGCCCGTAGCGAATCTCGGCCACCTTGCCGTAGTCGCCCTGCCGCTCGGCCTGCTGGGCCTCGACCTTGAGTCGCTCGATGGCGTCCTTGTTCTCCTGAATCCGTTTGAGCAGATCACGCTGCCCCTGCCACTTGGCGCGCATCTCCGCGTCGCGGGCCTTCAGTTCCTCGATCTCCTTGGTCAGCTGCCCGACGCGCTCCTTGTCCTTCTCGCGGCGGATCGCTTCGCGCTCGATCTCCAGCTGCCGCACGCGGCGGTCGAGCGTGTCGATCTCCTCGGGCACGGAGTTCATCTCCAGCCGGAGCCGCGAGGCGGCCTCGTCCACCAAATCGATCGCCTTGTCGGGCAGGAAACGCGAGGTGATGTAGCGCGTCGACAGATCGACGGCAGCCACGATCGCCTCGTCCTTGATGCGCACCTGGTGGTGGTTCTCGTAGCGTTCCTTCAGTCCGCGAAGGATCGAGATGGCGTCCTCGCGCGACGGCTCGTCGACCATCACCTTCTGGAAACGGCGTTCGAGCGCCTTGTCCTGCTCGAAATATTTCTGGAACTCGTCGAGCGTCGTAGCACCGATGGTCCGCAGGTCGCCCCGCGCAAGGGCCGGCTTGAGGATGTTCGCGGCGTCCATCGCGCCGGACGACTTGCCCGCGCCGACCAGCGTGTGAATCTCGTCGATGAAGAGCAGGATTTCGCCCTCGCTGGCCACGACCTCCTGCACGACGGCCTTCAGCCGCTCCTCGAACTCGCCCTGGTACTTCGCTCCGGCGATCAGCGCACCCATGTCGAGCGAGTAGATCACCTTCGACTTCAGATTCTCGGGCACGTCGCCGTCGACGATCCGATGGGCGATTCCCTCGGCGATGGCCGTCTTGCCCACGCCCGCCTCGCCCACGAGGATCGGGTTGTTCTTCGTGCGGCGCGAGAGGATTTGCAGCACGCGCCGGATCTCCTCGTCGCGGCCGATCACCGGATCGAGCTTGCCCGAGCGCGCCTGCTCGTTGAGGTTGATCGCATATTTGCCCAGCGCATCGAACTGCTGCTCGGAGGTCTGCGAATCGACCGTCGCCCCCTTGCGGAAGGTGCGGATCGCCTCGATCAGCTCCTTCTCGGTGGCTCCGTTACGCTTGAGAATCTCGGCGGCCTGTCCCCGCTCGGCGATGAGCGCCAGCAGCAGGTGCTCGACGGAAGCGTACTTGTCGTTGAACTTCTTCGTGAAGTCGACCGCGCGCTGGATCAGTTTGGAGGTGTCCTGCGCGAAGAACTGTTCACCCGCGCCCTCGACCCGCGGCAGCGTGCCCACGGCACGCTCCACCTCGTCGCGCAGCGAACGCACGTTCACGCCCACGCGCCCCAGCAGGAACGTCGAGAGCGAATCGTCGTCGCGCACGAGCACCGAAAGAATGTGAAGCGGTTCGACAGCCTGCTGTCCCCGCTCCCGTGCCAGGGTGAGCGCCGCTTGCAGCGCCTCCTGCGCCTTGATGGTCAACGTGTTTATATTCATAGTCTTCGGATTTTGATTTCTGCACTCCGATCGGTATCTCCGCAAAACGCCTGCCAACGATCGAATGACGGACAAAGTGACATTTTTTGTCATCCCGGAGTGCCAAACGGTGACAAAATGACTATTTTTGCGGTACATAAACCCAACCAAAAGGAATTTGTTCCCATGAAAAAACTCGTACGCACCCTGACCCTCGCCCTCGGGGCTTCGGTCCTGCTCGCGTCCTGCGGTTCGGTCACCGGAAGCGGTCCGAAGATGGACACTGAAGAAGCGACGGCGCTCGTCGCCGAAACCGTCAAAAAGAACATCGACCTCAGCCAGTGGAAGATCTACCGCGTGCTGTGGATGGAGGCCGAGAAGCTCGAAAACGAGCTGCTGTCGGTCACGGTCGAAATGGTCAACCCCGCGGGCGACTGCTTCAGCCAGACGTTCACCCTCTCGGGGCTGGCCAAAGGCAAGGTTTCCGACCTGAACCAGGTCAACACCCGGTCGCGGGTCGATTTTTCGAAGGTGACGGGCATCGACCCGCAGTCGATCGACCCCGCCGCCGTGCAGCGTCAGTACGAAGCGGCCAAAAAGTCGATCCCCGAGGGGTACACCTTCCAGAGCATCGCCGACTACGACATTCGGGAAACGATGTCGTCGGGCGATGCGTTCTTCGACCGCGGCAAAAACATCGGCGAGATCCGGACACGGTTCGTCGTCAACCTCACCGAGAACGGCAAGGAGGTGATCGAAAGCGCGGGCAAGAAGTCGATCCAATACTACGAGATGGCGTTCAACGTCCTGCCCGACGGCTCGATCGAGCTGGACGAGTAAGCGCACGACGCATCCACCTTAGAGCGGGAATCCTCAGGATTTCCGCTTTTTTTGCGGCCACGGCACGCCGTGCGATTTTTAATGCGTAATTTTTGATTCTTGATTCCTATTCGTATCTTTGCGCTACTATGAGTGATTTCATCGTCAGCGCACGCAAATACCGCCCCGCAACCTTCCAGACGGTGGTCGGGCAGCAGCATATCACCTCGACGCTCCGCAACGCCATCGAACGCGGCCAGCTGGCCCACGCCTACCTGTTCTGCGGACCGCGCGGCGTGGGCAAGACCACCTGCGCCCGCATCTTCGCCAAGGCGATCAACTGCCTGAATCCCAACGGATCGGAGGCGTGCAACACGTGCGAATCGTGCCGCTCGTTCAACGAGGGGCGCTCGATGAACATCCACGAACTCGACGCCGCGTCGAACAACTCGGTCGAGGACATCCGCACGCTCATCGAGCAGGTGCGCATCATCCCGCAGGTGGGACGCTACTCGGTGTTCATCATCGACGAGGTCCACATGCTCTCGGCCGCGGCGTTCAACGCCTTTCTCAAGACGCTCGAGGAGCCGCCCGCCCATGCCATCTTCATCCTGGCCACCACCGAGAAGCACAAGATCATCCCTACGATCCTCTCGCGCTGCCAGATCTACGATTTCAACCGCATCCGTGTCGAGGACGGGGTCGAATACCTCAAATACATCGCCTCCGAGGAGGGGATCGCGGCCGACGAGGAGTCGCTGAACCTGATCGCCCAGAAGGCCGACGGCGGCATGCGCGACGCCCTGTCGATGTTCGACAAGGCCGTCTCGTTCTGCGGCCAGCAGTTGGACTACCGCAACGTGGCCCGCACGCTGAACGTGCTGGACTACGACACCTATTTCAACGTCACCGAGCTGCTCGTCACGGGCCGCTACGCCGAGGCGCTGATCGCCTTCGACGGCGTGCTCGCGCAGGGCTTCTCGGGCCAGACCTTCATGGCCGGGCTGAACCGGCACATGCGCGACCTGCTGATGGCCAAACGCGCCGACACGCTGCGTCTGATCGAGATGACCGGCACGCTGCTCGAACGATACCGCGTGCAGGCGGAGGCCTGCGATACCGGGTTCCTGTTTGGAGCGATCGCGCTGCTGACGGAACTCGACGGAAAGATACGGCAATCGTCCTCCCAACGGTTGCTCGTGGAGCTGGGCCTGATGAAGATCGCCGGGCTCGGCCAAAAAAAAAATGATTCCCTGACCCCGGCGGCGTATCCCCTGCCGGAACTCACCCCGCGAACGGCTACTGCAACGACGGGTGCGGCTTCCCCGGCAACGGGTGAGGCTGCGGCAACGACGGTTACGTCCACTCAGGCAACGGGTGCGGCGGCGGCAAGTACGGCGGCGAAGGCGGCTCCCGAGGCTCCGGCAACCCGGCCGACAGTCCCGGCGACGGCTCCGGCGGCGGAAACTCCGGTAACTCCGGTAACTCCGGCTATTGCTTCCCCGGCAGCATCCGCGGCAGAATCGGCGGCAGAATCGGCGGCTCCGGAAGCTCCGGCGGCAGAATCGGCGGGTCCGACTACGGAAAGACCGGTTGCACCCGCTCCGGCAATCCCGACCGCGGAGACTTCTGCGGAGACTACCGCGGCAACCGCCGCTCCCCGGCCGACCGCTCCGGTCCGGCAGGAACCGCCTGCTACGCAAACAGCCGGACCCGTCCCGCCGCAAGCGAGCGAACTGTCCCGACCGGAACCCCCGGCAACGACCGCCGCGCCGCAAACATCCCGGCCCGCGGCTGCCGCCAAACCCGCCCGGCGTCCGCTGATTTCGGGGACATCGCTTTCGGAGCTGCTCTCCGGCGTCGCACCCGAAGAGCCTGCGAACGAAGAGACGGCCGACGAACCGGAGGTCCCGGCGGTCGATCCCGACTGCGCCGTAAAGCTGGAGCGTGCCCGCAGCCGGATTCTGGCCCTGATTCAGCAGCGCCGCCCGCGTTTCGTCGCGGCGTTCGAGCAGATGAAGGTCTCCGGCAACACGATCTCGCTGAGCGTACCCACGCAGGAGCTGCGCGAGGAGATATTGCGGACCAAAACCTCGATGCTGCTGCGCATCGCCGAGCTGGCGGGCGTACGGGGGATGATCGAACTGGAGATCGCGGTCAACGAGCAGATCCGGGCCGCCCGCCCGTTCAAGCTCGAGGACCGCGTCCGCTTCATCACCGAGAAGAACCCGCTGGTCGCGGAGCTGCGCAAAGCGTTAGATTTGGAGGCAGAATAAAAAACGTAAGCATGAATCCGGCAATTCGAATCATACGAATTGTAGCAACGGTCGTTGCGGGCGTTCTGATCCTGGCATTTCCGTCGGGAACTGCCTATAACCGCGGCGGCTGGATTTTGATGATCTGCATATCGATTTTACTGATACAGAAAAAACAGAACAAACCATAAAATGGCACTCAAAAACTTTATCGAAGAACTCGAATGGCGCGGGATGATCCACACGATCATGCCCGGCGCAAAGGAACAACTGGAAAAAGAGATGACCACGGCCTACCTGGGCATCGACCCCACGGCCGATTCGCTCCACATCGGACACCTGGTGGGCGTGATGATCCTCAAGCACTTCCAGCTGTGCGGCCACCGTCCGCTGGCGCTCGTCGGCGGCGCCACGGGCATGATCGGCGACCCCTCGGGCAAGTCGCAGGAGCGCAACCTGCTCGACGAGAATACCCTGCGCCACAATCAGGAGGCGATCAAGCGGCAGCTCTCGAAGCTGCTCGACTTCGAGTCCGACGCCCCGAACGCCGCCGTCATAGTCAACAACTACGACTGGATGAAGGAGGTCACCTTTCTGGACTTCATCCGCGACATCGGCAAGCTGATTACGGTCAACTACATGATGGCCAAGGATTCGGTCAAGAAGCGTTTCAACGGCGAGGGCGACGGCATGTCGTTCACCGAATTCACCTACCAGCTCGTGCAGGGCTTCGACTTCCTGCACCTCTACCAGACGATGAACTGCAAGGTGCAGTTGGGCGGCGCCGACCAGTGGGGCAACATCACCACGGGTACGGAGCTGATCCGCCGCAAGCTGGGCGAGGAGGCGTACGCCATCACCTGCCCGCTGATTACCAAGGCCGACGGCACGAAATTCGGCAAGACCGAGAGCGGCAACGTCTGGCTCGATCCGCGCTACACCTCGCCCTACAAGTTCTACCAGTTCTGGCTGAACGTCAGCGATGAGGATGCCGAGCGCTACATCAAGATTTTCACGCTGCTCGACCGCGAGACGATCGAGGACCTCGCCGCCGAGCACCGCGCCGCGCCGCACCTGCGCATCCTGCAGAAGCGGCTGGCGGAGGAGATCACCACCACGATCCACTCCCGCGAGGAGTACGAAAAGGCGGCCGAGGCATCGGCCATCCTCTTCGGCGGCGCGACCTCCGAAGCGCTCCGCCGCCTCGACGAAGCGACCCTGCTGCAGGTCTTCGAGGGCGTGCCGCAGTTCCGCATCGACCGCTCGGTGCTCGCGGCGGGCATTCCGTTCGTGGATCTGGCCGCCGAACAGGCGCAGGTCTTCGCCTCGAAGGGCGAGTGCCGCAAGCTGGTACAGGGCGGAGGCGTCGCGCTCAACAAGGAGAAGGTCGCGGACCCGCAGCGCACGGTCGGCGAGGCGGAGCTGATCGCCGGCAAGTACCTCTTGGTGCAGCGCGGCAAGAAGAATTACTACCTGCTGATCGCCGAATAGGATGGAGTACCGTATCCGGTTAGAACGCATGGAGTTCCGGGCGCTGCACGGCTGCTACGAACTCGAACGCAAGGTGGGCAACCGCTTTACGGTGGACCTGGAGATCACCGCCGAGCTGGGCGATGCGGCCGAAAGGGACGACGTGACGCGGACGGTGAAC
Source organism: Alistipes sp. (assembly GCF_048465635.1). Classification (GTDB taxonomy): domain Bacteria; phylum Bacteroidota; class Bacteroidia; order Bacteroidales; family Rikenellaceae; genus Alistipes. The sequence continues at coordinate 366,018 of NZ_DBFWLF010000005.1, forward strand.
TACCTGACGGCCTACGAGGTCGTGCGGGAACAGATGCGCCGCACGCAGCACACGATCGAGCGCGTGGCCGCGAACATCATCGAAGCGCTCTACGCCGCCTTTCCGCAAATCCGGCATGTTACGTGCACCGTTTCGAAGCTGGCTCCGCCGCTGGGCGGCAAGCTGGAGAAGGTGAGCGTCGTACTTGAAAAATAGGACCGGCAGCGCGGACGTTTCGCCGAAAACGTCCGCGCGCCGTTTAAAACACAGGCTTATGCATCACAACGCACACGGCCGTGCCACGCTGGGAGGCAAACTGAGCGCCGTACTCGTGGCCGCAGGCAGTTCGGTAGGATTGGGTAACATCTGGCGCTTCCCCTACGTCGCCGGGGACAACGGCGGCGGGGCGTTTCTGGTGATCTACATCTGCTGCGTGCTGCTGCTCGGCCTGCCGATCATGCTGGCCGAGTTCACCGTGGGCCGCGCCTCGCACCGCAACGCCGTCGGGGCCTACCGGGCCCTCGACCGCCGGTGGAGCCTGCTGGGGTACAACGGCGTGCTGGCGGCGTTCCTGATCCTGGGCTTCTACTTCGTCGTCTCGGGGTGGACCGCCGAGTACATGGTCCACTCGCTGACCGGAAGCCTGGCGCACTTCACCGAGGCAACGCAGTATAAGGCCGTCTTCGAGAACTTCATTCAAAACCCCTGGCGGCCGATCCTCTACACCTGCCTGTTCGTACTGGCCACGCATGCCGTGATCTCGCTCGGCGTGCAGAAAGGCATCGAACGCTCGGCCAAGGTGCTGATGCCCCTGTTGTTCCTGATCCTGATCGTCCTCTCCGTCCATGCGGTCCTGATGCCCGGCGGCGAGGCGGGCCTGCGGTTCCTCTTCCGGCCCGACTTCTCGAAGGTCACGGCCTCCACGGTGCTCGTGGCCCTCGGACAGGCGTTCTTCTCGCTCTCGATCGGCATCGGAACGATGGTCACCTACGCCTCCTATTTCAAGGCGGACACCAACCTGCGCCACACGGCGCTCAACGTCACGATCCTCGACACGGCGGTGGCCATTCTGGCCGGCGTGGTGATCTTCCCGGCGGTATTCAGCGTCGGCATCGAACCATCGTCGGGCCCCTCGCTGGTCTTCATCACCCTGCCGAGCATCTTCAACGGCATGCCGTGGAGCATGGTCTGGTCGTCGGTCTTCTTCCTGCTGCTGGTCGTGGCGGCCCTCACGTCGACCATCTCGCTGCACGAGGTCATCACCGCCTACCTGCACGAGGAGTGGCATCTGACCCGCCGCAAGGCGGCTTGGGCCACCACCGCAGCCACGGCCCTGCTGGCATCGGTCGCCTCGCTGTCGCTGGGCGCCTGGAACGGTCTGGAACTCTTCGGCATGTCGTTCTTCGACGCGCTGGACTTTCTCACGGCCAACATCCTCCTGCCTGCGGGCGGTCTGTTCACCTGCATCTTCGTTGGCTGGAAACTCGACCAACAGGTGCTCCGCAACGAGATCACCAACCGCGGCGCGCTGAGTTTCCGCATCTACGGCCTCTTCCGCGCGCTGCTGCGCTACTTCTGCCCGGCGGTGATGCTGCTCGTCTTTCTGGACAATCTGGGCGTCTTCTGAGCCTGCACCGCAGTCGTCCCGCCCCCCCCAATAATACGATCCGCCCCGGAAGAGCACTCCTCCGGGGCGGGTCGTAAAGGGTTGGGACCGGCGCCTAATTGATCTTGCGGCGGTCGGGTTCGTGGTCGGGCGAGGCGGCCTCCATGTCGATCTGCAGCTTGACCATCTGGATGGCCGTGGCGGCGGCTTCGTCGCCCTTGTTGCCGTGACGGCCGCCGCAGCGGTCCAACGCCTGCTGCATGTCGTTCACCGTCAGCACGCCGAAAGCGATGGGCATGTTCCAGTTGATCTGCAGCTGGGTGATCCCCTGCGTCACGCCCTGACAGATGAAGTCGAAGTGGCGCGTGTCGCCCTGAATGACGCAGCCCAGCGCGATGACCGCATCCACATCGGTATATTCGGCGAAGAACTGCGCGCCGAGCGACAATTCGAACGTGCCCGGCACATACTTGATCTGAATGTTCATGTCGGGACAGCCGGCGCTGCGGAGCGTCCGCACGGCCCCTTCGAGCAGGGCTTCGGTCACCTCGCGGTTCCACTCGGCCACCACGATGCCGAAGCGCATGTCCTCGGCCGACGGCAGCGGGGAGTTGAACGTGGAAAGGTTGTGATTCTTGGTAGCCATCGTGGGGGTTTATTGTACTCCTCCGAGCAGTTTCTCGGCCTCGCGGGCGTCCATCGACGCGGGATAGGACACGAGGATCTGTTCGTAAAACTCAGCGGCACGCTTCGGGTTGCCCTGCGCCTGCTCGGCCAGACCGGCCTTGCGCAGGTACATCGGAGCGGTGAGGTTGTTGTCGGCAGCCTTGACGGCCTTCTCGTAGAACTTCACGGCAGCGGCGTAGTCGCCTCTCTCCACGGCCACATCGCCCTGCAGCCCGTAGTTCTGGGCGTTGATGAGCGCTCCGGGGATGCCTTTGACGGGCGAGTACTTGGCCAGATATTTGGCGGCGTTCTCCCAGTCGCCCTGACGCAGGTAGCAGATGCCTGCATAGTGCTTGGCCAGATTGCCCGAGGGGGTCGAGCCGTACTGCTCAGCCACGTCGAGGAAGCCCGCACCGTTGGCGTCGCCCTCCAGCGCCAGCTGGTAGTCGGGATTCTCGGCCTCGAAGCGGTTCTGCGCCTCGGCGATCATCTCGGCGGCCCGCTCCACGCGGGGCTGCGCGATGAGCGTGCGGTAGCCGAATACGAGCGCGGCCACCACCAGCAGCGCCAGGAAAATATAGGTCAGCTTACGACCGTTTTTCTCGAAAAAAAGCTCGGTTTTGTCCATTGCTTCGCCGAGGGTTTCCTGCCCGGCGGCTTGTTGCTTTGCCATAAAAAATATCGTGTTTTTAGTTTATGTCTGTTCCGATAGGCAGCAAAGATACAAAACTATTCACAATGTACAATGCCGTGTCCCTATTTTTTGTACCTTTGCGTTATGCGTCTGAAGAAAATTTCGCTGCTCAATTTCAAGAACATCGCCCGGGAGGAGCTTACGCTCTGCGCGGGGGTGAACTGTCTGGTGGGCGATAACGGCGCGGGCAAAACCAACGTGGTGGATGCGGTCCACTACCTATCGATGTGCAAATCGTCGCTGCAAATGACCGACACGCAAAGCATCCGCCACGGCGCGGATTTCTTCCTGCTGGAGGGGCACTACCTCTCCGACGGGGGCAAGAGCGAGCGGGTGGTCTGCTCCTTTACGCGGCGCAGCGGCAAGGTGCTCAAACGCAACGGCAAGGAGTACGACCGGCTTTCGGACCACGTAGGGCTTGTGCCCGCGGTGATCGTCTCGCCGGCGGACAGCGCCCTGATCAGCGACGCGGCCGACGAGCGGCGGCGCTACCTCAACGCCTTTATTTCGCAGCTCGACCGCAGCTACCTCAACGCCGTGATGCGCTACAACGCCGTGCTGGCCGAGCGCAACCGCCTGCTGAAGATACAGCCCGACGAGACGATGCTCTCGATCTACGACCGGCAGCTCACCGACCACGGAGAGTTCATCCACGCCCGGAGGCAGGAGTTCGCCGAGCGGCTCCGGCCCTTCGTCGCGGAGTACTACCGCATCCTCTCGGGCGACCGCGAACAGGTCGAACTGCACTACAAGTCGGAACTGAACGACCGTCCGTTCGGGGAGCTGCTCCTCGCCGCACGGCAGAAGGACCTGGTGAACGAATTCACCACTTCGGGCATCCACCGCGACGATCTGGTGCTGCGCATCGGCGGCTATCCGCTGCGCAAATACGGCTCGCAGGGGCAGCAGAAGTCGTTTCTGATCGCCCTGAAGCTGGCCCAGTACGCCATCGTGGCCGCGGAGCGGGCCGAGAAGCCGATCCTGCTGCTCGACGACCTGTTCGACAAGCTCGACGCCTCGCGCGTCGAACAGCTGATCCGGCTGGTCACGGGCGACGATTTCGGGCAGATTCTCATCACCGACTGCAACCCCACACGCCTGCAATCGATCCTCGACAAGGCGGGCGGCGACTACGCGCTCTTCACCGTCGGCGACGGGGCGGTGACGCAGACCCGGTGTGCAACCGCCTGCGAAGCGGAGGGAAAGGCCCAGACCGATAGCGGCTCCTCCGACACCGAATCGGACGATGAAACGGATCAGGAAACCGCCGCGGACACCGGGCCAGCCGACGCCGAATCGGGTGAAGCGCCCGCAGAAAACGACACCGAGGTATGAGGCGCACGAAAACGATGCTGATGGGCGACCTGCTGGAGGAGTTCTTCCGGCGTCCCTACGTCGCCGCCAAGGTCGCCGAGGGCAAGCTGCCCGATACGTGGCGCGCCATCGTGGGCGACCGCGCCGCGGACGTAACCACGGAGCTGCGGCTTGAAAACCGTATTCTACACGTGCGCATCCAGTCGAGCGTGCTGCGGTCCGAACTCTTCTACCAGCGCGACGCGCTGCGCGACGAGATCAACCGCCGTTCAGGTCTGCGGCTGATCAATGCCGTAATTATCCGTTAATCGAAGCCGTTTCCACTCCGGTCAAGGCCCTCCGACCGCCACCCGATCACCGCTCCTTTCGCTCGCTCCCTCCATCGGGACCGCAGCCGGATCACCCTCCCCGGCGGCAAACCGCCGCCGCCCGGCCTCACACAACCTCCCAGCCGCACACTTTCGTCGCAGCCCGACCGATCGTTAACCTATGGCTCCTCCGAATACTCAGCCTGCCACCCGACCGTCACTTTCCTACCGGAAATCCGCCCGCCCGTTCCGGTTACCATCCACGTCCGCCGCATCGCCCGAACGCGGACCAAAAATCCGCCCCAACGCTTCCGTTTAGTCGCCATCCACGCCGGCCGTCCATCCGTCCGCCCTCATCCACCCGACCACACCTTGACTACACGCTGACAAACCCCAGACCGGGACCAGACTCCACCCCGGCCCCACCCGGACCGAAAATCCAAGCCCCAACCTCTGCTCGCCCCCGCCCAGCCGCCACGGCCCGCTCGGACACGAAAAAAGGTGCACCCCGCAAAGGGGTGCACCTTGACTTTAGCAGACCGTTCTCGGCAGCCGCACTATTTGATAATCACCGCGCGGTTGGCCTTCTGGTGGTTTTCATACGGATTGGCCGTGTCGCCCTTGCCCTCGTAGGTGAGCTGCTTGGGGTTGACGCCCTTGCTGACCAGGAAGTCGTAGACGCTCTTGGCACGGTTCTGCGCCACGCGCTTGTTGCCGGCGGCGGTTCCCGTCTGGCGGTCGGCATGGCCCTCGATCTTGTAAACCTTGTCTTTCGGACCGTTCTTGATAACGTCGGCCATCAGCTCCAGACGCGTCTTCTCCTTGGGCGTCAGCTTCGACATGCCGTAGTCGTAGAGGATCGTGGAGGTCGGACAGGGCGTATACACCTGCTCGGTCTCGGCTTTCGCTGCTGCTGCAACCGCAGCGGCCTTGGCGGCCTCGGCCTCCTCGCGGGCGGCTTTGAGCTGGTCGGCCAGGCGGGCATTCTCGGCTTTGGCCGATTCGAGGGCGGCGTTGCCGTCGGCTACGGCATTCTGGAACGCCGTGATGTCGGCAGCGGTATAGCCCGGAACGCCCCGCTCCCAGCCGCGCTTGTTGAAGCGGTAGGTGAATCCGGCCGTGGCGCTGAAGCCGAACAGATACGATCCGCCCATCTGCACGGGCGAAATGCGCGAGGGAACCAGCATCGACTTCAGCTCGATGTTGAAGTCCACCGCCGGCGAGATGCGGAACTTGTTCAGCAGGCCGAACGTGAAGGCGAAGCCCTGCTTGTAACCCGAGTGGTTGTCCTGCTTGCTCTTGTCCGTGAAGTTCGAAGCCATGTAGCCGAAACCGGCGAACGGCACGGCATAGTAGGCGCGGTCGTCGCGGTAGCCGCCGATCCAGTTCGAGGCGTTGAACATGAAGTCGGCGTGCAGGAACATATAGGGCCACTCCATCTTGCCCCACTGGGCGTCGTAGTTATTGAAGTAACCGCCCTGCAGCTGCAGCCGGATACCCGTTACGGGGTGCACCCACTTGAGGATCGATACGTTTCCTTCGAATCCGAGGCGGTTGCTCAGCGCGCCCAGGTCCTTGCCGTTGGACATCGCCGTGCCGAGGCCGACAGCGCCCGACACCTCCCAGTTATCCCAGAATCCGTTCGACACGAATCCCGCGCAGCTGGGCTTCTTCGGGGTATCGCTCCCCTGCGCCCAGGCGCTCGCGGCGAATACCGCCAATGCGATTACCAGTACAATTCTTTTCATATTGATCGTTTTAATCCGAATTCCGTTTGCAAACAACACGTTGTAAAAATAAGCAATTTTTTTCAAACTTCGCACGCCGTGGCGAAAAAACGCAAATTCCGGCCCAAAATGGGACAAAAAAATGCCGGAACGACATGTTCCGGCTTTTTTTGGCGGTCTTGCACCTCCCTATCGCATCAGCCGCATTTGGAGTATCCGCACGACATGCACGTCAGGCAGCCGTTCTGGTAGGCCATGTTCTCCTGTCCGCAGCTCGGGCACTTTCCTTTGGACTTCGTGCCGTCGACGATGTACTGTTTCAGCGCGCGGCAGACGCCCGTCTTCCACGTGTTGATCGACTCGCTGTTCAGGTGAAGCGACTCGATCAGCGACACGGTCTTCTCGATAGGCATGCCGTGGCGCAGGACGCCCGAAATGAGTTTGGCGTAGTTCCAGAACTCCTCGTCGAACAGGCGCGAAATGCCGCCGATCGTGTTCGTATAGCCGTAGCGGTCGGTGTACTGGAAGTCGTAGCGCTTCGTGCCGTCCGCCTCGCGGACCTTGATGATGAAGCCCTTCTTGATCTTCGGAGGGATGAACATGGCGTCCTCTTCGATCTTACCGGTGAAAATCTCGTAGGGACGGCCGTCCTGCAACCCCACGAAGGCGATCCAGTCCTCGGAGCCGTTCTTGAAGCGCACGATGTCCGCGGGGATCGACTTGGGACGCTTCTGCGCCTGTCCGGGGTGTTCCTCGCACTTCGACTTGGCGTTCTTGTCCAGCAGCACGCCGTCGCGGCAGCCGTCGCGGTAGACCGTTACCCCCTTGCAGCCGCACTCCCACGCCGTGCGGTAGACCTCCGCCACCAGCGCCTCCGAGACGTTGTTCGGCAGGTTGACCGTCACCGAGATCGAGTGGTCGACCCACTTCTGGATCGCCCCCTGCATCTTGACCTTCGCCACCCAGTCGATGTCGTTGGCCGTCGCCTGGTAGTAGGGCGAGGCGGCCACCCAGCGATCCAGCTCCGCATCGGAGATGATCGCCAGCTTCGACGTGTCGTATCCGTTCGCCTCCAGCCACTTGACGAAGTTGTGGTGGTAGACGTTGTACTCCTGGAACTTTTCGCCCGTCTCGTCCTCATAGTCCACGTGCGTGTCCTTGTCCGAGGGGTTGATCTTGCGGCGGCGCTTGTAGACCGTGCGGAAAACGGGTTCGATGCCCGAGGTGGTCTGCGACATGAGCGACGTGGTTCCCGTCGGGGCGATGGTCAGCATGGCGATGTTGCGGCGGCCGTGTTCGGCCATCTCTTGGTACAGCTCCGGATCGGCCTCGCGGATGCGGGCGATCATCGGGTTGTCCTTCTCTTTGGCGGCATCGTAGACGGGGAAAGGTCCGCGTTCGGCAGCCATGCGCACCGAGGCGCGGTAGGCGGCCAGCGCCAGCGCCTTCTGCACCTCAACGGCGAAGGCGATCGCCTCGTCGGAGCCGTAACGCAGCCCCAGCGCGGCGAGCATGTCGCCTTCGGCGGTGATGCCCAGCCCCGTACGGCGGCCCTTCTGCGCCATCGTGCGGATTTTCTTCCACAGCTCCAGCTCCACGCGGCGCACGTCCTGATCCTCGGGGTCGTCCTCGATCTTGCGGATGATCTGCTCGACCTTCTCCAGCTCCAGGTCGATGATGTCGTCCATGATGTGCATCGCCTTGCCCACGTGCTCGCGGAACTTATCAAAGTCGAACCGGGCATCCGCCTTGAACGGATTCTCCACATAGCTCAGCAGGTTCATCGCCAAGAGGCGGCACGAGTCGTAGGGGCACAGCGGAATCTCCCCGCACGGATTGGTCGAAACGGTCACGAAACCCTCGTCGGCGTAGCAGTCGGGCACGCTCTCGCGGAGGATCGTATCCCAGAACAGCACGCCCGGCTCGGCCGACTTCCAGGCGTTGTGGATGATCTTCTCCCAGAGTTTTTTGGCGTCGATGTCCTGCTCGTACTTGGGATTGTCGGACTTGATGGGAAACTGCTGGTGGTACTTCTTGCCGGCGAGCGCTGCGCGCATGAACTCGTCGTCGATCTTGATCGAGACGTTGGCGCCGGTGACCTTGCCCGTGTCGACCTTGGCGTCGATGAAGCGCTCGGCGTCGGGGTGCTTGATCGACAGCGAGAGCATCAGCGCACCGCGGCGGCCGTCCTGCGCCACCTCGCGCGTGGAGTTGGAGTAGCGCTCCATGAAGGGGACGATGCCCGTCGAGGTGAGCGCCGAGTTGAGCACCGGGCTGCCCGTGGGGCGGATGTGCGAGAGGTCGTGCCCCACGCCGCCGCGCCGCTTCATCAGCTGCACCTGCTCCTCGTCCATGCGGAAGATGCCGCCGTAGGAGTCGGCCGGGTGCTTGTGGCCGATGACGAAGCAGTTCGACAGCGATGCCACCTGGAAGTTGTTGCCGATGCCGGTCATCGGTCCGCCCTGCGGAATGACGTACCGGAAGTGGTCGAGCAGTTCGAAAGCCTCCTCCCGGGTGAGGGGGTTGGGGTATTTGCGCTCGATGCGCTCGATTTCGGCGGCGATGCGCTCGTGCATTTCGCGCGGAGAGCGCTCGTAAATGTTCCCGAAGGAGTCCTTGAGGGCGTACTTGCTCACCCAGACCGTCGCGGCGAGATCGTCCCCGTCGAAATACTTCCTCGACTCGGCTACCGCATCGTTGTAGGCGACCTTCTGCGGTGCTTCCGCTTTCGTGGCTTTAGACATGGTTCTATGTTGTTTTTCAGATTTTTAGCTTCCGAACGGGCAAAGCCCGGTTCTACAAAATTGATGCTTTTCCCGCAGAAAACCCAATTTCCGGCGCCAAAATTATCCACAAGTTATCTACAAATAAACGAAAATGCGCCCCAAACCGCTGAGGCGCACCCGTTAACCCGCCGAACGGATTATTTCGCCGCCACAGCGTCGATCTCGACCAGCGCGCCCATCGGCAACGCGGCCACTTCGAAGCAGATGCGGGCGGGCATCCGGTCGGTGAAGAATTCGGCGTAGACGGCGTTCATGGCTCCGAAGTCGGCGATGTGCTGCAACAGCACGGTCGTCTTCACCACGTCGGCGTAGTCGTAGCCCGCCTCGCGCAGAATGTGGCCCAGGTTGACGAGCGACTGCCGCGTCTGGGCCTCGATGCCTTCGGCCATCCGGCCGTTCGCGCCATCGACGGGAAGCTGACCCGAGACATAGAGTGCGCCGCCGGACTCGACGGCCTGCGAATAGGGTCCCACGGCTTTGGGAGCCAGCGGGGATGCGATGATGGTTTTCATTGGTACGGTTTTTTCGGTTTCCACACAAAGGTACGATTTATTCCCTATATTTGCAGCACCGAATCCCGATAATTCCGATGAAAACACTTTATAAAATCGCCCTGCTCGCCGCCCTCACGGCCCTGCTGGCCGGATGCTGCGCCTGCCGCTCCTACCAGAAACGCACCCGCCGGCCGCTGGCGGGAACCCAGTGGCAGCTCATCCAGCTCAACGGCCGCACCGTCGCCGCGGAGGAGGGGCGCTACACCCTTACGCTGCTCGAAGCCGACGGGCAGCTCTCCGGCACGGGGGCCTGCAACCGCATCTTCGGCTCCTACACGGCGGATGAGAAACGGGCGTTGAAGATCGGACCGCTGGCCTCGACGCGGATGGCATGCCCCGGACTGGAGACCGAACGCGAGTTCGTCGCGGCCCTCGAGTCGGCCACCCACTACGACATGGACGGGCCGATGCTCCTGCTACTCTGCGACGGCGAGCTGCGGGCCGTCTTCCAGGCCAAACCCTGACAATTTAAAAGGCGACCCTTCCGGGCCGCCTTTTTACGAATCGTTATTTCAGATGCGGATTCAGCCGCCGCCACTCGTCGACCGGGGGCAGCATCCCCATCGCAATCACCTCGTCGCGCAGCTTGCAGAGATGGCAGTAGCTCTCGGCGAGCTTCTCGTGCTCCTCGGCCGTGCCCTGCACGTTCTTGTAGCAGACGCCCTCGCAGTCGATGGTCGTCTCCATCGCCATCAGGATATGCTTGAACTCGTCGTTATGGACGAAGACACCGGCCGGATAGCAGAACGGCGCACCGCCCATTGCCGCGGCGATCATGCAGATGGAGAGATAGGCCGGGCTTTGGAACGACGAACGGCCCCGGAGGTCGATGATGTGCTTGCCGCCCTGAATCACCCGCTGCTGCAGGTCGTGCCAGTCGCCCTCGGGCATTTCGTGACCGATCAGCTCCGACAGGGGACGCCCGGCGACCAGCGTGGTCGAGGCGAAGACGGCCATCTGCTCGCCGTGGCCGCCGTAGGTGCGGCAGTTGCGGATTTCGTCGGGCGAAATCTTGAAGTACTTGGCCAGTTCCGAACGCAGGCGGGTCGAATCCAGCGCTGCGAGCGTCGAAAGCCGCGAAGGACGGATGCCCGCATGGATCAGCGTCACCAACCCCGTGATGTCGGCCGGGTTGAAGACGATCACCACGTGCTTCACCTCGGGGCAGTAGGCCCGGATGTCCTTACCCAGCTGGGCGGCGATTGCGGCGTTGCCCTTCAACAGGTCCTCGCGCGTCATGCCGGCCTTGCGGGCAGCGCCGCCCGACGACACGACATAGGAAGCGTCGCGCAACGCCTCGGCGATGTCGCTCGTCCAGGTGATGTTCACCCCCTCGAACGCGCAGTGGCGAAGCTCCTCGGCCACGCCCTCCAGCGCCGGAGCGAACGGATCGTAGAGGCAGATGTTCGGCGTCAGGCGCATCATCAGCGCGGTCTGTGCCATGTTGGAACCGATCATGCCGGCGGCTCCTACGATGGTGAGTTTCTCGGTTGTCAGAAAATTCATAATGGTATGTTTAACTAAGTGGTATTTTCAATCCTGCCTGCGAATCTCTACCGTCAATACGACTTAGACCGCGGAAACTCGCGGCCAATGGCCGCGTTAACCAAGTCTGACCCTCCCCTAAATCCCCTCCTCGGAGGGGACTTAGGTCCGCCTGCGGCGGAACGCTGCGTCTGCAAATCTGACCCCACCCCGGCCCTCCCTCAGGGAGGGAGAAGAGCCTCAGGTATAAATCTCCACCCCGCTTGGTTTGCGGCTCAAAAAACGGCACGGACCGTGATTCCGATGTCCTGTTTCGGCTGTTAAGCCGGCGGGCCGCAGCCTCCGGGCGCGGAGGCCCGCTTGTCGCGTGCCCTCCGCAGGCTGCGTCCGCAACTGCTATCCGCGGCAAGGCCTCTTGAAAACACATCCCTCCGCAGGCTGCCGCCTGAACGTTTGCGGGAACGCATCCACAGCCCACCCGCTTTCCTTATTCGATCTCCCGGCGGTTGAGCAGCGCATGGGTGATCGTCAGCTCGTCCACATATTCCAGTTCGTCGCCGAAACCGATGCCGCGCGCGATCGAGGTCGTTTTCAGCCCCGGGAACTGCCTCAGGCGGTTCATCAGGTAGAAGAGCGTCGTTTCGCCCTCGACCGAGGTCGAGATAGCCAGAATCACCTCCCTCACCCCGCCGCGGGCGATGCGCTCGGTCAGCAGATCGATCTTCAGGTCCGAGGGCGAGATGCCCTGCATGGGCGAAATAACGCCCCCCAGCACGTGATACACCCCCTTGTACTGGCGCGTATTCTCGATCGAGAGCACGTCGGCGACCTGCTCGACGACACAGATCGTGCCGTGATCGCGCTCGCGGTCGGCACAGACGGTACAGACATCCTCGTCGGAGAGGTTATTGCACACCTTGCAGTATTTCACCTCGTTGCGGAATCGGTCGATGCTGCGCGTCATCTCGCCGACCGACTCCTGCTCCATGCGCAGGATATGGATGGCCAGCCGCAGCGCCGTGCGGCGTCCCACTCCCGGGAGCTTCGACAACTCGCCGACAACGTCTTGTAACAGCTTGGACAATTTTCTTGCTTTTTGCTCAGATAACCTCGATCGCGCGGCTCTCCAGCCACCCCTTCTTGCCGTCGGCGATGGTCACCTCGCTCCACGCATCGAGCCGGTCGGTAACCTCGACGACCGTCCCCTCGTGCAGCACGAAGAGGTCGGTTGCCGACTTGTCGGGCGAGCTTTTCACGGCCACCGACGAGGACATGACCACCGCTTCCGAGCGATCGAGCATCTGCCGCCGCTCCCCCGCTGCGAACCACGTCGCCGCCGCGAAGAGCAGCGCCGCAGCCAGCGTTCCGTAGAAGCCCGCCTTGCGCAGCGTCAACCGCTGCGCGAGCAGGAAGACCAGGAAGAGAGCCAGCGCCAGGGCCAGCGCCGCGAGCGACAGCACGCTCCACGCCGTGCAGCTCATCGTCCGGCGCACCCCGCGCATCCACTCCGTGAGGAAAAATTCGGGAATCTGCTCGATGTTGTCCTTCGTGCGGGCTTCGACCACGCTCAGGTTGTAACGGATATCATCGCTGCCGGGAGCGAGCCGCAGCGCGCGCCGGTAGTAGAGCACGGCCTTGCCGATGCGGTCCTCCTTGAAGTAGGCGTTGCCGAGGTTGTAAAAGAGTTTGGCCGAACTCAGTCCGCGCGATGCCAGCTCCTCGTACGCCTCGACCGCACCGTGGTAGTTGCCGTTGATGTAGGCCGTTCCGGCCTCGTCCCAGAGCCGCTCGGGCGTGTTCTCCGCCGCGGGCCGCCCGGCGGCGGGCGCGGAGGTCGCCGTCTGGAGGCTGTCGGCGGGCTGCGCATAGCTTAAAAGGGCTGCCGTCAGACCCAGAATCAGTATGATCGTTCTCCTCATAGCTGCTTATCGTTTTATCGCCCCCTCAATGCGGGAGATGAAATCCACGCCCTCGGCGTAGACGTCGCTCATCTGCGCCGTCGCCACGGGCGAATACTGCGCCTCGTCGCACTGGCTGACGATGGCTGCGAAACGCTGCGACTGCTCGGCCGGGACACCCCGCTTGTGCAGCTCCTCGCGCACGTTCTCCTTCGTCAGGTTGGCCACGGGGATGTTGAACTTGTCGCTCATGTAGCCCCACAGGGCGCGCAGCATCTCCTCGTAGAAGGCGTGCCGGTTCTGCTCCTCCATGTAGCGCTTGGCGGCGCGGAAGCGCTGCACGGCGACCTTGTTGGCCCGTTTGCCGCGCACGAGCGCTGCATTCTGCGACTCGCGGATGCGTTTGCGCAGCGCGACGTACGCCCCGCCGAAGAGCACCAGAATACCCCCCAGGATACACCAGTAGGCAGTGCTGAAGAGGAACGGCACGCGGTCCGCACGCAGCTGGGCCGCACCCAGCTTGATGAAACGGATGTCCTGCCCCAGCAGCTTGACCTCCTCCTTGGACATGCCGCGGCCCGTCACCACGGGCGCATCGCCGCCCCCGCTCGCATCGGGCGTGACGTCGAGCGACAGGGGCTTGGTGTGCAGCGTCACATACTGCATCCGCTCGGGATCGAAGTAGGTGAACTCGACCGGCTCCACTTCGTACGTGCCCTCGGCACGGGCGATGAACGGGTATTCGAACTGGCGGTAGCCGGAGATGCCGGCCGCAGAGGTGTTGATCGACTCGGTGGTTTTGACGTTGTACTGCTCGAACGAAGCGGGCAGCGTGAGTTTGGGAGCCTGCACGAACGTGAGGTTGCCCGTTCCCGTGATCCGGATCGTGTAGGTGGCCGCCGAGTTGGCTGCGAACTGCTCGGGAGGCAGCGTGGCGTCCATCGAGAAGCGGCCCACCGCGCCGTTGAACGAGGCGGGCGCCCCGGCCGGCAACGGCTTGACGGTGATGTTCACCCGCTGGCTCTGCACCTTGCGCGGAACGTTGTAGACCTCGTGACCGCCCCCGAAGAAGGGGTCGGCGTTGCGGCGGCTCTGCACCACGACCTGCGCCACGGCGGTCAGCTCCGCAGGCTCGATCACCAGCGTTCCGGCCTGCTGCGGATAGAGCAGGAATTCGCGGGCCACGAGCGTTTCGTAGACCTTGCCGTTGTAGGTTTCGCGCTGGCTACGGGCGTTGTCGGTATTCAGCTCCTGCGCCCAGAAGCCGTTGAACGACGGAAACTTTACCCCGTCGTACCCCACCACGTTGACCCGCTGGTAGAGCTTGAAGGTCACCCGAAGCGGTTCGCCCTTATAGACCGAGGTGCGCGAGACGATGGCCCGCAGCAGGATGTCGTCCCTGGCCACCTGCCGCTGCACGTCCTGACCCGGTTCGTCCGGCCGGTCGGGCCGGGCATGCCCCGAACCGCCCCCCTGGCCGCCCTGCGGCTGCGTCCCCTCGTCGACGATCTCGATCGGCAGCGGGTCGGTGCGGTAGACGGTCCCCTCGACGGCGATCGAAGCCGCGCCGACGGTGACGTTCCCGGCCGCCTGCGGCAGCAGCACGTAGGTGATCGTGTAGTTGTAGCTCTTGGTGCGCACCCCGTTGATGATCGAGAGCGACGAACCGCGCGACACGACCGGCCCTGCCAGCACGTCAAACCCCTCGAACGACGGGGGGCTGAACGTATCCTCCTCCGGCTCGGCATTGAGCGCGAACTGCACGCGGAACGGTTCGCCCGCGGCGACCGTCAGCGGCGAAGAGGCCTCGAAGGCGACCTTCCCGTCGGCGTAGGCCGGGAAGATCGCCAGCGAGCAGAGCACGGTACATGCTATTTTCGCAACGAATTCTCTCATGGAGTTTTGCAATAGGTTACCAATTCGGATTTACAACGACGCCGCGCGCGTTTTAGTGTTTGAAATCCGCAAAAAAGTCGTTCCCCTTGTCGTCAACGATAATGAACGCCGGGAAATCCTCGACGTAGATCTTGCGCACGGCCTCCATGCCCAGTTCGGGGAAGTCGACCACCTCGACCGACTTGATCGAGTTCTTGGCCAGGATCGCCGCCGGACCGCCGATCGAACCGAGGTAGAAACCGCCGTGCTTCTTGCAGGCGTCGGTGACGGCCTGCGAGCGGTTGCCCTTGGCAACCATCACCAGCGAACCGCCGTGCTCCTGGAAGAGGTCCACGTAGGGGTCCATGCGCCCGGCCGTGGTGGGTCCGAACGAACCCGACGCCATCCCCTGCGGGGTCTTGGCCGGACCGGCGTAGTAGACCGGATGCTTCTTGAAGTACTCGGGCATGGGCTTGCCCTCGTCGAGCATCTGCTTGATGCGGGCGTGGGCTATGTCGCGGGCTACAATAAGCGTACCCCGCAGATTGAGGCGGGTTTTGATCGGATATTTGGTCAGAATCTCGCGCACCTTATCCATCCCCTCGTCCAGGTCGATCTCCACGGCGGGCGACATGGCGGGCGACTGCTTGGGCAGGAAGCGCGCGGGATTGGTCTCCAGCTGCTCGAGGAAGATGCCCTCGGGGGTGATCTTGGCCTTGATGTTCCGGTCGGCCGAGCAGCTCACGCCGATAGCCACGGGGCACGAAGCGGCGTGACGCGGGGCGCGGATGACGCGCACGTCGTGCACGAGGTACTTGCCGCCGAACTGGGCGCCCACACCGCTCTTGCGGCATATGTCGAGCACCTTCTGCTCCCACTCCAGGTCGCGGAAGCAGCGGCCGCCCTCGTTGCCCGAGGTGGGCAGCTCGTCGAGATAGCCGGCCGAAGCCTTCTTCACGGTCGAGAGGCACATTTCGGCCGACGTGCCGCCGATGCAGATCGCCAGGTGGTAGGGCGGGCAGGCCGACGTTCCCAGATCGAAGATGTGCTGCTCGATGAACTTGGTGAGCGACTGCTCGTTGAGCAGCGCCTTGGTCTGCTGGTAGAGGAAGGTTTTGTTGGCCGAGCCGCCCCCCTTGGTGATGAAGAGAAATTCGTACTCCATACCGGGCTTGCCGCCGTAGATGTCGATCTGCGCCGGGAGGTTCGTACCCGAGTTTTTCTCCTCGGTCATCGTGAACGGCACGACCTGCGAGTAGCGCAGGTTGCGCCCCTTGTAGGTCTCGTAGACGCCGCGGGCGATGTGCTCGGCGTCGTCGGCCCCCGTGTAGACGTCCTCGCCCTTGTGGCCGATGCAGATGGCCGTGCCGGTGTCCTGGCAGGTCGGCAGCTCGCCCTCGGCCGAAACGACCTGATTCATCAGCATCGTGTAGGCAACGAACTTGTCGTTGTCGGAGGCTTCGGGATCATCGAGAATGTCGCGCAGCTTCTGCAGGTGCGACGCGCGCAGGTAGAACGACACGTCGGCGTAAGCGGTCCGCGAGAGCAGCTCCAGCCCCGCGGGGTCGACCCGCAGCACTTTGCGGCCGTCGCACTCGACGACTTTTACATAGTCTTTCGTCAGCAGACGATACTCGGTCTTGTCCTCTCCGACGGGAAAGGGTTCCTGATAGATGAAATCGGACATAATGTTATCGTTTTTGTTTGTGTATTACTCCAGTGTCTCACGCTTCCGCCGGTCGTAGCTCGCGGCGTCCCTCCGCGTTTACAGGTCTGACCCCACCCTAAACCCCTCCCTCGGGAGGGGCTTGTCGTACGCGGCCAAGCATCTACCCGCAACAAATACAGCGTTGCCTGCGTCCAAAGCTCCGCAAAATTACAAAAAACTATCCGGATTGCGCAACGATTTCCCCTCGCTCTGTTATTTTTTTCACAAAAAGGAGGAGTTATTTAGAATTTTTAGTAAATTTGTGCCATCGATCCGCGACAACAAATCACTGCATAAATTAAATCGTTATGGTATCCTACAAAGATTTGGGCCTGGTCAACACCCGCGAGATGTTCGCCAAGGCCATCGAAGGCGGTTACGCCATCCCGGCGTTCAACTTCAACAACATGGAGCAGATGCAGGCCATCGTCCAGGCGTGCGTCGAGGCATCGTCACCGGTGATCCTCCAGGTTTCGGCCGGTGCGCGCAAGTACGCCAACCAGACGCTGCTGCGCTACATGGCCCAGGGCGCTGTGGAGTATGCCAAGGAGCTGGGCAAGAACATTCCCATCTGCCTGCACCTCGACCACGGCAACTCGTTCGAGCTGTGCAAGAGCTGCATCGACATGGGCTTCTCGTCGGTAATGATCGACGGTTCGGCGCTGCCCTACGAGGAGAACGTCGCCCTGACCAAGCAGGTGGTGGAATACGCCCACCAGCACGACGTGACCGTCGAGGGCGAGCTGGGCGTGCTGGCCGGCGTCGAGGACGAGGTGGCTTCCGAGCACTCGCACTACACCGATCCGGCCGACGTGGAGGACTTCGTGAAGAAGACCGGCGTCGATTCGCTGGCCATCTCGATCGGCACGTCGCACGGCGCGAACAAGTTCAAGCCCGAGCAGTGCACGCGCAACGCCGACGGCGTGCTGGTTCCGCCCCCCTTGCGTTTCGACATTTTGAAGGAGATCGAGAAGCGCATCCCCGGCTTCCCCATCGTGCTGCACGGCTCGTCGTCCGTACCGCAGGAGTACGTGAAAATCATCAACACGCACGGCGGTGCGCTCAAGGATGCCGTCGGCATTCCCGAGGAGCAGCTGCGCGAGGCCGCCAAAAGCGCCGTCTGCAAGATCAACATCGACTCCGACGGCCGTCTGGCCATGACCGCCGCCGTGCGCAAGGTCTTCGTCGAGCAGCCCGCCGAGTTCGACCCCCGCAAGTACCTGGGTCCCGCCCGCGACGAGCTGAAGAAGCTCTACAAGCACAAGTGCGAGAACGTGCTCGGCTCGGCCGGCAAGGCTTAGCGGACCGCCCCGCATCCACGAAAAAACCGGAAGTTTCGCTTCCGGTTTTTTCGTATCCTGTCCGCCGGCGTCCGGGGTATTATCCGCTGACCTCCGCCAGCCATACCGCTGCCAGCCGAATCGTCGTCCGGAGCGCTATCCGTCGTCATCCGTCCGCCTTCCATCCGCAGTCGGATCGCTATCCGGACCATCGGCCGTCGTCCTCACGGCGGCGCCGGCCCTTCCGATCAATCGGCCGGGGCATCCGGTCCATCCGCACCGCGGCCCGATCCGTCATTTAGCCCCTTATCCGATCCGTCATTCGACTCTTCGTCGCGGACGTACCGCCCCACAAACTCCCCGACCCGCCGCGTATACTCCTCCCGATTATCCCGGTAGGAGACCGCATGCGCCGCGCCGGGCACGACCCACAACTCCTTCTCGCCCGGTTTGGCCGCATAGAGTTCGTAGACCATCTCCGTAGGGACATACTTGTCGGCATCGCCGTGGATGAAGAGCATCGGCAGCGTCGAGCGGCGCACCTGCTCCAGCGCCGACGCCTCGCGGAAGTTCCAGCCGTTTTCGAGCGCGTTAAGCCCGCTTGCGGCGTGAAGCAGCGGGAAGGGCGGCAGGTGGAACTGCTCCTTCAGCTCCTTGGCGAACTGGTCCCAGACGCTCGTATAGCCGCAGTCCTCCACAAAACATTTCACGTAGGGCGGCAGCTGCTCGCCCGAGAGCATCATCGTGGTGGCCGCGCCCATCGAAATGCCGTGGACGACCTGCTGCGTATCGCCGCCGAACAGGGAGTCGGCGACCTCGGTCCACCGCAGCACGTCGAGCCGGTCGGGCCACCCCATGCCCACGGCGCGCCCCTCGCTGCGGCCGTGGTAGGCCAGGTCGGGCAGCAGGATGTTGTAACCCAGATCGTGATTATAGAGGTAGCCGATCATCAGCATGCGGATCGCATTGTCCGTATAGCCGTGGACGATCACCGCGGTCTTTTTGGTCGGACGCGGGGCCGCGGCGTAGATCGCATGCAGCCGCCTGCCGTGCGGGCCCACGATCACCGTATCGCGCAGCGCGTCCGCCCGGCGGAGGCTGTCGACCCACGGCCGCAGGAACGGATATTCGGCATACATATAATCATAGGACTCCTCCTCCCCGCTCCGCGCCCGGTCGGGCCGCAGCGAGTAGGAGATGAGGTAGAGACTACCGCCCGCCACGATGGCCGCGAGCAACAGCGACGGCAGAAAGAGATACCGGACGACTGGTTTCATGATCGGTGCAGGGGATTATTTCTCCGGCTCGGACAACGGCAAATTTCCTGCCCCGGCGTAAAACATGACTAACTCGACCGGCTCGTCGCCGCGGTTTTCGCCGTAATGCGCCGTGCCGATCGTCTCCACGATCCCCTCCCCGGGGCCGAACGTCCGCTCCGCACCGTCCGCGGTCACCACCGTCAGCGAGCCGCGCAGCACCACCCCGGCGTTGATGACCGGGTGGCGGTGCATCGGCAGCCGCGTATGCGGCGGGAGAATGCCCCGCAGGATCGAGACCCTCGGCGCACCCGCCGGATAGGCAGGCAGCAGCGCACCGTCCCAGCTCTCCGCGGCCGCCTCGACGACGGGTTCCATCCGTGCCCCGGTCCTATCCGACATGCAGTTTCGTGCGGATATGCGCGAGCATGTCGTCGGTCATGCGCGAGAGGTCCCATTCGGGCTTCCATCCCCACTCCTCGCGGGCGCACGTGTCGTCGAGCGAATTGGGCCAGCTCTCGGCGATCTGCTTCTTCACGGGGTCCACATCGTAGTCCATCCTGAAGTCGGGCAGGCGCTTGCGGATCTCGGCGCAGATGATCTCGGGCGTGAAGCTCATCGAGGCGATGTTGAAGCTGTTGCGGTGGACGAGTTTGGTCGGGTCGGCCTCCATCAGCTCGACGCAAGCCCGCAGCGCATCGGGCATGTAGATCATGTCCATATAGACGTCCGCCGGAACGGGGCAGGTGAAGCGGCCGCTGCGGATCGCCTCGTAATAGATCTCCACCGCGTAGTCGGTCGTTCCGCCGCCAGGCAGCGTGACGCTGGAGATGATTCCCGGGAAACGCACCGAACGGGTGTCGACGCCGAACTTGTGGTGGTAGTAGTTGCCCAGCAGTTCGCCCGTGACCTTGCAGATGCCGTAGATGGTCGTGGGCTGCATGATCGTGTCCTGCGGGGTCTTGTCCTTGGGCGACGAGGGGCCGAACGCACCGATCGACGAGGGGGTGAACAGCGCGCAGTGGTGCTGGCGCGCCACTTCGAGCGAATTGTTCAGCGCGCCCATGTTGACATTCCACGCCATCTGCGGGTTGCGCTCGCCCACGGCCGACAAGAGAGCCACCAGGTTGAAGATCGTATCGATGTGGTAACGCGCCACCACCGAGGCCATCGCCGTGGCGTCGAGGGCGTTGAGCACCTCGAAGGGCCCGGCTTCGCCGAGGGCTTTGCATTCGCGCATGTCGGTAGCCACGACGTTGTGATCGCCGTAGATTTTGCGCAGATAAACGGTCAGTTCGGAACCGATCTGGCCCCCTGCTCCTACAATCAGTATACGTTTCATCGGGTTAAGGTTGTAATTGTGAAGTAAAGATAGAAAATAATCGGGAAAAACGCACTATTTTTTGGTCTTTTCATTTTTCTTGTGTACTTTTGCACCGATTTCAACAGCAAATTGCTGACATAGCTCAGTGGTAGAGCACTTCCTTGGTAAGGAAGAGGTCCCGGGTTCAAGTCCCGGTGTCAGCTCCAGCGGATGCGCCCCTCGCGCATCCGTTTTCTTTTTCGCATTCCGACCAACTTCAGACAACGCTCTCGGGCTGGGAGGCTGCGCACCCGACATAACTTTGCACCGTTCAAAACGTATCGGCATGCGCATCCGCCTCAATCCGGCCTACGAATCCCTGCGCGCGTTCATGAGGGAGCTTCCCCGCACCCGAGGCGCGGCCCATGCTCGATGCCTTCGCGCGCTTCACCGTCCGCATGCAGAAGCGGGGATCGAGCATCGGAGACTTCAACCACGCCAACGTCCTCTACCGCCCCGACCCGGCAGGCGGTTACCGCTTCCAGCTGATCGACATCAACCGCATGCGCTTCCACGCCCGGCCGCACTCCATGCGCCGCTGCATGGTCAACCTGCAGCGGCTCGCGTGCCCCGCTCCGGCGTTCCTCTACCTCTTCGTCCGCTACGCCGAACAGCGCGGCTGGAACGTCAGCGACACGCTGCTGCGCGGTGTCTTCTTCCGGCTGCTGTTCACCCGCCGCAAGCAGCTGCACAAGCGTTTCCGCGCCCGCCGCACCGCCGCGGCCGCAAAAAAACGCGCCCGAAATTTGGATTGAGCGATTATTTCACTACATTTGTTGCCGACAAACGTATCGACATGAAGCATTTCGGTTTTGCATCCTACTCCTTTCACTTTTTCTTTTACGGCACGGGAAAAAGCGGAGCGGCATGCAGTTAACCGGACTTTGAGGAATAAGTCACCGATGAACCCGCTCCGCACAAGAGCGGGTTCGTCTTTTTTGAACGGACTATGGAACGAATCGTCATACAGGGCGTCGCGGGGTGCTACCACGAAACCGCGGCCCGCGCCTGCTTCCGCGACCGAACCGTCGAAACGCTCCCCTGCCGGAGCTTCGAGGAGCTGTTCGCCCGCATGGAGCGCGATCCGCGGCTGCTGGGCGTAGCCGCCATCGAGAACACGATCGCGGGCAGCCTGCTGCCCAACCACGAGCTGCTGCGCCGCAGCCGCACGCGGATCGTGGGCGAGCAGAAGCTACGCATCTCGCACGTGGTGGCGGCGCTGCCGGGGCAAAGCATGGAGCAAATCCGCGAGGTGCGCTCGCACCCGATCGCCCTGATGCAGTGCGGGGACTTTCTGGCCGGGTATCCCGACCTGAGGATCGTCGAGCGCGACGACACGGCGGGCAGCGCCCGCGAGATCGCCGAACAGCAGCTTCCGCACACGGCGGCCATCTGCGGTGCGGAGGCGGCGGCGTTGTACGGACTGGAGGTGCTTCGACGCGGGGTGGAGACCAACAAGCACAACTTCACGCGCTTTCTGCTGCTCGCCGATGAAAGCCGCGCCGGGGAGTTCGCCGACCCGGACCGCACGGATAAGGCCTCGCTGCTCTTCACGCTGCCCCACACGCGGGGAAGCCTCTCGCAGGTGTTGACCGTGCTCTCGTTCTACGGCGTAAACCTGACGAAAATCCAGTCGCTCCCGATCGTAGGCCGCGAGTGGGAATACCGCTTCTACGTCGACGTCACCTTCGACGACCGCACGCGCTACCGGCAGGCCGTCGACGCCGCGCGCCCCCTTGCGAGCGACTTCCGCATCCTGGGCGAATATGCCGAATGTCCCAACCCGAACCTGTGAAAACGACTGCGAACCGGAGCCCCACTCCCGGCGGAAATCCCGACCGAAGTCCCCTCCGAGGAGGGGATTTAAGGGTGGGCCAGCCCTGTAAACGCGGCCAAGGCCGCGAGGATCAGCGATCGGCTTCGAATATCCAAACACAATTGCCAAAACAAACCAAACAGATATGAACGATCTGCAACCCATCCGGCTGCCGGGGCTAGATCCCCGCCGCCCCCTCACCATCGCGGGGCCGTGCAGCGCCGAAACCGAAGAACAGGTGCTCCGCACCGCCCGCGAACTGGCCGCCGAGGGGTTCCGCATCTACCGCGCGGGACTCTGGAAACCCCGCACCAAGCCCGGCGGCTTCGAGGGCGTAGGGGCCGACGGCCTCGGGTGGCTGCGGCGGGTGAAGCGCGAAACGGGCATGTACACTTCGACCGAGGTCGCCACGCGCGAGCACGTCACGGCGGCGCTGGCCGGGGGCGTCGACCTGCTCTGGATCGGGGCGCGCACGGCGGCCAACCCCTTCGCCATGCAGGAGATCGCCGACGCATTGCGGGGCCGCGACGTCCCGGTGCTGGTCAAAAACCCCGTCAGCCCCGATCTGGAGCTTTGGATCGGGGCCATCGAACGCATCTACAATGCCGGCATCCGCCGCCTGGGGGTCATCCACCGCGGTTTCACTTCGATCGACAAAAGCCTCTACCGCAACCATCCCATGTGGTCGATTCCTATCGAGCTGCATCGCCGCCTGCCGGCGCTGCCGATCTTCTGCGACCCGAGCCATATCGGCGGCAAGCGCGAACTGGTCGCCCCGCTGGCGCAGCAGGCGATGGACCTGGGCTTCGACGGGCTGATCGTCGAGGCGCACTGCGCCCCCGACACGGCGTGGAGCGACAAGGCGCAGCAGATCACCCCGCAGGCGCTGGCCTACATCTGCCGCAACCTGGTCATCCGCGAAGCGACGACCACAACCGAGAGCCTGTCGGAGCTGCGCGCGGAGATCGACAAGCTCGACGACCGGCTGCTGGAACTGCTCGCGCACCGCATGCGCGTCTCGCGCGAGATCGGACAGTACAAGAAGGAGCACGCCATGCCCGTCCTGCAGGCCGCGCGCTACGAGGAGCTGCTCGCCCGCCGCGCCGCGCAGGCCGTCGAACTGGGCATGGACCGCGAGTTCATGCGCTCGGTGCTGCAGGCCATCCACGAGGAGTCGGTGCGTCAGCAGCTGGAGGTGCTCGACCGGTAAGCGGCTCTGTTACATTTCGGTTAAATGTCGGCTGCGGCGGATGCAATCGTCGGAATCCTTTCTATTTTTGCAGCGGACAGAACCCGCATCTATGGCAAAACACAAGATTCTGGTGGTCGACGACGAGGAGTCGCTGTGCGAGATTCTCCAGTTCAACCTCGAGGTCGAGGGATACGAGGCCGACGTGGCGTACAGCGCCGAACAGGCGCTCTCGATGCACCCCGAACGCTATTCGCTGCTGCTGCTCGACGTGATGATGGGCGAAATGAGCGGCTTCCGCCTGGCGCAGCTGCTCAAGGCCGACCCCGCGACGGCGCGCATCCCGATCATCTTCTGCACGGCGCGCGACGCTGAGGACGACACGGTCGCAGGGCTGAACCTCGGGGCCGACGACTACATCGCCAAACCCTTTTCGCTGCGCGAGGTGCTGGCCCGCGTGCGCTCGGTGCTGCGGCGCGCCGCCACGGCCGCTGCGCCCGCCGAAAACATCCGTTACGAAGGGCTGGTGCTCGACATGGCGAGCAAGCGCTGCACGGCGGACGGCACGCCGCTGCCGCTCACCCGGAAAGAGTTCGAAATCCTGGTCCTGCTGCTGCGGCATCCGGGCCGGATCTTCTCGCGCGAGGAGATTCTGAAGCGGGTCTGGAGCGACGAGGTGATCGTCCTCGACCGCACGATCGACGTGAACATCCGCCGGCTGCGCGCCAAGATCGGCGCTTACGGCAGCCACATCGTAACACGCCTGGGGTATGGCTACGGCTTTGAGGCATAGGCTCTCCTACCACCGGCGGCTATTCCTGCTGCTCGTCGCTTTCTCGTGGACGCTGGTCGCCTGCTTCATCGCCTTCCAGTACGGACGCGAAAAACAGTTCAAGGCCGAGCGGCTCGACGCACGGCTGCAACTGTACAACCTCCGCCTGCTGGACGCTCTGGCCGCAGGGGTGCACCCCGCCGAGGCCGCCGCCCGCGGCGACCAACCCTACGACGACCTGCGCGTGACGATCATCGACCGCACGGGGCGCGTCATCTTCGACAACTCGCTCGACACGCTGCCCGGCAGCAACCACCTCGACCGTCCCGAAGTGATCGCGGCGATCGACGGCGGCACGGGCTTCACCGTCCGCCGCCACTCCCGGAGCACGCACCACACCTATTTCTATTCGGCCATGCGCGGCCCCGAAGTGATCGTCCGCACGGCCGTGCCCTATTCGGTGACCCTTAGGGAGGTGCTCACCGCCGACCGCCGCTTTCTCTGGTTCATGCTGGGCGTAACGCTGCTGATGAGCGTGGCGGCCTTCTTCGCCACGCGGCGGCTGGGGCACAACATCGTGCGGCTGCGCGAATTTGCCCGCCGGGCCGAGCGGGGCGAGCCGATCGCCGATGCACCCGCCTTCCCGCACGACGAACTGGGCGCGATCTCCGAGCACATCGTCCGCCTCTACGCCCGCCTGCAGCAGACCGCCGCCGACCGCGACCGCGAACACGCGGCGGCCCTGCACGAAGAGCAGGAGAAGATCCGCATCAAGAAGCAGCTGACCAACAACATCAACCACGAGCTGAAGACCCCCGTCGCAGCCATCCGGGGCTACCTCGAAACGCTGCTCGCCGCGCCCGGCCCTGCCCCGGAGCGCCGCCGCGAATTTCTCGAAAAGAGCCTCGCCCAGACCGAACGGCTGCGCCGCCTGCTTGCGGACGTGGCGACCATCACGCGCCTGGACGACGCCAGCCACGTCATCCGCAAGGAGCGCCTGGTGCTGAACGATGTGATCGGGGAGGCCGTCGCCGACCTTTCGCTGCGCCCGGCCGACGAGCGGCTGCGCGTCCATTTGGACCTGCCGCATCCGATCGAAATGACGGGCAGCCCGACTCTGCTCGGCTCCGTCTTCCGCAACCTCACGGACAACGCCGCGGCCTACTCGGGCGGGCGCGACCTCTACATCCGGCTGCTGGCGGACGATGCGGAGCGGTGCACCCTCCTGTTCGCCGACAACGGCATCGGGGTCGGCGAAGAGCACCTTCCCCACCTGTTCGAACGCTTCTACCGCATCGACAAGGGGCGCTCGCGCAAGCTGGGCGGCACGGGGCTGGGGCTGGCCATCGTCCGCAACGCGGTGGCGCTGCACGACGGGGCGATCACGGTGCGCAACCGCGAACGGGGCGGGCTGGAGTTCATCATCACGCTGCGCAAGAACAGTTAGCCGGATCGGCAGGCGGAACGAAGCATTTCCTACGGCAACCCCCGCCCCGGCCGAACGCCTCCTGCAAACCGAGCGTCTCCGCCAGCATCTCTGCCGGGGTCCCGTCCGCGCTGCTGCCCACATGCCGCTTCGAAATTTCATCGCTCCGCAACCGCCCCGTAATCGCTTTGTAACATCCTTTTCGGACCTTTGTATCCGAACCAAACCGGATACCCATGTCCCCGATCTTCACCGTTATCGTCGTCATTCTGGCCGCTCTGGCCGTGATGGGCATCGTCGTAGGCGTCGCCAACGACGCGGTCAACTTCCTCAATGCGGCCCTCGGGTCGAAAGTCGCGCCGCGCCGCGTAATCCTAGGCGTGGCCGCCGCCGGCATTCTCGTCGGCACGCTCACCTCCACGGGCATGATGGAGGTCGCCCGCAGCGGGGTCTTCTACCCCGGAGAGTTCTCCTTTGCGGAGGTGATGATGCTCTTTTTGGGCATGATGCTGGGCAACGTGCTGCTGCTGGACATCTTCAACACGCTGGGGCTGCCCACCTCGACCACCGTGTCGATGGTCTTCGGACTGCTGGGCGCGGCCGTCGCCGCCGCCCTGATGCGCATCGGAGCCGATCCCGCGCTCTCGCTGCACGACCTGCCGCAGTTCATCAACTCGGGCAAGGCGATGGTCATCATCGCCGCCATCCTCCTGTCGGTGGCGCTGGCCTTCGCCGCCGGGACGCTCTTCATGTACCTGTCGCGCCTTATCTTCACGTTCCGCTACCACCCCGTCTTCCGCCGCTGGGGCGCGGTGTGGTGCGGCATCTCGCTGGCCGGCATCCTCTACTTCGCCCTCTTCAAGGGGCTGGGCAACTCGGGGCTGATCCCCGCGGCCGTAGACCTTTACGTGCGGGAGCACACCTTCGCCACGCTGCTGATCTTCTGGGTCGTCTCGTCGGCGGTGCTGCGGCTCTTCCAGCGCATGCGGCTCAATATCCTGCGCATCACGATCCTCTCGGGAACCTTCTCCCTGGCGCTCGCCTTCGCCGGCAACGATCTGGTCAACTTCATCGGCGTGCCGCTCGCAGGGTACGACTCCTACCGGCTGGCCGCCGAGGCCGGCAGCGAGACGCTGATGATGACCGGACTGATGAAACCCGCGCGGGCCGACTTTATGCTGCTGGTCGGCGCCGGGGTCATCATGGTCCTGACGCTCTTCCTGTCGAAGAAGTCGCGCCACGTCACCGAAACCGAGCTGGCGCTGGCCTCACAGCATGAGCAGGACGAGCGCTTCTCCTCGACGCTCCTCTCGCGCCAGACGGTCCGCGTTTCGCTGGCGCTCAACGCACTCTGGACCGCACTGGTTCCGGCCCGCGTGCAGCGCGCCATCGACCGCCGCTTCACCCCGCTGCCCGTGGAAGAGCGCTCCGCGGCCCCCTACGACATGATCCGCGCCGTGGTGAACCTCACCGCTGCCTCGATCCTCATCGCGGTGGCGACCTCCTACCAGCTGCCGCTTTCGACCACCTACGTGGTTTTCATGGTGGCGATGGGCTCGTCGCTGGCCGACCGTTCGTGGGGCCGCGAGAGCGCCGTCTACCGCATCACGGGGGTCATGGCGGTCATATCGGGCTGGTTCGTCACGGCGCTGGGCGGCTTCGTGATCGCGCTCGGCGTCACGCTGCTGCTGCTCTGGGGCGGCTGGATCGCCGTGGCGGGGCTGACGGCGCTCTGTCTCTGGCTGCTGGTGCGCAGCCACCGGAAAACGCCCGAAACCAGGGAGCGCGAAGAGGATTCGTTCACCGTCCGCCCGGCCGAGGAGGCCGACGCCGTGTTGCGTACCTGCATCGGGGAGGTGTGCGCCACCATGCAGGAGGTCACGCGCATCTACGACCGCACGCTGGTGGCCGTCTTCAAGGAGAACCGCAGGGTGCTGCGCGAGATGGTGCAGGCATCGGAAAAGCTCTTCGACGAGGCCCGCACGCGCAAATACGGCGTGATCGCCACCCTTCGTCGGCTGGAGGCGAACGACATCGACACGGGGCACTTCTACGTGCAGGTGGTCGACTACCTCTCGGAGGTGACCAAGGCGCTGCTGCACATCACGCGCCCGGCGCTGGACCACATCGACAACCACCATGCGGGCTTCACGCGCGAGCAGGTCGTCGACCTGATGCGGGTCAACGACCGGGTCGAAGCGATCTTCGACAAGATCAATGCGATGCTGGTTTCGAACGATTTTTCGGAGCTGGATCAAGTGCTGACGATGCGCGACGAGCTGTTTGGGCAGATCGTCGAAGCCGTGAAGAGCCAGCTGCGGCGCATCCACGACGATCCGGCCGTCAGCACGCGCGCCTCGATGCTCTATCTGACGCTGCTGAACGAGACCAGAACGATGGTGCTGCAGGGGCGCAACCTGCTCAAGTCGCAGCGCTACTTCCTCGAGCAGCGGGCCTGAAGCGGAAGATGGCCGACAGGCCGCCTGCGGGGAGGGGTCAGTTCTCCATGTCGCGCAGATGGATGTCGAGCGCCTTGACCGAGATCTGGATTTCGCGGATGGAGACCCCGAGCGACCCGATCAGCAGCAGGAGCGCCGCGCCGAAAATCCAGACCGAGAGCACCGGAAAGCCCACATAGATCAGGAACATGGTCACCACGCAGAAGAAGAGGCTCGACACGCCCAGAATCTGCATCGTCCGCGTCAGATGCAGCCGGCGCCGCAGGTTGTCGATCTGCGCACGGGTAACCTTCGAGTGGTTCTGCAGATACTGGTCCTTGAGCGTGCGCACCAGCTGCGCATAGGAAAGGAAGCGGTTGGTGTAGGCCAGCAGGATCAGCGAAACGGCCGAGAACAGCAGGGCCGGAGTGGTGAGTGTCAATTCTTCCATCGATCAGCAATTTTTACCGGGCGCAAAGGTAGGCAATTCTTCGAAAAAAGCCAATCGCCTACCAGCATTCGGCCTTGTCGCGCAGCGAGGGGATGCGGTCGCGCGTATAGACCGGGTCCTTAATGCCCTGCCGCTTCTGCGCCGTATAGTCCGCCAGCAGCAGGAACGCCTGCCGCCCGAGCAGGACGATGGCCGCCAGGTTGAAGAGGGTCATCAGCGCCATCGTCACGTCGGCCAGGCTCCACGCCAGGTCGAGCGTCGCCAGCGATCCGAACAGCACCATGCCCCCGACCAGAACGCGGTAAAGCGCGAGCACCCAGCCGCGGCGGGTGATGAAGCGGATGTTGGTCTCGCCGTAATAGTAGTTGCCGATGATACTCGAAAAGGCGAAGAGGAAGATCGCCACGGCGACGAAGACCCCGCCCGCGGGGCCGATCTCCGACACCAGCGCCTCCTGCGTGAGGCGGATGCCCGACAGCGAGGCGTCGGGACGCCCGCCGAAGAGGATGATGAAGGCCGTGCAGGAGCAGATGATGAGCGTGTCGGTGAAGACCCCCAGCGTCTGGATCAGCCCCTGCTTGACGGGGTGGGAGACCGACGCCGTGGCGGCCACGTTGGGGGCGGAACCCATGCCCGCCTCGTTGCTGAACAGGCCGCGGCGGATGCCCTGCATCAGCGCCGCGCCGACCCCGCCGCCGAGCGCCTGCTCCCAGCCGAAAGCATTTGCGAAGATCAGTTCCAGCACCTCCGGCAGCCGCCGGAAGTTGAAGACGACCACCCCCAGCGCCAGCAGGATATAGCCCAGCGCCATGACGGGAACCACCACGCCGCTCACGCGGGCGATGCGGCGGATGCCGCCGAAGATGACCCCGAGGCTCAGCAGCGTCAGCCCCACGCCCACCCAGCGGTGGTCCAGCCCGAACGCCCCCTCCCAGGCGGCGCAGATCGTATTGCTCTGCACGGAGTTGAACGCGAAGCCGAACGTGACGCTGATAAGCACCGCAAAGACGACACCCATCCAGCGGCGTCCCAACCCCCGCTCCATGTAGTAGGCCGGACCGCCGATGTAAGAATCCCGGCCGGGCCGTTTATAAAGCTGCGCCAGCGTCGACTCGACGAAGGCGCTCGCTGCGCCGATCAGCGCGATGACCCACATCCAGAAGACCGCGCCGGGACCGCCCACGACGATGGCCGTGGCCACGCCCGCCAGATTGCCCGTGCCGACGCGGCTGGCCAGCGAGACGGCGAACGCCTGGAACGAGGAGATATGCCGCCCGTGCCGGACCGGCGGGACGTCCGCACCGCATTTCGGAGCCGGCTTTGCGCCCGCTGCGGGCGTCGCGGCCGATTCGCCCAGCACGCGCACCATCTCGCGCAGCATGCGGAACTGCACGAAGCGCGTGCGGAGGGTGAACCAGAGGGCGCAGCCCAACAACAGACCTACGAGCACATAGGACCACAACAGGTCGTTGATCCGGCTGATGATGAAGTTGAACGTCTCCACGGGCTGACTCTTTAGCGGGCTTTCCGGGTTCGGCCGTGCAAAAAACGCACCCGACACCGTACCGAACCGCGCAAACGCGTGCTGAACGGGGGATCGGACAAATATAGGAATATTTCCGGACGGGCAGTTGCTTATCCGCCATAATTTCGGTAAATTTGTGGGGAGGATGAAAGCGCTCATCGACAAACTGCGCCGCGACGGGCGGCTCCGGCCCGCGGAGTACCTGCGGCTGATCGAGCTTGCGGACCCCTCGGTCAGCGAGTATGCGGCCCGCACGGCCCGCGCCGTCGCCCGAGAGCGGTTCGGAGGGGGCGTATTCATCCGCGGGCTGGTGGAGATCACCTCGTTCTGCCGCAACGACTGCCTCTACTGCGGACTGCGGCGCAGCAACACGGCGCTTGTCCGCTACCGGCTCGGCGAGGAGCAGATCGCCGCCGCCTGCCGCGCGGGGCACGCCGCGGGGTTCCGCACCTTCGTCCTGCAGGGCGGCGAGGACCCGGCGCTGGAGGACGGGCGCGTGGAACGCCTCGTAAGGCGGCTCCGGGCCGAGTTCCCGGACAGCGCCCTGACCCTCTCGCTCGGGGAGCGCAGCCGCGATGCCTACCGCCGCTGGCGCGAAGCGGGGGCCGACCGCTACCTGCTCCGCCACGAAGCGGCCGATGCGGCCTGTTATGCGCGCCTGCACCCCGCCGACATGTCGCAGCAGCGGCGCATGGCGTGTCTTAGCACGCTCCGGGAGCTGGGCTACCAGACCGGGGCGGGGATGATGGTCGGAGCGCCGGGGCAGACCGCGGACGATCTGGCGGCGGACCTCCGCTTTCTGGAGCGGTTCCGCCCCGAGATGGTCGGCATCGGTCCCTACCTGCCTCAGCGGCAGACGCCGCTGGCGGATTCGCCGCCCGGAAGCGCCGACCGTACGCTGCTGCTGCTCTCGCTCGTGCGGCTGATGCTGCCCGATGCGCTGATTCCGGCGACCACCGCCCTGGCCTCGCTGCTTGCGGACGGACGCGAGCGGGGGATACTCGCGGGAGCCAACGTGGTGATGCCCAACCTCTCGCCGCCCGACGTGCGCGAACAATACGCCATCTACGACCATAAACTCGCCTCGGGAGCCGAGGCCGCCGACGGACTGCGCGAGCTGGCCGGGCGGCTCGATGCGATCGGCTACCGGATCGACTACGCGCGCGGCGACTTCCGCGCCGATCTTTAAACTCACTGCCATGTACGACAAACATTCCAAACGCGCCGCGGAGTTCATCGACCACGAGGAGATCTCGCGGACGGTGGACTACGCCCGCGCCCACCGTAACGACCTGCCGCTGCTCTTGGCCGCGCTCGAACGGGCCGAGGCAGGCGAAGGACTTCCGCACCGCGAGGCGGCCCTGCTGCTGGAGTGCACCGACGAGCAGATCAACGAGCGTATCTACGCCCTGGCGCGCCGCATCAAGGAGCGCATCTACGGCAACCGCATCGTCCTCTTCGCACCGCTCTACCTCTCCAACTACTGCGTCAACGGCTGCACCTACTGCCCCTACCACGCCTCCAACCATACGATGCCGCGCCGGCAGCTCACCCAGCAACAGATCGAGCGCGAGGTGACCGCCCTGCAGGACATGGGCCACAAGCGGCTGGCGCTCGAAACGGGCGAGCATCCGCTCAACTCGATGGAATACCTGCTCGAAAGCATCCGCACGATCTACTCCATCCGCCACCGCAACGGAGCGATCCGCCGCGTGAACGTCAACATCGCCGCCACCACCGTCGAAAACTACCGCCGCCTGGCCGACGCCGGGATCGGGACCTACATCCTCTTTCAGGAGACCTACCACCGCGAAAACTACGAACGGCTGCATCCCTACGGTCCCAAGAGCGACTACGCGTGGCACACCGAGGCGATGGACCGCGCGATGGCGGGCGGCATCGACGACGTGGGGCTGGGCGTGCTGTTCGGGCTGAGCGGCTACCTCTACGACTTCACGGGGCTGCTGATGCACGCCGAGCACCTCGAAGCGGCGTGCGGCGTGGGGCCCCACACCATCAGCGTGCCGCGCATCTGCCCGGCGGACGACATCGACCCCGCGGCATTCACCGACGCGCTGCCCGATGCGATCTTCCGCAAGATCGTCGCCCTGATCCGCATCGCCGTGCCCTATACGGGCATGATCGTCTCCACGCGCGAATCGCCCGCCGTGCGCGGGCAGGTGCTCTCGCTGGGTATCTCGCAGATCAGCGGCGCCTCGAACACCTCCGTCGGGGGCTACGACGACGAGGACCACGACGAGCGGAACACCGCGCAGTTCGACCTGAGCGACCGCCGCACGCTCGACGAGATCGTCGCGTGGCTGCTCGACCGGGGCTACGTGCCCAGCTTCTGCACGGCCTGCTACCGGCTGGGCCGCACGGGCGACCGCTTCATGTCGCTGGTCAAGCGCGGCAAGATCGCCGACTGCTGCGGGCCAAACGCCCTGATGACCCTGAGCGAATACCTCATCGACTACGCCTCGGAAGAGACCCGCCGCAAGGGCGAGGCCCTCATCGAGCGCGAAGCCGCGCGGGTTCCCGACGAGCGCGTGCGCGCCAAACTGCGGGAATACCTGGCCGCCATCGGCCGCGGGGAACGCGACTTCCGTTTCTGAAAATACGCCCGAAGATGAACGACACCCCCTTTGCAGAACGCCTCCGCATCGGCCTTTTCGGCCGCTGCAACAGCGGCAAATCGTCGCTGCTGAACGCCCTTGCGGGGCAACATGCGGCCCTCGTGTCGCCCTCCCCCGGCACGACGACCGACCCGGTGAACCGGGCGATGGAGCTTCCGGGGCTGGGCGCGGTCGTGGTGACCGACACGGCGGGGTTCGACGACCGAAGCCCGTTAGGCGCGGCGCGGCGTACGCAGACCGAACGGATCGCCCAGCGGTGCGATCTGGCCGTTATCGTCTGTCGGGAAACGGCTCCCGGCTGCGAAGACAGCGCCATGACCGACGCCTGCCGCGCGGAGCGCGCGTGGGCCGCCCGGTTCCGCGCACAGGGCGTTCCGGTCGTGGCGGTGCTAAACCAGCCCGATTCGGCGGCCAATCCCGCCGCCCTCGGCCGACTGCTCGAAGTCCCCGCTATCGCCGTAAACGCCCTTACCGGGGAGGGGATCGACCGACTGCTCGAAGCGCTCGCCGCCGCGGCGGGCAACCGCGACGGGGGCACGATCACGGGCGACCTGTGCGCCGCGGGCGACGTGGTGATGCTGGTCATGCCGCAGGACACCGGAGCGCCCCGCGGGCGGCTGATCCTGCCGCAGGCGCAGACCCTGCGCGAACTGCTGGACAAAGGGTGCACCGCCGTCTGCACCACCCCCGAGCGGATGGCGCAGAGCCTCGCCGCGCTGGCCGCACCACCCCGGCTAGTCATCACCGACTCGCAGGCGTTCGCCGCCGTGAGCGCCCTCACGCCGCAAGCGAGCCTTTTGACCTCCTTTTCGGTCCTATACGCCGGTTACAAGGGCGACATCGCCCTCTTCGTCGCGGGGGCCACGGCCATTGGCCGCCTCACGGAGCGGTCGCGGGTGCTGATCGCCGAGGCATGCACGCACGCTCCGGCCGGCGAGGACATCGGGCGCGTCCGGCTCCCGCGCCTGCTGCGCCGCCGCGCGGGCGAGGGGCTGCGGGTGGACGTGGTCGCCGGAACCGACTTCCCGGACGATTTGAGCGCCTACGACCTGGTGATCCACTGCGGCGGCTGCATGTTCACCCGACGCCACGTACTCGCGCGCATCCGCCGCGCCCAGGCGCAGGGCGTCCCCGTCACCAACTACGGCGTCGCGCTGGCCTATCTGACGGGCATCCTGCCGCAGGTCGTCTGGCCCGGCCGTACGGCGGAGTTGTGAATGTGCGGAATTTTTCGTAAATTACCCCGGCAAGCCGAACCAATACCGCCGCCTATGGAGATCAAAGAGATTATGGAACTCACCGCCGCCGCGTGCGTCTGCGGCGATCGGGAAGCCCCGCTGGAGATTCGCTACGGCTTCGCCGCGGACCTGATGAGCGACGTGCTGAAGGTGGACACCACGCAGCTGCTGCTCGTGACGGGGCTGTGCAACATCCAGACCATCCGCACGGCCGAGATGTCCGACCTGCGGTGCATCCTCTTCGTGCGCGGCAAGAAGGCCACGCCCGAGATGCGGACGCTGGCCGAGCAGAACGGCATCGTGCTGCTCGAATCGGCCTACTCGATGTTCCGTGCCGTGGGCCAGCTGGCCCGCGCGGGCATGGAACCCATATTCTGAGGCCCGCAGGCCGCAACAACCGCAAAGCGATGAACCTCCAATACGAGATCGAAGGCGGGGACTTCACCCGCGCAGGCAACGTGTCGAGTCAGGTCAAGCGGGTGCTCAAGCAGCTCTCGCTCGATGCGCAGACCATCAAGCGGATCGTGATCGCCCTCTACGAAGCCGAGGTCAACGTCGTGGCCCACGCCTTCCGGGGCGTGGCCTCGGTGGATATCCAGCCCGACCGCATCGTGGTGGTGATCGACGATGAGGGACCGGGCATCCCCGACATCGCGCAGGCGATGCAGGAGGGCTTCTCGACCGCCTCGCCCGAGGTGCGCGAGATGGGCTTCGGCGCGGGCATGGGGCTTCCGAACATGCTCCGCAACGTCGACCAGCTGGATGTCCGCAGCGTCGTGGGCCGCGGGACCACGATCACCATGACCACCCGTTTCCCCGCTCCGAAAGCCGATACGCCATGAAACCCTACGAAGAGTTCCACCACTCGCTCACCGTCGACACCGACCTCTGCGTGGGCTGCGCCCACTGCATCCGCCACTGCCCGACCAAGGCGCTGCGCATCCGCGGCGGCAAGGCGTCGCTGCGCAAGGACTGGTGCGTCGACTGCGGCGAGTGTCTGAGGGCGTGCCCCGTGGGGGCGATCTTCGTCGTGCAGGACGACTTCGACCGCATCTTCGGCTTCGACTGCCGCGCGGTGCTCTTCTCCGCCGCGCTCCTCGGTCAGTTCGCCGACACCTACACCGAACGCGAAATCCTCGCGGCGCTTCACGCGCTGGGCTTCACGCACGCCTTTCCCGTCGAAATGAGCGTTCCGGTCATCCGCGAACGGATGGCCGCTCAGATCGCCGCCAACCGCCAAAAGCCTCTGATCAGCCCCCTGTGTCCCGCCGTCATCCGGCTGATCCAGACCAAATTCCCCGATCTGACGGAACACGTGATGAACCTCCGCACCCCCGTGGAGGCGACGGCCATGCTCGTCCGGCGGCGGCTGCTCGCCGCGGGGTACGCCCCCGAACGGATCGGGCTTTTCTACGTCACCCCCTGCGCGGCGAAGGCCGCCACGGGCAAGGAGGACCGCGACGGAACCCCGCTGGTGGACGGCATCCTCAACCTCGACTCGCTCTACAACCGCCTCTGCCGCATCCTGAGCTGCAAAAAGGCGTGCGCATTGGCCGACAGTGAGGAGGTGCTGCCGCAGGCGGCACGGGCCGACCTGGGCTGGACGCTTCCGGGCGGCGAGGCCGCGGCGTTCGCGGGGCGCTGTCTGGCCGTGGACGGCATCGGCGAGGTGAAGGAGTTTCTGGAACATGCCGAGACGACGGGCGTGCTGCACGAGGTCGACTTTCTGGAGCTGCGGGCGTGCAGCCGGGGCTGCCTGGGCGGCTCGCTGACCGCCGCCAACCGCTTCGTGAGCGAGGAGCGGCTGCGCCGCCGCCTGGAGGAGCATCCGGCCCAGGCCGGGCCGGACCTCCCGGACGACGGGGAGCGCCGCTTCATAGCCGACCGCATGGAGGTCGGCGGCATCCCGCCGATGACCAAGCTCCTCTTCCGGGGCGACATTCAGCAGGTACTCAGCAGCATGGACCAGGCGCAGCGCATCCGGCGGTCGCTGCCGGGACTCGACTGCGGCGCGTGCGGCTCGCCCACCTGCGAGAGCCTCTCGCACGACATCGTCCGCGGCGAGGCGCAGCCCTCCGACTGCATCTTCCTGCACATCGCCACCGACCTGGCCGAGGGCGGCAGCGACGCTTTGGAGCAACTCGAACGCGTCTGGGGCCGCGAACGGTTCCGGCGCGAACCGCAACGCTAAAAACGCAACGCACATGAAACTCGATCGCGTAATCGAACTGCTGGGGCTGACGCCCCTCACCCCGCCCCGTGACCCCGCCGCAGAAGTGAGCGGAGGCTACGTCTCCGACCTTTTGAGCGACGTGATGGGGCATGCCGAAAAGGAGACGATCTGGATCACGCTACAGGTCCACCGCAACGTGGTCGCCGTGGCGGCCCTCAAGGAGGTGGCCGCCGTGGTGCTGGTCAACGGAACCGTACCCGACGAGCAGACCCTCGCCGAGGCGCGCGAGGAGGGGGTCGCGCTGCTCTCGACGCCGATGCCGGCTTTCGAGACCGCGGGAAGGCTCTACGAACTTTTGAAATAAGCTCCGATGCGGCACTTCCGGGTCGATCTGCACATCCACACCCTGCTCTCGCCGTGCGGGGAGCTGTCGATGAGTCCGGCCGCCATCGTCGCATGCGCCCGCGCCGCGGGGCTGGACGCCATCGCCGTCTGCGACCACAACTCCACGCTCCAGACCCCCGTCGTGCGGGAGCTGGGCCGCCGCGCGGGGCTGACGGTCTTTTTCGGGGCGGAGCTCACCACGCGCGAAGAGGCGCATCTGGTCGCGCTGCTGCCCGACCGGGCGGCCGCCGAAGCGCTTCAGACGTGGATCGACGCGCGGATCGAACGCATCCCCAACCGCCCCGAAAAGCTGGGCGATCAGGTGTGGGTCGATGAGCGGGAGCGGATCGCGGGCGAGGTTGCGTGGTATCTCAACGCCCCGCTGCGGTGCAGCGCCGAGCAGGCCGCCGCCGAGGTCGTGCGGCTGGGCGGGCTTGTCGTCCCGGCCCATGTCGAACGCCCGGCCAACAGTCTGATCGGCCAGTTGGGCTTCCTGCCGCCGGGATTTCCCGCCGCCGCCCTCGAATACAACCACCCCGACCGCTTCGCCGCCCTCTGCGCCACGTATCCCGACCTGAGCCGTTACACCGCCTACACCGCCTCCGACGCCCACTTCCCGGAGCAGATCGCCGCACACCCCTCCCGGCTCACGGCCGAAAGCTGCACCTTCGGCGAACTGCGCCGCGCCTTCGCGCGGGAGGCGGGGCGGCGGATCGAAACCATCCACGCAACGCCATGAAAGACATCGCCTTCCACCTGAGCGACCTGGCCGAAAACAGCGTCCGCGCCGGCGCCACGCAGCTGTGCATCGAACTGCGTACCGACGGTCGGCAGCTCGTGCTGCGCATCGCGGACAACGGCTGCGGCATGGACGCTCAGACCCTCCGCAAAGCGCTCGATCCCTTCTACACCACGCGCACGACGCGGCGCGTAGGGCTGGGGCTGCCCTTTCTGGTCCAGAACGCAGAGCAGTGCGGAGGGCGGGTGGAGGTCCGCTCCGAACCGGGGCAGGGGACCGAGGTCAAAGCCCGCTTCGCACGCGACCACATCGACTGTCCGCCCGCAGGGGACCTGGCCGCCACGTGCATGCAGCTCGTGATCAGCTATCCGCAGGTGGACATCCGCTTCCGGCTGTGTTGCGACGACCGCACGGAGGAGATCGCCTCCGGAGAGATCGCAGAGGCCCTCGGGGACGTGCCTCCGGGCCATCCGCAGGCGGCCGCCGCCATCCGGAATCTATTCGCGGAGCTGCTCGATGCAGTATTCCGCAACACGATCGGGTAGCGGCCAAATGCGGGCCGCCGCCACGACCGCTTTCCCGGCAACCTGCCGAACGACACACCCTCCGCAACTTTTTTTATCACTTTTTTTGTTATTCGAATAACAATGACTACCTTTAATCCCGGCTGCGGCCGCCCGTCGTTCGGTGCGGCATCGGCCGGGAACCTAAACCGAAAACCGCATGAACAAAGTCAGAACGCTCGAAGAGCTGCGCAAGATGCGCGAGAGGCTCCACGCCGAGCTGAACATCCGCGAGAACAGCAACCACCCCGACCGCCTGCCGCAGGTGCGGGTGGCGATGGGGACCTGCGGCATCGCCGCCGGAGCCAAGGAGGTGATGGACCGCTTCGTAAGCAGTCTCGCCGAACGGCGGATCGACGCGGTGGTCACCCAGTCGGGCTGCATGGGCTACTGCAACGCCGAGCCGACGGTCGAGATCACGCTGCCCGGCCGGGAGCCGATCGTCTTCGGCGACGTCACGACGGAGCGCGTGGAAGAGCTGATCGACAAATACATCCTCACCGGAGAACTGGTCGACGGCATCATCCCCGCCCGCCACAACACGCGCATCTGACATGGCACGCTACAACAACTACATCCTCGTCTGCGGCGGAACCGGCTGCCGCGCCTCGCACAGCGCCGAAATACTCGACGCCTTGAAGCAGTCGCTCGCGGCGGCAGGCCTCGCCGAGCAGGTGCAGGTCATCCGGACGGGGTGCTTCGGCTTCTGCGAACAGGGACCCATCGTCAAGATCGTTCCCGACAACACCTTCTACGTCTCCGTGAAACCCGAAGACGCCGACGAGATCGTGGCCGAACACATCCTCAAGGGGCGCAAGGTCGAACGGCTGCTCTTCGTGGCCCCCGACACCGGGCAGCACGTTTCCGACAGCAAGCACATGGAGTTCTACAAACCCCAGGTACGCATCGCGCTGCGCAACTGCGGCTTCATCGACCCGGAGAACATCGACGAATACATCGCCCGCGACGGTTACGCCGCGCTGGGCAAGGCGCTCGGCATGACGCCCGAAGCGGTCATCGAGGAGGTGATCGCCTCGGGGCTGCGCGGCCGCGGCGGCGGCGGGTTTCCGACCGGTCTGAAGTGGAAGATCACGCGCGAGGCGCGCTCCGGGCAGAAATACGTGGTCTGCAACGCCGACGAGGGCGACCCGGGGGCGTTCATGGACCGCTCGATTTTGGAGGGCGACCCGCACTCGGTGCTCGAGGCGATGGCCATCAACGGCTACTGCACGGGTGCTTCGAAGGGGTTGATCTACATCCGCGCCGAGTATCCGCTGGCCATCGAACGGCTGCGGACGGCCATCGCTCAGGCCCGCGAATACGGCCTGCTGGGCGAGGACATCCTCGGCACGGGCTTTAAGTTCGATCTGGAGATCCGCTACGGCGCGGGCGCGTTCGTCTGCGGCGAGGAGACGGCGCTGATCCACTCGATGGAGGGGTTGCGCGGCGAGCCGACGGTCAAACCGCCCTTCCCCTCGGAATCGGGCTACAAGGGGTTCCCGACCAACGTGAACAACGTCGAGACCTATGCCAACATTCCGCCCATCCTGCTGCGCGGGGCGAAGTGGTTCGCCTCGATCGGCACGGAAAAGAGCAAGGGCACGAAGGTCTTCGCGCTGGCGGGCAAGGTCAACAACGTCGGGCTGATCGAGGTTCCGATGGGAACCACCCTGCGCGAGGTGATCTTCAACATCGGCGGCGGCATCAAGAACGGCAAGCGCTTCAAGGCGGTGCAAACGGGCGGTCCCTCGGGCGGCTGTCTGACGGAGAAGCACCTGGACATCCCGATCGACTACGATAACCTCCTGGCGAGCGGCTCGATGATGGGTTCGGGCGGCATGATCGTCATGGACGAGGACGACTGCATGGTCTCGGTGGCCAAGTTCTACCTCGAATTTACCGTCGACGAGTCGTGCGGCAAGTGTACGCCCTGCCGCATCGGCAACAAGCGACTGCTCGAAATCCTCGACCGCATCACGCGCGGGCAGGGGAGCGAAGAGGACATCGCCGAGCTGGAGAACCTCTCGCGCGTCATCAAGGATTCGTCGCTCTGCGCATTGGGACAGACCGCGCCCAACCCCGTGCTCTCGACGCTCGACAACTTCCGCGAAGAGTACCTCGACCACGTGCGCAACCGCCACTGTCCGGCCCACCGCTGCCGCGATC
This sequence comes from Alistipes sp., assembly GCF_048465635.1. Classification (GTDB taxonomy): domain Bacteria; phylum Bacteroidota; class Bacteroidia; order Bacteroidales; family Rikenellaceae; genus Alistipes. Next base: position 406,033 of record NZ_DBFWLF010000005.1, read on the forward strand.
TGATGAGCTATGTCATCGATCCCAAGGTGTGCAAGGGGTGCTCGCTGTGCGCCCGCATGTGTCCGGCGAACGCCATCAGCGGCGTGCTGAAACAGCCCTACGCCATCGACCAGGCCCACTGCATCAAGTGCGGCACGTGCCTCGAAAAGTGCAAGTTCGGCGCTATCTGCATCAAGTAACCGCAAAACCGAGATGGAAACGATCAAACTGACGATAGACGACCTGCGGGTCGAGGTTCCGGCGGGGACCAATCTGGTGGAGGCCGCCGCCTCGGCGGGGGTGAAGATCCCGACGCTGTGCTACATGAACCTGCACGAGCTGAACTACACGAACAACCCCGGCGTCTGCCGCATCTGCGTGGTGGAGGTCCAGGGGCGGCGCAACCTCGCGCCGGCCTGCAAGACCCGCTGCGAGGAGGGCATGGTGGTCCGCACGCACACCCCGCGGGTCATCAACGCGCGGCAGACCGTGCTGGAACTGATCCTCTCGAATCACCCCAACGAGTGTCTGACCTGCCCCAAGAACGGCTACTGCACGCTGCAAAACCTCGCGCGCGACCTGGGCATCCGCGAGGCCAAGTACGTGGGCGAGGTGACCAAACCGCTGATGGACATGTCGCTCTCGATCGAGCGCAACATGGACAAGTGCATCATGTGCCGCCGCTGCGAGGCGGCGTGCAACCGGATGCAGACCGTGGGAGCGCTGGGCGTGGTCAACCGCGGCTTCGCCTCGGTGGTGGGCACGGCGTTCAACGAGCCGCTGCAAACCACCCAGTGCGTCAACTGCGGGCAGTGCGTGGCGGTCTGTCCGACGGGGGCGCTCTCGGAGAACAACAACCTGCGCGAGGTGTTCCGCGCCATCGGCGACCCCTCGAAGACGGTCGTCGTACAGACCGCACCCGCCGTGCGCGTGGGGCTGGGACAGGATTTCGGATTCGACGGAAACAGCGTGACGGGCAAGATGGTCGCGGCGCTGCGCCAGCTGGGCTTTGACTACGTGTTCGACACCGACTTCGCCGCCGACCTCACGATCATGGAGGAGGGGACGGAGCTGCTGGGCCGCCTCGGGGCCGCGCTCACAGGGGACAAGACGGTGAAGCTGCCGCTGATGACCTCGTGCTGTCCGGGCTGGGTGAGCTTCGTGGAGAAGAACTTCCCCGAACTGCGCGAAAACCTCTCCTCGGCCAAATCGCCGCAACAGATGTTCGGCGCAGTGGCCAAGAACTACTTCGCCCAAAAGCTGGGCATCGACCGCCGTCAGCTGGTGGTCGTCTCGGTGATGCCCTGCGTGGCGAAGAAGTCGGAGGCGGCGCGCCCCGAGTTCGGCTGCGAAGGCGATCAGGACGTAAACATCTCGATCACCACGCGCGAACTGGCCCGCATGATCCGCTTCGCCAACATCCGTTTCGACACGCTCCCGGAGAGCGATTTCGACCGTCCGCTGGGCGAATCGACCGGCGCGGGGGTTATCTTCGGAGCCACGGGCGGCGTGATCGAAGCCGCCGTGCGCACGGCCTATGAACTCTATACGAAAAAACCGCTCGGGAGGATCGACTTCACCGAGCTGCGCGGCATGGAGGGCATCCGCTCGGCCACGGTAGACCTGGACGGCACGCCCGTGCGGATCGGCATCGCCCACGGACTGGCCAACGCCCGCAAGCTGGCCGAGGAGGTCCGCGCGGGCCGCTCGCCCTACCACGCCATCGAGGTGATGGCCTGCCCGGGCGGCTGCATCGGCGGCGGCGGGCAGCCCTACCACCTGGGCGACATCGGCGTGCTCAAGCAGCGCACCGCATCGCTCTACGCCGAGGACCGCGACAAGCCGCTGCGCAAGTCGCACGAGAATCCCTACATCCAGCAGCTCTACCGGAAGTTTCTGGGCGAACCGTGCGGCCACCGGGCGCACGAGCTGCTCCATACGCAGTACACCGATCGCAAACCGGTCGTCGACACGACCCCCGCAAACCCCAAGAAGCAGTAACTATGGAAAAGATCTGTATCTCGCAACGAAAGGCGGAAGAAATAAAGGCGGTCTGCGACCAGTTCGGCAACGACCCGGGCGAACTGATCAACATCCTGCACACGGTGCAGGGCAAGCTGGGCTACCTCCCCAAGGAGGTGCAGGAGCTGATCGCCCTCCAGCTGGGCGTACCTGCCTCGCGGGTCTACGGCGTGGTGACCTTCTACTCGTTCTTCACGATGAAACCCAAAGGGAAGTACCCTATCTCGGTCTGCATGGGCACGGCGTGCTACGTGCGCGGCGGAGAGAAGGTGCTCGACGAGTTCCGGCGGCAGCTGAGCATCGACGTGGGGCAGACCACCGTCGACGGCCTCTTCTCGCTCGACTCGCTGCGCTGCGTGGGGGCGTGCGGACTGGCCCCCGTGGTGATGGTCGGCTCGCGCGTCTACGGGCGGCTGAAACCCGCCGACGTGAAGGGCATCATCGACGAGTTCATCGAACAGGAGAAGGAGGCGTAACCGATGAGCAGGCCCGGGGATTACCCCGGGCCTGCTCATTTCTGAGGGAAGAACCGCCTTCGGAACGGCGCAGATGCGTGCGGCATCCGCTGCGCCGTTTGCGAGCCGTCTGCGCGTTACCGCCCCGTCACCCGCAGGTAGCGGGCCAGCGAGGTGCGGTAGGCCGCCCACGCGGCGATCAGGTCGTTGCGGCTCTTGGTGTAGAGCGTCTGGGCATCGAGCAGGTCGCTCAGCGGCGCCGTGCCCGCCTCGTAGAAGCTGCGGTTCTGGCGCAGGTTTTCGGTCGCTGAGGTCACCGAGCGCTGCATGATGCCGATCTGCGCATAGGCCTCCTGCAACTCGCTCCACGTCTTTTCGATCTCCACTTCGAGCATTTCGCGCGCCTGCATCCGTTCGTTCTCGGCCCGCTGCTCCTCGATGCGCGCCTTGCGCAGCGCATGCGCGCCGCCCCACCAGTCGGAGATGGGGACCGACACCTGCGCGAAGACCACGCCATCGTCGACGCCCTTGTCCAACACGTTGTAGTAGAGGTAGCCCGCCCCCACGCCCACGGTCGGCAGGCGCTTGCCGCGCTCGATGCGCTTGCGGTACTTCTGCGCCTCGACGTTCTTCTCGGCGAGCAGGTATTCGGCCCGGCGGTCGAGCGCCTCCTCGGTCGATACATAATAAGTCCCCGGCGCTTCGGGGTTCGCGGCCCCCGCGGCGTCCACGTCGAACCCCCGCAACTCCACGCCGATATGGCGGGCCAGCAGCATCTTCGAGACGCGCAGCCCGTTCTCGACCTTCAGCCGGTCGGAGGCGGTCTCCTGCTGCCGCAGCTCCACGCGCAACAGGTCGTTCGTCGTGACCAGCCCCGCGTCGACCGCGACGGCGACCTGCCGGTGAATCTCCGTCAACTGCCGCTCGACGGCGGCGACGGTCTCCAGCCTATCGCGCAGCGCGACGACCTGCCAGAAGTAGGCGTCGGTCTGCTCGCGGACCTCCGCCTCGCTCTTTTCGAGCTGCAGGCGGCCGACCTCCTCGCCCAGCCGGGCAAGTTTGTTGGCGTTGACGATTTTCAGCCCGGCAAAAACGGGCTGCACGGCGCTGATGCCGCCCACCACGCCGCGCTTCACGACCGAGATCGGGAACTCCAGATCGCCCAGCACCGGGACGCTCATTCCGAAATCGGCCTGCACCACCCCGTGCTGCGCCTGGAAGAGGCCGCCCGTGGCCGAGAGCTGCGGGAAATAGAAGGTGAACGCCTCGCGGCGCGTTTGGCGGGCCGCATCCACCTCGAACCGGGCCGAACGCAGCGTCCGGTTGTGCTCGGCGGCCGCCGTGCGGCACGCTTCAAGCGTATAGGGCTGACCGGCGGCCGGAAGGACGGCGCAGCAGCAGAGCAGCCAGACAAGGGTCTTTTTCATCATCGGTAGATTTTGGAGTAAAGAACCGGAAGCACCGTGACGACCAGCACCAGCGAACCGATGCCGCCGGCGAAGATCGTCGCCCCGACCGGCGCCCAGAACGAACTGCCGCCCAGCATCATCGGCACGACGCCGACGGCGGTGGTCGCCGTGGTGAGGAAAATGGGGACCATGCGGCGTTTGCCCGCGTCGTAGGCCGCCAGCCGGGCCGACCAGCGGCACACCTTGCGCTTGTCCTCGGCGTGCTGATACATCAGGATGACGTTGCGCACGATCATGCCCAGCAGGGTGATGAAACCGAGCACCGAGGTCAGACCGATGGTGAAATCGGCCAGCCGCAGCCCCACGATCGCCCCGAACAGGCAGAGCGACATCGAAGCCATCACCACGAGCGTGATGCCGAACTTGCGGAAGTTGACCAGAATAAAGAAGAAGATGATCACCAGCGAGATGGTCAATCCCGAGGCGATCGGCGGAATGGTCTCCCAGTCGAACTCGAAGGCTCCGCCGCGCTCGGTCTCGACGCCGGCGGGCAGCGCGATCTCGCGTTCGAGCACCTGCTGGATCCGCGACGAGATGCGCATGGCGTTCGCGCCGCGCCTCAGATCGGCCGTAACCGTCATGCAGCGCATGCCGTTGCGGTGGACGATGCGGCTCTCGCTCCAGGCGGGCCGCACGTCGGCAATCTGCCGCAGGGGCACGCTCACCCCCGGCACGGGCGAGGATATATACGTGTCGCCCACGTCCGTCAACGAGCGTTCGCCCCGCCGCGCGTCGTTCTTCAACACCACGGGCAGCCGGTAGTCCCCCTCCCAGACCGACCCCACGGGCACGTCGCCCGCAGCCACGGCCAGGTTGGCGGCGGCCACCGTCCGCGTGACGCCCAGCTGCGCGGCCGTAACGGGATCGAGCCGCACTTCGGCGATCGGACGCGGGTCCTCGTAGTCGGTATGCACCCATCGAAGCTCGGGCATCCGGCGCATGCGGGCCATCAGGGCGTCGGCAGCCGTGCGCAGCGAGTCGATGTCGTCGCCGTAGAAGCGAAATTCGAGCGAAGGAACATTCTGGTAATCGAGCTGCTTGAACTTGACGTACGCCTCCGGGAAGCGGTCGGACCACCCCTCGGAGCAGTCGTCCAGCAGCGCCTCGGTGGCTTCGACCGAGGCGGTATTGACGATGAACTGCGCGTAGTTCTTGCCCGCGATCTGCGGAGCGTAGCTCATCTGGAAGCGGGGCGAGGAGCACCCTACGAACGAGGTGACCGAGAGGACCCGCTCGTCGGCTGAGAGCGCCCGGTAGAGCGAATCGGCCACGGCGGCGGTCTGTTCGAGCGAAGCGTCCTGCCGCAGGTAGATCTCCACGGCGAACTGGTCGCGGTCGGCAAAGGGAACCATGCGCAGCTTGAGGCCCGTGGCCAGCCACAGCGCGGCGACGACCGAGGCGGCGCCCAGCCCCACGGTCAGCCAGCCGTGGCGGAAAGTCCACGCCAGCACGCGACGGTAGCAATCCTGCACGCGCTCGGTAAAAGGCTTGCGCCCCTCCCGCCGTGGGTGGACGACAGGAATGATGAGGATTTCAAGAAACGGAATCACCAGCACGGCCAGCAGCAGCGAGACCATCAGGTTGATGGTGATCGTCCACGGGAAGAAGGTCAGAAAGTCGCGCATCATGCCCTTCATCGTGAAGAGGATCGGGTAGAAGATCATGCAGATGCAGATCGTGGCCAGCAGCAGCGAGGGGAAGAACTCGCGGGCGCTCTCCGCGGCGGCGTACCAGCGCGAATGGCCGCGGCCGAGGTAGTCGAGGTAGCCGTCGATCACCACGATCGAGTTGTCGACAATCATGCCCAGCACCACCACCAGCGCGGCCAGGGTCACCGTGTTGAGCGGAATGCCGCACAAATACATCACCCCGACCGATATAAAAGTCGAGAGGGGGATGGTGATGGCCGCCACCAGCGCCGACCGCCACGGGAAGAGAAGCATCATCACGGCGATGATGATGGCCATGGCGACGAACAGATCGCGCAGGAACGAATGGACCGAGTCGGCGACCACCTTCGCCTGGTCGGCGATCCGCTGCACGCGCACGTCCGCGGGAAGCTCCTTCCGGATGAAGTCGTGCAGCACCTCGTCGACCTCGCGGCCGTACTCCACGATGTTGAACCCCGCGCGCATCTCCATCGAAAGCATCACGCAGCGGTGGCCGTTATTGAGGATGTAGCTGTCCGGATCGTCGTACTCGCGCACCACGCGCGCCACGTCGCCCACCCGCAGCACGTGCCCTGCGGGGTCGCTCCAGATGATCTGTTCGGCCACCTCGCGTTCGCTCGCCAGCGAGGCCGAGAGGTGGATCGGCGTCTCGGTGGCGGGGTTGCTCACCGAGCCGCCCAGCGGGGTCAGCCCCTGCGCGGCCAGCGCCGCGGAGAGCATCTTTTCGCCGATGCCATACGCCGCGAGGCGGTCGCGGTCGACGTAGACCGAGATCTGCTCGTGCTGCACGCCGTAGGGACGCAGGTTCGAGACCGATTCGATCCGCCGCAGGCGGTCGCTCAGCTCGTCGAGCCACTCCTTCAGCTCGCGGTAGGAGCGGGTGTCCGATTCGAGGGTGATCAGCAGCGCCGAAGTATCGCCGAAGTCGTCGTTGGTGACCAGCGCGATTACCCCCTGCGGCAGCTGGGGCTTGAACGCCGCCAGTCCGTGCTTGATCTTCGACCACACCTCGTCCTTGTCGTTCACGTCGTCGTTCAGTTCGACCATCACGTAGCACATGCCGTTCTGCGACGCGGAGGTGGTCTTGGGGCGCTTCACCTCCTTGTAGGTCATCAGGAACTGCTCGAGCGGGCGCGCCAGCTGCTCCTCGACCTCCTCGGCCGTCGCACCCGGGTAGACGCCCACCACGACCCCCTGCCGGATGGTGTACTCGGGGAACTCCTGCTTGGGAATGTGGACCAGCGCATAGATGCCGAAGACGAAGAGCGAGGCCACGAGCAGGAAGACGATGCGGAAATTGCGCATCGACCATGCGATCACGTTGTTCTTCGTATTCATCGCCAGAGGGTCTTGGTTCCTTCGCCGATCTTCTGCATCCCGCCCGTTATGATGCGCTCGCCCGGCTCGACGCCCGCCGTCAACTCGACCCCGTTCCCGGAGAAGCGGCCCACGGAGACGGTCGCCCGCACGGCCGAATCGCCGCGCACGATCCACACGTAGCGGCTTCCGTCACCGGCCTGCTGCACGGCGCGCACCGGCACGACGATCTGCTCAATGGCTCCCTCAGGCGTCACGACCACACGGCAGACCATGCCCGGGAGCAGTTCGCCCGCGGCATTGGCGACGGTGGCCCGAACGTCATAGGTGTGCGAGGCGGGGTTGGCCACCGCGCCCTTCTCGATCTTCGCGGCGGAGAACGTCCGGTCGGCAAGGGCCGGAACAGTCAGCTGCACGCGGCTGTCCGCACCGATGGCGGCGATCTCCTGCTCGGGAACCGGGAAGCGTACCTTGACCTTTTCGATGCGCAGCAGCGTCATCACCGGAACGCCCGGCAGCACGGTCTCCCCGGCCGAGGCGCGCCGCACACCGACTACGCCCGTGAAAGGTGCACGAAGCGTGCAGTCTTTCAGGTTCTTGCGGGCGATCTCCGCGGCGGCCTCGGCCTGCCGCAGGCGGGTTTGCGCCTCGACCCACTGGATTTCGGGGAGCGTCTTGGCGTCGTGGAGTTTTTGCAGGCGGCCGCAGGCATCGCGGGCCTGTTCGAGCGCCGCTTCGGCGGCCTCGAAGGTCTGCCGTGCGGAGGTCGGGTCCAGCTCGGCCAGCAACTCTCCCTGCCGCACGCGCTGCCCCTCGTCGGCGCAGGTGCGCGCCACGGTCCCCGGAACGGGGAAGCTCAGCGCGGCCGACGCCTCCTCTTCGATCGTTCCGACGTAGACGGCCTCGCTCACGGCGGCCGAAGGAGCGGCCAAGAGGGTCTCCACCCGCACCGGATCGACCGTTCGGTCCGTATTGCGGGAAGCGCAGCCGCCGGCAAGGAGCAGGGCGGTCCAGATAATCGTTCGTTTCATGCGATTCGCTGTTTGTTTTCGGTACAAAGTTGCCGCTTTGCAAGGGTCGAAAAAAGGCCGCCGCGTCGGTAGAGTTCTTCTTTTGGTTCGATTTCGGACTTTCCGGCGAAAAATCGGCGGCAAATTGGTATATTTGTCCGAAATAAAGCTGGAAAAATGAACGAAACGGAAATTCAGAGCCACTCGCTCTCCACGCTGCTCGACCGGCTGGGCCGCCGCGAGGAGGACTTCTATTACGATGGCTGCCTGATCGCTTCGCGTGTGGACCTGGAGGACGAACGAAGCATCGACCTGTTCCGCTACCCCACCCGTTTGAACGCGATCGCCATCATTTTTTGTTCGAAAGGTTCGATCACCTTCACCGCCGGACTGCAGCGCCACACGCTGCGCGAAAGGACCCTCTTCGTCCACCTGCCCGGCTCGATCCTGCAGGTGGAGTCCGTTCAGCAGGAGGCATCGGTCTACGCCGTCCTGTGCGAGGAGGAGTTCATCCGCCGCATCAACATCGACTTCAAACTGCTTACGCAACTGTTTCTGGCCGTGGAGAAGCACCCCTGCCTGCCGATGAGCGCCGCGGAGTGGGAGGGGGTCCGGCGTTCGTTCGCCGAGATCGCCGCCGAGGGCACGCCGCTGCCGGCGGACGACTATTCGCACGAGATTCTGCGCTCGGTCATCCGCACGCTGGCCTACAAGGTGTGCCGCATCGTCGAACGGCATCTGGAATCGGCGCCCGCGGCCGAAACCACCGCGCGCAGCCGCAGCGAGGAGTATTTCAGCGAGTTCATGCGCGTCCTGTCGAAGCATTACATGCAGCACCGCGCCGTGGGGTTCTACGCCGAAGCGCTCCACCTGACACCCAAGTACCTCACAACGATCATCCGCCGAACCTCGGGCCGCACGGCTACGGAGTGGATCGACGACTACGTGGTGCTCGAGGCGAAGAACCTGCTGAAATATTCGACCAGGAGCATTCAGGAGATCGCCTACTGCCTCAACTTTCCCAACCAGTCGTTCTTCGGCAAGTATTTCCGCAACCACACGGGCATGACCCCCACGGCCTATCGGGTCCGAAAATAGCACACAGAGCCGCCGGCCGCACCGCCGCTCCTGTAAACGGTTCTTATTAAGGCCGATTGGGACTGCCGGAGGCCGGCCCGGGGAGCGTGGCCCCGTATTTGCGGAAGCGATTGGAGCCGCCGACGGCTGAACAGAAAGAACTTCGAACCATTCAAACGTGCAGAAAGATGCGAATTAGTACATTTCTCCTGCTGCTGACAGGCAGCACGGCCTCGTTGTACACGGCGAAGGCCCAGACTGCCGACAGCCTTTCCCAAGCGAAAGTCCACCCCATCGGCGAGGTGGTCGTGACCGGCACGCGTCACCAAACCGACATCCGCCACATGCCGATGACCGTCTCGGTGGTCGGCCGCAAAAAGATCGAGAGCGGATTTCAGCCCTCGCTGCTGCCGACGCTCACCGAACAGGTCCCGGGCCTTTTCGTCACCGGGCGCGGCGTGATGGGCTACGGCGTCTCGACGGGAGCTGCGGGCGGCATGACGCTGCGCGGCGTGGGCAACAGCCCGACCACGGGGCTGCTGGTGCTGATCGACGGCCACCCGCAGTACATGGGCCTGATGGGCCACCCGATCGCCGACGCCTACCAGTCGATGCTGGCCGACCGGGTGGAGGTGGTGCGCGGCCCGGCGTCGGTGCTCTACGGCTCCAACGCCATGGGCGGGGTCATTAACATCGTCACGCGCAAGATGGCCCAGGACGGGGTGAAAACCGATCTGCGGGCCGGCTACGGCTCCTACAACACGCTCGAGACCGAACTTACGAACCGCATCCGGTCCGGACGCTTCACCAGCACGGTCACCGGCTCCTACAACCGCACGGACGGCCACCGCGCCGACATGGGTTTCGAGCAGTACGGCGGTTACGCCAAACTGGGTTATCAGCTCTCCGGTGCGTGGGACCTCTATGCCGACGTGAACCTGACGCACTTCAACGCCTCGAACCCCGGTCCCGTGACGGCTCCCATCCTCGACAACGACTCGCGCATCACACGCGGCATGACTTCGTTCGCGCTTCGGAACGACTACGGCAGCGCCTCCGGAGCGCTGAGCTTCTTCTACAACTGGGGACGCCACAAGATCAACGACGGCTACTCGCCCGGCAAGGAGCCGCTCGACTACCGCTTCAACTCGCGCGACGAGATGCTCGGCGTGTCGTGGTACGAGAGTTTCCAGCTCTTCCGGGGCAACCGTCTGACCGTGGGCGTCGACTACCAGCACTTCGGCGGCAGGGCGTGGAACACCTTCACGAACGGCGATCCCGACAAGACCACGGCCGACAAGTCGCTCGACGAGGTGGCCGGGTACGTCGATTTCCGACAGAGCCTGACCCACTGGCTGACGCTCGACGCCGGGCTGCGCCTCGACCACCAGTCGCACGCGGGCACGGAGTGGGTTCCGCAGGGCGGCCTGTCGTTCCTGCTGCCCCACAACGCGCAGATCAAGGCGATGGTGAGCAAGGGTTTCCGCTTCCCGACCATCCGCGAAATGTATATGTTCCCGCCCCAGAACCCCGACCTGAAGCCCGAGAAATTGATGAACTACGAACTGTCGTTTTCGCAGCAGCTGCTGCGCGGCGCGCTCACCTACGGGGTGAACCTCTTCTACATCGACGGCGACAACATCATCCAGACCGTCCCGGTCGACGGACGCCCGAAAAACATCAACACGGGGCGCATCGAAAACTTCGGCGTCGAGGCCGAATTCGCGTGGCGCATCACGCGGGCGTGGTCCCTCTCGGCCAATTACAGCTACCTCCACATGGAATACCCGGTCGTCGCGGCTCCCGAGCACAAGCTCTACGCCGGAGCCGCCTACGTGCACGGCCGCTGGAACGTCTCGACCGGATTCCAGTACGTGCGCGGGCTCTACACCTCGCTCAAGCCCCAGACACAGGACAACTTCCTGTTGTGGAACGCCCGCGCGAGCTTCCGCGCGGCCAAGTGGATCGATCTCTGGGTGCGCGGCGAGAACCTGCTGGCGCAGCGGTACGAGATCAACGCCGGATTCCCCATGCCGAAAGCGACGGTGATCGGCGGCTTCAACCTCAATTTCTGACCGCCGTGTACCGTTTGCTTCGCACGCTCGGCCTGGTTCTGCTGCTCGGCGCGGCCGCAAACGGCTACGCCCACTCGGGCAAGGCCCGTTTCCACGCGATCATCGACACGGACGGGGCGGCCGACGACCTGCGCGCGCTCTGCCTGATGCTGGGCAACCGCGAGATCGAGGTGCTGGCCGTCACGACCTCGGAAGGGGCGCTCACGCCCGCCGAAGCGGCCGCAAAAACGGCGGCGCTGCTCGGTTCGTTCCACCACGAGGGCGTGCCGGTCGGCGCAGGACGCGCCGTCGAAGCCCCTGCCCCGCCCTGGCGCGCTCACTCCGAAGCGGTGGATTGGGGCGACGGAACACCCGCCCGCACCGGCTTTCCGGCGGCGAACACGCTGATCGCCCGCACGATCGACGAGGAAGAGGAGCGGATCGTCTTCGTGGCGCTCGGTGCGCTGACCAACCTCGACGAGGTGCTGCAGGCGCGGCCCGAGCTGGCGGAGCGCATCCAACGGGTCGTCTGGTACAACACGCAGGCGGAGCCCCTCGCCGGCCCCAACTACGCCACCGACAGTCTGGCGGCCCGCCGGGTGCTCGCAAGCGGCGTCGACGTGGCAATTATCTCGGCCAACCCGGAATGTCCCATCGCCGTGACGCCCCAACTGCTCGATTCTCTCGCAGCCGTTCCGACCCGCTATGCCCGCCGGATCGCGTCGACGCACCGCACGGAGCCGCTCGCCCGGCTGGTCGGAGAGCGCCATTTGCAGGCGTGGGACGATCTGGTGGCCGTCTACCTCTTCGCACCCGAGCTGTTCCGCGTGCAAGAGGTCTCACCGAGCGTGCAGGCATGCACCCTGAACGGTCCCGACGCGGCGGCGCAGGCCGAAGGCGTTCTGATGTCCATCCTGCGCGGCAAACCCGACAGCGAGAGCCGCGTCTTCTACGGGTTCCCCGTCGCAGAAGGGCTATACGCCGAGGACGTGGCTCCGATCGTCGCACAGGCGATCGAGCGGCACGGCCCGAGCGAGTGGCGCGCCGCCGTGCTGACCAACGAGCTGCACGGACATCTGGGCATCTACGCCACGATCGGGGTCAAGATGGGCATCCGCGCCCGCGAATATTTCAATATCGGGGTCGATGATATTCGGGTTACGAGCTATGCGGGGCTGACGCCTCCCGTAAGCTGCATGAACGACGGGCTGCAGGTCGGAACCGGCGCCTCCGTCGGGCACGGGCTGATCTCGGTGGCCGACGAGAAGCCCGTAAGGCCCGAAGCGCGTTTCAGTTTCAAGGGAAAGACCATCCGCCTGCGGCTCAAACCCGCGTACGCGGCGCGCATCCGCGACGACGTGCGGCAGGGCGTAGCGCTCTACGGCGATCTGACCGAACCCTACTGGCAGTATATCCGCGCGCTGGCGCTTCGGTACTGGCTCGAATTTGACCGGCACGCGATCTTCGACCTCGAGGTCGAAACCGACCCGGCGACGGGTTCGGGTTGCCTTTCGGACAACTCGGCGCGGTAATTTTCCAGCAGATAGCCGGACGACGGCTCCCTGTCGGTCGGACGAATCGGCAGGGCTTCTTCCAGCCGGCAGGGACGGCTCCTTATCGCCCGGACAGTTCGGCGAGGTAATCTTCCAGCGGATAGCGCCGCGGCAGGTGCAGCTTCCGGCGGATTTTCGTGCGGCGCGAATAGAGGCTGTTCACGTTCTCGTGGCGGTGCAGCAGGCGGATGCAGTTGAACGAAAAGCCGAAGCGGAGCATGCAGAGCATGTCCAGCTCGTACTCGGTCAGGGTCGGATGCCGCTCGCGGAGCCGCACGACCAGTCCGTCGCAGCGGCGGTTCACCGCATATTGCAGCAACACAAACAGCGACCTCTCGTCGCCCAGCGCTCGGGCGGAGCGGTTGAAATCGTCGAGAAAACGGCGGGAGTTGCACGTGTGATAAGAGCTGTCCATCAACTGATTCCACACTTTCAAAAGAGATTCTGCCGCAGCGAGCAGAGCATCTTCATCGTTCGGTGAGCAGGCCGTGAGAATCGGTTCCGCATCGGGCGGACGCAGGGGCGCGACCGACGCCTCCGCTTCGGGTGTCCGCGCGGTGCTATCCGGGCAACGCATCCTCAGCAAGCTCGCATACGCCCGGATCGTCTTAGAATGCCGCCTCAGACGGCGCACCGTTCGCAGCAGGCTGATAAGCGGCAGGGAAAAACCCACAACCATACACGTACCGGCAAAAGTCGGGCAATCCGTCCGGCACGCAACTTGACACGACACCGTTGCCACTAAAAAGTAAGCCGTAATTTTTTTCATTATGCTGATAAAAAATCAGCACGGTCACCTATAAACTTCTTTCAAGGACGCCATCCTTATATAGGGAATATAGGTGAGCCGTGCTGATAATACACGGCCTCGACCTATTTATTCTCCTATATTTTTTTCTTATCGGGCTGTTTTGAAAGAAAGAATAAATAGCTTAAGGCTATTAAATATGTAGGGTCAAATAGTCCTTTTCGTCTTTTTTATGGCTTTTTGTTTTCGCAAAGGTAGCAATAATTTCGGCAAACCATATAATATTTAGAAACAATTATCGTATAAATTCAATAAAAAGCTTTAAATATATTTATTTACAAGAAGATACCACTTGCAAAAAAACCAACAATATACAATATAATATACAAACATATTACACTGTCCGGTCACTGTCGGCGATCGCTGCGGCTCTCGCAGCCCGATAACGACACACTTGTGCTCAAATGAGATATTTAACGACCGGGCTTAGATCCCTTTTAAAAAAGGGTTTTCCATCTGTCGTACCTTTCGCCTGCAATATTGCAAAAAACTTAAATTCTTGTTTTTATGTATGTTACAGACCATCAGAAGATGCGCATCAGACTTGCGCAGGTAATCGACGAGATTCTTTTCGAACAGGGCAACGCGAGCCGCTGCCACAAATGGGTCTACGAGCGGTACGCGCGCTACGTACTGGGAGTAAGCTACGACACCTACCTCAGCTACCTGCACCAGCCGACGGATGCGACGATTCCCGATCGCATCGTGGAACTGTTCCGGGCCGCCAAGGTGCGGCTCGACGAGAACCGGCGCTGACGCCAGCTCCGGACGGGGACGCAGGGAGGAGAAGCCGTTTTCGCTTTCGATGAGAGGAAAACCCGGAGAAACGGTTGATTTCCGGAAAATAATTCTTATCTTTGCGGACCCGAGGAGAGATGCAGGAGTGGTTGAACTGGCCCGCCTGGAAAGCGAGTAAACCCCAAAAGGGTTTCAGGGGTTCGAATCCCCTTCTCTCCGCAAGTCCGACAACCTTACGATACGCACGATAGATCCGCGGTCGTGCGTATTTTCGGTTGCGGTTCTATGACCCGAAGAGCCGCGAATCGTTCGCGGCTCTTCGGGTCATGCTTTGGGCTATCTCTTTTTCTTCAGCAGCTCGGGGTCGATCTTTCCGAGGATCTTCAGGCCGATCGCCGGACGCTCCGTTTCAAAAACCTGGGGTTCAACGCGAGGCGTGGCCGACGGAACGGGGGCTGTCTCCGCCATGTCGGGCACGGGGTTCGGTCGTTCGACGTTTTCACCCTCGTAATCGTAACTGCCCGATCTCGCATCGTCCGAAAGGTCGATCACGTCCCGAACGTCATCCCGCTCGGTGACGGATTTCACGTTCCAGGCCTGGATACCACTATACCGGAAACTGATAAAGCACTCGACCTGCAAGGTTTCGTCCCGACCGAGAATCATATTATTGACCACCGGCACGAAATACGCTTCCAGTCCGCATTCGAGCTGGATCGTACCCTTTCGGTTATTCTCCATGTGGGTGATGACTCCCTTCACTTTGCGCAGCGGAGTTTTGCTGGGCATGAAGTTGAAGAAAGGCGGACGGCCGCTCAGGTCCTTGTGGCTAATTATCGACCGCATGCCGGTATCCCGGCCGAGCCACTCGAAGCTATGGTAATCGTTGCTGGTGACCTGCCTGCACTCCGCGAGGAAGCGGCGGCTTTCGTTGACATTGTATCGATTGAAACTATCGCCGGCACAGATTGCGTTGCAGGCGTTGAGCACATAGAGGTAGTAGGCCGCCTCGGCTTTCGACAGACCGCTGCACTGTTCGTACCATCGCTGTATCTTGGCGATGGCGACCTCGAACGAAACGACGTCCTTGGAATAACGCACCAGACGCATCCAGTCCTTGATATGCCCCACGTTGTCCGGCTGGTCGGTGATGTTCTTTTCGACCTCCCGGACCAGCGCTGCGTTCTCCGTCCTGTTCAGCCGTCCCCAGGCCAGATGCAGCTTGCTCCGGTCATCCACCTTGCTCAACAAATTCGAATAGACAAACAGCTTGCGATAATAGGGACGCATCGTTGCGTTGGCCATCTCGGCCAGGCGTCCGAAAATATCGATCGATTTCGAATAGTCTCCGATCAGTTCGTAAATCCGCCCCTCCGCACTGCGGATCATCTGGCGGTTTTTCTGGGAAGCGCCCTTCGAATCGAGGCTCGTCGACTCCTCGACGATGTATTTCGCTTCATCGAGCAGTTCGAACATTTTTTCGAACTGTCGGGAATACCACCAGTTCTCCTTATCAGCCAGAAAATCCTCCTTCGAGGGATTCCCCTGCACGTAACGTCCGAAATCCAGTACGTCGAGCAGCATTCCGATCGCAGCGGTGTGGACATAGAGGTTGCGCGCGTAGACAGAACGGCTTTTATTGAAGTATTCGGTAAAAGCCACCTCCGTGAGGTCCTGAATCTGCATTTCGATATCCGGATTGGCCTGACGGAACTCTTCATCCGTCTTGTAGCGCTCGATCAGGAAACTGATACGCCGCTTGCGGCACATGCCGCCCAGATGCCAAAGAATATAGTCGTTGCTTCCCGACCTTAAAGCGTACTCGATCTGTTCGGCCGCACGGTCGTAATCGGGAATGTCGTTGGCCATTTCGTAGAGAAAGCGCGCCCAATGCCCCCGGAAATGGTGGTTTTCCGGATAGTGTTTGACAAGCGTCTCCAACACGGCGGATTGTCCAGCCACGTCCCGGATATCGTCGATGATTCGGGCAAACCGTTTCTTCTCGTCCGCCTCGAGCAAATCCTCATTGTTCCGCTCCAGGAAAAGGCTGCGCAAAAGTCCTTCGATTTCATCGGTCAAAATAGGATTGTTTTCCTTGCAGCACTCGATATATTTCACGGCCCAGTCGGAGAGCAAACTCATCCAGTCGTCCGCGGTCGACGCGTCGGGAACCTTCCCCGTAAGGCCGATCCTGAGAATTTCCAGCGCGAAACGGTTATAGCGCGGACGCCAGTATTCGGTCGGCCCTTTCCTGTCGTATTCCTGCGTAAGCAGCTTGCGCAGGTACTCTTCCTCGGGCGAGCTTTCCAGATCGTGACTCAAACCCTTGGCGGAAAAGAGGCTGCGCAACATCACTTCGGAGACCGGTTTTTGCGTATAATAATATTGCAGAGCCGCAAAGATCGCAAAATCACGCTGCTTGTTAGCAGTTCGGTTGACATAGGAATTCGGCAGGCGGTCGAGATAAGTGTGGATATAATTTCCGAGCGCCTGCGCATTGTATGCCATCTCATTGGCACTCAGTGCGAAATCGATCACCTCGCACTGGGTAGGATTGTGCGCGGCAAGGGCGGCGATATTTTTCGGATTGAGCGCGATTTTCTGAAATTTCTCAATAAAACGGAGCTGCTCCTGAGTGTCCTCCATTCCGGCCCTCAACAGATGGTCCGCACCTTTATGAACGGCATGTTTAACGTAGAGAAACAGGATGCGCTTGGCAGCCTGATTGGATTTGCGAATCAGTTCGTAAAGCTCATTCTGATTCACATTGGACGCTTCGACCACGGCCAAAATCGTTTTCTGCGTCCGTGCCGCAAAGTCGTGAAGCAGCGTCAGCGTACGCTCCTTGAACCGGCAATGCCGGGTGATGATAACCGTCGGGAATTCATCGTGAAAATTCAGCGCGATACGGCGCGCCAGCGTCGAACCGCCCGCACCGGCGTGATGCATGAGTACGAACGGCTCGGATTCGCGGATGTTCCGAAGTTTCGTCCCGATTTCCTGAATCAATTTGCTGGTAATACTGCGTCGCACGTCGCGTTCCATCGAGAGATCCTTCCAGGAAATGCGGTCGCCCGTATAGAAATTGTGCTCCGGCTGCGTTTCCTCTTCCCGCTCGATACCGATATAAATCGGTTCCACGCCTGCGTCGCAACACTGCGCATAGATCGGACTGATATCCACCGGACAGTCCGTCTCTTCAACCCGCCCCGGAACCTGCAGGCAGCTTACCGGCGGGCCGGCGGCCGCAACGATCTGTTCGAATCCGGCCACCATTTCGTTGATCGAGATGCGGCAGTACGAACACACGGAGGCGTAAGCACTCGCCTGTTCCTTCAGTTGCAGCAATCTTTCATCGTCGGAGCTGGTCAAGACATAATGAATCAAATCGGGACTGATCCGTTCGGTGATCTTTTCCAGGAAGAACCGCGTGAAAATCGCATCGTCCCATAGGAAAACCACGACCGTTCGCCGGGTCCGTTGGGAAAAATACTTCGCAAGCACCTGTTCGATGAAGTGTGGATAACCGGGCTGCGGGCTTCGCCACTGCATCTCGCCTTCGGTCACTGTGTTCTCGACATTGCGCAGTCCGTTGGCCATCACCCAGTTGGTAATAAAGTTATTGTTGCTCACCAACAGGTCGTTCCGCTGCTGGATAGTTATGGTGCGGATTTCTCGGCTGCGGTCATTCTGCCCGGCAGCACAGAGCAGACCGTTCGTTTTCGAATCGGGATTGAAATCGAACACCAGTCCCCAGATATCGTTTGCGATATTTTCCAATTGCATCCGGGTACAGTTGCGAATCGACGGCGGTGCGATGAGCAGATAGTCGTTCTGTGGCGAGAAATCGCGGCACACACATTTAAACTCCTGCCAGGGAGAGTTCTCAGCCGGCGCCTGTGCCGGCTGCCGTTCGTCGAGCAGTTCGGACAACTCCCGCGGCATGCGGGCCTGCAACACCTGATCGTAGAGCCATCGGATCACCTCGCGATACTGGCTCCTGCACAAGGTGACATCGGCGGGCGTTATCGTTTTATTCACCTTCCGGGGATCATGCGATGCGCTGTTTCCGCCGTAGCGTATATCTTCGAGCCGATGACAGACCGGCTGCCTGATTCCCCGCTGCACGAGCAGATCAATCAGCTCCCGCAGACTCGTATGCTGATTGATCAGGCGGATAGCCTCGCTCTGCTCGGAATTTTTCAGGATGTAAATGCGACAGATCGCTTCGCATCCTTTGCGCAGGTTGGTGAGCGCATCTTCGTACCGAGCATGTTCGATATGATCGTAGGCCGCCGTAGTATAGTCGCGGAACTTTTTCAGCCGCTCTTCGAGTTGGTTCATGATAAAAGATTTAGAAATGTTTTTTCAGTTGCAAGCCCTTGAATTCGAGCCTGACCTTTCCCATCGTCTGTTCGGGCTGCCGGTTGGTGAAATACTCCTCCTCCAGAAAGCGGCCTTCGGGCGTATCCCGGTAAAGGCATCTCGAGAAACCATAAAACGTATTGTCCAACGTAACTTCGCATCCGCGTTTGCCGTGTTTTCCCTGCCAGTGATAGCATAACAGGTAATCGTCTCCCATCGCATCGCAGACAAAACCGTGGGTGATGCTTTCGGATTTTCCCCGGCTGGAGTAGCTGTATATCTGCATGCAGTCCATTTGCTGCCTGATTTCGATCACGAAGCGATGCGGGTTTCCCTCCCCATTGCGGTCGATGGTTCCCTCCCAGCGTCCCCTCAGGTCGGGCGCCAGTCCCAGCGCGTTCCGCACATGTTTCCATTGCATCAACCGCGTATGCCATCCATGCAAGTTCATCCACCACCACACAGCCAGGAGTGGCATCGTGATAAAACTGTAATTGAGAAACACCTGGAGCATATAATCCGCATGACCGATTATAAAAAGCAGCAGCCAGGCACTCAATAAGGCGATCAGCACCGCTCCCAGGATAATCAACCACGTGTTGATCCGCAATTCTTTCATCTTTCCGTCCGTTTGTATCTGTCTTTGCAACCACTAAGACGATTGTGCGATATAAAGTTAGTAAATTTTCCGAATTGATTCACCCATGCGGCCAACCAATCGTTATTCTATATGGTTTGTTTTATACGGCTAACAGCCACCGTCTGGACCCACTGACACAAAAAAAGGGGGATTCCGAAGAATCTCCCACACTCTCACACCGGCAACCCTTACTTGTTGCAGCAGGCTTTTTCGCACTCGGCTTTCTCCTGGCAGCAGGATTTCGTCGAATCGGCCTTTTCGCAGCAGGACGAATCGCTCTTCTCGCAGCAGCAGGAGGTCGAGTCGCACTTCTCGGTGCACTCCGTGCAGGCCGAAGCCTCGGTCGTGGCAGCCTCGGCAGCGTCGGCCTCCGAAGCCTTCTTCGTCGTGTTACCGCCGCAGCTTACCATAGCCACCGCAGCCAGCACGATTACGAAAGAGAAAATCTTCTTCATAACTTTAAACGTTTAGAAATTAGTGTTCTTGAACGCCGCAAAGTTATATAATCGGTAGAATTATGCAAGAAAAAAAATAAGAAATCTCGAAAACCCGCGCCTCAGCGCAGCAGGTCGGTCACCGAGAGGTCCTCGTTCTTGAGAAACGCCTTGGGAAAAGTCGCGGAGACCTTGCCTTTCAGGATAATAGCCTCCTCGGCGGTCAAGCAGTTGCCGACCGTGACCTTGAAATAGGGATTTTCGTAGACCATGTAGACCCTTACCCCCGGGTAGTTCTCCTCGAAGAGCGACTTGGCCGCCACGGCTCCGGCGCGGGCGTCCTGCCCGTTGTCGAAGAAGATGCAGACCCGGTAGCCGCGGAAACGCAGGCGCGATCCGCTCCGCACGGCACGCTCGACGGCCTGCGCGGCATCGCCGTATTCGCTCACCACCACGCGCGCATCGCCGGTCATCCACTCCCCGGCAAGGGGTTCGGCCAACCGCTGCTTGAACGCATCGAGCGACTGGGCTTCGAGCGGCAGCGCCGCCGCGGTCAGCAGCAGACAGAATACGGTATGGAGCAGAAGAGTGCGCATCACTTCAGGTAATTAGTGACGTCTTGCAACGTCAGCCCAAAGATATTCAAAAATTCCGACAACGAAACCCTGTCGCGCGAAATTTTTACGGGAACCGGACCTCCGCGCCCCTCGAGGGCATAGGAGACGCTCACCTGCCCGATCTCTCCCGCCTGCACCTTGCGCGTGAGGGCGTAAAGCGCCAGCGGGTCCGAGATTTTCAGCCGCCACAGCGTCCCGACGCTTCCGACCGTATGCCGCTCCACCTCGACCCGCTCCCGCAGCGAGAGCGTGGCGGCCCGGCTGTCGCCGTAGAAAAGATCGGCCCGCACCTCGTCCAGCACCAGCCTGTACCCCGTGTCGTTCCTCACGCGCAGTACCACCTCCGCGCCCGTGAGGCCCTGCCGTTCGATGCGTTCGACCGCCTCGACGCGAATGTTGTTCTTCGCCTTTTCGACCGCCTTGCGGCACGAGGTCGCCGTCAGCGCGACTACGGCGAGCAGCGCGCAGCAGACCATCCTGCCGACCCGTTTTCTTTCGTACATTTTCATCGTTCACCGATATATAGTTGGGCAATGCCGAAACTCTGGCTCCGGGCGCGGCAATGCGTGAATCCCGCCTCACGCATCATGTCAAGGAAGCGCTCAGGCGCGGGGAACTCTCCGACCGAGGCAGGGAGGTAGTCATAGGCCCGCCGGTCGCGCGAAACGGCTCCGCCGATGCGGGGCAGAACCCGGTAGGTGTACCACTCGTAAAGCGCCCGGAACACCCGGTTGCGGGGCCGCGAGAACTCCAGAATAACGACCGCGCCCCCCGGTCTTATTGTGCGGGCCAGTTCGCGCAGCCCGGCATCCAGATCGCCGAAGTTCCGCACGCCGAAGGCGACCGTCGCAACGTCGATCGAAGCGTCCCCGGTCGGCAGATGCTCGGCATCGCCCGCCCGCAGCGCGATGCGCTTCTCCAGCCCGCGGGCCGCGACCTTGCGGCGCGCCACGGCGAGCATCCCCTCGGAGATGTCCACGGCGGTCACCTCCGCCGCGGGGATCCGGCTGGCCAGCTGGATGGCCAGATCGCCCGTGCCGGTGGCCACGTCCAGGATGCGGCGGGGCGCATACGCCCGCACGGCCTTTACTGCGCGATGCCGCCACAGGCGGTCGATATTCATCGAAAGCGTGTGGTTCAACAGGTCGTAGCGGGGCGCAATATTGTCGAACATTTCGCGGACCTGCGCCTTCTTGGTCCGCTCGGTATCGTAAGGTTTTACCATCATTCGTATCGGATCGCTTCGTCGGGTTTCACGGTAGAGACGATCCCGGCCGGGATGACCAGCAGCGCCGCGATCGTAAGCAGGAAGCCCGCATTGAGCGCCAGCCACCACCCCCAGCCCAGCGCCACGGGCACTTCGGAGAGCAGATAGCCCTCCGAGCTGAGTTTCACCGCGTGCGTCGTGAGCTGGAGGAAGCACAGCGCCAGCCCCGCGAGGTTGCCCCACACCAGCCCGCGCAGGGCGACGAACCCGGCCCGGTAGAGGAAGATACGGCGC
Source organism: Alistipes sp. (assembly GCF_048465635.1). Lineage (GTDB taxonomy): Bacteria > Bacteroidota > Bacteroidia > Bacteroidales > Rikenellaceae > Alistipes. The sequence continues at coordinate 427,742 of NZ_DBFWLF010000005.1, forward strand.
AGCTCCCCGTTGCGCATGCCCAGCGCCTTCAGCAGACCGATCATCCGCGTGCGCTCCATCACCAGGATCAGCAGCGCCGTGGCCATGTTGAAGAAGGCCACTACCAGCATGATGACCAGCACCACGGCGGCGTTGACATCGTGCGCCCGCAGCCAGTCGAAGATGTTGGGATAACGCTCCCCGATACTGCTGACCGCGAGATTCACTGTCTCTTCCGAATCGTCGTACATGAGCGCCCGGTCCAGCTCGCGGGCGAAGCGGCCGGCTGCGGAGAGGTCGTCGGTGGATATTTCGTAGCCCGAAACCTCGTCCGCCGTCCACTCCGAAAGGCGCTGCACGTTCCTCAGATCGGTCATCACCACCGCATTGTCCATCTCGTCCATGCCCGAGGAGTAGATGCCGGCCACCTTGAAGCGGTCGCGGCGCGGCAACTGGCCTGCCTCGACGAAGAGCATCTCCACCTTGTCGCCCACGCCCAGCGTCAGCCGCTCGGCCAGGTTGCGCGAGATCAGAATGTCCTTCGTGCGGACCGTATCGCCCACGCGGGGCAGCCCGCCGTCGACGAGCCACTCGCGGAAAAAGCGCCAGTCGTAGGCGCTGTCCACCCCTTTCAGCACGATCCCCTCCACGGCGTCGGCCGTGCGGACGATCCCGCCCCTCACGGCGTAGGGAGCCATCGAGACGAAGCCGGGCGTCGCACGGATCAGCCCCTCCAGCCGCTCGGAGCGGCGGACGGGGGCGGCGTCCAGCGCATTCGCACCGCGAATGTCCGTCACCGACACATGGGCCGCGAAAGCGGTCATCTTGCGCGTCACTTCGCGCTTGAAACCCATCATCACCGCCAGCGCGAGGATCATCACCGCCACGCTCAGCGCCACCGACACCACGGCGATACGCTCCATCACGCCGGGTTTGTTCCCGGGACCGGAACGGGCCATGCGGCGCGCGAGGAAAAAGGGCAGATTCACGGAGGACGTTTTTGCGGAAATTTTATGCAAAGAAACACAATATTTTCGTAATTTTGCCCGAAACAAAGGCACTTTTATGAAAAAACAGGCACTCATCACAGGAGCCACCTCGGGCATCGGACGCGCCGCGGCGCTGCGGCTGGCGGCCGCGGGGTACGACATCATTGCCACGGGCCGCCGGGCCGAGCGGCTCGCGGAGCTGCGACAGGCGGTCGAAGCTGCCGGGGGATGTTGCACGACGCTTTGTTTCGACGTGCGGAGCGAGGCGGAGGTGCGCCGCTTCCTGGAGCCGGTCGAGCGGGTGGACCTGCTCCTCAACAACGCCGGGCTGGCGGCCGGACTGGAGCATATCGACCGGGGCGACACGGCCGACTGGGACGCCATGATCGATACCAACGTCAAGGGGCTGCTCTACGTGACGCGCGTCATCACACCCAAAATGGTGGCTGCGGGCGGCGGCCACGTCATCAACATCGGCTCGATCGCGGGGACGGAACCCTATGAGAACGGGGCGGTCTACTGCGCCTCGAAGCACGCCGTGCACGCCATCTCGCAGGCGATGCGCGCCGACCTGCTCGCGGCGGGGATCAAGGTTACGGAGATCCGGCCGGGGATGGTCGAAACGGAGTTTTCGGAGGTGCGCTTCCACGGCGACCGGGAGCGTGCAAAACACGTTTACGACGGCGTTACCCCCCTGAGCGGCGAGGATATTGCAGAGGCGATCGTATGGGCGGCGCAGCTGCCGGCCCACATGAACGTGAACGACATGGTGCTGATGCCCGCGCAGCAGGCGGGGGCGTATTATACGTGGAGGAAAGCGTAACCGGAACCAGTTCTGCAAGCGACGCATTTTTCCGCTGACGACCGCTGCTCTCGCCGCCTGCGGCGGCGTATATGATTCTGACCCCTCCCCAAACCCCTCCCTCGGGAGGGGCTTAAAAGCCTGGGAGGCGGGCAGGGAAACGGCAAAAGCGGCTACCCCGAACTGCGGCAACAGGCGAGCGCAATCGCTTGCTTCTTGCGAGCCGCCACCGCAACCACTCCCTCAATGGGCTTAAAAGCCCGGACGAAGGGCAGGGAAACGGCGAAAACGACTACCGCAAACTGCGGCAACAAGTGAGCGCAATCGCTTGCAGATTGCCAAGCCGTCACCGCGACCCCTCCTTCAAAGGGCTTAAAAGCCGGGGGAGGCAGCCATACTATAACCCGGGCAGGTAGTTACCGTACCGCCACGAACATAAAGCAGAAAACGAAGAATACAATAAAAAACTACGGATATGACACACACCCTTCTCGCCCTGCTTCAGGCAGGCGCCTACGCAGAACCCGTCGCAGCGCGATACGACGCCGCGACGATGGGCATGTTCCTGCTGATCATCGTGATCGGCATCGCCGGCTACGTCGTGCAGGCGCGGCTGCAATCGGTCTTCAAGAAGTACTCCAAAGTCCCCTTCCCGGGCGGGCTGACGGGCGCGGAGGTGGCCGAAAAGATGCTGCGCGACAATAACATCCACAATGTCAAGGTCACGCACGTGAACGGCCACCTGACCGACCACTTCAATCCGCAGACGATGACCGTCAACCTCAGCGATGCGGTCTACGCGTCGAACAGCGTCGCCGCAGCGGCCGTCGCGGCCCACGAGTGCGGCCACGCCGTGCAGCACGCCCGCGGCTACGCCCCGCTGGCGCTCCGCTCGCAGCTGGTTCCCGTCGTGCAGTTCGCCTCCTCGGCCGCCACGTGGGTCATCATCCTCGGGCTGGTAATCCTCGCCACCACGCAGAACGAACTGTTGTGCTGGATCGGCGTGGGGATGATCGCCCTGTCGGCGGTCTTCTCACTGGTAACCCTTCCGGTGGAGTACAACGCCTCGAACCGCGCCATGGAGTGGCTCGAAAGCAGCCGCACGATGCAGGGCGCACAGCTCGTTCAGGCGCGGCAGGCCCTCTCGTGGGCGGCCCGCACCTACCTGGTGGCGGCACTCAGCGCCGTGGCGTCGGTACTCTACTATGTCTTCCTGATTCTCGGTCGGCGCGACTGATGGACAACACCCCCCAGGACTACACCCACCAAAGCTGGATCGCGGTCACGGCGCTCGTCGCGCTGCTGGTGGCCGTCAGTTTCATCCCTCCGCAGAGCGTCGGCGGGGTGAAGCTACGCCGCGCCAACATCCTTTCCGATCTGTTGGCGTTCGACGATGCGGCGGAGCGGAGCGACGAACCGGAACTCTTCGACGCGGCCGATTTTCAGGTCGATATGGCGGCCGTCACCCAGCAGATCGAGGCCGATACCGCTCCGCGCAGCGTGGAGACCACTTTCGCGTGGTCGCTGCGCGAGGGGGAGGTTCCCGCGCGGAGGGTCGTTCCCGATTCGGTCGCGCTGAACCCCACCCTGACGCCGATCGAGGACTTCAGCCCCGACGGCCGCATGGCGGCTTTCTGCGATACGCTGCTGCGCGCCCGGCGCCCCGTGCGGATCGCCTTTCTGGGCGACTCGTTCGTCGAGGGCGACATCCTCACGGCCGACCTGCGCGAAAAGCTGCAGTCCGCCTACGGAGGCGGCGGTGCGGGCTTCGCCCCGATGGCTTCGCCGCTGACGGCGTTCCGCCGCACGGTCAAAACCCAGTCCCGGGGCTGGACCTCCTACAACATCATGCAGCGCAGGGCCGCCCCGGGCGCCCTGCGCGAGCACTTCTTCGTCTCGGGCTGGATCTGCCAGCCCGCACCGGGCGCTTCGACGCGCTGGGAGGCCACCGACTACCGCCGGCGGCTGGGCGATTGCACCGCGGCGCGCATCTTCTTCATCTCCCCGCGCGACAGCCGCATCGAGGTGATCCTCAACGACACGCTGCAGCGCGAATTCGCCGTGGCGGGCGATCCGTCCGTGAGGCAGGCGGTCATCGAGGCTCCGCGCATCCGGTCGGTGGATTTCAAGGTGGTGTCGGGAGTCGAGGGCTTCATCGGCTACGGAGCGGTGCTGGAGGGCGACGGCGTGGTGGTGGACAACTATTCGGTGCGCAGCAACAACGGGCAGGCGATGTTCTGGACCAATCCGTCGGTCAATGCGCAGATTCATGCACTGACAGGGTACGATCTGGTGGTGCTGCAATACGGTCTGAACATCATGCAGTCGGGCGTGAAGAACTACGCGGGCTATGCGGAACAGATCGAGAAGATGGTGGCTTTCGTGCGCGAATGCTTCCCCGGCGCGGCGGTGCTGGTGCTGGGCGTGAGCGACCGGTCGGTGAAGACCGACGCGGGTTTCGAGCCGATGGACGCCATCCCTGCGATGACGGCCTGCCAGCGGGAGGCCGCCGAGCGGTCCGGGGCGGCATTCTGGCCCACGTGCACGGCCATGCGCGCGCTGGGCGGCATGGAGCGTTTCGTCGCCGACGGCTGGGCTGGCAAGGATTTCACCCACATCAACTACGCCGGAGGCCGCCGCGTGGCTTGGTCGCTCGTCGATGCCATCAACGCGGGCGTGCGGAGCGTCTGCGAGCGCCAACGGCTCGACTCGCTGCGCCTCCGCATGCAGCAGGGCGTACTCGACTCGCTGCAAAGCGAAAAAATCCGCCGCGACCTGCTCACGGACACCGGACCGGAAACCCCCAACCTCCCGCGGCTATGATCCCGGCAGCGGAAGGCATCGGGCAGAAGCTGCAGGCGCTGCTCACCTACGACAGCACTTCGCCGCTGATCTTCAGCAGCGGGCTGTTTCTCTTCCTCTTCGCCGGCTTCCTGCTCGTTTACAGCGCATTCCGACGCGCTCCGACGGCCCGCATCGTCTACGTCATCCTCTTCTCGCTCTACTTCTATTACAAGTCGAGCGGCATCTACTTCCTGTTGCTGCTCTTCGCCGCCGCCAGCGATTACTGGATCGCGCGGGGCATCTACCTGGCCCGCTTCGCGTGGCTCAGGCGGACACTGGTCGCGCTGAGTGTGGCGGTCAATCTGGGCATGCTGGGCTACTTCAAGTACACCAATTTCCTGGTCGACATCTCCAACCAGCTCTTCGGGCAGGGGTTCCTCCAGTTTCAGAACATCTTCCTGCCCGTCGGCATCTCGTTCTTCGTCTTCCAGTCGATGAGCTACACGATCGACATCTACCGGCGGCAGCTCACGCCCCTCGACAACTGGACGGATTACCTGTTCTACCTCTCGTTCTTCCCGCAGCTGGTCGCAGGTCCCATTGTCCGGGCCCGCGACTTCATCCCCCAAATCCGGCAGAACCCGGTGGTCATTACCCGCGACATGTTCGGCATGGGGGTCTTTCTGATCCTCACGGGTCTCTTCAAAAAGGCGATCATTTCGGACTATATCTCGCTCAACTTCGTCGACCGCATCTTCGACGAACCGCTGCTCTACTCGGGTTTCGAGTGTCTCGCGGGCATCTACGGCTATGCGCTGCAAATCTACTGCGACTTTTCGGGCTACTCCGACATGGCCATCGGCATCGCCCTGCTGCTCGGGTTCCGTTTTCCGAAGAACTTCGACGCGCCCTACAAGTCGGCCACTATCACCGAGTTCTGGCGGCGGTGGCACATCTCGCTCTCGACCTGGCTGCGCGACTACCTCTACATTTCGCTGGGCGGCAACCGCAAGGGGCGGCTCAGAACCTACGGCAACCTGCTGCTGACGATGCTTTTAGGCGGGTTATGGCACGGCGCGGCGATGCGGTTCATCCTCTGGGGAGCGCTGCACGGCGTGGCGCTGGCGCTGCACAAGCTCTGGCTGCGGGTCGTACCCGGGGCCAAGGCGACCGGACGCGAAATGCACGTCTGGAGCCGTGCGCTGGGCATCTTCTTCACCTTCAACCTCGTCTGCCTGGGGTGGCTGATGTTCCGCGCCGAGTCGATGCAGACCGTGACGCTGATGCTCCATCAGATCTTCTACAACTTCAATGCGCCGCTCATCCCGCAGGTGGTAGCGGGCTACGCGGGGGTCTTTGCGCTGATCGCGGCAGGTTATCTGCTCCACCTCATGCCCGGGCGCGTCGACGCAGCGGCGCAGCGGCTGGTGGTCCACGCGCCGATGGTCCTGCAAATCGTGATGGCCGCCGCGATGATCTGGCTCGTCATGCAGATCAAGTCGAGCGAGATACAGCCGTTTATATACTTCCAATTTTGAGATGTTGGATAACGACCGCTTTGCAAACCGGAATGCTTGCCTCGCCGCCTTTGGCGTCGTTTACAAGCCTGACCCCACCCCAAACCCCTCCCTCGGGAGGGGCTTCGATGCTATCGGTAATAAAAGCTTGTTTCAGGGTGGATCAAACACTTGCTTTGCAACCCGGAATGCCGACCTCGCCGCCTTTGGCGTCGTTTACAAGTCTGACCCTCCCCTAAGTCCCCTCCGAGGAGGGGACTTAAATGCCGCAAGCAATAGCCTGTTTCCGGATGGATCGAACGCTCGCTTTGCAAACCGGAATGCTTGCTTCGCCGCCTTTGGCGGCGTTTACAAGCCTGACCCCACCCCGCACCCCTCCCTCGGGAGGGGCTTAGATACTATCGGTAATAAAAGCTTGTTTCAGGGTGGATCAAACACTCGCTTTGCAAACCGGAGTGCCGACCTGGGCGCCTGTGGCGGCGTTGGCAAGTCTGACCCCACCCCGCACCCCCTCCCCGGCAGGGGCTTACATGCCGCAAGCGGCAAATTCAGCGCCCCTGCCTACCGCCAAACCGCGGATAGCAGGCGAAAACCCCTCCCCAATTTTTAATTCTTAATTCTTAATTTTTAATTACGTGTACGATTTCGACCACAACCTCTTTCTGGCGCTCAACTTCGACGGCGGGTCCTTCGTGGACCGCGCGATGCTCGTCATCTCGGGCACGGCGATGTGGCTGCCGCTCTACGCGCTGATCCTCTACCTGGTCTGGCGGCGAAGCGGCTGGCGGGGCGTTGCGATTTTCTTCGTGCTGATGGTCGCGGCGCTCGGGCTGGCGGACATGGTGTCGGGCATCTTCAAGCACAACGGCCTGCTGGGCGGTCTGCTGCCCGGCTTCGAGCCGCGCTGGCGGCCCATGTTCACCCCCTCGCTCGAGGGGCTGGATATATCGCCCGATTCGCTGCGCGTGCTGCGCCGGCTGACGCCCGATTCGCTGGCGGCGGCCGGTCTGGCCCGCGACTGGGCGGTGCACGTACCCGTCGAAGCGGTCAGCGGCCGTTACGGAACCGTCTCGGCCCATGCCGCAACCGTCGTGGCGCTGGCGACGCTCTCCGCGTCGGTCATCCGGCGGCGGTGGTTCACGTGGCTGATCGTGGCGTGCACCCTGCTGATCTGCTATTCGCGCATCTATCTGGCCAAGCACTTCCCGACGGACCTCCTATGGGGCGCACTCGTGGGGCTGGCGTTAGGATACGGAGCGTGGCTGATTTACCGCCGGCTGCGCGGACGCATCGCGGCCGGAGGGCCTAAGCGAGCGTGAGCGAACCTGAACGGGCGCGACAGTCTGAACGGGCATAAGCGGACTGAGCGGAGTGCGGAAACCGAAAGAGGGGCCGGGAATCGATTCCCGGCCCCTCGTCCGTTCCACTCTTGGGTCAGAAATCCCAGTCGGCGGCGTTGTACTGCGCCTTGACCGCGGCGTCCACCTCCGGGAAAAAGGTCTGCCCCGTCAGCCGTTCGATCTCCTGCACGGACTTCATCTGAGCCGTGCCGAACGCAGTCGAAGCACCCGCGTCGGCGTTCTCGAACCAGAATCCCACGGCCTGCAGCTCCTCCGGGCGGCATTGCTGGATCGCCTTGCCCGTATGGCCGTTCTTCGTGCGCAGCAGCAGCTTGTAGAAGTGGGTCGGCACGACGACCGTCTTGGCGTAGCCCGCGCGGTGGCCCACCCAGTTGGAGGCGTTGATCCAGCTGGCATCCATCGCCGTCTTCCCCTCGTCGCCGAAATAGGCTCCCGAGACGCAGTAAAGCGTATCCTGACAGACATATTGATCGAGAATGCGGCTCTCTGCCGCCGCCCACAGCATCTGGAACACCGAGCCGTCTGCCGACGCCTGCGCGGCGATGTTGCCCGAGCGGAACGTCTGCGTGTTGAGCTCCGAACCCGCGCCGCCGCGGTAGGACGAGGCGAGCATATGGCCGCGCGTCCACTGGTAGCCGTCGTTCCCCTCGCCCGAGACCACGGCGTTCGTGCCGCCGCCCAGCGGGTAGATGATCGCCTGCTCGGCATCGGTCATTTCGGGCGACGGAGCCCACGGATTGTCCGACCGTGCGACGCCGCCCTCGCTGTAACAGCGGTGCTGGGGATGGGCGATCCAGAGCGGCTGGTGGCGGCGGATGTCGTAGCAGCAGGTGTAGTTGCGCACTTGCTGCCGCGAGGCGACGGTCGGAGCGTAGCAGGTGGCGATCACGTAACCGGCGCCGTCGGCCGGGCGCTCCGGCAGTTCGGGCCACGCATAGGAGAGGGTCGGGCGCTCCAGGTCGAGCAGCTGCCCCGCCGAAGCGGAGGTCGCAAGCCGCACGTCGTCGAACTTAACGCCCGAGCTCTGTTTGGGCAGCACGGGGGTAATGAGGATCGACAGCCGCTCCGTGGGGGCCGCGATGCTGAAATCGACCGAGATGCGCTGCCACGTGTTGTAAGCCGGAGCGCCCGTGTAGGCCAGCTCCTTGTAAAACCCCTTGTCGCCCGCGACGGCGATCGTGCAGTTGGCCGCTTCGAAAGCGGCCCCCAGCGAGAGAGTGAAACGCTGTTCTCCCTGCACAGCGATGTCGCGGATGAGAAAATAGGCGTCGTAGTCGAAATAGAGCTGCATGTAGTTGCAGCCCGAAGCCGCCGGATAACGGCCGGCGCTGCCGTAGGCGTTGTTGTAGACGCGCACCTGCCGCACGGCATAGCCGACGCTCCCTGCTCCGTCGCCCGCGGCATGTTCCCAGCCGCCGGCGTCGGCCCAGCCGGAGGCGATGTCCGTTCGGTCGAAATCGTCGTAGTAGAGCGTCCGCGTTTGGGCGGCCGCCTCGCGGGTGACCGTGATGCGCCGCACAACGGCCTCCGCACCCTCGCCGGCAGTGACGGTGAGCGTATGGCTCTCCCCGGCCGGGATGTCGGTCACGGCGATCGTGCCGTCCCCGGAGCCGCTGAGGGGCGTGACAACGAGCGACGGGGAGGAGGGCGCGGCCACCCACTTGGTATTGCACCCGACGGCGATCACGTTGGCGGCCGGGGCGTTCGGATCGAAGTGCAGCACGTCGCCGGGCGTAAGGCTGAGCGTGTACCCGCCCGCTTCGGCGCGGCGCGTCACGGCGACGGGACGGCCCGTCGGGCCCGCCGCGGTGCAGACGTCGAAGCGGAGCGTCGCCCCGCGGGGCATGTCCACGATGCGGAAGACGCCGTTGCCCTCGCCCGAAGCCGGCTCGACCACCGCGGCAGCCGTCGCCGGGGTCCAGCAGACCTGCCACGAAGTGTTCGAAAGGACGCTCACGACGTTGGTTTCTGCCGCCGTTTCGCTGAAGTCGAATGGGACAGTGGCCAGGGCGGCATAGGCGTCGTCGTCCACGCTCCGCGAGCAGGAGAGAGCCAGCAGAGCCGCACACGGCAGCCAGGCTCGCAGGCAACCGAGGCGGCGGAGCGCCTCGCGGAAAGAGAGGTAGAATCGTTTCATGTTCACGTTTTGATTGGTTCGTCGAAAAACGGATTCAATGTAGGAACGGGGCTTCGATGGATCGCTTTCAAAACGTACATATCCGCCGGCAAAAGGTACACGGGCCGAAAACTGCGATTCCCCGAGCCGCACGGGCGGATTATTCGGCGGAAATTATTAACTTTGCGCTTTCGGAACGATAAACCAAATACAGACGATATGATCCCCGAACTCAGTGAACAGGAACAGTTGCGCCGTCAGTCGCTTCAGGCATTGCGCGAACTGGGCATCGACCCCTATCCGGCCGCCCGCTACGAGGTGACGGCCACCGCGCGGCAGATCGCCGAGGAGTACGACCCCGAGAAAGGGAATTTTCAGGACGTCCGCATCGCCGGGCGCATCATGACGCGCCGCATCATGGGCAGCGCCTCGTTCTTCGAGCTGCAGGACCACACGGGCCGCATCCAGGTCTACATCCGCCGCGACGACGTATGCCCCGAGGGCGATCCGACGCTCTACAACACGGTGTTCAAGAAGCTGCTCGACATCGGCGACTTCGTGGGCGTGGAGGGTTTCGCCTTCCGCACCAATACGGGCGAGCTGTCGGTGCACTGCCACCGCTTTACGCTGCTCTCGAAGTCGGTGCGGCCGCTGCCGGTGGTCAAGGAGAAGGACGGACAGACCTTCGACGCCTTCACCGATCCCGAGGTGCGCTACCGCCAGCGCTACGTCGATCTGGCGGTCAACCCCGGGGTGCGCGACGTCTTCGTCAAGCGGGCGAAGATCATCGCCACGATGCGCGAATTTTTCAACGAACGGGGCTACGTCGAGGTCGAGACCCCCATTCTGCAACCCATCCCGGGCGGCGCTGCGGCGCGTCCGTTCATCACCCACCACAACGCGCTGGATATCGACCAGTACCTGCGCATCGCCAGCGAGCTGTACCTCAAGAAGCTGATCGTAGGCGGGTTCGACGGCGTGTACGAGTTCGGCAAGAACTTCCGCAACGAGGGCATGGACCGCACGCACAACCCCGAGTTCACCGTGATGGAGATCTACGTGGCCTACAAGGACTACCTGTGGATGATGGAGTTCACCGAGCAGATGCTCGAGCGGGTGGCCGTGGCGGTGAACGGCACGACGGAACTGACGCTCGACGGCAAGACGATCTCGTTCAAGGCTCCGTTCCGCCGCCTGACGATGACCGACGCCATCCGCGAAAAGACCGGCTACGACATTACGGGCCAGTCGGAGGAGCAGCTGCGCGAGGCGTGCGGGCGGCTCGGCGTGGAGACGGACGCAACGATGGGCAAGGGCAAGCTCATCGACGCCATCTTCGGTCAGTACTGCGAGGAGGAGCTGATCCAGCCCACGTTCGTCTGCGACTACCCGATCGAGATGTCGCCCCTGTGCAAGCGCCACCGGTCGAACCCCGAGCTGACGGAGCGGTTCGAACTGTTCGTCAACGGCAAGGAGCTGTGCAACGCCTACTCGGAGCTGAACGATCCGATCGACCAGCTGGAGCGCTTCCAAGAGCAGCTGCGCCTTTCGGAGAAGGGCGACGACGAGGCGATGTTCATCGACATGGACTTCGTGCGCGCGCTCGAATACGGCATGCCCTCGTGCTCGGGCATGGGTATCGGCATCGACCGGCTGACGATGTTCATGACCGACCAGCCGTCGATCCAGGACGTGCTCTTCTTCCCGCAGATGCGCCCCGAGAAGAAGGCGGTGGCCGACCCGGCGGAGAAGTACATCGCCATCGGCGTCCCCGAGGAGTGGGTTCCCGTGATCCAGAAGATGGGTTATCTGACGGTGGATTCGCTCAAAAAGCTCGCACCCGGCAAGTTCTTCAACGACCTGTGCGGCTTCAACAAAAAGAACAAACTCGGCCTGAAAGCCCCCTCGATGGAGCAGGTCAAAACCTGGTGCGAAGAGTAACCCGTCGAACGATGAAAAAACTGCTTTCCCTGCTGGTCGTCCTGCTGACGACCCTCGCCACACAAGCCGGCCAGCCGTTCCGCTTCCACGAAGACGGAAAGTTCCGGATCATGCAGCTTACCGACCTGCACTTCAACGGCAGCGATACGTGGCAGTCGGAGCACGTGCCGGGCATGCTGCTGCGGATGATTCGCGCCGAGCAGCCCGATCTGATCGTCGTTACGGGCGATCTGGTCTACCGGGAGCCGGGCGCGGCGCTGCTGTGCTCGATCTGCGGCACGATCGCCTCATCGGGGGTTCCCTACGCCGTCGCGCTGGGCAACCACGACGCCGAGCAGAACATCACTCCGGACGAGTTGTACGCCCTGATCCGCACCCTTCCGGACTGCGTCAACGGCCGCTACAACGCCCCGGACGAGCGGCAGGGCGACTTCGTGATCCCTGTCCGCTCGCAGGACGGCAAACGCGAGGAGGCGCGTCTCTATGTGATGGATTCCAACGACTACAACGCCGACGACCACTCCTACAAGGGGTTCACCGCGGAGCAGGTCGACTGGTACAAGGCGCAATGCGCCGAGGCCGCCGCGCACAACGGCCGCCGGGCAAATGCGCTGATCTTCTTCCACGTACCGCTGACCGAGTACGGGGAGGCGTACCGTACGGGGCTGATCTGCGGAGCGCGTCTCGAGAACGAGTGCCCGCCGCGCGACAATACGGGCATGTTCCGCGCGCTGGCCGACGGCGGCGAGGTGACGGGCGTATTTGCCGGTCACGACCACTCCAACAACTACGTCGCCCAAAAAGAGGGAATCGCGCTGGTCTACGGCCAGTACAGCGGCGGGTACGCCGAGTATCAGGAGCTGGTGAGCGGCGCACGCGTGATCGAACTTACCGAAGGCCGGCCCGGTTTCACCACGTGGGTCCGCTTCGCCAACGGCCGGCAGAAATACAAGGTCGACTTCCCCAAACAGTTTATTCATACTAACTCCATAAAAACAGACGAACCATGAGAAAGAAAATCGTTGCCGGCAACTGGAAGATGAACACGCTTCCCGCCGAAGGCGTCGAGCTGGCAAAAAACATCGTTGCAGGTCGCGGCGAGGTGTGCTCGTGCGTGAACTTCATCGTATGTCCCCCCTTCACGCACCTCTCCGCGGTGGCTGAAGCGCTCCGCGGCTCCGACATCGCACTCGGCGCTCAGAACTGCGCCACCGAAGCCAAAGGGGCCTACACGGGCGAGGTGGCCGCATCGATGATCGCGGCGTTGGGCTGCAAGTATGTCATTCTCGGCCACTCGGAGCGCCGCCAGTACTACGGCGAAACCTCCGAGACGCTCAACAAAAAGATGGCGCAGGCCTATGCCAACAACCTCACGCCGATCTACTGCGTGGGCGAGAACCTCGCCGAGCGCGAGGCGGGCAAACACTTCGACGTGGTGAAGGCCCAGATCGAAGAGGTCGTCTACAACCTCTCGGAGGAGCAGTACAAGAACCTCGTGATCGCCTACGAACCCGTTTGGGCCATCGGCACGGGCAAGACCGCCTCGGCCGAGCAGGCGCAGGAGATTCACGCCTACATCCGGAAGGTGCTCGCCGCCAAATTCGGCGCGGCAGCGGCCGAGACGGCGATCCTCTACGGCGGTTCGTGCAAACCCTCGAACGCCGCAGAAATCTTCGCCAAGGAGGATGTGGACGGCGGCCTGATCGGCGGCGCAGCCCTCAAGGCCGAAGACTTCCTCGCCATCGGCAAAGGGTTCGCCAAATAGGCGTCTCCCCGAATCGCAAGAGAGATCCCCGAAGCCGTCGGCTTCGGGGATCTCTTTTTAGAACTTATAAAGCACGATGACCGGCAGATTGTGCAGCACATGCAGCAGCACGACAAAACCGAAGCCGTGCTTGATGCGCGCATAGCCGAGGATCGACGCGGAGAGGCTCTTGGTCAGAACATAAAGGGTGAGATAGAGCACGACCACGGCCGTCCGGGGAAAGGAGAACGGCACGTAGTTGAACAGATGCATGCTGCTGAACAGCAGCGCCGAGAGGTAGAAAAACCGCACGAACGGCATGCGAAGCAGCCTTACCCGGGCGACCAGCCAGACAACGCCGGCCAGACCGAATGCGATTCCGATCCGTGCAGGGAGCAGCTTCGCCGTATAAATCTCCCCGCCGAAACCTTTCGAGACCAGCAGAAAGGCGAGGAAGAACAACCCCACCCCTAACGTCGCCAAGCTGCGACGCAACGGGAATCGGAACGCCAGCTCCTCGACCAGAGGCGGCAACAGCAGGACGAGCCAGAGGGGCAAATCGGGATACCGGCGCGTCACTTCGGGGACACCCTCCGGGAACACCCGGCCGAAACCCAGGAAGAGAAGCGAGACGGCAACCGTGCAGCCGAAATACCAGCAGACCGTAATGAGCAGCTGCGACGGACGGTTGTCCCGCCCGAAATACACCGGATTGCGCAGAAAGGAGATCAGGTTCATGTTCGGATCGGTATTTGCGAATCAAATTTACCTATTTTCCACGAAACACGCCCGAACGTCGGGCAGAAATATTGCGCCGGCCGGTTTGCGACGCTTATCCGACTGCATGCGACCGGTACGGGTTGCGCGCAGTAAACCATGCGGAGGGGAGAGGGCCGGTGTGCATCCTCATACTGAGTTGCGAGCGATATGCCGCATCACCGAAAAGATTTTGCGTGCATCAATCCGGCAAGCTGATTCCCGATCGGGATGTATCGCTATAAAAAATGGGAGCAACGATTTTTCATCAGCTTGCTTCCATGACGTGTAAAGCGGACCGCTTCGCTTTATAATTAAGGCACTACTTGGCGGACGCAGCCTGCGGAGGGACGCGGTCTGCGGGCCTCCGCAACCGGGAGGCTACGGCCCGCGCGGCTAAAGCCGCAAACCCCGGGCAAATGAAAATTCATACCTAAGGCTCTTCGATTCTACCTACGGAATCACCGGAAAGAGTTCGATTTTAGACCGCACCGATTTTCGATCCGTGTGGTGCGGATGTCGTGCATCGTGAAAAAATCCCCGGACGGGTAGTACTCGAAGTACGTCCCGTTCGGGGATTTGAGCGATGTGCGGCAGGTACGCCGCAATCATCGAAAATGCTACATTTTTTTGCCCACGTTGGTCTTCTTGGCAACCTTCGGCGCAGCACCCTTGGCGGCGGCAGCCTTCGGTGCGGCGGGCTTGGGTGCGCCAGCCTTCTTGGGAGCGGCTTTCTTGGCCTCGCCCTCGACGACGGTAGCCTCCTCGACGGCGTCGGTGGTCTTGGCAGCGCTCTTGCGCGAGCGGCGCGTCTTGGGCTTGGCCTCCGAAGCGGTCGGGGCGATGCCCAGCGTGTAGGCGTCGTTGAAGTCCACGAACTCGATGATGCACATGTCAGCAGCGTCGCCCAGCCGGAAGCCGGTCTTCAGGATGCGGGTGTAGCCGCCCGGACGCTCGGCGATCTTGGGGGCGATCGTGCGGAACAGCTCCGTCACGGCCTCCTTCTGCTTGAGGTACGAGAATACGACGCGGCGCGAGTGGGTCGTATCCTCCTTCGACTTCGTGACCAGCGGCTCGATGAACATCCGCACGGCCTTGGCTTTGGCCAGCGTGGTCTCGATGCGCTTGTGAAGGATCAGCGACGAAGCCATGTTCGACATGAGCGCCTTACGGTGTCCTGCCTGGCGGCCGAGGTGGTTGAAATTCTTATTGTGTCTCATAATTAATCTTTGTCAAGTTTGTAAATCGATACGTCCATGCCGAACTTCAGATTCAGCGAGGTCAGCAGCTCGTCCAGCTCCGTAAGCGACTTCTTGCCGAAGTTGCGGAACTTCAGCAGGTCGTTGCGGTTCAGCTTCACCAGATCGCCCACCGTATCCACGTCGGCGGCCTTCAGACAGTTCAGCGCGCGGACCGAGAGATCCTGGTCCGAGAGCTTGGTCTTCAGGAGCTGACGCATGTGGAGCACATCCTCGTCGAACTCTTCGGTTCCGTTGGTGTCCTCCATATTGACGGTGATCTTCTCGTCGGAGAAGAGCATGAAGTGCTGGATGAGAATCTTGGCGGCCTCTTTCAACGCCTCTTTCGGGTGGATCGAGCCGTCGGTGGTGATTTCCAAATTCAGCTTTTCGTAGTCGGTCTTCTGCTCCACGCGGTAGTTCTCGATCGAGTACTTCACGTTCTTGATCGGCGTGAAGATCGAGTCGATCGGCAGCGTACCGAACTCGCACTCGGCGGGGGTGTTCTCCTCGGCCGGCACGTAGCCGCGGCCCTTGCCGATGGTCAGCGTAAGCTGCATCTTCGTACCGGGGGCCAGGTGGCAGATCACCAGGTCGGGGTTGAGCACCTTGAAGAACGACAGGTAATTCGAAATATACCCGGCAGTCAGCTCCGTCACACCCGCAACGTTAATGGACACCTTTTCGGCATCCTGATTATCGACTGTGCGGATAAAACGAACCTGCTTCAGATTGAGGATGATGTTCAGCATGTCCTCCATCACGCCGGGGATAGCGGCAAACTCGTGATCGACACCGGCTACCTTGACAGTCGTGATCGCATAACCCTCCAGCGAAGAGAGCAGAATACGACGCAAAGCGTTACCGACAGTCATGCCGAACCCAGGCTCCAGCGGTCGGAACTCGAACTTTCCGAACGAGGAGGTGGATTCGAGCATTATAACCTTCTCAGGTTTCTGGAATGCTAATATTGCCATAATGGGTGAATTTGTTTAATGACTACTTCGAGTACAACTCGACGATCAGCTGCTCCTTGATGTTCTCCGGAATCTCCTCGCGTTCGGGCTTCTGGAGGAACTTGCCGCTCATCGAAGCGTTGTCCCACTCGAGCCATGCGTAGCGGCTCCTGGCGCCGCCGGCAAGCGATGCCGAGATCACCTCGAGCGACTTGGACTTCTCGCGTACCGACACCACGTCGCCCGCGCGAAGCGAGTAGGAGGGGATGTTCACCACGCTGCCGTTGACGCAGATATGGCAGTGCGACACCAGCTGGCGGGCAGCGGCGCGCGTCGGGGCTACGCCCAGGCGGTAAACGACGTTGTCCAGCCGGCACTCCAGCAGCTTCAGCAGGTTTTCGCCCGTGATGCCGCCCATGCGGGCAGCCTGCTCGTAGGTGCGTGCGAACTGCTTCTCCAGCAGACCGTAGGTGTACTTGGCCTTCTGCTTCTCGCTCAGCTGCGTGCCGTACTCCGACACCTTCTTGCGCTTGCGCATCAGACCGTGCTGTCCGGGAGGATAGTTGCGCTTCTCGAGCACTTTGTCCGCACCGTAAATAGCTTCGCCGAACTTTCGGGCGATCTTCGATTTTGGTCCTATGTATTTTCCCATTGTCTTAACGTATTAAATGTTGATTGATTCCTGAACTGCGGCCGAAATTATACGCGGCGGCGGTTAGGAGCGCGGCAACCGTTGTGCGGCAGCGGGGTAACGTCGATGATCTCCATCACCTCGATGCCCGCACCGTGGATCGTGCGCACGGCCGATTCGCGGCCTGCACCGGGACCCTTGACGTAGACCTTAACCTTGCGCAGACCCATGTCGTAAGCGACTTTGGCGCAGTCGGCCGAAGCGGTCTGGGCGGCATAGGGAGTATTCTTCTTCGAACCACGGAAACCCATCTTGCCGGCCGACGACCAGCTGATGACGTCACCCACCTCGTTGGTGATGGTGATGATTACGTTGTTAAACGTGGAGTGCACGTAAGCATTGCCCAGCGCGCCGACCTTAACAACCTTTTTCTTAACTGTTCCAGTTTTCTTTGCCATAATTCTCTAAAGATTACTTCGTTGCCTTTTTCTTGTTCGCTACGGTCTTCTTCTTGCCCTTGCGCGTGCGGGCGTTGTTCTTGGTCGACTGACCGCGGACGGGAAGACCCAGGCGGTGACGGATGCCGCGGTAGCAGCCGATATCCATCAGGCGCTTGATGTTCAGCTGGACCATCGAGCGGCACTCGCCCTCGACCTTGATGCCCATATCGGCGATCGTCGAACGGATCGCGCCGATCTGGTCGTCCGACCACTCCTGTACTTTGAGATCGTAGCTGATGCCAGCGGTCTCGAGAATCTTGCGGGCCGTCGAGCGACCGATACCGTAGATATAGGTCAGGCCGATCTCGCCCCGCTTATTTTTTGGTAAATCTACACCGACTATACGTGCCATAAAATTTCTTTTTCTACTTTAATAAACCGTTGAAACATCACCCCTGGCGCATCTTGTACTTGGGATTCTTCTTGCAGATGACGTAGAGTTTCCCCTTACGCTTCACGATCTTGCAATCCTCGCTTCTCTTCTTGATGGATGCTTTTACTTTCATGATTTCAAGCAATCTAATGTTATTTGTACCGGAAAGATATCCGCCCCTTCGTCAGATCGTAGGGCGTCATCTCCACTTTTACTTTATCCCCGGGAAGGATTTTGATGTAGTGCATGCGCATCTTTCCGGAGATGTGGGCGGTCAGGATGTGGCCGTTGTCCAGCTCGACGCGAAACATCGCGTTGGACAGGGCTTCGATGATCGTTCCGTCCCGTTCGATAGCAGTCTGTTTTGCCATAGAGTCTTACTTGTTAATCGCTTGTTCAATGATACTGAAGTCCGTCAGCACGTCGGGACCGTCCTTGCGGACCGCCACGGCGAACTCGTAATGCGCCGCGGGCTTGCGGTCGCGTGTGCGGACTGTCCAACCATCCCTCTCGAATACCACCGCCTTGGTCCCCATATTGATCATGGGTTCGATGCAGATGACCATGCCCTCCTTGAGCAGGGGTCCTCTGCCGCGTGCGCCGTAGTTGGGAACACCCGGGTCCTCGTGCATCTTGCGACCCAAGCCGTGTCCTTCCAACTCGCGGACCACGCCGTAACCGAAACTTTCGGCATACTCCTGCACGGCCGCCGACACGTCGCCTACGCGATTGCCGGCCCGCGCTTGTGCCGTACCTTTATAAAGAGCCTCTTTGGTGACCGTCATCAGCTGCCTTACTTCCGCGGCAACCTCACCTACGGCGAACGTATACGCCGAATCACCAACAAACCCCTTCATAAACGTACCGCAATCGACCGAAACGATGTCGCCCTCTTTGAGGACGCAGTTCTGGGACGGGATACCGTGAACTACCTGTTCGTTTACCGAAATACACAACGAAGCGGGAAAGCCCTGATATCCGAGGAAAGCGGGAACCGCTCCGTGCGCGCGGATGAAATCCTCGGCAATGCGGTCCAACTCCGCGGTCGTGACGCCCGGCCGGATGTGGCGACCCACTTCGGCCAGCGTCTGCGACACCAGGATGTTGTTCTCGCGGAGCAGTTCGATCTCCTCGTCTGTCTTGATGAATATCATTTTTTCGCCTGAAGAACTCTTCGGAAAACGCCTAATGACGACCCTGGATACGGCCGGTCTTCATCAGACCGTCGTAGTGGCGCATCAAGAGGTAGCTCTCTATCTGTTTGAGAGTGTCGAGCACCACGCCGACCATGATCAGCAGCGACGTACCTCCGTAGAAGTAGGCGAACGCCTGCTGAATGCCCAGGAACTTCATCGCCAGCGCGGGCAGAATCGCCACGATTGCGAGGAAGAACGAGCCGGGAAGCGTGATACGCGTCATGATGGTGTCGATGTAGTTCACGGTCTGCTTACCCGGTTTCACTCCCGGGATAAAGCCGCCGTTTCGCTTCATGTCATCGGCCATCATTTGAGGATTGATGATAATCGCCGTGTAGAAGTAGGTGAAGGCGATTACCAGCACGGCAAGCGTAAAGTTGTACCAGAAGCCGGTCATCGAGCTGAAGGCAGCGGCGAAGGCCGTTCCGGAGAACAGGGCCGGGATGAACATCAGCGCCTGCGCGAAGATGATCGGCATCACGTTGGCCGCATTCATCTTCAGCGGGATGTACTGACGCACGCCCCCGTACTGTTTGTTACCCACGATACGCTTTGCATACTGGACAGGGACCTTGCGGACGGCCTGTACCAGTGCGATCGTTGCCATGAAGACCAGGAAGAGCAGCACCAGCTCGAGGATCAGCATGATGGCGCTACCGGTAGCCGTCTGGAAACGCGCGTTGACCTCGGCCAGCAGCGCATGGGGAAGACGGGCCACGATACCGATCATGATGATCAGCGAGATGCCGTTGCCGATACCCTTGTCGGTGATCTTCTCGCCCAGCCACATGATGAACATGGTTCCGGCGATGAGGATCGTCGTCATCAGGCAAACGACGCCGAACGAATTGCCGTAGACGAATGCCGTGGGGACCTGATGGTAGAGGTTGGCGATGTACGCCGGACCCTGCAGGATCAGCACGCCGATGGTAAGGAAGCGTGTCCACTGATTCATCTTGCGGCGGCCGCTCTCACCCTCCTTCTGCATCTTCTGGAAATACGGAATCATCATGCCCATGAGCTGGATGATGATCGAGGCGGTGATATACGGCATGACTCCGAGCGCGAAGATGGCGGCATTGCCGAACG
Source organism: Alistipes sp. (assembly GCF_048465635.1). Classification (GTDB taxonomy): domain Bacteria; phylum Bacteroidota; class Bacteroidia; order Bacteroidales; family Rikenellaceae; genus Alistipes. The sequence continues at coordinate 447,714 of NZ_DBFWLF010000005.1, forward strand.
CGCCGCCGGAGAAGACGTTCAAAAGGCCCAGAAGCCCGTTGCCCTCCAGCTGGCTGGCATATGCCGACCCCTCGCCCAGGGCGTTGGGGTTGATGCCCGGAATCACGACGAAACTGCCCAAGCGGTAGACCAGCAGCAGCCCGATCGTGTAGATCACACGCTTGCGCAGCTCCTCGATCTTGTAGATATTCTTGAGCGTTTCTACCAATTTCTTGTTGGTCGCCAAAAGAGCGATTACCACCAAAAAGACGACACCAACAACGAGATACTGATTCATAATTTTTGGGTTCTAAGGTTGCTTACAGTTTTTCGACGCTGCCGCCGGCCGCCGCAATGGCCGCCTCGGCGCTCTTCGAGAACGCATGAGCCTTCACGGCCAGCGCTTTGGTAAGCGTGCCGTTGCCCAGGATCTTCACCTTGTCGTTCGACGAGATGAAACCCGCGCTCACGAGCGTCTCCACCGTAACCTCCGAAAGCGAGTTCTTCGCGGCCAGCTCCTCGAGCGTCGAGAGGTTGATCGCCTTGAATTCCACGCGCTTCAGGTTCGTGAAACCGAACTTGGGAAGACGGCGCTGAAGCGGCATCTGACCGCCCTCGAAGCCCAGCTTGCGCGAGTAGCCCGAACGCGACTGAGCACCCTTGTGACCACGTGTGGCCGTGCCACCGTGACCCGAACCAGCACCGCGGCCGATACGCTTGTCGTGGTGCGTTGAACCCTTTGCGGGTTTGAGATTATTGAGTTCCATTCTTCAAATGTTCCGTTAGCAGTTAAACTTATTCGGCGGCTTCGGCCGAAGGGGCGGCCTGGGCCTTCTTCGCAGCCTTTTCGGGAGCCTTCGTCCCGGCCACTTCCTCGACCTTGACCAGGTGCTTGACGCGCTCGATCATGCCTCGGATGATGACCGAATCGTCGTGCTCGACACTCGCGCTGATGCGCTTGAGACCCAGCGCGTCGAGGTTACGGCACTGACGTTCCGTCGAGCCGATGCGGCTTCTGATCTGGGTGATTTTCAATCTTGCCATTTCGTCCTATATTAACCGTTAAACACCTTGTCCATCGAGATGCCGCGCAGGCGGGCGATGCTGTATGCGTCGCGCAGCTCGCAAAGAGCGCCGATGGTCGCCTTCACCAGGTTGTGAGGGTTCGACGAACCCTTGCTCTTGGCAAGCACGTTCTTGATGCCCACCGACTCCAGCACGGCACGCATGGCGCCGCCGGCGATGATACCCGTACCGGGGGCTGCCGGACGGATCATGACGAGCGAACCGCCGTAGCGAAGCTCCTGCTTGTGGGGGATCGTGCCGTTGATGACCGGGATCTTCACCAGGTTCTTCTTGGCATCCTCCACGCCCTTGGCGATGGCGGCCTGCACCTCGGAAGCCTTGCCCAGGCCGTAGCCCACCACGCCGTCCTCGTTGCCGACCACCACGATGGCCGAGAAGCTGAAGGTGCGACCGCCCTTGGTTACCTTCGTCACGCGCTGAATGCTTACCAGCCGGTCCTTCAGTTCCAGATCGCTGGTGCGTACTTTCTTTATGTTGGTATTTGCCATAACGCTTAGAATTTAAGTCCGCCTTCGCGTGCTGCTTCGGCCAGCTGTTTAACTCGTCCGTGATAGAGGTAGCCGTTGCGGTCGAACGCTACCGTCGAAATGCCTTTGGCCGTGGCGCGCTCGGCGGCCAGCTTGCCCACCAGGGCTGCGACCTCGCACTTGTTCTTGCCGGCGGCGGCTTCGGCGACCTCCTTGTCGAGCGACGAAGCGGTAGCCAGGGTCACGCCTTTCAGGTCGTCGATGAACTGCACGTAGATCTGCTTGTTGCTGCGGAATACCGTCATGCGGGGCTGTTCGGGCGTTCCGCTGACGATCTTGCGGATGCGCATCTTGATGCGCTCTCTTCTTTCTATCTTGTTCAGTGACATAACTTCAGACTATTTACTATTTAGCACCTGCCGATTTGCCGGCCTTGCGGCGCAGCTGTTCGCCGACGAACTTGATACCCTTGCCCTTGTACGGCTCCGGCTTGCGCAGCGAGCGCAGCTTGGCGGCGACCTGACCCACGAGCTGCTTGTCGATCGACTTGAGCGTCACGATGGGGTTGCCCTTCTTCTCGGTCACGGCCGTAGCGGTCACTTCGGGGGGAAGCATCACGTGCGTATCGTGCGAGTAACCCAGGCTCATCTCGAGGATCTGTCCCTTGACCTCGGCCTTGAAGCCGACGCCGACCAGCTCTTGCTTGATCTCGAAGCCCTTCGACACGCCGATGACCATGTTGTTGATCAGCGCGCGGTACAGACCGTGCAGCGAACGGTGGCGGGGCTGGTTGGTGGGACGCGACACCAGCACGGCGGGCGTCTCCTCGCCGGTGTGTACGTCCTTGTGCGTGCCGACCTCTACCTTGATGTCCGAGTCAACCCGCTGACTCAGCGTCCCGAGTGGCCCTTTCACGCTTACCACGTTGTCGGGCGATACCGTAACGGTCACGCCGGCGGGCAAGTTTACAGGTAATTTACCAATTCTTGACATTGTATTCGTGTTTAATGATTTGCGATTAGTAGATGTAGCACAGCACCTCGCCGCCCACGTTCTCCTTGCGGGCCGCAGCGTCGGTCATGATGCCTTTCGACGTGGAGAGGATGGCGATGCCCAGACCGTTCAGCACGCGGGGCATGTCCGACACCGAAGCGTAACGGCGCAGACCCGGGCGGCTGATGCGCTTGAGGTCCTTGATGGCGTTGGTCTTGGTAGCGGCATCCCACTTGAGCGCGATCTTGATCGAGGGGTGTCCCTTCTCGTCGGTGTCGAACTTGTAGGCCAGGATGTAGCCCTGCTCGTAGAGAATCTTCGTGATTTCCTGCTTAATTTTGGAGCCAGGAGCTTCAACCACCTTGTGGTTGGCTTTCACTGCGTTTCTAATTCTGGTCAGAAAGTCCGCAATAGGATCAGTCATAACGAA
>NZ_DBFWLF010000006.1:0-1159 GCF_048465635.1 Alistipes sp.
TGCTCCGACCGCTTGTAGGCAGACGGGTTCAGGGTCTATTTCACTCCTCTGTTCGAGGTTCTTTTCACCTTTCCCTCACGGTACTGGTTCACTATCGGTCTCTCGGGAGTATTTAGCCTTGCGGGATGGGCCCCGCTGATTCACACAGAATTTCTCGTGCTCCGCGCTACTCAGGATACTGCTAGGCTTTACAAGAGAGTCATGTACGGGATTGTCACCCTCTTCGATCGTTCTTTCCAAAACGTTCCATTTCTCTTGCTTCTTGCCACGTCGCAGTCCTACAACCCCGTAGATGCCGAAACATCTACGGTTTGGGCTATGCCGCGTTCGCTCGCCACTACTTGCGGTATCACTTTTGTTTTCTTCTCCTGTGGGTACTTAGATGTTTCAGTTCCCCACGTTTGCCTCCCTATTCAGGGATGACAGGCCTTCAACCTGTCGGGTTGCCCCATTCGGACATCTTGGGATCAAGGGTTATTTGCACCTACCCCAAGCTTTTCGCAGCTTATCACGTCCTTCTTCGCCTCCGAGAGCCTAGGCATCCACCGTCTGCCCTTACTTACTTTCTTTTTCTCGCGACACTTCTTACCGCTCTTTCGAGGGAGGTAATACGCGTCCCGGGTTGATATATTTTCAGTTTGCTCTACTTCTTACTTTCTTGATTTGTCCATCATGTCAAAGATCTTGTTTTCCTTACTTTACTAATCCCCCAAAAGGGAGCCGGCAAGGAATTTGTGGAGAATAACGGATTCGAACCGTTGACCCTCTGCTTGCAAAGCAGATGCTCTAGCCAGCTGAGCTAATCCCCCGTCTATTAGGTAAGATTTTCATCCTTAGTAGTCCCAGGCAGAGTTGAACTGCCGACCTCTACATTATCAGTGTAGCGCTCTAACCAACTGAGCTATAGGACTGTCAACTTTTTTTGATTTGCCTGGGGAAATTACATCCTCAGCGTCATCTTTCTCTTTTCTTTTATAAAGATCATATCTAATACATATTCAACGCATAGTACAAGGAATCAATACCTAAACCAAGACCACAAAGAGATCCCTCGCTCCAGAAAGGAGGTGTTCCAGCCGCACCTTCCGGTACGGCTACCTTGTTACGACTTAGCCCCAGTCACCAGTTTTACCCTAGGCCGATCCTTTGACGGTTACGG
>NZ_DBFWLF010000007.1:0-1621 GCF_048465635.1 Alistipes sp.
GGGTCGCCAATCAATCATTGTCATTCCGAGCGGATGCGAGGAATCTTCCGGGCGTAAGACGCCCGTTTTGTGGGCGACAGGCGGTTCGGGCCCTTTCAGGCCGGTTCGGCGCTCCCGGCTGTGGACCGCACGGCACATTATTGTCATTCCGAGCGGATGCGAGGAATCTTCCGGGCGTAAGACGCCCGTTTTGTGGGCGACAGGCGGTTCGGGCGCTTTCAGGCCGGTTCGGCGCTCCCGGAGGACAGCACTCCGCCTGACGGCTTCGAGCACTCCTTCGCTGGCTGCGTCCCCGCAAAACAATTCCTCACTTGTTGCTCGGGGATCGAGACGGCAGCATAGCATGTATTCTGAATTGCGTCCCGCCTGGCGCCCAACAAAACCCGAAGATTTTGTTTTTTCGGACATTATGCGTATCTTTGCGGCCGTGATGGAACACAACGACATACAGCCGATGGACCGCCGCGCCGCAGGGCGCGACCAGGGTCTGCAAATTCCCCCCCCCAACGGGAGGTTGCGGAGCATCGGGTAGTCGTATCTAAGTTCGGCCGATTCTTACAGCGGATCGCGCATGTAGCAGTACATGCGTGGTCCGCTTTTTCGTGTGCCTATACCAAATCAGCAGAAGATGAAGAAATTTAGTTACGAAGCTCCCGCGTTGGAGTATTTCGACGTGCGTGTCGAACAGGGATTTGCCGCATCGCAAGTCGAGGGCGATTTCGAAGAGGGCGGCGAGGACGCCGGAACGTGGGAGTAAAGGAGTAAAACGAAAGAAGATGAAGCGATTTTTACTTTTCTGGAGCGCCGCGGCCCTGCTGCTGGGCTCCTCTTGTTCGGAAGCGGGTTTCGACCAGCAGCCCGGCAACAAGCCCGAAACGGGCACCGACCTGGTCCGCCTGTACGTGAGCGACGAGACGACCGAGGCGCAGGGGGCTGCCGATCCGCAGTCGCGGGCCGCATTCTCCGAGGGCTACAAGATCGCCTGGGAGGCGGGCGACCAGGTGGCGATCGTCAAGGATACGCCGTACACGGTCCAGCAGGACGAACAGGGCCGCTGGTACGTGGAGCTTCCGAGCGCCGAGAGCTATACGGTCTACTATCCGGCGGCTTTGTGCGGCTTCGATAATAAAGGGATATTCGTCAGTTCGATTCCCTACACTCAGACCTACCGTGCCAACTCGTTCGACCCTGCGGCGTTGCTGGCCCGTGCAGTTGCTGCAAAAGGGGAGAGACTGACTTTCAAATACCTCTGTTCGGTGGTGAAACTGACTTTGAAAGGCACGGGGGCGGAGCAGGTTTCGAAGATCGAACTCTCGACCGCGAATACCGGAGGAGAGCGCTTCTGCTCGGTGGGTCGGATTCTGACGGATGGCGGGACGGCCTACATCGCACCCATGACGGCGGAATCGGGCTACGAAGCCTATACCAGGAATAAGCTGACGCTGAATGCCGGCAATGCCGTGCTGACCACAAAAGGGACGGATTTCTACCTCACGCTCTTTCCGACCACTTTCAGCAAGGGATTCACCGTGAACGTTACGCTCTCCGACGGCAGGGTGATGACGCTTCGCGGAGGCGTTGGGCAGACGGCCAGACGGGGCCGGATTCTGGCCATGCCGGC
>NZ_DBFWLF010000008.1:0-90828 GCF_048465635.1 Alistipes sp.
GAGGTGTTGGAAATTTCCATCTTATACACGGGATAGGTTTCGCCGTTCACTTCGATGGTCTCTTTTGTCGAAACGGCGGACCGGCACAAAAACACGACGTCGTTGGACATGTCCTTGAACGCCACTAAACGATAATTCTCCGGATGAATACCCTTTTTCATTGCTCGTTGTGTTTTTGATGAATGCTTTTCAGCGCGACAAAGGTAATAATAAATCGGGAATAAAAATGAAATAGCGGGAATTATTTGCATGCAGGGACGAAAAAGAGCGGACAAACCCCGCCGGTTTGCCCGAAAAGCGTTGCCGTTTGCAGATTTATTCGTATCTTTGCCCCGCAAAAGCGCACGATGCGCCGCGCAAAGGGCCCATAGCTCAGTCGGTCAGAGCAGCGGACTCATAATCCGAAGGTCGTGGGATCATGCCCCTCTGGGCCCACCGTCAGCCGTGACACTCGTCACGGCTGTTTTCTTTGTCCGCAGCTCCTTCTCCGCCCCAAGGGCTGTCCGCCGGCCCTGCATCCGCGAAATCCGCCCCTGCGGCAAAAATTCCCAGCAAACGGATAATTTTTACCAGCCCGGGAAGCTCTGCCCGCCTAATTTTGTAGTTGGAATATTCAACCTCAAAAAAACAATAACCGAATGAAACGACTTTTACTGATTATGTCCTGCCTGCCGCTGGTAATGAGCGCATGCAGCGACAGCGAAACGGACGACACCGTACCGCAGAAAGGCGGTACTGCCGAAGTGGTGCTGCCCGCCGGAACCAAAGAGGAGCCAATCGGCATCGACCAGCTGATGGACGCCGTAGGCAAGACCGCCGTCTGGGTGGAAGGCTACGTCGTCGGCGCGGAGAACGCCGTGGTGCGCAGCGTTCCGCAGGTGGAGACCAAGAGCAACATCCTGCTCGCAGCCTCGCCGAACGAGACCGACAGCTATAAATGTTCGCGCGTGGACCTGGAGGACGAATCCGACATCCAGGCGCGCCTGAACATCGTGGACCACCCCGCGCTCCTCGGCGAGAAGATCAAGGTGCAGGGCGACATCGTCCGCACGACGACCGGCAGCGCCGTGAAGGTCACCCGCGTAACGGCGCAGGAGGGCGGCAAGGACCCCTCGGACACCCCCGATCCTGATCCGGACCCGGACCCCGATCCGGACCCCGATCCGATCGACCCGCCCATCACGGGTAACGTCGAACTGGACCACCTCTACGGCTATGCCGAGGGCACGACCGGCGGCGAAGGCGCGACGGCAGCCAACACCCACCACTTCGACAACGGCAAGAAGTTCGGCGAGTGGCTCTACCTGCGCGAGAAGAACAAGGACAAAACCCCCGCGATCGTCTGGCTGAGCGGCACGTTCCACAAGGACGAGGGACGCGGCAGCGGCAGCCCCTGGTTCGACATCAAGCGCACGAGCAACATCTCGATCTACGGCACGGACGACTTCGTGATGGAAAACGTCGGCTTCTTCCTCAACGAGGCGTCGAACATCATCATCCGCAACATCTACATCAAGATGCCCAAGGCCGACAACGGCGCGGACGGCATCTCCATGCAGGAGAGCAACAACGTCTGGGTGGACCACTGCACCTTCGAATCGATCAATCAGACCAAAGATTACGAGGACGGTTCGTGCGACGTGACGCACCAGACCTACAACGTCACCGTGTCGTGGTGTCACTTCATCAAGACCCAGAAATCGTGTCTGGTAGGCCACTCCAACGGACAGACCGCCGACACGAAGATCACCGTGACCTTCCACCACAACTACTTCGACCTCTCCAGCTCGCGCCACCCGCGCGTACGCTTCGGCAGGGCCCACGTCTACAACAACTTCTTCAACCAGGTGACCACCTACGGCGTGGGCAGCGCCTACGGCGCAATGGTGCTGGTCGAGGACAACAACTTCGACGGCGTGGTGCTCCCGACCGACATCTGCACCTATCCCGCCAAACCGAGCGGCAGCAGCTGGGTGTCGAACCTCCAGGGGGACGTCGCAGGCTTCCTCTACGAGCGCGGCAACGTCTTCACGAACCGCCCCTCGCAGGCGCACGAGCCCTACCCGTTCACCAACGTGGAGTATAAGAAGTATAACGGCGAGAAGCTCCCGACGCCCTACACCTACGAAGATTTTAAACCCGAGTACAGCTACATCGTCGACGATGCCGAGCAAATCGCTACCATCGTACCGTCGGGAGCCGGCACGAAGCGCCTGCCGGGCTACGCCACGGCCCCGATTCCGGTGAACAACGGCAACATCGGGGGCGGAACCGATCCCGACCCGGGAACGGACCCCGATCCCGATCCGACGCCCGACCCCACGCCGCTGGGCAACGGCTGGAATCTCTACAACAACGGAGGCGCGACCGCGCCCACCGCTTCCGGCGCGGGCAATACGCTGACGCTGACCGCCTGCGGCAAGTTCGAGAGCGGCACGCAGACCTTCGCCTACGTCTACCGTGAACTGACGGGCAACTTCACGCTCACGGTCGAGGTCAGCGAATACGCATCGACGAAGGCATCGGGCAACCAGTCGCTGGCGGGTCTGTTCGTAACGCCCGACTACACGGCCACGGCCAACGACCTGCTGCACGTCATGGCAGCCCAGGGTCCCGTCGCATTCCACCACTCGTCGCGTTCGGCGGTCGGCAACGCCGCATCGAGAGGCAACCTCGCCGCCCCCGGAACGGATACCGAAGCCAAGCCGATCCTCAAACTCGAACGCGAGGGCGACAAGTGCAAGCTCTCCTACTCGCTCGACGGCGGCGCAACGTTCGGCGCCGTAAGTTCGAAGGAGATCGCGGGCCTGCCCGACAAGCTCTACGTCGGTCTGGCAGCCAACAGCGGCGACAGCAAGAAGACTTCGACGATCGTCTTCAAGGACTTCAAGATCGATTCGCAGGCGGTGGCCTTCGAATAGGCAGCCGAGCGAATCACCCGCGGGAGCCGGACACCTATCCGGCTCCCGTTTTTTCTGCCGGGCGGCGGGCGGAATCCGCTTTTTTTTCGTACCTTTGCCCGCAGAGAACATCAAAAACGAGCTATATGGAATTCGAAGGAACGGTTTACAAAATAATGCCCCTGACCAAGGGAACCTCCGCACGCGGCGAGTGGCAGCGTCAGGATGTGGTTTTCGAGATGCAGGAGGGGACGTTCGCCCGCAAAATCTGCGTGACGTTCTTCAACAAGCCCGACGACGTGGCCCGGCTGAAAGAGGGCGCTGCCTACACGGTCTCGGTCAACGTCGAGTCGCGCGAATACAACGGCCGCTGGTACACCGACGTACGCGCTTGGCGTCTGCAGCCCAAGCAGACCGAGGCAGCCCCTGCCCCGATGCCCGACATGCCGCCCATCGCCGAAGAGCCCACCTACGCCTCGACCCCCGAGGCAGACGATCTGCCGTTCTGACAAGCGGCGCGTGTCCACGCAAGGACCCTCTCCGGTCGGCCTCGGGCCGGCCGGAGTTTTTTGCGGCCGGCGGCAGGGAGGGCGTACGCAGGACCGCCTCCGGGCTGGCCATCGGTAGGAGGCGGTGGCTGGCAACAGGGGCAGCAGGCTGACGGCACGAATGCGGCAGACACACGGGCTTCATGAAATCCGCTGCCGGACACTCTTCGCGTCGTTAGCGAGAGGACCTGTTCGAAGCGAGGCCGCCTGCCCGTACGCACGCACAAACCCCGCCGCACAAAAAACAGCCGGACCCCCTGCGAGGTCCGGCTGTCGGTATCGGAGCGGATAAACTTATTCGGCGGGATTCGCTGCGGGAGCCACCGCGGTCGAATCGGCCTGAGCTGCGGGAGCGGGCTCCTCGTAAGGGGTGACGTCGATCAGCTCGACCTCGAACTCGAGGGCCTCGTTGGGACCGATGTCACGGCCTGCACCGCGCATGCCGTAAGCCAGGTCGGAGGGAATCCACAGGGTGATCGTACCGCCCTTGCCCACCAGCTGCATGCCCTCGGTCCAGCCGGGGATCACACGGTTGAGCGGGAACTCGATCGGCTCGTCCTTGTCGTAGTCGTCCGGACGCTGCTTCTTAATCATCTCCTGCTGCTCCTTCGAGCGGTTCTTGAAGTGCGAGGTGTCGAACACCTTGCCTTCGCGCGTGCGGCCCGTGTAGTGGACCTTCACCACGTCGCGCGGATCGGTGGCCTTCACGCTCTCGTCGCCGGCCTTGTTGATCTTGTAGAGCAGACCCGAAGCGGTCTTCTGCACGCCCGACTTCTTCTCGATCTTCTCCAGCCACGCCTTCGAAGCCTCGGCGTTCTCGGCCGGACGCTTCACCATGAAGTAGTACTGGAGGTACTGGTTCACCTCGTCGTCGGTCATCTTGGCGTTGTCGTCGCGTACGTTCTGCATGGCCTCGGTGATCCACACCACCTGGATGGGCATGCCGCTCTGACGGATGTTGAAACCGATGTCGTTACCGAAAGCGTACGAAATGTCGGCACGCTCCTGCTCGCTCTCGAACATTTCGGCGTCGGCGGCCGGGTAGTCGACCTTCGTCGAATCGCCGCCGGCCAGTCGGATGCTGTCGGCCTCGGCACGCTTGCGGGCGATAGCCTGCGCACGTTCGCCGCGCTTGCCCATGAAGTAGCCCCGCAGCAGGTCGATCGACTCCTCGTGCGGCTTCTTCGCCTTGTCGAGCGCACCGTCCTTGATGCCCTGCTCGATCTGCTTGAAGTCGAACGGAATGTCCTTCATCTCGTAGTTCATGCTGTAACCAATGTTGGCTCCCAGCGCATACGACAGGGAGTCCATGTCGCCGGAGAGGCTGCCCATGCGGACGCTGCTGCCCTTGTCGCCGCAGGCCGTCATCAACGCAGCACCCGCGAGCGCTGCGGCAAAAAGAATTTTTTTCATTGCTTTCAATTTATTTTCGAATCTGTTTTGTGTTCGTTCGCGCAAAGTTATAAAATATATTGCTATATCGCCTAACTTTCACGTTCAAAAACGACTATCGCACCCGATTTGAATATTTATCGACATCGATCAGCTGGATTTCGTAATGGAGCGTGGCATTGGGCGCGATGCCCAGCTCCTGGTCGCCCGCAGCGCCGTACGCCTCCGACGAGGGGAGCCACGAGGTGATCTTACCGCCCTTGCCGATGAGTTTGAGGCTCTCCTTGACCCCTTTCTGCAGGTCGCCCAGCTGCATGCGCAGCGTGTCGCCCCGCTCGTAGGAGGAGTAGACCTGCGTTCCGTCGACCGTGCGGATCACATAGCGCATGACCACCGTATCGCGGTCCGAGGCGGGAACCAGCCCCTGGTCGCCCAGCTCGTCGACCGTATAGGTCACCCCCGACGCCGTGCGGGCATAGGAGCGGTTCGACTTGGCGAAGTCGGCCAGGAACTGCTCCTCGTAGGCGCGGGCCTTTTCGGGCAGTGCGAAGTTCATGTAACGCAGGTAGAAAGTCTCGGCATCGGCCGCGGTGAGCTTCGCCGAGGCGCGGAAGACGTCGCGGATGCCCTCGCACACCGCCCCGACGTTGATCGTCGAATCCATCCGCATCAGGTTCATGCCCACGTTCATGCCGATCACGTAGGCCACCGAATCGGTATCGGTGCGCAGTTTCACGCCGCCGCCCTTCCGCGAGCAGGAGCCGGTCAGCGCCGCCGCGGCCAGCAGCCAAAAGAGCATATTTCTCAGTTTCATGGTCTCTGCGTCTTTTTCGACAGGAACAGGATGAACACGCTGCCCACCACGGCGGCGGCCATCGAACCCATCAGGATGGCGATCTTGCCGCGGTCGATCAGGTCCGCATCCGTGAAGGCGAGCGAATCGACGAACAGCGACATCGTGAAACCGATACCGCCCAGACAGGCCACGGCCAGCAGCATGCGCCACGTGGCCTGCTGCGGCATCTCGGCCAGACCGGACTTCACCGCGCACCAGCTCGCAAGAAATATGCCCAGCGGCTTGCCGATCAGCAGGCCGAAGAAGACGCCCATGCCGACCGAACCCGCTTCCGGGGAGATGTGGAAGATATTGAGGTACTCGACCGAAGTGATCTCCACCCCGGCGTTGGCCAGCGCGAAGATCGGCATGACCAGGAAGGTGACGTAGGGCGACAGGGCGTTTTCGAGCCGGTAGCTCATGCCCACCGAGTCGGAAGCCAGCGCGCGCATCTGCCGCAGGTAGAAGCGGTGATCCTCGTTGGGAAAATCGCCCTCAGCGTCTCCCACCGCGAGCATCGCCGCTTTCAGCCGGCGCATCTTGTGGGTGAAGTACTCCTTGCTGTAACGCGGCTTCATCGGAATGAGCATGGCCATCGCCACGCCCGAAAGGGTCGAGTGGACGCCCGAGTAGTAGAACAGCGTCCAGATGGCGATGGCGGGAACCAGGTAGAAGAACATGCGCTTCTCGCCCATCTGATTCATGAAGTAGACCGCAAGCATGATGACCAGCGCCGCCAGCAGGCAGACCATCTGGATCTGGCCGCCGTAGAAGAGTGCGATCACGAGGATGGCCCCCAGGTCGTCGGCGATAGCCAGCGCCGTGAGGAAGATTTTGAGCGAGGCGGGCACGCGGTCGCCCAGCATCGAGAGGATGCCGATGGCGAAGGCGATGTCGGTGGCCGTCGGAATCCCCCAGCCGTTGGCCGCGAGCGTCCCCTGGTTGAAGACGAGATAGACCAGCGCCGGCGCGAGCATGCCGCCCGCCGCGGCCAGCACGGGCAGGATCGCCCGCCGCACCGACGAGAGCTGCCCGCAGACGATCTCGCGCTTGATCTCCAGCCCGACGGCGAAGAAGAAGATGACCATCAGCAGGTCGTTGATGAACTTCTCGACGGTCATTCCGCGCGGGAACGCCCAGTCGATCGACCCGCTGGGACTGTGTACGAGCAGCGAGAGATCGGTTTCGAGCAGCTGGTGGTAGTATGCCGAGGTCCAGGGCAGGTTGGCCAGCAGCATGGCCGCAATGACGCACACGAGCAGCACGGCTCCGCCGGCCCAGGGCGCTTCGATGAAACTCCGGCCGCGCAGCCCCATCTGGTGGCGCGACCGTACCCAACGGTACATGGAAAATAGACGCATTTTTATAAGTTTGGTTTATCGTTCGATTTGAGAGTCAGTCCGCAGAGCTTCCACAGCAGGCGCGCTCCGGTGATGGCGTCGAGGCGCTCCTGAGCCGAGGGGCAGACCTCCACCAGGTCGAAGCCGATGATCCGCCGGCCCGAGCGCGCGAGCGTGTCGAGCAGCCAGACCGCCTCGTTGAAGCTCAGCCCGCCCGAGACGGGCGTACCGGTATGGGGGCAGTTTTCGAAAGTCAGCGCATCGACGTCGAAACTGACGTAAACCTCCTGCGGCAGGGCGCCGACGATGCGGCGGCACTGCTCGTCCCAGGTCTCGCCGCGGAAGCGTCCGGCCGCGAGGGTCAAGTCGTCGAAGGTCTCCACCCGCGGCGACTGGGCGGCCGTCAGCGCTTCGCGCTCGCTGAAGTCGCGCACGGCGACCTGCACGATCTTCTCGACCTGCTCCACATCGCGCAAGACGTTGAACATGATCGAGGCGTGCGAGAACTCGAACCCTTCGTACCCCTCCCTCAGATCGCAGTGCGCATCCAGATGGAGGATGCCGAAGCGCTCGTGCCGTTCGCCCAGCGCCCGGATCAGCCCGTAGGGGGTCGAGTGGTCGCCGCCGACCAGCCCGACGATCTTTCCCAGGTCGAGCCACCGCGCCGCCTGCGCCCGGACCTTGGCGTTCATCGCGGCACACCCCTCGTTCACGCGGCGGATCTTGCGCACGACGTAGTCGTCCTCGGGGCAGCCGCCCCCCTCGAGGTGCTCGATCACGCGCGCCGCATCGGTCCGCAGCCGCTGCGACTCCTCCTGCAGCGAGTAGTCGACATCCGCCGTAGCGATGCCCCGCCGCCAGCGGCCCGGGGCGAGCGGATCGTGGAAGTCGAGCTGCGTGGAGGCTTCGATGATGGCATCGGGAGCGTAGGCAGCACCCGCGCCGTAGGAGACCGTCACGTCCCACGGAGCCGACACGAGCACCAGTTCGGCCGTCTCGGGTTCGAACGGCAGCCCGAAGTAGGTTCCGTTGTCGACGCCCACGCCGTCGGGATCGAAAACTTTCTGTTCCATAACGTCCGTTTTAACGTACAAAGGTAGGAAAAATTTAAATTTTACCTATATTTGCTTCCCGGAAAGAGAAAGATCGGAGAGAAAAAGGCCATGAAGATCGTTGCCGACAGCGCCATCCCGTTCCTGCGGGGCGTGCTCGAGCCGTGGGCCGAGGTGCGCTACCTGCCGGGCAGCGCCATCACGCCCGCCGACGCGGCGCAGGCCGATGCGCTCATCGTGCGCACCCGCACGCGCTGCGACGAACGGCTGCTCGGCGGTTCCCGCGTGAAGCTGATCGCCACGGCGACCATCGGCTTCGACCACATCGACACGGCGTGGTGCGCGGCGCACGGCGTCGAGGTCGCCACCTCCGCGGGGTGCAACGCCCGGGGCGTACTGCAATGGGCCGGCGCGGTGCTGGTCCACCTCTCCCGCACGCAGGGGTGGCAGCCCGCCCAGCGGACTCTGGGCGTGGTGGGCGTGGGTCATGTGGGTTCGCTCGTGGCCCGATACGCCGCGGCATGGGGCTTCCGGGTCCTCGGCTGCGACCCGCCCCGCGAAGAGCGTGAACACGCCGGCTTTCTGCCGCTCGAAACGGTCGCCCGCGAGGCCGACATCCTCACCTTCCACACTCCGCTCGACGCCTCGACCCGCCATCTGGTCGACAATGCGCTGATCGGCCGGCTCCGCCCCGGGGCCGTAGTGATGAACTCCTCGCGCGGCGAGGTGGCCGACACCGAAGCGCTCGTTGCAGGCGGCCATCCGTGTGTCATCGATGTCTGGGAGCACGAACCCGCCATCGACCGCCGGCTGCTGGGACAGGCTTTGCTGGCCACGCCGCACGTCGCGGGTTACTCCGAACAGGGGAAAGCCAACGCCACGGCGATGGCCGTGGCCGCCGTCGCGCGTCGTTTCTCCCTCCCCCTGACGGGGTGGTATCCGCCCGAAGCGGCCCCCTCCGCGCCCCGGCCGATCGGCTGGGAGGAGCTTTGCGCCACGATCGACCGGGTGTACGACATCGAGGCGGAGAGCCGCCGCCTCAAGGCGCAGCCCGAAGCGTTCGAAGAGATGCGCGACCGCTACGCCTACCGCCGGGAATACTTCTGAGCGCCCCCGAAGCGCGTTCCGGCGGCGGCGATCCGGCGGCGGCGATCCGGATAAAATTGTCCCGATCTTCGTTTTGAAATCGATTCTTTTTTAATACCTTTGCGGTCGATTCACCGCAGCCATGTACCGACGCATCATAAAGCCCATCCTCTTCTCGCTCACCATCGAACGGGCACACCGCGTCGTGCTCCTCCTGCTGCGTCTGCTCGAAATCGTGCCCGGCGGACGGTGGCTGCTCGACAAATGCTGGGCCGTGCACCACCCCGCGCTCGAACGCGAGGTCTTCGGGCTGCGCTTCCGCAATCCGGTGGGGCTGGCCGCGGGTTTCGACCACAACGGCGAGGCATTCCGCTCGCTGGCGGCGCTGGGCTTCGGATTCGTCGAGATCGGGACCGTCACGCCCCGTGCGCAGCCGGGCAATCCGCGGCCGCGGGTCTTCCGCCTGCCGAAGGACCGCGCCATCGTCAACCGCATCGGACTGGCGAACCGCGGGCTGGAGAAGACCATCCAGCGCCTGCGCCGCCCCCATCCCGGCGTGATCGTGGGCTGCAACATCGGCAAGAACACCGCCACCCCGCCCGAACAGGCTGCCGCGGACTACCTGCGGCTCTTCCGCAACCTCTACCAGTATGCGGACTACTTTACCGTCAACATCAACTGCGACAACGCCTGCCGCGAGGGCATCACGCATACGCGCGAACATATTCTGCGCATCCTCGAACCGCTCTTCGACTTCCGCCGCGGACAGAACCAGTACCGCCCGGTGATGCTCAAGATTTCGCCCGACCTTACGAACGAGGCGGTGGACGAGATCACCGACATCCTGCTCTCCACGCCCCTCGACGGCATCGTGGCCACCAACGGGACCAACCTGCGCGAGGGGCTGCGCACCAGCCGCACGACGCTCGACAAGATCGGCAGCGGCCGGCTGAGCGGCGCTCCGCTTACGGCGCGCGCCGTGGAGATCGTACGCCGCATCCACACCCGTTCGGGCGGGACCTACCCCATCATCGGAGTGGGCGGGCTGATGACGGCCGACGACGTGCGGGCCATGCTCGCCGCCGGTGCGGACCTGGTACAGCTCTACACGGGCTACATCTACCGCGGTCCGGGGCTGGTCAGGGAGGTCTGCCGCGCCCTGATCGAGGACGCCCGAAAACCCGCTCCGGAACCGGAGATCGGATCGGAACCGGCGCCCGCGACGCAGAACATCCCTGCCCCGATCCCCGAAACCAAGGACATCCCCGCAACCGACGACGCATCCGCCGCAGGCTCCCGGCCAAACTGATATGCCATGAAAGCCACCATCCTCACCATCGGCGATGAGATTCTCATCGGCCAGATCGTAGACACCAACTCGGCCTCCATCGCCCGCCACCTCAACGCAGCGGGCATCGTCGTCCACGAAAAATGCTCGATCGGCGACGACCGCGGACAGATCGTGACGGCCGTCCGGCGGGCGATGCACGAATCGGAGGTGATTATCCTCACGGGCGGGCTGGGTCCCACCAAGGACGACATCACCAAGAAGACACTCGCCGACCTGTTCGGCAGCGAGCTGGTTTACAACCCGACCGTCGCCGCCCACGTCGAGCGGATGCTCACCGACCGCGGCATCGCGTTCAACGAACTCAACCGCTCGCAGGCGATGGTCCCCGCGTGCTGCACGGTGCTTTTCAACGCCCACGGCACGGCGCCGGGCATGTGGTTCGAGCGCGACGGCAAGGTGATCGTCTCGCTGCCGGGGGTTCCCTTCGAGATGGAGCACCTGATGCAGGACGAGGTGATGCCGCGGCTCAAGGCGCACTTCTCCCTGCGGCAGATCGTCCACCGCACGATGATTACGGCCGGACTGGCCGAATCGATGCTCGCGCAGAAGATCGAGGCGTGGGAGAACGCCCTGCCGCCCTATCTCAAACTGGCCTACCTGCCCAATCCCGGCTCCGTGCGGCTGCGCCTGTCGGCCTACGAGGTCGAGGGCGAGAGCGCAGCCCGCGAGATCGAGCGCCGCTTCGAGGAGCTGCGCAGGATCATCCCCGACCACTTCGTCGGCTATGAGACCGCCTCGGTGCAGGAGCTTATCCACCGCCTGCTCACCGACCGCCGAAAGACCCTCGCCACGGCCGAGAGCTGCACGGGCGGCTCGATCGCCGCACGCTTCACGGCCCTGCCCGGCGCTTCGGCCTACTTCCTCTGCGGCGTGGTGGCGTACAGCAACGCCGCCAAACACGACGTGCTGGGGGTCGACCAGGCGCTGATCGAGTGCCACGGCGCCGTGAGCGAACCCGTCGCCCGCGCGATGGCCGAGGGCGCCCGCCGCATCGCGCATGCGGATTACGCCGTGGCCACCACCGGCATCGCGGGACCCGCGGGCGGCTCGCCCGAAAAACCCATCGGCACGGTCTGGATCGCCGTGGCGACCCCCGAAGGAACACGCACCATTTTGAAGCAGTGCGGAACCGACCGCGGCCAGATCATCGACCGCGCCAGCGCCTTTGCGCTCGGTCTGCTGCGCGACTGCCTGAACGCAAAGAACGACTGACACCCATGAACCGACTGCTGCTTCTGCTTGCGCTGCTGGCCGCCTCGTGCCACCGCACCACCCCCGAAGAGCGCGTACACCGCCTGCTCACCGACCGCATGCTCACCCTCGCTACGGCAGAGGGCTGCACGGGCGGAACCATCGCCGCGCGCATCACGGCCCTGCCCGGCGCCTCGGCCTACTTCATCTGCGGCTTCGTGCCTTACGGCATGAACGCCAAGGAGCACCTGCTGCTGGTCAGCTGCGACACGATCGCCCGCTACGGCGCGGTCAGCGAACGGGTGGTCTGCCAGATGGCCGACGGAGCGCGCCGCACCGCGGGCACGCACTACGCCATCGCCACCACCGGCATCGCGGGTCCCACGGGCGGCACGGCCGCCCAGCCCGTCGGCACGGTGTGGATCGCCGTAAGCTCCCCGCTGCGGACCACGGCGCGGTTGCTGCACCTCGACGGCCGCCGCCCGAGAATCATCCGCGAGGCGGGAAGCGCCGCCATCTCCCTGCTCGAAGAGGAGTTGCTCGCGGACAATCCCTCCGCGGAATAATAATCTTTCCGAATCCCGGTTTGCTATTCCGGGAGATATTCGCCATCCTTACCAATTCGTCCAAAAAGTGAAGAAATACGCCCTGCTGCTTCTGACCCTGCTCCTGCTGGTTCGCCCCCTCGGCGGACGCGCCCAGGAGGCCGACAGCACCCTGATCGGCTACTACACCTGGTGCAACCGCCACCCGACCGATCCCGACATGCCGCTCAAGGCCGACACGCTTTTCCGGCTGGCCGGCGAACAGGGCAACCGGCGCATGCAGTCGGTGGCGCTCTGCCTGCACACCGACCACTATTATTATACGAACAACCTGGATTCGCTCAAGGTGTGGGTGGCCAAAACCCAGCAGTTCACGCGGACATACAACCAGCTGACGCACTACTACTTCGTATGGGCGCGGCTGATCCTCCACTACACCAAATACGGAAAGTACACGCTGGCGCTCTACGAACTGGGCCGCTACCAGACGCAGGCGTTCAAGGACGATTTCAAGCCCGCCATCGCCGAAGCCTACAAACAGATGGGCCATATCTACCGCACGCAGGCCTCTTACGATTTGGCGGTGGAGAACTACCGCAAGGGCATCGAGTTTATCGAGGAGAACCATCTGAAGGACGTCGACCTCTCCTACTACTATTTGCAGATGGGCGAGACCTACGCTTTCTGCGGACGTTACACCCAGGCGCTCGAAGCGCTCGACAAGGGCGAAACATGTTTGCTGCAACCCTACCACATCTGGCGCATCAAGCTGGCCCAGGCCAATGTCTACGCCCAGCATAAAGAGTTTTCGAAGGCGCGCAGGCTGCTGGACGAAATTCGGGAAAAGGGCAGCCGCTACATAACGGAGGAAAAAATCGGGGAGATCGAACTCCTCCTCTTCGTCGGTACGGGCGCCTACCAGCAGGCGCTGGCGCTGGTCAACCGCCGGCTCGAGTCCTACCGCGGCGAGCAGCAGGAGAACGACCACAAAGATAACCGGCTCCATTATTACTATACCCCGCTGCTCATCACCCGGTCCAGCATCTATCAGCGCATGGGGAATTACCGGGCTGCATGCGATGACCTTTCGCAGTATGCGGAGCTTTGGCGGCAGAAGATCGAGGGCGAGAACCGCGAGATGCTCAACGAGTTCGCCACGCTGCTCGACGTGGAGCGGCTCGACCGCGAAACGGCCGAGGCCCGGCAGGAAGCCCAGGCCGAACGACTGCGGCGCAACAACGTCCTCATCACGGCGCTGGCGGCCATCCTCGCGCTGGCAGGGGCGTTCATCGCCTTGCAGCTTCGCACCAACCGCCATCTGGCGCGTGCCAAGCGGGCCGCCGAGGAGGCCGACCGCATGAAGGGCATCTTCATCCGCCACATCACCCACGAGATCAATACCCCGCTCAACGCCATCGTGGGCTTCGCCGAGCTGGCCGCCGCCACGCCGCCGCCCGGCGAGGAGGAGCGCGGCGCCTACCTTGACATCATCCGGGAAAACAGCGGCTTCCTGCAAAAACTGGTCGACGACGTGCTGTATATCTCCGACATCGAATCGACCCTGACGCCGCCCGCCCGCTCCGAGGTGGACATCGACGCCTGCTGCCGAGACTGCCTCGAAACGGCCGCCCTGCAGACGCAGGACCCCGCCCGGCTGCGGTACGAGCCGGGCACGGTTCCCTGCCGCGTCAGCACCTCGCGCCAATACGTCACCAAAGTGCTCAACGAACTGCTGCGCAACGCCCTGCACCACACGAGCGGACCCGTCACCCTTTCGTATGCGAGCGATGCGGGGGGGGGAGTGCGTTTCACAGTCACCGACGCAGGCAGCGGCATTCCCGCCGCGGAGACGGAGCGGATCTTCGAACGCTTCGTCAAGCTCGACCCCTTTTCGCAGGGGATGGGGCTGGGGCTGAACGTCTGCCGGCTGATCGCCCGCACGCTCGGCGGCGACGTCGTCCTCGATCCGGCCAGCACCGCAGGCGCACGGTTCGTCTTCACGATCCCCGGCGCCTGACTTCGGCCGATACGGACGGCGGGCACGCAGGGAGGTGGAAACACCTGGCGTTCCTTCAATCCGCCCGACAGATAAGGATTTCGAATCCCGGCCGCCGGGTGTGGTGGCCAGCTCTGTCCGGACCCCGGCCCCGGGCCGAAAAGCAACGGGCGGCGAGGCCGGCACTGGCACACCGATCCGTCCTTCCGAAAAAAAAGCGGGAGGCTTTGGCTATTTGCCGAAAAGATTGTATATTTGCAGGCTTCTTATCGGGCCTCGACCCCGGAGGGCATTAACTAAATCACACAATCATGAAAGTTTGCGAAATCACAGGCAAGGTGGCGATCGTGGGCAACAACGTCTCGCACTCGCACCACAAGACCAAACGCAAATTCAGTCCCAATCTGAAAACCAAGCGTTTCTGGTCCGAGCAGGAGGGCCGCTGGATTACCCTGAAGGTATCGGCCGCCGGCATGAAAACAATCAACAAGAAGGGTCTCGCAGTCGCCCTGCGCGAAGCGGCCGCCCCCAAGAGCGTCTATTAAAAAACCAGTAACCAATGGCAAAGAAAGGCAACCGGGTGCAGGTCATCCTCGAATGCACCGAACAGAAGGAGAGCGGAGTTGCGGGAATGTCCCGTTACATCACCACCAAGAACAAGAAGAACACGCCGGAGCGTCTGGAGCGCAAGAAGTACAACCCGTTCCTCAAGCGCGTCACCGTTCACCGTGAAATCAAATAGTAACCTACCGTTATGGCAAAGAAAGTAGTCGCAACGCTGAAAACCGGCACGGGTAAGAACTTTACCAAGTGCATCAAGATGGTCAAGTCGGACAAGACCGGCGCTTACATGTTCAAGGAGGGCGTCATTCCCAACGACCAGGTCAAGGAGTTCTTCGAAGAGAAGAAATAGTATTTTTAAGAGCCGACTCTTAAAATACAAAGGGCATCCCTCAAGGATGCCCTTTGTATTTATCCGGGCCGGAATTTGCTATTTCAGGCGGGAAGAGGTAACTTTGGGAAAATTTCACACGCGCATGCAGATCGGAACAATCGCCTTTTTGAACTGGCAGTACCCGGGCGGCGGCGGCGAGACCGTGAGCCGCAACCTGGGGCGCTTCTTCCTCGGACAGGGTTACCGCGTGGTAATCTACGCGCTGTCGCGTTACGACGACATTCTGCCCGACGAGGACCGCCGCGACTTCGAGCTGCGCGACGTGAAGCGCCTGCCCGGCAAGCGCATCCGCATCGACCCCGACGCGCTGAGCCGTTCGCTGCGCGAAGAGGGCGTC
The DNA here is from genome assembly GCF_048465635.1 of Alistipes sp. Classification (GTDB taxonomy): domain Bacteria; phylum Bacteroidota; class Bacteroidia; order Bacteroidales; family Rikenellaceae; genus Alistipes. Next base: position 15,529 of record NZ_DBFWLF010000008.1, read on the forward strand.
GACCTGCTCGTGGTGCAGGGGGTCACCATCGCCCCTTTCGAGGAGCTGCGCCGGCAGACCGCCTGCCGCATCGTCTTCTGCCTGCACAGCGTCCCCTTGTGGGAGGTGTATGCCGCCCGCAGCAAACGCGCGGCCGACATTCCCGACCCCACGTGGGCGCGCAAGCTCGAATTTCTGCTGCTGCGCCGGCCGCTCAACCGCTGGACCGGAAAGATCCGGCGGCGCACGCTCAGGCTCTACGCCGCCATGCTGCCCCACCTGGACCGCATGGTGATGCTCTGCCCCCAATACCGCGACCAGATGGCCCGGCTGCTCCGCGAATCGGGCTATCCGGGCGGCGACGCTCCTGCGGAGAAGTTCCTTTCGATCTTCAATCCGCTGCTCCCGGCCGCCGAACCCGTCCGCACGCCCAAGGCGAAAGTCGTCCTATATGCCGGCCGTCTGAACTACGAGGACAAGCGCGTCGACCGCCTGCTGCGCATCTGGCGGCGGATCGAAGCCGCGGAACCCGACTGGAAACTGCGGATCGTCGGCCGCGGCAGGGAGTGGGACGCCCTCCACCGGCTCGCCCAACGGCTGGGGCTTGCGAACGTCGAATTTCTCGGCCACCGGACCGATGTCGCGCCCTTCTACCGCGAAGCCTCTTTCGTCTGCCTCACCTCCGATTTCGAAGGGTGGGGGCTGTCGCTGGTCGAGGGACAGCAGTACGGCGCAATACCCGTTTCGTTCGATTCGTCCGAGGCGATCCGCACGATCACCTGCGACGGCGAGGCGGGCATCCCGGTTCCCGCTTTCAGCGAGCGGAAGTACGCCGAGCGGCTGCTGGCGGCCATGCGCGACGAAGCGCTGCAGGAGCGGCTGCGGGAGAACGGCTACCGGGCCGCGGAGAACTATGTATTGGAAGTCGTCGGGCGAGAGTGGCTCCGCCTGATCGAAGCGCTTTAGACGATGGAAAACACCCCGAAGAAAAAGATCGCGCTGGTCATCATCCGCTACGGCGCCGAGGTCAACGGCGGCGCGGAGGTCCACTGCCGCATGCTGGCCGAACGGCTACTCCCCTACTACCGCGTCGAGGTGCTGACCACCACGATGCGCGTCTTCGACGATCCGGCGCAGGACTATCCCGAGGGCGTGCAGGTGGAAAACGGCGTCGAAGTACGCCGCTTCCGCCCCGCACCCGTCGACGGGGAACGCTTCCGCGCGCTGCGCCGCCGCAGCAAGACGGTGCGCCGCATCCGCTACTACCTCTCGAAAGCGGGTCTGCTGCGGCCGCTGGCCGACCGCCATCCCCGCTGGGGGTGGGGCTGCACGGCCGAGCGCCGCTACTTCGAGGCGCAGAAAGGCCACACGCCCGCGATGCTGCATTTTATCGCCGAGCACCGCGACGACTACGCGGCGCTGATCTTCATGAACTACTTCTTCAGCCAGACCGTGCTGGGCAGCCTGATCGCCCCCGAAAAGACGATCCTTATACCGCTGGCCCATCCCGACCGGTCGCTCTATTACAGCCTACAGACCGAGGTCTTCACCCGCGTCCGGCATATCGCTTTCAACGCCCCCGCCGAGGAGCGGCTTTGCCGCGGTCTCTTCGGGCGGGCGATGGCTCCGGGCAGCGTGCTCGGGGCGGGGCTGGACCCCGCGCCCGAGTCCGACTGGGCGGAGGTGCGCGCCAAATACGGCCTGCCGGAGCGCTACGTCCTCTACCTGGGCCGCATCACCCCCGGCAAGGTCCGCACGCTGATCCCTGACTTTTTGCGCTACGCCGAACGAAGCGGGACCGACGCCAAGCTGGTGCTGGCGGGCGGCATCGACCCGGCATTCCGCAAGACCGATTCGCCGCGGGTCCTCTTCACGGGCTTCGTCTCCGACGCGGAGAAGAGCGCGCTGATCCGCCATGCGACAGTGATGGTCAACCCCTCGCCGCACGAAAGCCTCTCGCTGCTGATGCTCGAAGCCCTCGCCGCCGGGGTTCCGGCGCTGGTGAACGGACGGGCGGAGGTGATGAAGGACCACTGCGAAAAGAGCGGTGCGGCGTGGTGGTATCGCGGGAAGCGGGATTTCCGCCGCAAGCTGCACCGCCTGCTCACCGACGACGGACTGCGCCGGGAGTTGGGGGCCAAAGGGCCCGCCTACGTCCGGGCGCATTACGACTGGGAGGGAATCATCCGCAAACTGCGCGGCATCATCGACCGCCTGTGACGGCACGCCCGGACAAGAAAAAGGCTGCCCGGAATCGCTCCGGGCAGCCTTTTTCGGTTTCTTAAAGAATCGACCCCGTCAGAATTTGCTGACGACATATTTTCGCCTTCTCCCGCCAGCATTGCGAAGGACGTCTTTTCGCCTCCTGCTATCGAAATTGCGGACGGCGCTCTTACGCCCCCTCCCCGTCCGTCAGAATTTGCGGACGGCGCGCACGAGGAATTTGTTGTACTTGGGGATCTCGATCACATAGGGCGGTTCGATGCCCGTATGGCTGGTAAAGGCGTTCTTCTCGTCCATCTCGGTCGAGGAGAAGTAGTAGACCAGCCGGTCCATGCGCTTGCCGCCGTGCTCTTTGAGCGCGTCGTTGAAGCGGTTGCGGGCCTGCCGGTTGTTCGACATGCGCGAGCCGCCGTTGTAGTTGTGTCCGATGGTCAGCAGCTCGTCGATCGAGGGCAGATACCACCCCTCGCCCTTCTCCCGACACCACTTGAACGCTGGAAAATCGTCCCACGTAAGGTTGTTCGCCGCGATGTACTCCGCCACCTTCTCCATGTTCACCGCCCCGTCGGAGCGGTCGTCGGTTCCGACCAGCCGCAAATCGGGTTTGCGGAACGCGCTCCAGTGCAGATACTCTTCGTCGAGCGAGATGATCAGTCCGTGCAGTTTGTCGTCCGAAAGGGCGCAGACCACCCCTTTCACCCCGTCGCGGTCGTAGTATTCGCCGATCTCGTAGTGCTTGAGGACGTATTCGCCGCCCGAAGTCGTCGCAGCAGGCTGGGAGACGGAGGCAACCGGAGCGGGCGCGGGAGCGGGAGCGGCAGGCGCCGGGGTCGGGGTCGCCGGAGCGGCCGTAACAGCCGAAGGCGCAGGAGCGGCAGGCCGGGCCGCGGGCGCAGCGGGCGTCAGCGTCGCCGGGGGCGCGCTTTGCGGCGCACGGAACGTCTCCTTCTCGCCGTTGGCGTATTGGATGTAGGCGACATCGCCGACGGGCAGTACGTAGGTCGGACCGTCGGGGTTCGAGAAACGCTTGTAGCGGATGGCGTCCGGCGCAATCTCCGTGACCTTGGCCTCGATGCGGGTCGCGTCGGATTTTACGATCAGGTCCTGGGCCGCAACGGTCCACGTGCCGACGATCGCCGCCAGCAGCAGCATGGTTCTTTTCATCATAACAAAAACGGTAAGGGGCCAGGAGAGGCTCGTTTGCGGGAAGACGCTGCCCGTCCGGGCGAAAGTCTCTCCCGCACGAAGAGAGCGCAAGCCGGGCGGGAAGCGTCATGCCGGGCGCGGCCTGTCCAAGCCGGGTTTATACTCGACAAATATAACGTTTTTTTCCAAACTTTCTTGCTATCTTTGTGCTCAGATCCTAATTCAAACAGCAATATGGCATTTTTCGATATTTTCAGGAAACGCCCCTCGGACGCCCCCTCCGCGGAGGAGACGCAGCGGGAGCAGGAGGAGCTGACCGCCGGGCTGGAGAAGACCAAGAGCGGGATTTTCTCCCGGCTGGCGCGCGCGGTCGCAGGCCGCTCGACGGTCGATGCCGACGTGCTCGACGAGCTGGAGGAGATCCTGGTCACCTCGGACGTGGGCGTGGAGACGACCGTCAAGATCATCCGCCGCATCGAGGAGCGCGCGGCACGCGACAAGTATATGAACGCCTCGGAACTGCAGGCGATCCTGCGCGACGAGGTGGCCCGGCTGCTCGAAGAGTCGCACGGCTCGGCCGACCACTTCGGCCTCGACGCCCGCGAGGGGGAACCCTACGTGGTGCTGGTCGTCGGCGTGAACGGCGCGGGCAAGACCACCACCATCGGCAAGCTGGCGGCGCAGCTGACCAAGGCGGGGCGCAAGGTGTGGATCGGGGCCGCCGACACGTTCCGCGCCGCGGCCATCGACCAGCTCAAGGTATGGGCCGACCGCGCCGGAGCCACCATGATCCGGCAGGAGATGGGTTCCGACCCCGCATCGGTCGCCTTCGACACGCTGACCTCGGCGAAGGCCAACGGTGCGGACGTGGTGCTGATCGACACCGCGGGCCGTCTGCACAACAAGGTGGGGCTGATGAACGAGCTGACCAAGATCCGCAACGTCATGGCGAAGGTCATCCCCGGCGCGCCGCACGAGGTGATGCTCGTGCTCGACGGCTCGACGGGGCAGAACGCCTTCGAGCAGGCGCGCCAGTTCACCTCCGCCACGCAGGTCACCTCGCTGGCCATCACCAAGCTCGACGGCACGGCCAAGGGGGGCGTGGTGATCGGCATCAGCGACCAGTTCCGCATCCCGGTGCGCTACATCGGCATCGGCGAGGGGATCGACCACCTGCGCATCTTCGACCGGAAAGCGTTCGTCGACGCGCTGTTCGGCGAGAACAAGTAGCGGGCGGATGAAACCCGGCCCGAACCATACGATGAAGAAAATCAACGTCATAACGCTCGGCTGTTCGAAGAACACGGTCGACAGCGAACACCTGATGGCCCGCCTCGCGGCGGCGGGTTACCGGGTCGTCTTCGACAGCGACCGCACCGACGCCCGAACGGTCGTCATCAACACCTGCGGATTCATCGGCGACGCCAAGCAGGAGTCGATCGACCTGATCCTGCGCGCCGCCGCGGCCAAACAGGCGGGCCGCATCGACCGGCTCTTCGTCGTGGGCTGTCTCTCGGAGCGCTACGCCGACGAACTGCGCGCCGAGATTCCCGAGGTGGACGAATACTTCGGAGCACGCACGTGGGACGGCATCGTCCGGGTGCTCGAGGCGTCGGAGGAGCCGGCGCTGGCCACCGAGCGCCACCTGACCACGCCACGGCACTACGCCTACCTGAAGATTTCGGAGGGGTGCAACTGGAAGTGCGGCTACTGCGCCATCCCGCTCATCCGCGGCGAACACGTCTCCGTACCGATGGAGACGCTCGAAGAGGAGGCCCGCAAGCTGGCCGCTGCGGGGGTGAAGGAGTTGATCGTCATCGCGCAGGACACGACCTACTACGGCATCGACCTCTACGGCCGCCGCATGCTCGCCGAGCTGCTGCGCCGCCTGTGCCGCATCGAGGGGATCGCGTGGATCCGCCTCCACTACGCCTATCCGGCGGCGTTCCCCGAGGAGGTGATCGCCGTCATGGCCTCGGAGCCGAAAATCTGCAAATACCTCGATATCCCCTTCCAGCACATCTCCGACGCGCAGCTCGCGGCCATGCACCGCCGTCACACGAAAGCCGAGGCAACGGAGCTGATCCGCCGGCTGCGGGAGGCGATCCCCGATCTGGCGCTGCGCACCACGCTGCTGGTCGGTTATCCCGGTGAGACGGAGGCCGATTTCGAGGAGCTGATGCAGTTCGTGCGCGAGGTGCGTTTCGAGCGGCTGGGGGTCTTTCCCTACTCCGAGGAGGAGGGGACCTATTCGGCCCGGGAGCTGCGCGACGACATACCGGAAGCGGTCAAGCAGCAGCGGGCGGAGCGGATCATGGCGCTCCAGCAGCAGATCGCCTGCGAGAACAACCGCCTCCGCGTGGGGCGCACCGAACGGGTGCTGATCGACTCCCGGCAGGGCAATTTCTACGTCGGGCGCACGCAGTTCGACTCCCCGGAGGTGGACCAGGAGATTCTGATCCCCGCATCCCAACGCCGCCTGCTGCGCGGGCATTTCTACGACGTGAGGATCGATTCGGCCGAAGAATACGATTTGTACGGCAGCGTGGTCCGGTGACCCGTCTGGGAACCTGCGACCGGTCCGGAGGTGCGCCGCCGGCCGCCCCGACGAACGGGTTTGGTTCGGTGGGAGGGGAGGCGGCCGAGAAAAATTTGTAATTTTCCGTTCTTTTTCCTACCTTTGGAGAGCAGTTTCCAACAAGCGACCGCACAACGATGGCCGAAAAAAACGTAATAGTCAATCTCGAGGCGCGCATGCGCGCCCTTATCGACGACCATCGCCGGTTGACGGGGCTTTGCGGGGAGCTGACGGCGCAGCGCGACGAGCTTCGGGCCGAGAACCGCGCGTTGCAGGAGCGCATCCGCGAACTCGACGCCGAGCTGCAACGCATGCAGCTCACAGAGGGGCTTGCGGGCACGAGCCGCGACCGGGAAAAAGCGCGGGCACGCGTCAACCGTCTTATGCGGGAGGTGGACAAGTGCATCGCACTGCTCGGGAGGCCCGACCCGGCCGCTCCGGAGACAGGGGCCTGACCCCGGGCACGGCAACGCAATAAGCGAGAGGTTCCACCAAGGGACCGACACGACGAAGAGGGAGCGGGAGAACTGAGGGAGAGAGAACGTGAGGGGAGAACGAAAGGAATAAACGAAATGGCACAACAGGCGATCACGCTCAAAATAGCAGGCAAGAGCTATTCGCTCAACATCGAGAGCGAAAAGGAGGAGGTCTACCGGCTGGCCGAACGGGAGGTGAACAACTACCTTGCGCTGATAAAGCAGAACAACTTCCGCAACTGGACCGATCCGGATTACCTGTCGATGGCAGCGCTCAAATTCGCCATCGCGCTGGTAGACCTGCGACAGAGCCGCGAAGTAGGCAGCGAGGAGCTTCGACACCTGGAAGAGATCGACCGGGAGGTCGACGCCTACCTGAACACCCTTAAAGGCTGAGCGAGCGAGGGGGCTTCGGCCCGGAACGAAAACCGCGGCGCCGACCGATGGCGTGCAATAAACCGGCGCACCGCCCCGTTAGAGCGGTGAACGAGGTTCTTTAACATACGAAGGAAAAATCTACCCGCATAGATTCCTTACAGCTTTGCGAAACTGAACACTTTTTAAATTGGGGCTACTCACGGCGCTTCAAAACCAGGCCTTGACCCTTCGGGGTGCACGTCCTGCGTGCCGTTGGAAGGTTGCGATTGTCGGAGCCCCCACACGTGACCTATCTTGCAGATTCGTCAAACAAGACTAAGGAATCCTATGCGGTTTTTTTATGATACGTCATTCAATCACCTAATATTCACTTTAAAAACACGTTAAGACCCATGAATATCGTTTTGATAGTCTGCATCACCGCCGTGGCGGCCGTCGCGCTCTATGCCGCGGTCACCAACCTGGTGATCAAGACGGGCATCCGCAAGCGCCGCGAAGCCGCCATCAAGGAGGCGGAGGCGGAGGGCGAGATGATCCGAAAGGAGAAAATCCTACAGGCGAAGGAGAAGTTCATACAACTCAAGAGCGAGTACGACCGCCAGGTCAACGAGCGCAACCAGAAGATCGCCCAGAGCGAACAGCGCGCCAAGCAGATCGAACAGAACCTCCAGAACCAGCAGCGCGACCTGGAGAACAAGATCCGCGAGAACGACCGGCTCAAGGAGCAGCTGCAAAATCAGCTGCAGATTCTCGAACACAAGAAGGAGGAGGTCGACCAGATGCAGCGCGAACAGAACGCGCGGCTGGAGCAGATTTCAGGCATGAGTTCCCAAGACGCCAAGAACATCCTGGTCGAAAATATGAAGGCCGAGGCCAAGACCGAAGCCGCCGCCTACATCAACGAGACGGTCGAGGAGGCGAAGATGACCGCCACGAAGGAGGCCAAGCGCATCATCGTGGCTTCGATCCAGCGCGTGGCGACCGAGACGGCCATCGAGAACGCCGTGACGGTCTTCAACATCGAGAGCGACGAAGTGAAGGGCCGCATCATCGGCCGCGAGGGGCGCAACATTCGTGCGCTGGAGGCCGCGACCGGCATCGAGATCATCGTCGACGACACGCCCGAGGCCATCATTCTCTCGGGCTTCGACCCCGTTCGCCGCGAAATCGCCCGTCTGGCGCTCCACCAGCTGGTGACCGACGGCCGCATCCACCCCGCACGCATCGAGGAGGTCGTGGCCAAGGTGCAGAAGCAGATCGAGGAGGAGATCGTCGAGGTGGGCAAACGCACGACCATCGACCTGGGTATCCACGGACTGCATCCCGAACTGATCCGCATGATCGGCAAGATGAAATACCGTTCGTCCTACGGGCAGAACCTGTTGCAGCACGCCCGCGAAACGGCCAACCTGGCGGGCATCATGGCCGCCGAACTGGGCCTCAACCCTAAGGTGGCGCGCCGCGCCGGACTGCTGCACGACATCGGCAAAGTGCCCGACGACGAGCCGGAACTGCCGCACGCAATCATCGGCATGAAGCTCGCCGAGAAGTTCAAGGAGAAGCCCGAGGTGTGCAATGCCATCGGCGCCCACCACGACGAGGTGGAGATGACCTCGCTGATCGCCCCCATCATCCAGGTCTGCGACGCCATCTCGGGCGCCCGTCCCGGAGCGCGCCGCGAGGTGGTCGAGAGCTACATCAAACGGCTCAAGGAGATGGAGGACATCGCCCTGTCGTACCCGGGCGTGGTGAAGACCTACGCGATCCAGGCGGGCCGCGAACTGCGGGTGATCGTCGGGGCGGACAAACTCTCGGACCAGGAGTCGGAGGGGCTGTCGCACGACATCGCCAAGAAGATCCAGGACGAGATGACCTATCCGGGTCAGGTCAAGATCACCGTGATCCGCGAAACAAGGGCCGTTTCCTACGCCAAGTAACGCCTCTTGCCGGATCGGCCATCGAGGCCATACAGACAATCCTTCCTAAATCCCTCCTTTGATAAGGAGGGACTTTTTGTAACCGGGTCAGGTCAAGATCACCGTGATCCGCGAAACAAGGCCCGTTTCCTAGGCCAAGTAAGGTCCCCTTCCCGGGCAAACCATAATGGCATATAGACAATCCTCCCTAAATCCCTCCTTGGTTAAGGAGGGACTTTTGTAGCCGGGTCTGGTCAAGATTACCATCATCCGCGAAACAAGGGCCGTTTCCTACGCCAAGTAAGGTCCCCTTCCCGGACAGGCCATTAAGGTCATACCGATAACCCTTCCTAAGTCCCTCCTTGGTTAAGGAGGGACTTTTTCGTATCTTTCGCTCATGAACAAAGAGCTTGAAGCCTATATCGAGCGGCGGATCATTCCCCGCTACGACCATTTCGACCGGGCACACGGCATCGACCACGTGCGGACGGTCATTGCGCAGAGCCTTGCGCTGGCCGAACACTACCCCGTCGACCGCGATATGGTCTACACCATCGCCGCCTATCACGACACCGGGCTGGCATTCGGGCGCGAACGGCATCACCTCGATGCGGGTCGCATCCTGGCCGAAGATAACGAGCTGCGCCGCTGGTTCTCGCCCGAACAGATCGCCACCATGCGCGAGGCCGCGGAGGATCACCGTGCCTCGTTGGATCACGAACCGCGCACCCTCTACGGCCGGATCGTCGCCGAGGCCGATCGTGTGATCGACCCCGAGACGATCGTCCGCCGTACAATACAGTACGGACTGGCCAACCACCCGGCGCTCGGGCGGGAAGAGCAATACGCACGCTGTCGGGAACACCTGCGAAAGAAATATGCCGAAGGGGGTTATCTGCGGCTCTGGATCGCGGAATCGGACAACGCCCGGCGGCTGGAGGAGCTGCGGCGGTTGATGCGCGACGGACGGAGGCTGCGGGAAACGTTCGAGTGCATCTACGCCGAAGAGACCGGGCGATGATGCGCGACAGACCGAAACTCAGGCAACTGTTCGACCGGATTTACGCGCAGGAGAGCGGACGCTGAAAGCCCGGCCGGCAACTTTTACCGCGTCTCGTGCGGAAAGTATTTCACATACTGCACGCGCTGGAAACCATCGTCGCCGGCGTGTCCGAAATCCATCCGGCCCCGAAATTCGGGCAGCGCGGCAAACCCGTGCCGCCTGGCCCACCGGTCGATGAAGCGGTCGATCGAGGCGATGACCTCATAGCCGTGCCGGTGGATCGCCGTGCAGACCTCGACCGCGCTTGCGCCGCACAGTATCGCCTTCACGGCCGCCTCGCCGTCGTGCACGCCCGTCGATACGGCCACGTCGAGCAGCGGCAGGACCGTCGAGCAGAGGGCCGTGCTGCGCAGGACGTTGCGCAGCTCCGACGGCCGGCTGAACGGATCGCCCGCGGTGAACGCCATCCGCTCGATGTCGATGTCCGGCTCGAAAAAGCGGTTGAAGAGCACCACGCCCCGCGCTCCGCGGCTCAGCAGCGAATCGGCGACCGACAATACGTTCGTGAGGCGCATCGGCAACTTCACGGAGACGGGGATGCCGACCGCCGCAGCCACCCGGTCGACCACCTCGGCGTACTGGTATTCGAGTTGCTGCGACTTCATGCAGCTGTCCGTCGGCAGCAGGAAGATATTCAGTTCGAGCGCCGAAGCGCCAGCCTGCTCCATCGCCACCGCGTAATCGACCCAGGCGGGGGAGCCGGCCGTGCAGTTGATGCTGGCGATGACCGGAATACCCGTCGCACGTGCGTCGCGGATTAGCTGCAGGAAGCGGGCCTTGTACTCCTCGCCCAGATAACGCTCGAGATACTCCCCCGCATCGCCCATGCCCGGCTGCTGCGAGGCGTGCTCGAGGGCCGCGGCCTCGCGCACGATCTGCTCCTCGAAGATCGACTTCAGGACGACGGCCCCCGCGCCGTGGCGGGCGCATTGCGCGATCCGGTCCGGTTCGGCCGTGTAGGGCGAACTGCTCACCACGACGGGGCTTGAAAGCTCCAATCCGAGATAGGTGGTCTTCATAGGTATTCGATTTTTTCCGTCCGGTCCGCGATTTTCGTGCCGAAGCGCTCCGCTGTCGGCGCATAAAAAATCCGGAGAGCATGCGCCCTCCGGAGTAGAATTCCGATCCAATCCTTAGACAAAGGGAATCTTCACCACCTCGGCCCGGACGGGTTTCTCGCGGACGATCACCGCGATCTCGCTCCCCGGCTTGGCATACTCGGGTTTCACGTAGCCCATCCCGATGCCAACCTTCAGACAGGGCGACATCGTGCCGGAGGTAACCTGTCCGATCGGCGTGCCGTCGGGTGCGGCCAGCGTATAGCCGTGACGCGGAATGCCGCGGTCGATCATCCGGAATCCCACCAGCTTGCGGCTGACGCCTTCGGCCTTCTGCCGCTCCATCCCGGCGCGGTCGATGAAATCCTTTCCTTCGGCGAACTTGGTGATCCACCCCAGTCCGGCCTCGATGGGCGAGGTGGTGTCGTCGATGTCGTTGCCGTAGAGGCAGAAGCCCTTCTCCAGCCGCAGCGTATCGCGCGCGCCGAGGCCGATGCTCTTCAGCCCGAACTCCTCGCCCGCTTCCCAGAGCGCCTTCCAGATCTTGTCGCCGTCCTCGTTGGCCGCATAGATTTCGCAGCCGCCCGAACCCGTATAACCCGTGATCGAGAGGATCGCATCGCAGCCGGCGACGGGCATCTTCTTAAAGGTATAGTACTCCATCTCCTCGACCGGCTCCGCGCACATCTTCTGCACGATCTTCATCGCCAGCGGACCCTGCACGGCCAGCTGGCAAATCTCGTCCGAAGCGTTGTAAAGCTCCTTGCCGTGGCCCGCCTCCATGCCCAGCTTCGCCCCTTCGGCGCAGATGTGGGCCCAGTCCTTTTCGATGTTGGCGGCGTTGACGCAGAGCATGTAGGTTTCGGCGTCGATGCGGTAGACCAGAATGTCGTCCACGATGCCGCCGCGGCCGTTGGGCATGCACGAATACTGCACTTTGCCGTCGAAGAGTTTCGCAACATCGTTGGTGGTGATGCGCTGCAACAGCTCAACAGCGCGCGGGCCCTTGACCCAGATTTCGCCCATGTGGCTCACATCGAAGACGCCGGCCCCGCTGCGCACCGCCAGGTGCTCGTCGTTGATGCCCGTAAACTCGATGGGCATGTCGTACCCCGCAAATTCGGCCATCTTGGCCCCCGCGGCACGGTGATACTTGGTAAATACGGTAGTTTTCATAGAACGGTTTTAAGGTTTCATTCGTAACGGCGCTTCACGCCCAGCCGCGGACAGCGGTGGAACTCCTTTTCGCGGTCGAACAGGTAGCGGTAGGTGGTGTGCACCTTGTGGCGTGTGGCGCAGACGTAGGTCTCGATCATGCGGTTCATCACCGGGTTGAAGTCGCCGATCCACGCCAGCTCCAACGTCTTGTAGCGGGTCTGCTGCTCCATCATGAAGTGCCAGTACTTGACCATGATCGCCGATTCGACCCCCTTGCCGTGGAACTCGGGGGCGATGCCGAAGATCACCCCGAAGATGCGGTCGCCCTGCTTGCGCACCTTCAGGTCCCACAGCAGACGGAGTTTCTGCCACCAGCCGAACTTGCCGTTGAACTTGCCGATCAGGCGGTTCAGGTCGGGAACGGTAATGAAGAAGCCGATGGGTTCGTCGTTGAAGTAGGCGAAGAAGATGATGTTGGGGTCGATCAGCGGCTTCATCTGCCGCATCATCTGCATCGCCTCCTCCTGCGACATGGGCCGCACGCCCGAGAACAGCGCCCACGCCTTGTTGTAGACCAGCCGGAAGTTCTCGGCCTGCTCCTCCAGGTTGCGCATGTCGATATTCTCGACGCGGTAGCCGGGCGTGGCGTAGAGCCGCTCGGCGCGGTCGAAGATGCGGGCGCTGGCCTCCGAGACGTTGGCCCGCCAGACGAAGCTGTGCTGGTTGAAATAGTTCCGGAAGCCGTAATTCTCAAACAGCTCCTTGTAGTAAGGCGGATTATAGGGGTTCTTGTAGAGCGGCTGGAACTCGTAGCCCTCGACCAGCAGCCCCCACCAGTCGCGCCGCTGCCCGAAGTTGATCGGCCCGTCCATCGCCTCCATGCCGCGGCTTGCCAGCCACATGCGCGAGGCATCGAAGAGCATGTCGGCGACCTGCTGGTCGTCGACGGCCTCGAAGAAGCCGCAGCCTCCGGTCAGCTGCTCCTCGATAGCGGCTTTCTCGCGGTTGTAGAAAGCGGCGATGCGCCCCACGACGCGGTTCGCGGCGTCGCGCACGACCCAGCGAACCGCCTCCCCGTCGGCGAAGAGTTCGTTTTTCGCCGGATCGAAGACCTCCTCCACGTCTACGTCCAGCGGGCAGACCCAGTTGCGGTTGCCCTTATAGATACGTTTGGGCAGGTCCAGCCACTCGCGCACCTGGGCAGGCGCGGTGACCTCCTGCAAAACATAGTTTTTCGGATTCATTGCTGATCGCTTAAGTCCAATATTCGTTGATCCTGCCAAAGATAACTATTTTTTCGTTAATTTTGGCATACTGCGCCCGGATAACGGACCCCGCAAAAAATGAAGGCCCGCGGGTTTGCTTCCGAACGCAACAAAAGCTATATTTGTAACACGATGGACAAAAGCCTGGAAAGATACCTGCCCGACGAGGACAAACCGGGGTACGACTTCATGAAGTACCGCATCCACAAAATCCTGCTGGTCTGCTGCAGCTACGACGGCTACATCCTCGAGGAGGACGGCCACATCGAGTCGCAGATCAACCAGGAGTACCTCGACCTGAACCTCTCGAATCCGCCCTCGTTCTCGCGCGTGAGTTCGACGGCCGAGGCGCTGGAGCTGCTCGCCGACGACGATTCGTTCGATTTCATCCTCACGATGTACAACGTGGGTGAACCCGACGTCTTCACCTTCGCCAAGATTGTCAAAGAGCGCCACCCGCATACGCCCGTGGCGCTGCTGACCTCCTTCTCGAAGGACATCTACCGCCGCATCGAGGAGCAGGACCGCTCGGGGCTGGACTACATCTTCTCGTGGCACGGCAACACGGAGCTGATCATCGCCATCATCAAGTTGGTGGAGGACAAGATGAACGCCGAGGAGGACATCGCCCAGGGCGGCGTGCAGGCCATCCTGCTGGTCGAGGACTCGATCCGCTTCTACTCGACCTACCTGCCCGAGCTGTACAAGCTGATCCTGCTGCAGAACACCGAGTTCCTCAAGGACGCCTTCAACGAGCAGCAGCAGGTCCTCCGCAAGCGGGCCAGGCCCAAGATTCTGCTGGCCACCTCCTACGACGAAGCCGTAGAGTTCTACGACCGCTACAAGAAGAACCTCCTGGGCGTGATCTCCGACGTGGGGTTCGTGCTGCACCGCGACGATCCGCCCTCGGCCGAGAAGCGCGACGCAGGGATCGACCTCTGCCGCCGCATCCGGCAGGACAACCCGCTGATGCCCGTGTTGCTGCAGTCGTCGCAGACCGAGTTCGAGGCCGCGGCGCGCGAGCTGGGCGTCGGGTTCATCGCCAAGAACTCCAAAACGCTGCTCACCGAGCTGCACGACTACATTGCCAGCGAGTTCGCCTTCGGCGACTTCATCTTCCGTGACCTCGAAACGGGCGCGGTGATCGGGCGCGCCAAGGACCTAGCGCAGATGCAGCAGCTGATCGCCACCATCCCCGACGAGGTTTTCGAGTACCACACCTCGCAGAACCACCTCTCCAAGTGGCTCTACTCCCGCGGACTGTTCCCGCTGGCCGCCTCCATCCGGCAGTACGACAAGAGCAGCTTCGCCTCGGTCGGGGAGCACCGCCGCGCGCTGGTGAACCTCATCCGCGACTACCGCACGCTGCTCGGGCAGGGCGTGGTGGCGCGCTTCGACCCCGCGACCTACTCCGACGCCGTGGCCTTCGCCCGCATCGGCGAGGGGACGCTGGGCGGCAAGGCCCGCGGGCTGGCGTTCATGAACTCGATGCTCATCAAACACCGCCAGTACGACAAGCACGAGGGCGTGCGCATCATGATTCCACGCTCGGTGGTCATCGCCACGGAGTTCTTCGACGAGTTCATCCGCAATAACGGCCTGAAATACATCGTCTCGCAGGAGTTCTCCGACGAGGAGGTGCTCTCCGAATTTGTCTCCTCGACGCTGCCCGCACGGCTGCAGAAGGCGCTCAAAGCCTACATCCGCACGGTGCGCACGCCGCTGGCCGTGCGCTCGTCGTCGAAGCTCGAGGATTCGCACTACCAGCCTTTCGCCGGCATCTACTCGACCTACATGATCCCCTACGTGGACAACGAGGACCAGATGCTCCGCCTGCTGCTCAAGGCGGTCAAGAGCGTCTACGCCTCGGTCTACTTCGCCGCCTCGCGGGCCTACATCTCTTCGTCGCAGAACCTCCTTTCGGAGGAAAAGATGGCCGTGGTGATCCAGGAGGTGTGCGGCACGGAACAGGACGGTCTGTTCCTGCCGACCTTTTCGGGCGTGGCGCGCTCGATCAACTGCTACCCCATCGGCGACGAGCGGCCCGAGGACGGGGTGTGCAACGTGGCGATGGGGCTGGGAAAACTGGTCGTGGACGGCGGGCGCACGCTGCGCTTCTCGCCCCGCTACCCGCAGAAAGTGCTGCAAACCTCCACCCCCGAACTGGCCCTGCGCGACACGCAGACCGAGGTGCTGGCGCTGAGCCTGCGCCCCGAGGAGTTCCGCACGTCGATCGACGACGCGGTGAACCTGCGCCGCCTCGACCTTTCGCAGATCGGAGAGCTGCGTCAGACGCGTTTCGTCGCCTCGGTCTGGGACCGGGAGAACGAACGCATTTCGGACAGTCCGTTCGACCGGGGACGGCGTGTCATCACGTTCAACAACATCCTCAAATACAATACGTTTCCGCTGGCGGAGATCATCACCGACATTCTCCGCATGGGAGCCGAGGAGATGCGCTGCCCCGTGGAGGTCGAGTTCGCCGTCAACATGGACGTACCGCACGGGCAGCAGCAGATCTTCAACCTGCTGCAAATCCGCCCGATCATCGACAACCAGGACAACCGCCCGATCGACTGGGAGCAGGTCGACACCGCCCGCGCGCTGATCTACGGCGAGAATGCGCTGGGGGTCGGCATGATGTCCGACATCACGGACATCATCTACGTCAAGGCCGACGCCTTCGACTCACTCTCGACCGAGCGGATCGCCGAGGAGCTGCTGCGCTTCAACGCCCTCACGCGCGACGAGCGGCGCTCCTACATCCTCGTCGGTCCCGGCCGGTGGGGTTCGTCGGACCCGTTCCTCGGCGTGCCGGTCAAGTGGACGCACATCTCCGAGGCGAAGGTGATCGTCGAGTGCAGCATCGAGAAGTTCGAGGTCGAACCCTCGCAGGGGACCCACTTCTTCCAGAACGTCACCTCGCTGGGCGTGGGATACCTGACGATCAACCCCTTCCGCGGCGACGGCATCTTCCGCGCGGAGCGGCTCGACGCGATGCCCGCCCTGCGCGAGGGGGAGTACCTCCGGCAGGTGCGCTTCCAGCGGCCGCTCTGGGTCTGCATCGACGGCCGCTCGAACAAGGGGATCGTGTGCGAGGGGGATGAATAAACCGCATAGCCATGATGGAATTGGACAACAAAGACAAAATCGAACTGATCCGCTACCGCCACGAGGATCAGGCCCGGCTGCTGCAGACCCTGTCGCATATCGACCTGAAGGTCTTTACGGGATTTCTGACCCTGCAACTGGCATTAGGCAGTTTTCTGACCCAGTTTTCCTTTACCGTATTGGCCCTCACCGGGGTATGTATCCTGGAACTGGCCATGTGCGCCATTTGCACGCTGATTCTGAGAAATAATTATGAACGGCGCAAGGAGGCTGCCGAAACGATCGGACACTGCAACGACTTTTTGGGCTTCCGCGAAAAGGGTGCTTACCTGCCCGATTCGGCCATCGATGCGACGACCCGATTCCGTCCCTGGCATCTGCTCTATTACCTGGGAATCTGGGCTTCGTTTGCGGCGATTTTCCTCATCCTCCTCGGAGGAGCGCTGCACCCGGCCGCCCCCCATCCGCGACACGGCTGCTGCCCCGAAATCCACCGAATGGTGCAAGAACAATAATTTTGCAACTTTCCGTGACCGAAAGTTACAATCTATAAGAAATATTGTTATATTTGTAACAAACAACCAACCTTTTAAAACTTCCTACCATGAACGTCAACAAAATTATGGCGGAACTCGAGCGCAAGCACCCCGGCGAAAGCGAATATCTGCAGGCCGTGCGCGAGGTTCTGATGACCGTCGAGGACGCTTACAACCAGCATCCGGAGTTCGAAGCCAACCGCATCGCGGAGCGCATCGTGGAGCCCGACCGCAGTTTCACTTTCAAGGTGGTCTGGGTCGACGACCAGGGCGTCCCCCAGGTCAACACGGGCTACCGCTTCCAATTCAACAACGCCATCGGTCCCTACAAGGGCGGTCTGCGTTTCCACCCCTCGGTGAACCCGTCGATCCTCAAATTCCTCGGCTTCGAGCAGGTGTTCAAGAATGCGCTGACGACCCTGCCGATGGGCGGTGCGAAGGGCGGTTCGGACTTCAACCCCAAGGGCAAGTCGGACAGCGAGGTGATGCGTTTCTGCCAGGCTTTCATGGTCGAACTGTGGCGCCATATCGGTCCCGAGACCGACGTTCCGGCCGGTGACATCGGCGTGGGCGGCCGCGAGATCGGCTACCTCTACGGCATGTACCGCAAGCTGGCGCGCGAGAACACGGGCGTGCTGACGGGCAAGGGCATGACCTACGGCGGTTCGCTGATCCGTCCCGAGGCGACGGGCTTCGGTGCGGTCTACTTCCTGCGCCAGATGCTCGAAAAGGCAGGCATGGACATCAAGGGACAGACCATCGCCATCTCGGGCTTCGGCAACGTGGCCTGGGGCGCTGCGACCAAAGCGACCGAGCTGGGTGCTAAGGTGGTGACGATCTCGGGTCCCGACGGCTACATCCACGATCCCGCCGGACTGGATGCCGAGAAGATCGCCTACATGCTCGAGCTGCGCGCTTCGAACAACGACGTGGTGGAACCCTATGCCAAGAAGTTCCCCGGCTCGACGTTCTACGCCGGCCGCAAGCCGTGGGAGGTCAAGGTCGACATCGCCATGCCGTGCGCCACGCAGAACGAGCTGGGCGGCGAGGACGCCAAGCAGCTGCTGGCCAACGGCGTGAAGGTGGTGGCCGAGGTTTCGAACATGGGCTGCCGCCCGGAGGCTATCGACGCCTTCATCGCGGCGAAGATTCCCTACGGACCGGGCAAGGCGGTGAACGCCGGCGGCGTGGCCACCTCCGGTCTGGAGATGACTCAGAACTCGCAGAAACTCAACTGGACGGCCGAAGAGGTCGACGCCAAGCTGCACCAGATCATGTCGTCGATTCACCACGCCTGCCTCGAGTACGGCACGGAGAAGGACGGCTACGTCAACTACATGAAGGGCGCGAACATCGCCGGCTTCATGAAGGTGGCCAAGTCGATGGTCGAGCAGGGCGTCCTCTAACCCTGCCCGGTGTATAAGGAGCGCGGACCTTCGCTGTGAAGGTCCGCGCTCCGTCTTTATAATGGCAGCGGATAGCAGTGCAGGATCGGACGTGCGGCTTACGATCACACAACCGCGCCCGAGTCAGAACAGCGCGCAGACCGCCAGACCGAACGAGAGGCGGCTCATCCACTCGTCGCTGCCGGGCGTCGAGGGACAGGTAATGTCGTACTCCGTCTCGAAGCGCACGCCCAGATGCTGCGTCGCCGCGTAGACCATCGTCAGGCCCGTGCCGGCCACGAATCCCCCGCGGCCGCCCAGCTTCCCGGAGATCCAGTGCTGGTCCGTGCCGTCGATCCGGTCCTTGAGGTCCATCGTCTTATAATATTCGTAACCGCCCAGCACTTTGGACCCGATGAGCCAGCGCGCGGTAAAGGGATAGGAGAAGTAGACGCCCGCGGCGGCCGAAGCGCTCTTCAGCCGCTCCGTCTGCGCTACGTCGTCGACCGTCACGGCCAGGTTGCCCGCCTGCACGCGGCCGCCGACACCCACGTAGGGCGTGGCGAACCACGCGCCTCGGATGCTGACGGTCGGCCCGCTCGTGAAGACGACCTTCCGTCCCGGCAGCGGCGAATAGCGGCCCAGCGCCGTGGAGAAGCCGACGCTCAGCCCCAAAAACGACGGCTTGGCGTAGCGGTCCAGCACGACCATCTTGTCGTAGGCATAAAGCCCCCGGTCCTGATAGATCAGATCGGCCAAAAAGTAACCCAGCTCCGCGGAGAGGATACCGATGCCCGCGCCCACCATGACGTCGCTCATCCAATGGCGGTTGTTCAACTGGCGGGTGACGCCCGTAGCGGTCGCGGCGGCGTAGCCGAGGATGCTGAACCACGGGCTGCGGTGGCCGTACTCCTTGTGCAGGATCGTCGCGGCCATGAACGCCGTGGCGGTGTGTCCCGAGGGGAAGGAGTTGCGCGTCGAGCCGTCGGGACGCTCGACCTGCACGGAGTACTTGAGCGAGTTGACCACGGCGGCCATCAGACCGGCCGCAAAGGCGTTCGAGACGATCATGCGGCCCCACGAGCTGCGGCCCTTCAGCCCGCACGCCTTCATGCCCCAGGTCAGCGCCAGGGGCGCATATTGCAGGTAGTTGTCGTAATGGCGGTTGAATTTGGGGGAGTAGTCGTTGCGCAGCTCACGGAAATCGCGGTCGTAATACATCATGGCCACGCCTCCGAGAATCAGCGGCGTGGCGACGAAGGTCATCCGGTAGGCTTTCGTCGAGGTGTGGCGGTGGAAACGCAGAGCGAAACTCTCGTCGTTGTCGATCTGCGCGAGGTCGTTATGCTGCGCGACAAGTTGCTGACAGGACACTGCCAGCAGGCAGCAGAGCAGGAGGCGTAGCATGGAGCATAAGGGTTAGCAGCGGGATGGGTGTGGCGGGTATAGTAGGTATAGTATAAGTGAGAACGAGTGAGAGGGTGCGGGCCGTGCGGACGATGCGTACCGCGGTCGGTGCGGTCGGTGCGGTCGGTGCGTGGAGGTTAGCGTCTGTTTTTGCGCCGAAGGGCACGCACCGCTTCGCCGCCGATGGCCAGAAGCGACGTGCAGCCGATGACCGCGGCCCAGTCGCGCAGGGGGAGCGGTTCGGTGCGGAAGACTTCGCCGCCGACCTCCACGATAATCACCTGCCCGACGGCGATCGCGGCCAGAATCAGGAAAAACTCCCGGCAGCCCTTCACGCAGGCGAAGACCGAACGGCGCGTGGCGAAGCCCTTCGCGTTGAACATATTCCAGAACTGGAAGAAGACGAACACCGAGAAAAAGAGCGTCAGAGGACGGATGTCCAGATCGCCCGACGGCGCGGCCCACCAGAACAGCAGTCCCAGCAGCACGGCGATCATCACGCCGCCGCTCACTAAGATCGTGCGGGCCATCGAGGGGGTGATGATGAATTCGTCGCGCGGGCGGGGGCGCTCGCACATGACTGCCGGGTCGGGCGGCAGCGAGGCCATCGACATGGCGGCGAAAGTGTCCATGATGATGTTGACCCACAGGATCTGAACCACCGTAAGGGGCATGTCGGTCCCGAAGACCGCTCCGACGAAGCAGACCACGATCGCCACGAAGTTGATCGTGAGCTGGAAGAGCACGAAGCGCTGGATGTTGCGGTAGAGCGACCGCCCCCACATGACCGCCGTGGCGATCGAGGCGAACGAGTCGTCGAGCAGCGTGATGTCCGAGGCGTCCTTGGCCACGGAGGTTCCCGAACCCATCGAGAGACCCACGTTGGCGAAGTTGAGTGCCGGGGCATCGTTCGTGCCGTCGCCCGTGACGGCCACCACCTCTCCGCGCTGCTGCAACAGGCGCACCAGCCGCTGCTTGTCGAGCGGCCGCGCCCGGGACATGATCTTCAGTTCGCCCACCCGCTCTTTCAGCTCCTCGTCGCTCGCGGCGGCGAACTCCGTACCGGTCATGTGGTTGCGTTCGCCGTCCGCGGCGTCGTCCCACAGCCCGATCTGGCGGGCGATCTCGCGCGCCGTGGCAGGCGTGTCGCCCGTAACGATCTTGACGGCGATCCCCGCATCCAGACAGCGTCTCACGGCGGCGGGCACGTCCTCGCGCACCGGATCGGAGATGGCCGCCACGGCCGCGAAGTGCAGGCCGCCCCGTTCGACCGCCCGCAGGCAGTCCGCTTCCGCGGTTTCGGCCCACGCCACGGCCAGCGTCCGCATGGCACGGTTCTGAAAGGCCAGCAGCTGTTCCGCGACCTGCTCCTGCCTGCCGTCGGCGGCGCACATGGCCCGCACGATCTCGGGCGCGCCCTTCACACACAGCAGCCGGCGGCCCGAAACGCCGCTTTCGATGATCGTCGCCATGTATTTGCGTTCGGTGGAGAAGGTCAGCCGGTCGACGATCCGCACCCCGGCGCGCAGCGCCTCGTACTCCTCGCCCTGCGCCCGGAGCCACGTCAGCAGCGCCCCTTCGGTCGGGTTGCCGATGACGGCTCCCGTCCCGTCGAGAAACGCCGTGGAGTTGGCGGAGACGACCTCCGCGAAGTCGTGCAGCGGCAGCGCGTCGTAGCGGACGACCTGCTGCACGGACATGCGGTTCTGCGTCAGCGTCCCCGTCTTGTCGGTGCAGATGACCGTCACGGCGCCCATCGTCTCGCAGGCGTGCATCCGCCGCACCAGGTTGTTCGTGCGCAGCATCCGCCGCATGGACATGGCCAGCGACAGGGTGATCGACATGGGAAGCCCCTCGGGCACGGACATGACGATCAGCGCCACCGAAACCATGAAGATATGGAGCACCTGCTGCGAAATGTCGAGCCACGGCCGCTCCAGCAGGTCGCCCACGAGGAGCGCCTTGCCGAGCATCACGCAAAAGATCGTCACGGCGATGCTGATGCCCGCCAGCCCGATTAGCCGCGAAAGACGCCGCAGCTGCCGGTCGAGCGGCGTAGGCTCCTCGCTGCGGACGGTGGCCTGCTCGGTGACGCGGCCCGCCTCGCTGCGGTCGCCGACGGCCCCGACGACCATCCGTCCGTACCCGTCCACAACGGTCGTGCCGCGCAGCAGGGCGTTCGAGGGGTAGGTGGCCTCGGCATCGAAATGGGCCTCGTCCACGGTCTTGTCCACCTCGGGTTCTCCCGTGAGGGTCGATTCGTTCACCTTGAGCGACACGGCCTCGACCAGCTCTCCGTCCGCCGGAACCGTCTCGCCGCTCTCGACGATCACCACGTCGCCCACGACCACTTCGCGGCGCGGAATTTCGCACATCGCCCCCTGGCGCATCACCTTGACCGGAATGTCGTCGTTGACCCGGTTCAGGCGGCGGAACCGCCGTTGGGCGTCCCACTCGAACCAGAAGCTCACCCCCGTGGCGAGGATGATGGCGCAGATGATACCCGCCGACTCGGTGAAGTCGCCGTGGAACGCTCCGATCGCCAGCGAAAGCACGGCGGCCAGCAGCAGGATGCGGATGATCGGATCGCGGAACTTCTCCGCGAAGAGCCGCCATGCGGAGTCGTCTTTGGGCGGGGTGATGACGTTATCGCCGTGCCGGCGGCGGCTTTCGACGACCTGTCCCGCCGTCAGTCCCCAGGGATCGTAGTTTATCATAGTGTCAGAATCGGTTGAGTGAGAACTGCCGTGTCGAAGCGTCGAGCCGGACGGCGATGAACAGCAGGATCGTGAAAGCGACCAGCGACGAGCCGCCGTAGCTCATCAGCGGCAGGGGAATGCCCATCACCGGCATCAGCCCGATGGTCATGCCGACGTTCACCAGCACGTGAAACAGCAGGATCGACGCCACGCAGTAGCAGTAGATGCGGCCGAACGGCTCTTCCTGCCGCTCGCCCATGCGCATCAGCCGCAGGATCAAGAGGCACAGCAGCGCCAGCACGAAGGTCGTGCCGAGGAAGCCCCACTCCTCGCCCACCGTGCAGAAGATGAAGTCGGTGTGCCGCTCGGGCACGAAGCCGTATTTGATCTGGGTCCCTTCGAGGAACCCCTTGCCCACCAGGCCGCCCGAGCCGATGGCGATCTTCGACTGGTTGACGTTGTAGTCCGTGCCGAGCGGGTCGCTGATGATGCCCAGAAAGCTGAGGATGCGGTCCCTTTGGTGCTGCTTGAGGATCGAATTGAAGATGTAGTCGGTGGTGGGCAGAAAGACCATCGTGCCGACGAAGAGGCCCAACACCAGAAACATATTGTTTAGGTTCGTCCGGTAGGCGTAGACTGCAATCCCGACAAGCGACAGGAGCGTAGTCAGGAGCAGACAGCGGTAGAGGTCCATCACGCCGGGGGCGATCAGCGCCATCAGGATGCACAGCAGGATGCTCCCCAGCGCCAGCGCCGCCAGATAGATTACCCGCGAGCGCCACTGTCCGTTCATCATCGCCTCCGAGAGCGTGCAGACCACGATCGAGAGGACGAGCAGCGTCATCGGCGAGAGGATGAACGAGACGATGAACAGCGCCGCGATGAGCAGCACCGGGATGCACAGCCACTTGTTCAGCCCCTCGCGGTAGAGCACGAAGAGGAACGAGCCGAGCACGATGCCCGACCCCGTATCGTTCTGCAGCACGATGATTCCCAGCGGCAGGCAGATCACCAGCGCGACCTTCAGCAGGTCGCCCGGCCGGTCGATCGAGAACGAATAGGCGCTCATTACCCGTGCCAGCGCCAGCGCCGTGGCGATCTTGACGAACTCGACGGGCTGCACGCGCACCGAGCCGAACTCGAACCACGCCTTGGCTCCGTTGACCTCGCGGCCGAAGAGCAGCGCCGCCAGCAGCAGGAAAAGCCCCGCCACGTAGGCCGGATAGGCGAACATGTGGTAGAAACGTTCGTCGAGCAGCAGCACCACCACCGCCGCCACCCAGGCGATGCCGACCCAGATCAACTGCTTCATGTAGAAGTGCGAGAAGGCGAACAGGTCCGTCGTCGCATCGTCGTACGAAGCCGAGGCGATCGACACCCAGCCCGCCAGCACGATCAGCAGATACAGCAGGACCGTTCCGAGGTCGACGCCCTCGAAGATGCGGTTATGGCGGCTACCGGTCATAGGAGGGGTAATAGATGGTCATATTCTTCATGCGTTGGAGCAGCTCGGGGCGTCGGATGGTGTCCGTGAGGTAGTACTCCTCCAGCAGGCTGGCGATCGGCAGCGCCGCCGAAGCGCCGAAACCGCCGTTCTCGACGTAGACCGAGATGGCGATGCGCGGGTTGTCCTTCGGGGCGAAAGAGAGGAACGTGGAGTGGTCGCGGCCGTGGGGGTTCTGCGCCGTGCCGGTCTTGCCGCAGACGTCCAGCCCCGGCAGCTGCGCCCCCATCGACGTGCCGCCGATGTTCACCCCGCGCCACATGCCGTCGACGATCGGTTCGAAGTGCTTCGGCGAGACTTTCGTGTAGTGCCGTTCGTAGAAGCGGCGGTCGATCGAATCCTGCCCCTCGATCTCTTTGACGATATGCGGGATGTAGTAGTAGCCGCGGTTGGCGACGATGCACGCCAGATTGGCCAGCTGCAGGGGCGTACAGCCCAGCTCGCCCTGTCCGATCGAGAGCGAAAGGACCGTCAGCGAGTTCCACGACCCGCGGTAGCGGCGGTCGTAGAACGAACGGTCGGGGACGTAGCCGTTCCCCTCGTCCAGAAAGTCCGAACCCAGCTTGCGGCCGAAACCGAAGCTCTCGACGTACTCTTTCCAGACGTCGAAACCCTCCTTGACGCTGCCGTACTTCGGGTTGTCGAGGATGTCGCGGAAGACGTAGCAGAAATAGGCGTTGCACGAGGTGGCCACCGCGTAGCGCAAGTCGAGCGGCGAGGCGTGGGCGTGGCACGCCATCTTCAGCCGTCCGGCCTGATAGCCCATGTGGCAGACGTGGAGGTCCGACGGGCGCAGCACGCCCTCCTCCAGCCCGATCAGCCCCTGCACCAGCTTGAAGGTCGATCCGGGCGGGTACTTGGCCTTCACGGCCCGGTTGAAGAGCGGGTTGCGCCGGTTGCGCAACAGCTCCATGTAGTGATTGCCCCGCTCGCGGCCCAGCAGTTCGTCGGGGTCGTACGAGGGGGAGGAGACCATCATCAGAATCTCCCCGGTGGCGGGTTCGATGGCCACCGCGGCCCCGACCTTGCCGCGCATCAGCTCCTCGCCGAGGCGCTGCAGACGCGCATCGATGGTGCTCACCAGGTAGCGTCCCGGCTCGGGCAGCGAGTCGTAGCGCCCCTCCATGTAGGAGCCCTTGATCGCCCCGTGGGTGTCGATCTCCTGAATCTTGACCCCCTTCTGCCCCTTGAGCAGCCGCTCGTAGGAGGACTCCACGCCGCTCATGCCCACGTAGTCGCCGGCCCGGTACTCGGGGTAGCGCTTCAACATGTCCTGGTTGACCTCGCCCACATAACCCAGCAGGTTGCCGCCGATTTTGCGCGGATATTCGCGCATGGTGCGGTAGACGGTGAAGAAGCCCGGGAAGTTGCACTCGTCGAAACGCAGCTTGTCCTCCTTCGAGAGGTAGCTGGTCACCAGCCGCGGAGCGCGCGGGCGCAGGCGGGCATTCCCCAGCTCGCGGACCAGCTTTTCGCGCGAGACCCCCGACACGGCGCACAGGCGCGCCGTATCGAACCCTTGCCGTCCGATGTCGCTGTAAATGACCATCAGGTCGTAGCACGCGCGGCTCTGCACGAGGTACTCGCCGTTGCGGTCGAAGACCTCTCCGCGCGAGGGGTACTGCACCACATGGCGCAGGGCGTTGGCCCGGGCCAGCTCCTCGTAGCGCGGGTCGATGAGCTGCAGGTAGGCCAGCCGGCCCACGAGCAGCGCGAAGATGAGCAGCACGACGCCTTGCAGCACCCGTCTGCGCGATGCCGTATCGGAGCCGCCGATCATACGCGAACGGGGAATTTGGCCGTGAACAGGCGGGCGATCAGCCAGATGAAGAGTACCGAGCAGGCGCTGCTCACCGCGATGCGCAGAGCGGTGTGCATCAGGTGGCTGAATGAGAGGGCTTCGAGCAGGAAGAAGAGTGTGTGGTGCAGCAGCACGGCCACAACGAGGTAGTGGACGAATTTGCGCGGCCCCATCCGTTCGGGCGAGGGGACGCCCCCCTCGCGGGCATCGTCGCGGCCCGTGAAAAGTCCGAGCACCCAGGGGCGGACGAACGCCACGAAGAGCGTGGCTATGGTGTTCACCCCGGCGGCGCCCATCGCAAAGTCCATCGTAACGCCGAGCGCCAGTCCGGCGGCCAGCAGCCCCACGTGGGGCGTGTCGAGCGGCAGCAGGAGCACGAAAGCGATGTAGACGAGCGGGTTGAAGTAGACGCTGATCGTCAGGTTGTCGAACAGGAAGACCTGCAACAGGACGGCTGCCGCGAAGAGCAGGAGGTATGGAAGCGTGCGGACCATCATTTCTGCCGGGTATGTTGTTTCACTTTTTCGCTGTTTTCCAGATCGCGGATCTCATAGAGGTCGCGGTTTTCGACCAGCAGCACGTCCGTCAGCCGGGCGATGCGGGCCGTCAGCCGCACACGCGCCGTATAGGAGGTGCGCGTCGGGTTGAGCACGGCGCTCTCGACCACGCCGATCTTCACCCCCGCGGGGAAGTACTGCGAGAAGCCCGCCGAGACGACCGCCTGCCCCGGCTGCGGCTCGGAGTATTTGGACAACTCGCCCAGCGTCACCACGTCGGGGTCCACGCCGTCCCAGTAGACGGAACCGAAGTAGTCGGAATCGGCGAGTTTGCCGCTGGCGCGGAACGAGGTGTTGAGCACCGACAGCGCCACCGCGTAGCGTTCCGTGCAGTCGACGACATAGCCCACCATCGCCCCGTCGGGCGAGACGACGGCCATGTCCGCCACCACGCCGTCGCGCGTGCCGCGGTTCAGGACGATGAGATTCTGCGCCCGGTTAAGCGTATTGGAGATCACCGAAGCGTTCATCACGCGGTATTTCGACTCCCCGATCTCGGCGAGCGCCGTATCGAAGCCCGCGATAGACTCGGCCTCCTCGTAGCGGGCCAGCCGCTCCTTCAGCTCGGCCGCGTAGGCCAGCAGCGCCCGGTTCTCGTCGCCCAGCAGGAAGTAGCGCCGGATGCCGGCAAGCAGCCCGTGCACGCCGCCCGCCACCTGGTTCGATCGGGCGAGCAGCCGCGCCTGCGTGTAGCAGGTGGCATGGGCGTAGTAGCTCACCGCCAGGGCCTCCAGCAGGACGAATAGCACCACGACGTAGATGCTGCGTATGAATTCGAACAACTTATGCAAGGCTTCTTCCTTAATTCAAGATTGCGGACACCCAGGCCCGCAATCGCTATCTAACACACTATCAAATTATTACCACACAGATTGCATCGCAGCACGCCCTTCGGGCGACCCCGCCGGACGGTGCGTGAAGCGCGGAAATCGGCGGTGATGCACGGCCCGGCCGCTTCCACGGTTTGCGTCGGGACCAGACGATTCCCCTCTTTCGCAGGCCGGACGGCGCGGGAGCATACGCAGCGCATGCGACTATGCCCAACGGTGCTTAAAGCGCGAAAATAGACCGTCATCCCGCGAATCACTTCATCAGGAACGAGAAGCGGTTGATGTTCTTCAGGGCGATGCCCGTGCCGCGAGCGATGGCCCGCAGCGGGTCCTCGGCCACGTGGAAAGGGATGCCGGTCTTTTCGTTCAGCCGTCGGTCCAGCCCCTTGATCAGCGCCCCGCCGCCGGCGAGGTAGACGCCGTTCTTCACGATGTCGGCGTACAGCTCGGGAGGCATCGACTCGAGCACCTTCATCAGCGCCGCGTCGATCTTGGCCAGCGACTTTTCGAGCGCGTAGGCGATCTCGCTGTAACTGAGCGACACGGTCTGCGGCAGCGCCGTGAGCATGTTGGGACCCGTGACCACGAAGTCGGCAGGCTCCTCCTCCAGGTCCGACACGGCGGCGCCGATCGAACACTTGATGGCCTCCGCGGTGCGCTCGCCGATGCGGATATTGTGCTGCTGGCGCACGTAGCTCTGAATGTCGGTGGTGAAGACGTCGCCCGCGACGTTGATCGACTCCGAGCAGACGATGCCGCCCAGCGAGATGCAGGCGATCTCCGACGTGCCGCCGCCGATGTCGATGACCATGTTGCCCTCGGGGGCCTCCACGTCCAGCCCGGCGCCCAGCGCCGCGGCCATCGGTTCGTAGATCATGTAGACCTCGCGGCCTCCGGCGTGCTCGGCCGAGTCGCGCACGGCGCGGATTTCGACGTTGGTCGAACCCGACGGGATGCAGATCACCATCCGCAGCGAGGGTGCGAAGAGGCTGCCCGAGGTCTTGACCTTCTTGATCATGCCGCGCAGCATGAGTTCCGTGGCGTTGAAATCGGCGATCACGCCGTCCTTCAGCGGACGGATCGTCTTGATGTTCGGATTGGTCTTCTCGTGCATCTGGCGGGCCTGGTAGCCGATGGCCACCAACTTGCCCGTGTGCACGTCGAGCGCCACGATCGAAGGTTCGTCGACGACGACCTTGCCGTTATAGATGATCAGCGTGTTGGCCGTGCCCAGGTCGATGGCCAGCTCCTGTGTCAGCGAAAAAAGTCCCATAATGTTCCTAACCGGCTGTTTATGTTTTCCAAACCCCTCGTATTCAATCTTCCATGCCGTCCGGCCCGCACTTGCGGCACGCCGGAGCATATATCCGGACAAAGATAGGAAAAAGCGTCGGAAAATCGGGTCTTTTTTTCTGATTTTTTTTAATTACATTTGTATGATCAAAACCTGCTGAAGATCATGGAATACAAGATAGGAAAAGAGTCCCGCTGCGCGGTGATCGGCTACGGAAGCTGGGCCACGGCCATCGCGGGTCTCGTGGCGGCCAACCAGCCGCGCGTGGGGTGGTACGTGCGCAACCCCGAGGTGCTCGAATCGCTGCGCTCGGAGGGGCGGAATCCGCGCTACCTGAGCGACGTGGAGTTCGATCCGGCGCGCATCGCCCCCTCCGACGATCTCGACGAGGTGGTCCGCGCGGCCGACATCCTCATTCTGGCCACCCCCTCGGCCTACCTCAAGAAGTTCCTCGAGCCGCTCACCGAGCCGCTGACCGACAAGTTCGTCGTCTCGGCCATCAAGGGCATCGTGCCGGGCGACTACCAGACCGTGGTGGAGTACATGCACGACCGCTACGACCTCTCCTACAAGCAGATAGGCCTCTTCACCGGTCCCTCCCACGCCGAGGAGGTGTCGCGCGGGAAGCTCTCCTACCTGACGGTGGTCTGCACCGATCCCGACAATGCGCACGCCATCGGTGCCAAGTTCGCCTCGGAGAGCATCCACCTGAGCTATTCGACCGACCTCTACGGCATCGAATACGCCGCCATCCTCAAGAACATCTACGCACTGGCCGTGGGCATGGCCACCGGACTGGGCTACGGCGACAACTTCCTCGCGGTGCTGATCGCCAACTGCGCCGGGGAGATGACGCGCTTTCTGACCGAAAGCTACCCCGCTGCGCGCGATACGCAGGTCTCGGCCTATTTGGGCGACCTGCTGGTGACGTGCTACTCTTCATACAGCCGCAACCGGCGGCTGGGGCTGCTGATCGGCCACGGCTGCACGGTCAGAAGCGCCCTCAACGAGATGACGATGGTGGCCGAAGGGTACTTTGCCGCCGATTGCATCCGCCACATCAACTGCCGTCACCGAATCGACCTGCCGATCGCCGACATGGTATACGACGTGCTCTACAACGGGGCATCGGCGCGCAAAAGCATGCGAGAACTGACAACCAAATTAATCTGATAAACCCATGAAAACACTGAAACTTGACATTTCCAAGTCGGGCATCGCGCTGAGCGACGAAATGAAGGCCGCCGCGCTGGAGGCCAATGCGCTGCTGCATTCGGGCCGCGGCGCGGGCAACGACTTCCTGGGCTGGGTGCACCTGCCCTCCTCGATCGACGACAAACAGATCGCCGCCATCGAACAGGCTGCCGCCCACTTGCGCGAGAAAGCCGACCTGATCGTCTGCATCGGCATCGGCGGCTCGTACCTCGGGGCGAAAGCCGTGCTGGAGGCGATGAGCGACCCGTTCAAGCTGCTGCACAAGCGGCAGGACGCGCCGACCGTGGTCTTCGCCGGGCAGAACATCTCCGAAGATTACATCCATGAACTGATGGAGGCTTCGAAGGAGCACTCGCTGGGCGCGATCGTGATCTCGAAGTCGGGCACGACGACCGAACCGGCCATCGCCTTCCGGCTGATAAAAGCAGAGATCGAAAAGCGCTACGGCAAGGCCGAGGCCGCCCAGCGGATCGTGGCCGTCACCGACCGGGCGCGCGGAGCGCTCAAGACGCTCGCCACGCAGGAGGGCTACCCCACATTCGTCATTCCCGACGACGTGGGCGGCCGCTACTCGGTGCTCACCCCCGTGGGGCTGCTGCCGCTGGCCGCTGCCGGCGTGGATATCGCCGCACTGGTCCACGGCGCGCAGGCGATGGAGCGCGCCACGGCGGAGGGCGTGTCGTTCGACGAGAACCCCGCGGCCGTCTACGCTGCAACGCGCAATGCGCTTTACAAGGAGGGCAAGAAGATCGAGATTCTCGGTTCATACGAACCCAAATTGCAGTACGTCAACGAGTGGTGGAAGCAGCTCTACGGCGAGAGCGAGGGCAAGCAGGGCAAGGGCATCTTCCCGGCCAGCGTCACGCTGACGGCCGATCTGCACTCGATGGGCCAATACATCCAGGAGGGCGAGCGGACGCTCTTCGAGACGATCATCTCCGTGGCGCAGCCCGCGCACGAGGTGCGCATCGACGCCGACGACGAGAACCTCGACGGACTGAACTTCCTCGCCGGCAAGCGTATCTCCGAGGTCAACCGCATGGCCGAACTGGGCGTGCAGCTGGCCCACATCGACGGCGGCGTGCCCAACATCCGCATCGAGATTCCGCGCATCGAGGCCGAGGCGGTCGGCGCACTGCTCTACTTCTTCGAGAAAGCGTGCGGCATCAGCGGCTACCTGCTGGGCGTGAATCCCTTCGACCAGCCGGGGGTGGAGGCGTACAAGAAGAACATGTTCGCCCTGCTGGACAAACCCGGCTACGAGGAGGCGTCGAAAGCGATCAAGGCGCGGCTCTGACCGACCATACGGCCGTCCGCCGACGGACGGCGACGACCGCAACCGGTTGAATTACGGCCCGAGGATTCGGGCCGTAATTTCTTTCGGGGGAGGGCGAATACCTATAAAAGAAGAGGGACCCTGCGGCAGGGTCCCTCTTCTTCGGTTCGATCCTCTTTTAGAGGAACGGAACCGGCGACGAATGCGTCGACTGAATCGTAACGCCGTCCTTCACGTAATCGGGAATCGGGGTGCGTTTATAAACGGAGACGTAGCCGGTCTTACGGCCGGTCAGCGTCAGCGCTTCGTCCGTAGCGGCGAACGTATAGCTGTCGCCCCACGACTTGCCGTCGGAGTAGGTCCCCTCGAGCACCTGCTGCCCCGACATCTCCGTCACGGTATAGGTTCCCGCGAATTTGGCGAAACCCTGCGTATTGACGTTCTGGTACATCTGGAAAGTTCCGGTTTTGGTCAGCTCGATATAGACCTTGCCGGCCATTCCCCCGTCGCCCTTCCAACTCTCGAGCATCCATTCGCCCACGCATGTCGCGGTCGTCACGGGAAGGAACTTCACGGTCGTCGTCGCGGCCTGGCTGTATTGGCTCGTCCGCGCGGTCAGCGTGATCGTTCCCTCTTTCAGACGCGTCACCACGCCCGTCGCGGAGACCGAGGCGACGGAGGTGTCGCTGACCGTCCAGACCACCCCGTAGGGGTTTGCCGCAGCGTCGTAGGCCGTCTCCGCCGCATCGCCCGTCAGGCGGATCATCAGCCGCGGCTGGACGCTCTGCGAAGAGACGTCGTAGGCGCTCTGCTCGAAACGCAGCGAGACGATCTTCGCCTCCGCGTCCGAAACGGTCACCGTGGCGGTCGCCGCCCCGTCAAACAGGGGCGTCCGCGCGGTGAGGGTCGTCGTTCCGGCCGCAAGGCCCGTGACCACGCCCTGTTCCGAGACGGTCGCCACCGACTGGTTCGAACTGGTCCAGCTCATCCGGTAGGGATTCTTCGTCCGGTCGTAGGCAACCTCCGGTTCGCCCGTGAGGCGCACCATCAGCTGCGGCTCCACGCTCTTGCCCGCCTCAACGGCGTACTGCGTCTGCCCGAAGCGCAGCGAGACGATCTCCAACTGGGAAATCCCGCCCCGCACGGTGATCTGCGCGCTGGCGAAGGTGGCACAGTAGGGCGAACTTGCCGTCAGCGTGGTGATACCCGCCTTGAGCGCAGTCACCACACCCTGCTCCGAAACCGAAGCGACCGACGGGTCTACCACGCCGTAGCGGATGCCGAAGAAGTTTTTCACCGCATCGTTCTCGAACTCCGCGCCGCCGGTGGGCTGCAGATAGAGAACCGGGGTTACGACCTCCCCTGCGGTCAGATCGTAGGACGCCTGCGCGAAGCGCATCGATGCGAGGGTCGTCGGATCGTCCGACGAATCGTCGCTGCCGCAGCCCGCCGTCCAGAGGAGGCTGGCTGCAAGAAGAAATTTCAGGGCGAATTTCATAATTTGGACCGGACCGCATTTGGTTTCAACGGATACGGAATAGTAAAATTAAACAAACGATTCGGGATTGCAAAATCCTGAGCCAAAAAAATGGGCATCCCACCCCGATTAGGTCTCCGCTGGCATAAAAAATGCTCCGTTCGGACTGCCTTATTTTACTTTCAAGCTCTATGAAACTGCGTCCGTTATTCGTCCTTCTGCTGTTCGTGGCTTCTGCCGGCGTGCTCGTCTGGATCTACCACACGGCCACGCACACCAAGCGCAAGCAGCGGACCGACCTGTGGACCGAGACGATCACGGACCTGGACGCCTGCTGCCGCCGCAAACACGTCAAGGCGATGCAGTACGACCATTTCGCAGGCATCGCACAGGACGAACACGCGGGCGACGCTTCGCGGCTGTTCCGGGCCATGGCCCTCTCGGAGCGGGTGCAGGAGGGCAACTGCGCCGACGCCATCCTGCGGCTGAACGGCAAATACACCCCACCCGCGAAGGTGGTCGTATTCCGCGGCACGACCGAGGGCAACCTCCAGCGCAGCATCGCCTACGAACGGCAGTCGCTCGCCACACTGGGCGGCGGCGACATCCGCCGGGCGCTCGACCGCGGCAACCGCTACGCCGCGCGGATGCTGGCCTGGGCCACGGCGGGCGACCTTCGGCATATCGTGTTGATGGAACACTGCCGTCAGGGGTTGCACGACCCTGCCGACCGCAACCCCGGCTATCTGGTCTGCCCGGTCTGCGGCAACCTCTACGCGGTCGGATACAGCGATGCCTACTGCCCGATCTGCCTGACCGAGAGCGGGCGTTTTATCCGTTTCGAATAATCTCAGGGACGCGCTTCCACCTTCGCCCGCAACCCGGGTAGGAACACGCTAAGTGGACCTGCGCCGCAGAGGCTGCGGGTCAGCGGCCCAAAGCCGCATAAAAGAGTGTCAAAGGACGTGCTCCAATATTTGGGACGCAGCCTGCGGAGGGACGCGCTCGAGCTGGCCTCCGCGCCCGGAGGCTGCGGCCCGCCGACCTAAAGGTCGAAACAATGTGAAAATCGATCCGCGAGGCTTGTGAGGTGCAAATAATTCTTTCTCAGCCGCCCGGTTGGTACGCCATCTCCGTCCCTGAGTGAGGGTCGGGGTGGGGTCAGATTTGTAAACGAAGCCGGAGGCGGCGAGGTTTCTACGATCGGGAGCGAATTGACAACCCGGTTGCCCGCCCTGGCTCCGAAACCGAACAACCTGCCCTTTCTTTGAAAGAAAGGGCGAAAGAGAGGCGCACGCAGAAAACGGCGGGCGTCTGTCCTCCTCCTCGCTGAACGGGCACGAAAGCTAAAGCACATCGACACCCGTTCCGGGCGCTCGGCGTCGGACAGCCGCAATTCCCGCCGTTTCCGGAAGTGCGCGAACGGGTGCGGCACGAGGCGCCGAAGAAGTTGATTAAAGGTAGATTCGGCTGGACGCCTGCGTAGATGCACTTTCAGAAAGTTTTCGGGCAGCAGTCTGCGGAGGACTGCGATTAGCGGGCCTCCGCTGCCGGAGGCTGCGGCCCGCCGGTTCTTCGAACCGCGACAAGGCAACTCGTATTTCGCCCTGCCGGCCTTACGGTCGAAAACCCGGCCAATCAAATTCGAGCAACACGGCTTGACGGCCGAAAGCAAGGCAGCCCGAATCCGGACGCCGCGGCCTGCCCCCCCCAAAAAAAGGACGGGCCGAATCAGCCCGTCCGTCTTCCGGAACCGCAGAGCGCTCTCCCTGACCGTGAGGGATCGCACGCCCTTACTCCTCGTCCTCCTTCATATTGTGGTAGACGTTGACCACGTCGTCGTCCTCCTCCAGACGCTCGACGAGCTTCTCGACCGATTCGCGCGCCTCGGCGTCCAGCTCCTTCGTGTCGGTCGGCAGCTGCACCGATTCGCCGGAAACGATCTCGAAACCTTTATCGTCCAACCACTTCTGGATGGCTCCGAACGATTCGTAGGGGGCATATACCGTCACGCCGTCCTCTTCGGCATAGAACTCGTCGACGCCCAGGTCGATCATCTCCAGCTCCAGCTCCTCGGGATCGGTCCCGGCGGCCGGGTGGAACTTGAAGACGCACTTGTGCTCGAACATGAACCCCACCGAGCCGCTGTTGCCCAGCGAACCGCCGCACTTGTTGAAGTGCATGCGCACGTTGGCCACCGTGCGGTTCGTGTTATCGGTCGCGGTCTCCACCAGAAAGGCGATGCCGTGGGGACCGTATCCCTCGTAGGTGACCTCCTTGTAGTCGGCGGCATCCTTCTCGGTGGCACGCTTGATAGCTCGCTCCACGTTCTCCTTGGGCATGTTCTCGGCCTTGGCATTCTGGATGAGAATCCTCAGACGGGTGTTGCCCGAGGGGTCCGATCCCCCGGCCTTGACGGCGATTTCGATCTCCTTACCCAGTTTGGTGAACGTGCGGGCCATGTGTCCCCAACGCTTCATTTTACGCGCTTTGCGATACTCGAAGGCTCTTCCCATAGTGTGTTATCTTTTGTTGTTATTTTCTTCGTGGCACAAAGGTAAGAAATCGCCCCGAAAAAATGGAACTTCGGCAGGTAAAATTCTCATCCGGCGACGCGCTTTCCGCACCGGCGGTGCAAAAACGGCCGGCGAGAACTCATGCCCGGCATCCCGCACCGCAGCAGGTTATTTGGGCGCAGCGGCTGTTTTTCACGATATTTGTGTAATTTTGTCGCGGATTAAACTCGCAAGCCATGCAGATCAAAAGCCGATTCGATCACTTCAACATCAACGTTCAGGACCTCGACCGCAGCCTCGCATTTTACGACCGGGCGCTGGGTCTGAAGGAGATCAAGCGCAAGGAGGCCGCCGACGGCCGCTACATCCTCGCCTATCTGGGAGACGGCGAAACGGGATTCCGCCTCGAACTGACCTGGCTCAGGGACCACGCTGCAACCCCCTACGAACTGGGCGAGAACGAAAGCCACCTCTGCGTCCGCGTGGGCGACTACGACGCCGTGCGCGAATACCACCGGCAGATGGGGTGCATCTGCTACGAAAACCACGAAATGGGGCTTTACTTCATCGCCGATCCGGACGACTACTGGATCGAGGTGCTGCCCGTCAAATAATCATGAAAGAGACCGAAATCCAGCGGGAAGCGGACGCGTGCGTTCGCATCCTGCGCGAAGGCGGCATCATCCTCTACCCCACCGACACGGTGTGGGGATTGGGGTGCGACGCCACCAGCGCCGAGGCCGTGGAGCGCATCTACCGCCTCAAACGCAGCCAGAACAAGAAGTCGATGCTCGTGTTGTGCTCCTCGGCCGACATGGTCGTGCGCTACGTGAACAAGGCGCCGGGGATTGCCTTCGAGGTGATGTCGCTGGCCACCTCGCCGCTGACGCTGATCCTGCCCGGCGCGGGCGGCCTGGCCGAAAACCTCATCCCCGAGGAGGGCACGCTCGGCGTGCGGGTTCCCGACCACGAATTTTGCCAGCGGATGCTGCGCGGGCTGGGCCGTCCGATCGTCTCGACCTCGGCCAACATCACGGGCGAGGCGACGCCGGTCGGCCTGCAGGACGTTGCGCGCGAGATCGTCGAGGGGGTGGACCGCGTGGTCGATCCCCGCTTCGAGGGCAAACCCACGCGCAAGGCGTCGTCGATCGTCGCCTTCGGCGAGGGCGGCGAGGTCAAAGTCATCCGCGACTGAGATGGCCCGCACGACCGAAACCCCCATTCAGAAGCGCTTCTCCGACGTGGACCCCTTCCAGCACGTCAACAACGTCTCGCAGCAGATGTATTTCGACGTGGGCAAGGTCGACTTCTACCAGCGCGTGCTGGGCGACGAGGTGCTGCTGGGCGACCTTCGGATCGTGACGGTCTCGACCGCGACCTCCTACCTGGCGCAGGTGCGCATGCACGATCCGGTGACCGTGACCACCACCTGCGAAAAGGTCGGCACGACGAGCCTGACGCTCTTCCAGCAGCTGCTCGCCGCGGGCCGCGTATGCAGCGAAAGCCGCTCGGTCATGGTCGTCTTCGACTTCCCGACCCAGCGGAGCGCCCCGGTTCCCGCGGCGTGGCGCGCACGGCTGCTGGCCGACTGAGCGGCGGCGTGCGCTGCCGCGAATTATAGCCGATGACCACCAGTACGATCCCCGCGAAGATGAGGATGGTGGAGACGACGTTCTGCGTATCGAAATGGGCCTGTCCGCGCACCACGGCCAGAATACCCGCCGCAAAGGGCTGGATATAGCGGTAGAGCGCCGTATGCACCGAGGTGAGTTTCTCCGTGCCGCGGTAGAGCAGATACATCGGCAGCACGGTTCCCAGAATCAGGATGTAGGCCAGTTCGGCCAGCGCTTGCTGCGGCAGGCGCAGCAACGCCGCGTCGGCGATGTATTTCCAGAAGAACGGCGCGGTGATCGCCAGCCCGATGATGGAGTACCACCCCATGACCACCAGCGTTCCGAGCCGCTCCAGCTGCGGCTTGATAATCACCGTATTGACCGCAATGGCCACCACGGCCGCCAGCACCAGTGCGTTGCCCCACGCGCGGCTGCCGTGCGTGAGCGTAAACCCCTCTCCGAACAACAGCACCCCGGCCCCCGCCAGCGCAAAGACAACCCCAACCACGCGGATGCGGACATAGCGGTGGGGGTGCATGACGTGGTCGGTGATGAGCGTGAAGGCCGGGCCGAGCGTCGAGATGACCGACGCGTCGATGGGCGAGGTGAGCGACGATCCCCACACGAGCATGTACATCCAGCCGTAGACGACCAGCAGCGCCACGACGAGAATGTTGCCCGCATCGCACCATGCGATGCGGTACGACTGGCGCGAAAAGAGCGCGAAGGGGATGAAGAAAACGGCCGCCGAAAGCACCTGAAGCATGAAAATCTGCCGATAGTCGAGCCAGTTGCGCGTGAGGGAGACGTAGAACGAAAAGTTCGCTCCGAAGAAAAGGTTGGCAAAGACCAGGTCGTAATGATAGCGCGTTTTCGTCACAAAATCGGGTTCGGGCAACTTTCGCACCACTTTTTGCGCTATATTTGCCCCGCCGGACAAGCCTATGGACAAGGGAAAACTCAAAGGACACGCGGCCCTGTGGGTCGCCAACATCGTCTGGGGCCTCAACGCCCCGATCTGCAAGAGCGTGCTCTGGTCCGAGGCGCACCCCGAGGGGGTCAGCCCCTTTGCGCTGAGCGTCTACCGCATGGTCGGGGCGTGCCTGCTGTTCTGGACCGTCTCGCTGCTGCTGCCCCGCGAGCGGGTCGCACGGCGCGACATTCTCCGCCTGCTGTTCGCTTCGGTGTTCGGCATCCAGCTCAACCAGATGCTCTTCCTGTGGGGACTGTCGCTTACCTCGCCCATCGATACGTCGATCATCGCCACGGTGGTCCCCATCCTGACGATGGTGCTGGCCATGTTCTTCCTCAAGGAACCCATCACCTCGCTCAAGGCGGGCGGCGTGATGCTGGGCGCGGCAGGGGCGCTGCTGCTCGTGCTGGTCAGCCGGCACGGCGCAGGGCAGACGTCGAGCCTGAGCGGGGATTTGCTCTGTCTGGTGAGTACGGTCAGCTACGCCATCTACCTCACGGCGTTCCGCGACGTGATCGTGAAGTATTCTCCCGTAACGACGATGAAGTGGATGTTCCTCTTCGCCGCCGTGGCCGCACTGGCAATCTACTGGCAGCCGCTCACCGCGGTCGACTACGCGTCGCTGGCCCCGCGCACGTGGGCCGGAATTGCCTACGTGGTGGCCGGAGCAACGTTCCTTTCGTACCTGATGGTCCCCGTCGGCCAGCGCTACCTGCGTCCGACGCTGGTGGCGATCTACAACTACGTGCAGCCCGTCGTGGCGGTGCTCTTCACCGTCGCCATCGGGCTGGACACGTTCGGCGCAACCAAGGGGATGGCCGCGCTGGCGGTCTTCGCGGGTGTGTGGCTGGTCACCAAATCCAAGTCGCGCGCCCAGCTGGAGGCGGAACGGCAGGGTCCCCGAACCGGAAAGTGATCGCCCTGCCGCCCCTGGGAATCGTCCCGCCCTTTCCGGCTGTACCTCTCCCCGCGGGAAGCGATCCGCCGATTCGCGCCCCGGATGCAAAACACCAAC
This sequence comes from Alistipes sp., assembly GCF_048465635.1. Taxonomy (GTDB): domain Bacteria; phylum Bacteroidota; class Bacteroidia; order Bacteroidales; family Rikenellaceae; genus Alistipes. Next base: position 53,978 of record NZ_DBFWLF010000008.1, read on the forward strand.
GACCCATGAAAAGAAAACTCTTCGCCGTCCTGTTTCTTCCGCTGCTTGTCAGCGCCTGTTCCGGCGTTTTGCACGGAAGCGGCGCCCGGCGCGGAAGCGAATATTTTGCGGGCCACATGCTCAAAAACGTCACCCGGCTGACGGACACGACCGGACGGGAGATCATCCTGGTTCCGATGATCCACATCGCTTCGGAGGAACAATATGCCCGGGTCCGAGATTACCTGGACCGCCTGAAAGCCGACGGCTTCGTCACCTTTTTCGAGAGTCTCTTCGCCGCCCCTTTTCCGATCGATACGCTCGGCGAACTAAGTTACGCAGAAGTGATCGCCCTGAAAGAGCGCACGTTGCTCACCGGGGAGGATTCGCTGCGGGTCGATATGCTATGGCGCAAATGCCGCCGCATCCTCGGCACGGACATTCGGTCGGATTTCCGCAACAAACGCGAACAGCGGGGAGGAGTTATCCAGAGCGCCGAACTGCTGGGGCTGACTACGGAACGGGATATTTGGGTCGACTACCCTTTGCAGGATCTGGTGAGGCTCTACGAGAAGCGTTACGGTCCCGTGCCGCTGACCGCTCCCGATTTCGCCATTGCGCTCGACGATCCCGATTACGAGCTGCCGGAAGAGAACGAAAAGCCGGACACCTACCATTTTCTGCAGGGAGACCGGAACGACTACCTGCTCAGGCGTCTGATGCGGAGTTCGCATCCGAAGATCGCCGTGGTTTACGGAGCCGCACACACGCATCGGCTGAAGATCGACCTCTCCTCTTCGCACGGTTTTACCGTCGACAGAAAGTATCGGGCGGGCACGGCAGGGAGCGGAAGCGATTCCGGCAAGAAATAACGGGCCGTCCCGAAGGCCGACCCGTTCGTTCCCAATCCGGGGCGCGTCACCCCTTTTTGACCAACCCCCGCTCGGCAGCCTCGCGCTCCATCAGGGCGTAGGCCGCGGCGTAGTCGTTGGGTATTTCTCCGTCGAGGATCGCATTCTTGATCCGCTCCTTGATCTCGCCGATCACCCGGCAGGGACCGATCCCGTAGGTCTGCATGATCAGTTCGCCCGTTACCGGCGGCTGGAAGTTGCGGATGCGGTCGCGCTCCTCCAGGTCTTTCATCTTGCGGCGCACCAGCTCGAAATTGGCCAGGTAGCGCTGGACCTTGGCGTCGATGCCCGAGGTGATGTCGGCCTCGCAGAGCGTCATGAGCGCCTCCACGTCGTCGCCTGCCTCGAACAGTAGCCGCCGCACGGCCGAATCGGTCACCAGGTCCTCCGAGAGGATGATGGGCCGCAGGTGGAGAAAGACGAGCTTCTGCACGAACTTCATGTGCTCGTTCAGCGGCAGTTTCAGCTGGCGGAAGAGCGCCGGAACCATCTTCGAGCCGAGCACCTCGTGGCCGTGAAACGTCCAGCCGACCTTCGGATCGTACGCCTTGGTGAGCGGCTTGGCGATGTCGTGCAGCACGGCGGCCCAGCGCAGCCAGAGATCGTCCGAGCGGCGGGCCACGTTGTCCACGACCTTGAGCGTATGGATGAAATTGTCCTTATGGGCGTACCGGCCCCGCTTCTCGACCCCCTTCAGCGCATGCAGTTCGGGAAAGATCAGCCGCAGCAGCCCCGTCAGTTCGAGCAGTTCGAAGCCCATCGAGGGCACGGGCGAGAGGACGATCTTGTTCAGCTCGGCGGCGATGCGCTCGCGCGAGACGATGCGGATGCGCGCGGCGTTGCGGACGATCGCGTCGAACGTGCGCTCCTCGATGGTGAAGCCCAGCTGCGCGGCGAAGCGCACGGCGCGCATCATGCGCAGCGGATCGTCCGAAAAGGTGACGTCCGGGTCGCACGGCGTGCGGATGATTCCCTGCTCCAGGTCGTACATGCCGTCGAACGGATCGACCAGTTCGCCGAAGCGGTCCTCATCGAGCGACCACGCCAGCGCGTTGATCGTAAAGTCGCGCCGCAGCTGGTCGTCCTCGAGCGTCCCCGCCTCGACCTGCGGTTTGCGCGAGTCGTGCGCGTAGGACTCCCGGCGCGCCCCCACGAACTCGATCTCCACGCCTCTCGCACGCAGCATGGCCGTGCCGAAGGTCTTGAACACCGAGAGCTTCGTATGCAGTTCGCGGGCCAGCGCTTCGGCCAGCGCCACGCCGCTGCCCACCACCACCACGTCGATGTCGGTCGAGGGACGGCGCAGGTAGTAGTCGCGGACGTAGCCGCCCACCACGTAGGCTTCGACGCCCTGCCCGGCGGCCAGGCGCGAGATTCGGCGGAATATGGGGTCGGAGAGCGGCACGCGCTACTTCACGTATTTCTCGATGACCGTCTTCCAGGCCAGGTAGCCCGGAGCCAGCAGGTGCAGTCCGTCGTTGGTATAGCGCCGGTCGAGCAGCCCCCGGTCGTCGACCAGCACGGAGTAGACGTCGACATAGGTCACGTTCTTGCGATCGACGCACAGCGCCTCGAGCAGGCGGTTGGTCTCGACGATCTCGGCGCCTTTGTCCCAGTGTTTCTTGTGTTTGGCCTCCGTATCCTCGCCGTTGACCGGGAAGATGCTCTGCACGTAGATCTTCGTCCAGGGCGATTCGGCCTGGAAGCGGTCGAGCAGTTTTTCCACGTTGGCCTCCACCTCTTCGGGGGTGATGCCGGCCGCCAGGTCGTTCGTGCCGATCAGCAGGAAGAGTTTCTTGGGATGGCCGTTCACGATCGGGTCGAGCCGGTCGAGCAGCCAGCCCGACCGGTCGGCGCTGATGCCGCGGTTCTTGATGTGGCGGTTGTTGAACAGTTCGGCCCACTCGCAGCCGTCGGTGATGCTGTTACCCAGAAAAACGATGTCGTTCGAGTGGATGGGAAGGGCCTCGAAAAGGCTTCGTTTCTGGAAGTTATAAGCGCTTTGGGCAAAGACGGAGGCCCCCGCCAGAAGCGCTGCGGCCAGCAGAATGATTCGTTTCATCGTATGCAGAAAATTTAGAAGTTGAGTTCGCGGCGGTAGAGCTGCACCGTGTTTTCCAGTCCGTAATAGAGCGCGTCGCAGATCAGCGCATGGCCGATCGACACCTCGTCGGTCCACGGGATGCGCTCCACGAAATAGCGCAGGTTCTCCAGACTCAGGTCGTGTCCGGCGTTCAGCCCCAATCCCTGCCGGCGGGCCTCCTCGGCGGCGGCCAGGTAGGGCGCAAGCGCTTTTTCGGGTCCTGCGGCGTACTGCCGGGCGTATCCCTCCGTGTAGAGTTCCACGCGGTCCGCCCCGCACGCCTTCGCCCCAGCGATCAGCTCCGGCACGGGGTCGACGAAGACCGACACGCGGATGCCCCGCTCATGGAAGCGGGCCGTAATGCCGGTAAGAAATTCGCGGTGGGCGAGCGTGTTCCAGCCCGCATCGGAGGTGATGGCATCGGGTGCGTCGGGGACCAGCGTCACCTGCGCGGGAACGACCTCCAGCACCAGATCGACGAAACTCTCGATCGGGTTTCCCTCGATGTTGAACTCCGTGCGGAGGACACTTTTGAGCGCCCGCACGTCGTCGTAACGAATATGCCGCGCGTCGGGACGGGGATGGACCGTGATGCCGTCCGCGCCGAAACCTTCGATATCGAGGGCCGCACGGACCACGTCGGGCCGGTTGCCGCCGCGCGAATTGCGCACCACGGCAATCTTATTGATGTTAACGCTCAGTTTTGTCATAATTTCGCTATCTTTGTCCGAAACGCTGCGCGCCAGGCCGCCTGCATCCGCACGGCCCATTAGCCGCAGCCGCAAAAGAAATACATACCGCGTGCCGGAACGGAGGCCGTGGCCGCCGCAGCGGCGGTCCGGCTTGGCGTGGTAAAGTTACTTATTTTTTCGAAACTCCGCCGATGAAGATCATACTTTTTTCCCGCAGGCAGCTCGACCACACCGCCGAGGAGATCGTCCAGCTGTTCGACGCCATCGCCCGCTTCGGGTTCGACTACGCCGTCAATGCAGAGTTCGCCGCTTTCGTGCGCGAGGCGGCCGGCATCGCCGTGCCGGACGAGAAGACCTACGCCGAAGAGGTCGGTCCCCAGCCCGCCGATGCGGTGATGGTCTGCTACGGCGGCGACGGCACGCTGCTCGAAGGGGTGCACCGGCTGCGCGGCGCGGCGATCCCCGTGATGGGCATCAACGCCGGACACCTGGGTTTTCTGACCACCGCCCCCAGCGCGGGACTCGACCTGATCTTCGGCGAAATCGCCGCCGGAAACATAGCCACCGAGCCGCGGACGATGATCCGCGTCGAGGGCGACTTCGCCGAGCAGCCCGATTCGCTGGTGGCTCTCAACGAATTTACCATCGAGCGCCACGGAGCGGGGATGATCTCGGTCGAGACCTACGTCGACCGGCAGATGGTGGCCACCTACCACGGCGACGGGGTGATCGTCTCGACGCCGACCGGTTCGACCGCCTACTCGCTCAGCGCGGGCGGCCCCGTGGTGGCTCCGACCTGCGCCTGTCTGGTCCTCTCGCCGCTGGCCCCGCACAACCTGACGATGCGCCCCGTGGTCATCCCCGATTCGTCGGTCATCACGCTGCACGTCCACGCCCGCCGCGCCGACGCTTTCGTCACACTCGACAACCGCACCTACCCCATCGAAACGGGCGCGGCGTTCACCGTCAAACGCGCTGATCGACCGATTTTTTTGGCCGTACCGCACAATATCTCCTTCTACGACACGTTACGGAATAAAATGATGTGGGGGATCGACATCCGCAGTTGAAACCTCCGGAGCATTTCGCGCGTAAAGTTATCCGACAAATAACCGTATTTCATTTTTATTCCCTATATTTGTGCCCTATATGAGCGATCCGACTCGCATACCGCAACACGTCGCCATCATCATGGACGGCAACGGCCGTTGGGCCGAGCAGCGCGGCAGGGAGCGTTACGAAGGACACGCCGCGGGTGTCGAACCCGTGCGCGCTTCGTTGCGTGCCGCTGCCAGGCGGGGTGTGAAGTACCTGACGCTCTACGCGTTCTCCACCGAAAACTGGGGCCGGCCCGAAAAGGAGGTCGACGCCCTGATGGAGCTTTTCTGCCAAAGTGTGGTGAACGAGACGCCGGAGCTGATCCGGCAGGGGGTCGAAGTGCGCATGATCGGCGACCGGAGCCGCTTTTCGGAGAAGGTGCAGCGCTACCTCGAAGAGGTGGAGCGGCGGACCGCCGGAGGCGCGACGCTGACGCTGATCCTGGCGCTCAACTACTCCTCGCGCAGCGAGATAACCCGCGCCGTGCGGCGCATCGCGGAGCGCGTCGAGGCGGGCGAGCTGGCGGCCGGCGGGATCACCGAAGAGACCATCGACCGCGCCCTCGACACGGCCCGGGTCCCCGATCCCGACCTGATCGTGCGCACGAGCGGCGAGCGCCGGCTGAGCAACTTTCTGCTCTGGCAGGCCTCCTACGCCGAACTCTACTTCCCCGAGGTGCTCTGGCCCGATTTCACGGAGGAGGAGTTCGACCGCGCTTTGGACGAATACGCACGGCGCGAGCGGCGTTTCGGACTGGTAAAATAAATGAAGTTAAGATTAAATTGAATAGATGAATTATTTCGGTAAGCTATTCACGGCCGCAGCTGCCTTTCTGCTCTGCAGCCCGAATATATTCGCCCAGGAGCCGGTCCCTTCGGACACGACGGCCACGACCGTCTTTCCGGAAGAGGCTCCGATGATGCGGCATCAGGGAGCGCAGAAGCTCTACCACATCCGCCGCATCGACGTTCACGGCGTGCAGTACCTCAACCCCGACATCCTCAAGTCGTCGGCGGGGCTGATCGAGGGCGACTCGGTCTATCTGCCGAGCGACTTCATCCCCAACGCCATCACCCGTCTGTGGAGCCAGCGCGTCTTCTCGGACGTGAAGATCGGCGCTGAGATCGACGGCGACAGCATCGACCTGCACCTGCTGCTCAAGGAGCGCCCGCGCGTCTATGGTTGGGAGTTCGAGGGCATTTCGCGCGGCAAGAAGAAGGACCTGCTCGAAAAGCTGAAGCTGCGCCGCGGCAGCGAGCTTTCCGACTACGTGATCGACAAGAACAAGAAGCTCATCAAGGCCTACTGGGCCGAGAAGGGTTTCCGCAACGCCGAGGTCGACGTGCGCATCGACAACGACACGATCAACCCCGGACAGGCGGTGATCGTCACGTTCCTGATCGACAAGAAGGACAAGGTCAAGATCGGAAAGATCAACTTCACGGGCAACGAGCAGTTCAACGACCGCCGGCTGCGCCGCACCTTCAAGAAGACCCACCAGAAATCGATCAACTTCCTCCGCGGGGCCAAGCTCAACGAGAGCGACTACGAGGACGACAAGGAGCTGCTGATCGACTTCTACAACTCGCGCGGCTACCGCAACGCCACCGTGGTGCGCGACTCGATCTACCCGATCAGCGAGAAGCGCATCGGTATCGACATCGACCTCTCGGAGGGCAACAAATACTACATCCGCAACGTCTCCTGGGTGGGCAACTCGGTCTACGACACCGAGGAGCTGCAACGCATGTTCGCCGTCAAGACGGGCGACACCTACGACAAGAAGTCGATGCACAAGCGGCTGGGAATCGGCAAGGAGACCGACCCCGAGGCCATGTCCGTCTCGTCGCTCTACCAGAACGAGGGTTACCTCATGTCGCAGATCGAACCCGCCGAGACGATCATCGGTCCCGACTCGATCGACATCGAGGTCAAGATATTCGAGGGCAAGCAGTTCACCATCAACGAGGTGGGCATCACGGGCAACCAGCGCGTCGACGACGAGGTGATCCGCCGCGAATTGTACACGCGGCCGGGCGAGCTGTACAACCGTTCGCTGCTGATGCAGACCATCCGCACGCTCGGCTCGATGGGCCACTTCAACCCCGAAGCCATCATGCCCGACATCAAACCCGTCTCGAACGAGCTGGTCAACGTCAACTGGCCGCTCGAGGAGCAGGCTTCCGACCAGTTCAACGTCGCCGGCGGCTGGGGATCGGGCACATTCGTGGGTTCGGTGGGCATCACGCTCAACAACCTCTCGATCAAGAACATGTTCAAGAAGGGCGCCTGGCGGCCCTACCCGATGGGACAGAACCAGCGGCTGTCGCTCTCGGCGCAGACCAACGGTACGTACTACAAGGCGTTCGCCTTCAGCTTCACCGACCCGTGGCTGGGCGGCCGCAAGCCCAATTCGTTCACCCTCGGGGCGCACTTCTCCGAACAGAACAACGCCTACTACGTCTGGCAGAAGAGCACGCAGTATTTCCGCACCTACGGCGTCTCGGCCGGTCTGGGCAAGCGTCTCAACTGGCCCGACCCCTACTTCACGTTCTACGCCGAGGCGAGCTACGAGCGCTATTCGCTCAAGGACTGGTATTCGTTCGTGATGACCAACGGATCGGCCAACCTGCTGTCGCTCAAACTCGTCTTCGCCCGCAACTCGGTCGATCAGCCGATCTACCCGCGCCGCGGTTCGGAGTTCAGCGCCTCGGTGCAGGCCACGCTTCCCTACTCGCTCTGGGACGGCAAGGATTACAGCGACCAGTCGATGAGCGAACAGGAGCGCTACCGCTGGATCGAGTTCCACAAGTGGCAGTTCAAGGCGCAGTGGTTCCAGGCGCTCACGCGCAACTCGAACCTGGTGCTGATGGTCAAGGCCGAGATGGGATTCCTGGGCAGCTACAACAAGCATAAGGTCTCGCCGTTCGAGCGCTTCGAAGTCGGCGGCGACGGCATGACGGGCTATAATATATACGGTATCGACATCATCTCGATGCGCGGTTACGAGGACGGCGCGCTCGATCCGGTTTCGAACAACTACGCCTGCGCCTACAACAAATACACGGCCGAGCTGCGCTACCCGATCATCCTCAAACCCTCGTCGCAGATCTACGTGCTGGGATTCCTCGAGGGCGGCAACGCGTTCGAATCGTGGAAGACTTTCTCGCCGTTCCGCATCAAGCGATCGGCCGGTTTCGGCGTTAGGCTCTACCTGCCGGTGGTCGGCATGCTGGGCATCGACTGGGGCTACGGCTTCGATCCCCCGGCCGGATCGACTACCAAGAGCGGCAGTCAGTTCCACTTCGTCATGGGACAACAATTTTAGCTTTTGCTAAAATTGATGTCCCATTGGGACGATGTTTATAATCCCCCTAAATCCCCCTTTGGTAAGGGGGACTTAGGAGAGAAAAAGCTAAAACTGCTGTCCCGGAAGGGACAATTTCGACAAGCGGATTTTTCGCTGCCGACCGTTGCGGTCCGGCGAAACCCAGAACAGACAATCCCCCTAAATCCCCTACTGGTAAGGGGGACTTCGCCGGGAAAATTTCCTGCCGGAGGGGAGAGGCTGAAATTACATGCGTGGAAAGGGACCGATACAAATAATCCTCCTTGAGGGTGGGGCCGAAAAAGGAAAAGCCCTCCACGGAAAAAATTAAACGCGTAAATCGGCCGAAAGCGGTTGAAATAAGGCAGGATGGCAATAAATTTGGAAGAAAAAAGTTATATTTACAAATGCGTCCGGCTCCGTCGGCGCGGATAACTTAAATCGCAAAGATTATGAAACGTCTGATTTTACTGGCAGCGCTGCTTCTGACCGCATCGACAATCGCGGCACAGAACTACATCGTGGTCAACAGCGAGAAAATCTTCAAATCCATCGAAGCCTACAACCAGGCCATCTCCGATCTGGACGAACTGGCCAAGCAATACCAGTCGCAGGTCGACGGCAAGTTCGCGGGCGTGGAGCTGCTCTACAACAACTACGTCAATCAGAAGGCGCAGCTTTCGGCATCGGCCCGTCAGGCCCGCGAAGACGCGATCCTCGAGAAGGAGAAGGAGGCCCAGCAGTTCCAGGAGAGCCTGTTCGGAACCGACGGCGCGCTGATGAAGAAGCGGCTGGAGCTGATCCAGCCCATCCAGAAGCGGGTCTTCGCCGCCATCGAGGCGTACGCCAAACAGGCGGGCGCCGATCTGGTGCTCGACTCGGCCAACAACCCCACGCTCCTCTACAGCAACCCCGCGGTGGAGCGCACGCAGCAAGTGATCGAGCAGTTGAAAAGGTGAATGAGACAACATCAAAATATTAACTAACACAATTTTATGAAAAAAGCAATCAAACTAACCCTTGCGGTTGTACTCATGCTGAGCGCATCGTCGCTCTTCGCCCAGAAGTTCGGACGCATCAACACCCAGGAGATCATCGTGGCGATGCCCGAGACGAAGGAGATGCAGACCACCATGGAGTCCTACATCAAAGAGCTGCAGGACCAGCTGGAATCCCTCAACGTGGAGTTCAGCAACAAGCTGCAGGAGTTCCAGAAGAATTTCAACACCTATTCGGAGGCCATCCGCGACGTGAAGCAGAAGGAGTTGCAGGCCTTGCAGGGCCGCCGCGAGGAGTTCGAGCAGGTTGCGCAGCAGGATTCGCAGAAGAAGCAGAACGAGCTGCTGGCCCCGATCATCGAGAAGGCCAAGAACGCTATCGACAAGGTTGCGGCAGCCGGAGGCTACATGGCCGTTTTCGACACGTCGACCGGTTCGCTGGCCTACTACGACGAGGCTACGCTGACCGATATCGCCCCCGAGGTGAAGAAGGAGCTGGGCATCACGGACGCTCCCGCCCCGGCCGCCAAATAACGCTCCGCAGCGTCGGACGCGATCGCCTGCCGGTTCCGCTCGGAACCGGCAGGTTTTTCGTTTTCGGTCGTCCGAACAGGGGCGGCGAGTATTCCGAAAGTCGGTTTTTCGAACCGATCGAACGCTCCGAACCGGAATATTTGTTATATTTGCCCGAAAGAAGTTACCGAAATGAATAACCCGAACAACGAAAACCCGATCCGGCATTTCACGCTGGACGATCTGGTTGCCATGAACGGCGGCGAACGTCGACCGGGTGTGCTGGGCGAGTGCCTGGCGGCCGACAGCCAGTCGCACCTGCAAACGTTCCGCTTTCCGTGCCGCATCGACGCCTTCATCATCGGCGTGGGAACCGAGGGCGAGACGACCCTATCGTACAACCTGCGCGAATGCCGGCTCAAAAAGGACACCATGTTCCTGTTCGGACCCAACAACATTCTCCAGGTCGAGAGCGACGAAGCGTTCCGCGCCCACGTGGTCGCCATCTCCTCGGAGTTTCTGCGCTCGGTCAACATCGACATCAAGAACATGATGCCGCTGCTGCTCCAGTTCGCCGAGCACCCGTGCTTCGAACTCTCGCCGGACGAGAGCCAGACCATGCGCAACTTCATCGCCATGGTCGAAAACGAGACGAAGGGGCCCGAAACACGCTATGCGCGCGAGGTGATCCACGGGTTGCTCTCGGCGACGATCTACCGCGTGGGGGACATTCTCTGCGACTATCTTTCGGCGCATCCCGAAGCCGAAAACCCGGTCCACGACCGCGCCGAAGCCTACTTCCGCCAATTCATGCAGCTGCTGGGCGAGCACTTCCGCGAGGAGCGCTGCGTGGGTTACTACGCCCGCCAGCTCTGCATCACGCCCAAGTACCTCACCACACTCATCAAGCGCATCAGCGGCCACTCGGTGTCGGAGTGGATCGACAGCTACGTGATCCTCGAGGCCAAGGCGCTGCTCAAGCACTCGAACCGGAGCATTCAGGAGATCGCCTACTACCTCAATTTCCCCAACCAGTCGTTCTTCGGCAGCTATTTCAAACGCAATACGGGCATGTCCCCCTCCCAGTACAAGGAGCAGCGGTAGGAGGAGAATCGGAGGGATTCGACAGGGCGGACCGGAACGGGTTCGCCCTTTCTCACAATCAGCGGTTCGGCCGTTGCAAGCGCATGCGGCAGGGAGAAATTAGCAAGGAGAAAGCTCGGGAGCCGGCCCGTGAAAGCGGCCGGGAAAAGACCGTCGGAAGCCCCGGAAACGGAATGGACGACGATAAACGACCGTTGGAAACGACCGGAAAAGGCAACCGGAAAGGGATCAGGAAAAGATGCCAGGAAAAAGGCAACCGAGTTTAAGCAACCGGAAGAAAGTAACCTCCGAAAAGTGGTCCTGCCGGAGAAAGGGGCGTGAAGGAGAAAGGGTCCTGCCGGAGCGAGCGAACGGTCAGAACGGATAGCCCACGCCGAAGTTGAGCGCCGTGTTCTTCCAACGGAAGTTATGGATCCACCGCTCCCCGACCGGGTTGTTGGGGTTGTGGAGCTGAATACCCCAGTCAAGCCGCAGCACGGCGAACTTGATGTCGAAGCGCAGGCCGATACCCGTATTGAATCCCAGCTGTTTGTAGAAATTCTTGAGGTAGAAGACCGCCTCGTCGGAGTACTGGCCGGGGTCGCTCTTCAGAAACCAGATGTTGCCCAGATCGAAGAACGTCGCCCCGTGGACGATGCCCCAGATCGGGAAGCGCAGCTCGAGGTTGGCTTCGAGCTTCATGTCGCCCAGCTGCGTCGGGAACTCCGTGTCGGGCCGCGGAACCGAACCCGGCCCGAGCGTGCGGGGCGTCCAGCCGCGCATGCTGTTGCTGCCGCCGGCATAGAACAGGCGGTCGAAAGGGATCGCAGTCGAGTTGCCGTAGGCCATCGCCACGCCGCCGTACAGGCGGCCCGCCAGCGCCGTCTTCTCGCCCAGCATGATCTTGCGGCTCAGGCTCAGATCGGTACGGAAATACTGCGAATATCGGATCTTGAAGATCGTATAATAGGGATCGTCGTCGGAACCCTTCGGGTGGGAGAAGAGGTGCGCCAGCCCGTCGATCAGGTTGCCCGCCGTCTCGGCGTTGAAGCGGATCACCGTGGCGTTGCCGCCCAGGTGTTTGAGCTGGTTGTTGAAGCCGTAGCCGAACGTCAGGCCCGCGATGAACTGCGTCTTGTAGCTGTTGACCAGGTAGAGATTCTCCGTGTCGTTCAGAAAATCGGGATCGAGGTAGCTCACGTCGACCACGTTGATGTCGATCGGCCGCAGCGAGAAGGTCGAATAACGTTTGTTGGCCCACTGGTAGGTCAGCCCCGCGCTGGAGAGCGTGCGGCGGTAGTAGGGACGGTCCTGGAAGTTGACCGACAGCTCGATCTTGGTCTTGGGCAGGTTGACCGAACGGTAGCGCCCCGTGCGCCACGGCAGCAGGAAGCGCGGGAAGGTGAGGCCCGTGGTCACGCCGAACTCCGTGGCGCGCTTCTTCTTCGCGTCGGGCGCCTTCATGAATTCGTATCCCGCCGTGAACGAGACGTCGAACGACTCGGCCCCGCGGAAGATGTTACGGTTCTGGTAGCCGACGGTGGCTTTCAGGCCGTAGAAGCTCGACGTGGTGCTCCCCTCCAGGTCGATCTTGAAACTCTGCTTGAGCGTCGGCGTGCAGAGGATGTTGCACGTCAGGTAGCCCTCGCGCGTATAGGTGGTCTGCGTCGAGTCGGCCCCCTGTCCGATGTAGGAGACGTAGTTGGTCACGTCGACCGCCTGCGGCTGCTCGACGAAGGCGATCTTGGCCGTCTTGAAATAGCCGAGCGCCATGAGGTCGGTGTAAGCCTTGTTGACCTGCGCCGAGTTGTAGATGTAGTTGGGATAGAGCGGCACGGCCTGCCGCAGAATCGCCGGGCGGAGGTTGGGCCGGTTCTCGTAGATGACGTTCAGACCGCGGAAATAGGTCGTGTCGAGGCGCTGGAGCAGCGTCGAGTCGGTCCGCGCCGCGGTCGGGTCGTAGTCGGGGAAGATGTTGATGCGGTCGATGCGGTAGACCATGTTGTTGTCCATGACCGCCTGCCCGCGCTCGTCGTAGCCCGTCAGGTGCTGCTTGACGACCACACGCACCCCCACCTCGTGGTGACCGCCCAGCGTATCGGCGACGAACTCGATGTTGTTGACCGTGAAGTTGAAGTAGCCCCGCTCCTTGAGGTAGGCCGTGATGCGCTCGCGCTCGCGGTCGAGCATCGTGATGTCGAAAATCTCGCCCCGGTGCAGCAGCGTGTTGACCGTATCGGGCAGGATGATCTGCTCGAGGAAGCGGTCGCGGAACTCGTAGGAGATTGTGTCGATGCGGTAGGGTTCCCGCTGACGCGTCCGGTAGGTCACCTTCGCCCGCTTGCGGCGCGAGGTGGTGTCGACTTCGTAGGTGGCCTGCGAGGAGAAGAACCCCCGCGAATCCATGTAGATTTTCAGGTTTTCGGCGCTCTTCTTCGTCAGCGCCATGTCCAGCAGCACGGGAGCCTGCCCGACCTTGCGCTTCCAGTTGTTCCAGCCGTTGTGCTTGTCGGGGTCGGCCTGCTCGTAGAGCCAGACGTAGAAGTTGGTCCCCAGAAAGCGCTTGTTGGGGGTCTGACGCACGTATTTCTCCAGCTCCGAGGCCGGGATGCGCTCCTTGCGGGGCGTGGATTTGTCGTCCTCGATGGTCACCTTCTGCAGGAAGTACTGACCCTCGGGAATGTGCCGCGTGACGCTGCACGCCGAGCAGACGATGCCCAGCGCGACGGCGGCGAATATGCGGCGCAACCCCGGCACGGCTCACTCGTTGAGAAATCCCTTCTCCCGCAGAAGCGCCAGATAGGAGGCCGAGATGGCCAGATTGTCCTTGCGCACATAGCGCCGCTCGGTGAAGATGCGGGCCAGGTTCGGCAGGTCGTTCTCCGCCAGCAGGCGGCGGGTCTCCTCCGACTCCTCGCGCTCGGCCCACAGCTCGTCGATCTCGGCGGCGGTGTAGTCGGTGTACTTCTCGTAGTGGACCACCGCCTCCAGCGGCAGCCGGTCGGTCAGCGCGGGCGACTCGTCGGGATAGCCCACCACCACGGTGGTCAGCGGCACGACCCCTTTGGGAAGCTCCAGGATGCGGGCGATCTCCCCGGCGGTGTAGAGCGTCGTGCCGAGGTAGCAGATGCCCAGTCCGTGCAGCTCCGCCTCGACGCAGAGGTTCTGTGCCGCCAGCAGGGCGTCGGTGGCGGCATTGAGGAACCACGCGAAATTGTCGTACGCCGGTTCGGCGTCGCGCTGCTCGCACCACATCGAGAAGCGGTGCACGTCGGCGCAGACGGTCACCAGACACGGCGCCTCACGGACCATCGGCTGGTTGAAGTGGCACGGCGCGAGCTTTTCGCGCAGCGCGGCGTCGCGCGTCACCACCAGCGAGTAGAGCTGCATGTTCCCGCACGTCGAAGCCCGCGTGGCAGCCTCCAGCAACTCACGGAGCACCTCTTCGGGGATGGGCGTGGGGCGGAACTTACGTATCGAACGGTGTTTGAACAACACGCTTTTCATGGATCGGGATTTTAGGGATTACCTGCAAAAACAGTACTAATACGCAACCGGCGGAGCGGAAGCGCTAATTTTCCACAAAAGTAGTAAAACTTTTAGAAGTTTTATTATTTTTGCGACGATATACCACCCTGCCCCATGCAGACCCAGTTCGTCAAATACGAGGGAGCCGGCAACGACTTTCTGCTCATCGACAACCGCTCCGGGCGGTTCGTTCCCGAGCGGGGTGTCGTCGCGCGGATGTGCAACCGCCACCGCGGCGTAGGGGCCGACGGGCTGATGACCCTCGCGGAGGATGCCGGCGGCTGCGTCATGCGCTACTTCAACGCCGACGGTTCGGAGGGCGAGATGTGCGGCAACGGAGCGCGCTGCTTCTCCCTTTTCGCGCACCACCTGGGGCTTTGCGGGGCGGAGTGCCGCATCCGCGCGGCAGACGGCCCGCATACGGCACGCCTTTTGGAGACCGACGCCGCTGCCGGGCTGATCGAGCTGGGCATGATCGATGTCGCGGACATTCGGTGCGGCGAGGGGTGGTGGTTCCTCAACACGGGCGTTCCCCACTACGTGGAGTTCGTCGATCAAGTGGACGCCGTGGATGTCCTTACGCGCGGACGGGCCATCCGCCGCGACACGGCGCGTTTTCCGGCCGGGACGAACGTCGATTTCGTGGAGGTCACCGGCGAGGGGACGCTCCGCATGCGCACCTACGAGCGGGGCGTGGAGAACGAGACGCTGGCGTGCGGCACGGGGGCCACGGCCGCGGCCCTGGTGACCAACTTCGCGCTGCAACCCGACGCGGCGAGCTTCCGCGTAGGCGTCCCCGGCGGAGAGCTGCGGGTGGCGTTCACGCACCGGCCCGGCACACCGAACTATACCGACATCCGGCTCACGGGACCCGCGCGGCGGGTCTTCGCCGGAACGATCGAAGTCGATAACCGCTAAATAAAACTCTTTTTCTTTTCCGTCTCCATCCATGAAAACATCTAAGGGGATTCGTGAGCGCGATGCGGACGAACTCCGCAAGGCCAAGCGCCTCGAACCGATGCACAAGAGCGGCAAGGAGCGCTACGCGCTCTACAACCGTTTCGACGACGACGAGCCGATGCCTGAAATCAGGCGCGAATCGGTGCTCGACTACCTCGACGACGAAGAGGAGTAGCCTGCTTTGTCCCTTCAAAAGGAAGATCATGACCGAAAAATTCATTATGGCGGGGCCGACGCCCCTGCATGTCTGCGACTCGGAGCGGGGCGAACGGTGCGTCGTGCTGCTGCACGGCTACCTCGAATCGCTGCTGGTCTGGGAGGAGTTCGTACCGCTGCTCTACAAACAGGTGCGCGTGGTGACGCTCGACCTGCCGGGCCACGGCATCTCGGTGGTCGCGGGCGGTGAGCACTCCATGGAGTTCCTCGCCGACACGGTGGCCGACGCGCTCCGGGCGCTGGGCATCGCGCGCTGCACCGTGGTCGGCCACTCGATGGGCGGCTACGTGGCGCTGGCCCTCTGCGAGCGCCATCCCGAGCTGCTGGACGGCGTGGTGCTGCTTAGCTCGACGCCCAACGCCGATACGGAGGAGAAAGCCGAAAACCGCCGCCGCGAAATCGCGCTCATCGAGGCCGGGAAGAAGGACACGCTCGCCCGCGTGGCCCCCGCGGCGGGCTTCGCCGAGCAGAACCGCGCGCGGATGAAAGACGCGATCGAGGACCTCGCGGAACAGGTCTTCGTCACCGAGGACGAGGGGATCGCGGCGCTGCTGCGCGGGATGATCGCCCGCAGGGACCGCAACGAAATGCTGCGGCAGACGAAGGTCCCCGTGCTCTTCATCCTCGGCAGGCTGGACCCCTACATTCCGGCGGAAGCCGCCGAAAAGATGGTCGCCGAACACCCCGAAGCCCGGGTCGTCTGGCTGGAGAACTCCGGACACATGGGATTTTTCGAAGAGCCGGAAGCTACGGCCCGAGCCATCCTCGGCTTCGTGGAGCAGTCGGCCAAAACGAACGACCCGGCAAAATAATCCGGCCGGAAATTTGGCGGGGGGGGGTAATTGTTTATCTTTGGAAGGTCAAACCAACACCTGAAAAGCCATGAACGAAACGATGCGAATCTGCCAGAGCTGCGGCATGCCGCTCGAAAAGCCCGAACACTTGGGAACCGAAGCCGACGGCACGCCCAACTCCGAGTACTGCATCTACTGCTATGAAAAGGGCCGATTCACCCAGTCGTGCACGATGGAGGAGATGATCGACCTGTGCGCTCCCTTCTCCGAACAGATCAAGCACCCGGACGGCAGCGGCTTCACCCCCGAGGAGGGGCGGGCGCTGATGCGCGAACTGTTCCCGCAGCTCAAGCGGTGGAAAAAGTAGCGGCGCGCGTTAAGAAAAGCGGCGGACCTCTCCCGGGAGGTCCGCCGCTTTTGCCTGTCGGTCGGTCTACTTCCGGTAGACGACCCGACCGCCGATCATGGTCAGCGAGACGTTTATATCCTTATCGAACAGCACAATGTCCGCATCCTTGCCCGCGGCGATAGATCCCTTGCGGTCATCGATGCGCATCAGCCGCGCGGGCGTCAGGGTCATCACCTGCACCGCCTCGGGCAGCGAAGCCCCGGCCAGCGCGATGTAGTTGCGCACGACGCGGTCCGTGGTGCAGACCGATCCGGCGAACGAACTGCGGTCGGGCAGCTTGGCCACCCCGTCCTCGATGATTGCCGCCATACCGTCGTGGATGCTTCCCAGGACGGTCGGACCGTCGGGCATCCCGGCGCCGCGCATGGCGTCGGTGACTCCGACGATGCGGTCGGGACCCTTCACCTTCCAGATCAGCCGCAGCAGCGGCGCAGGCAGGTGGATGCCGTCGCCGATGGTCTCGACATAGATGCCGTCGAGCAGATAACCCGCCTCGATCACCCCGGCGTAGCGCAGCGCGTTGCGGCGCGTCACGCCCGAGGTCATCGAGTAGAAGTGCGTGATGCTGCTCACCCCGGCGTCGTACGCCGCGACGGCCTCCTCATAGAGCGCCGAGGTGTGGCCCATCGAGAGCTGAATCCCGCGCCGCGACAATTCGCGGATCAGCCCCTCGCTGCCGGGCAGCTCGGGGGCGAAGGTCCAGCGGGCGATCAGATCGCCGCCCGCGGCGAGGATGGCGTTGTAGTCCTCCGGGGTCGGATGCTTGATGTAGCGCGGGTCCTGCCCGCCCTTCATCTCGGGCGAGAGGTAGCCGCCCTCGATATGGATGCCGCCGAAAGCCGCCCCGCGCGGATTCCGCCCGGCGGCCTTGCGGTAGGTGTCGAACAGGGCGAAGAGCGTGGCGTTGGAGCACGAGGCCGTAGTGGGATAGATCAGCGTCGTACCGTGCCGGGCGTGCATCTCGGCAGCCCCCAGCATCGCCTCGACCGTACCGTCCGAGAAGTCGTGTCCGCCTCCGCCGTGGCAGTGGACGTCGATGAAGCCCGGCGCGGCGTAGCGGCCCGCCGCGTCTATCACCTCCGCCCCTTCGAAAGGCTCCGCCAGGTCAGTCCCGACGGCCACGATACGGCCGTCCTCCACCAGGATCGTCGCATGTTCCACCACCCGCGAGGGGAGAATGACCGAGGCGTCGACGATCTTCACGCGGCCGGGTCCGGCGGCGGCAGCCGTCAGGCAGCCCGCCAGCAGGGTCAGTAAGGAGAGTAACTTTTTCATGCTATGCTTGTTTTTCTTCGTCGATATTCCCGATCCGGCCGCCGAACAGGAAGACGGCCGCGAGCGAAAGCGGGAACAGCAGGCCGCCGAACAGGAAGAACGGCGCCCACCCCGCCCGGGTGATCAGCGGCACGACGACCATCGCCAGGATGGTTCCCAGCACGGCGGACGCACCGCCCAGCCCGGCCAGCGACCCGACCGTAGGACCGTAGTGGAAGTCGGCGGCCAGGGTCATCAGGTTCGACTGCACGAACTGGTAGCCGCCCAGAATCAGCGCCATCATCATCACTGCAAAGGCGGGCGAAGAGGCCATCGTAGCCCCGACGACGCCCGGCAGGGCGATCACCACGCCGACGATCATCGAACATTTGCGCGCGAAGTTGAGCGAGCGGCCCCGCTTCTGCAGCAGCCCCGAGAACCAGCCTCCGGCGAACGCTCCGACGGCGGCGCCCACATAGGGAACCCAGGCCGACATGGCCACTTCGCGGATGTCGAGGTTGAACACTTCGATCAGGTAGATGGGAATGAACGTGACGAAGATCCACCAGACGGGGTCGATGAAGAAGCGGCCCGCGATGAGCGCCCAGTTCTTGCGTTCGCGCAGCAGCTCGCCCCAGCTCTTGCCCCGTGTGGGCTGCGTCTTGCGCCCCTCGGGCTGACCCGAGAGGATGTAGTCGCGCTCCCGATCGGTGATCCAGGGGTGTTCGCGGGGTCCCTTCTTGTTGACCCAGAGCCACGGAACGATCCACAGCACGGCCAGCGAACCGACCACGGCGAAGGTCGCCTGCCAGCCGAAAGCCAGGTAGAGGAACGAGATGACGATCGGCGCCAGGATCGAACCTACGGAGGTCGAGGCGTTGAACAACCCCTGCGCCAGGGCGCGTTCGCGCGTGGGGAACCACTCGGCGTTGGACTTGGTGGTCCCGGGCCAGGGTCCCGCCTCGCCCAGTCCGAGCATGAAGCGGAAGGCCGTCAGCGATTTGAATCCGGCGGCAAAGGCCGTCAGGGCGTCGGCAGCACCCCACAGCAGCGCCGAGCAGGCGAAGCCGCGGCGCGTGCCGATGCGGTCGTAGAGCCTGCCCGAGAAGAGCTGGCTCAGGCCGTAGGCGATCATGAAAAAGATCGTGATGTCGGCCAGCAGCTTTTTGGACTGCGCCCTGAATTCGGCTTCGGGCAGCGCCGGGTCGAGGATGCCCAGCTCGGCGGCGATGCCGCCCACGGCGGTATGGACATATGTGCCGTCCGCCTGCTGCACGACGCGGTCGGCGGGTGCGACGACGGCCGCGCCATCGGCGGCCGTGAGCGTATATTCCCCGCGCACGGCGTCGAAAGACACCCGGTCGGCCGGGTATTCCGTCTTGGAATTGGCCACCCACATGTAGTTGAGCGTGCCGCGATCGAGGTAGTTGATGATGGAGACGAGCATGATCAGGCTTAAAACGATCCATCGTAATCCTTGGACTTTCATAGCGGTTTCAGTTTATTCGAAAAATTCGGGCGGGCGGCACAGGGCCGGACGCAAGATAACTCTTTTTTTGCATATCGGCGCCCTTTTCGGCTACCTCGCCACCAGCGAAGCGCTGTCGCGGTCGACGTAGAGCGTGCAGTCGCGGTGCGTGCGCAGGATCGAGGCCGGGCAGGCCGTCACGATCGGACCGTCGCACGTGCCCTTGACGGCGTTGGCCTTGGCGATCGAAGGCACGATGGCGAAGAGCTTCGGGGCGTAAAGCAATTCGGGAATGGTGATCGTGTAGGCGAGGGTCGGAACCTCGTCGAGCGTTGCGAAGCAGCCGTCGTTGACCTGCTGGCTGCGGCAGGCGGGGGCCAGGTCGACGGTCTTCACGCTGAGCGGATCGTCGAAGAAAGCCACGTGGGGATCGTTGAAGGCCAGGTGGCCGTTCTCGCCGATGCCCAGAAAAACGATGTCGACGGGCATCTGCCGCAGCAAGGCGGCGTAGCGGGCGCACTCGGCCGCGGGGTCGGCGGCCAGCGAATCGATGTAGTTCACCGACTTGAACCGTTTGCGGGAGAAGATGCGGTCGCGCAGGAACTGTCCGAACGCCTGGGGCGCCTGGGGGTCGATGCCGATGTACTCGTCCATGTGGAAGGCGTTCACACGCCCCCAGTCGATGTCGTAAGTGAGCAGGCCCGCCAGAAATTCGTTTTGCGAGGGGGCCGAGGCGAAGACGATGTTCACTTCGTCCTTCGCGGCGAGCAGCTTCTGGATGTACTCCGCGACGTCGCGGGCGGCCACCCCGCCCAGTTCGGCGCGGGTATCCGAGATTTTCACGTGCAGTCTTCCTTTGGTCAGTTGGGTTACCATGTCTTGGTTTTTTACGGGTTTATGGTTTATTTTTCGTTGATCCGCCGCTCTTTCAACAACGCCGCGGCGCATGCGTGCAGGTACAGTTCGAGATTGGTGTAGCCTCCGGAGAGGGTCGTGCGGCTGCCGTCCGACGGATCGGACGGGTCCAGCCCGCGTGCGCGCTCCCAGGCGTCGGGCATGCCGTCGCCGTCGCTGTCGGCAGGCGCTTCGGCCGATTCGTAGCGGGGATAGCCGCCGACTTGGGCAGGGGTGTCGACCAGCCCCGCCTTGCTCGGTGCGGCCCCGGCGACGTACCCCGTCGCGGTTCCGTTGCGGGCGTCGGTCACGGCACGCAGGTCGACCCGATCGCGCGGCCAAGCCCCGGCGCCTGCGAGTACGGTGTCGAAAGCCTCCTCGGCCCGCTGCGTGGCGGTATGGGCCGCGCCCGTCACGCCTCCGATGGGCAATTCAGCGATTCGTCCCGGCGCGTCGGGCATCCCCTCGCCGCCGGCCCCGGACCAGACGATACCGGCGAAGTTGTCGGTCTCGATGCGCGCGAGCGACTTGCCCGTCCGGTCGACGTAGCGGTTGCCGTCGATGTAGACCTCCGGGTAGGCCGCGGGAATCCCCGCGGGGGTCAGGTCGGTCGCGGCGTAGGCCGTCAGGAAGCGGTTGCGGGCGGGCGAGTGGGGTCCCTCCTTGTAGCAGTTGTTGACCATATTGAAACGGCCGCCCTCGCCCCCGTAGCTGACCTCCCCGCCCCAGCCGTAGACGACGTTGTTGCGGAAATCGACGTTGCCCCGCCACTCGGAGGCGGGCCACGCCTCCGGATAGCTCGACGCGGCGTCGAACCGCGGATTGCGGCTGTCGTGGCGCGCAAGGAGGTTGTGGTGGAACGACGCGTCGCGGCCGCCCCAGATGCCGCCGTAGCCGTGCGGCGACTGCTTCTCGTGGTTCGAGAGGCGCAGGCTCTCCGTGAGAATGCACCACTGGAGGGTGAAGCTGCGGTTGCGGTAGAACGAGGCGCACTCGTCGACGCTCCAGCTCATCGAGCAGTGGTCGAGGATGACATTCGTGTTGGCCCGACCCTCGCAGGCGTCCTGCGCCGAGCCGGTATCCACGTCGTCGCCCAGGCGGAAGCGCAGGAAGCGGATCACCACGTCCTCGGCGTAGGCGATCGTCAGCGGCCAGTTCTTCAGGCAGATGCCGTCGCCCGGAGCCGTCTCGCCCGCGACGGTCACTCCGCACCCCTGTCCGGCGTAGCGGCCGTCGTTGCGGATATAGAGTTTCTCGACCAGCTCGATGATCCCCGACACCTTGAACAGTACGAACTTGGGCCCGGGCTGCATGAGCGCCCAGCGCAGCGACCCTTCGGGCGGCGCAGGCCAGCCGTCGAGCAGATTGGTGACGTAGTACACCCGGCCGCCGCGGCCGCCTGCGGCGCAGCGGCCGCCCCCTTCCGCACCCGGGAAGGCCGTAAGCCGCTCCGCGGCAGGGAGGATGCGCAGCGAGACGACGACCGGACGCTGCGTGGTGCTCCCCTCGCTGTCGCGCACGTAAACCCCGTATTCGGCCGGAGACTCCGCGCACGGCGGGACGGTCCGTTCGAGCGACGGCAGGAAGTCGCCTTGCAGGGAGGTGGCATAGCGGTAAGGCGGTACGCCGCCCGCAACGCGCAGATACTCCTCCAGCCGCACCGCGCTCCCCTCGACGGCCTCGAACACGGCCGCGTCGCTGCGGTCGGCCCGAAGCGGCTCCGGCCCGCCCGGCTGCCCGCCGTCGGAACAGGCGGCGAGCAGCAGCGCGAAGAGCAGCAAAGCGGTTATCGGCGATTTTCGTTTCATCGTTTATCCGAAGTTTATTCCCAGCGCGGGTCGCCCAGCACGGTTCCGGCACTCTCCTGCGCGGCCCGTACGGCGGGGTCTTTGACCCGGAACGAAGCCCCGGCGGCCGAGGGATCGGCCATCGGATTGAGCCACAGATCGGCGGGCGAACCGGCATAGGGGGTCATGCGGTCGGCGACGTTGTAGGCGCTCGATCCGAAAGCGGGGGTCTGCGCAGCGAAGTGGTAGAAGTTCTCGCACGCGATCTGCTCCTTGGAGACCGTCCCGGCCAGCTGAAGCACCTTGTAGCCCTTCGTACTGCCGAACCAGAGGACCGAGTTGCGCAGCGCGATGCGGCGCGACGGGTTTTCACCGGCCATACGGATGTCGATCAGCGCATTGCCGCCCGCCGAAGCCACGTTGTAGAGCGTGCAGTTCTCAACGGCGATGTCGTAGGCGCCCGCCGCCGTATTGGTCACGTAGATCAGTCCGCGGGCGCAGTTGGAGAAGGTCGAATTGCGCATGCGTATCTTCCCGAACTCCCCGTTGTTGTTCGAGGCAGAACCGTAGACGATGTTCTGCGCCTGCGCGGCGTTGGCGAAGACGATGCAGTCGACCACTTCGTACTCTCCCAGCCGGGCCGTTCCCGTGCTCACGCTCGTGGCCGAGTTGAAGAGCGTCGAAGCGCCCGTGGAACCGGCGTTAAGATCGACCACACAGTTCTCGAAGCGCAGCAGTGCCACGTCGTAGGCTTTTTTGGCCTGGATTAGATAGGTCGTGCACACGATGCGCAGGTTACGGAAGACGATCCCCTCGAGCGTGCCTTCGGGCTGGAAGTTCTTCTCGACCGCAACCGTCGTGCGCGCCGGATCGTCGGAATAAAGCTCCAGACTGCGGGTGATGGAGATTACGGCATCGGCCGTCACCGCGTATTCGCCCGCCACGAGGTAGATGCGCTCGAAGGAGCGGTCGGGATCGGAGATGATCGCCGCCAGGTCGTCGCCCGGACGCACGACGAGCACGTCCTCACCGGGCGCCTCCGGGGTCGAGAACGCCGTCGAGGCGATCGTCCGGCCGTCCGCGGCTTTCAGGTCGGCCGTGAAGTCCGCCCCGGGCGCAAGACCCGCCGCGCGCACGAATCCGGCAGCCAGGTCGGACGCAGTGACGGGAACCTGCAACTCGGGCGCGGCGGACCCCTCCCGCGTCAGGGCGATCGCAGACAGCTCGTCGGGCGAGACGTAGTAAAGCTCCCAGCGGAGCGTGGCGGCGGCGGAGACCGGATCGGTCGTGAAGTCGAGCGCCGCTTCGGCATAGAGTGCCGGAGTGGGTCCGGGCACGGTGCGGTGCACGCACTGTCCGCGAACCTTTTTGCCGACCAGCAGTTCGATCGTGTACTCCGTATCGGTTGCAATACCCGCGCTGAAGGCGACGCTTTGCGCCGCGGCCTCGGCCTCCGAGACGGGGAATATCAGCGCATCGCCCCCGTCGGCGGGCGTGACGCGCACCGACGAGACGGTTTCGGGTTCGACCTCCTCCGCGCCCCAGGTCAGCGTCACGGTGCAGGTCACCGACCACGGATCGAGCGTGTAGACCATCTCGGACACGGCGGCGACGTTGGGTATCTTCGGTTCGGTGATCGTGCGGGCCGTCGCCACGGCGGAAAACTCCGACGCCGCGACGTCCGCCCGGTCGGAGAGGCCCTGCACACGGAAGTAGTAGGCCGTGGCCTCCTCGAGTTCGCTGACGACAAAGCTGTTGCCCGCGATCGCCTCGACGGCGGTCACCTCTCCCGAGAAATCGGCGGTCAGCGCGTATTCCATCCGGAACCGGGCGGCCGTACCGCGCCACGAGACGGCGATGGTTCCGGGCGCGGTGGCTTTAGCCTGAACCGCGGAGGGGCGGAGCAGTTGTCCCAGGTCGGCGTCCTGCAATTCGACGGCCGCATCCTGACAGGCGGCAGCAGCGAGCGCGAGCGTCGCCAGGACGAGGTATTTGAAGCGAGATATGATAGCGTTTTTCATGGTCGGCACGGTTAGTTGGTGTAGCCCAGCGATGCGTTGTCCAGCGCACCCTGACTGTTCATAATCACCGACGAAGGCAGCGGCATGTCCTGTCTGCGGTCGGGGTCGGCGTAGTACTGCGCCTCGATGTAGTCGTCGGTTAGGTATCCCGAATCGGCGGAAGGGGTGATCCACAACGCCGGTTCGGCGGGCGCGGGCTTGGCGTTGCCCGCCGGGTTCCAGTTCTTCCAGCCCCCGGCCTTCATCCACGCCTCGAGCGCCGCGGGGTCGACGATTTGCTGCCCCTCGATGCCGGGCGCAGTCTGGCCGCGGTCGAGTCCGTACCAGACGATCTCTCGCTCGGCTGGGTCGTCGCTGCGGAATTTCCAGAAGACATAGGCCGGAACGTCGGCGTAAGCGCCCGAGAGCGTGCGCAGGTCGCGCATCTGCTGCTTCACACGGTCCATGTTGGTTTTCAGCAGGTTCCAGCGGATCAGATCCTGCTTGCGGATCATCTCGCCCACGAACTCGAGCCGCCGCTCCTCCTGCACGGCGCCGAGGAAGTCGGTTTTCGAGGCGCTCACGGCGGCGACGTACGCCGCCTGCGAGGTTCCGAACGCCCGTTCGCGGACACGCTGCAAGGCCTGCTTCGCCTCGTCGGTCGGACCCCCGTTAAGCTCGTTGTCGGCTTCGGCGAACATCAGCAGCACGTCGGCGTAGCGCAGCACGATCGGGGTGATGCCGTCGTTGGCGTTGGCCGAGAACTTGGGCCGCGCGGGGTCCTTCCACTCGGCCCGCAGCTTCCCTGCGGTCATCATGGTCGGACGGGTCAGCTCCTGCACGCCGTCGGCCCAGCGGAAGGGGACGACCGAGATGTCGCGCCGCCGGTCCTGCGGATCGAAATCGTAGTAGAGCGTCGGGACGACGCCCATCGTGCCGCCCATGTAGACGCTCGTGTAGGGGTCGCTGTCGGCCGCGATCGTGCCGCTGCCGCCCGCACCGCGGTGGTAGACCCCCGCGGCGACCATCCAGTTGCCGCGCTGGTTATACTTGAACGGCAGCTCCCACAGCGCCTCACCGCCCGCAGCGACCCGCACGGCGCAGTTGTCCTTGAAAATCTTCGAAAAGTCCTGTTCGAGGACGAAGCCCGAACCCTCGTGCCGGATGATGTCGCGGCACTCGTCGCGGGCGATCGTATAGGTCTTTTCGACGGTCAGCTCGGGGTCCCGGCTCAGACATGGAGTGTTCAGCTCCCCGTAGAGGTGGTAGGCGTAGCCGCCCGCCGCAAGGGCGATGCGGGCGCGGAGGGCTTTCGCTGCGGCGCGGTTGGGGCGCAGCACGGTGGCGGTCATCCCCTCTCCCGGCCACGGCATCCGTTCCGCAGCCTCCCGCAGATCGGCGAGCAGCTGCTTCCAGATCACGTCGCGGTCGGCGCGGCCCAGGTAGAGATTCTCGTTGGAGAGCGACTCGAAACGGGCCGGGATGTTGCCCCACAGCCCCACCAGTTCGTAGTAGATCCAGGCGCGCAGGAAAAGCGCCTCGCCCAGCAGGTAAGCCAGCTCGGCGTCGTGCTCCGTGTCGCCGTAGGTGCGCAGCCCCTCGATGCAGTTGTTGGCCCGCTCGACGGCGATCATGGCGTAGGAGAAGGCGTCGCCGAAGTAGTTGTCCGTCTCGGCGTATTTGTAGACGGCATAGGCCGAGTGGCTGTCGTTCTGGGCCGGCGTGACGCCCGAGGTCGAGGCAAGGTGGCGCTCGGTGTCGTTGTTGTAACCGTGGTAGGGCCACAGGCGACCGTTGAACGAGTTGTAGTTGATCGACTCGTAGATGCCCATCACCGCACCCGTGGCGAGCGTCGGGTCCGAGAAGACGGCCGCATCGGTGAACGAGGATTCGGTCCGGGCCTCCAGAAAGTCGTCGACGCAGGAGGCGAGGCAGACGGCGGCGGCGCAAAGCGCTATTTTTCGGATAATTGTCATCGTTAGAAGGTAAGGTTAAGTCCGACGATAAAGCCCCGGGTCTTGGGATAGGGCGAGTAATCCACGCCGGGGGTAAGGGGTGTGGAGCGCCGGGTGTCGACCTCGGGGTCGAAGCCCGAATAGCCGGTCCAGCAGAAGAGGTTCGTGCCCGTGACGTAGACCCGCAGCTGGCTAAGATGCAGTTTGCGCAGCAGCGAGGCGGGCAGCGAGTAGCCCACGGTGGCTGAATTGAGCCGCAGGAACGAACCGTCCTCGACGATGTAGGAGCTGACGAAGCGGCGGGCGGTCAGGGGCGTCCAAAGGGTCGTATTCCGGTTCATCTCGTCGAGCAGCACGGGATCGGTGACGCGCTGCCCCTGAGCGTCGATGCTCTGCCAGCGGTTGTGCGAATCCATCTCCGTCAAGAGGTTCTGGTAGCGGTAACCGGCCGTCGAGGTGTATTCGGCCTTGTTGACGTTGAGAATCTTATTGCCCAGCGTGTAGGTGAAGTTGGCGTTGAAGTCGAACCCCTTGACGCGTCCCGAGAGCGAGAAGCCGCCCGTGGCCTTGGGCAGCGTGCAGCCCAGCACGGTGCGGTCGTCGCCCGCCGAGATGGCGTTCGGATCGCCGCCCAGATCGCGGAACCGCACCGCACCCGGGCCCCAGCCGTTGCCCGCGATCTGCGAGTTGTCCACAACCCCCTCGTTGGCCACCCAGCCCGAGCCGTTCCACGTAAAGTCCGATGCCGGATAGCGCCCGTCGGAGACGTAGCCCCAGATCTGCCCGAGCGATTCGCCCGGCAGCGCCACGAAGTCGTAGTCGACCTGCGTCGAGGCCCACGACGAGTAGGCTTCGATGCGCTCCAGTCCGCCCAGGTCGAGCACCTTGTTGCGGTTCATGGCCACGTTGAACGTGAACTGGAGCGAGTAGTCGCGCTTGTCGACGAGCAGGGCGTTGAGCGAGAGTTCCAAGCCCCGGTTCTCCGTGCTGCCCATGTTGCGGTACTGGTGCGTGTAGCCCGTGCCCTTAATCGGGAAGAGGATCAGCTGGTCGCGCGTGGTATTGAGGTAGAGGTCCACACTGCCGCTGAGGCGATTGCCGAAAAATCCGAAATCGAGCCCCACGTTCCGCGAGACGGTGGTCTCCCACTTCAGGTCGGGATTGGTCATGTACTTGCCCTGCGACCAGTAGGAGACCGACGTATCGAAAGGCAGCAGCTGCGTGTTGTTCGACGTGTATTCGGCCAGCGTCTGACCGCCGGGGATGTTGTCGTTGCCCGCCATGCCGATGCTCAGGCGCAGCTTGAGCGACGAAAGCCACTCCTGATCGCGCAGGAACGCCTCCTCCGACAGACGCCACGCCACGGCGGCCGAGGGGAAGAAGCCCCAGGGCGAGCTTTGCTGGAATTTGCTCGAACCGTCGGCGCGCACCGTGGCGGTCACAAGATAACGGTCGTCGTAGGAGTAGTTCACACGCGAGAAGAACGAGAGCAGACGGTCGGGCGTCGCGTAGAAGTTGTTGGTCGAAACAGCCGTGCCCTCCGTCGTGAAGCGGAACGCCTGCCGCGCGGTGAAGGTCACGGGGAAGCCGTCGATGTCGGTGGTCAGCGTGCGCGAGCGGCCCACGCTCAGCTCCTCGCCCACGAGGATACTGAGGCGGTGCTTGCGGGGCAGCAGGTCGCGGAAGTCGTAGCTGAGCGTATTGTTGTTCATCAGCCGGCGCGAATCGGTGTTTTTCAGGCCGACGGCCGGGTGATCCTTGACCGAGGAGGTCATGCGTGCATAGTAGGTCGTCACGCCGAAGAAGCGCTGGTCCTCGCTCCAGTTGAAATCGTAGTTGAGATTGGCCCGGAAGGTCAGGTTCTTCACGATGGTCCACGTGAAGCCGCCCGCGAGCGAGAGGCTGCGCCGCTTCTGAATGCGGTCGTTGTCGCGGATATACTCCGTCGGAGTGTAGAGACCGCTGTTCTTGTAGAACTCGTCGTCGTCGAAACCCTCGGCCGAAAGCCCCTTGAGCGGGATGGGCGAATACTGCATGACGTAGCGCATGCGCGGATCGCTGCTGCGGCCGCCGCTCTGCTCGTTGGCTCCCGAACCGGTGATTTGCGTGTCCGAGAAACGGGTCTGGAAGTCGAGGGTAATCCGCCGCGTGGGTTTGTGCTGGAACTTGAAGGTGAAGTTGTCGCGCACGTAGTCCGACGTGATCATCACCGCGTCGTCCATCTGGCGGGTGTAGCTGGCCGAGTAGCTGGTCTTGTCGCCCTTGCCCGTGACGGCCACGTTGTAGTTCTGCGTGGTGGCCGAGCGGCCGAAGACGATCTTTTTCCAGTCGTTGCCCGCAAAGCTGCGGTAGAGGGGCATGTCCTCCCAGACGCCGAAATAGGGTTCGTACCGCGACGAAACCTCATTGCGGTAGACCGACTGCTCGTACTGCCACAGGGCGTATTCGGAGGGGTCGAGCATCTCGGGCATCGGAGCGGCGTATTTCAGGCCCGCATAGGCGTTGAACGACACCTTGAGTCCGTTGCGGTCGGCGCTTTTGGTCGTGATCATGATCACCCCATTCGCTCCGCGCGAGCCGTAGATGGCTGTCGACGAAGCGTCCTTCAAAACATCGATCGACTGAATGTCCGACGGCGAGAGGTCGGCGATGGAGGAGACCGGGAAGCCGTCGACGATGTAGAGCGGGGCGCTGCTCTGCGTGATGGAGTTGCGGCCTCGGACGTACATCGACACCTCGGCATCGGGAGCGCCGTCGGCCGTAAGCACCTGCACGCCGGCCAGCTTGCCCGAGATCGCCTCGGCGACGTTGGTGACGGGCGTGCGGACGATGTCGTCCGCCGAAACCGACGAAACGGCTCCCGTCAGGTCCGAGCGGCGCACGGCCCCGTAGCCGATCACCACCACTTCGTCGATGGCGGTATTGAGCGCCTCCATCCGCACGTCGATCCGCGTGCGGCCCGCAACGGGCGTTTCGAGCATCTTCATGCCCACATAGGTCACCACGAGCGTGTCGCGCCTGAGGTCGACGTTTTTCAGGGCATATTCGCCTTGGGCTCCGGTGGTCGTGCCCGCGCTCTTGCCCCGGAGCGTCACCGCGGCCCCGAACAGCGGCTCGCCGCTGCGGTCGGTCACGATGCCGGTTACCTGCTGCGCCGCCGCGGAAGCGACAGTGAGCATCAGGCAGCATGCAATCAAGTAAAATCTGGTCATAAAAGTTCGGTTGGGTTGAAGTCAGGTTGGGTCGGGTCGGCGGAAGCTCAGGGCTTCGCCGGTAGTAGGTAGCGGGCCAGCGGGTTCTGCGCGGCCACGCAGGCCTCGACGAAGAGCGCGGCAAACTCCTCGGCCCCGCGGACGCAGAGGTGCGTATCGTCGGCGTTGCCGTCGGGGAAGCGTTCGGCCACGCCGGGTTCAACGTAGAGGTAGAGCGCCTTCGAGCGTTCGGGACCGTAGCTGCGGACGAGCTGGCCCGTCAGCGCATGCAGGTCGATCAGCGGCACATCCAGTTCGGCAGCGACCTCCGCCGCGGCCGGAACGTAGCGGCCGTGCGAGTCGCGCAGCGAACCGTCGGCGCGGAACAACCGTCGCACGACCGAAGTGGCGATCAGCGGCGTAGCCCCCTTGGCGCGGGTGTCGCGCACGAAGCGGCGCAGGTTCTCCTTGAAGGTCGTCTCGGGGTTGGTATAGCGGCGCGGATCGGCCTTTTTCGCGTCGTTGTGGCCGAACTGGATCAGCACCAGATCGCCCGGGACGAGCCGATCCACGACCTTTTGCCAGCGGCCCTCGTCGAGGAAGCTCTTCGAACTGCGGCCCGAAACGGCGCAGTTGCGGACGACGAGCTGCGCGGGGTCGAAGAAGCGCTGGAGCGGCTCGGCCCAGCCGCGGCCCGGATCGCCGGGGTCCTCGTCGCACTTGCGGTTGGGGGCCATCGTCGAGTCGCCCACGGTGTAGAGCGTCGCGGGAGGCGCGGCCTGCGCGGCGAGCGGGCCGACGAGCAGCAGCGCGCCCAAGAGCCTATTCAGCACGCGGGTCATGGCTCTTGCTGAAGATAGCGTGCCAGCGGATGTTCCGCCTTACGCAGTTCGGCGGCGAAGAGCTGCGCCACGGCGTAGGCTCCGTCGTAATTCCAGTGCGAGTTGTCGGCCCGCCCGTCGGGGAAGCGCTCCACCACGCCCGGGTCGATGTAGTTGAACAGGCGCTTCGACCCCTCCGGTCCGGCCTGCTCGACCAGCTGCCACGTCGCCGTCTTGAGGTCAATGACCGGAACGCCGCACTCGCGCCCGACCTCCTCGACCGCCGTAATATAGGGTCCGTAGGTGTCGATCAGCTTCCCCGAGCGGTCGAAGCGGCGCCGCACGACCGAGGTGGCCAGCAGCGGCTCAGCCCCTTTGGCGCGGGCCTCGCGGATGAAGCGGCGGAAGTTGTCGCGGAACGTGGTTTCGGGATCGGTGTGCCGCTTGGGGTCCTCCTTCTGGTCGTTGCCGCCGAACTGGATCACCAGATAGTCGCCCGTCCTAAGCTGCGCGAGCACCTTGTCCCAACGGCCCTCGTCGATGAAGCTCTTCGAGCTTCGGCCCGAGCGGGCGCAGTTGTGCACCTCGATGCGCGTCGTGTCGAAGACGCGGTCGAGCGCCTGCCCCCATCCGTACCCCCGGTCGTAGGAGGGGTCGTAGGGGCGCGAGCTGTACGACATGGTGGAATCGCCGATCGTGAAGAGCCGCGGACGCGGTTGGGCGGTCAGCGCTCCGACGGGGAACAGAAGCAGCAGCGGCAGGAGAAAATGCAAAATGCGGAATGATTTCATGGGGGAAAGTTTTGGGTTTCGAGTTTTCGTTAACGTTAACGTTTTTGTTTCAGCTGGTTTTTCAGTACTTAAATAATTGATTAATATAATTTTAAGTGATTATTTATGCGATGAATAGGCGTATAAGCCGTGTTTTAACGTTTACAAAACTATAATTAAATCGGATTCGATGCAAATTTTTTGCGAAAAAAATAATATATTTACCGGCGAAGAACCAAAAAAAACGAACTTTGCAACCCAACAACCCCTACACGCCGACCAGTATGGAAACGGACCGGACAGCGACGATGGAACAGGTCGCCGAAGCGGCGGGCGTCTCGATCGGAACCGTAGACCGCGTGGTGCACAACCGCGAAGGCGTCTCGGAGAGAACCCGCCGGAAAGTTTTCAAGATAATCGAAGAAATCGGCTATAAACCAAATATTTACGCTTCGATCCTCTCACGCAAAAAGGCTTTCTGCATCGTGGCCATCATCCCCTATTTCCAGACGGGCGAATACTGGGAACTGGTCAATAACGGCATTACGCGGGCGATCCGCACATCGCAGGGGCTGAACGTCGACCTGAAAATATTTTATTACAACCAGTTCGATCTGGAATCGTTCCGGGCCGCCTGCCGCAACACACTCGACGCCCAGCCCGACGGGCTGTTCATCGCACCTATTTATAAGGAGGAGACCATCCGGCTGGTGCACCGCCTCGCAGCGTTAGCGATTCCGGTGGCCTACATCGATACCAAACCCGAGAATACGGACTACCTGGCCTACTTCGGCATGCCGCTCTTCGAGAGCGGTTATCTGGCAGCCGACCTGCTGGTAGGCAGCGACACCTCCGTCCGCGAGGTCGTCAGTTTCAACATCGACCGCGGCGAGGCTCCGCCCAACGATTCGACGCTCAACCGCCACCGGGGTTTTCTGGCTTATCTCGAGGATCACAACCCCGAATGCCGGCTGACTGACTGCTCGATGTCGCCCTTCGACTTTCTCTACAACATGAAGCTGTTCGACCGCTTCTTCGAGGAGCATCCCGATGTGAATCACATCATTACGTTCAATTCGCGCGCGCATTTGATCTCCGACTGGATGGAGCTGCGCGGCATCCGGGACAAGAAATTGCTGGGATTCGACATGCTACAGGCCAACATGCGGGCGTTGCGGAACGGGACGATCTCGACGCTGATCGCCGAGCGGACGGACAAGGAGGCGTTCAGGGCGGTCCGCTCGCTGATCGATTTTCTGATCCTGCGGCAGAAACCCCTCCGCCGGGACAACTTCAGCTCGATCGACATTCTGACCCGCTATAACGTCGATTTCTACCTGGGCGGAGAGTGATCCGCACCTTCGCGTCCTTTTGTTTTGCGAAACGAACTTTTTATCGTATTTTTGTGTTGAATTTACCGTTAACGTTAACGGAACCGATAAGACCGATAAGTGACCCTAAACGAACCCTTCTATGAAAAACTTTCTGACTCTGCTGCTTACCCTGCTGGCGTGTCTGCCCGCCGGCGCGCAAACGAACGCCGAGCCTGCGCAGCAGCCCGAACCGCTTCCGGCCTTTCCCGGCGCCGAGGGCGGCGGACGGTACACCACAGGCGGCCGCGGCGGCCGCGTAATCTACGTCACCAGCCTCG
This sequence comes from Alistipes sp., assembly GCF_048465635.1. Lineage (GTDB taxonomy): Bacteria > Bacteroidota > Bacteroidia > Bacteroidales > Rikenellaceae > Alistipes. Next base: position 86,361 of record NZ_DBFWLF010000008.1, read on the forward strand.
CGGACGACGGCTCGGAGGGGACGCTGCGCTGGGCGGTGACCCGCAAATACCCCCGCACCGTCCTGTTCCGCGTGGCGGGCGTCATCCGGCTCGAAAAGCGGCTCAACATCACCGCCGGCGACCTTACGATCGCCGGCCAGAGCGCCCCGGGCGACGGCGTCTGCATCGCCGGGTTCGGCGTGGCGGTCAAGGCCGACAACATCATCCTGCGCTATCTGCGCTTCCGCATGGGCGACGAGATGGGAGCCGCGGCACGCGACGAGGACGCGCTCGGAGGCCGCTACTGCCGCCATATCGTCGTGGACCACTGCTCGGTCAGCTGGAGCACCGACGAATGCGCCTCGTTCTACGCCAATGAGAACTTCACGATGCAGTGGTGCATCCTCTCCGAGAGCCTGCGCCGCTCGCTGCACGCCAAGGGAAGCCATGGCTTCGGGGGTATCTGGGGCGGTCGCAACGCCTCGTTCCACCACAACCTGCTCGCCTCGCACGACAGCCGCAACCCGCGCTTCGACCATCCGCTGCTCTACCTGCCCAACGTCTCGATCGAGGAGTTCCGCGGGGTGGTCGACTTCCGCAACAACCTCATTTACAACTGGGGCGCAAACAACAGCTACGGCGGCGAGGGCGGATGGTTCAATCTGGTGGCCAACTACTACAAACCCGGTCCGGCGACCGCAGTCAAATCCACCGAGGCGTTCATCACCGCCTACGGCCGCACCCCGGACCTGCACAACAAGCAGGAGAAAGTCTACTACGAATCGCCCTACCCCACGCTCTACCTTCGGGGCAACGTGATGGAGGGAAACCGCCGCATCACCAAGGATAACGCCGCGGGCATCCGCTACGCCAAAACGGGCGGCGAAAAGGGCGAACTGCTCCGCGCGCCCCTGCCGATCAACGGCCTTCAGAAAGGGCACACCACCACGCACGACGCGCCCACGGCTGCCCGGCTTGTACTGGAGTGGGCCGGCGCTTCGCTCGTACGCGACACGGTGGATGCGCGCATCGTCGCCGACGCGCGCAGCGGCCGCACGAGCGTCCCCGACGGCGGCAACGGCAGCACGGGCGGTCTGCTGGACACGCAGCGCGCCGTGGGCGGCTGGCCCGAATACCGGCAGACGGAGGTCCCGGAGGACAGCGACGGCGACGGGATACCCGATGCGTGGGAGCAGCGCATGGGTCTCGACCCGGCCGACCCGTCGGACGGTGCGCAACCCGACCCGCAAACCGGCTACACATGGCTCGAACGCTACCTGAACAGCCTCGTCGAGCGGATCACCCTTACACAAAACCAACCCGAAAAACCATGAAACGAATCCTGATTCTGCTGGCGCTGTGCACCGGCCTCCCGGCCGCAGCCGCCCCGAAAAACGACGCGGCCTCAGCACTCGCGGCGATGAAAAGAGCTACCGCCTATATGTACGACCACGTAAGCGTCGACGGCGGTTTCGTCTGGAACTACACCACCGACCTCTCACGCCGCTGGGGCGAGCTGGAAGCCTACCCCACGATGGTATGGGTCGAGAAGGGGACGCCCGACGTGGGCGAACTGATGCTCGATGCGTACCACGCCACGGGCGACGAATACTACTACGATATGGCCGTGCGCACGGCGCGCATCCTGATCCGGGGACAGCTCCCCTGCGGCGGCTGGAACTACAAGTTCGACCTGGCGGGCACGGCCTCCGAGCAGCGCTGGTTCGCAACGATCGGACGCAACGCCTGGGGGATGGGCGAACACGGCCACTATTACGGCAACGCCACGTTCGACGACAGCGTAACCGCGTCGGCCGTCGACTTTCTGATGCGCATCTACCTCGAAAAGTACGATCCGCAGTTCAAACCGGCGCTCGACCGGGCGCTCGATATGATCCTGGCGAGCCAGTACCCCGTGGGCGGCTGGCCTCAGCGCTGGCCGCTGATGTACGACCACCCCGACGCCGACGGCACGCCCGACTATTCGAGCTGCATCACCTTCAACGACGACGTTACGCCGAACAACATCGGCATCCTGCTGCGCATGGCCCTGCTGCTGGGCGACGCACGGGCCGTCGAGCCGCTCACGCGGGCGATGAACTGCGTACGCTCGCTCCAGCAGGGGACGCCCGCCGCAGGGTGGGCCGACCAGTATTACCTCGACCTCACGCCCGCCAAGGCGCGCGACTTCGAGCCGGCAGCCATCTCGACCGTCCGCACGCGCGACTGCATCCGGCTGCTGATGGAGTTCTACCGATGGACGGGCGACCGGAAATTCCTCGACGGCATCCCCGCGGCGATCGCCTTTCTGCGCGCGGCGGCGCTCGATCCGGCCCTCGCGGCCGAACTGGGACGGCAGCCGGGCAAGGGGCGCATCCTCTGTCCGCGCTTCTTCGAACCGGGAACGCTTACCCCGCTCTACCTGCACCGCAAGGGACTGCATGTGGACAACGGCGTCTACTACTGCGACCAGAATCCGCACAATGTTATCGGACATTACGCCTCGCTCGTGGTGATCGGCGTGGAGGAGCTGCAACGCCAATACGACACGCTGCTCGCCCTTCCGGCCGCCGAAGCGACGAAGGATTCGCCACTGCTGGGTCACGCCCGGCTCGAAATGCCGCGCTACCGCACCCCGGCGATCGCAAAGGCCGACCCGTCCCGTGCCCGTGCGGTAATCGCGGCGCTCGATGACCAGGGGCGCTGGATCGGCCCCCTGGACTGGGTGCTGGTCCCCTATATCGGTCCCGGAAGCGCTTCGGACCCCGTACCCGACCGCTACGAGGAGACGGTGGGCGATCCGCACAACACGGCGTCGCTGGCTGCCGAAACCGTCGAGGGCATTTCGCTGCGTACCTATATCAATAACATGGCGGCGCTGATCGCATCGCTGCCGGAAAGGTCCGCCCGATGAAAACCCGCAGCGAAACGTTCCTCACCGCCCGCGAAATCGACTGGGAGGAGTGCGGCACGGGCATCCGGCGCCAGATCATGGGCTACGACCCTAATTTGATGGTTGTCAAGGTCCGCTTCGATGCGGGGGCCGTGGGAGCGCGGCACTCCCATCCGCATGCGCAGACGACCTGCATCGTCAGCGGTCGTTTCGAAGCGAACGTCGGCAGCCAGACGCGCACGCTCGGTCCGGGAGACGCCTGCTACGTCGATCCCGATCAACCGCACGGCCTGCGCTGTCTGGAGGAGGGGATCGTTCTGGACATTTTTGCGCCCGCACGAACCGACTTTCTGAAATAACCGACGATCAAAACGGTAACACCTCCGAGACCGGCCGGATATTCGGCCGGTCTCTTGTTTTCCGTTCCGCATCCTGCCGTCCGAAAATCGGTTCAAAAAAGGGAATGTTCCCTAACGGCCGGCACACATTCGCGCGAAATTTCTATCTTTGCATCCGTAAAAATCCAAACCATGAAGAACCTGTTTTTTAGCTGTCTGACACTGCTTGCATTGCTCGCCGTGCCGTCGAACGCCTCCGCGCAGTTCCGGATCGGCGGAAAAAAGATCAACACCACAAAACTGCTCAATGCCGGCAAGGACATGGCCGCGGCCATCACCCTCAGCGACGAGGATATCGCCCGGCTGAGCCGCGAATCGGTCGCGTGGATGGATGCCCACAACCCCGTTGCGGCCGACACGACTAGTTACGGTGCACGCCTGAAGCGGCTGACCGAGGGGATCACCGACGCCGACGGGCTGCCGCTCAACTTCAAGGTCTATCTGGTGACGGACGTCAACGCCTTCGCCTGCGGCGACGGTTCAATCCGCGTCTTCGCCGCCCTGATGGATCTGATGGACGACAACGAACTGATGGCCATCATTGGCCACGAGATCGGTCACGTAGTGCACGCCGACACGAAGCATGCGATCAAGAGCGCCTACCTGGCCTCCGCGGCGCGCAACGCGGCCGGAGCGGCCGAAGGGAGTACGCTGGCCAAGCTGAGCGATTCGCAGCTCGGCGACGTGGTTACCGCATTCACCGACGCCCGCTTCTCGCAGAAACAGGAGTATGCGGCCGACCAGTACGGATTCGAATTTTCGGTTAAGCACGGTTTCAGTCCTTACGCGATGGCCAAGTCGCTCGAAAAACTGGTCGACCTGTCGAAAGGGGCCAAAGCCTCTTTCGTCGAGAAGATGTTCTCCTCGCACCCCGACAGCGAAGCGCGCGCAGCCCGCATGCGAGAACAGGCCGACGCCTGGCAGGCTGCTCATTGATTTCCTCCATCGGATCGCAAGCCGGACCTTCGGAAGATTCGAAAGGTCCGGCTTGCTGTTTTATCAGGAACCTCTGAGCATACATGTCGCACTTCGCTCAATTTGTCCGGAATTGTCCGGTACGGCATATTCCATGCGGGTTTGAATTTCGACCTTTAGGACATATTTTGGTCTAAAACTTGTGGGGGGGGGAATTTCATTATCTTTGTATTCGGAATGAACGCCGCCCGGGTGGGAGGCGGGCTTGCCGAACCGGATCGGT
>NZ_DBFWLF010000009.1:0-239414 GCF_048465635.1 Alistipes sp.
CCTGCTTAATTTTGGAGCCAGGAGCTTCAACCACCTTGTGGTTGGCTTTCACTGCGTTTCTAATTCTGGTCAGAAAGTCCGCAATAGGATCAGTCATAACGAATAGAAGTTAAAATTAAATGATTGAATTTGTTGTTCCTAAGCAGGCTGCATCATCGTAAGCATGTTTCCCGCACCGGATTGTTTTCTTTGTTTTCGCTTTTGTCACCCCTGCCGCACCGTTTCGGCTGTCACCGGGCCTTGTCCGTGCGAAGCGTCTCCGCCCGTCCGGCCTCAGCGGCCCCTGCCACTACCGGAGCGCAGCCTGTCGCTTGGCACGGGGTATAAAAGCGCGCAAATATACGCATTATTTCCCAATATACCAAGGTAAGACCTTATTTTTCAATTTTTTCGGCCCTGCCCCGGAACACGAACCATGTTAGCTCCTTCAGGCAGCTAACACGTATCCGTACTGAATTTCCCTTGCCCGCTTGCTCACCGAACAGCCCTTGCAACGCCATCCCGGGGCGTTAAAGGTCTTTCCCCGGTCGCCTTTCAGGTTCCCCCGGGATCGCGTTCCGCTCGTTCCCGGAGCTACCTACGAAGTCGTCCGCCAAATGCAGCGGAACAGCGTCCGGATCAGCTTCAGTCCCCCTCGGGTCGCTTCCATATGCTGGACAGCATCGGACCTCTTCAGCCCTCTCCGATGAGACGGACACAAAAAAATCCGACCCTCGCAGGCGGTCCCTCGCGGGACCCGTTCAGGAAATTCGTAACCAAATGCCGAATCTTTCGATCCGCCCCACATGCCGGGAAGTTACCGCTTGCGGCGGCACTTTCCCCGGCACTGTGACGTATCTACGCGGGTTCGACACCCTTATCGGCTTCACTTCCTTCCGACGCCGGAGGCGGGAGAACTCTTCGCCATGCGCTTCGTGACACCTTCGCATCGCTCCGCACGCTTTCTCCCCGCTCTTCGCGTCCGCAGGCTCGCACCTTCCGGAAGCTGAAACCTCTGTGCACGACCGCGGCGTCCTTCCCCTTGGAGGGAGGGACGCCGGGACGGTTTACCAACTGGCCTTCGTAACGCCCGGGATCAGCCCCTTGGAGGCCATCTCGCGGAACTGGATACGACTGATACCGAACAGGCGGATATAGCCCTTCGGACGGCCCGTGATCTTGCAGCGGTTGTGCTGGCGGATGGGGTTGGAGTTGCGGGGCAGCTTCGAAAGCGCCTGCCATGCCTCCTCGTGGTCCATCTCACCGCTCTTCACCTTGGCAGCGATCTCTTCGCGTTTGTGCGCGTAACGGTTTGCGAGTTTCACACGTTTGACCTCGCGGGCCTTCATCGACTCTTTTGCCATAGCTTATTGGTTCTTTTTAGCGTTCTTGAAAGGAAGGCCGAATTCGCGGAGCAGGGCGTACGCCTCCTCGTCGGTCGCGGCCGAAGTTACGAAGGTGATCTCCATGCCGAAGATCTTGGTGATCTTGTCGATGTCGATCTCCGGGAAGATGATCTGCTCGGTGATGCCGAGGGTGTAGTTGCCCTGGCCGTCGAACTTCTCGTTGATCCCTTTGAAGTCGCGGATACGGGGCAGCGCCACGGCGATCAGACGCTCCAGGAACTCGTACATCTTCGTGTCGCGCAGCGTCACGCGCACGCCGATAGGCATGCCCTTACGCAGCTTGAAGTTCGAAATGTCCTTGCGCGAACGGGTCTGAACGGCTTTCTGACCGGTGATCTGCGTCAGCTCGGCCTCGGCCACGTCGATGAGCTTCTTGTCCGAAACGGCATCGCCCATACCCTGGTTGATGACGATCTTCTGCAACTTGGGGCACTGCATGATGCTCGAGTACCCGAACTCCTTCATGAGGGCGGGAGCGATCTGCTCCTTGTACTGTGTCTTGAGTGTGGGAACGTATGCCATTATTTGATCTCCTCCCCTGATTTTTTAGCGTAACGTACTAATTTGCCGTCGGAGCCGACCTTGCGGCCTACCTTGGTGGGTTTGCCGCTCTTGGGATCCAGCACCTGCATGTTGGAGATGTGGATCGGGGCCTCCTTTTCGATGATGCCCCCCTGGGGGTTCTGGGCATTGGGTTTGGTAGCCTTCTTGGTGAGGTTGACACCCTCGACGATGGCGCGCTGCGCGTCGACATCGACCTTCAGGACCTTGCCCTGCTTGCCCTTGTTGTCGCCGGCGATGACCTGCACCATGTCCCCTTTCTTGATATGTAATTTCATAGACATTGCGATTTATAATTACAATACTTCGGGTGCGAGGGAGATGATCTTCATATACTGGTCGCGCAGCTCGCGGGCTACGGGGCCGAAGATACGGGTTCCGCGAATTTCACCCTGGTTGTTCAGCAGCACGACGGCGTTGTCGTCGAAGCGAATGTACGAACCGTTGGCGCGCCGGATCTCCTTGGTCGTGCGGACGACCACGGCTTTCGACACCGAGCCCTTCTTGACATCGCCCGAGGGAGTGGCGCTCTTGACCGATACCACGATCTTGTCGCCGATGGATGCGTAGCGGCGCTTCGTGCCGCCGAGCACGCGGATGCAAAGTACCTCCTTCGCACCGCTGTTATCAGCTACTACGAGTCTACTTTCCTGTTGTATCATAATTACTTAGCTCTTTCAATGATTTGTACTAATCTCCAACGCTTCGTCTTGCTCAGCGGGCGGGTCTCCATGATGCGGACCGTATCGCCCTCCTTGCACGTCTCGTCGAGCGACTCGGCGACGAACTTGGTCGTCTTGTTGACGAATTTGCCGTAGATCGGGTGCTTCACCTTACGCGCCACCGCAACCACAATGGTCTTCTCCATCTTGTTGCTGACAACCACTCCGATACGCTCTTTTCTCAGATTTCTTTCCATAGGTCGTAATTATTTAGCGTTTCTCTGACGCAGAATTGTCAGCATGCGGGCTATGTCTCTGCGGTTTTTCTTAATGATCGACGGGTTTTCGACGGGGGACACCGCGTGCTGCACCTTCAGCTTGGCAAGCTGCGCCTTCTCGGTCTCGATGCGCTCCTGGAGGTCCTTGATCGAAATATCCTTGATTTCTGCACTTTTCATCTTCGTGTTCCCTTAAATAGTGGTTTCGACGTAGTCACGCCGTACGATAAATTTGGTGGTGATGGGCAGTTTCTGAGCACCCAGGCGCAGCGCTTCCTGCGCTACTGCCAGGGGCACACCTTCCGCCTCGAAGAGAATACGTCCGGGCGTTACGGGCGCCACGAAGCCTTCGGGATTACCCTTACCCTTACCCATACGTACCTCGGCGGGCTTCTTGGTGATGGGTTTGTCGGGGAAGATGCGGATCCAGAGCTGACCTTCACGCTTCATGTAACGGGTGATGGCCTGACGGGCCGCCTCTATCTGACGACCCGTGATCCAGGTCGATTCAAGTGCCTTGATTGCGAACGATCCGTATGCAAGCTGGTTACCTCTTTGAGCGATACCTTTCATACGGCCTTTCTGCATTCTTCTAAATTTGGTCTTTTTCGGCTGTAACATGTTAGTTCTGCTTTAAAAAGGTCCTTACTTACTGATTGTTGTTGCGACGGTCGCCACCGCGATCGTTGCGGCGTCCGCCGCGACGGTCGCCGCCGCGACGCTCCCCGCGATCGCCGCGCGGACCGCGACGGTCGCCGCGCTCGCCGCGGTCGCCCGAGGGAGCCTGTGCCGAAGCGCCGGCGATTTCGAAGATGTCGCGCTTGCCGTAGACCGTGCCCTGGCAGATCCACACCTTCACGCCCAGGATACCCACCTTGGTGAGCGCCTCCGTGAGGCAGTAGTCGATGTCGGCACGGAACGTATGCAGCGGAATGCGGCCCTCCTTGATGGTCTCGGTACGCGCCATCTCGGCGCCGCCGACACGGCCTGCCACCTGAATCTTGATGCCCTCGGCGCCCATGCGCATGGTCGAAGCCACGGCCATCTTCACGGCGCGGCGGAACGATACGCGGCCCTCGAGCTGGCGGGCGATGTTCTGGCCCACGATGACGGCATCCACCTCGGGACGCTTCACCTCGAAGATGTTGATCTGAATCTCCTTGCCGGTGAGCTTCTTCAGCTCCTCCTTGAGCTTGTCGACCTCCTGGCCGCCCTTGCCGATGATGATGCCCGGACGTGCGGTGGAGATGGTCACCGTGACCAGCTTGAGCGTGCGCTCGATGATGATCTTGGAGATGCTGGCCTTCTGAAGACGGACGTTCAGATATTTGCGAATCTTGGCGTCCTCGACGAGCTTGTCGGAGAAGTCCTTGCCCCCGAACCAGTTGGAATCCCAGCCGCGGATGATGCCAAGACGATTTGCTATCGGATTAACTTTCTGTCCCATCTTGCTTTACTTGTTTTCTACGGTTACCATTTTGTCCACCACGATCGTCACGTGGTTCGAACGCTTGCGAATGCGGTGTGCACGGCCCTGCGGCGCTGCCTGAATGCGCTTCAGCATGCGGCCGCCGTCGACGAACACCTCCTTGACGCAGAGCGTGGCGTCTTCCAGACGCTCGCCCTCGTTCTTGGCCTCCCAGTTGGCGATGGCCGATTTGAGGAGTTTTTCCATGCGGATCGAGGCCTCCTTCTTCGAAAAACGGAGGATGCCCAGCGCCTTGTTGATCTCCACGCCGCGGATGATGTCGGCCACCAGGCGCATCTTACGGGGCGAGGTCGGGCAATCACGCATGATTGCGATCGCCTTCTGCTTCTTCTCAGCCTTCAGTTTCTCGGCTCTTATTGCTTTTCTTGCACCCATTTTCTACTATTTTTTGCGATTACCTGCATGGCCGCGGAAGTTGCGCGTCGGAGCGAACTCACCGAGTTTGTGCCCCACCATATTCTCAGTTACGTAGACCGGAATGAACTTGTTTCCGTTGTGGACAGCCACGGTCTGACCCACGAAGTCGGGCGAAATCATACTTGCCCGCGACCAGGTTTTGATGACCGTTTTCTTGTTGCCTTCGGCCTGAGCGACGACTTTCGCCTCGAGCTTGGGGTCGATGTACGGTCCTTTTTTTAATGAACGGCTCATTGAGTACTCTTATTTAATTATTTTTTCTTCTTGGAAATAATGAACTTCGAGGTCGTCTTCTTGGGATTACGCGTCTTGTAACCCTTCGCCAGCAGACCCTTGCGCGAACGGGGATGACCTCCCGACGCACGGCCTTCGCCACCACCCATCGGGTGATCGACGGGGTTCATCACCACGCCGCGGTTGCGCGGGCGGCGACCCAGCCAACGTTCACGACCCGCCTTGCCCGAGCTTTCGAGGCTGTGGTCGATATTCGACACGACGCCTACCGTTGCGCGGCAAGTTACGAGTACCATACGAGTCTCGCCCGAAGGCAGCTTGATGACGGCGAATTTGCCCTCACGTGCCAACAGTTGAGCATACGAGCCGGCCGAACGCGCCATCGCGGCGCCCTGGCCCGGGTAGAGTTCGATATTGTGGATGACCGTACCGAGCGGAATTTCGCTCAGGAAGAGCGTGTTGCCCACCTCGGGAGCGACGCCTGCGCCGCTCATCACCTTTTGGCCCACCTGCAGGCCGTTCGGAGCGATGATGTAGCTCTTCTGGCCGTCGGCATAGACCAGCAGCGCGATGCGCGCCGTGCGGTTGGGGTCGTACTCGATCGATTTGACAGTCGCGGCCACGCCGTCTTTCGTGCGCTTGAAGTCGACGTTACGATACATCTGCTTGTGACCGCCGCCGATGTAGCGAACCGTCATCTTGCCGTCGTTGTTACGTCCACCCGAGCTCTTCTTGGGGCTGAGCAGCGATTTCTCCGGCTTGTTCGTCGTGATCTCGTCGAACGTGCCGATAATCTTATGTCGCGTACCTGCGGTAACAGGCTTGAATTTTCTTACTGCCATCTTCCTTAGATATTACTGTAAAAATCGATCTTGTCTCCGTCCTTCAAGGTCACGATAGCCTTCTTGAAGTTGTTCGCGCGGCCCTCCAGAAGACCCGCCTTGGTGTAGCGGCTCTTGAGTTTGCCCATGTAGTTCACGGTGTTCACGTCCGTCACGACGACGTTGTACATCTGCTCCACAGCATTGCGGATCTGCAGCTTGTTAGCCCTCACGTCAACGATAAAACCGTAGCGATTCAACTTTTCGCCCTGAATCGTCATTTTCTCGGTCAAAACCGGCTTAATAATAATTTCCATCTGTGTCTTGCGTTTTTAAGCTAACATCGTATTCAAAACATGCTCCGCGCCCTCCACCAGTACGATGGCCGATGCGTTCATCACGTCATAGGTGCAGACGTTCTGAGCCAGCACGGGCTTCACGTAGGGCAGGTTGCGGCAGGAGAGCTGCAAGTTGACGTTCGACTCGGGAAGCACCAGCAGCACCTTCTTGTCGGCTACCTTCAGCGCCTCGGCCAGCGCCGCGACGCTGCGCGTCTTGGGGGCCTCGTAGCTGATCGGCTCCACCACGCTGATCGCACCGGCCTGGGCCTTGTACGTGAGCGCGCTGCGACGGGCCAGCTGCTTGAGCTTCTTGTTGAGCTTGAAGCTGTAATCGCGGGGCACGGGACCGAATACACGGCCGCCGCCCGGGAAGAGGGGCGAGAGGATGCTGCCCGCACGGGCGCCTCCGGTTCCCTTCTGACGCTTGAGCTTGCGGGTCGAACCGGCAACCTCGTTGCGCTGCTTCGACTTGTGCGTGCCCTGACGCTGGTCGGCCAGATACTGCTTCACGTCGAGATAGATAGCGTGGTCATTAGCCTCCACGCCGAAAACGGCATCCGAAAGGACTACCTTACGACCCGTTTCATTTCCTTGGGTGTTCAAAACAGCTAATTCCATACTACTTCTCAATGGTTAAATAAGCACCTTTCGCTCCCGGAATCGAACCCTTCACCAGGATCAGATTGCTCTCGGGAATCACTTTCAGAACACGCAGGTTCAACACCTTGACCTGCTCGCCGCCCATCTGGCCGGGCAGACGTTTGCCCTTGAAGACACGGGAAGGATAGGACGACGCACCCAGCGAACCGGGCTTGCGCTGCCGGTTGTGCTGGCCGTGGGTCTGACCGCCCACACCGCCGAAGCCGTGACGCTTCACGACGCCCTGGAAGCCTTTGCCTTTCGAAATCCCGGTCACGTCGACCCAGTCCTCTTCCGAGAAGAGATCTACGGTGAGCGTGTCGCCGAGAGCCACTTCGGGCATACCCTTGAACTCGGCCATCTTGCGACGGGGGGTAGTGCCGGCTTTCTTGAAGTGACCTAACAAACTGCTGCTGGTGTGCTTTTCACTCTTTTCGTCATAGGCAACCTGAACCGCTTCGTAGGCATCCTTCTCCACGGTCTTGATTTGCGTAACTACACACGGACCAGCCTCAATGACAGTGCATGGTATGTTCTTACCCTCGGCACTGTAAACGGAAGTCATTCCGATTTTCTTTCCAATAAGTCCTGACATTTGTTGTCGAATTACGTTTGTTATAGTTTGTAGTGAATCTCTTAGCTATGCTGCACGCACGGCGGATCACACTTTGATCTCGACCTCGACGCCCGAGGGGAGTTCCAGTTTCATCAGCGCGTCGATCGTCTTGGGCGTCGACGAGTAGATGTCCAGGATGCGCTTGAACGTGCAGAGCTGGAACTGCTCGCGGGCCTTCTTGTTGACGAAAGTCGAGCGGTTCACCGTAAAAATCTGCTTGTGCGTGGGAAGGGGCACGGGACCGCTCACCACGGCGCCCGTACTCTTCACGGTCTTCACAATCTTCTCGGCCGACTTGTCCACGAGATTGTGATCGAATGACTTTAACTTGATTCTGATTTTCTGGTTCATATGATTGCTTATTCTATATCCTTACGTTTACCGCTCGCCTTCTCGATGATCTCCTTGGCCAAGTTGGCGGGAACCTCCTCGAAGTGCGAGAACTCCATCGACGACGTGGCGCGGCCCGACGAAATCGTACGCAACACGGTCACATAGCCGAACATCTCCGACAGGGGAACCTTGGCCTTGACCACGCGGGCCGTACCCTTCGATTCCATGCCGGTGATCTGTCCGCGGCGCTTGTTCAGGTCGCCGATGATGTCGCCCATGTTCTCCTCGGGGGTCACGACCTCCACGGACATGATCGGCTCCATGATCACCGAGCCGGCCTTGGGAGCCGCGGCGCGGTAACCGTTGCGGGCCGCGATCTCGAACGACAGCTGGTCGGAGTCGACCGGGTGGAACGAACCGTCGAGCAGCGTGACCTTCATCGAATCCATCGTGTAGCCGGCCAGCGCTCCGTTGGCCATGGCGGCCTCGAAGCCCTTCTGCACCGAGGGGATGAACTCCTTGGGAATGTTGCCGCCCTTGACCTGGTCGACGAACGTAAGGCCCATCTTGCCCTCTTCGGCGGGTCCGATCTCGAAGATGATGTCGGCGAACTTACCGCGGCCGCCGGTCTGCTTCTTGAAGACCTCGCGGTGCTGAACGGTCTTGGTGAGCGCCTCCTTGTAGTTCACCTGCGGAGCACCCTGGTTGATCTCCACGCCGAACTCGCGGCGCAGACGGTCGACGATGATGTCCAGGTGCAGCTCGCCCATACCGCTGATGACGGTCTGGCCCGAATCCTCGTCGGTGTGCACCGTAAAGGTGGGGTCCTCCTCGGAGAGTTTCGCCAGCGCGATGCCCAGCTTGTCGAGGTCCTTCTGCGTCTTGGGCTCCACGGCCAGGCCGATCACCGGCTCGGGGAAGGTCATCTGCTCCAGTACGATGGGGGCATTCTCGGCGCAGAGCGTGTCGCCCGTGCGGATCTCCTTGAAGCCCACCGCAGCGCAGATGTCGCCCGCACCGACGGTCTCCATCGGGTTCTGCTTGTTGGCGTGCATCTGGTAGATGCGGCTGATGCGCTCGCGCTTGCCGCTGCGGGTGTTCAGCACGTAGGAACCGGCGTCGAGCTTGCCCGAGTAGATGCGCACGAAGGCCAGACGGCCTACGAAGGGGTCGGTGGCGATCTTGAACGCCAGGCCGCAGAACGGATCGTCCTCCGAGGCGTTGCGGACCTCCTCCTTCTCGGTCTTGGGGTTGATACCCGTCACGGCCGGAACGTCCAGCGGCGAGGGCAGGAACGCCATCACGTAGTCGAGCAGCTTCTGCACGCCCTTGTTGTGGAACGACGAGCCGCAGAGCATCGGCACGATCTGCATCGAGATGGTGGCCTTGCGGATGGCGACGAGCAGTTCGTCGGGAGTGATCGAATCGGGGTCCTCGAAGAACTTCTCCATCAGCGCATCGTCGGTCGAAGCGACCTCCTCGATGAGTTTGGCGCGCCACTCGGCGGCCTCCTCCTTCATCGAGTCGGGAATCTCCTTCAGCTCGAAGTTGTCGCGGACGGTCTTGTCGTCGTAGTAGTAGATCGCATTATTATATATAAGGTCTACCAGTCCCTCGAACTTGTCCTCCGCACCGATGGGCAGCACGACCGGCAGGGCCGTCGTTCCGAAGTGCTTCTTGATCTGGTTGCACACGGCCATGAAGTCGGCGCCCGTGCGGTCCATCTTGTTGACGTAACCGATGCGGGGAACGTTGTACTTGTCGGCCTGACGCCATACGGTCTCCGACTGAGGCTCCACGCCGCCCACGGCGCAGAAGGTGGCGATAGCGCCGTCCAGCACGCGCAGCGAACGCTCCACCTCGACAGTGAAGTCGACGTGTCCCGGGGTGTCGATCAGGTTGATCTGGTACTGGTTGCCCATGTAGTTCCAGAACGCGGTCGTTGCAGCCGAGGTGATGGTGATGCCGCGCTCCTGCTCCTGGACCATCCAGTCCATCACGGCAGCACCCTCGTGCGTCTCGCCGATCTTGTGGGTTTTGCCCGTGTAGAAGAGAATGCGCTCCGACGTGGTGGTCTTACCGGCATCGATGTGCGCCATGATACCGATGTTGCGCGTATAATGTAAATCTCTGGTTGCCATCTGTTCGGTTTCGATTAGAATCTGAAGTGTGCGAACGCCTTGTTGGCCTCGGCCATGCGGTGCATCTCCTCCTTGCGCTTGAAGGCTGCGCCCTGCTGGTTGTAGGCGTCCATGATCTCAGCCGAGAGCTTGTCTGCCATGGTCTTTCCGGCGCGCTTGCGGGAGTAGAGGACAAGGTTTTTCATGGAAATAGAAATCTTGCGCTCCGGACGAACCTCCATAGGAACCTGGAAGGTCGCGCCACCGATACGCTTCGACTTGACTTCGACTTGGGGCGTGATGTTCTCGAGGGCCTGTTTCCAGATTTCCAGCGGAGATTTATCAGCATCCTTCATCTTCTTGCCCACCACGTCCAACGCATCGTAGAAAATGGTGTAGGCAATACTCTTCTTACCATCCAGCATGAGGTTGTTCACGAAACGGGTCACGGCCACGTCTCCGAACTTCGGATCCGGAAGTAGAATTCGCTTTTTTGGCTTAGCTTTTCTCATTGCTATAAATAAATGTTGAATTGTTTCTTGTTTTCCGCGCCCGGTCCCGGGGACCGCCGGCGTGAATGCGCTTGTTAATCGTTTGTCAGACTACTTGCCTGCCTTGGGTCGTTTGGCTCCGTACTTCGAGCGACGCTGACGGCGTCCGTCCACACCGGCCGAGTCGAGTGCACCGCGCACCAGGTGATAACGTACACCGGGGAGGTCCTTCACACGGCCGCCGCGGACCAGCACGATCGAGTGCTCCTGCAGGTTGTGGCCCTCGCCGGGGATGTAGGCGTTGACCTCCTTGCCGTTGGTCAGACGAACACGTGCTACCTTACGCATGGCCGAGTTAGGCTTCTTCGGGGTCGTGGTGTACACGCGGGTACATACGCCTCGGCGCTGGGGACACGCGGCCAGCGCGGGAGACTTCGACTTGTCCTCGAGCGTCACGCGGCCGTTTCTCACTAACTGTTGAATAGTTGGCATTGCTAAAACTGTCCTTTAAGTTGTTAAAAATTCTATCTCCATTGTCCAAAATGGACTGCAAAGGTACGCAAATTTTCGGAATTACACTATATATGCGCATCTTTTTTCGCCATTTTACGGAGTTTTGACACGCTTGTCAATTCTTTTTATTTATAATTTTGTAAATATCATAGCATTCGTTTATCAACAAAAGCAAAACCCGTTTATCCGCAGCCCCTTACGCATGCCCCACACTCCCGCGAAGCGCTCCGATCACAGGGGAACGTCGTTCGAGCGGATACCCCTTTTTTCTGCATAACGTGCGGAAAGTGACCGCTTTTTCGTATATTTGCATGTCGCAACCTGCAAGGGTTGCCTCCATACGACGGAACAATGCGTTCGCTTGGACTTTTGTTTTTCGAAATCGCCAATTCAGTAAAAGCACTCGAAAGTCAGGTTGAATGCTCGTGCATAGTGCGCGAGCTTAATCTTGATTGAGTGCCGGGTGTTTGGCGATACCTGAAAAACGATCGGGATTTTGCTCGCTTTTTTTTGCCTATAATCTCCAAACACTATGCTTTATGATTAGAAAACTCTTTTTTACCGGACTGCTCGCCCATCTGCTCTTCCTGCAGACGGGTTGCAGCGACTCCTACGACGACAGTCGCCTCAACCAACGCGTCGACGGACTCGAGCAGCGCATTGCGGCGCTCGAAGAGCTTTGCCGGAAGATGAACACCAACATCGCCTCGCTGCAGACGCTCGTCTCGGCCCTCGAAAGCAACGATTGCATCACGGCCGTAGTACCCATCGACCGCGATGGAAAAACAGTCGGCTACACGATCTCGTTCAAGTACGCACCGAGCATCACCATCTACCACGGAACCGACGGCAGCGACGGCGAGGACGGTCACACGCCCGTCATCGGCGTCGCTCCGTGGGAGGGGTCCTACTACTGGACAATCGACGGAGCGTGGCTCACCGGCCCGGACGGGGAGAAGATCCGCGCCCAGGCCATGGACGGCAAGCCAGGCCAGGACGGCAAGGATGGCACGACGCCCGCTCTGAAGATCGACGGAGGATTCTGGTATCTCTCGACCGACGGAGGGCTTACCTGGGAGAAGCTGGGCCAGGCGACCGGGGACAAGGGCGAACCGGGCGCCGATGCCGAGAACCCGATCTTCCGCGAGGTGACGCAGGACGAGCAGCAGGTGGTCTTCACCCTTTGGGACGGCACGGTCATCACCCTGCCCAAGATCGTCGAACCGGCGCCGCTGGGCATCGCATTCTCCGAGACCGACCCGGAAATCCTGCCGGGCAAAACCTACGAGATCGGCTATACGCTCAGCGGAGCCGACGAAAAGACCACCGTGGACGTTATCGCCCAGAACGGCTACAAGGCCTCCGTGGCGGAGAAGAGCTACGACGCGGGCCTGATCGTCATCACCTCGCCCGATCCGGCCTACGACGAGAAAATCATCGTACTGGTCAGCGACGGCGCTCAGCGGACCATCGTGCGCTACATCCACATCGTCAAGAGCGTCCTGGTGGTCGCGGACGACAGCTTCACCATCGAACAGCAGGGCGGCCTGCAGCCGGTGACCGTTCGGACCAACATCCGCTATACGGTCGAAATTGCGGAGGCCGACCGGTCGTGGGTGTCGCTCGTCGAAACGCGCGCCCCCACACGCGAGGAGACCCTGACGTTCTCGTTCCAGCCAAACCCCGAAACCTCCATGCGCACCGCCGTGGTCGAACTGCGCGATACGAAAGGTAAGGTCGGGCAGCGCCTCCTGTTCACCCAAAAACCGTGGGGCTACAAAACCGTGCATGTCGAAAAACCCGCCTCGCTCGAGAGCCTGATTCCGGACGACGAAAAGGATCGCCTGCTGGGATTGATTCTCACCGGAGCGCCCGATTCGCTGGACCTGGTGTTCATGCGCTCGATGCCGGCGCTGATTTCGGTCGATCTGCGGAAGACCGATCTGACGACGCTGCCGAAGGAGTGTTTCAAGGATTCGCCCCTACAGACTGTCCTCCTTCCCGAAAAACTGGTCGAGGTTCCCGACTGGGCATTCTATTCGAGCGCCATCACGGCCGTCGACCTGCCGGCATCGGTCACACGGATCGGCCGATTGGCATACGGGAACTGCCTCGCGCTCCAAGGCGACCTGATCCTGCCCGAAAACCTGCGCAGCATCGGAAATTCCGCCTTTACGCAATGCCGCTACTTATCCGGCACGCTGACCATCCCCGACAGCGTCACGGAGATCGGAACCTATGCCTTTCTGGCTTGCCAAGGATTTAGCGGTCTAACCCTGGGCCGCAGCCTTACGGTTTTTCCGACCGGCTGCTTCCAACAATGCTCGGGCATGCGGGGCGATTTGATCCTGCCCGAAGATGCTACGACCATCGAGCAGAGCGCTTTCGAGGATACGGGATTCAACGGTCAACTCGTTATCGGCAGCAAGATGAAAACCATCGGTATCCTGGCGTTCTGCACGTTCAACAACGATAATCTCAATTTCTACCAGGTCGTCTGCCATGCCGTCACCCCACCCAAATGCGAGTACTCCTCCTGGGGAACGGGATACTACCGCCTGCTGGTTCCTTCCTATGCAAGCGTTGAGGCCTATCAGGCCGTCTACGAGTGGAAAAGCAGTTTTACGCACATCGAAACCATGTGACCGATCGAAAAAAGAGACGCCCCTTGGGGAGCGTCTCTTTTTGATCGATAGCGGGTCGCAACTTATTTCCCGCACTCGTTCTGCGCGCTGGCGGTCAGCATCCAGACCGTCTTCTCCTGTTCGCGCAGGTAGTCGCTCATCAGCGCCACGGTAGCCTCGTCGCCCGCCTCGGAGGCCGCGGCGAGCAGCTTGCGCTCTTCGCCGATCAGATGCGCATAGCTCTCCAGCACCAGCGCGACCGCCTCGCGGGGAGTCGATATGCCGGCCGCTTCGGCCAGGCGCGCCTGCCGGAGGTACTCGCTGAAACGGTTCTCGGGTACGCCGCCCAGCGTCAGGATCCGCTCGGCCAGTTCGTCGGCCTTTTGCGCGGCGTCGTTGTAAAGCTCCTCGAACTTGGCGTGCAGCACGAAGAAGGCGTGTCCCTGGATATTCCAGTGAAGCCCGCGCAGGTTGGTGTAAAACACCTGATAGTCGGCCAGCAGCAGCTTGAGCGAGGAGACGATCCCCTCCACCTGGGAGGCATCGAGATGCAGATAATTCAACGTTTTCATAATCAATCGGTTTTTATTTGTTAATAATTATTTTTTATGTTTTATTGTTTTCCATAGGCAAAAGTAATATCTATTTTGCGCATTTGCAAATCATATTTACTGATAGGCCGATAGAGGCAGGCTATACGGCGGGGGCATCCGACCGTGCGTTTGCCCGCGCAAACGAAAATGTCGGCCCCGGAACGAACTATTCCGAAAAGTTTTCGTTATTTTTGCCGGAAAATCGGCAATAAACAAACACGATATGGAGTACAATTTCAAGCAGATCGAATCCCGCTGGCAGCAGCGCTGGCGCGAGCTGAAGACCTATCACGTGGAGGTAGACCCTTCGCGGCCCAAGTTCTACGTGCTGGACATGTTCCCCTACCCCTCGGGCGCGGGGCTGCATGTGGGCCATCCGCTGGGCTACATCGCTTCGGACATCTACTCGCGCTACAAGCGGCTCAAGGGCTTCAACGTTCTGCACCCGATGGGCTACGACGCGTTCGGCCTTCCGGCCGAGCAGTACGCCATCCAGACGGGACAGCATCCGGCCGTCACCACCGAGCGCAACATCGCCCGCTACCGCGAGCAGCTCGACAAGATCGGATTTTCGTTCGACTGGGACCGCGAGGTGCGCACGTGCGATCCGGACTACTACAAGTGGACGCAGTGGGCCTTCCTGAAGATGTACGGCCACTATTACTGCAACCGGCGGCAGCAGGCGCGGCCCGTCGGTGAGCTTATCGCCGCGTTCGAAAAGAACGGCACGGAGGGTGTCGACGCCGCCTGCACGCGGGAGTTGCACTTTACGGCCGCCGAGTGGAACGGCTGGGACGAAGCCAAGCGGGAACAGGTGCTCCAGAACTACCGGCTGGCGTTCCGTGCCGACACGCAGGTCAACTGGTGTCCCCAGCTGGGCACGGTGCTGGCCAACGACGAGGTGCGCGACGGGCTGTCGGTGCGCGGCGGCTACCCCGTCGAACAGAAACGCATGAAGCAGTGGCTGCTGCGCGTGACGGCCTACGCCCAGCGTATGCTCGACGGACTGGAGAGGCTCGCCTGGAGCGACTCTCTAAAGGAGATTCAGCGCAACTGGATCGGCCGCTCGGTGGGTGCGCAGGTCTTCTTCGACATCACGGGTTCGGAGCGCAAACTGGAGATTTTCACCACGCGCCCCGATACGATCTTCGGCGTGACGTTCATGGTCATCGCCCCCGAACACGCGTGGGTCGGCGAGCTGACCACCCCGGAAAACCGGGCCGCCGTCGAGGAGTACGTCCGCCAGGCCGGGAAGCGTTCCGAGCGGGAGCGCATCGCCGAGACGCGGCGCGTAAGCGGTGTTGCGACCGGCTCTTACGCCGTCAACCCCTTCACCGGCAAGGCGATTCCGATCTACATCTCCGACTATGTGTTGGCCGGCTACGGCACGGGAGCCATCATGGCCGTTCCGGCCCACGACTCGCGCGACTGGGCCTTTGCGCGCCACTTCGGCCTCGACATCGTTCCGGTGGTCGCGGGCGGCGACGTCGAGCGGGAGTCGTACGACGCCAAGGAGGGCAAACTGATCAACTCGGATTTCCTCGACGGCATGGATGTAAAGGAGGCGATCGGGGTGATGTTCGACGAGATCGAGCGGCGCGGACTGGGCCGCAGGCTCGTCAACTACCGCCTGCGCGACGCCATCTTCTCGCGCCAGCGCTACTGGGGCGAACCCTTCCCGATCTACTACAAGAACGACACGGCCTATCCGCTCGCGGAGGACGAACTGCCGCTCCGCCTGCCGCCGGTCGATGACTTCGGTCCTACGGCCGAGGGCGAACCGCCGCTGGCCCGCGTCGCGGATTGGGCGACGCCGGAGGGCTATCCCTACGAGCTGTCGACCATGCCCGGATTCGCCGGGTCGTCGGCCTACTACCTGCGCTACATGGACCCGCACAACGATCGGGCGCTGGTCGGCCGGGAGGCCGACGAGTACTGGCGGTCGGTGGACCTCTACGTCGGCGGCATCGAGCATGCCACGGGCCACCTGATGTACTCGCGTTTCTGGAACATGTTCCTCTACGACCTGGGCTATGTCTGCGAAGAGGAGCCGTTCCGCAAGCTGGTCAATCAGGGCATGATTCAGGGCCGTTCGAACTTCGTCTACCGCGTGGTGGGGACCAACCGATTCGTGTCGCTCGGGCTGAAAGACCGATACCAGACGCAGGAGATTCACGTCGACGTGAATATCGTCCGCAACGATATACTCGATCTGGAGGCGTTCCGCCGCTGGATGCCCGACTTCGCCGATGCGGAGTTCATCCTCGAAGACGGCAAGTACGTTTGCGGCTGGGCCATCGAGAAGATGTCCAAATCGATGTACAATGTGGTCAACCCCGACTACATCGTCGACAATTACGGCGCCGACACGCTGCGCATGTACGAAATGTTCCTCGGGCCTTTGGAGCAGTCCAAGCCGTGGGACACGAACGGCATCGACGGCGTGCACAAGTTCCTGCGCCGCTTCTGGCGGCTGTTCTTCGACCGCGACGGGCAGTTCGCCGTCACGGACGATGCGGCGGGCGAAAAGGAGCTGCGCACGCTGCACAAGACGATCAAAAAGGTGACCGAGGACATCGAAAACTTCTCGTTCAACACCTCCGTCGCGGCCTTCATGATCTGCCTGAACGAGCTGGGCGAATGCAACAAACGTGCGGTTCTCGAACCGCTCGTGGTGCTGCTGGCCCCCTTTGCGCCCCATATCGCCGAGGAGCTGTGGGCGCAACTGGGGCACACGACCTCGGTGTGCGATGCGGCCTATCCGGTATACGACGAAAAGTACCTTGCGCAGAGCGCGTTCGAATACCCCGTATCGGTCAACGGAAAGCTCCGTTTCAAGAAGGAGTACGCCGCATCCCTCACTCCGGCCGAGATTCAGGCCGCGGTGGTCGCCGAGCCGGAAGCGCAAAAGTGGCTCGACGGCAAAGCGCCGAAAAAGGTGATCGTCGTGCCGGGAAAGATTATAAATATCGTCGTATAGCGGTCATAGTTTCATATTTTAAGACTGCATTGCAATTCCGACCGCTGAATCCTCGCGGCGTACCGCCGCGTTTGCAAATCTGACCCCGCCCCAGCCCTCCCTCAGGGAGGGAGATGGCGTACCATCCGGACGGCAGAAGAAGGATGTTTTACGGTTCATAGAGCCTCACCCCGGAAAGAGAAAATATAAATTCCTTGTTTCCGAGGCTTCTAAGCCATACTGGCCACCGTCCTTGTTTTCGACCTTTAGGTCGGCGGGCCGCAGCCTCCGGCAGCGGAGGCCCGCTCATCGCGTCCCACCGCAGACTGCGGCCCTCCAAAACAAAACTTCAAATAATAATAACATGAAACGAACCATCGGCTTTATCGCAGCTTTGATCTTTCTGACAACCGCCGTCCCGGCCCAGAATTACGGCCAGGCGGCGACGATCCCCCTCTGGAACAACGCCTCGGCTCCGCACACGAACGGGATCACGACGCCCGAAACCGAGACCGAGCCTAACCGCATCGGCAACACCTCCGAAGCGGTGCTCTATCTCTTCCCCGCCGAGACATCGAAAGCCACCGGGCAGGCCGTGGTGATCTGCCCGGGCGGCGGTTATTCGCGCCTCTGCATGGACAAGGAGGGGTATCAGATGGCCCGCTGGTTCGCGGCGAACGGCATCACGGCCGCCGTGCTGAAATACCGCATGCCCAACTCCCATCCCGAAGTGCCGTTGGAGGACGCCGAGCGGGCCGTGCGCATCCTTGCGGGGCTTGAAGCCGGGGCCACCGGGTTCACGGCCGACCGGGTGGGCATCGTCGGCTGTTCGGCGGGCGGCCATCTGGCGGCCATGACCTCGACGATGGCCGCGACCCGGCCCGCCTTCGCCATCCTCTTCTATCCGGTCATTACGGGCGAGCGGGGCAAGTGCCACAAAGGGTCGTTCGACCGCCTGCTCGGCCCCGGGCGCACCGATTCGCTGACGGCGTATTATTCGCTCCAAAACCGCGTCACGCCCCGGACGCCCCCGACCCTGCTGCTGCTCTCGGACGACGACCGCTCCGTGCCGCCGGTCAACAGCACCGCCTATTACAACGCGCTCAAAGAAAATGGCATCGCCGCCTCGATGCACATCTATCCCGCAGGCGGCCACGGCTGGGGCATGCGCGACGATTTCGCCTGCCGCGCAGCCTGGCAGCAGGCGGTGCTGGAGTGGCTCGGCAGCCTCAGATAAAGGCATCGTCCCGAATTTTAATTCTTAATTTTTAATTCTTAATTTTTAATTCTTAATTTATGTGTCGTATCTTTGCGTCAAAGCAAAGATACGATCTATTTATGGCAGACAACACCATCCTGACCCGCCTCGACGGGCTGAAGCTCAAATACGAGGAGACGGGACAGAAACTCACCGATCCCGAGGTCATCGCCGACGTCAAGCAGTTCGTCGCGCTCAACAAGGAGTACCGGGAGCTTGAACCGATCATCGAGACATCGGAACGTTACCGCACGGCGCTGGCCAACCTCTCGGAGGCGAAGGACACGCTCGCCAACGACAAGGACGAGGAGATGCGCGAAATGGCCCGCGAAATGGTCGCGGAACTCGAACCGGAGATCGCCCGCCTGGAGGAGGAGATCAAACTGCTGCTCATCCCTAAGGACCCGCAGGATTCGAAGAACGCCATCGTGGAGATCCGCGGCGGCACGGGCGGCGACGAGGCGGCGATCTTCGCCGGCGACCTGCTGCGCATGTACACCAAGTACATCGAATCGAAGGGGTGGCGGTGCGAAATCACGTCGTCGTCCGAAGGGGCGGTCGGCGGCTTCAAGGAGGTCGTGCTGAAGGTCACGGGGCAGAACGTCTACGGCACGCTTAAATACGAATCGGGCGTGCACCGCGTCCAGCGCGTGCCCCAGACCGAGACGCAGGGCCGCGTGCACACTTCGGCGGCCTCGGTGGCCGTGCTGCCCGAGGCGGAGGAGTTCGACGTCGAAATCTCGATGAACGACATCCGCAAGGACATCTTCTGCGCCTCGGGTCCCGGCGGCCAGTCGGTCAATACGACCTATTCGGCCATCCGCCTGACGCACATTCCCACGGGCATCGTCGTGCAGTGTCAGGACCAGAAATCGCAGCTCAAGAACTTCGACAAGGCGTTCGAGGAGCTGCGCACGCGCGTATTCAACCTCGAATATTCGAAATACCTCGACCAGATCGCCTCCAAGCGCAAGACGATGGTCTCGACGGGCGACCGCTCGGCCAAAATCCGCACCTATAACTATCCGCAGGGGCGCATCACCGACCACCGCATCAACTACACGATCTACAACCTCTCGGCCTTCATGGACGGCGACATTCAGGACTGCATCGACCACCTGATCGTGGCCGAGAACGCCGAGCGCCTCAAGGAGAGCGAACTCTGAGGATGGCCCTGCCCGCCGATTTCGCCGAAGAGGTCCGCTCCGTCGTGGCCCAGATTCCCCGAGGACGGGTTGCCACCTACGGCGGAATCGCCCGTTTGGCCGGCATGCCGGGCTATGCGCGGCACGTCGGACACGTCCTCGCGGAGGCTCCCGTCACGCTGCCCTGCCACCGGGTGGTCAACGCCGCCGGGCGCACGGTTCCCGGCTGGGCGGAACAGCGATCGCTGCTCGAAAACGAAGGAATTCGCTTCAAGGCCAACGGCTGCGTCGATCTGGCCCGCTGCGCCTGGGAGGCGATGATACTTACCTGAGCGAACGAAGCGACCCGCCAGGCCCCCGTAAGCAATAATCCCCGCCGGGAAACCGTTTCACCGGAAAACGACCCGCATGAAAAGAACCATCATAGTGACCGCTCTTCTGCTCTCCGCGCTGCTTCCGGCCGCAGCCCAGCACCCGTTATGCCTGGTCAACGGCACGCCGACCGAGAACATCGACGCCATCCCGCCCGAGGACATCGAGCAGGTCGAGATGCTTCCGGCCGACGAGCAGACCATCGCCCGCTACGGCGAGGAGGCTTCCGAGGGGGTGCTGCTCATCACCCTGCGTTACGACCGGCCTGCGGCCTTCGCCGCCGACACTACGTTCGGCAGCTACATCGCCCGGCAGGTCCGCTGGGACGACGACGAACCCGCCGCGCGGGTCATCCTGCGCTACAAGGTGACTCCGGACGGGCGCACCGTCGTGGTGCAGGAGCTGGAATCGACCGACAACCGCCTCAAACGGCGCGTGCTGAAAGCCGTGGAGGAGGCTCCCAACTGGCAGCCCGCCCAAAAGAACGGCGTACCGGTCGAGAGCGAGGGCGTGCTCAGCATCCAGCTGCCCGAGGGCAAGGCGCTGCCCCGCCCCGTCGAACTGGTCTACCGTTAACCCAAACTTTCAGAATAACGTGAAAACCAACTCCCTGTCCGCCTGGATACTGGCCGTGCGGCCTTACAGCCTCGGCGCGGGTATCATCCCGGTCGCCGTCGCCTCGGCGCTGGCCTTCACCGACGGCGGATTCCGCCCCGCGGCGGCCCTGCTGTGCTTCGCATTCGCCCTGCTGATGCAGTGTACGGCCAACCTGGTGAACGACCTTTGGGACTTCCTCAAAGGGGCCGACCAACCCGATCGGCTGGGTCCCGACCGCGCCTTCGCCAAGGGCTACATCACCCCCGGAGCCATGAAAGCGGGCATCGCGGTCTTCACCCTCGCAGCCGCGGCCGTCGGCTGCGGACTGCTCTGGTGGGCCGCGGCGCACGGCACGCTGCGCTACGGCGGCTGGGAGCTGATCGCCGCGGGCGCGGCGTGCATCGTCTTCGCCTACTTTTACACCGCCGGTCCCTGGCCGCTGGCTTACCACGGATTGGGCGATGCGGCCGTCATCCTCTTCTTCGGGCTGATCCCCGTCTGCCTGACCTACTACATCCAGACCGGAACCTGCACGGCAGAGGCGGTCGTGGCGGCGCTGGCCTGCGGACTGGTGATCGACACGATGCTGATGGTCAACAATTTCCGCGACCGCGAGGAGGACGCCCGCTGCGGCAAGCGCACGATCGTCGTCTGCCTGGGCGCCGGCGTGGGCCGCTGGGGCTACTTCGCGCTCGGAACCGTCGCCGTGGCGCTCTGCCTGTCGCTGCTTGCCGCTGGACGCATGTGGGCCGCACTGCTGCCGCTGCTCTACTGGGCGGTGTTCCTGGCCACGTGGCGCAAGATGGTGCGCATAGACCACGGCGACGCGCTGAACGTCTGTCTGGGCGAGACGGCACGCAACATGCTCCTGTTCGGGGTGCTGCTGACGGTCGGAATTTTGTTGGGATAATGGCGCAAACCGAGTATATCACCCTTCGGGAGCTGCAGCGGATGGTGCGGCTGACCCTCGACGAGCGGTTCGCGCTGCCCGTGTGGGTGAGTGCCGAGATTTCGGAACTGAAGGTCAACTACTCGGGTCACTGCTACCTCGAGCTGGTCGAGAAAGGGGGCGACAACGGCGTTCCCACAGCACAGGCGCGCGCGGTGATCTGGCGCAGCCACTTCGCCCGCATCGCGGGTTATTTCGAGGCGCAGACCGGCGAGCCGCTCGCGCCGGGCATCCGCATCCTGGCCAAAGTACACGTCACCTACCACGAACTCTACGGCTTCTCGCTCCAGATCACCGACATCGACCCCGCCTTTACGCTGGGCGACATGGAGCTGCAGCGGCAGCAGACCATCGCCCGGCTGCAGGAGGAGGGGGTGTGGGAGATGAACCGCGAAACGCCCCTGCCGCAGGTGGTGCAGCGCATCGCGGTGGTTTCGAGCGCCCATGCCGCGGGGTATCAGGATTTCTGCAAGGAGTTGGAGCGAAGCCCCTACCGCTTCACCGTCCGCCTCTTCGACGCCTTCATGCAGGGCGAGGCCGCCGAAGCGTCGGTCGTCGACGCCCTGTGCCGCGTGGCGGCCCGCCCGGAGCAGTTCGACGCCGTGGTGCTCATCCGCGGCGGCGGTTCGCGCAGCGACCTCAACTGCTTCAACGCCTACCGCCTCTGCGCCCACGTGGCGCAGCTGCCGCTGCCGGTCATCACGGGCATCGGTCACGACAAGGACACCAGCGTGGCGGACCTGGTGGCCCATACGGCGCTCAAAACCCCGACGGCGGTGGCCGGGTGGCTCGTGGAGCGGATGGCGCAGGCGGAAGGGTGGCTCGACGGCGCGGCACTCGGACTGCACGAGGCCGCGGCGGGGATGCTCCGCGCCTCGGAAGTGCGGCTCGAACGCCTCTCGGGCGAGGTCGGCCGGCTGAGCGCCGACCTGCTCACCCGGCAGCGCCTGCGGCTGGAACACCTGGCCGAGCGGCTGCCCGAAGCTGCGAACAGATTGCTGGAAAACCATCGGAAACGGCTGGAACACGCCGCCGAACTCGTCGCCGGGCGTGCGCCCGAATCGATCCTCCGGCTGGGTTTCGCCATCGTCCGCACCCCGGACGGGACGCTCGCCACGGCGGCCGGCGTCGAAGCGGGCCAACATATCGGCATCGAAGTCGCCGACGGGCAGATTCGTGCAACGGTAAACGAAAAGAAGATATGGCAAAGAAAGAGATGACCTACGCCGCGGCGATGGCCGAGATCGAACGGACCCTCGCCCGCCTGCGCAGCGAGGAGATGGACGTGGATACGCTCTCCGCGGAGGTCGAACGGGCCACCGAGCTGCTTGCCCGCTGCAAGGCGAAGCTGCGCAAGACCGAGGAGGAGGTAAGCCGCATCCTGGAACGGCCCGAAGAACGGCAGTAACCGGGAAGCAGGACGCCCTTTATAAACAGACATCACGATGAAGCGACTGATCCGATTCTGCCTCAACCACATTCCGCGGCCCCTGCTGCAGCGCGTCGCAGGGTGGGCCGTGCCCGTCGCGGGCTGGTTCTACAAGGGACACGGGGTCGAATGTCCCGTCTGCGGGGCCCGCTACCGCCGCTTCCTGCCCTACGGCTACGTCCGTTCGCGGCCCAATGCACTGTGCCCCAACTGTCTATCGCTCGAACGCCACCGCCTGCTGTGGCTCTACCTCACGCGCGAGACCGACCTGATGCAGCGCTTCCCGCGCACGCTCCACATCGCTCCCGAGGTCTGCATCATGCGCCACCTCCGGCCCCACTTCGCCGCGCATCCGGGGCAATATATTACGGCCGATCTGGAAAGCCCGCTGGCCGACCTGCACTTCGACGTGCAGCAGATTCCGCTCGCCGACGCCTCCGTGGAGGTCATCCTGTGCAACCACCTGCTCGAACACGTCGCCGACGACCGGCAGGCATTGCGCGAACTCTACCGCATACTCAAACCCGGCGGCTGGGGCATCCTACTCTCCCCCGTGGAGCGGGACTACGAACAGACCTTCGAGGACGATACGATCACCGACCCCGACGAGCGCACGCGCATCTTCGGACAGTACGACCACCGGCGCATCTACGGCGCGGATTACACGCAGCGGCTGAGCGAAGCGGGGTTCGAGGCGGTCGACATCGACTTCGCCGCCTCGCTCGACGAGGCCGAGCGCAGGCGCTACGCCCTGCCCGATGACCACATCTACGTGGTTTACAAGCACTAAAGATAGAAGACGATCCCGACGAAGTGGGCCGCCACGGCCAGGTCGATCAACAGATGCCACACCAGGTGGTGGTAGCGGAAGCCCTTGCGGGCATAGACCCACGCTCCGGCCGTGTAGAGCACCCCGCCCAGCGCGATCAGTCCCAGCAGGGGCGCGGAGGCGTTGCGAATGAAGAGCGGCAGGAAAAAGACGATCGACCACCCCATCACCAGGTAGATCGTCAGGCTAACGGCCGGGATCGAGCGCTTCGAGAGCGACTTGTAGAAGACCCCGAAGAGGACCATCGCCCACTGCAAAACCGTGATGAAAATCCCCTGCCAGCCCCCGATCACCGCCAGCGCGACGGGCGTATAGCTTCCTGCGATGGCGATATAGATGCAGATATGGTCCAGCACGTGCAGCACCGCCTTTTCGCGCGATGCGGGGCTTGCCGCATGGTAGAGCGTCGAGCAGAGGAACATCAGAAAGACCGAGATCACGAAAACACTTACCGCTACGGCCGCCGTCGCGGCGTCGGCGGCATGCGTATAGGCCCATACGGCCGCAAAGGGGAGGGCGCAGAGCATCACGAGCGCCATCGCTCCGTGGGAGACCGCGTTGGCCCTCTCTTCGGCAGCGGTGGGCACGTAAACCGTTTTTTTCGCTTTCATGGCATCGGGGATCGGGGTATACGCTTCAAATTTATAAAAAATTTTCTTATCTTTGTCGCTTAGGTATCCGGTTAGGTTAAAATGGACTTTTTACGTTACGAAAAACTCCGCTCGTTGGTGCGTGCATCGTGCTCGGAGCAGACCCAGCGTCTGGTCGACGAAGCATTGGCGTATGCCGACGAGAAGCTCGGGGGGCTTACCCGTTACGACGGCGGCCCCCTGCTGGACCATGCCGCCGCCGTAGCCGCGATCGTCCTTTCGGAGATCGGGCTGGGCCGCAACTCCACCGTGGCCTCGATCCTGCACGACGTGGTGCGGCTGGCCCACAAGCAGCTGCCGGCCGAAGAGCTGCTCGCCCTTACGACCGACATCCGCGCCCGTTTCGGCGAGGAGGTCGTCGGCATCACCGTCTCGCTGGCCAACATTTCGCAACTCAGGCTCAAGGTCTCGACCGAACAGGCCGACAACTTCCGCGACCTGATCGTCAGCTACTCCGAGGACCCGCGCGTGATCCTCATCAAGCTGGCCGACCGCCTGGAGGTGATGCGCTCGCTGGAGATGTTCCCGCGCGAAAAGTGGCGTAAGAAGAGCTGGGAGGCGATGAACCTCTACGCCCAGATCGCCCACAAGCTGGGTCTCTACAACGTCAAGAGCGAATTGGAGGACATCGCCCTCAAATACCTCGAACCGAAGGATTACGAACATATCGTGGCCAAACTGGAGGAGAGCGCCGACGAGCGCCGCGCCTTCATCGCCCGCTTTCTGGTCCCCATCGAGGAGCGGTTGGCCCGGCTGGGCATCCGCTACCACATCAAGAGCCGCACCAAGTCGATCTTCTCGATCTGGACCAAGATGCACAAGCAGCACGTCCCGTTCGAGGGGGTCTACGACATTTTCGCCATCCGCATCATCATCGACTGTCCGCCGGAGCAGGAGAAGCCGCTCTGCTGGACCGCCTACTCGGTGGTCACCGACTTCTATACGCCCAACCCCAAGCGCATGCGCGACTGGATTTCGATCCCCAAGTCCAACGGCTACGAGTCGCTGCACACGACCGTCTCGGCCGAGGGGCGCTGGGTCGAAGTGCAGATCCGCACCGAGCGCATGGACGCCGTGGCCGAGCGCGGTATCGCGGCCCACTGGCGCTACAAGGGCGTCGGTCAGGGCGCGCAGACCAGCGAACAGTGGCTCAGCCGCCTGCGCGAACTGTTGGAAGATACCACTCAGTCGCTGGCGCAGCGTTTCGACGCCAAACCCGCCTCGGGCGAAATCTTCGTCTTCACGCCCAACGGCGACCTGCGGAAGCTGCCCGAGGGGGCCTCGCTGCTCGATTTCGCGTTCGACATCCACACCTCGCTCGGCTCGACCTGCGTCGGCGGCAGGGTCAACAACCGCGCAGCCTCGATCCGCGAAGTGCTGCACAACGGCGACATCGTGGAGATTCAGACGCAGAAGAACCAGACCCCCAAGTCGGACTGGCTCTCGTTCGTCACCACCTCGAAAGCGCGCAACAAGATCAAGTCCTTCCTGCGCGAAGAGCAGGCCAAGCATACGCGCATGGGGCGCGAGGAGCTCGAACGCAAGCTGCGCAACTGGAAACTCGCCCTGACGATGGACGAGGCGGTGGCCTATCTGGTCAAATACTTCAAGCTGCGGCTGGGCACGGAGGTCTACGCGCTGATCGCCACGCAGAAGGTCGATCTGGGAACCATCAAGGAGATTCTCTCCCGCCACCTCTCGGGGGAGGCCGAGGAGGAGCGCCGTGCGGCGGTCGCCGAAGCCGAGGCCGAACGGCAGAAGCAGCGCAGCGCCCGCGAAAGCGCATCGCCGCAGGACGCGCTGGTGATTGACGACGACCTGACGAAGATTCAGTACAAGCTGGCCCGGTGCTGCAACCCGATCAAGGGGGACGAGGTGTTCGGCTTCGTGACCATCAACGCGGGCATCACCATCCACCGCACGGACTGTCCCAACGCCCGGCGCATGCGCGAGCAGTACCCCTACCGCATCGTCGACGCCCGCTGGCGCGCGACGGCCGAGGGGGCGTTCCGCGTCACGATCCGCATCGTCGCGGCCGACATCCCGGGCATGGCCAACCACATCACCGAGGTCATCAGCCGCGACCTGCAGCTCAACATCCGCTCGCTGGCGTTCGGAGCCGCGTCGGGCGGCTGCGTCTCCGGCACGGTCTCGGTCGAAGTGCCCGGCGCGGCGGTCGTCGACACGCTCATCCACTCGATCACCCGCATCAAGGGCGTGCAGCGCGCCTGGCGCATCAACTGATCGTTTTTCCGACCTGTCTTTTTACCCACTTGCAAGATAAATGAATAACAACTCCATCAGCGTCGTTTTTGCCGACTCCTCGCATGCGCACTACGCCCAGCGTATCTGCGACATGATCTACGAGTCGGCCCTGCAGCGCGGCACGGGCATCGCCAAACGGTCGCCCGAGTACATCGCGGCGAAAATGACCGGCGGCAAAGCCGTCGTGGCGCTGGACGGTGACAAGCTCATCGGATTCAGCTACATCGAGTGTTGGGGGCACGGCGATTTCGTCGCCACCTCCGGACTGATCGTCGATCCCGAGTACCGGCACATGGGACTCGCAGAGCGGATCAAACGACGAACCTTCGAGCTGGCCCGACGACGATTCCCCTATGCCAAGTTGTTCAGCATCACCACCTCGCTGCCCGTCATGAAGCTCAATTCGCGCATGGGCTACACCCCCGTGACCTTCTCGGAACTGACCGAGGACGAGGAGTTCTGGCAGGGCTGCCAGGGGTGCTGCAACTACGACATCCTCCAGCGCAACAACCGCCGCATGTGCCTCTGTACGGGCATGCTCTACGACCCCTCGAAGGAGCAGCAGCGGCAGTCGCGCATGGCGCCCTATGTCATGTTCCTGAAAAATAAAATCAAGAAGGTGTTTCACCTCAAATAATCTGTTTGCCGCATCTGCTCTCTGCGGGATGTAATTCCTCGCCGCCTGTGGCGGCGAGCATATCCGGCAGGAACGAAACCCGGTAAAATAACAAACCACATCAAGCTATGAAAAAGAAAAAAGTCCTGCTCGCTTTCAGCGGCGGTCTGGATACCTCGTTTTGCGTAAAATACCTCTCCGCGGAGAAGGGTTACGACGTCTATACGGCCATCGCCAACACGGGGGGCTTCTCACCGACCGAACTCGAGCGCATCGAGCAGCGCGCTCTCGAACTGGGAGCCGTCTCCCACGCCACGCTCGACATCGAGCAGGAGTATTACGAAAAGAGCATCCGCTACATGGTCTTCGGCAACGTTCTGCGCAACGGGACCTACCCGATCTCGGTCAGCTCCGAGCGCATCTTTCAGGCGATCGCCATCATCGAGTACGCCAAGCAAATCGGAGCCGACGCCGTGGCCCACGGCTCGACCGGCGCGGGCAACGACCAGGTGCGTTTCGATATGACGTTCCAGATTCTCGCGCCCGAGATCGAGATCATCACCCCGACGCGCGACATGACCCTCACGCGCGAATACGAGATCGACTACCTGCAAAAACACGGCATCACGGCCGACTACAAAAAGCTGGAGTACTCGATCAACAAGGGTCTCTGGGGTACGTCGATCGGCGGCAGGGAGACCCTGCACTCGGAACAGACGCTCCCCGAGGAGGCCTACCCGAGCCAAATCACCGCCGAGGGCGAAGAGCGGCTCAGACTGGGCTTCGTCGAGGGCGAACTCGCCTCGGTCAACGGGAAGACGTACACGGACAAGGTCGAGGCTATCCGCGCCGTGGAGGCCGTCGGATCGAAATTCGGCATCGGCCGCGACATGCACGTGGGAGACACGATCATCGGCATCAAGGGGCGCGTGGGCTTCGAGGCGGCCGGCCCGATGCTCATCATCGCCGCACACAAACTGCTCGAAAAACACACGCTGACCAAGTGGCAGCTCTACTGGAAGGAGCAGGTCGCCACGTGGTACGGCATGTTCCTCCACGAGGCGCAGTACCTCGAACCGGTCATGCGCGACATCGAGGCGATGCTCCGCTCGTCGCAGCGCAACGTTACGGGCGAGGTGGAGCTGATCCTGCGGCCCCGCAACTATACACTGGTAGGCGTCGAGTCGACGTACGACCTGATGAAGACCGATTTCGGCGAATACGGCGAGGTGAACAAGGCGTGGACGGCCGACGATGTGAAGGGCTTTACGAAGATTCTGGGCAACCAGATCAAAATCTACCACAACGTTCAGAAGCGCAACGGCAAATGATCCGTATCGGCATCATCGGAGGGGCCGGGTACACCGCCGGCGAACTGCTGCGGCTGCTGGTGAACCATCCGCAGGTTCAGATCGCGTTCGTGCACAGCACCTCGCACGCGGGCGACCGCCTCGCGCAGGTGCACGCCGGGCTGGAGGGGGATACGGAGCTGCGCTTCTGCGACACGTACGACCTCGGGGCGATCGACGCGCTTTTCCTCTGCTCGGCGCACGGCGAGAGCCGCAGGTGGCTGGAGGCGAACGAGGTTCCGGCCGACGTGAAGCTGATCGACCTGGCGCAGGACTTCCGCGACGAGTCGTGCGGCTTCGTCTACGGGCTTCCCGAACTCCAGCGCGACCGCATCCGCACGGCGGCGCGCGTGGCCAACCCCGGCTGCTTCGCCACGGCGATCCAGCTCGCACTGCTGCCGGCGGCCGCCGCCGGGCTGCTGCGCGACGAGGTGCACGTCACGGCCGTCACGGGTTCGACCGGAGCGGGCGTCAAGCCCTCCGCCACGACCCACTTCAGCTGGCGGGCGTCGAACCTCTCGGTCTACAAGGCGTTCACCCACCAGCACCTCGCGGAGATCGGACGCAACCTGCGCCGGCTGCAACCGGCGTTTGAGCAGGCGGTGAACTTCGTGCCGATGCGCGGCGACTTCACGCGGGGCATTCTGGCCAGCGTCTACACCGCGTGCGAATTGGACGAGACGGCGGCACGCAGGCTCTACGACGATTTCTACCGCACGGCGGCCTTCACGCACGTGGTCGACAGCGTAAATCTGAAACAGGTCGTCAACACGAACAAGGCGCTGCTGAGCGTGGGCGTCCATGCGGGCAAACTGCACGTGGTATCGGCAATCGACAATCTGCTGAAAGGCGCTTCGGGGCAGGCCGTACAGAATATGAATCTGATGTTTCATTTAACGGAAACAGAAGGTTTACATTTGAAAGCGTCGGCTTTCTAAGGTCTGCGGCTCTTTGAGCCGCGCGGGCCGCAGCCTCCGGCAGCGGAGGCCCGCTCGACGCGAGCCACCGCAGGCTGCGGCAAGAAGAGTAAACCAACAAGGTCTATTGGTCGCGCCGCGACAAGCCCCTCTCTCGGGGAGGGAGATGGCATACGATCCGGACGGGCGAGGAAGATTTGGTTTTGCGGTCTTTGAGCCGCGCGGGCCGCAGCCTCCGGCAGCGGAGACCCGCTCAACGCGTCCCTCCGCAGGCTGCGACCGCACAATATAAATTATAAGACATGCAACTATTCAACGTATATTCCCTTTACCCCGTCGAGCCGGTCCGCGGTTCGGGCAACTACGTCTACGACGCAGCGGGCACGGAGTACCTCGACCTCTACGGCGGTCACGCCGTCATCTCGATCGGCCATGCGCACCCGACCTACGTCGAGGCCATCCGCGAGCAGGTCGGCCGGCTGGGCTTCTACTCCAATTCGGTCGAAAATTCGCTCCAGACCGAACTGGCGGAACGGCTCGGCCGCGCTTCGGGCTACGACGACTACCGCCTTTTCCTCTGCAACTCGGGGGCCGAGGCCAACGAGAACGCGCTGAAGCTCGCCTCGTTCCACACCGGACGCAGCAAGGTGTTGGCCTTCTCGAAAGCGTTCCACGGCCGCACATCGGGGGCCGTCGCCGCGACAGACAACCCCGCGATCGCCGCCCCGTTCAACCGCACGCCCAACGTGGAGTTCGTCCCGCTGAACGACATCGAGGCGGTCCGCGCCAAACTTGCAACGCGCGAGTTCGCCGCCGCCGTCGTCGAGGGCATCCAGGGCGTGGCGGGCATCCACTGCCCGAAGGACGAATTCCTGCGCGGGCTGCGCGCCGCGGCGACCGAAACTGGCACGCAGCTGATTCTCGACGAAATCCAGTCGGGCTACGGCCGCACGGGCCGCTTCTTCGCCCATCAGGCGGCGGGCATCCGGCCCGACCTGATCACCGTGGCCAAAGGCATGGGCAACGGCTTCCCGATCGGCGGGGTGCTGATCGCGCCCCACTTCGAAGCCCGGCCGGGACTGCTCGGGACCACTTTCGGCGGCAACCACCTCGCCTGCGCGGCGGCGATCGCCGTGCTGAAAGTGATCGAGCAGGAGCGTCTCATCGAGAACGCCGCCGCGGTGGGCGGTTACCTGATCGGCGAACTAAGGAAGATGCCCGCGCTCCAACAGGTGCGGGGCCGCGGACTGATGATCGGCATCGAGATCGACGGCTCCGGGGCGGAGTTCCGCCGCCGGCTGCTCTTCGACCGCCGCGTCTTCACGGGCGGCGCAGGAGCTTCGACCGTCCGCCTGCTGCCGGCCCTGAGCCTCCGTAAACGGCAGGCCGACGACTTTCTGGAGCGTTTCGAAGCGACGCTCCGACAGCAACCCCGAAATTAACCCCAAGCATGAAACGATTTACCTCCGTACACGATATCGGCGACCTGAAACAAGCGGTCGCCGAAGCGCTCGAAATCAAGCGCGACCGCTTCCAATACACCGGACTGGGCCGCAACCGCACGCTGCTGATGATCTTTTTCAATTCGAGCCTTCGCACACGCCTTTCGACCGAAAAGGCGGCCCTGAACCTGGGCATGAACGTCATGGTGTTGGACGTCAACCAGGGCGCGTGGAAGCTGGAGACCGAGCGCGGCGTGGTGATGGACGGCGACAAGGCGGAGCACCTGCTCGAAGCGATCCCCGTAATGGGTTGCTACTGCGACGTGATCGGCGTGCGCTCGTTCGCGCGTCTAAGCGACAAGGCCGTGGACTACGAGGAGCGTATCCTGGAACAGTTCATCCGCCACTCGGGACGCCCCGTCTTCTCGATGGAGGCCGCCACGCGCCATCCGCTCCAGTCGTTCGCCGACCTGATCACCATCGAGGAACACAAGCGCGTCGCGCGGCCCAAGGTGGTGCTGACCTGGGCGCCGCACCCCAACGCCCTGCCGCAGGCCGTACCCAACTCGTTCGCCGAGTGGATGAACGCCGCGGATTACGACCTGGTCATCACCCACCCCGTGGGCTACGAACTCGATCCGCGGTTCGTCGGGAACGCCCGCGTGGAGTACGACCAGCGCAAGGCGTTCGCGGGGGCAGACTTCATCTACGCCAAGAACTGGTCGGCCTATGCCGATCCCCACTACGGGGAGGTGCTCTCGCGCGACCGCGCGTGGACAGTCGACCGGGAGAAGATGGCCTTGACCAACGACGCCTTTTTCATGCACTGCCTGCCCGTGAGGCGCAACATGATCGTCACGGACGAGGTGATCGAATCGCCTCGCTCGCTGGTGATCCCGGAGGCTGCGAACCGCGAGATTGCGGCTCAGGTAGTACTCAAACGGCTGTTGGAAGCGCTATGACGGAGCAGATTACCGTAGTGAAGATCGGCGGCAACGTCCTCGACGACGCGGGGGCGCTCGCCCGCTTCGTCGCCGCATTCGCCGCACTGCCGGGCCGGAAAATCCTCATCCACGGCGGCGGCAAGCTGGCCACGCGGCTGGCGGGGCGGCTGGAGCTGGAGACCAAGATGGTCGACGGCCGCCGCATCACCGACAAGGGGACCCTGGATGTCGTGACGATGGTCTACGCCGGGCTGGTCAACAAACAGTTGGTCGCCGCCTTGCAGGCCGCGGGCTGCAACGCGCTGGGGCTCTCGGGCGCCGACGGCAACGTCGTCCGGGCCAGCCGCCGGAAGGCGGAACCAGTCGATTACGGCTTCGTGGGCGACATCCAAGCGGTCGATGACGGGCTGCTCCGAAAATTGCTGGAAGCGGGCATCGTCCCCGTCTTCTGCGCCATCCTACACGACGGGAAGGGTTCGCTGCTGAACTGCAACGCCGACAGCGTGGCTTCGGCCGTGGCGCTGGCCGCGGCGCGGATCGCACCGACCGACCTCGTATACTGCTTCGAGAAGCGCGGCGTACTGCGCGACCCGGCGGACGAGGGGTCGGTCATTGCTGCCATCACCACCGAATCGTTCGTGACGCTGCGCACGGAAGGGGTGGTCAGCAAAGGGATGCTCCCCAAGATCGAGACCGCCCTGCGCGCCGTGGCCGAAGGGGTGCGGAGCGTGAGGATCAAGCACGCGGACGACCTTTTGAACGATCACGGAACGATCATCCGGCCATGAACCCGAAGCACGCCGAAGCCCTCGCGCTGCTCCAGGCGCTGATCGCCACCCCCTCGCCCTCGCGCGAGGAGGGACGGACGGCGGAGCTGCTTTATACCTTCCTCGCGGAGCGGGGTGCTGCGCCCGAGCGGCTCCACAACAACGTCTGGGCACGCTCCCGACGGTTCGACCCCGCGCGGCCGACGCTGCTGCTCAATTCGCACCACGACACGGTGCGGCCGGCGGCTGGTTACACGCGCGATCCGTTCACGCCCGTCATCGAGGGCGGCCGGCTCTACGGACTGGGCAGCAACGACGCCGGAGCCTCGGTAGCTTGCCTGACCGAGACGTTCCTCGCACTGCGCGACCGGCCGCTGCCGTTCAACCTCTTGCTGGCGCTCTCGGCCGAGGAGGAGTGCTCCGGAGAGAGGGGCATGCGTGCCCTGCTGCCCGCGCTGGGGCGGATCGACATGGGGCTGGTGGGCGAACCCACCTCGATGCGGGCCGCCGTGGGGGAACGGGGATTAGTTGTGATGGACTGCACGGCGCACGGCCGGAGCGGCCATGCGGCGCGCGGCGAGGGGGTCAACGCCCTCTACATCGCACTCGACGACATCGCGCGGCTGCGGGCCTACCGCTTCGAACGCGAATCGGCGCTGCTGGGCCCCGTCGGCATCGCCGTGACGCAGATCGAGGCGGGCACGCAGCACAACGTCGTACCCGACACCTGCCACTTCGTGGCGGACATCCGCACCACGGACGCCTACACGAACGAAGAGACCGTCGCCCTGCTGCGCGCGGCGATGCGCTCCGAAGCCGTGCCGCGCTCGACGCATATCCGCGCCTCGGCGCTCGACGGGGCGCATCAGCTCGCGCAGGCCGCCCGGGCGGCAGGACGCGAAGCGTTCGTCTCGCCCACCACCTCGGACCGGGCGCTGATGCCCTTCCCGACGCTCAAGATGGGACCCGGCGATTCGGCCCGCTCGCACACGGCGGACGAATACATCCTGCTCGCGGAGATCGGCGAGGGGATCGACGGATACATGGATTTTATCGAAAAAATGGCGGAACAATATGACGAACAAACTTTGGGATAAGGGCTTCCAGCCCGATCGGATGATCGAAGAGTACACGGTGGGCGACGACCGCCAACTGGACCTGCGGCTGGCGCGCTACGACGTGGAGGGGTCGCTGGCCCACATCGCCATGCTCGAAAAGATCGGCCTGCTGACGGCCGAAGAGCTGGAGATGCTCAGCGCGGGTTTGCGGCAGATCGCGGCCGAGATCGACGAAGGGCGCTTCGAGATCGAACCCGGCACGGAGGACGTCCACTCCCAGGTCGAGCTGCTGCTCACGCGGCGGCTGGGCGATGCGGGCAAGAAGATTCACGCGGGCCGCTCGCGCAACGATCAGGTGCTGGTCGATCTGAAGCTCCTGCTGCGCGACGAGCTGCACCGGATCGCGCAGGAGGTCCGCACGCTTTTCGACCGGCTGCAGGAGTTGAGCGAACGGCACAAGGGGGTGCTGATGCCCGGGTATACGCATCTTCAGATCGCCATGCCCTCCTCGTTCGGGCTTTGGTTCGGCGCCTACGCCGAGACGCTGATCGACGATCAGCGGCTGGTGGCCGCGGCATGGCACATCGCCAACCAGAATCCGCTGGGTTCGGCCGCGGGTTACGGCTCGTCGTTCCCGCTCGATAGGGAGATGACCACGCGTCTTATGGGCTTCGAGGAGCTGCACTACAACGTCGTGGCGGCGCAGATGAGCCGCGGCAAGAGCGAACGGGCGGCGGCAGCAGCCATCGCGGCGGTGGCCGCCACGGTGGGCCGACTGGCGATGGACGTCTGCCTGATGATGAGCCAGAATTTCGGCTTCGTGACGCTGCCCGACGAGCTCACCACCGGATCGAGCATCATGCCCCACAAGAAGAACCCCGACGTATTCGAGATCATGCGGGGCCGCTGCAACCGCCTGCAAGCGCTGCCCAACGAGATCGCCCTGCTGACGACCAACCTGCCCGTCGGCTATCACCGCGACCTGC
Organism: Alistipes sp.; assembly: GCF_048465635.1. GTDB lineage: Bacteria > Bacteroidota > Bacteroidia > Bacteroidales > Rikenellaceae > Alistipes. The sequence goes on from NZ_DBFWLF010000009.1 coordinate 34,650, forward strand.
AGCTGCTCAAGGACATCCTCTTCCCGGCGCTGGACGAAATGCACCGCACGCTGGCGATGGCCGACTTCATGCTCGCGCACCTGCGGGTGAACGAACATATCCTCGACGACCCCAAGTACGACTACCTCTTCACGGTGGAGGACGTCAACCGCCTCACGCTCGCGGGCGTGCCGTTCCGCGAAGCCTACCGCCGGGTGGGCCGTGCCGTGCAGGCGGGCGAATACCGCCCCACGCGCGAGGTGCGTCACACCCACGCGGGCAGCATCGGCAACCTTTGTACCGAGCAGATCCGTCGCAAGATGGAGCGGGTGATGGAGGAGTTCGAATAGACGGCTCCGGCGGAAAAAGAGGGACGGGACCAGCCTTGCGGCTGGTCCCGTCCGTTGCGTTTGGCGGCGTGCGGACTATTTGATGCGCTCGTAATACTCGCGCGTGCGGGTGTCGACACGGATCTTGTCGCCCGTGTTGATGAACAGCGGCACGCGAACCGTAGCTCCGGTGTTGACCGTGGCGGGTTTCAACGAGTTGGTCGAAGCCGTGTCGCCCTTGACGCCCGGCTCGGTGTAGGTCACCTCCATGTCCACGATCGGGGGAAGCTCGGCGGAAAGCACTGTCTCCTTTTCGGTGTGGAACATCACCTCGACGATCTGGCCGTCGGCCATCAGGTCGTAGTTGTTGATCAGGCTCTTGTCGATGTTGATCTCCTCGAAGGTCTCCGTGTGCATGAAGTGCGCACCCAGATCGTCCTCGTAGGTGAACTGGTAGGGACGGCGCTCGACGCGCACCTGCTCGATCTTCTGGCTCACGGACGAGAAGGTGTTCTCCAGCACGCGGCCGTTTTCGAGGTTCTTGAGCTTCGAACGGACGAAGGCAGGGCCTTTGCCCGGTTTGCAGTGCTGAAAATCGACGACCAGAAAGGTCTTGCCGTCCATCTCGATGCACATGCCGATCTTGATATCGGCGGCTGTAATGGTCATAGGATGATTATTTTACGTTTAGTTAAGTATACTTGGGTGTACCGATGTTCCGTTTCCAGCGACCGACGGCTGCCATTCGCGGCCTGAGGCCACGTGTTCAAATCTGACCCTCCCCTGAATCCCCTCCACGGAGGGGAGTTGAGACGCGCTGCCCGGCAACAGCGAAAATTGCGACCGTCGGTGCGATGAAATCCCGTCGTACGTGGGCGCAAAGTTACGAAAAATCCACGGAAAATCAAAATACCGCGTCCGACGCCCCTCAGAACTCGATCGCCTTGCACTGCAGGCCCATCTGCCGGATCTTCTCCAGCGTGCGGGGCAGCGCATAGCGCATGTTGCGGAAAGCCTTTTCGCTGTCGTGGAAAACCACGATCGCACCCGGCGCGAGGTACTTGGTCACGTTTTTCAGGCAGGTGCGCGGCGAGAGCTGGCGGTTGTAGTCGCGCGAGATGATGTCCCACATCACCAATTTGTAGCGCTGCCCCAGGAAGCGCGCCTGCGCCGGGGTGATGCGCGCATAGGGGGGCCGGAACAGCTCGCTGTGGATCAGATCGTTGGCAAAGTCGACATCCTCCGTATAGCGCTCCAGGCTCATGCCCCACCCCTTCTGGTGGGAGTAGGTGTGGTTGCCCACGCGGTGACCCGCGTCGACGATGCGGCGGTAGAGGTCGGGGTACATTTCGACGTTCTTGCCCAGCACGAAAAAGGTCGCCTTGGCATCGTACTTGTCCAGCGTAGCGAGTATCCACTCCGTGATGCCGGGCGTGGGACCGTCGTCGAAGGTGAGGAATACCCCCTCCCGGTCGTCAATCTCCCAGATCAGGTCCGGCATCAGTCGCCGGATTATTTTCGGTGGTTTTAAACGCATGATTCGCTGACGGCAAAATTAGTGAAAATCCGTGCGATTCCGAAAAATATCCGTATATTTGTAAGAAGAACAAATTGCAACCGGTTATGAAAACGCTTCCACGCATCGCCCTGGCCCTGCTGATCCTCGCAACCGCAGTCGGCTGCGACGCCTTCCACTCGCTGACCCGCTCGAAGCTCAAAAGCGCGCAGGGACGGCCCTACGAACTGATCGTGGTCTGTCCCCAGCAGGAGTGGACGGGCGAGGTGGGCGACACGCTGCGGGCCATCTTCACCGCCCCGGTCCCCTACCTCAACCAGCGCGAACCGCTGTTCGACGTGCTGCGGGTCACCGAGCGCGGATTCACGGGCATGGTCGCCGACCACCGCAACGTCCTCAAGGTGCTGGTCGACCCCGCGGTGGAGCAGACCTCGGTGGCGGTGCAGTACGACGTGACGGCCGAGCCGCAGATCGTCCTGACGCTCCAGGGTCCCAGCGACCGGGCGCTCACGGACTACCTCTCGGAGCACCGCGCCAGTCTGGTGCAGGCGCTCGAACAGGCCGAGCGCGACCGCGCCATCCGCTACAACACCTCCTACGGGCAGCCCGACGTAGAGGCGGCCATCCGCAAAACGTTCGGCATCGAGATGAACGTGCCGAAGGGTTACGTGCTGGCGGCCGACGAGAAGGACTTCCTCTGGGCACGCTTCGAATACCCCAAGGCCAGTCAGGGATTCTTCCTCTACGCATACCCCTACACGGGTCCCGAATCGCTCTCGCCCGGCGCGCTGCTCGCCGCCCGCAACAAGTTCGCGGCGCGCATCCCCGGCCCCGCCGACGGCTCGTACATGACCACTTCGGAGGCGATCGAGCCGGATTACCGCATGTTCCGCCTGGAAGGGCGGCTCTGGTGCGAGCTGCGCGGCTTCTGGGACGTGGAGGGCGACTTCATGGGCGGACCGTTCGTAAGCTACTCGACGGTCGACGAGGCGACCCAACGCGTGCTGACGCTCGACTGCTACGTCTATTCACCCGACCTGCACAAACGCAACTTCGTGCGCGGCGTCGAACACCTCTTCTACACGCTCCGATTCCCCGAGCCGGACAAACCGTAATCCGCCGCTGCGCGCCGGACAAGAAGAAACCTCCTCCATGCAGCAGATTCTGACATACCTCTTCCTCGGAATCTATACGCTCACGATCCTCGGCGTGATTCTGGTGGTCATCACCGACAACCGGAATCCGCTCAAGACCGTGCCGTGGGTGGTCGTGCTGTTGCTGGCTCCGGTCGTGGGGCTGGTTTTCTACTTCTTTTTCGGGCAGAACCTCTCCAAGCAGCGCATCATCTCGCGCCGCACGCGCAAACGGATCACCATGCAGCTCGAAGAGATCGAGCAGGGTTCCGGGCCAGGCGTACCCGAAGCGCACCGCGCGCTGGCAGAGCTGCTCGCCAACACGATCCACGCCGTACCGCTCTACGGCAGCCGCATCACCCCCTACACCGACGGGCGGGCGAAGATGGAAGCGCTGCTGGGGGAGATCGCCCGGGCACGCCGCCACATCCACATCCAATACTACATCCTCTGCGACGACGAAACGGGCTGCCGCCTGCGCGATGCGCTGGTCGCCAAGGTGCGCGAGGGGGTCGAGGTGCGCATCCTCTACGACGACGTGGGGTGCAGCGGCGTGAGGAAGTCGTTCTTCGAGGGGATGCGCCGCGAGGGTATCCAGGTTTACGCCTTCCTGCACGTCAAATTTCCGCTCTTCACCAGCAAGGTCAACTACCGCAACCACCGCAAGATCGCCGTCATCGACGGCCGCGTGGGCTTCATCGGGGGGATGAACATCGCCGACCGCTACGTGCGCGGCACGGGGTGGGGCACGTGGCGCGACACCCACTTCCGGATCGAGGGGCGCGGAGCGGCGGGGCTGCAGGCGTCGTTCCTGAGCGACTGGTCGGCGACGACCAAGCAGCAGCTCGACGGGCCGGAGTACTATCCGCCTGCCGAGACCTACACCGACTCCGTGCTGCAGATCGTCCCCAGCGGCCCTTTCGGCAAGTGGCGGGCCTTGCTGCAGGCCGACAGCTACGCCATCGCCCGGGCGCAGCGGAGGGTGTGGATCCAAACCCCCTACTACCTGCCGTCCGACGTGCTGAACACCGCCCTGCAGGAGGCCGCACTGGCGGGGATCGACGTAAGGCTGATGCTGCCCGCACGCTCCGACTCGAAAGCCGTCGACCTGGCGTCGCACTCGTTTCTGGGCGACATGCTCCAGGCGGGGGTGCACATCTGGTTCTACACACCCGGATTTCTCCACTCCAAACTCCTGATCATCGACGACGATCTGACGATCATCGGCTCGGCCAACATGGATTTCCGCAGCTTCGAACACAACTTCGAGGTCAACGCCTTCGTCTACGACCGCGATTTCACGGCGCGCATGGCGGGCGTGTTTTGCGACGACGAGAGCCGCTGCCGCCCCCTCACCTTCGGCGAGTGGTTCCGCCGCCCCCGCTCGCGCCGGCTGGCCGAATCGTTTATGCGCGTCTTCTCGCCGCTGCTGTAGGGGGGGGGCTTTTCAGGTCAATTCGTTCGGTCTTGCGGTCCGAAGAGCGGCGGGCCGCTTTACGGGTTGTTTTTTCGGCTCGAAGACCCGGCAGACCGGAGCCTCCCGGCGCGGAGACCCCGGAGGATAGCCGTCCGGATGGTCATCGGTGCATGGCCGCAAGACGGTTTGTCTGGTTGCGGCTCGAAGAGCCGGCGGGCCGCAGCCTCCGGCAGCGGAGGCCCGCGTGGCGTTCCTCCGCAGGCTGCGTCAGAGAACTATCCGCAACCGCCTCACTACATATCATCTTTAATAACCTCGCGGCGCATCGCGCCGCACCTGCTCGCGCACTTCTGGAAACGGCGGGAATTGCGGCCGTCCGACGACGAGCGCCCGGAACGGGTGTGCGATATGTTTTAGCTTTCGTGCCCGTTCAACGAGGAGGAGGACGGACGACCGCCGTTTTCTGCGTGCGCCTCTCTTTCGCCCTTTCTTGTGAAGAAAGGGCAGGAATGTCCGGCTCAAAGAGCCGGCGGGTCGCAGCCTCCGGGTGCGGAGACCCGGAAGTTTCGGAAATACGAACAGTCTCACGTTCCGACAACGCAGGTCCGCTCCTGACCGTTGAATCCTCGCGGCCAGGGCCGCGTTTGCAAGTCTGACCCTCCCCTAAATCCCCTCCTCGGAGGGGACTTATATCCGCCTGCGGCGGAAAGGGTGCGGTCAAGGTCTTCTTGCGAATCGATTCTGCGGTTCTGTTCTACCGGCTGCAACTTTTTTCGACCTTAAGGTCAGCGGGCCGCAGCCTCCGGACGCGGAGGCCCGCTTGTCGCGTCCCTCCGCAGGCTGCTGCCCGAGAACTTTCCGCATACATCTACGCGGAACAGCGACACCAGCTTAAGCGCGTGCCCTCCGCAGGCTGCGCCCGATTACTTTTCGCAAGCGTAATAACCGCAGGCGGTCGCCCAAATATCAATACTTGCAAAGCAGCGTGCCGCACCTGCTCGCGCACTACTGAAAACGGCGGGAATTGCGGCCGACCCGCAGCCGGCGGGCCGCACCGGGCATGTTAATTTAACGTTAATAATGATCTCGGGGTCAGCCGCATCGAAAAAAAAGGCGTAAATTTGTTGACAATTTGCACTGAAAATCCCACATGAGCGAAATCTACACCGTCATTGTCGGCATCTTAGGCATTCTCGCAATTTCAGGACTTTTCGTCGGCGTCACCAACGACGCGGTCAACTTTCTCAACTCGGCCATAGGCTCCAAAGCCGCCACGATGCGCACCATCCTCACGGTGGCCTCCGTGGGCATCATCCTCGGCGTGGTCACCTCGAGCGGTATGATGGAGGTGGCCCGCAGCGGCATGTTCAACCCCGGCATGTTCACCTTCCACGAGGTGATGATGCTCTACCTGGGCGTCATGTTCGCCAACATCATCCTGCTGGACCTCTACAACTCGTGGGGGCTGCCGACCTCGACCACCGTATCGCTGATCTTCTGTCTCTTGGGCGCGGCGATCGCCGTGTCGGTCTACAAGATTTCGAAGGATCCGTCGCTGAGCGTCGCATCGCTGGGCGAATTCATCAACACCTCGCGGGCGATGGGTATCGTCTCGGCCATCCTGCTGTCGGTGGTCATCGCTTTCACCTGCGGCACGATCGTCATGTATGTCTCGCGCGTGATCTTCTCGTTCCGCTACACGGCCATGTTCCGCCGCTTCGGTTCGCTCTGGTGCGGCGCATCGCTCACGGCCATCGTCTATTTCGCCGTCTTCAAAGGGCTGAAGTCGATCCTCGCGGGCCACGCTTTCGTCGACTTCGTAGATGCCCACCTGCTGCTCTCGCTGGCGATCTGCTGGGTCGTCTGCTCGCTGCTGCTCTTCTTCATCCAGCGCTTCAAGGTCAACATTCTGCGCATCACGATCCTCTCGGGGACCTTCGCGCTGGCTTTGGCCTTCGCCGGCAACGACCTGGTGAACTTCATCGGCGTACCCGTCGCCAGCTTCGACGCCTACTCCATCGCGCGGCATGCGGGCGACACGCAGATGCTCATGGGGGCGCTCAACGAGAACGTCCCGGCCAACTTCCTGGTTCTGCTCGGCGCAGGTCTGGTGATGATCTTCACGCTGTGGACCTCCAAGAAGGCGATGCACGTCTCGAAGACCGAGCTTTCGCTCTCGGCGCAGGACGAAGCCGAGGGCGAGCAGTACGGCTCGTCGCTCTTCTCGCGCACGATCGTCCGTGCGGCGCTCAACATCAACACGGGCATCGAGCGGGCCATCCCGCCCCGCGTCCGGGCCGCCATCTCGCGGCGCTTCGAATACGAGGACATCGAGCACAGCGGCGCACCCTACGACATGATCCGCGCCACGGTCAACCTGACCACCTCGGCGCTGCTGATCTCGCTGGCCACCTCGTTCAAACTGCCGCTCTCGACCACCTATGTCTGCTTCATGGTGGCGATGGGTTCGTCGCTGGCCGACCGCGCCTGGGGCCGCGAAAGCGCCGTCTACCGCATTTCGGGCGTGATGACCGTCGTGGCCGGGTGGTTCATCACGGCGCTGGGCGGCTTCCTGATCGCCTTTGTCGTGGGACTGATACTGATTTACGGCGGCACGGCGGCTTTCGTCGTGGTGACCGTTCTCTGCGGCTGGATGCTCATTCACAGCAACTTCTCCAAAAAGAAGAAGGGCACGGCGGCGGCCGCACACACCACTCCGGAGCTGCACTCGACCGAAGAGATCATCTCCAGCCTGCGCGACGAGGTGTGCCTGACGATGGAGAGCGCCACGAAGATCTACGACCGCACGCTGATCGCCGTGATGCAGGAGAACCGCAAGGTGCTGCGCGACATGGTCAAGGAGTCGAACGACCTCTTCTACCAGTCGCGCGAACGCAAATACACGCTGCTGCCGACGCTCCGGCGGCTGCAGTCGGGCGACGTGAATACGGCCCACTACTACGTGCAGGTGGTCGACTACCTCAACGAAATGACCAAGGCGCTGATGCACATTACGCGTCCGGCTTTCGAGCATATCGACAACAGCCACGAGGGCCTTTCGAAAGAGCAGGCGCACGACCTGATGTCGATCAACGACGACGTGGAGGTGATCTACCGCCGCATCAACGTCATGCTGCGCGACGGCGACTTTTCGGACATTGAACTGGTGCTCTCGCTGCGCGACCAATTGTTCGAATCGATCGCCGAGGCGATAAAGTCGGAGCTGGCGCGCATCAACGAAGCCCGTTCGAACACCAAGGCATCGATGTTGTATCTGACGATCCTCAACGAGACGAAGAACATGGTGCTTCAGTCGCGCAACCTGTTGAAATCGCAGCAGTACTTCCTCAAGCACCGTTCGAACGCGCCCAAAACGTGGATCAAAAACTGACGGGATGGATATCGCACGCAACAAACGGCGGGAGAACGTCGCCGAATACATTCTCTACCTCTGGCAGCTGGAGGACCTGCTGCGGGCGCTGCAGTTCAGCCCCGAGGCGGTCTACACGACGCTCGTCGCCCCGCGCAAGGAGCTGAGCGAGGAGCAGAAGTCGGCCTTTCTGATGTGGTACATGGACCTGGCCAACCTGCTGCACGAGGAGGGCAAGGACGAAAAGGGCCACCTGGAGCACACGCTGCACCTGATCGCCGACCTGCACAACCTCCACCTGCAGCTGTTGAAACTCCCCGCGGGCGAACACTACCGCCAGACCTATGCGCGCCTCGAAGCGGAGCTGCCGCACCTGCGCGCCGTGCTGGGCAACCCGGGCATGAGCGACACGGAGCTTTGCTTCCGCGCCCTCTACGCCGCGATGCTCTACCGCATCAAGGGCGAGGGCGACAAGTCGGCCGTGACCGACACGCTGGAGGTCATTTCGCCCGTGATCGCCGAGCTGGCCGACCTCTACCGCAAGGTCGAGTGCGGCGAAACGGACCTCTACAAAGGGGCGGAGTAGGACGCGGCCCGGCCGGGCTGCCGCGGGTTAGGCCCGCAAAGCAGCCCTCCTAAGCCCAGGCCAGCGATCCGGCTGCGCCTCCCGGGTCGCGGCATCCAACCTGAGAGGAGCAGCTCAGGGCTGCCGTACACTGCATAATATCTCCATCCAAAACAAAACACACGGTGCTTCCAGGAGCACCGTGTGTTTTTCTACCGTCCCGGACAGCCCGGAAACGGCGGCCGGTTACCGGCGGCTCGAACCCTTGGTGTACTGGTTGTGCCCTTCGGGATTGTTCACGTGGCCCTTCATGGCCTCGCTGCGCGTTTCCGAGCTTTCGGTCGTGTTGCCACGGCGGCTCGAATTCTCACCACGGCTCGACGAACCCTCGCTGCGGCTCGAGGAACCCTGACCACGGCTCGACGAACTTTCACCACGGCTCGAGGAACCCTGGCTGCGGCTGGACGAACCTTCGCTGCGGCTCGAGGAGTTGTTCTCGGTGAACTGATTGTGGCCCTCGGGATTGTTCACGTGGCCCTTCATGCCCTCGCTGCGCGATTCGCTCTTGCGGTCGTTGGACTCTTTCATAACATTATTGCATTAATTAAACATAACGGTAGACCTCGGAAATCGGACGGCTCACACCCCCGCATTTCGTTCGGTTTATCCCGGAAAAAGCAAGAAGTATGCCATAAGGACGCGACAGCGGCAAAAACGGCCGGTGCGCCGTTCGCGTCCTGAAAAGGGCGATTCGCGGGACGAATTCTTGTTTTTTCCGATTTTTTCGTATATTTATAGTCGCCTTAAAAGCAACAACCTTAAAACAGATACGGGATATGAAAAACTATTCAGCCAAAGAGATCAAGAACATCGTTCTGCTGGGTGCGCCCGGCACGGGAAAAACTACCCTTGCCGAAGCGATGGCCTTCGAGGGTAAGGTCATCGACCGCAGGGGTAGTATCGAGACGAACAACACGCTCTCGGACAACACGGATATCGAGCACGAGTACAAGCGCTCGATCTATTCGACGATCCTCTTCACCGAATTCATGGAGCGCAAGCTCAACATCATCGACTGCCCCGGGTCGGACGACTTCTGCGGCAGCCTCTTTTCGGCTTTCAAGGTGGCCGACGTGGGCATCTTCCTTTACAGTGCCGTCAACGGCTGGGAGGTCGGCAGCGAGATTCAGGCCCGCTACGCCCGCCTGCTGAACAAACCCGTCATCGGCGTGATCAACCAGCTCGACGCCGACAAGGCCAACTTCGAAGCGGCCTACGAGTCGATCCGCGCCGCCTCGCGCGTGAAACCCGTCCTGGTGCAGTATCCCGTCAATCAGGGACCCGGCTTCAACGCTTTCATCGACGTGCTGCTGATGAAGATGTACCGCTTCAAGGACAACGACGGCCACCGCGAGGAGCTGGACATCCCCGCCGAGGAACTGGAACGCGCCCAGGAGCTGAACCGCGAGCTGGTCGAGATGGCCGCCGAGCACGACGAGGCGCTCATGGAACTCTACTTCGACAAGGGGACGCTCACGCAGGACGACATCCGTCAGGGCCTCAAGATCGGGCTTTCGAAGCGCGAAGTGATGCCCGTCTTCTGCGCCTCGGGCAAGCGCGACATCGGAACCAAGCGCCTGATGGAGTTCATCATCAACGTGGCCCCCGGCCCCATGAAGGCGCCCGCATTCCTCTCCACCGAGGGCGAGGAGCTTTTGGCCGACGAGACGGCCCCCGCCGTGGCGTTCGTCTTCAAGAGCCAGATCGAGCAGCACATCGGCGAGATCACCTACTTCCGCGTCGTCCGCGGCCGGATTGCCGAGGGTACGGAGCTGGTGAACACCCGCACGGGCAACAAGGAGAAACTGTCGCAGTTGTTCGCCGTGGCGGGCAAAAACCGCATCAAGGTGACCGAACTGATGGCCGGCGACATCGGCTGCACGGTCAAGCTGAAGGGCACGCGCGCCAACGACACGCTCGCCGCGCCGTCGGCTCCGGTCAGCGTCGAGCCGATCGTCTTCCCCGAACCGCGCTACCGCGCCGCCGTGAAGGCCAAGGAGCAAAACGACGAGGAGAAGCTGGGCAAGGTGCTCTCCGAGGCCCGCTATGAGGACCCGACCATCCTGGTCGAATACTCCAAGGAGCTGAAGCAGACCATTATCCAGGGACAGGGCGAACACCACCTGAACATCCTGCGCACGCGCATCCAGAACGAAAACAAGCTCCAGTACGACTATCTGGCCCCGAAGATCCCCTACCGCGAGACCATCACCCGCGTGGCGCAGGCCGACTACCGCCACAAGAAACAGTCGGGCGGCGCAGGTCAGTTCGGCGAGGTGCACATGGTCGTCGAGCCGTATTACGAGGGGATGCCCGAACCGAAGAACTACAAGATTCCCGGCAAGGGCGATCTGGTGGTGAACCCAAAGACCAAAGAGGAGTACGACCTGCCGTGGGGCGGCAAGCTGCAGTTCTATTCGGCCATCGTGGGCGGCGCGATCGACGCACGCTTCATGCCCGCCATCCTGAAGGGTATCATGGAGAAGATGGACGAGGGTCCGCTCACCGGTTCGTACGCCCGCGACATCCGCGTGGTGGTCTACGACGGCAAGATGCACCCGGTGGATTCGAACGAAATCTCGTTCAAGCTGGCGGCCCGCAACGCCTTCAAGGAGGCGTTCCGCAACGCCGGACCCAAGATCATGGAACCGATCTATCAGGTCGAGATTCTCGTGCCGTCGGACTACATGGGCGCCGTGATGTCCGACCTCCAGAACCGCCGCGCGATGATCGCCGGCATGGAGTCGGACAAGGGCTTCGACCGTCTGAACGCCACCGTGCCGCTGGCCGAGCTGTACCGCTATTCGACCACCCTCTCGTCGCTCACCTCCGGGTCGGCGACCTACACGATGAAATTCTCCTCCTACGAGCAGGTTCCCGCCGACGTGCAGGACAAGCTGCTCAAAGCCTACACGGACACCGACGAGGAGTAGCATTTCTTGCATACGGGCGGCGGAACCGCCCGCTGAACACCCGGACCGGAGAGCCATCTCCGGTCCGGGTGCTTTTTGCCCGGACGAAAGGCGTTTCTTCGCCTGCCCGAAAAAGAAGCGGTAACCGCAGGGTCGCCCCCCCGGTTACCGCGCTGCGGTCTTTTTGGCTCCTGCCGCTATTTCTGCGCCTCGGTGAAGCCGCGGACGGTCTGCTCCTCGCGGCTGCCGCGGCGTGCGCCGAAGCGGCCCAGCAGCCAGCCCACGCCGAAGACGATCAGGTAGATCAGCAGATCGACGAGAATGTTCTCGAACCAGTTCCAGATATTCTTCGAGAAGATGACCACCAGCAGCACGGCGATCAGCGCCAGCGCGCCGTAGACGATCCATTTGGTTTTGTTACTCATGGCTTCTATTTTGGGTTAGAATCATTGCGAGTGGGTCGCTATTTGCCTACGACGGCCTCCAGCTCCTCGACGGTGATGGGGATCTTCCTATCGCCCAGCATACGGCAGCCGGTCTGGGTCACCAGCAGGTCGTCCTCGATGCGGATGCCGCCGAAATCGCGGTAGGCGTCCAGCGCATCGTAGTCGACGATCCCCTGGTAAAGCCCCTCGGCGCGGCACTTGTCGATCAGTGCCGGGATGAAGTAGAGACCCGGTTCGTCGGTGAGCACCGTTCCCGGCTCGAGGCGCCAGGCGGCGCGGTAGATGCACGTGGCGGAGCGGGCAGCCCGGGAGGCGATCGTCGAGAAGTCGAACGACCGTTCGCCCATCGCTTCGCAGTCGTGCACGTCCATACCCAGCCCGTGACCCAGCCCGTGGGGCATGAAGAGGGTCATGGCCCCGGCCTCCACGGCCTCGGCGGCCGTACCGCGAAGCAGTCCCAGGCCGATCAGCCCCTCGGCCAGCACCCGGTAGGCGGCGTTGTGGACCTCGGTGTACATCATGTGCGGTTTGACAATGCGGGCCACCTCGTCGTGGGCCGCCAGCACGATATTGTAAACGTCCTTCTGCCGCTCGGTGAAGCGTCCGCTGACGGGATAGGTGCGCGTATGGTCCGAACAGTAGTTGTCTACGGTCTCGCCGCCTGCGTCGCACAGGAGCAGACGCCCCGCTTCGAGCACCCCGTCGGCATTGAGGTTGTGGAGCGTCTCGCCGTGCTGGGAAACGATCGAGGGGAACGACACGCCCGAACCCATCGATTTGGCGATACCCTCGATGGCTCCGGCGATCTCGCGCTCGACCACGCCCGGACGACACATCTGCATGGCGGCGGTGTGCATCCGGTAACCGATCCGGAACGCACGCTCCATCGCTTCGATCTCCTCGTCGCTCTTCTTCTCGCGCATTTCGGCCACGGCGAACATCAGATCGACCGACTTGTAGGCGTGCAGCATGGGGGGCTTGATGCCCAACAGGGCCGAGAGCTGGAGTTTGGTCTCGCCGCGGTAGGGCGGCAGGTAGTGGATGCGGCGGCCCAGCGCGACCGCCTTGCGCAGACGCGCCTCCAACTCCCCGGTCGGGAAGGTCGCCGCGATGCCGACCTCGGCGCCCAGCTCGCGCAGCGTGGGCTGCGGACCGGTCCAGATGATGTCTTCGACCGTGAAGTCGTCGCCGTAGAGCGCCTCCTCGCCCGAGTCGCAGTCGATCACCCCGACCAGCGACGGGATGTTCAACCCGAAGTAGTAGAGGAACGACGAGTCCTGCCGGAAGTAGTAGGCGTTGTTGGGATAATTGTTCGGAGCGGGCTGGTTTCCCGGCAGCAGGATGATCCCCGATCCGATCTTGGTGCGCAGCATCTGACGGCGCGCGCTGTAAGTCTTGGCTGAAAACATAATGTCGAGTGTTTCTACAAAAATAGGGAAAAAAGCGATGCCCGATGCGTAAACGGCGATTTTTCTTCAACGCAGCCCCTCGGGCAGCGGCAGCCGGACACGGGAGAGGCTGATGACCGCGCCCAGCAGGGCGAAGCAGGCCGAGAGCAGAAGCGCCGCATGGGTGCTGTTGCCGGGTACGAGTTCGAACAGAAGCGCCATCAGCCCCGCGCCCGTGGTCTGCCCCACCAGCCGGGCCGTGGCGAGCATGCCGCTGGCCGAACCGCTTCGCTCGGCAGGGGCCGAGGCGATCAGGATGCTGTTGTTGGGCGACTGGAACAGGCCGAATCCCGCACCGCAGAGCACCAGCCGCCAAACGATATTCGCGGCCGACGGTTCGGCGGGGAGCGCCGCGAGCAGGAACAGCCCTACGGACATGAGCGTCAGACCGCCGCCCCCGAGCCATCCGGCGTGCACGCGGCCCACCAGCACCCCCGCCACCGGAGCGACGACCATGATGACCGCAGGCCAGGCCGTGAGCAGCAGTCCGGTCTGCACCTCGTCGTAGCCGCACGTCTGCTGTAGGTAGAACGGCAGGGCCACCATCGCCAGCATCTGCCCCACGAACGAACAGATCGACGTGAGGACCGACACCGAGAAGATCGGGATGCGCAGCAGGTCAAGCGGCAGGATGGGGTAGTCTTCGTGCAGCTGGCGGCGGATGAACAGAAAGCCCACGATGAGCAGCAGCGCGATCCCCGCACAGAGAAGCTGCGGGTCCAGCCCGTGGGAGAAGCCCTCGACCGAGGCCATCAGAAGGCCGAACGTCAGCGCGTTCATCACCGCATCGCGCCAGTCGAAGCGGTGGCCGCGCACCCGCACGGGATTCGCCGGCAGGAAGCGGCGGCTGAGCACCAGGGCAACGAAGCCGACCGGAATGTTGACTGCGAAGAGCCACGGCCAGTCGGCCACCGAGAGGATGCCGGCAGCCAGCGTGGGACCCGCCACCGACGAGACGGCGACCACCGTGGCGTTGATCCCCAGCCCGCGGCCCAGCTGGGCGCGGGGGTAGATGATGCGGATGAGCGTGGTGTTGACCGACGTGACGGCCGCCGCGCCGAAGCCCTGCATGACGCGCGAAAGCACGAGCGTCTGTAGCGAACCCGACAGGGCACAGCCGACCGAGGCGACGGTGAAGAGCATCAGGCCGCCGATGTAGACCTTGCGGTAACCGGCCAGCTCGCCCAGCGCCGAGAACGACAGCAGCGAGACCATGATGGCGATCTGGTAGGCGTTGACGATCCAGATCGAATCCGAGGAGGAGATGCCCAGTTCGCGCCCGATGGTGGGCAGGGCGACGTTGGCGATGGCGCTGTCGATGACCGAAAGCCCGACGCCGAACGCCACGGCGAGAATCGCTCCCAACCGGTAGGGCATCGGAAGACCGTCGGCAGGGAGCGGTACGCGGGGTATTTCGTGATGCGGTCGCACGGTTGACAAAGATAGTGCAAGCCGAGTGCAAAACCAAGCGCCTGCTTGAGTTTTGCCGAGGCGCAGCCTATCTGAGCCGCAGGCAAAGTAGTGCAAGCCGAGGGCAAAACCAAATTTATTTGGGTATGCCGAGGCGCAGCCTATCTAAGCGGGGATTCATCCCCCGCAAAGTAGTGCAAGCCGAGGGCAGAAGCAAATTTATTTGGTTATGCCGAGGCGCAGCCTATCTAAGCGGGAGTTTATCTCCCGCAAAGTATGCAAGCCGAGGGCAAAAGCACACCATGCCGGGGCGAACACGGGGCCGGTTACGGTCGGCGGGCAGGAGATGCCGCGGCATCCGCCTTAGCCGGGCGCTTCTAAGAACTCCTGCGCGCCGCTCTCTCTTCGGGCGGCACATCGTCCCACCAGTCCCGGAGGGCTTGTTTGCATCGGTTGGAGTAGACTTTCCGCCTCCCCCACCGGTATTCGACCCCGCGCCGCGCCGCTTCGGAGAGTTTGCCCGAGCGCACGTAGCGGCAGCCCTTGCGGAACTTGGGGATGCGGTAAATCGCCAGCGCCAGAAAGAACGGCCAGGCGAAAAGGAACACCGACGCAAGGCTTGCGGCTGTCGAAAGGACCAGCGTCACCACCCACCCGTGGTTGTCGCAGGCCCATCCGATGCGGCGCTCGGTGTTGCGGAACCACCGCGTGAAGAGGTGCGGGATGCTCACCTTGCGCTCGATCTCCACGCAGATCAAAACGCTGCCGATGTTGTCCTGGAACCAGACGCTCCGCATCTCGGGGTGATCGGTCACGCAGGTCCGGATCGCTTCCCGGGAATAGAGGAGCGAATCGTTGCGCCCCGATTCATGGATTCCGAGAAAGTCCAGATTCTGTTCGCGTGCCTCGACCGGCGAGGCCGGCAGCGGGCGGAGATGCTTCGGATCGTCCGGAAGGTCCGGGTTGAGACGCGCGATGACCGAATCCGAAAGGTAGATATCGTTGACCGTCAGGAACAGCTCCCCGTCCTTGCGGATGCGGATAAAACGCCCGGCATCGGTCTGACCGATCTGGTGGATATCCCCCTTGCGGGGTTTCATCACGCAGTTCTCCTCGCTCACCTGCCAGAGGATCGAGCCGAAAGCCGGTCGGCGCTCGCGGAATTCCTGCCGCCGCCACGGCTGGAGCCAAGCCGAACGGGGCACGTCGTTCGCGGCGTTGTAGATGCAGTTTTCCACCCCCTCGGAACTGGCATTGCGGGCGTTGAAGTAGTAGGGGTATTTGAGACGGTCGTTCTGGCGTGCCTTGAGGTAGATGTCCGCCACGTCGCTGTGGAAGCCGCCCGAGTGGGAGATGCGGATGCGGTCGCCCCGCTGGAGCTGCACGCCCGTACCGGCCCACAGATCGGCCGAATTGAAGTGAAAGAGCACCTGTTCGCGGTTGCACGAGCGCTGGGGAACGATCGCGCCCGTCTCGGTGACGATCGGCTTCTCGTCGAAGAGCAGGATGTCCTTGATGAAGAACGTTGCGGCGTAGATGATGAAGGTCAGCGCACCGAACAGCGTGCAGACCAGCAGTCCGAACCAGCACACGCGCCGGCCCGCGTCGCCAGGCCGCGGCCGCCCGTCCTTTCCCACGCCGCTGACCAGACTGAGGAAGAAATTGCCGTCGTCGATGCGGATCGAGCGGTGTCCCCGCTGCAAGAGTGCCTCCTTGATCAGGTCGGAGATGGACTTTTTCATCGGGAACTGTTTTTCCGGCGCTCCACCACGATCAGGAACGAGCCGACGTTATCCTCGTACCAGGCATCGAAGTAGTGGGTTTCGCGGTAGTAGGTCATTTCGTTGTAGAACGGGTAGACGGAACTGCGCACCTCTTCGGGATTTGCCGCGAGCGCCGAAAGGGCCGTCGCGCTGTCGTCGATTCCACTGATCAACCGGACGGGGTGCGGCCCGAAGTAAAGCCCGTCCTCGTTCGTATTCCGCCACTTTTCGCAGAGCGGCCCGACCTTGGCGACCGACTCTTCCAACTCCTCTTGCAGTTCGTAGTAAAGCTTCCGGCAGATTTCTTTAAACTTTTGCAGCCGTTCCGGCCGTTCGAAGAGCCACCTGGCATCCTTCGATGCGTAGGCCGTGTCGATCCGGGCAATAGTTCGGCTGTGTTTCGAGAGATAGGTCCCGAACTGTCGATAGAGGGGGTCGTTTCTATCGATTTGATTACGCACGCGGATCGCATGGTAGAACGTTCGGAGCGTATCGCACTGCTTGCGCAGGTTGTAGAGATCGGTTCCGATTTCCCAGTATTGGGAGGTGTCGGCAAGGCTCGGAAGCAGGTCCCGGCACTCCCTGTCGGACGCCTCCAGCCATTTGGTCAGGGTTGCCTGCTCGACGGCGCCGCTTCCGTCCCCTTTCCAAACCGTAGCGGACCAGGCTTTTTTCTCTTGCAGCAGGGTGGAGGTATACCTCGCAAGAAACTCGTTGCGAAAAATCCGCTCCAGCGCCACGGTGTCGTGTCGCAGCAGCAGCAGTCGGATATACTCCTTCTCTCCGTACCTGTCCCGGAACAGCAGATCGTTGTGCCGCATCATCGAATCGATGCACCGGTCGGTGAGCACGATGTCGTTCACCGCGAAACGGAGCGTTCCCGACTGGTTGATGATCAGGTTGGTGCGCTCCTTACCGATGTAGTAGAAGCGGTCGTACGGGTCCTTCTCCCCCTCGATCGGAGGGACCAGATCGGGGCGCAGATACGCCTCCGGAAGCTCGTCGCTGTTGTCCTCGGGAACGACCTGCATGATCAGTGCGTCGGGGTCGCGTTTCTCGTAGATGCGGTAGGCCGTGCGCGTGTTGGCCGGACGGGGTTCCCCTTCGGTTCCGACCCAGCGGTAGCGCGGCCGGGAGTTGAAGTAGGCGTTGTCGACCAGATGGTGGATCGAGGTGTTGGACTTGCCCGAAGCGCGGATGGTCAGCTGGTCGCCGCGCTCGACCCTTATGCCGGAATTGCCCCACAGATCGGCCGTATTGAAGAGCCAGTAGGTCAGCTCGACCTCCTCGTTCTGCATGGTAGTCGCACCGAACATATTGGTTTTGATCTCGTTGTAGGGGTAGAAGCGCTTGATGGCAATGGTCGTGAAAGCCAGCGCCATGAAGATCGCCAGCGCCAGGACGACGATGGCGGCGATGACTTTGAGCGCTTTCTTGGGTTTGTCGAGAATATCCAGCAGGGTCTGATACTGCCGGATTTCGACTTGCAGGTCGGGTTCCCTGCCATGCGGAGGCTCCATGGGAGCGGAGCGTTCCGCTTCGGGCCGGTCTTGGGGTTTCATGCGGGTCGTTTTGATGGTTAGCGTATCCCAAATATACAAAAACAAACATAAAATAGTACCGATCCGGCCGGAATCTTTCTTCCCGGCAACGAAAAACGAAGGCCCGGATACACTCCGGACCTTCGTCGCACAACTATTTGAAACTTTCGGGTCGGCGGGGGATAGGGTTTCCGCCGGCCTTTTTCGATCGGGCCACGGTCAGCGCCGGCACTCCTCGGGAACGATTCCGCCCTCGGGTTCGATCCCCTTGAGGTGCTTGGCGAAGAACTTCTCCATCGCCCGGTAGAAGTCGAAGCGGTTCTCCTCGTTGTGGAAGCCGTGGCCCTCGTTGTCCTTGACCATGTAATCGACCACCACGCCGCGCTTGCGCAGCGCCTCGACCATCTGGTTGCTCTCGTTGATGTTCACGCGCGGGTCGTTGGCGCCCTGCACCACCAGCAGCGGGGTCTTGATCCTGTCGGCATTGAGTGCCGGGGAGTTCTCGCGCAGCATTTCGGCCTGAGTTTCGGGGTTGCCGACCATCTCGTACATCTGGTCGAGCATCGGTTTCCAGTAAGGCGGAATGGTCTGGAGGAACGAGAAGAGGTTCGAGACACCCACATAGTCGATGGCGCAGGCGTAGAGGTCGGGGTCCTTCGTAATGCCCTGCAAGGTCGCATAGCCCCCGTACGAGCCGCCGTAGATGGCGATCCGTTCGGGGTCGGCGATCCCCTGACCGACGAGCCAGTTCACTCCGTCCGTAATGTCGTCCTGCATCTGCTGCCCCCACTTGCCGTAGGATATTTCGGTGAAGCGGCGGCCGAAGCCCGTCGAGCCGCGGTAGTTCATCTGCAATACGGCATATCCGCGGTTGGCCAGGAACTGCACCTCGGGGTTGAAGCCCCACGAGTCGCGGGCCCACGGACCGCCGTGCGGGTTGACCACCAGCGGGAGGTTCTCGGCCGTTTTCATCGTATAGCCCACCGGCAGGGTGAGGTATGCTTCGATGCGCTCGCCGTCGCGCGAGGTGTACTCCACGGGGAGCATTTCGGCCATCTCGTCCTCCACAATCCAAGGGCACGTGTCGGCCAGCTTGGTCATCTTGTCCGCCTTGACATCGTAGAAGTAGTAAGCGCCCATCGTGCGGTCGCCGCCGGCATAGACGATGTATTTATCCTCGGCCTTGTTCGAGCCGGCGATGCCGATCTCGTAACCGCTCAGGTGCTTCTGCATGCGGTCGAACATCTTTTCGGCCTCCGGATCGAAGAAGTGGCGCGTAGTGCCCTTGTGGCCTTCATACGATACGCCCAGGAGTTTCTTCTGCGCCTCGCTGTACCAGACCCCGCCCAGGTCGTAGCGGTCGTCCATGTAGAGCACCTCTTTCTCCTGGCACGTCGCGGGGTCCATCCGCACCAGCGCGGCCTTGTCGCGGCCGAGGTTCGACACGGCCCACACCTCTTTATTGTCCGGGGTGAAGACGGCGAAGTAGACCGACTCCTTGAAATTGGTCGTCAGCACGGGGCGGAACTCCTCCTGCTCGGTGTCGCGGTAACGGATCTGCGTGTTCACGCCGTCGACGATGGCGTAAGCCACGCGCAGTTTGCCGTCGTGGTCGGTCTGCCAGCCCTGCACGTCGCCCGGATTTTCGCACAAAAGCGTCATTTCGCCCGTATTGAGGTTCAGGCGGTAGGGGTCGAAGATCATCGGATTGCGCTGGTTCGTGCCGATGATCATCAGCGAGTCGATCTCTTCGAGCGGGTCGATGATCTGGGTCCTTACGCCCGGGATGGCCGTATAGGCGCGCAGGTTCTTCCCGTCGATGTCCACGCCGTAGAGCTGGTAGTTCTCGTCGCCGCCCGTGTCCTTGAGGTAGAGGATGCGGTGGTCGTTGGCCCAGAAGTAGCCGGCCAGATCGCGCTCGGTCTCCGAAGTGATGCGGATGGCGGAATCGGCTCCGACGGGCTGGACGTAGATGTTGCGGCGGCTCTCCCACGGAGCCGTGTAGGAGAAGCAGCTGCCGTCGGGCGAGATCTGGTAGCCCGACTTCTCCGAGTTGCGGAAGAAGGTCTCCATCGGCAGCTCGGGAGCCGTCTTCGGAGCGCAGGCGACGGCCGTTGCGGCCATCGCGGCGATGATGAACAGTTTTTTCATGGTTGATGAGGGGATTATCGGTTTGAGTTATCTTCCTTTTCGGTGGTTTTGCCGGTTTCGCGCAAGAGGTTGGCCATACAGAGCAGCAGCACGATCGAAATCGGCAGACCGAACGCATGGGTCGATTCGGGAAACAGGATTCTGGAGGCGACATGCAGGGCAAAGGCCGCCAGCAGCAGGAACAGGGAGACGATGCGGATGACTTTTTCGATTTCCATAAGGGGTGTCTTCGGTTGTACGACACGGCAAATGTACGAAGATATTTTTGAAAAACAAATAAATTTTATTGTTTTTCGATAAATTATTTTCGAAATAGGGCAAACGGGGAGGTAGGGAGGAACTGCAAAGAGATCGAACCGAGTACTGCCGGACCGGGTCACTGCATGAATCTCGTGCCCGTTCCGCCCTCGCGTTGTCCGGCTGCGGGGGTCGCGCCATCCGGCGCGAGCCGGACAACGCGGCAATGCCTCCGGCATTGCAGGTTGTGTATTCCTTAAGTGGGAGACTGACGAAGTTGGACAACGCGAATATTTACTCAAGCCAAGAGGAGGAGACCGGTTCGAAACCGGTACAAACGCCCACCGACCGGACAGCGCGTATTTATTCAAACCGACGGAAGAGACACGGGGTCCGAGATCCGGTACGAACTCCCGACCTCCTCGCAAAAATTAAGGTGTCGGAACCGACACCTTATTACGAAATATCCAACCCCATGATATAGTCGTTCATGTAGTAGCCGCCGCCGATGGGGAAGTCCCCCTCGCGCAGGCGGCGCATGCCCATTCGAAAGTAGAAGCCCAGCGCGCGGTTGCGGCGGTTGACGTTCAGCTCCATGCGGCAGGGTCCGGAATGCACCGAGCGGATATACTCCACGGCGCAGCGGAAAAGGAACGCCCCCGCGCCGCAGCCCTGAAAGCGGGGCAGCACGTAGATTTTCTGGAGATGGAACAGCGCCGACTCCTGCCGCTCGACGGAGAGGTAGCCGCACGGCTCCCCGTCCGCCGAAGCGATGAACCAGGCGAACCCCTCGTCCAGCTCGCGCCGCAGCACCTCGGGCGCATACATCCACGCCATCATATAGTCCAGCTGTTCGGGCGTGAGCAGTTCGCGGTAGGTGGCCGGGAACGCCTCCCGGGCCAGACGGCGGATCAGGTCGATGTCTTCTTGGGTTGCGCGGCGGATGGCAAACATGGCTGATGATCGATTATCCGGGCAGACCCGCCCGGAACGGAAACAAGAAAGCCGGCCCTTTCGGAGCCGGCTTCAGTCTTTCGAGGAGTGCCTATGCGTACTTGAACGTCGACTCGCACGATACGGTCAGCTTCTTGCGACCTTTGGCGCGGCGCGAAGCCAGCACCTTGCGGCCTTCGGCCGTAGCCATACGCTGACGGAATCCGTGCTTGTTGATCCTCTTCCGGCGCGAGGGCTGGTAAGTTCTCTTCATTGCCATAGCTGTATACTTTTTATTGTTATAGACATTTTTACGGATTGCAAAAGTACAACAAAAATATTATCCGCAAAAATTTTTCCGGAAAATATTTCGGAAAGGCGGGAAAAAAGCCCGAAATGTTTTTAACTTTGTCTTCCGGCCCTCTGCGGCCCCCACACTTAAAAAGGCGATAACATGGCTATTTTCAAGGTCGAAGGAGGCCACCGCCTCCGGGGCGAAATCACCCCCCAGGGAGCCAAGAACGAGGCGCTGCAGATACTCTGCGCCGTGCTGCTGACCCCCGAGCGGGTGGTGGTGCGCAACATCCCCCGGATACTGGACGTGATGCAGTTGATCGAACTGCTGGGCTGCATGGGCGTCGAGGTGGAACGCCTCTCGGAGGACAGCTATGCGTTCCGTGCCCGCGAGATCGACTTCGACTACCTGCGCACGGAAGACTACCGCCGCCGCTGCACGCGCCTGCGGGGTTCGGTGATGCTGATCGGCCCGATGCTGGCACGCTTCGGGGTGGGGTACATGCCCAAGCCGGGCGGCGACAAGATCGGCCGCCGCCGATTGGACACCCACTTCCTGGGCTTCGAGAAGCTGGGGGCCAAGTTCGATTTCGACATTGCCGACGAGTTCTTCAAGGTCGAGGCCGGGGAGTTGCGCGGCACGTACATGCTGCTGGACGAGGCGTCGGTGACCGGCACGGCCAACATCGTGATGGCCGCCGTTATGGCCCGCGGAACCACGACGATCTACAACGCGGCGTGCGAACCCTACCTGCAGCAGTTGTGCCGCATGCTCAACCGCATGGGTGCGAAGATCTCTGGCATCGCCTCGAACCTGCTGACCATCGAGGGCGTCGAAGCGCTCGGCGGCACGGAGCATACGCTGCTGCCCGACATGATCGAGGTGGGCAGCTTCATCGGCATGGCCGCCATGAACCAATCGGAGCTGACTATCCGCAACGTCTCCTACGAGAATCTGGGCATCATCCCGGCGCAGTTCGCGCGCATGGGCATCCGCTTCGAGCAGCGGGGCGACGACATCCACGTGCCGCAGCAGGACCATTACCGCATCGAAACCTTCCTCGACGGCTCGATCATGACCATCGCCGACGCGCCGTGGCCGGGGCTGACGCCCGACCTGCTGTCGATCTTCCTGGTGGTGGCCACGCAGGCCAGGGGGTCGGTGCTGATCCACCAGAAAATGTTCGAAAGCCGCCTGTTCTTCGTCGACAAGCTGATCGACATGGGCGCGCAGGTCATCCTCTGCGACCCCCACCGCGCCACGGTCATCGGCCACGACCACCGCATCCGCCTGCGGGCGACCAAAATGACCTCGCCCGACATTCGCGCGGGGGTGGCGCTGCTGATCGCGGCCATGTCGGCCGAGGGGGTGTCGACCATCCAGAACATCGACCAGATCGACCGCGGCTACAAGGATATCGACGGCCGCCTCAACGCGCTGGGGGCGAAGATCGAGCGTATAGACGAATGTAAATAGGGGCACGCGGCATCCTGCGGCAGCCCGCCGAAATAGATATTTTCCATGTTTTTAGAGAACGCCAACAAAAAGGGTTGGATCGAAGTGGTCTGCGGCTCGATGTTTTCGGGAAAGACCGAGGAGCTGATCCGCCGCCTGAAGCGTGCGCAGTTCGCCCACCTTCGGGTCGAGATATTCAAACCGCGCATCGACGTGCGCTATTCCGAGGAGGAGGTCGTCTCGCACGACGCCAACGCCATCCGCTCGACCCCGGTCGAATCGCCGCAGAACATCCTGCTGATGGCTTCGGACGTGGATGTGGTGGGCATCGACGAGGCGCAGTTCTTCGACGAGAGCATCGTCGAGGTGTGCCGCCGGCTGGCCGACAACGGGGTGCGGGTAATCGTCGCGGGGCTGGACATGGACTTTACGGGCAAACCGTTCGGACCGATGCCGGCGCTGATGGCCACCGCCGAGTACGTCACCAAGGTCCATGCGATCTGCGTGCGCTGCGGCAACCTGGCCCACCACTCCCACCGCCTCTCCGACGAGGAGAAGCAGGTGATGCTCGGCGCACAGGACGCCTACGAACCCATCTGCCGCCACTGCTTCCGGGAGCTGGTCCGCGAACGGAAATAGGGCAGCCCCATACCGGCCGTAAGCAAAGCGTCCGCTCCCGAGGGAACGGACGCTTATATTTATGCTGGCGACCTGCTGCCGGTGAAGCGGCCGCACCGGGTCGCCCCCGCCTCCCCTCAGCGGACAGCGGCCCGCAGCTCCCCGATAAAGCCGGGCCAGAGGTCCCACAGGTTCTCGGTCCTCAGCCACAGTTCGCGGGCCTGCGCCGCCTCGGTGGGACGCTCGCTCTCGATGTCGCGCAGGTAGTGTTCGTCGGCCGGGTGCTCCGCGGCGACGAACTCCGCGAAATAGGGTGCGAACCGGGTCCGGAAGCGCTTCAGCTCCCCCTCGGGCAATTTGCCGTCGCGCCGGTAGGCCGACCAGAGGAGCAGGATTTCGCGGCTGGCGCTCTTGTCCGACACGTCGTTGATCACCTCGTCGAAAAGTTCCTGCTCGTCCAGCGCAAGATAGTCGTATGCCAGCAGTTCGCTCCCCTCGAGGTGATCCTCCGGATCGAGCTCCAGCAGCAGCTCCAACAGCGCGGCGGAGAGCTCGAAGTCGCGGATCAGAAAGTGATCGACCGCCGAGGCGTAGATCGTCTCCAGCGCCGCGCGCGAGTTGCGGTGGTTCCACTCCAGGATGACTTCCTCCCCCTCGGGAATCAGCTCCGCCAGGCGCTGGAACGCCCGGTAACGTTCGTTGCACGCCCCCTCGACGTCGCCCGCGGCCTGCATCGAGCGGCTCTGGGCCAATACCCGGGCGAAATCGTAGGGACCGCTGCCGACCAGCTCGAAGGTCTGGTCGGGGGTGGGATTAAGAGAGGCTTTTTGCATCGCGCCGCAGTTTTAGAAGCATCAGAACAAGAATGAAGAGCGTCACCGCACCTCCCAGCAAATAGGCTGCCGTACGGTCCCGCATGCCGAACATCAGCGGAGAGACGAAGATGTAGCTGGCGCAGACGTAGGTCATCGCCAGCGCCGGAAGCAGTCCGACCCAGATGTTGCGCCGCCGCCCGGCCAGATAGGCGACGATCATCCAGAGCGTCACGGCCGCGAGGGTCTGGTTCATCCAGGCGAAGTAGCTCCACATGGTCTGGAACGGCAGGCCGAAGATGATCCAAAGCCCCAACGCGAAGAGCGGGATGCAGATATAGATCCGTTTGCGCAGCGAGCGCTGCTCGACGTGCAGGAAGTCGGCGACGATCAGGCGGGCCGAGCGGAACGCCGTGTCGCCCGAGGTGATCGCGCAGGCGACCACGCCGAAGATGACGAACAGCGCCAGCACCGGACCCAGCGTCCGGTTGGCGATTGCGTCGATCATCAAGGCCGCCTGCCCGCCGTATTCGGCGATGGCGCCATTCAGCCCCGCCACGTCGCCCCAGAAGGCCATGGCGATGGCGGCCCAGATCAGAGCGATGATCGACTCGGCGATCATGGCGCCGTAGAAGACCGAGCGGCACGCCCCCTCGTTGCCGATGCAGCGGGCCATCAGCGGCGACTGCGTGGCGTGGAAGCCGGAGATCGCCCCGCAGGCGATCGTGGTGAAGAGCATCGGAATGACCGGAAACCGGCCGGGATCGGCGATGCAATTGCGGAACGAGGTGAACTCGGGGATCGTATACTCTCCGCCGAAGAGCAGCACGAAGAGGATTCCCAGCGCCATGAAGAGCAGGGCGAAGCCGAAGACGGGATAGATGCGCCCGATGATCTTGTCCACGGGGAGCAGCGTAGCGGCGATATAGTAGAGCAGTATCGCACCCAGCACGATCAGCAGCAGCCACGAGAAGTTGCCGAACGCGATGCCGGCCAGCGCCGGAGCGTCGATGCGGTTGGCAATCAGTGCCGCGGGCTGCGAGAGGAACACCGCACCCACCAGGATCATCAGCCCGGCGGAGAAGAGCCTCATCAGCAGCCGGGGACCCCGTCCGAGGTACTTGCCGACCGATTCGGGCAGGCTCTCCCCGTCCCGCCGCACGGAGATGATGCCGGCGATGAAGTCATGCGCCGCCCCCATGAAGATACCGCCGAAAGTGATCCACAGAAAGGCCACCGGACCGTACGCAGCGCCCAGCACCGCACCGAAGATCGGCCCCAGTCCGGCGATGTTCAGCAGCTGGATCAGAAAGATGCGCCAGCGCGGCAGCGGTACGTAATCGACCCCGTCGTAGAGGCGTTTGCAGGGGGTTTCGGCCGCGGGATCGACGGCGACGAGCCGCTCCAGATAACGGCCATAGGTGAAATAGGCTGCGACGAGCAACCCCAGGCAGAGCAGGAAAGTAATCATCGTTCGGGTCGGATTTGACGCGAATATAGCAAGAAAAGCGATAATTTTCCCAAAATTGTTGCGAGAAAAAAATATTTTTCAGATATTTGCAGTCCCAAAGAGAACCCCCGTGTTCTCCGAAGGCCGAATTAGCTCAGCGGTAGAGCACTTCACTCGTAATGAAGGGGTCCCGAGTTCAAATCTCGGATTCGGCTCGAAAAGTCAGCACGTTGCAGAAATGCGATTGCTGGCTTTTTTGTTTTCGGGCAGCGGAGCGGGCAGAGCATCGCGCGCAAGGTCCCGATTTCGCCAGCGCCCCTACGGCAGGCGAACGGCTCTGACGGCTGCACGATGCGGAATTTTCGCTATCTTCGCCCTGCATTCCAAACCGAAAAGCTATGAACGCCTCTTTCCGCGCTCTGAGGAGCGCCCTCGCGGCGGCCCTGTGCGGCATCGGCCTGCTGATGGCCAGCACTCCGCTGCAGGCCCAAACTCCGGTTCCAACCCCGGAAAATCCGCTGCTCGTCCCCTCCGACGCTCCGTTCGGCGCCCCGCGCTTCGACCGCATCCACGCCGCCGATTTCCCGGAGGCCATCGTCCAAGGGCTGCGGGAGTACGAAGCCGACATCGATTCGATTTGCGCCGTCGCTCCCGAAGCGGCGACCTTCGAAAACGTCATCGGCGCTCTGAACCGGGCCGGGCGCAAACTCCGCGACACGCAGACGCTGCTGAGCTACCTCAAGACCGTCGTAGGCGGGGATTCGCTCGTCCGCATCTACGAAACGACGGCCCCGGCGCTCTCCCGGGCCAGCGACCGCACGACGTTCGACCCGAAAATCTTCGCCCTGGTGAGCGCTCTCCACCAAAAACGGGAACAACTCGGTCTCGACTCCCTCGCGCTGCGCACGCTGAAAAGATATTACAACGGTTACATCGCCCGGGGCGCCCTGCGCACCCCCGCCGAGCAGCAGCGGCTGAGCCAGATCAACGAACAGATGGCCCTCAAGCGCTCCCGTCACGGGCAGAACATCCTTCGCGCCACGGAAAATTTCGTGTTCTTCGTCCGCGATTCGAACAGGCTGGCCGGCCTCTCCCCCTCCGTTCGGCAGCGCCTGGCGCGGCGGGCCTGGGAGCTGAACCGCCCCTGGGAGTGGGTGATCACCGCGGGCGACTATTCGGGCGTCATGGCCAACGCCTCGGACCGTTCGCTGCGCGAGCAGCTCTATAAGGCTTTCACCGCCCGGTGCAGCTCGGGCGGCGAATACGACAACCGGGAACTTACCGCCGAAATTCTGAATCTGCGGCTCGAAAAGGCCCGGCTGCTGGGATACGACACCTATGCGGAGTATGCCATCCGGGGCAACATGGCCGACACCCCGCAGGGGGTGCGGGAACTGCTGCTGCCCCTGCTCCGCGCAGCGGGCGCCAAAGCCGGGAGCGAAATCGCTCAAATGCAGGCGCTCCGCGACGAGGGTCGGGACACGCAGCTCGAACCCTGGGACCTCTACTATTACCTCCAGCGGCTGCACACCGAGCGGTACGGCAGCGACCTGAGGCAGGCCGGTTACTACCTCCAGCCGGACAAGGTGCGCGACGGGATGTTCCAGGTCGCGCAACGCCTCTACGGCATTTGGATGCTCCGCCGCACCGACATTCCGGTGTGCGATCCGGAGATCCAGGTCTTCGAAGCCCGGGACCGCGACGGCACGACGCTGGGTCTGCTCTATCTGGACTGCTTCGCCCGCAAGGGGAAGCTGAAGGGGGCCGCGACAGGCTCGCTGCGCCGCTACTCGACGGACGGGAACAGCGAGGCGCTGCCGCTGGTGACGGTTTCTGCAATTTCGCGCGGGCGCCTCGGGGACGGGTCCAGCTGATGAGCACGTCGCAGGTGAAGACGCTGTTCCACGAATTCGGACACGCATTGGCCCGGCTGTTCGCCCGGGGGCCTTACCCGCAGGTCACGGGGAGCTACCCCAAAGACATGGTCGAGCTTCCGTCGCAGCTGATGGAACATTGGGCCTGGCAGCCCGAGGTGATGAAAAACTACACCAGCCACTACCAGACGGGAAAACCGATGCCCCGCGACCTGATCGACCGGATACGCGAGAACCGCTCCGCCCTCAAGGGCACGGCGTTGCTCTCCTCCTACTTCACGATGCTGCTCGATCTGGAACTGCACGGCATCACGGAGCCTATGACCCCGGAGGGAGTCGAGGCGCTGACGGCGGAACTGCGGGAACGGTACGGGATTCCCGCAGCCATCCCGATCACCGACCCGACCGTCCTCAACCACATCTTCGACGGACCTTACGGGGCGCAGTACTACGCCTACGCGTGGGCGTCGGTGCTCGACACGGACGCTTTCGCGGCCTTCACCGAGACGGGCGATCCGTTCGACAAAGCCGTGGCCGAACGCTTCCGGCGCCATATCCTGACCCAGATCGGTTATGACAAGCCCGCCCGGCAGTACGTCCGCTTCCGGGGCCGGATGCCCGGTCCCGAGGCGCTGATGGAGCGGTACGGACTGACCCTGCCGGCGGAGGGGTCCGCAACGACAGGAGACGCTGCGGAGTGACAAAAGCCGAACATCCTCCAAGAATGACGGAGCCTTCCCCTTGCCGGGAAGGCTCCGTCGTTTTCGGCGCTCGTATTATGCGCTATTTGATGAACTTGCGCGGCTTGACCATGTTTTCGGGCTGCAGCACCTTGTGCAGCTCCTGCTCGCTCATCAGGTTGTGCTCCAGCACCAGGTCGTAGATGCCCTTGCCCGTTTCGAGCGCCTCCTTGGCCAGCATGGTCGAGGTCTCATAACCAAGGTAGGGATTCAGTGCAGTCACCAGCCCGATGCTGTTGTAGACCATGCTGCGGCAGACCTTTTCGTTGGCCGTGATGCCCACGACGCACTTCTCGCGCAGCGTGTTCATGGCATTGATGAGCATCTCGATGCTCTCGAAGAGGCAGTGCACGATGATCGGCTCCATGACGTTGAGTTCGAGCTGGCCCGCCTCGGCGGCGAGGGTGACGGTCAGATCGTTGCCGATCACGCGGAAGGCGACTTGGTTGACCACCTCGGGGATCACGGGGTTGACCTTGCCCGGCATGATCGACGATCCCGGCTGGCGAGGCGGGAGGTTGATCTCGTTCAGTCCGCAGCGGGGACCCGACGAGAGGAGGCGCAGGTCGTTGCAAATCTTCGAGAGTTTGACCGCCAGCCGCTTCTGGGCCGAAGAGTTCATGATGAACGCGCCCGTGTCGGAGGTGGCCTCGATCATGTTCGCGGCCTTGACCAGCGGAAGTCCCGTCACCTCGCGCAGGTGGCGCGTGCAGAGTTTGGCGTAGTCGGGATCGGCGTTGATGCCCGTGCCGATGGCCGTAGCGCCCATGTTGATCTCGTAGAAGAGCTTGCGGTTCGACTCCAGCCGGGCGATCTCCTCTGTGAGGTTGGCGGCATACGCCTCGAACTCCTGCCCGAGGGTCATCGGCACGGCGTCCTGCAACTGGGTGCGGCCCATCTTGATGATGCGCGAGAACTCCCTGCCCTTGGCGTGGAACGCGGCGATCAGCTCGCGCAGGGCGTCGATCAGCTTGCCGATGCTGCGCACCAGCGCGATGCGCGTTGCCGTCGGGTAGGCATCGTTGGTCGACTGCGAGAGGTTGACGTGGTTGTTGGGGTGGCAGTAGCGGTATTCGCCCTTTTCGTGGCCCAGCAGCTCCAGCGCCCGGTTGGCGATCACCTCGTTGGCGTTCATGTTCGTGGAGGTTCCCGCACCGCCCTGCACCATGTCGACGACGAAATGGGCGTCGAGTTTGCCTTCGCGCAGCTCGTTGCAGGCCGCGATGATCGCATCGGCGATCGCGGGGTCGAGCAGCCCCAGGTCGCGGTTGGCCAGCGCCGCTCCCTGCTTCACGTCGGCCAGCGCCTTGATCAGCTCGGGGAAGAAGTTGAGCCTGACGCGGCTGATGTGGAAATTCTCCACCGCGCGCATCGTCTGCACGCCGAAGTAGTACTCGACGGGTACGTCCAGCTCGCCCAGCAAATCGTGCTCGCGGCGCGTGCGGCCCGAAAGCGGAATGTTTGTAATGTCCATAGCGCAAATATTATAGGTTGATAGTCTTTCGCGGCATTGCCGTTACAAATATAAACTTTAACCGCGAAGAAAGCCAATGAACCGCCGAATTTTTTCGGTTCCGGCAGGCGGGGGCAAAAAAAAGAACCCCGCCGGCGGGGTTCTTTTATGGAAACATATTTGGGGGTTCCTGCGCGAACAGCCCTCTTTCCGGCCCCTACGCTTCGGTGGGAACCAACCGGCCCTTTTCGTCTACACGGAGGGACTTGCGCTGTTTCGGGCCGTTAAAATCCCCCCCCCCCTCACGGTTCTCTCCATCGTCGGGGACCCGAATACCGATGGGATGGGTGAAGACGAAGCGCGCACCGGCGGTATACTCCGGATCGACCCAGATGCGGCCGCCGAAGATCGCCACGATCTGCCGGCAGATCGCCAGCCCCAGCCCCGTGCCTTTCTTCTTGTTGCCGGAGAGCTTTTCGAAGCGGTTGAAGACCGCCTCCTGCTTGTCGAGCGGAATGCCGGGTCCCGTGTCGGAGACCGAGAAGCGCAGTTCGCCCTCCTTCTGCAGAATCTCCAGCCGCAGGGTGATGCTGCCCGCGGAGGTGAACTTGGCGGCGTTGGTGAAGAGGTTGATGAGTATCTGGGAGAGGCGGTGTGCATCCGTGACCAGCTTGAACGATTCGACGGGACATTCGAAGCGGCACTCGACCCCCTCCTGGCGCGTATGGGCCGTGGTCATGATGACATGCTGGCAGATTTGCACGACATCCTCCGAGGCGTAGTTGAAACGGATCTTGCCGCATTCGAGCGACGAAATGTCCAGAATGTCGTTGAGCAGGGTGAGCAGCATTTCGGAGTTGCTGACCACGATCTGGCAGTATTCGGCCCTCTCCTCCTGCGTAAGCTCCTCGCTCTGCATGAGCGACGAGAAGCCGACGATGGCGTTGAGCGGGGTGCGTATCTCGTGGCTCATGTTGGCCAGGAAGGCCGACTTGAGCATGTCCGACTCCTCGGCCTTACGGCGCGCCACGACCAGCTGCTCCTCCCTTTCGCGCAGGCGGCGCATCAGCCGGCGCATGCGCACCAGCAGCCACCCCGTGAGGATCAGCATCCCCACCAGCAGCAGGATGCCGACGATCAGCATATTGATATACTGCGAGTACTTGGAGAGCTTGACGGCCACGCGGTCCTCGACCACGCTGCCGCGGGGCAGCGCGTACTCGGGGACCTTCCACTCGGCCAGCTTGCGCGAATCGAAGAGGTAGACCCCGTTCGAGAGGTTGAAGTGCGTCCCCTCGATCCGGCCCCTGGTGTAGTACTCCTTAATCTGCGAGGCGATCGACTCGGCTCCGCTCAGGTATTCGGGCACGAAGCCCCCCATCGCCGCGTCGCCCAGCCCCGTACGGGTCACCGTAAAGACCGGCAGACGCGGATTCTGCTGGATCAGTTCGCTCAGCGAGCGCTGCATGAAATACTCCCCGTGGCGGCCGACGCGCCACGTACCCAGCAGCACGGCCGACCGGGGCGGCAGCGCGGCGTAGCGCTGGCGGGCCGCCTGTTCGCCCGCACGGCTGTCGATCAGCACCAGCTCGAGGTCGGGGTAATTCTCCATCTCGCGGCGCACGAGCGCCTGGAGCGAGATGCCGCCGTAGGTGTTGTCCGACACGAAGGCGACGGTCTGCGCCTCGGGGTAGAGCGAGCGGATCAGCTCGATGTTGCGGCGCACGTCGTAGCGGTTGAGCTGGCCGCCCACATTCTCGAGGCTGTCGGTCAGCCCCCGGTAATCGACCGATTCGGGCATCCAGAGGCTGTCGGTTCCCGCGGGCGGGAGCATGACGCCGTTCGAACTGGCGAAACTGCTGAAATAGAGCACGTCGTCGCGGATGCGGCCGAGCGAGACGAACGACGACCACGCCTCCTGTCCCAGCAGCACGACGGCCCGCAGGCGCGTCGGCTCGTAACGTTCGAGGATCATGTCGAGCTGCGACATCCACTGCTGCGCGTCGGCGATGCTCTTGCATTCGAGCGTTTCCACATAGATGTCGCACGGCAGAGCGGCCGCCGTCACTTCGCCCTCGAAATCGTGGATGAAGCTCGACATACGGCGCGTATCGGGGTTGTAGGAGGAGACGATCAGGATGCTCTCCCGCTCCTGAGCGGCACGCAGACGAGCGGGGAAAATCAGCAGCAGGACGAGGCCGCAGAAGAGCAGCCTGACGAGCGGTCTTATCGCGTTGGGTGCGGTCATAGGCTATTCGGAGGCCAGGTAGTGAGCGATCTTGGTGCGCAGCACGTCGGCCCGCAGCGGTTTGGCCAGACAGTCGTCGAACCCGGCTTCGAACATGCGCTGGCGGTCCGCCTCGAACGCATAGGCCGTAAGCGCGATGACGGGGAGCGCGGGGTCCGATTCGCGGATTTTAGCCAGCGCCTCGTAGCCGTCCATCACGGGCATGCTGATATCCATCAGCACCAGGTCCGCACCCTGGGCGCGGAACAGCTCGACCGCCTCGGCGCCGTCCCAGGCGTGCAGCAGCGCATAGTCGCGCCGCAGCAGCACCTCGACGAGTTTGTAGTTGCTGGGGTTGTCCTCGGCGACGAGTATCCGGGGGCGGGAATCGGCCTGTGGGGCCGTCCCGTTATTTTCACTCACCATAGTCCCTATCGGTTAGTCGTGCCCCGGGCGAGAAGCGAGGGGAATCGCTACAAAGATATTAAATTTTTGGTTACGCGGCGCTTCCGCCGCACCAAATCCGCCGGACGGGACCCAAAAACCCGTTTCTGGGATGGTCCCGACGCGAAATAAACGGGCGGGAAATATGACATCAATATTTTTTTGCCGATATTTGCGGCGGAAAATGCCGCGTTTGTCCGCAATATTTTTTATATTTACCAGATAATTCGGACAACCCTCTCTTCGCGGGGAAGACGGACAGTCACGCCCCCGGGTAAAATTTGGATAGAGACATGAAGAAAAAAGTACTGGTCGTAGACGACAAGGAGCAAATCGCCAAAATCATCTACGCATATCTCCATGCGGACTACGACTGCTTCTACCAGCAGAACCCCGTGCAGGCCGTCGAGTGGCTGCATCAGGGCAACATGCCCGATTTGATCATCTCGGACATCCGCATGCCCGAAATGCGCGGCGACGAGTTCCTGCACCTGCTCAAACACGACGAACTCTTCCGCCACGTACCGGTGGTGATGCTCTCCAGCGAGGACAGCACCTCGGAGCGCATCCGTCTGCTGGAGCAGGGCGCCGAGGACTACATCGTCAAGCCGTTCAACCCGATGGAACTCAAAATACGGATCAAAAAAATTCTCGATTGAAACATCCCGTCGTCTACATCAAGGGGAAAGGGGGTCTTGCGACCCGTTTTTCCGAACTGGTCCCGGAGCGGATGCACTTAGTAAGCGACATCAGTTCGGCCCTCAGGGTGCTTACGCCCCTCAGGGCCGAACATGCGTTCATCCTTTACGAACAGCGCGAGGCAGACACCGACTGCCGCAACATCCGTTTCCTGAGGTCGTGGTTCCCCGGAGCGGGCATCATTCTGGTGGCCCGCGGCCGGCTCGGGGACGAGGAACGCCGCGCCTACCTGCGCGCCGGGGTGAACAGCGCCGTGGCGGGAGACGTTCCGCGCGAGGACCTGCTGCGCACGATGCGGTTCATGGCCGACCACTCCTTCACCCACAAACCGGTTCTGCACGCGGAGAGCGGCGAGGTGCGGCTGTTCCGCATGCCGCTCTGGAAGCGGACTTTCGACGTGGCGGCGTCGCTGGCGGGGCTGGTCGTTCTCTCGCCCCTGCTCGTGGCGGTGGCCGTGGCCGTGAAGCTCGATTCGCCGGGACCCGTGCTCTACAAATCGAAGCGCGTGGGGAGCAACTACCGCATTTTCGACTTCCTGAAATTCCGCTCGATGCGCACCGACGCCGACCAGCGGCTCAAGGAGCTGGGCGACAAAAACCAGTACGCCGCCCAGACAATCGACACCGACTCGGGCAAAATGTCTTTCGACGAGAGCGATATGGAGGAGCTGCTCAAGGAGATGGAGAGCGGGGTGCTCTTCGCCGACGACTTCGCCATCGACGAGCAGGCACACCTCCAGCAGGTCGAAACCGAGCAGGAGAACGCCTTCGTAAAGATCGAAAACGACCCACGCGTGACGCGGCTGGGCCGTTTCCTGCGCAAATACAGCATCGACGAACTGCCCCAGCTGATCAACATCCTGCGCGGCGACATGTCGGTGGTGGGCAACCGCCCGCTCCCCCTCTACGAAGCCGAACGGCTGACCAGCGACGAATACATCGAACGCTTCATGTGCCCCTCGGGGCTGACCGGATTGTGGCAGGTCGAGAAGCGCGGCGCGGCGGGCAAGCTCTCGCCCGAACAGCGCAAGCAGCTCGACATCCGCTACGCGCGCGAAATGTCGCCGTGGTTCGACCTCAAGATAATATTCCGCACCTTCACGGCGTTCATCCAAAAAGAAAACGTATGATGAAAAAACTCCTGCTTTTCTGCCTCCTCTTCCCGGCAGCGGCAGCCTGCGCCCAACAGCCCGTAACCCCCGAAGAGGCCTACCTCAACCTGGCGGCCATGACCCCGCAGGACTATATCGACCTGAAGCTCCCTCCGCTGCAAACCCTGCTGGACAACGCCCGCTCCTCGCCCCAGATGGCTTTCTACGAATCGAATGTCGACCTGGAAGCGCGCGAGCTGAAGACCGTGCGGCGCGAGTGGATGACCTACCTGAAATTCAACGCCAGCTACAACTACGGTTCGTCGGACATCTATAACCAGACCTACATCGACAACGGCGTACCGGTGGTCAACAACTCGGGCCGCCGCCAGAACTACTGGAACGTCGGCGGCAGCGTCTCGATCCCCCTGTCGGGCATTCTCAACCGCCGCAACAAGGTCAAGCAGCAGAAAAAACGGCTCGAACAGGTCGAACACGACCTCGACCGCAGTTTCGACGAGCTGCGCCTGAAGATCATCGAGACCTACTCCACGGTCATCGAGCAGCTCTCCTCGCTGCAGAGCGTCACCGAGGCGATGACCATGGCCCAGACCAACTACGCCGGGGCGGAGACCGACTTCCTGAACGGCAAGCTGGACATGCAGTCGCTGGCGCGCCAGAAATCGATCGAAGCCTCGTCGATCCGCGCCTACGAGGAGGTGCGCCGCGCGCTGAACAGCGCCCTCTTGCAGCTGGAGGTCTTCACCAACACCCCGATCATCTCGCGCCGCGCCGCACGGCCCTCGTCCGCCTCTACGGAACCCGCTCCCGCAGCGGACGCCGAAAGCGGCGCAACCGCCCGGCCGGAAGCCGCACAACCGGGACCCGCCGACACTTCGGCCCGGGCCGCCGGGTCCACCCGCTAAACAGACAACGCCATGAACTACCTCGCATACGTCATCAAATTCCTCTACCGCATCAAGTGGTGGCTGATCCTCTGCCCGCTGCTGGTCGCGCTGGCCGTCTACCTCAAGATGGGCAAGATGCCGCGTTATTACAAGTCGTCGATGACCATCTACACGGGCGTCGTGTCGGGTTACGACATCGAGTCGTCGGGCGGCACGCGTCAGGACTGGAACATCATCAACAACGCGATGGACAACCTGATGAACATCCTCACCTCGCAGGCGACGTTGAAGAACGTCTCGCTGCGGCTGTTCGTGCAGGACCTCGTTCACGGCGACCCGCAGCAGGACAACCAGTATCTGTTGGCAAAGACCTACCGCCGCCTCTTGCAGCGCACGCCGCCCGACGTGATGGCGCTGGTCGACCGCGACGATGAGAACAAGACCCTGGAACAGATCACCGCCTACGAGACCAACGACCGCGACAACCACGTCTACGGCCTGTTCATGTGGAACCATCCGCATTACAGCTACCAGGCGCTCAGCCGCATCAAGGTCAAGCGCGTGGGGAGCAGCGACATGCTGGAGATTACCTACGAGAACGACGATCCGGGCATCGTCTACCAGACGCTGCTGCTCTTGAACGACGAGTTCGTCAAGCAGTACAAGGAGCTGCGCTTCGGCGAGACGAACAACGTGATCGACTACTTCCAGCAGGAGCTGAACCGCGTGGGCAACGACCTCAAACAGATGGAGGATTCGCTGCTGGAGTACAACATCCGCCACCAGGTCATCAACTACGACGAACAGACCAAGCACATCGCCTCGCTGTCGCGCGACTACGACCTGCGCACCGAGGATATCGAGCTTAACTACCAGAGCGCCAAGCGGCTGCGCCAGGCCATCGAGGAGCAGCTGGACGGGCTGAAGACCTTCCACAACAATGCGCGCTTCCTGGCCAAGCTGCGTCAGATCGGTGCGTTGCAGACGCGCATCTCCGCCGCCGAGGCCTTCAACCGCGAGACCGAGACCGCAACGGAAGGGGAGCAGTCCGCCGACCTAACCGCCGGCCAGACCGCCGCATACCGCCCGCAGAGCCGCACCGACATCGACGCCCTGCGCCGCGAACTGAACGGCCATACCGACGAGCTGAAGCAGATTACCACCGACATCGCCAACCAGCAGTACACCAAAGAGGGTCTTTCGACCGGGTCGATGATCGCTCAGTGGCTCGACGCCGTGCTGCTCGAGGAGAAGTCCAAGACCGAGATGGAGGTGATGAAGTCGCGCAAGCACGACCTGGACAACCGCTATACGCTCTTCTCGCCCGTAGGCTCGACGCTCAAGCGCAAGAACCGGCAGATCGGCTTCTCCGAGCAGTCGTACCTCTCGATCCTCAACGCCCTGAACACCGCGCGCCTGCGGCAGAAGAACCTCCAGATGAGCTCCGCCACGCTGCGCATCATCAACCCGCCCGTGCTGCCGATCTCGGCCGAACCGAGCAAGCGCAAGATGATGGTCTTCGCCGCTTTCGCCGTGACGCTGGTCTTCGTGCTGGGCTTTTTCATCCTGCTGGAGCTGATCGACCGCACGCTGCGCGACAAGATCCGCACCGAGCGCATCACGGGCAGCAAGGTGCTCGGCGCCTTCCCCGGACCGGGGCGTTTGGGCGAGCGGCGCTATACGAAGACCTACCGGCAGCTAGCGGCGCGGCAGATCGGCAACGCCGCGCTCAACTTCTTCACCCCGGGGCGTACCAACATCGTCAACCTGCTGAGCACGGCCGCGGGCGACGGCAAGACGACCCTGGCCGGGAGCCTGGCCGAGCACTTCCGCGAATCGGGCATGAAGGTGCGGGTGGTGACGTGGAACAGGGACTTCGGCATCGACCGCAAGGAGTATCTGCTGGCCGAGCGGCTCAGCGACTTCGTGCAGGAGCGCGACGGCGAACCGACGCTCGCCGAGGCGGAACTGGTGCTGGTCGAATACCCGGCCCTCGCGGTCTGCTCCGTGCCGAAGGGGCTGTTGCAGGAGGCGGCGCTGAACCTGATGATCGCCCCGGCCAACCGGACGTGGAAGGACACCGACCAGCTGCTCTTCGAAAAAGCGGTCGAGCTGGCGGCCCCGGCCCCCGTGCTGATCTGCCTCAACTGCGCCCAGCGCAGCGTCGTGCAGGTCTTCACCGGGCTGATGCCTCCCTTCACCTTCCTGCGCCGGCTGGGCTACCAGATCAGCCAGTTCGGATTCACCGCTGTCAAATAACGTTCCCGGCGAGCACGCCCGATGAGCAACCCCGGCAGCATATCCTCCCGTCCGAGCAAGGCCCTGCATCCAGAGAGCCTGTCCTCACGCCTGAACAAGGTCCTGGGGATCGGCGAGATCACCTCGCGCTGGAGTCCGGTGCGGCTGACCGTCGCGGCGACGCTCGTCTGCGGCGTGCTGGCCATCGCCTACCTGTTCACCCACCGCAAGATGCCGCTGGGCGTGGTGCTGGGCATCCTGCCGGCCGCGCTCTGCATGTTGTGGGTCACGCTGCGCAAACCGGCCGTGGCCATGCTGGGCATGTTCGTGGTCAACTACTTCATCATGGCGCTGGGGCGCTACGTGCGCGACATCCCCATCGGGACGATCCTCGATGCGGCGCTCTTCTACAACGTGCTGATGGTCGCCGTGCAGGCGATGGTGCACCGCATCGAGTGGCGGCGCATCCGCTCGGGAATCACCGTCGCGGCGCTGATCTGGGCGGTCTACTGCACGCTCGAGCTGTTCAACCCGCTCGCCGTACCCGCGGCGTGGTTCACCGCTGTGCGGTCGTTCGCCATCTACCTGCTGCTGATCGTGGTGCTGACGCAGCTGACGATGGGCGAATTCAAATGGCTGCGCTACATGCTGGCCGTGTGGGCCGTTCTGACGCTGATCGCCGTGAGCAAGGCGCTCATCCAGAAGTTCATCGGCTTCAACGAGGCGGAGAAATACTGGCTCTACGTGCTGGGGGCGCGGCGTACGCACATCATTTACAGCGGCATCCGCTACTTCTCGTTCTTCAGCGACGCGGCCAACTTCGGAGCCAGCATGGGCATGTCGATGGTCGTGCTCTCCATCTCCGCGCTCTTCTACCGGAATCCGTGGATGAAATTCTTCCTCTTCTTCACGGCTGCGGCGGCCTGCTACGGCATGCTCATCTCCGGCACGCGCAGCGCACTGGCCGTGCCGTTCGCCGGCTATGCGGCCTTCGTGGTCCTGTCGCGCAACGCCCGGCTGGCGGTGGCGGGGGTCGTAGCGCTTCTGAGTGCTTTCATCTTTCTGAATTTCACGGATATCGGGCAGGGAAATCAGATTATCCGCCGCGCCCGCAGCGCCTTCAACACCGACGACGCCTCGTTCAACGTTCGGCTGGAAAACCAGGCCCGCCTGCGCGTGCTGATGGCCGACAAACCCTTCGGCGCGGGAATCGGCATGGGCGGCGGCAAGGCCAAGAACCACGCTCCGGACGCGCCGCTGTCGCAGATTCCGACCGACTCGTGGTTCGTGCTGATCTGGGTGGAGACGGGCGTGGTGGGCATCCTGATCCATGTCTCGTTGCTGTTGTACGTACTTGCCTGGGGCAGTTTCCAGGTGGTCTTCCGCCTGCGCAACTCCCAGGTGCGAGGGCTGACGGCCGCGCTGATCTGCGGCATCGCGGG
Organism: Alistipes sp.; assembly: GCF_048465635.1. Lineage (GTDB taxonomy): Bacteria > Bacteroidota > Bacteroidia > Bacteroidales > Rikenellaceae > Alistipes. The sequence goes on from NZ_DBFWLF010000009.1 coordinate 73,605, forward strand.
TCTGACGCTCATGTCCTACGCCAACGAGGTGCTGGGGCAGATTCCCAACGGGGCGATCGTCTACATGAGTATGGCTTTCATCTTCATGGCCCCGCGGTTCGACCGCGAGCTGACCGGGGAGGCCGAGCCGCTGAAAATCCGACGGGCATGAGCACGCAAATCCACCCACCACGCGTCTCCGTCGTCACGGTCAACTACAACGGCCTCGCGCTCACCGAGGCGCTGATCCGCTCGCTCCGGACGCAGGTCACCGCCCCGCTGGAGATCGTGGTGGTGGACAACGGCTCCGAAAGGGACGAAGCGGCGCTGCTCCGGGCGCATTACCCCGACATCAAGGCGCTCCGCAGCGACCGCAACCTGGGTTTCGCCGGAGGCAACAACCTCGGCATGGCGGCGGCGACCGGGGAGTATCTGCTCTTGCTCAACAACGACACGGAGGTAGAGGAGGACACCCTGCACCGGCTCTGCGAAACGCTCGACGCCGATCCCTCGATCGGGGTGGTCTGTCCCAAAATCCGCTTCTTCGATCCGCCGCGCGCAATCCAGTTCGCGGGCTACACGCCCCTCTCGCCCGTGACGCTGCGCAACGCGCTCGTCGGCTTCGGGCAGGCGGATGACGGCTCCTACGACACCCCGCACGAGACCCCCTATGCCCACGGCGCGGCCATGCTGGTGCGACGCAGCGCGCTTGAAAAGGCGGGATGGATGCCCGAAGAGTACTTCCTCTACTACGAAGAGCTGGACTGGTCGGTGCGCATCCGCGGGGCGGGTTTGCGCATCGTGTACGACCCCCGCTGCACGGTCTTCCACAAGGAGAGCGCCACTACGGGACAGCAAAGCCCCCTACGCACCTATTACCTCACGCGCAACCGCCTGCTCTTCGCGCGGCGCAACCTCGGCGGGTCGCGGCGGCTGCTCTCGGAACTATATCAACTCTGCGCCGCCCTGCCCAAGACCGTCGTCACGGCGCTGCTGCGCGGCCGCCGCGACCTGGCCGCGGCGGCATGGACGGGAGCTATCGACTTTCTGAAAGGAAAAACAGGTAAACGATGATACTGAATATCATAGACTGGATATTGGTGGCGGCGCTGGGTCTTCCGGTGCTCTACCTCTTCGTCTTCGCACTCTTCTCGATGCGGCGTCCGGACGACGACTACCCGCCGGCCCGCCGCCGGCTGCGCTTCGTGACGCTGATCCCTGCCTACAAGGCCGATGCGGTCGTCGTCCGCACGGCGCAGGCGGCCCTGCGGCAGGACTACCCGGCCGATCTGCACCGCGTCGTGGTGATTGCCGACCGGCTGCGACCCGCCACGCTCGACGCCCTCCGCCGCCGGCCGGTCGAGATCGTGGAGGTGCACTTCGAGAACAGCTCCAAAGCCAAGGCCCTCACCTTTGCCGCCGACACGCTGGGCGCGGGGGCGGCCGACGCGGTGACGATCCTCGATGCCGACAACCTCGTACCGGAGCACTACATCGCGCGGCTCAACGACGTCTTCGACAGCGGCGTGGAGGCCATGCAGGCCCACCGCACGGCCAAAAACCGCGACACCGACACGGCCGTGATCGACGCGGCGAGCGAGGAGATCAACAACTCGATCTTCCGCCGCGGCCACGTGGCGCTGGGGCTATCCTCGGCGCTGATCGGCTCGGGTATGGCTTTCCGCTACGACTGGTTTTACGCGAATATCCGCCGCTGCATCACCGCGGGCGAGGACAAGGAGCTGGAAGCCCTGCTGCTGCGCCAGCGCATCTACATCGGCTACCTCGACTCGCTGGAGGTGCTCGACGAGAAGGTGCAGGCCGAAGGGGCCTACTACGACCAGCGGCGGCGGTGGATCGCCGCGCAGTTTTACGCCCTCGCGGCGGCCGTCAGGCAGCTCCCGGGGGCGATCCTGGCGGGCAACGCCGACTATTGCGACAAGCTGGTGCAGTGGTGTCTGCCGCCGCGCATGCTGCTGCTGGGACTCGTACCGTTGTGGACGCTTCTGATGACGGCGCTCGATCCCGCCGGATCGGTCAAGTGGTGGGTGACGCTACTGCTGCTCGCCTTCGCGCTGGCGTTCGCCCTGCCCGATGCGCAGACCGATGCGCGGCTCGGTCGTGCACTGCGGCGGCTGCCGGTGCTCTTCCTGCTGACCGTAAGGAATATGTTCCGTCTGCGCGGAACCAAAGAGCGGTTCATCCACACCAGCCATACCGGAGCGGGCGATCCCGCACCGCAAAACCGACCCGAACCATGAAAATAGCCATCGAGGCGCAGCGCATCTTCCGCCCCAACAAACACGGCATGGACTTCGTGGCGCTCGAGACCATCCGCTGTCTCCAGCGCATCGACACGCGCAACGAATACTTCATCCTCGTCGGCGACGGTCCCGACCGCTGCCTGGAAGAGACGCCCAACGTCCATATCCTGACGCTCCGCTGCCCGAGCTACCCCTTGTGGGAGCAGTGGGCGCTGCCGCGCGCCGTGCGCCGCATCCGCCCCGACCTCTTGCACTGCACGAGCAACACGGCCCCCGTCTGGGGTTCGGCGCCGCTGATCCTCACGCTGCACGACATCATCTTCCTGGAGCGGCAGACCGCCCGCAACCCGTCGCTCTACCAGTCGCTGGGGAGGCTCTACCGCCGAACGGTCGTCCCCCGCATCCTGCCGCGCTGCGAGCGGATCATCACCGTCTCGGCGTTCGAACGCGACCGCATCCGCACGGCGCTGGGGCTGGACCCCGCGCGCATCACGGCCATCCACAACGGCTACAACCCCCGCTTCCGCCCGCTGGAGAGCACGGCGGAGGTGACGCGGCGCTACCTGCCCGAAGCGCGCTACCTCTTTTTTCTGGGCAACACCGACCCTAAGAAGAACACCCCCGGAACGCTCCGGGGCTATGCCGAGTACGTGCGGCGGTCGGACGATCCGCTGCCGCTGCTGGTGGCCGATCTGAAGGCCGAGGCGGCGCAGGACATCCTGCGCGAGATCGGCGAAGAGGGGTTGATCGAGCGGCTGCGCCTGCCGGGCTACATCCCCAACAGCGACCTGCCGGCCGTCTACAACGGCGCGGCAGCATTCCTCTACACCTCCCTGCGCGAGAGCTTCGGCATCCCGCAGCTGGAAGCGATGGCCTGCGGCACGCCCGTCGTTACGTCGAACACCTCGGCCATCCCCGAGATCGCGGGCGAGGGGGCGATTCTGGTCGATCCGACCGATCCGGGGCAGATCGCCGAAGCATTGCTGCGCCTCGAAAACGACGAGGCGTTCCGCCGGGAGCAGATCGCCTACGGGCTGGAGCGGGTCAAACTTTTCTCGTGGGAGCGCACGGCGCGCGAACTGCTGGCCCTTTACGAAGACACCGTGCGATAAATTTTCCTATTTTTGCAACGATGAAAGAGCGTATCAAGAACTCGCCCCGCCTGCGCAAACTGGCCTTGTGGCTCATCTCCTCGCCCAAACGGCCGCGGCCGCGGCTGTGGGTGCGGCTGCTGGTGACCCCCTTCCTGCAGAAGAAAGGGCGCGGCAGCCTTTTCCGGCGGCATGCGCGGCTCGACATCTTCCCCTGGAAACGCTTCGAAGCGGGCCGCGACGTGCTGATCGAAGACTTCGCCGTGGTGAACAACGGCGCGGGCGACGTTATTCTGGGCGACGGCGTGCGCATCGGCATCGGCTCGGTGGTGATCGGCCCGGTCCGCTTCGGCGACCGCGTGGGGCTGGGTCAGCACGTCTTCGTGGCGGGCTTCAACCACGGCTACGCCGACGGTACGCGCGACTCGAACGCGCAGGAGCTGGTCCGCAAGCCGGTCACGATCGGCAACGAATCGCACATCGGGGCCAACTCGGTGGTGGTGGCCGGGGTCACGATCGGGGAGCGCTGCCAGATCGGCGCAGGATCGGTCGTCACGAAGGACATCCCCTCTTTCAGCGTGGCCGTGGGCAACCCGGCCCGCGTCATCAAACGCTACGACCCGGCCCGCGGCGAGTGGGTGAAACTATAAGATGAAGGTACTGATCGTCTACGACATAGGTCCCCAGAGCGACAATCCGTTCGTGCGGCTGCTCGCCGAAGCGCTCCGCGATGCGGGGTGCGAGGCGGTGTGCTCGACGGCGGAGTTCCACACCCGCGCGGACGCCTACGACGTGGTGCACATTCAGTGGCCCGAGGCGCTTTTCGGCTGGCATCGGCCCGACCGCACGCAGCTCGCGGCGGTCGAGGCGATCCTGCGGCGGCTGCGGGAGCGGGGCGTCGGGATCGTCTACACGCGCCACAACGCCGCACCGCACCGCGGCGATGAGCTGGTGGCCGAGGGCTACCGGCTCGTGGAACGGTATGCCGACGCGGTGGTCCACCTGGGCGACGCCAGCCGCCGCGAGCTGACGGCCCGCGGCACGCCGGAGGGGCAGTTGCAGGAGGTGATCCCCCACCACATCTACGAGGGGATTTACGACACGGCGCTCCCGGGCGCCGAGGCGCGGCGCATGCTCGGCATTCCGCAGCGGGCATTCGTGCTGCTCGCATTCGGCACGTTCCGCCACGCGGACGAGCGCAGGCTGGTGTGGGGGGCCTACCGCCGCCTTGAGTGCAGCCGCAAATACCTGCTCGCCCCGCGCCTGTTCCCTTATACCTACCGTTCGCGCTGGCGCACGGGGCTGCGCAGGCTGGCGACCCGCTCGCTCTACCTCGCCGTCCGCGCCCTGACGGCGCTGGCGCCGTGCCGCATCACCTCGGCGGATTGGATGATCCCCGACGCGGAGCTGCCCCGCTATCTGGGGGCGGCGGACGTGCTGATGATCCAGCGCACGAATATCCTCAACTCGGGCAACGTGACGCTGGGGTTCCTCTTCGGCAAGGTGGTCGCGGGACCCGACTGCGGCAACGTGGGCGAGATGCTGCGCGCCACGGGCAATCCGGTCTTCAACCCGGCCGACCCGCACTCGGTGGACCGCGCGCTGGCGGAAGCGGCCCGCCTCGCCGCCGCGGGACACGGCGCGCGCAACCGCGCCTACGCGCTCGAAAACCTCACCCTCCGACGGACCGCACAGCGCTACGCCGCGCTTTACGAAAAGCTCCATGACCGAAAATCCGGAAAATAAGAGCGTCAAGACGCAGCTGATGTCCGGGGTGTTCTACACCTCGGTGGCCAAGTACACCGGCATCGTCGTCAACCTCGGGGTTGCGGGCGTGCTGGCGCGCCTATTCACCCCCAAGGAGTTCGGCATCGTGGGCATCGCCACGGTCATCATCTCGTTCTTCGCCATCTTCAGCGATTTGGGCATCGGGCCGGCGGTCATCCAGCGCAAGAACCTGACGCGCAGCGATCTGAACGGCATCTTCTCGCTGAGCGTCTGGTCGGGGGCCGTCATCGCGCTGCTTTTCTTCGCCGCCTCGGGCGGTATCGCCTCGTTCTACGACCACGCCGAAAGCCTGAAGACCGTCTGCCGCATCCTGTCGCTGAATCTCTTCTTCGCCTCGGCGAACATCGTACCGAACGCACTGATCTACAAAGCCAAGCGCTTCCGCTTCATCGCCGTGCGCTCGCTGAGCGTACAGATCATCGGCGGCTCGGCGGCCATCGCGGCGGCCTACGCCGGGGCGGGCATCTATGCGCTGACGATCAACCCGGTCTTCTCGAGCGCGATGCTTTTCATGATCAACTACCGCCAGAATCCGCTCCGGCTGCGGCTCCGGCCCGGACGCGAGGCGCTGGGCAAGGTCTTCTCGTTCTCGGCCTACCAGTTCTCGTTCCAGCTGATCAACTACTTCAGCCGCAACCTCGACAAACTGCTGATGGGCCGCTACATGAGCCTCACGCAGCTGGGCTACTACGAGAAGTCGTACCGGCTGATGATGCTCCCCCTGCAAAACATCACCTTCGTCATCTCGCCCGTCATGCACCCGATCTTCGCCGAGATGCAGCACGACAAGCGGCAGATCGCCTTCCAGTACATGAAGGTGATCCGCCTGCTGGCCTTTATCGGGCTGCCGCTCTCGGCGGTGCTCTGCTTCACGGCGCAGGAGTTGATCCTGTTGATCTTCGGACCCCAGTGGCAGCCCTCGGTGGACGCTCTGCGCATCCTCTCGCTCTCGGTGGGCATCCAGATCGTCATGTCGACCTCCGGGTCAATCTTCCAGGCCGCCGACGCCACGCGCATGCTCTTCCTGTGCGGTCTCTTCTCGGCCACGCTCAACGTCGCGGCCATCGCCACGGGCGTTTTCGCTTTCGGCACGACCCAGGCCGTGGCGTGGTGCATCTGCGCTTCGTTCCTGGTGAACTTCATCCAATGTTACCACGCCCTGTTCCGCCTGACGCTGCACGTGAGGTGGGGTCCTTTCTGGCGGGGATTCCTCTCGCCGCTGCTGCTGACCGCGCTGGTGAGCGTGCCGCTGGCGGCGCTGGAGTTCGGCCTGCCGGCGGGCACGCCGCTGATCGCGTCGCTCGCGGCCAAAGGAGCCGCAGCGCTGCTGGTGTGGCTCGCCTACGTACAGTTGGGCGGGGTCTATGACCTTTGGCAAATCGTCCGGGGCGTGCTGCGCCGCACAAAATCGTGATGCCATGAAGGGGTTGTTCGTCGTTTTCCACGGGTTTTCCGCTTTCAGCGGCATCAGCAAGAAGATCTTCGCCCAATGCGAGGCGCTGGGCCGCTGCGGTGTGCCTACGGAGCTGTGCCACCTGGAGATCGCCCCCGACGGCACGCAGCGGCGGATGGCGGGCGAGCGCGTCATCCGCAACTTCGGGTGCGGCCTGCGGGCCAAGGTGCTCAAACGCCTCTCGCTCGGGGAGGTGACGCGCTACGTGCGCGACGAGGGAATCCGTCTGGTCTACATCCGCCACGACCTGAACGCCAACCCGGTGCTGATCCTTTGGCTGAGGCGGCTGCAGCGGCTGGGCGTGCGCACGGCGCTCGAAATCCCGACCTACCCCTACGACGGGGAGTTCTCCCGCGCCTCGTGGAAGGCGCGCGCAAGGCTCTTCGCCGACAAGCTCTTCCGGCGGCGGATGGCCCGCTACATCGACCGCATCGTCACCTTTTCAGACGAGGAGACGATCTTCGGCCGGCCGACCGTCCGCATCTCGAACGGTATCGACTTCGCGTCGATTCCCGTCAAGCGGGAGCGGCGGGACACGACGCGCGAACTGCACCTGCTGGCCGTGGCCAACATCCACTACTGGCACGGCTTCGACCGCGTGATCGAAGGGCTGCGCCGCTACTACTCCACTCCGCGCGAACGCATCGTCCGCCTGCGCATCGCGGGCGACAGCCGCGACGCGCTGCTGAACGACTACCGCCGCCGCATCGCCGAATACGGCCTTGCGGAGTATGTCTCCCTGATCGGGACGCGCTCGGGCGCGGCGCTCGACGCCGAGTTCGCGTGGTGCGATATGGGGATCGCCAGCCTGGGCCGCCACCGCAACGGGATCACGCGGATCAAGACCCTCAAAAACCGCGAATACGCCGCGCGCGGCATCCCCTTCGTCTACTCGGAGCAGGACGCCGACTTCGACGACATGCCCTACGTGATGAAGGCTCCGGCGGACGACACGCCGCTCGACATCGAGGCGCTGCTGCGCTTCTACGACGCGGTGGAGATGCCTCCCGCAGCGATCCGCGCCTCGATCGAAGGCTCGCTCTCGTGGGAGCGGCAGATGGCGCGCGTGGTCGAAGCGATGGAAGAGTTGAACGAAACCCAAACCAAAAACAGATGATACCCAAGTTAATACACCTTTGCTGGCTGAGCGGCGACCCCTATCCGCCCAAAATTCAGCGCTGCATAGACAGTTGGAAAAAACACCTGCCCGACTACGAAATCATCCTGTGGGACACGCGGCGCTTCGATCTGGAGGCGGTTCCCTGGGTCCGGGAGGCGTTCGAAGCGAAAAAGTACGCTTTCGCCGCCGACTACATCCGCTTCTACGCCCTCTACCACCACGGCGGCATCTACCTCGATTCGGACGTGGAGGTGCTCAAGTCGTTCGACCCGCTGCTCGATCTGCCCTACTTCGCCGGGGCGGAGAAGGCCGGGACCATCGAGGCTGCGGTGCTGGGGGCCGAAAAAGGGTGCGACTGGATCAGGCACTGCCTCGACTACTACCAGGGGCGGCACTTCCTGCGCGCGGACGGTTCGTACGACATCCGCATGCTGCCCGACATCATGGAGTCGTGGATTCCCGACTTCAAGCAGATCATCAAACTGCGCCACGGCGGCATCGAGACGCTCCACGCGAAGAACCTCGACGAGGCGGTCTACGTCCTGCCGCCCGACTACTTTTCGCCGAAGCTCTTCGACTCGCGGCGGGTCATCCTCACGCCCGAGACCTACGCCATCCACCACTACCAGAACTCGTGGTTCTCGCCGCAGGCGTTCGCCTACTACCGGACCCGCTCCGTGCTGATCAACCTCTTCGGGTACAAGTTCATCCGCGGCGTCGAACGCCTGATCCGCCGAAAATAACCGGCCTATGACAACCGCCGCCATCCTTTTCTGGCTCTTCCTGGCCGTGGTCTTCTACACCTACCTCGGCTACGGCATGCTGCTCCGAGCGCTGGTGAGCTTCCGCGAGGCGGTCTGCCCCCGGCGGGCGGCCCCCGAACCCGAGAGCCTGCCCGAGGTGACGCTGCTGATCGCCGCCTACAACGAGCAGGAGATCGTCGCAGCAAAAACAGCCAACTGCCGGGCACTGGAGTACCCTGCCGGCAGGCTGCACGTCGTGTGGATCACCGACGGCTCGACCGACCGCACGGTCGAACTGTTGGCCGCCTGCCCCGAGGTGCGGGTGCTGCACGACGCGCGGCGGGGCGGCAAGACCGCGGCGCTGAACCGCGCCATGCAGGCGATCGAAACGCCGATCGTGATCTTCACCGACGCCAATACGATGCTCAACCCCGAAGCGGTGCGGGAGATCGTGCGCTGCTTCGACGACCCCAAGGTGGGGTGCGTGGCGGGCGAGAAGCGCGTGGCGGCCCGGGCCGGCGAGGGCGCGGCAGCCACCGAGGGGGTCTATTGGCGCTACGAATCGAAGCTCAAAGAGTGGGACTTCCGCCTCTCGACGGCCGTCGGGGCCGCAGGCGAGCTGTTCGCCGTGCGGCGGGAGCTGTACGAACCCCAGAGCGAGGATACGCTGCTGGACGATTTCATGATCTCGATGCGCATCGCCGGCAAAGGCTACCGCATCGCCTACTGCAAGGAGGCCTACGCGCTCGAAACCCCGTCGGCCGACATGGCCGAGGAGGGCAAGCGCAAGCGGCGGATCGCGGCGGGCGGACTGCAGTCGGTCTGGCGGCTGCGGGGGCTGCTGAACCCGCTGCGGCACGGGGTGCTGACCTTTCAGTACCTTTCGCACCGCGTGCTGCGGTGGACGCTGACCCCGCTGCTGCTCGCAGCGCTGCTGCCGCTCAATGTCGTGCTGCTTTGGTCGGCGCATCCGGCGCTCTACGCCGTCGTACTCACCCTGCAGACGGCGTTCTACCTGGCTGCGCTGGCGGGGTGGCTGCTCGAACGGCGCGGCCGCCGCAACCGGTGGCTCTTCATCCCCTACTACTTCCTGTTCATGAATCTCAACGTCTTCCGCGGCGCGCACTACCTGGCCACCCACCGCAGCGGAGCCTGGGAGAAGGCCCGGCGGGCGGGATAACCCATTCCGAAAGCAGCTGTTCCGGCGGAGGCGGCGGGATTCCGGCACACAGCCGGTCAGCCGCTCCGCGAAAGGGAAAAGCGAAGAATTTGGGAGAAAGCGAAAAAACCGTAAATTTGCAACCGTAAAGAGTTCAGCGTCATGAAAAGATTCAACATCCAACCCGAGGACTACACCATCCTGGCCGTGGACGACATCGCCACCAACATCATGCTGCTGAAAGCCGTGCTCAGCCGCGCCAAGTACAAGATCATCACCGCCTCGGGCGGCGTCGAGGCGCTGGAGAAGGTCGAGAAGGAGAACCCCGACCTGATCCTGCTCGACATCATGATGCCCGACTTGGACGGCTATCAGGTGCTCGAACGGCTCAAGGCCGACCCGGCGCATCAGGACATTCCGGTCATCTTCCTGACGGCGCTGCACAACCCCGAGGATATCGTCAAGGGGTTCAAGCTGGGGGCCAGCGACTACATCTCCAAGCCGTTCAACCACGAGGAGCTTATCACGCGCGTGGCGCACCACATCTTCCTGGCCGCGGCGCAGAATACCATCCTCCAGCAGCGCGACCAGCTGCAGGAGACCATCGAGGCCCGCGACAAGATGTATTCGGTCATCGCGCACGACCTGCGCTCGCCCATCGGGACGCTCAAGATGGTCTTCAACATGCTGACGATCAACCTCGACCGGCAGACGATCGGGGAGGACAACTACGAGATGCTCACCATGGGCAACAACATCACCGAGGGGACTTTCATGCTGTTGGACAACTTGCTCAAATGGACCAAGAGCCAGACCGGACGCATGAACACGGTCTTTCAGCGGGTCGACATTTGCGAGGTGGTGCTCTTCGCCAGCAAAATGTCCGACCAGGTGGCCCAGGTCAAGAACATTACGGTGGATTACGACGTCGAGGGACATATCGAGGTCGACTGCGACGTGGACATGGTGAAGACCATCATGCGCAATCTGATGTCCAATGCGGTGAAATTCAGCCCCGAGGGAGGACGCATCGTCATTTCGGTGCACGAGACGCCCACCCACGCCGTGGTTTCGGTGCGCGACTTCGGCGTCGGCATCGACGAGCAGGACCTGCCCAAGCTGCTCAACCCCGAAATGCACCACACCACCTACGGGACCAAGAACGAGGAGGGTTCGGGGCTGGGGCTGCAACTCTGCCAGGACCTCACGCGCCGCAACGGCGGAGAGATCACCATCGAATCGAAAAAGGGCGAGGGTTCGACCTTCAGCTTCTCGATCGCCAAGCATCAGCAGGCCGCACAGGAACAGGTCCGCAGCTGACGCTTGCAGGCAAGAAGCGGCCGCACGTCCGCCCTATTCCCCGTTTCGACCGTTCGAAAATTCGAGATCGGCGACCACCGCCTTGTGGTCGCTCACATCCTCTTTCAGTATCTCGTAGCGGACGGCCCGCAGGGAGTCGTCGTAGAAGATGTAGTCGATGCGCAGCAGCCCGCCCAGGTAGCGGAACGTGCCGCCGTATCCCGAGCCGCGCTCGCGGAAGCCGTCATTCAGCTCCCCTTTCAGCCGGCGGTAGGTGTAGGACGAGGGGGTGTCGTTGAAGTCGCCCGCGAGGATCACCGGGTAGCGCGTCGAATCGACCAGCGCGCGGATCTGGGACACCTGCTCGACCCTTCGGCGGCTGTTGCGCTCCACCTCTCCGAAAACCAGGTCCACCGGCGCTTCGCGGTCGTGCGCCTTGCGGAAACGGTGTCTCAGGCTCGAAATTCCCGACGTCTGGAGGTGGACCGAAATGACGCGCACCGTGTCGCGTCCCGTATCGAGATCGGCCCAGAGGTAACCGTTGTTGGTCTGCGGAAAGTTCACGGAACCGTGGCGGACGATCGGAAAACGACTTATGACCGCCTCCCCCTTGTCGCGCACGAAGTGAGGCATACGGCCCGCGAAAAACGACGCGACGCTGTCGGCGCTCACCTCGCTATCGTCCTGAAACTCCTGCAGGCAGAGAACGTCGATCCCCTCGCGCGCAGCCAGCTGCGCGATCTCGTGCGCGGTAAAGGCGCGCTTGCCCAGCCGGCGGAAACCATTGACATTCAGCGACCCCACGCGCAGGTCGTAGGTGCGCTCGCCGCCTATGTCCGGCAGACGGACCATCGAGGCGATATAGCCCAGATTGAACAGCAGCGCAGCCGCCGGAAGCACCGACACCCACCACTCGCGGCGCACGAGCCAGACGATCAGTGCGACGAGGTTGGCCACCAAAATGACGGGCATCAGCAGTGCCAGCGTGGCCCAGAACCGCCCCTCGGTAGGCGGGACGAACGAAGCGCGCCAGCTCAGCACGGCGGCCGCAAGCAGCAGCAGCGTAAGCACTACGCTCAGAAAATGGAGCAGACTAAAGACGGCTTTTCGTCCCATAACGGTATTTTTTATCTCTATATACGGCGATTCTGTCCCGCAAAGTTAGCTTTTTAAGGATAATTTCCTATATTTGAATGATATTTAGCGCGGATCGCACGGGGAGGAACACGCCGGGTCCGCACAGGCAAACAACCACATTCTAATGAAGCGTATTCTCATCTCCGGCGGAGCCGGATTTATCGGTTCGCACCTCTGCGAACGGCTGCTCGGCGAGGGCAACGACGTGATCTGTCTGGACAACTACTTCACGGGGCACAAAAGCAACATCCGCCACCTGCTCGCGCACCCCAATTTCGAAGTCGTCCGACACGACATCATCTATCCCTACACGGCCGAAGTGGAGGAGATCTACAATCTGGCGTGCCCCGCCTCGCCGATCTACTACCAGCACGACCCGATCAAGACCACGCAGACCTCCGTGCTCGGGGCGCTCAACATGCTGGGCATGGCCAAGTACAACCGCGGCAAGATTCTGCAGGCGTCGACCTCCGAGGTCTACGGCGACCCGCTGATCCACCCCCAGAAGGAGGAGTATTGGGGTCACGTCAACCCGCTGGGCGTCCGTTCGTGTTACGACGAGGGCAAACGGTGTGCCGAATCGCTCGTGATGAGTTACCACCGCCAGCACGGCGTGCGCACGAAGATCGTCCGCATTTTCAACACCTACGGTCCCAAGATGGACATCAACGACGGCCGCGTGGTGTCGAACTTCATCGTGCAGGCGCTGCGCGGGGAGGACATCACCATCTACGGCGACGGAAACCAGACGCGCAGTTTCCAGTATATAGACGATCTGGTGGAGGGGATGATCCGCCTGATGGACGACACGCCCGACGACTTCACGGGTCCGGTGAACATCGGCAATCCGCATGAGTTCACCATCGGCGAGCTGGCCCGCGAGGTGATCGAACTCACCGGCTCGCGCTCGCAGATCGTCCACCTGCCCCTGCCGGAAGACGACCCGCGCCAGCGGCAGCCCGACATCACGCTGGCCCGGCAGATGCTGGGCAACTGGGAGCCGACGGTCCAGCTGCGCGAAGGGCTTCGCAAGACCATCGGCTACTTCGAGGAGGTATTGACGCGGGGGGGGGTGCGGCGCTGAACCGCCCCCGCGGCGAATATGCTCACGGAGGGAGAGCGATCCGAAAAGGATTCGCGTGGCGAACCGTCCCGCGCAGAAATTTGGGATTCAGGTGTTTAACCGTCCCATGCAGGGGTTTCGGATTCGGATCGCCAACCATCCCGCGCAAGAGGTTCGGATTAGGGTCGCCCGGCAAAAGGGGTCCGGCGTCAAGAAGATCCCGGCGCGTGTTTCGCATCCGGAATTTCCAACCCGGAGCGCGGGGCTTACCGACACCGCCCGGCGGAATTACGTTGCGTATCCGTCGCAGAAGCGGGGCCGAACGGTCGGGGACATTCGCTTGCCTTTCACGCAGGACCGAATCCCGAATCGGGCGGCTGTCGGCTGCACGCATCCGCCGCAGGGATTTCCGATCCGCCGGCACATCCGCGCCGAGCGTGCATCCGCAGCACCTTACAAAGAACGAGCGGGCGCACCGCTACCGCTCCCTGCGAGCGGGCAGCCGCCCCCTCCGATCCGTCCTACGGCCCGCAGTCGCGGGCCGTTTTCATTTCTATTTTGAAAAATTATCCTATCTTTGCGCAAACGAAACCCGCATGCGGACAACCTCCCGGCACGACCCGAACGCCGTTCGGTCGTCATCCGGAAAGGGCGGTCCCGGCGGAAACCCGGGCGGCGGAAGCCGCAACATATTTGTATATAAAGGTTAAGACAAACCTTTATGCCTCTCGATAAAACTTGCGACTGTTATAGCGATATAACAGGTTTTACTTCGGCGTAAAATTTGTCTGAAACCTGAGTCATGCCTGCGGCCGTATGCGCCGCAGGCTGGCTTGGGCGTAAGGGCATCTTCAGAAGTACGGTTCGCAAGGCCGGTCGAGAGGAGATTGCACCTGCGTCCTTTCCTTCAACGGGCCGGAGGCGGTGCAGCCTCCGGTCCGCTGTTTCCCGGCGAAAACCGATCCGACAACGGTCTTGGAGGGGTGTCTGAGCCTTGACTAACCCAACAAACCGTCATGCCATCTACCGAAAACCTCCCCGCGGCCGACGAACGGCTGAACCGCTGCATCGAACTGATCGTCGCCATACTCCGCAGATACGGGGCGATCGAACTCACCGGACAACAAGTCGTCCTGCCCGTCACCTTCCGCGATCCCGATCCGTCCGACGCCGGGGCCGCCTGCGTCCGGCAGATGCAGGTCGAGGAGATCGAATACCTCGACGAAGGCTCTTTCGCCCTGCGCCTGACCGAAGCCATCCCCGCGGGCCGCTCACTGACCAGAAAGGCCGCGGCCGCACACAAGGCCCAGACCGAGCAGCGGATTGTCATCCGCCGCAACGGCGCGGCGCAGCTTCCCCGCATCGCCCCGCAGGAGCTGGACCGGGTCCGTGAGGCTGCTGAGGCGTTCGACCAAAATTAGGCGGTGTAAGCAACCGCCGCCGCAGGGATATCTTCCCCAATGGTCCCGCCGAACACGGCCGGAAGCGACCAGCCGAAAGTCCCGGCCAAACGCCCGGGGCATCTTCCCGAATGATCCCGCCGAACACGGCCGGGAGCGATCACCCCGAAAGTCCCGGCCAATCGCACGCGGCATCTTCCCGAATGGTCCCGCCGAGCACGGCCGGGAGCGATCACCCCGAAAGTCCCGGCCGCCCGCCGATAATACCGTCGCGTCGGACCGGAGACTATAAAACGATTCGCCCCTGCCGTAACGATTGTGGCAGGGGCGAATCGTTTCGGGCCCTTGCAATTATTCCTCGTCCAATGCGTGGCGGTAACCCTGAATCTTGTTCCAGTCGCCGCGCGTAAAATCGGGAATGGCGACAGGCTGGCTGCCGTGTTCGAGCGACGCTGCCGTCAGCGCTCCGATGCACGACCACTCGGCGGCGTCGTAGACGTCCTGGTCGAGTGGCAGACCGTGCCGCAGGCAGTAGACGAGCCGGTAATCCATGATGAAGTCCATGCCGCCGTGGCCGCCGACCTCGCGGGCCAACGCCTCGATGCTGCTGGCGATCGGGTGGCGGTAGCGCTCCATCAGCTCCTCTTTCACCTCCTCGGGAATGAACGAATGGTAGCTCAGGTCCTCGTGGTCGGGGAATTCGGCGTTCAGCTGCTCGGGCCGGAAAGCGTACCCCTCGACGGGGTATTTGTTGGCGAAGCCCTCGGTTCCCGTCAGCTGGTACATGCGGCTGTACGGGCGGGGCGTGTAGACGTTGTGCTCCAAAAGGATCGTACGGCCCCGCTCGGTGCTGATGAGCGTGAGCGTGTGGTCGCCGTTGGCAAAGGTCTCGGCCCCCATCTTCTCGCGGGCGACGGCCGCTCCGCAGACCGACTTGGTGTCCACCGAAACCAGGTAGTTCATCTTGTCGCCGCGGTGAATGTCCAACAGCTGACACGCCGGACCGAGGCCGTGCGTGGCGTAGACGTCGCCCCGGTGCGCCTGGTCGAACGACAGCCGCCAGTTACCCTGATAGGCGTCCCAGAAAGGTTCGAGGTTGTGGATATAGGAGCCTTCGACGTGGAGCACCTCGCCGAAAAGCCCCTGCTGGGCCATGTTGAGCGTGGTCAGCTCGAAGAAGTCGTAGACGCAGTTCTCGAGCATCATACAGTGGCGCTGCGCCCGTTCGGCGGCATCGACCAGCTGCCAGCACTCGTCGAGCGACATGGCGGCCGGAACCTCGACGGCCACGTGCTTGCCGTGCTCCAGCGCGTAGACCGCCATCGGCACGTGCAGCTGCCACGGGGTGCAGATGTACACCAGGTCGATGTCATCGCGTTCGCAGAGCGATTTCCACCCCTCCTCGCCGCTGTATTCGGCAGCGCGCGGGAAGCCACGGCGCGTCAGAATCGCCTGCGAAGCCTCGACCCGCTCGGGCAGCAGGTCGCACAAAGCGTTGATCTCGACGCCCTCCAGATAGGTGAAACGCTCCACGGCACCCGGGCCGCGCATGCCCAGACCGATGAAGCCGACGCGGACCGTCTCCATCGGGTCGACGCGCAGTCCCAATACCGACTCCTGGCCCTCGGCGCGGGCCGGGGTGTCGAAGACGATCTTTCCGTCGACCACGCGGTAGCCGTCGCGGCCGCAGCAGGCCGCCAGCAGGAGCGCGAAGGCGGCGCACAACAAAAGGGAAGAATTTTTCATAGCGAGCGGGTTAGGATTTCCGATACGGGGAGCGGTCCGCGATGCCGGCAACCCGGCCGGAACGCTCTCCGGACGCGGGTTCGGGTGCGGCCGCACCGTCCGAGGACAAATATAGGAAATATTTTGAAATATGCGTGCCTTTGACTACTTTTGCCGTGGTAAAAATCACGCTCATGTCTCGAAGATTCGCGGCTGCCCTCCTGTCGGCCATCCTGCTCTCGCCGGGATGGCTCTCGCTGACGGGCTTCACGCTGCCCGTGGCGCTCGTGCCGCTGCTGTGGATCAGCGCCTCGTACGGTCCGTCGCGGCGCGAATGGTGGGGCATGTTCGGCTGGGCGACGCTCGCATTCGCCCTGTGGAACGCGATGACGATCTGGTGGATCTGGAACGCCACGCCGGTGGGTCCGTTCGCCGCGACGCTGGCCTCGACCACGCTGAACCTGATCGCCTTCATGCTCTTCCACACCTTCTCCAAGAAAGCATCCAAAGCGCTGGCTTACACCACGCTCGCGGCGGCGTGGATCGCCACCGAATACTGGTACACCGTGGGCGACTTCTCCTGGCCGTGGCTCATTCTTGGCAACGGCTTCTCGCACGAGGTGTGGGCCGTGCAGTGGTATGAATACACGGGCGTCATGGGCGGTTCGCTCTGGGTGGTGCTCTCGAACATCCTCCTCTTCGAAGCGCTCCAGAGCCGCTCCCGGCGGCGGGCCGTGGCGGCGGGCTGCATGGTCGCGCTCCCCGTCCTCCTTTCGCTGGGCATCTGGTGGAGCTGGAAGCAGCCCGACGAAGGGACGGTCCGCGTGAGCCTCGTCCAGCCCAATGTGGACTGCTACGACAAGTTTCACGGCGACGCGGAGCGGCAGGAGCGCAACATCGCCGACCTGCTGCACGACGTGCCGGCCGGAGCGCAGTTCATCCTGCTGCCCGAGACCGCCGTGCCGGGCAACTACTGGGAGCCGGAGCTTTCCGTCTCGCGTTTCCTCCCGGAGCGGGGGGCGTTCTGGCAGGAGCTGACCGACTCGCTCCGCGCATCGCACCCCGAGGCGCTGTTGGTCACGGGAGTAGCCACGCTGCGCTACTACGCCCCGGGAGCACAGACCTCCACGGCGCGCTTCGATGCGGTCGGCGGAGGGTGGTACGACCACTTCAACACCGCCGTCGGGCTCGATTCGGCGGGCCGCACGCAGCTTCACCACAAGGGGCGGCTGGTGATCGGGGTGGAGAAGACCCCGATGCCGTGGTTGTTCGAGACGCTCGAATTCCTGGTGATCGACCTGGGCGGCACGCTGGGGCAGCTGGGACAGGGATTGCACGGCACGGTGTTCGAGAGTAACGGGGTCAAAACTGGTCCGGCGATCTGCTACGAAGGACTATACGGCGATTTCTACGGCGATTTCGTGCGGCGCGGGGCGCAGTTCATGGCCATCATCTCCAACGACGGCTGGTGGGGCGACACGCCCGGCTACCGCCATCTGTTCACGATCTCGCGCCTGCGGGCCATCGAACACCGCCGCGCCGTCGCCCGTGCGGCCAACACGGGCCGTTCGGGTTTCATCTCCGCACGCGGCGATGTGGGCGAGACGCTCGGCTGGCAGGAGCGCGGGGTCATCACGGCCGACGTGCCCCTCAACACGCGACAGACCTTCTACACCCGCTACGGCGATTATGTGGGACGCATCTCGGAATATGTCCTGCTGCTGTGCGTGCTCTACTACGTCGCCTACCGGGTCAAACGACGAAATCATCTGGTCCAATAAAACCTCCTCTCCGCCATGAATTACACCCAAACCCTCGAATTCCTCTTCACCGCGCTGCCCGCCTTCGAAAACAAGGGCGCGACAGCCTACAAACCGGGATTGGAGCGGATCACCGCATTCTGCCGCCATATGGGCAACCCCCAGCGCAATTTCTTCACCATCCACGTGGCGGGGACCAACGGCAAAGGCTCCGTGTCGCACATCATCGCCTCGGTGCTCCAGCAGGCCGGCTACCGGACGGGGCTTTACACCTCGCCGCACCTGCAGGACTTCCGCGAGCGCATCCGCGTCGACGGGGAGATGATCCCAAAGCAGAAGGTGGTCAACTTCGTGGACAAACACCACGACAAGATGGTCGAACTGGAGCTTTCGTTCTTCGAGATGACCACGGCGATGGCCTTCGATTACTTCGCGCAGAGCGATGTGGAGGTGGCGGTGATCGAGACGGGGCTGGGCGGGCGGCTCGACGCGACGAACATCATCGTCCCGGTGCTGAGCGTCATCACCAACATCGGGCTGGAGCATACCGATCTGCTGGGCGACACGCTGCAGAAGATCGCCGCCGAGAAGGCCGGGATTATCAAGAAGAGCATCCCGGTGGTCATCGGCGAGGCCGACGAGCGCTACAACGCGGTCTTCGAGCAGGCGGCCGCCGCGAACCGTTCGAAAATCGTCTACGCCGAGCACGCCTTCGCCTGCGAGGAGCAGCGCACGGAGGGCGACCGGCAGCACTTCCGCCTGCGCCGCGCCCGCGACGGGCGGGCGTTCGACATCCAACTCGATCTCAGGGGCAACTACCAGTGCCGCAACCTGGTGACGGCCACCGCGGCGATCGACTTCCTGCACGAAGAGACGCCGCTGACCATCTCGCGCCGCGCCTACCTCGAAGGAACCCGGGACGCAGGGGCCAACACCGCCCTGCAAGGGCGCTGGCAGCGGATCGGCGAGCGACCGCTCACGGTCTGCGACACGGGCCACAACGCCCACGGCATCTCATACGTGGCGGAGCAGCTGCGCGCCACGCCGCACAAGGCGCTCTACTGCGTCATCGGCTTCGTGAAGGACAAGGATCTGGCGCATATTCTCCCGCTGCTGCCCCGCGAAGCGCACTACATCTTCACGCAGGCCCGCACCGAGCGGGCTTTGCCCGCCGCCGAGCTGACGGCCAAAGCCGCGATCTACGGCCTGCGGGGCGAGACCGTCGCGGAGGTTCCCGCCGCTGTGGCGCGCGCCCACGAACTGGCCGGACCCGAGGATATGATCTTCATCGGCGGGAGCACCTACGTGGTGGCGGAAGCGCTTTGATACGGACGAATCGGTAACGGAATCCGATCACGCGCATCCGTCCGGTTTCCCCCTTTCGGAACGGGCGGCACAGGGAAAATAGGCGGCAACAACGGTAACGCCTTCCCACGGCGGAAAGGGCGCGGAGGTTTATGCGGCAACATCGGCAACGCCTATCCACGGCGGAAAGTGCGGCGCAAGATATACCGGCAACAACGAAAAGGAAACGCGCGGCCCGACGGGTCGCGCGTTTGGTTGCTACATCCGTCCGCAGCGCAAAATCAGCCGGACGGCAGACACCCCAATTTTTAATTTTTAATTCTTAATTCTTAATTGGTGGTCACGCCTGCCCCATCTTGGGTCCGGCGTCGGGCGTGGGCTGGGGCGAGGGAATTTCGATCTTGCCGACGTTGCTCTCGTAACGCACGATATTGTCCTGCAGCGAACGCAGCAGGCGCTTGGCATGCTCGGGTGTGAGGATCACGCGGCTCTTGACGCGCGCCTTCTCGACCCCCGGCAGCACCACGGCGAAGTCGATGATGAACTCCGAGGTGGAGTGGGATATGATCGCCAGGTTGGAGTAGTTGCCCTGGGCCGTCGCGTCGTCGATCTCGATGTCGAGGCCGAATTGTTTCATCTCTGCCATAGGATAGGTCATTTTCTCTCGCGGAGCACGTGCAAAAAGCGTGCGCCCGGCCCGAACGTGGTAGCGGCCTCTTCCGCAAGCGCGTTTAATAGGACAAAGATATTCATTCCCGGCATCCGCTATGCGCCGCCCGTGTCAAAGTTTTCGATATTTTATCAACATCCCGGCCCGTTCGGACACCCCCTCTCCGCCTTTTTTTGCCGTCGCATTGGCGGATATCGAACCTTTTTCGTACCTTTGTTTCCTCTAAATTTCCCAGCAAGGCGAAAAATGGCATTCGAGATTCTCAAAGTCCTGCTGCGCGGCATCTGCGTGGGTGTGGCGGCGTCGATCACCGTCGGACCCGTGGCGGTGCTCTGCATCCAGCGCACGCTCTCCAAGAGCCGCCGCTCGGGGATCGTATCGGGTCTGGGCGTGGCGTGCGCCGACACGTTCATGGCCATGGCCGCGCTCTTCTTCTACTCGATCCTCCAGGCCCAGATCGAGCAGTACAACACGCTGCTGCGGGTGGTCGCCGGCATCTTCGTGGTCATCATCGGGGTCTACATCTTCTCGCAGAACCCCGTGCCGCAGATCCGCCGCAACCGCGCGGGCAAAAGCTCGCTCTGGCAGGATTTCGCCTCGATCTTCGGACTGACGATCGCCAACTTCATCCTGGTGATCCCCTATATCCTCACCTTCTTCGCCATCTTCAAGATTTCGGGCAGCGACATGGCGCAGGGCGGCTTCGGCGGCTTCCTGCGCGCGGTGTTCATCATCGCCGGATTCCTGGGCGGAGCCACGGCGTGGTGGACCCTGCTGGCGTTCGTCATCAACCTCTTCCGCCGCCGCTTCCGCCCGCGGCACATGCTCACGATCAACCACGTCGCGGGACTGATCATCGGGCTGCTGGGCGTTTACACCATATTATCGACCTTCTTTGACATCTTCCCCAATGTCGGACACTGAACAACGGATCATCATCGCCATCGACGGCTTCTCGTCGTGCGGTAAGAGCACCTTCGCCAAAGCCATCGCCGCCCGCCTGGGCTATATCTTCATCGACACGGGCGCCATGTACCGCGCTGTGACGCTCTATGCGCTCGAACACGGAGCCATCCGCTCGGGGATCGTCGACGAGGACGCCGTGGAAGCGCTGCTCCCGCAGATCAGCATCACCTTCCGCTTCAACCCCGAACGCGGGGCCAGCGATATTTACGTCAACGGCGACCGCGTCGAGGGCAAGATCCGCACCATCGAGGTGTCGAACTGCGTCAGCCGCGTGAGCGCCATCCCGGCCGTGCGGCGCAAGCTGGTGGCCATGCAGCAGGAGATGGGCCGCCGCCGGGGCGTGGTGATGGACGGCCGCGACATCGGCACGGTGGTCTTCCCCGACGCCGAGCTGAAAATCTTCATGACCGCCGATCCCAAGGTGCGCGCGCAGCGCCGCTACGACGAGCTGCGCGCCAAAGGCGACTGCGTGTCGCTCGAAGCGATCGAGCGCAACGTCCGCGAACGCGACAAGGCAGACATGGGCCGCGCCATCTCGCCGCTGCGGCAGGCTGCGGACGCCGTGGTGCTGGACAACAGCCGCATGAGCGTCGCGGAGCAGATGGAGTGGTTCATGGACGAATACCGCGTGCGAATCCGGCAATAAGGCGGGTCCGTCGGAGACGGGAAGCAACTCCGTAAACGATACGCTACATGACCGTGCAAATCGAAATCGACGATAAATCGGGATTCTGCTTCGGCGTGGTCCGGGCGATCAGCGAGGCCGAAAAGGCGCTCGCCGGGGAGGGTACGGTCTACTCGCTCGGGGACATCGTTCACAACCGCATCGAGGTGCAGCGGCTCGAACGGCTCGGGCTGCGCACAGTGACCCATCCCGATATGGAGCGGCTGGGCGGTTGCCGGCTCTTCGTCCGTGCCCACGGCGAGCCGCCGACGACCTTCGAGGCGGCGCGACGCCTCGGCATCGAGGTGATCGACGCGACCTGTCCGGTCGTGGCGCGGCTGCAGGCCCGCGTGGTAAAGGCGCACGAGCAGATGCGCCCCGTCGGCGGGCAGGTCGTGATCCTCGGCAAGCGCGGACACGCCGAGGTGGTGGGACTTACGGGGCAGGTCGCCGAGCGGACGATCGTCATCGAAGGGGCGGACGACCTCGCTCTGATCGACTTCACGCGGCCCGTCTACTTCCTCTCGCAGACCACGCAGAGCATCGCCCTCTTCGAGGAGCTGGGGGCCGAAATGCGGCGCCGGGCCGCTGATCCCGACGCGGTGCGCATCGACGACACGATCTGCCGGCAGGTTTCGGGGCGCGAGCAGCACCTGGCGCAGTTCGCGCGGCGGTTCGACGCGGTGCTCTTCGTCTGCGGCCGCAAGTCGTCGAACGGCAAGGTGCTCTTCGAGGTGTGCCGCCGCGCCAACCCCCGTACCCACACCATCGAGGAGCCGTCGGAGATCGACCCCCGCTGGCTCGACGGGGCGCAGTCGGTCGGCATCTGCGGCGCGACCTCGACACCCAAGTGGCTGATGCAGCAGGTGGCCGAAGCCCTGCGCGCCGCTCCCGAACAGCCGGAGAGACCGGCTGAGAATGAACGCTAAATCGTTAATCGCTATGAAATACCTTGTCCGTTCGTTAAAATATTTCTGCGCCCTGTGCGTTCTATGTGCAGCGATCATGGCGCTGAACGTGGCGTCGGGGATGTCCCCGCTGTCGTTCGGCCAGTTCGCCGACGTGCTGTTCCACACCCAGCGCGGGTGGATGCTGATCGGGGTGATCGTGCTCCTTTCGGCGTTCTACCCCAAGTTCGGCTTCGTGGTGCGCACGGTCGAGGGGGACGTGGTCCGCAACCGCGAACAGATCGTCAACGCATTCGAATCGGCCCGGTTTTCGCTCCGCAGCGAGCAGGAGGGCGTGATGATCTTCCGCGCCGACGGCCTGCTGCACAAACTGATGCTGCTGGGCGAGGACGAGATAAGAGTTTCGCAGCAGGGAGACCGGATCCTCGTCGACGGCATCCGCCGCGGCGTGGCACGGGTCATGTACCGGCTGGATTCATACCTACGACTGACACGCAATGATTAAAAAGAGTTTTCGATATGTTCTCATCGCCGCGCTCTGCGCAGCCGCGGCGGGGATGGCGATTTTCGCCCGGCACAACGACTTCGGGCTGGGGCGCAACATGGAGATCACGGTCAACATGATGCGCGAACTGTCGCTCGGGTACGTCGATCCGATCGACCCCGACCACCTGATGGAGATGGCCGCCGAGGGGATGGTCCGCGATCTGGACCCCTACACGGAGTTCATCCCCGAGGAGGGCATGTCCGACTTCGAGCTGCTCACCACGGGAAAATACGGCGGCATCGGCTCGCTGATCCGCCAGAAAGAGGACTACGTGCGCATCGCCCAGCCCTACCAGGGGTCGCCCGCCGACCGGGCGGGGCTGCGCATCGGCGACAAGATCGTCGCCATCGACGGCAAGGACGCCCGCGGGATGACCACCGAGCAGGTCTCTGCACATCTGAAGGGCGAACCGGGCAGCAAGGTACGCGTGAGCGTCGAACACCTCGACGGCACGCAGCAGACCGTCACGATCCGCCGCGAGCGGATCGCCATCCCGGGGGTTCCCTACGCCGGCTGGGCCGCCGAGGGGATCGGCTACCTGCGCCACGGCGACTTCACCGAGGGGAGTTTCGAGGAGCTGCGCGCGGCTGTCGATCGTCTGCGCAGCGAGGGCGAACTGAAGGGGCTGATCCTCGACTACCGCTCCAACGGGGGCGGCATCATGCAGGAGGCGGTCAAGATTCTGGGGTTGTTCGTACCCAAGGGGACCGAGGTGGTCAGCACCAAAGGGCGCACCGAGGAGTCGAAGCAGACCTACCGCACCGAAGCGGAGCCGCTCTTTGCGGAACTGCCGCTGGCCGTGCTTATCAACGGCAACTCGGCCTCGGCCTCGGAGATCGTCGCCGGAGCGCTGCAGGACCTCGACCGCGCCGTGCTGATCGGCCAGCGCAGCTACGGCAAGGGGTTGGTGCAGTCTCCGCGGCCGCTGGGCTACAACACGATGCTCAAGATGACCACCGCCAAATACTACATCCCCTCGGGCCGCTGCATCCAGGCCATCGACTACTCGCATTCGCAGGAGGGGGCCGTGAGCGCCGTGCCCGACTCGCTCATCAACGAGTTCACCACCCGCGCGGGCCGCAGGGTCTACGACGGCGGCGGGGTGATGCCCGACATCAGGATGGAGCCGGAGTACATCAGCCGCTTCGCCATGACGCTCTACGCATTGGGATTCATCGAGGATTTCGGCGACGACTACATGCGCCGCCACCCCGGACAGCGGATCGACGTGGGGACCTTTTCGATCACCGACGCGGACTACGCCGATTTCAAGGAGTTCATGAAGGAGAAGGAGGTTCCCTACGAATCGGACACGCGGCAGGCGCTCAAGGCGCTGCGGAAAGCGGCCGAGAACGACCGCTTCGGCGATCTGACCGAGCGGTTCGAGCGCGTGGAGGCCGAGCTGAAGGACGACACGCAGACCAATCTGGACACCTACCGCGAGCAGATCGTCGAGACGATCAACAACGACATCGTGCAGCGTCACGGCTACGCGGCGGGGGTGATCGAACACGCCATGCGCAAGGACCCGGAGGTCGCCCGCGCCGTCGAAGTTCTGCGCGATACGGCCGAGTACCGCCGCATCACCGCGGAGCAGGACACCGCGCGCAAGTAACCCCGAAGCCGGGAGGAGGGAGGGGGCAAAGCCCCGGTTTATAGCCAAAGAGACAACGAAATTACGTTCCGCTAAAACGGAACGCTCAGTAGACAACCGTCCGCCTAACCAGCGCCAACGAAACCCATGAAGATTCGCCGCGACATATTCTCGTTCCGCAACCGGATGGTGGTCATCATCGTCGGGGTGGTGCTGGGGGCGCTTTCGCTCATCTACACCAACGACATGGCCCGGCGGCTGCGCGAAAAGGAGCAGCACGACGTGGCCCTCTGGGCGCACGCCATGGAGCGGGTGAACCGCGATGTGATGGGCGGGGCGATGGAGGACCCGCTGGTCAAGGACATCATCTCCAACAAGAACAACATCCCCTTCATCATCACCAACGAGAATCTGGAGATCATCAATTCGCACCTGATTTCGGAGGAGATCATCGACCATCCGGACCGGCTGCGCCGCCAGATCGACAAGTTTACCGAGGAGAACACCCCCCTGCCGGTCCGTTTCTGGTGGACCAGCGAACACTACCACATCATCTTCTACGGCAAGTCGGGCCTGCTCAAATCGCTCTACTGGTTCCCCTACATCCAGCTGCTGGTCATCACGGCATTCATCCTGTTAGGATTCATCGCCTTCCGCTCCTCGAAGCACGACGAGCAGAACCGCGTCTGGATCGGACTGGCAAAGGAGACGGCCCACCAGCTGGGCACGCCGACCTCCTCGCTGCTGGGGTGGATCGAGTACCTGCGCTCGCAGCAGGTCGACCAGAGTGCGGTGGAGGAGATGAACAAGGACCTCACGCACCTGATGAAGATCGTCGACCGCTTCTCGAAGATCGGCTCCGAAACGCCGCTCACGCCCGCGAACATCAACGAGATCGTCGGTGAATCGGTCATGTACTTCCGCAAGCGCATTCCGCGCAACGTGACGCTCGACTACAACGGGCTGGCGATCGCTCCGGTGCAGGCCAACGTCAACGCCGCGCTGTTCGAGTGGGTGGTGGAGAATCTGATGAAGAACTCGCTCGACGCGCTTCAGGGGCACGGGGCGATCGACGTCTACATCTCTTCGGACGACAAAAACGTGATGATCGACGTGAAGGACACCGGCAAGGGCATCGCCAAGAGTAACTGGAAGCGCATCTTCGAACCGGGCTTCACGACCAAGACCCGCGGCTGGGGCCTCGGGCTGTCGCTCTCGCGGCGCATCGTCGAGGAGTACCACCAGGGCCGCATCGCGGTGATCGACTCCGAACCCGGCAAGGGCACGACCATCCGCATCACCCTCAAACGCACCTTCGTCTGATGGACCGCACGGGGATATACACCGGTCCGATCTCCCCTGCGGCGGCTCCGGTCGATACGGCGGGGATGAGTGCCGGGCTGCGGGCGGATACGTCGCTGACGACGATCCGGGCGGAAGAGGCTGCGGGTAGGCGGAACGCTCTACCGGCCGAGGACCCGAAATGGGCGGTACGCACCGCTCCGAAAAGCGGCATTCCCCGCGACACGGCGCGGTCAGCGGACACCTCCCGCACGGCACAGCCGGGACAGTCAGCCGCTCCGGCCCGCACGAAGCGCACGGAGTACCAATCCCGGACGGAGCAACCGCAGGCGAAGCAAGCAGGAGCTGAAAGAGCGGGGGGCGAGCGGCAGCGGACGGAGAGACCGGAAGCAACCGTCAACCGGACGGAGAGGTCCGGGATGGAGAGACAACGGACGGAGACCGTCAACCGACAGGAAAGGCCCGCGACAGAGCGACCGGGAACAACCGCCAATCGGACGGAGAGGCCCGCGACGGAGCAACCGGGAACAACCGCCAACCGATCGGAGCGGCTGACAGCAAGCACGCGCCCTGCGAAAAATGCCGACCGGACGCAACTACCCGTCGCCGATACGCTCGCGCAGGCGGACCGCTCCTACGACTGGCCCTTCCCGGTCTACGGGACTGCCGATACGCTGCGGCTCCAGCTTGCGGGACACGCCGCAACCGCACCGAAATCCGCACCGGCATCCGCTTCGATGGTCTCCGCGGAGGCTGTTTTCGGTCCCCACGCCACCCTCGAAGCGCCGCAGCCGCTCCCTCCGCGGCAGCAGCCGTCGCTTACGGACAACGCCGTCTTCCAGGGGTTCGTGCTGCTGCTGGCCGCCGCCTACGCCCTGCTTCTTTACTTCAACCTCGGCGACGTACGTTCGCTCGTGAGCCGCATTTCACGCGACACGACCTCCGGCAAGCGCCTCTTCGACGACCCCGGCAGCAACGGCTTCATGCGCTTCCTGAACACCACCTCCGCCATCGGCATGCTGTTTCTGGGGATTCTGGCCGTCAAGTACGGCGACTCGCTGATGCCCGCAGCGCTGCTGGAGCTGCTCCCCCACGGCGCGGTGCTGGTCCTGAGCCTGTTGGCGACGGCAGGGTGTCTGGCGGTGATTCTCTACCAGTGGGCCACCGTGCGGATCGCCGGAGCCGTCACGCTGGCGCAGCCCTTCACGGCGCAGCTGCAGCTGCTGCGGCGGACCTATTTCTCGCTGGCCGTGATCGTCATTTCGCCCGCCCTGCTGCTCTTCGCGCTCTGTCCGCGGGGGACGGGAAATACGTGGTTCCTGCTGATCGTCATCGAATTGGCCGTAACGGTCGTCTTATACCTCAGGGAGGCCCTCAATCTCTTTATTTCTAAAAAAATTTCAATTTTGCATTGGTTTTTGTACCTTTGCATCGTGGAAGTGTTCCCAATCAGTTTTTTGTGGCTGGTCGCAACAAGGTGACACGGCTGACAACAACCTAAATTTGGATCGAAGTTGAAAGTTAAGAGAGTACTGGTTTCGCAGCCGAAGCCCGCAATCGTCGAAAAGGCTCCGTTCTACGAACTATCCCAGAAATACAATGTCGAAGTCGCCTACCAGCCGTTCATCCGGGTCGTAGGCGTCACGCTCAAGGAGTTTCGCGCCCAGCGGGTCGAGATACTCAGCCACACGGCGGTCATCTTCACCTCGCGCACCACGGTCGACAGCTTCTTCCACCTGTGCGAAGAGGCCCGCATCACCGTGCCCGAGACCATGAAATACATCTGCCAGACGGAGGCCGTGGCGCTCTACCTGCAAAAATACATCGTCTACCGCAAGCGCAAGATTTCGTTCGCCGACGGAACCTTCACCTCGTTCATCGAGCTGATTATCAAGCACAAGGACGAGAAGTTCCTGCTGGCGCTGAGCGAACCCCACAAGCCCGAGCTGCCCGAGACGCTCGCCAAGCTCAAGCTGTCGGTCGATCCGGTCATCCTGGCCCGCACCGTGGCCGCCGAGCTGGAGGAGGTCCGGCTCGCGGACTACGACCTGCTGGCGCTCTACTCGCCGTCGGACGTCAAGACCCTCGTGGAGCGGTTCGGAACCGACGATCTGCCGCCCGTGGCGGTCTTCGGCGAAGGGACGCTGCGCGCCGCGCTCGACGCAGGGATCACCGTGCTGGCCAACGCGCCCACGCCCGAGGTCCCCTCGATGGTCAAGGCGATCGACCTCTACATCAACAAGGTGCAGAAGGGCGAGCCGATCGAACCGGTGGCCCTCACGGTCGACGCCCGCAAGGAGGAGTTCATCCGCAGCCAGCAGCACAAGCTCGCCAAAAAGCCCCGCTCGCGCCGCCCCGCGTCCGATACGCGCAAATAGGAGAGAGAGGGGGGGGGCAACCGGACGAAAGCGCGAGCCGGGAAGAGCGCAAACCGAATGATCCGGACCCATGACGCAACCCCGCTGACAAACAATCCGGAGCGACGACCACCCGGCATAACGACAGAACCGCTCCGGGACGCGCCTCGGCCAACGAACCGGAACAACAAACGCCGAACGACGGAACAGTTCCCGCAACTTTCCGCCGGCAATGAGCCGGAGCGACGACCGCCCGGCATAATGACAGAACCGCACCCGGAATGCTCCGCGGTCAACGAGCCGGGCGATAAAACCGGGACGACGAAACCGAAACGCCGACCAACCCCACGGCAAATAGACCGGATGGAGGCGCCGCCGGCAAATCCCCGGTCGAAGTATCAGCCGACCGCATAACCGAAATACCGCCATGCCAGACCAAACGCTACCCCGCTCGGAACGGCTCCGTTCGCTCGGAGCCGTGCGCCGCCTGTTCGAAAGCGGCGAGAGCGGATTCGTCTACCCGTTCCGCTACGTCTGGTATGCCGAGCCGGACACGCTCCCCACGGTGGAGGTGCTCTTCTCCGTGCCCAAGAAGTTCCACAAACGGGCCAACCGCCGCAACCTGCTGCGCCGCCGCACCAAAGAGGCCTACCGGCTGCAAAAGCAGGTCGTCCGCAACGGCGCGCCGGTTAACCTCGATCTTGCGCTGATCTACTCCTCGAAAGAGGCGCTGCCCTACAAAACCATCGCCCATGCCGTGCGCAAAGTGCTCGAGTCGGTTGCTGAGCGGCTTTAAACGGGCGTGCGCCCTGCCGCTGATCGTCGTGGTGCGCTGCTACCAGCTCTGCATCTCTCCCCTCACGCCCCCTTCGTGCCGCTTCACGCCCACCTGCTCGCAATATGCGCTGGAGGCGCTGCGCAAGTACGGGCCCCTCAAAGGGGGCTGGCTCACGCTGCGGCGGCTGGCACGCTGCCACCCCTGGGGCGGCAGCGGGTACGACCCCGTACCCTGAAAAAATAGCGGCAGACCTTTCGGTCCGCCGCCCGGTTGCGTCACTACGATTGAAAAAACATCCGAGATTTTTTCCGATCGGGCACAAAGGTCCCGCTTTTTCACCGTCCCTGCAACCCCGCTCCCAAGCCTCGGGGTCGGCATTCGGCCCGCCGACTGAACAAAGCGGCCCAGGCGGCCGGAACACGCCGTATCGGTGTGAAAACACAAAAAAAATCGCAAAAATTTTTTCATGCGGATCATAAGCATTCGGTCCGAATCCGCTTAACGATCGTCCGCAGGAGAGGCTTTCAACTTACGATTATTCATTTTTTCATCCCGATTGTCCATAAAAACGCAATTTCGGACACCCCGACCCGCGGATCCGATTTGAATTTTCGGTTTCGAACCACTATCTTACACCCGTTAAATGCAAAATAACCACAATTTTCAACCTATGAAGTATCTTCGATTTACCACCTGCTGCCTGCTGGCGGCACTCGTTTCGTTCGCTGCGGGGTGCAGCAACGATGATTCCGATACCCCGGGGGGGGGAGGAGGTGAAGGCAGCGCCATCACCATCGCAGCCAAGCACGCCCTCGGGTCGCGCACCGAAAACGCCGCCGAGGACAACTCCAACAGCTACCGGATCGTGATGAGCGCAACCGAAATCACGGGCACGGCCGAAGCGCCGAAACTCACCGGAGCCGGCCAGTTCGTGACCATCCTGCTCTACGCCGCAGAACAGCAGGCCAACACCCTGCCGGAGGGGACCTACACGCTCGTCGACGGCAAACCCGCAGCCGGACAGGGCGACCTGAACGCCTGCCGGCTGGAGACCGCCAACGCGCAGGGCAGCGCCGGGGCCAACTCGCAAATCCTGCTCGGCGGAACGGTGAAGGTCAGCCACACGGCGGCCGGCTACAAGATCGAGCTGGCGGGCCAGCTCTCCGGACAGCGCACGCTCGGCTGCACCTACGAGGGGGCGATCGACTTCGGTGAAAAGCCGGGTCCCACGCCGACCTACGACGTGGAGATCGACGCCAAATTCGCGCTCGGACTGCTGGCCAGCGAGGTCACCGAGGACGGAGCGAGCGATTTCTACCTCGCCCTGAGCGACATCGAAATGGACGGCGATGCCGAAAACCCCTTCTTCGGCGAGGCGGGCCAGTACATGCACCTCGATTTCTGCGCCATCGAGCGCGAACCGGGAATCCTGCCCGAAGGAACATACCACTTCACCTCGGACATGCCGGCCGACATGACGGGAATGATCGATTACTGCGACTACAACACCACCGACGAAATGGGCGAACCCTCGCCCGAACCGACGCTCCTTACGGAGTGCTCCGCGACGGTATCCTACACGGACGACGGCTACCGGATCGAAGCGACGGGTAAGTTCGAAGACGGCCGTACGTTCCGCGTCTCCTACGAAGGCATGATCGAATTCGAAGACGGCGGCGGCGGAGAAATTTCGCTGCCGGGGCTGAAGGGGAACGTCCAGGCGACCTTCACCCTGCCCGAGGCCGCCTACCACGGAGTCACGGAAGAGGGCACGGCACACTATACGCTGGAGTTGTCGGACAACGACTTCGATCAGAATTTCATCACCACCAACACCCTCAAGCTCGACCTCTACACGGAGGCGACGGACACACCGCTCCAGATCAAGGCGGGAACCTACTCCGTAGAGGGTTCGCAGTTCGCCGGGACGCTGATGCCCGGTCGGTTCGACATGGACCGGCTGATGGTGGACGGCACGCACGTCGAACAGTATTACGTCGCTGAGGATGACTACTCGCTGCTTTACGGCATGGTGCAGGAGGGTACGGTGACGATCGAATACGCCGACGGTCAGTACACCGTCACCGCCGATCTGGTGGATGCCGACGGCAACACGATCAAAGGCTCGTTCACCGGCACGTTCACGGTAGCGAACAAGAGCGTCTTCTCGAACCTCGAGGGCGACAGGGAGGTCAACCTCACGGGCATGCCGTGCGACATCGAATACTACGCCGACCTGCTGGGCGTCAGGGGCGACAACTGGTTCGTATTCATCGGCACGCAAGCGGATGGAACCGAAGCGCTGCGCATCGACCTGGTAGCCCCGATGGCCGGCTTCGCAGGCGGACTGCCCGCGGGCGAGTATCAGGTGGACAAGCTGACGAACTTCAACGACAACCTGCTCTGCGTTCCCGGTCTGACGGACGGGTTCAACCTCGAATACTCGTGGTACATGGGCGACTATCAGGACGGCTGGGTCATGTCGCAGGCGCCGTTCACCACCGGAAAGGTGATCGTAGGCCGTTCGGGGGATCAGTACACCATTACGCTGGACATTTACGACGACAATCCGGTCCCGAACCATATCACGGGCAGCTGGACGGGCGTACCGACCGTCTTGGACAAGAGCGCCGGACAGGACGATCCGCGAAGCGCGAGCCGCAAGTTCGCACCGACGCGCGTTGCAAAAGGCTCCTGGCCCGTTGCGACGGTGGAACAGCCGGTAAAGGCGCAGGTCCGCAAAAGCTCCCGGTGGCAGTAACGCCGGGCGGAGCAGGCCGGGAGCGTTCCCGTCCGCTTCCGCACAAGGGCGGCTTGCCGCCGAACGAAAAACAGGCTGCACTTCGGTGCAGCCTGTTTTTCATTTCCAGCTCATCGGTTCAGCACCGCCCCTCGCAGTGCTCGCCGGGCGCTTCGAATTCGAGGGTCGCATGGACGATTCCCTCCGCAGCAAGCAGCTCTTTTAGCGCGTATTTGACCCGTTCCGGGGAGGAGCGATCCGTCTGCACGACATGCGCCGTCAGGGCGTTTTCGGTGGTGCTGATGGCCCAGACGTGGACGTGGTGGACGGACGCGACGCCCGGGACCTCGGCCATGCGGCGCGTCAGGTCGTCGACGCTGATGCCCGCCGGCACACCGTCGAGCGCCAGACGCAGGCTGTCGCGCAGCAGCGACCAGACGGAAGCGACGATCACCCCCGCGACGACCAGCCCCACGATCGGGTCGATCAGCGTCCACCCCGTCCACGAGATGACCAATCCCGAGACCAGCACCCCCACCGAGACCAGCGCGTCGGCGGCCATGTGCAGATAGGCCCCCTTGACGTTCAGGTCGCGGTCCTTGTCCTTGAGGAAGAGCCACGCGGTGAAGCCGTTGATGATGACCCCGACACCCGCCGTCCAGGCGATCGCGGCCCCGCCGACGGCTACCGGATCGGTCACGCGGCGGATGCTCTCCACGACGATGACCCCGACGGCGATGAGCAGGATGACCGAGTTGAGCAGCGAAATGAGGATCGTACTCTTCTTGTAGCCGTACGTGTAGCGGGATGTGGCGCGAACCTGCGCCAGCCGGAAGGCCAGCATGGCCAGCAGCAGCCCCGCCACGTCGGAGAGGTTGTGGCCCGCGTCCGACAGCAGACCCATCGACCCGGACCAAAGTCCGACGACGAATTCCACGACGACGAAGGCGACGTTGAGTGCGATACCCGTGATGAAGGCGCGGTTGAGCGAAGAGACCGCCCCCGCGCGGAGGCCGTGGTCGTGGTGGTGATGGTCGTGTTGGTGGTCGTGCGTCATGGCTGCGTGTCGGTTATCGTATCCTTGATCTCGGCCAGTTCGACGAGCTTGTTGACGATGGCATAGATCGTCAGCCCCGCCGCCGAGTGGATCTGGAGCTTGGCCGCGATGTTGCGCCGGTGGGTGATGACCGTGTGGGCCGAGATGCAGAGCGCGTCAGCGATCTGTTTGTTGGTCAGCCCTTTCACCACGCAGACGACGATTTCCCGCTCCCGGGCGCTCAGCGTCTCCCGTTCCGGGGCTTTCGACCCGTCGGCCGAAAGCCGCTCGACGGCCGGGATGAAAATCTCGTTCTCGACGGCGTTGTGCGAGGCAAGCTCCTGTTCGCAGGTGAAGATATCAAACAGCACGCCGTTCAGATAGTTCGTACCGCCCGAAGGGTAATATTTGATGATGATATTCTTCAGCTCGCGCAGCCGCGCCTCAACCTGATCGTGGTGGCGGCGGAAGAGTTCGATAGAGTAGGTCGTGCTCCGCTCGCCCGCCAGCAGCGCTTCGACATGGGGGAAGACGGTCTTGTCCTCGAAGCTCATGTGGCGGTCGACCTCGGCGACGTATTCGTCGAAATAGCGCATGATGGCGAACGACACGTCGCTGCGGCTGCAATCGACCGCTTCGATCAGCTTGCGCCGGATCGCCGGCAGGCGGAAGCCCAGAAAGTAGGCGTGAGAGTTGCGCAGGTAGTCGGTCAGCGCACGGACGGAGACCTCCGCGGAGAGCGTCGCCGCGTCGGCCTGGTTGAGCAGCAGGTTGACCACGGCCAGAAAAGTCGCCGTATCGACCCCCGCATCGGCGCACACCTCCGCCACGCTCCGGTCCCCGAAGCCGAGCGCTATGCCGAAGCGGCTCATCACCTGGAGGACGGGGTATTTGTCGCACACGAGGTCGCACATCCGGTCATCGCCGGTATAACATCCTGATCGGTACATGGATCATCGAATTATCGTCGGGTAAAGGTACGTAAAAAGCGAAAGGCCGGACATACCTATTCGTAGGTATTTTACCGCCCGCAACCCCTCCTGCGCGACTGCGGACAGATGCGGAACGAATCGGAGCACGAACGGACCGGTCAGCGGACAATCTGATCAGCGGTCGGTTCGGTCGGCAACCGGTCGACAGACAATTCGGTCGACAAACCCTTCGGCCTGCAACCGGCCCGGTCAGCGGTCGGCAATGTCCCGGTAGGTGGTCTGGAGCATCGTACGGCCCACGTCCAGCAGCTCGGGCGAAGTGGCGCGCAGCACGCGGCCGCTCGTGCCGTCCCAGATCGCTTCGCCCGTGGGGTCGACCACCCCGAAGCCCTCCTCGAAGGTGTAGTAGGCGAACTTGCGGGGAGGGGCCGGTGCGAAGATATCCTTGCTGTAATCGAAATCGTCGTGGGCGACGGCCAACTGCGCGAGCACCGTGGCACAAATGTCGATCTGCGAGGCGTACTCCTCCACCACGCGCGGCCCGGTCAGCGCGCCGCCCAGCCAGAGCATCGGAATGCGGTGGCGCATCGGCTCGTTGTACATCAGCGTCTCGGGGAAGGGGTAGCCGTGGTCGGCGACCAGCACCACGAGCAGGTTGTCCCACGCGGGGGACGCCTTCAGCTTGCCGATCATGCGGCCGATGCAGTCGTCGGTGAAGGCCACGGCGTTGAGCATCCGGTCGGGGAACTTCTCGTAGGGGACGTCGAAGGGGGTGTGGCTGCTCAGCGTGAGCAGCCCGGCCAGGAAGGGCTTCGCTTCGGCGCTGCGGGCGATCACCTCGTCGGCGAAGTAGTCGCACATGAGCGCATCGTCGTAGCCCCAGTCGGCGGCCGGGCGGTCGAATTTGAGGTCTTTCTGCCAGGTCAGCCGCTGCCACCCCGTGGCATACATATAGGAGGCCTGGTTGGTGAAGTTCAGATCGCCGCCGTAGTAGAAGTGCGTGTCGTACCCCTCGCGGCCCAACGAACGGGCGATCGAGGGGAGGTTGCGGCTCTTGGCCGGCAGTTTCATGATCGAAACGCCCGTCTGGGCCGGAAAGCCGCTCAGCACGGCGACCTCGCCCCGGTCGGTGCGGAACGAATTGGCAAAGAAGTTCTCGAACCAGATGCCTTCCCCTTTCAGCCGTTCCAGATTGGGCATGACAGGCTCTCCCGCGGCGTCGGTGTCCATGATCGAACGGGCGAAGCTCTCCAGAATCACCACCACCACGTCGGGGCGTTCGGTGCGGAGCACCCGTTCGGTCGGGCCGCTCTTCGGCCCGTTGCCGCGCAGCGCGTCGAAGCGTTCGGCGCGCTCCTCCTCGTCGAAAAAGGCGTACTGCGCCGCAAAATCGGTCCGGTCGCCCAGCGAGGAGAGGAACGAGAAGACGGGGTTGGTGGCGGCGTGGTTCAGAAAGAGGTTGGAGCTGAAGTAGACCTTCGAGACGTTGGCCACCGACGCCTCCACGCCGCCGCGGATGGCGACGAAATCCAGACCGGCCAGCAGCAGCACCGCCACGCTCCACCCGGCAGCGGCCCGGCGGCGGGGCCGCTCCCCGTCGAAGAGGCGCAAAACACGCAGGTAGACCCAGCTCATGCCCCACGCCCACAGGGCGCAGACGAGCGTCTGCCGGATGCCCGTCCAAAGATCGACCGAGGCCATCGCCTCCTTGGGATCGGCCAGATACATCAGGATCGTCGCATCGAGCCGGAAACCCCAATGCTCGTACAGGCCCAGATCGACGGCGAAGATCACGGCGGTCACCACCGACACCGCGACGAAGTAGGCGGCCATCACGCCCCGCCACGGACGGTCGGGAAGACGGACCCATAGGGAGAGCAGCGTCACCAGCAGCGGCAGCGCGGTAATGTACCCGGCCACCGTGAGGTCGAGCTTCAGTCCGTGCACCACCACTCCGATCCACTCTCCCCATGCGGCCGAAGCGGCCAGGTGGGAATACCAGAGCAGAAACACGGGTTTCTGCGCAGCCATCAGGGCGACCGTGGCGAAGAACACGGCCAGAAGGAATGCTATCTTTCGCTTAATCATCACTTATTAACGGGAGTAACGCCGCTTTTAGTGCCCCGGAAAACCGCCGTTCGCGGCGGCGGGTTGCTAAATCTTCTCTCCGTAGGCCAGATCGCCCGCATCGCCGATACCCGGGACGATGTAGGAGCGCGAGGTAAGCTCCTCATCGACCGCCGCGGCCCAGATGGTCGTCGTCTGGCGCGGCATGTTCTTCTCCACGTAGTCGATGCCCTGCTCCGAGGCGATAACCGCGGCAACGTGGGTATGCGCGGGCGTGCCGCCCCGTTCGCAGAGGGCGTTGTAGGCCAGCACGAGCGACGATCCGGTGGCCAGCATCGGATCGACCAGCAGCAGGGTCTTGCCCTCGAGGCTGCCGCAGGAGATGTACTCGACCTTGACGGTGAACTTGCCGTCCTTCGTGCTCTTGCGGTAGGCCGAGACGAAGGCGTTTTCTGCATCGTCGAAGTAGTTGAGAAATCCCTGATGGTAGGGAAGCCCGGCACGCAGGATCGTCGCCACGACAATCCGGTCGTCGATCCCGCAGACGGTCGCCTCGCCCAGCGGCGTTTCGACCGTGCGGGGCGTATAGGCGAGGGTTTTCGAAATCTCGTAGGCCGTGATCTCGCCGATACGCTCCATGTTGCGGCGGAAACGCATCGAATCCCGTTGGATCCGCTTGTCGCGGATCTGGGCGACGAACTTGTTGAGCACGGTGTTCTGCTGGCTGAGGATATGCAACGTCATGGGTTGTGAAGTTTGGTTGGTCAATAGAGGAAGTTGTTGAACGGATAGCGGCCGGCGTGTATCTCGCGCACCATGCCGTAGAGGTCGGAGCGGAACTTGTCGATGTTGAGCCGCGTGCGGGCCGAAAGGAAGATGCAGGGGGTGTTCTCCCGGGCGATCCAGCTCCGTTTCAGTTCGTCGAGCGAACGGTTTTCGCGCGTCGGGGGCGTCAGGTCGTCCGCGTCCTTGGCCACGTAGGTATAGGCGTCGACCTTGTTGAAGACCAGATAGACGGGTTTTTCGCCCGCGCCGATCTCCTGCAAGGTCTGCTTCACCACGTCGATCTGCTCCTCGAACTGGGGGTGCGACACGTCGACCACATGGATCAGCAGGTCGGCCTCGCGCACCTCGTCGAGCGTCGACTTGAACGACTCGATCAGCTCCGTGGGGAGTTTGCGGATAAACCCGACCGTGTCGGACAACAGGAAAGGGAGGTTGTCGAAGACCACCTTGCGCACCGTGGTGTCGAGCGTGGCGAAGAGCTTGTTCTCGGCGAAGACCTCGCTTTTGGCGATGAGGTTCATCAGCGTCGACTTGCCCACGTTGGTATAGCCCACCAGCGCCACGCGGACCAGCTGGCCGCGGTTGGAGCGCTGCACGGCCATCTGACGGTCGATCCGCTGCAGGTCCTCCTTGAGTTTGGCGATGCGGTTGCGGATGATGCGGCGGTCGGTCTCGATCTCCCGCTCGCCCGCGCCGCCGCGCGTTCCCGTGCCGCCGCGCTGCCGCTCGAGGTGGGTCCACATGCCTGAGAGGCGCGGGAGCATGTATTCGTAGTTGGCCAGCTGCACCTGCGTCTTGGCATAGGCCGTGCGGGCGCGCGAGAGGAAGATGTCGAGAATCAGGCGCGTGCGGTCCAGAATGCGGCACGGCATGGCCTGCTCGATGTTGCGGGTCTGCGACGGGCTAAGCTCATCGTCGAAGATCACCACGTCGATCTGCTGCTCGCCGCACCACGCGGCGATCTCCTCCAGCTTGCCGGGACCGACGTAAATGCGCGAGGAGGGTTGCGGCAGCCGCTGCGTGAAACGGCGCACGGCCACGATCCCCGCCGTTTCGGCCAGGAACTCCAGTTCGTCCAGGTACTCCTCCGTCCGCCGCGGCTCGTCCTGGTCACGGATCACGGCCACGAGCACGGCGCGCTCGCGCGTGTCGGCCGCATCGGAGGGGATGTTGCGCTTATTCTCTTCCAAATCGTATGTGTTTTAGGTACGGCACGCCGGGCGTGCCTTCGGCGGCATCGCTGCAAACACGATGCTACAAATAAGGGTATCCGCCCGAAAGCAGGATACCCTTCCATCATTCCGCCGGACGTATCAGTTCTGTACGCGGAAGTCGACCGGCAGCGTGTACTTGACGCGAACCACCTGGTTGCGCTGCTTGCCCGGCGACCACTTCGGCGACTTGTTCAGCACGCGGATGGCCTCCTCCGACAGCGAACGGTCGGGCGTCTGCAGGACGGTGATATTGGTCAGACGGCCGTCCTTCTCGATCACGAACGTGAGGACCACGCGGCCCTGGATGCCGTTCTCGAGGGCGATCTGGGGGAACTTGACATTCTGCTGCACCCAGTTGCGGAACGTGTTGAGGTCGCCGCCCTGGAACGAGGGCATCGTCTCGGCGATCAGGAAGGGCTGGTCGTCCTCGATAGTCTCCTCGACCACGGCCACCTGCTGAACGATCTCCGTGTTCTCGTCGAACTCGGAGAAGTCGACGTCGGTGGTGATCTTCGTGTCGTTGGTAACCACCTGCAACAGGTCGGCAATTACCTTCACCTCGACCTTCTTGGGAGGCTCGGGCGGCTTCTGGTCCTGACGGGTGATCTCGGTGATCTCCTCCTCGACGGGACCGTAGTTCATGTCGATTTTCTCAATCCGGTGCTCTTTCGGCGTGTAGGAGAACGCCAGGATCACCAGACCGAGCGCCACGATCAGACCGATTTCGAGCAGAAGACCCCGCTTGTTCTTAAGGTCCGCTTTGGGTGATTTCTTGATTTCCATCTATTTTTCGAATTATAATTGTTCGGGCAAACGGCGCGTATGGGACGCGCTATGCACCACAAATATAGAGATAAAAATTCAAAATCGCGTCATCGCGCACAAAAATCTTCATTTTTTGCCTACTTTTGTCTTGCAAAAGATCGGCCCGAAGCATGAAAACGGCAAACCAAGAGACGCTTTACGGAAAAAATCCGCAGCAGCTGGCGGCCCTCTGCCTGGAGGAGGGGCTGCCCCGCTTCGCCGCCGGGCAGATCGCCCGCTGGCTCTACAAGCGCCATACGGAGGACCCGGCGCAGATGACCGACCTGCCGGCAGCGGTCCGGACGCGGCTCGCCCAGCGCTTCACCGCGGCGCTCTCCGCACCCGTCAGGGTGTCGGAATCGGCGGACGGAACCCGAAAATACCTCTTCCGCACCCGCGCGGGCCATCCGATCGAATCGGCCTACATCCCCGAAGCGGAACGGGCCACGCTGTGCGTCTCGTCGCAGGCGGGCTGCCGCATGGGCTGCCGCTTCTGCGCCACGGGACGGCAGGGGCTTCAGCAGTCGCTCCCGGCGGAGGAGATCCTCAACCAGATCGTCTCGCTGCCCGAGCGAGACCGGCTTACTAACCTGGTATTCATGGGGATGGGCGAACCGCTGGACAACACCGACGAGGTGCTCCGCTCGCTCGAAATACTCACCGCGGAGTGGGGCTTCGGCTGGTCGCCCAAGCGCATCACGGTCTCCACGGCGGGCGTCGTGCCCCAGCTCCGGCGCCTGCTCGACGCCACGAAGGTCCATCTGGCCGTCAGCCTGCACAACCCCTTCCCGGAGGAGCGGGCGGCCATCATGCCCGTCGAGCGGGCGTGGCCCGTAGCCGAGGTGGTGCGGGTGCTGCGCGAGTACGACTTCACGCACCAGCGGCGCGTTTCGTTCGAATACATCGTCCTGAGCGGGCTGAACGACACGCCGCGCCACGTCCGCGAGCTGTGCCGGCTGCTGAACGGGATTCCGTGCCGCATCAACCTGATCCGTTTCCACCGGATTCCCGAATCGCCCTACTTCTCGCCGCCCGACGAAGAGATGATCCGCTTCCGCGACGCGCTCACCGCCCGCGGCATTCAGACCACCATCCGCGCTTCGCGCGGGGAGGACATTCAGGCCGCCTGCGGACTGCTGAGCACCCAGGAGAAGGCCCGACAATAAAGGAGCGGCGGATTCCGTTCTTCGTGGGGCATTTCCGCCGCTGCGGTTCGGATTTTGCTCGGAAACCGGAAAAACCATGCAAGGATGAAAACGAAAACGATTCTGTTCGCGTTGCTGCTCGCCCTGGCGGGCGGTGTCGCCCGGGCGCAGGTGCGCTTCGAAACCAAGTCGACGGACGCCGTGCGCGAGATGGCCGTCAAAGGGAATAAGCTGGTCTTCATCGACCTCTACGCCACGTGGTGTCCGCCCTGCCGGATGATGGAGCGCGAGGTATTCTCGCGCAAGGATGTCGGGGAGTTCATGGACAAACGCTTCGTGGCGGCCAAGTACGACGTGGACAAACCGCTGGGCAAGGAGCTGATGAAGGAGTACGGCAACGGAGCGATTCCGCTCTACCTCGTATTCGACACCGAGGGCGAACTGCTGGGCCGCATCGAGGGGGCTTCCGACGCCGAGACGCTGATGGACAACCTCGAAAGAATCAGCGCCCGGCAACGGCCGAAAAAATAAGCGGTCCCGATCAGCGGGTCCGTCGTCGGGCGGCCAACCCGGCCGCAAAGGCCGTCAGGCGATGGACGGCATAGAGATTGACCGCGGCGAAAAGACAACCCGCCGCGCCGCACAGGACGAACTCCCGGAGCGTAAAGAGCCGGGAGTTTATCATTTCATGCAGGCCCCAGCCGCAGTAAGCCAACCCGAACAGCGAGGTGGCGACGAGCGGCGGGAAACGGCCCGCGACGATTGCCTGCACCCCGTGCAGCAGCAGATGCGCACCGAAAGCGAGGAAGAGGGCCAGCCAGGGATAGAGGTCGTGAGTAAACCGGGCATAGAGCGTGACGGCGAGCAGCAGCGCCAGCTCCTCGGCGGCCATCGCCGCGAAGCGTGCGGGACCGATCGCAGCCAGGTGCGGAAGCAGTCGCCGCGACAGGGCGGGAAAGCGCCGCGCGAGGTGCTCCCGGTTGCGGCGCAGCCACGGCGGCAGGAAGAGCGCTTCCTCCGCATCGTGCAGCAGAAAAAGAAGGGGCAGCAGCCACAGCAGCAGGCCGGACACAGGGGTTTCGACTGCCATCACGGCTATTTTTTCGGGGTATAGACCACCTTTTTCGTCTCGAAGAACGGCTCGTCGAAGAAGCGGGCGATCTCGCAGACGGTCCACCGCTTGCCCGTCAGGGCCAGCTCTTCGGCCAGATCGCCGCCCTTGAGGTAGAGGATGCCGTTGGGAAGCGACCCCTTCTGTCCGCGTTCGATCCTGCTCCACACCCACCCGACGAACTCGGGCATGGCCGTCACGGCGCGCGAAACCACGTAGTCGAACCGCTCGGGGAGCGTCTCGACCCGCACGCAGCGGGGGGTCAGGTTCTCCAGCCCCAGCGACGCGGCGACCCCTTCGACCACCGTGATCTTCTTGCGGATGGAGTCCGCGGCGGTGAAGTGCGCTTCGGGGAAGAGGATGGCCAGCGGCACGGAGGGAAAACCCCCGCCGCACCCCACGTCGAGCACGCGCGCTCCGGGGGCGAACGTGCACACTTTGGCGATGGCCAGCGAGTGGAGCACGTGGCGCAGGTAGAGCTGGTCGAAGTCCTTGCGCGAGACCACGTTGATACGGGCGTTCCAAGCAGCGTAAAGGTCGTAGAGCGCGGCAAAACGGGCGCGCTGCTCCGCGGTCAGATCGGGAAAGTATTTGAGCAGGAGTTCCACGTCTCAGGCCTGTTTTTTGGGTTCCGCCGACCGGTCGCCCGAAGCGATCAGCCGGCACATCTGCTCCCGCGCGCGGTGAATCTGCGTCTTGACCGTTCCGAGCGGCAGGGCGAGCTTGGCGGCGATCTCCTCGTAGGAGTACTCCTCGAAGAAACGCATGACGATCAGCCGCCGGTAGCGG
This sequence comes from Alistipes sp., assembly GCF_048465635.1. Classification (GTDB taxonomy): domain Bacteria; phylum Bacteroidota; class Bacteroidia; order Bacteroidales; family Rikenellaceae; genus Alistipes. Next base: position 115,301 of record NZ_DBFWLF010000009.1, read on the forward strand.
GGGGCGAGCCGTTCGAGGCAGCTCTCGATCTGGGAGCGCTGCTGGAGGTTGATGACGTTCTCTTCGGGGTTGGGGCTGGTGGAGGCCGGCGCGCAGAACCGTTCGTCGATCGGAAGGTCGTCCTGACGGCGGCGCACGTAGTCGATGAACGTGTTGCGGGCGATCGTGTAAACCCACTGTCCGAAGGTATATTCGGGGCTGTAACGGTGGAGGTTGATATAGACCTTGATGAAGGTCTCCTGCAGCAGGTCGTCGGCATCGCTCACGCCGCCCAGCCGCTGGACGAACAGGCGGCGGATGGCGTCGCGGTAGCGGTTGAAGAGGTATTCGAAGGCCGTGGCGTCGCCCTCCAGCACCAGCTCCGCCAGCCGGCGGTCGTCGGAGACGATGTAGTCGGCTATCTCCATACCCGTTCGTCCTTACGCAGCAGGAGCACGCCGAGCCAAAGCGCCCAGAGGGGACCGATCAGGTCGTAGAGGAAGTAACGCCCGGCGACGGCCCGCTCGCCCAGCCGGCGGGCCAGCCGCCGCACCTCGACGGCGACCGTCACGTAGCGCGCCGCGAGCAGCGCCGCAGCCGCGATCTTGTACTCGAAAGGCATGACGCAGAGCGCGCAGACGACCGTTGCGAAGAAGAGCGCGCGCGAATAGAGCTCCCATTCCAGAAAGTTTTTCACCGCACGGGGATAGAACTGTGCGGCGGAGCCGTAGTAACGCAGCCGGTTCATCCACCAGCCTGCGCCGCCCCACGTCTTTTCGCGCAGCGTAGCCCGCGGCGAGAGGACGACGCTCACATTGTCGCGCGTCATGATCCGCTGTAGGAAAAGGTCGTCCTCGCCGATATTCATGTTCAGGCAGTTGAAGCCGTTCACGCCGAAGTAGAGGCTCTTGGTAAAGCCCATGTTGTGCAGCGTGCCGCGGTAGGGCCGGCGCCGCACGGCACGCGCGAGCCAGTCGGCCGCGTGCATCATCCGCCAGGTGCGCATCAGGTAGCCTGCAAGGCCCTTTCTGTACTCCACGCCGCAGTAACCGATAACCACGTCGCCGCGCACGAAGCCCTTGGCCATCAGCGACAGCCAGCGGTCGGTCTGCGGACAGGCGTCGGTCGAGGTGAAGATCAGGCACTCGTTGTGGGCCGATTTGATACCCACGTTGAGCGCCATCTTGCGCGAGATGGGAAAGCGCGGATCGAGGTGGATCTTGGTGGTGGCGATCTGCGGGAAACTCTGCCGCAGGTGCTCCAGGTCGGCGTAGAAGTCGTTGTCCTGCCCCACGTAGACGATCACCACCTCGAAAGAGGGGTAGTTCTGGGCCAGGATCAGCGGCAGGCGCTCTTCGACGAACGACGAATCCTCCGAGAAGAGCGGCACGATGACCGACACCGGAGGTTCCGCTTCGCGGAGGGCCGGACGGCGGTTATTGCGGTAGGAGGGAATACGGCCGTAGACGAGGACGTAGTAGTAAAGCTGCACGCCCAGCGTCAGCAGGATCGCCGCCGCAAGGGCCGCGCCCTCCCAGCCGTAACACCGGAGAAACGAGTCGAAAAATTGCATATTCCGTAAATATGGGCAAAGGTACAAAACAATTCAGAATTCAAAATTCAGAATTCAGAATAATTTTGCCTATTTTTGTCGGACGTTATGAGCATGGATTTTACCGTACAACATAAGGACCTTGCGTCGCATGCCCGCGCCGGAGAACTCCGCACGGATCATGGCGTGGTCCGCACGCCGATCTTCATGCCCGTGGGAACGGCGGCGACCGTCAAGGGGCTTTTCCACCGCGATGTAAGGGACGAGGCCCGGGCGCAGATCATCCTGGCCAACACCTACCACCTCTACCTGCGGCCCGGCATGCACATTATCCGGGAGGCGGGCGGCGTGCACCGCTTCTCCACATGGGAGGGGCCGATGCTCACCGACAGCGGCGGGTTTCAGGTCTTTTCGCTCGCCGCGTGCCGCAAGCTGCGCGAGGAGGGGTGTCACTTCCGTTCGCACATCGACGGCTCGAAGCACCTGTTCACCCCCGAAAGCGTGATCGACACCGAGCGCACGATCGGGGCCGACATCATGATGGCCTTCGACGAGTGCCCCCCGGGCGACGCCCCGCGCGAATACGCCGCCAAGTCGCTGGAGCTCACGGAGCGATGGCTGGAGCGCTGCTTCGACCGCTACCACAAGACCGCACCCGAATACGGCCACTACCAGGCGCTCTTCCCGATCGTGCAGGGGTGCACCTACCCCGATCTGCGGGTAAGGGCGGCGGAGAATGCGCTGCGCTATAACGCCGACGGGTACGCCATCGGCGGACTGGCCGTAGGCGAACCGACCGAAGTGATGTACGAGATGATCGAGGTGGTCAACGCCGTACTGCCCAAGGATAGGCCCCGCTACCTGATGGGTGTGGGAACCCCGGTGAACATTCTCGAGGGGATCGAGCGGGGCGTGGACATGTTCGACTGCGTGATGCCCACGCGCAACGGCCGCAACGGGCAGCTCTTCACCGAGGAGGGGATCATCAACATCCGCAACAAGAAGTGGGAGGACGACTTTTCGCCGATCGACCCCGCGGGGGAGGCGTTCGTCGACAGGCTCTACTCGAAAGCCTACCTGCACCACCTCTGCGTCTGCGGGGAAATGTTGGCCGCCGAGATCGCCTCGCTGCACAACATCGCCTTCTACCTGCGGCTGGTGGGCATGGCCCGCGAACACATTGTCGCCGGCGATTTCAGGGCGTGGAAGGAGCGGATGGTCGAAAAACTCGCACGCCGCCTCTAATGACCGAAAAAACGTGACGCGAAGATGAAGCTGCAATTTCCGGGGTTCAAGATTCTGGACCGCTACATACTGACGAAGTTCCTGTCGACCTACTTCTTCGCCATCGCCATGATCATCATCGTAGTGGTGGTCTTCGACTACGTGGAGAAGATCGACGACTTCACGGAGCTGAAGGCCCCGTTCAAGGCCATCGCGCTGGATTACTACCTCAACTTCATCCCCTTCTTCGTCAACCAGTTCAGCGGACTGTTCACCTTCATCGCCTGCATCTTCTTCACCTCGAAGATGGCCTATCAGACCGAGATCGTGGCGATGCTCTCGGGCGGCATGTCGTTCCGGCGGCTGATGTGGCCCTACTTCCTCGGCGCGCTGATCATCGCCTCGCTCTCGCTGACGTTGAACCTCTGGCTGATCCCCTACTCGCAGCGACACATCGTCAAGTTCGAACAGCAGTACATCAAGCGGCGCATGGACGCCGTGTACGACCGCCATATCTACCGGCAGATCGAGCCGGGCACGTTCGCCTACATCCGCGGGTACAGCGAGAACACGAAGCAGGCTTCGTTCTTCGCGCTGGAGCACTACAACAGCGGCACGATGACCCGCTCGCTGGAGGCCGCCGACGTGAAGTTCGACCCCGAGAGCAAACGCTGGACCGCCCCGCGCTACACGCGGCGGGAGTTCGACTCGCTGGGGGTGGAGACCTTCGCGCAGTACCGCAACCTCGACACGCTCATCAACCTCGAAGTCACCGAGCTGGGCCGCATCAACGAGCTGATCCAGACGATGAACATTTCGGAGCTGAACGACTTCCTCGACCAGCAGCGGGCCAAAGGCTCCGACTCGATCAACATCATCGAGGTCGAGAAGCACGCCCGCTACGCCTATCCGCTCTCGACGTTCATCCTGACGCTCATCGGCGTGTCGCTCTCCTCGCGCAAGGTGCGCGGCGGCACGGGACTGCATATCGGCATCGGCACGGGCCTCTGCTTCTCGTACATCCTCTTCAACCGCTTCTTCGAAGAGTTCGCCAAGAGCGGGACCATGCCGCCCGGCCTGGCCGTGTGGCTGCCCAACCTGATCTATCTGGTCATCGCGGTATACCTCTACCGAAAGGCCCCCAAATAACGTTTCAAGCATGAAGAGACCCGCAAACTACCTCGACCGGCTCCGGAAGCACCCACTGCTCTACAACCTGCTGCTGATCGCCGCCATCATACTCTTTCTGGCCGTCGCGGCCCACCTGGTGATGCGCGTCGGCACGCGTCACGGCTCCCGCCGCACCGTGCCCGACCTGACGGGCATCCGGCTCGACGGGGCCGAGCGGCTGGCCGCGGAGCACGGGCTGAAACTCCACATCAACGATTCGCTCTACGTGCCGGCCTACGAGGGCGGCATCGTCCTCGACCAGCTGCCCGAAGGGGGCGTGGAGGTCAAACCGGGCCGCACGGTCTACATCACGATCAACTCGTTCCGCGAGAAGATGGTCCCCGTGCCCTATGTGGCGGGACGTTCGCTGCGGCAGGCCAAGAACATGCTCGAAATCGCCGGACTGGAGATCGACGAACTGGTCTACCGCGCCGACATCGCCACCAACTACGTGCTGGAGGAGTACTGCAAGGGCAAGCCCGTGACCGCCTCCACGCGCATGGAGACCGAGATGGGTTCGGGCGTGACGCTCCACGTCGGGGTCGAGAACGGCTACGGAACCACGGTGGTTCCGCTGCTGGTCGGATCGCCGCTCGCCGAGGCCAAAGGCCGCCTATGGGAGCTGGGTCTCAACGTGGGCCGCGTGGATTTCGACGAGGGGATCAACCTGCTGAACCAGAAGGAGGCGCGGGTCTATGTGCAAAGCCCGTCGGCCGAACGGAGCGCGACGCTCGGGTCGCGGGTTGACCTGCGGCTGACGCTCGACCGCAAGAAGCTCGACGAGCAGGTTGCCGCGGCGGAGAAACTGGCCCGCGACGCCGCTGCCGAACGGCTCCGGATCGAGCAGGAGCGCACCGACTCGCTGGATGCCGCGGCTTTCCGCGAGGCGACCGCCCCGGACGACGACGCGGCGACCGGCGGAGAGGAGCGGACCGACCGCGGCAACGAATTTTTCGACTGATGACCGACGCACGCCATACCGACGATCCCGCGCGGAAAAAGCAGGAGATTGATTCCGCCCCGGAGAAGATCCGGCAGGCGGACGCCGATCCCGAGCTGGAGGAGGCTGCGCAGGGCGAGGACGACGAGGCGTCGGGCCTGTACGAGCATTTCGCCGTCACGGCCGATCGGGGCCAGTCGCCGCTGCGGCTGGACAAGTACCTCACCAGCCACATGGAGAGCTGCTCGCGCAACCGCATCCAAGCGGCGGCCGACAGCGGCAACATCCTGGTCAACGGCAAGCCGGCCAAGTCGTCGTACAAAGTCAAACCGCTGGACCGCATCCAGCTGGTGATGCCGTGGCCCAAGCGCGAATACGAGATCGTTCCCGAGGATATTCCCCTGACGATTCCCTACGAGGACGACGATATCGTGATCGTCGACAAGGCCGCGGGGATGGTCGTCCACCCGGGGGTGGGCAACCACAGCGGGACGCTGGTCAACGCCATGTCGTGGCATCTGCGCACGCTGCCGCTCTTCAGCGAGGGCGACACCCGCGCTGGGCTGGTGCACCGCATCGACAAGAACACTTCGGGGCTGCTGGTGATAGCCAAGAACGAGCAGGCGCTGGCGCGGCTGGGCAAGCAGTTCTTCGACCACTCGATCCAGCGGCGCTACGTGGCGCTCGTGTGGGGCAGCTTCGAAGAGGACGAGGGGACCATCACCGGGAATATCGGCCGCAGCCCCAAAGACCGGCAGAAGATGTACGTCTTCGCCGACGGGTCGGACGGCAAGCACGCCGTGACGCACTGGCGCGTGCTCCGACGGTTCGGGTACGTGACCCTCGTGGAGTGCCGCCTCGAAACGGGGCGCACGCACCAGATCCGCGTCCACATGGCGTGGATCGGTCATCCGCTCTTCAACGACGAGCGCTACGGCGGCGACCGCATCCTCAAGGGGACGACCTTCGCCAAGTACCGGCAGTTCATCGAGAACTGCTTCGCCTTGATGCCGCGCCATGCGCTCCACGCGCGCCTGCTGGGCTTCGAGCACCCCGCAACGGGCCGACAGATGGTCTTCGAAAGCGAACTGCCCGCCGACTTCCGGGCGCTGATCGCCAAGTGGGAAAGCTACGTTTCGGCGTCTTCGGACGGGGAGACGGAGTAGGCAAGGAGGGGTGTTCCGGACCCCGGCGAACACTCGATTTTGCAGCTCACGGAGCCGCACGGGCCGCAGCCTCCCGGCGCTGAGGCCGCTTTCCTCCGCAGGCCGCACACGCAACGAACCGCCCCATCGAACGGCTGCAAAAGCAAAACACACGGAACGCAACCATCTGAACATGTTTTTACCCACCACCATAAAGGAGGTCCGCGAACGCGGATGGGACGCGCTGGACGTGATCCTCTTCACGGGCGACGCCTACATCGACCACCCGGCTTTCGGGGCTGCGGTAATCGGGCGGCTGCTCGAAGCGGAGGGGTATCGCGTGGCGATCGTGCCGCAGCCCAACTGGCGGGACGACCTGCGCGACTTCACCAAGTTAGGTGCACCGCGGTTGTTCTTCGGCGTGACGGCCGGAGCGATGGATTCGCTGGTCAACCACTATACGGCCAACCTCCGGCTGCGGCACGACGACGCCTACACGCCCGGCGGCAAGGCCGGGTTCCGGCCCGACCGGGCCGTGGAGATCTACACGCAGATTCTCAAACGACTGTTCCCGCACGTTCCAGTGGTGATCGGCGGCATCGAAGCCTCGCTCCGGCGGCTGACCCACTACGACTATTGGTCCGATGCGCTGCGCCCCTCGGTGCTCCTCACGTCGGGTGCGGATCTGCTGACCTACGGCATGGGCGAGCGGGTCATTCCGGAGGTGGCGCGCGCCCTGCGAAACGGCTACAACGCCAAGCTGCTGCGCAAACTGCGGCAGGTGGCATTCCTCGCCGACGAGGGTTACGTCGAACGGCTCGATCCGACGCGGACGATCCGTCTGGCGAGCTACGAGACCTGCGTCGGCGACCCGCGCGCCTTCGGGGAGAACTTCACCGTCATCGAGACCCAGAGCAACCTGCTCGAACCCGAAGCGACGCTGGTCGAGGCCGCGGGCGGACGGTACGTCGTGGTCACGCCGCCCCACGCGACGCTTACGACCGAGGAGCTGGACCGTTCGTTCGACCTGCCGTACGAGCGCGCTCCGCACCCCCGCTACCAGGAGAAAGGGGCTATCCCGGCGTGGGAGATGATCAAACACTCGGTCAATATCCACCGCGGCTGCTTCGGCGGCTGCGCGTTCTGCACCATATCGGCCCATCAGGGCAAGTTCATCACCTCGCGCAGCGAGCGGTCGGTGATCGAGGAGGTGCGCAAGGTGGCGGCGATGCCCGATTTCAAGGGGTATCTCTCCGACATCGGCGCCCCGTCGGCCAACATGTACCGCATGGGCGGACGCGACCGCGAGCTGTGCCGCCGCTGCCGCCGCCCCTCGTGCCTCCACCCGGCGAAGTGTCCCAATCTGGACAACGACCACCGTCCACTGCTGGCCCTCTACGAAAAGGTGCGGGCCGTGAAGGGGGTCAAAAAGGCCTTTATCGGCAGCGGCATCCGCTACGACCTGTTCGACGGCACGCCCTACCTGGAAACCGTCCTCAAGCACCACACCTCGGGGCGGCTCAAGGTCGCACCCGAGCACACCGAAGAGGGGGTGCTGCGGCTGATGCGCAAACCGCCGTTCGCCCTGTTCGAGCAACTCAACGCCGATTTCCACGCCATCTGCCGCCGCGAGGGGCTGCCCTACCAGCTAATTCCCTACTTCATCTCGTCGCACCCCGGCTGCACCGAACGCGACATGCGGGCGCTGTCGGAGAAGGTACTGGGAAAGCTCCACTTCACCCTCGAGCAGGTACAGGACCTCACCCCCACGCCGATGACCCTCTCTTCGGTGCTGTTCCACACGGGCGAGAACCCCTACACGCACGAGCGGGTCTACGTGGCGCGCTCGCAGGAGGAGAAACGGCGGCAGAAGAGCTACTTTTTCGCCCCGAACGGCGCGGCGCGGCAGCAGACGCCGCCGCAAAGAGGGGCGCAGCGGCCGGGCGGAGCGGTCCGGCGGGAGCGGCCACGGCGGGCAGATTCTCCGCGGGCAGGCTCGACGCGAAAACCCTCTCCGAAAAAAGGCTGACCTTTCAAGGTCAGCCTTTTGTATCAGGCGGGTGGCTTTCAGAATATCCCGGTCAGCAGCAGGGCGACCACGCTGCGGTTTTCGGCGGCGCGGAAAGCATAATCTTCATAGGTATAATCCAACTGGCAGCGCAGGTATTTGACCGGCTGCCAAAGCAGTCCGGCCGTGTAGTTGGTCTGGCGTGCATCGTCCGAAAGGACACTCTCGCGGAACGTATCGTAACGCACCACGGGCATCAGCGAGCGCGTCGCACGCCAGCCGGCCAGCGCATACCAGCCGTCGCTCTCCAGCTCGCCGGTGCGGCCGCCGATCCACTCGCCGCGCAGCACCGCCGAACCCCGGTCGTAGCACGCTCCCGCACCGTAGCGAATCCGCCGGAGGTAGTCGTCGCCGTATTCGCCCCAGTAGTAGGAGCCCGACAGGAGCAGGCCGCGGGCCGGGCAGAGCGTGAGGCGCGCCGCGAAGTCCTTGCTGCGGTTGCGGTCCCGGATGTTAAGCCCCTCGCCGTTGAAAACGCCCACGTTGTAATTCAGGACGCAGAATCCGTCCCGCTTCCAGAAGCCGCCATAGAGCTGCGCGCCCAGGTCGCGGCCCGTGGCCGAAAGGCCGCAGAGGTCGCTGTAACCCATCAGCCTGCGCAGGGCGAGCGGATAGTCGATCAATTCGAGCCGCAGCGGGGGATAGTCGGTGTTTTCGATCGAGAAGGGGATTTTGAACTCCCCGACCTGGATGTTGAGCGCATCGAACGGGCGGTAGCGCACGAAGAGGTCGACCAGCCGCGGGGAGACGAACTCGACCTGCATGCGGTAGTCGATCTTGGGGGTGATGTCGCCCGCGAGGCAGAGGCGGGCGCGTTTGACGAAGAAGGTCGAGGCACGCTCGCTCCACTCGTAACCCGTTTGCACATAGCCCGAAATGCGGGGCAGGCGGGCGAGGATGCGCTCCCAAAGGGTGGCTTTCTCCTGCAGGTCCGCCACCTCGGCGGTCAGTTCGGAGAGACTCTTTTCGTGGGAAGCAGCCGCCCCGGAAACGGGTGTCGGCGCGGCCGACGGCATCGCCGGTCGGGACGGGAGCGGGGCCGGGGACGGCGTCTGCGCCCGGCAGTTCAGTAGGGCGAGCAGCAGCAACAGACTGAAAATCGGTTTCATCGACGGGTCGGGGTTAGCAAAACAGGCGCGGCTGCGACTGCTGCCGCAGCGCGCATAGCGGACGGCGACCGCCCGGCCGGAGCGCTTGGAAGCGCCTACCGGGGCATGGGGAACGAGAGCGTGCGGGCGTCGAGGTAGGCGTCGGGGAACGATCCGTTGTTCCACGCCTGTCCGTTGCCGATGGTGAAGTGGCGGCCCAGACGCAGCGTGTTGTTGTCGATCACCGTCACGCGGGCAGGCAGATTCTCGTTCTGAATCACCACCACGGAGGTCATCGACACCTTGGGTTTGGTCTTCACCGGAGACATGGTCCGGAAATCTTCGCGCCACGGCGAGAGGTGGGCCAGCGAGTCGGGCAGCTGGAAACCCTTGTTGCGCGTGGTGTCGCGCCGGATGTAGCCGAACGGACCCGGCTCCTGAGCGGTAGCCGCAAGCGCTGCGAGCAGCGCGACGGCGGCAATCAACATCTTTTTCATACTTCTTCCCGTTTATGTCATTCACACTTTTTTCAGAACACCTCGCGCAGGATACGCACCGACTGCACGGCCGACACGGCGTCGAGGTGGTAGCCGAAATAGACCAGCAGGGCGTTGAGAAACTCGACGCGCTGCCCGCGGTTCAGCCCCAGTCCGCCCAGCGCCCGCACGTCGCAGTCGAGCAGGTCGTCGAGCATGCGGGCGCACGCCTGGTCCATTGCGTCGGGATGCACGGGCCGCAGCGGGGTGTAAAGGCCCTCGCGCAGGTCGAACCATGCCCCGGGGGTGTATTCGTTGCCCGGGCTGAACCCCAGAAAGCGGCTCAGGTTGGCCAGGAACCAGAGGTGGAAATTGGCCACCCCCTCCGCCATCGCATCGAGCGCTTCGACGCACCCCCACACAAAGTCGAACAGCGGCTCGTTGGCTTCGCTCTCCCGCACCAGGCGGTACAAAACCTCTGCCATGAAGAGCGCCATCGTCGACTTGCGGACGTCGAACGGAAGGCCCTGCAAGGCGAACCCCGCGCGCACCTCCCGGAAGCGGTGCATCTGCTGGCGCGACGACTCCAGCCCCTCGAACTCGACGGGGAACATCGGCTGGAACAGCGCCAGCTTCGACCCGCGGCCGTGGCGGCTGCGCACCCCCTGCACCATGTAGCTGCGGCGGCCGCCCACGTCCGTCAGCAGGTAGACCACCAGCGACGAATCGCCGTATTTGAGCGTGTGGAGGACCACTCCGCGCCCCTTGTAGGTTTTCAAAGACCGTCGGCTCCCTTCGTTACGTGAACCCGGGCCCACCCCTCCTTTTCGGCGGTATCGGCGAGTTGCAGGCCCGCTTGTTCGGCCGCGGCGACCATCGCCGGCACGTCGTCGCTGTAAAAGCCGCTCAGCAGTAGGTCGCCGCCCGGAAGCAGCATCGCCGCATAGGCGGGCATGCGGGCCGTCAGTACGTTGCGGTGGATGTTGGCCACGATAAAGTCGTAGCGGCGGCCCGCCACACGGTCGACGTCGCCCAGCAGGGTTTCGATGCGCTCCTCCACCCCATTGGCCGCGGCGTTCCGGCGGCAGCTTTCGCACGAACGGTCGTCGATGTCCACCGCATCGACCCGCGCCGCACCGCGCTTCGCGGCCACGATCGCCAGCACGCCCGTGCCGCTGCCCGCATCCAGCCCGCAGCGGCCCTCCAGCGGCAGCTCGAGCAGCGCACGCGTCATGAGCCACGTCGTGGGGTGATGCCCCGTGCCGAAGGACATGTCGGGCGTCAGCACGATGTCCAGTACGCCGTCCGGCGCCGGGTCGTGGAACGGAGCGCGGATGCGCACGCGGCCGTCGATCTCCACGGGCGGGAATCCGCTCTCCCACGGAGCGTTCCAGTTGCGGGTCTCGATGAGCGCATAGCGCCCCGCGACGCCGTACTCCGCCAGCAGGCTGTCGACCTCCGTCCGGCACGCATCGAGCTGCGCGGCGGGAATATAGGCTTTCAGCACACCGTCCGCAGTCTGGAAGCTCTCGAACGGCCAGTCCGCCAGAAAGGCGGTCAGCACCTCGGCCAACTCCTCCCCGCAGGCGATTTCGAGCGCGATGTAATTCATATTATGTAAAATTTTCGTACCTTCGTCCTCACAAAGTTAACCAATTTGCGGCATATAACCGAACACGAATGGCTGAAAATACGAAAAAATGGGAAGAGGCCGGCAGCAGATACCGCACCTATATTAAATTGGAGAAGCGGCTGTCGGCGAATACCGTCGAATCGTACATGCGCGACCTGAGGCAGTTCGCCCACTTCATCCTCCGGCAATGGGACGTGGCGCCGCGCAGGGTGGAGCCGGAGATGATCGAACGCTACCTGACCTGGCTCTTCGAGCGCGGCCGCGAGAAGACCTCGCAGGCGCGCTGTCTGAGCGGCATCCGAAGTTTCTTCAACTTCCTGCTGCTGGACGACAGGATCGAGACCTCGCCCGCGGAGTACGTCGCCTCGCCCAAGTTCGGGCGGCCGCTGCCCGACGTGCTGACCACCGCGGAGATCGACCGCATCATCGCCGCCGTGGACACCTCCACGACCAAGGGGCTGCGCGACAGCGCCATGCTCGAAGTGCTCTACTCGTGCGGACTGCGCGTGTCGGAGCTTACGTCGCTGCGGATGCGGGACCTCTTTTTCGGGGAGGGCTACCTGCGCGTGATCGGCAAGGGCGACAAGCAGCGGCTGGTTCCGGTGAGCGCCGCGGCCCGCGACAAAATCCAGCGCTACCTGGAACAGCGCCGTCCGGCGCGTCCGAAAGTGGAGGTCGTCTTTCTGAACAACCGCGGCACGCAGCTCACGCGCGTGATGGTCTTCACGATCCTGCGGCAGGCCGCCCTGCGGGCCGGAATCGACAAGCATATCAGTCCCCACACCTTCCGCCACTCGTTCGCCACCCACCTCCTGGAGGGGGGCGCGAGCATCCGTCAGGTGCAGGAGATGCTCGGGCACGAGAGCATCCTGACCACGGAGATCTACACCCACCTCGACAGCGTGCACCTGCGCCGTTCGGTGGAGGATCACCTGCTGATCTGAGGGGACGCCGTTCGCGGAAAACAGCGAGCCTTCCGCCGACGGGCGGAAGGCTTCTTTTATAATTTGCGGATTTGCGCCTGCGGCAGCAAACGAAGGGTCGCGTAATCCAGCCCCGAAATGACCACCGCCACGCCGTCCGGGGCCGGAAGCAGACGAGAGAGCACCTCCGGAAGCACATCCGGCTCGCGGCGCAGGCGTTCGAACGCCGCGCGGTAGTCGGCCGGGAAGTCCGGGACGATCATCCCGGCATAAAACTCCGTGGCGGACAGGCGGTCCGGGTCCGGGCACACCTCCACGCTGCGGATGCGGCCCGCGGCATCCAGCGTCACGAGCGGATTGCGGACCAGGCCGCCGGGGGTCCAGAGCCGGTTAGAGGCTATCCGCCGGAATGGCGGCACGGAAAAATTCATCGGCGAAGATACGAAGGTCCAGCTGACGATCATAGAGGCTGTCGACGGCCGCGCGGGTCGGGGGCGTATAGTCGACCGTCAGGTCGCGCACGGTCACCGACGGCTGGCGCGGTTTGTCTGTGAAGGTCACCAGGTCGATGCGCAGGCGGCGGTGGGTGGTGTCGGTGACCAGCCGGCGCGAGTAGTTCTCCTCGCGGTTGCGGCGCAGGGTGATCGAATAGTAGTTCACGCGCATGCTGTCGCGCGTTTCGAGCCAGACGGAGGCTTTCAGCCCGCGTTCGTTGCGGTCGAGCGAGTCGACCAGGTAGCGCAGGCGCAGGTCGTACTCGCCCGGCTGCACGTCGAGCGTCAGGCGCAGGCGCGCCGTATCGCGCAGCGACCTGACGCGGATCAGGGAGTCCGCGTAGACACGGCGTGTGAAGGTGCGGCGGGCCACGTTGTCGATCGTATCGAGCGCCGCGACCTCGCGGTTGTAGTACTTGCCCTCCTCTTCCAGCAGGACGATCGCCTGCTCGACCACGTCGCCCAGGCGGGCGCTCTTGCGCTTGGAGAAGTTGCCGATGGTGTACTGCACGTCGGCGGTGGTGTAGCCGTAGCTCGAAAAGATCGGCTCGTAGAGGTTCAGCGAGTCGAGCTTCATGTTGCGGCTTCCCGTGTAGGCGTTGGCCAGAAAGGCGTCGTGGAAAATCCACGCCAGTTCGTCGTCGGGAATGATTTTGTGGCGCGAGCAGGCTGCCGCCAACAGCGCCCCGAGCGCGATAAGCGCCGTATATAGGAAACGTTTCATGTCAGGAGGGTTGTTTTATCATGCTGCGCACCGTGAGATTCGTCAGCAGGAGCGCCACCGCGGCGAACGAAGCCAAAACGGCCGCCAGGTCCTCGGGCCGGAACTCGACCGGATAGCTCTTCGTAAGGAACGTTTCGGCCGGAATCTCGATCAGCCCGAAGTGCTGCTGCACAAGGCTCGCGCCGACTCCCAGCACCACGCCCAGCGCCGCGCCCAGCGTGCAGATCAGCAGCCCTTCGCAGCGGAAAATCCCCCGCAGCACCCCCGTGTCGGCCCCCAGCGCGCGCAGCGTCGAAAGGTCGCGGCGCTTGTCGACGATCAGCATCGCCAGCGCCCCCACCACCGAGAACGAAGCCACGATGAGCACCAGCAGCGCAATGAGGAAGATGCCCCACTTCTCGTAGGTCATGATCCGGTAGAACGAGGCGCGCAGTTCGTAGCGCGTGCGGACCCGAAAACCGTCGCCGAGGGCCGCCTGAACGGCTCTCTTTACCTGCCCGGCATCGGCTTCGGGCGTCAGGCACAGCACGACCGCCGAGGCGCGGCCGGGGGACTGGAACAGCTCCTGCGCCAGCCGCAGCGACGCGAGGACGTACTGTCGTTCGGTCTCCAGATCGAGCGCCCAGACGCCCCCCACGGGAATGGTGCGGCGCGTGTAGTTGTCCATCGGCAGCAGCGCGGAGAACGAACCCCGCCGCACGGCGTAGACAGCCACGTCGGCGTCGGCCAGCGAGCGGATACCCAGCTGCCAGGCCATCGTCTGTCCGATGAGCAGACGCTCGAGATCGCCCACCCGCACCCGCGCGCTGCCCGCCGAAACGGCGTCGGCGATCGGCAGGACCGATTCGTACGCATCGTCCACGCCCCGGACGGTGGCGGTCGCCTGGCGGCCGCCGTGTTCCAGCAGCGCGCTCTGCTCCAGCACGAACGAGAGCGCTCCGACACCGGGCACGCGGCCGAGGGCCGCCGTATCGACCGCTTCCACGGGGAAGGTCTGCCCCTCGGCGGGGGTAACGGTCAGATCGGCGTCGAAAGCCGAATACATCGACCGCACGAGCGTCTCGAAGCCGTTGAAGACCGACAGCAGAATAATCATCGCCGCGACGGGCATGGCCACGGCCACGACGCTCAGCCTGGAGATTAGGTTGACCACCGAGCGGGATTCGGGCGCGAAGAGGTAGCGGCGGGCGATGAAGTACAAAACCGTCGGAAATTAGATCACTGCTTCATCGCCTTTTCGATATGCTCGATGTATTCGAGCGAATCGTCGAGGAAGAACTGGAGTTCGGGGACGCTCTTCAGTTGGTTGCGGATGCGCTGGCCGACCAGTCCGCGCAGGAAGCGCACGTGGCGTTCGAGCGACTGCATCACCTCCTCGCTCCTTTCGAAGGGAAAGACGCTGACGTAGATTTTGGCGTAGGCCAGATCGGGCGAGATGCGCACGGCCGTGACCGTGACGAGCGAACCGCGGACCACGTCGGCCGCCTCCTTCTGGAGCAGCTCGGCCACGTCCTTCTGTATCTGTTTGGCAATTTTCTGCTGACGGGTGTTTTCCATGGTAGAAAGATTTATAATCCGTATTTGAATACCTCCTTGTTCTTTTCGCGCTTGGGCCGCGGCTTCCAGCTCTCGAAGCCCTCCTTGTTGAAACGGTAGCTCAGCCCCACCGAGATGGAGAGATTGTCCAGAGGCGAGCGCAGGGGGGTGGCGTAGAAGGGGTTTTCGGGTCCGTCGTCGGCGTTGTCGGCGTAGCGGTTGCGGTTGCGCACGATGTCCGAATAGCCGAAGTAGTAGCGGATGCGCAGGTTCAGCTCGAAGCGGCGGATCAGCACAGCCAGACCGCCGCCGCCCGCCAAGCCGTAACCCCAGCGGTTGTCGCGCACGAGTTTGAAGTGGTAGTCGCCCTTCCACACCGGAGCGCCGGCGTCGCGCAGCGCCTCGTTTTCCCACGTCGAAGAGATGTTGTAGGAGAAAGTCGCGGCGGCTTCGAGGTAGAGGCGCACGTGGTTGTGGAAGAGGTAGACGTGGGGCTGCCAAACGATGGGCAGCACCAGGGAGTTGATCCGGCGCGTGTAGTAAAGGAACTGCGACTTGTCCTCCACGAGCGCCGAGTTGGTGGCGAAGGAGAAGCCCTGCTGCAGAAATTCGAGGTCGATGCCGAAGCCGCCCACGAAGCGCGTGCGGCCGTAGTAGCGCCACGACACCCCGCCGCTGTACATGCCCCAGAGGGCGCGCATCTCCTGCTCGGGCTGCAGGCGGCCGCTGCCCATGCCGTAGCCGACGGTGAAGCCCAGCGTATGCTGCGCCGAGGCCCCGTGCCAGGCCGTGAGGGCCGCCAGGAGCAGCAGCGCGGTTATGATCTTTCGTCTCATCGCTATCTCATCGTGTTGAACATGCCTCCCGTGGAGCCGAACGCTCCGTTGAAGCTGTTGTTATTGTTGTTGTCGGGGTGGTCGTCCCTATCGTGCTTCGGGCCCTCTTTGGCCAGCTTCTCCGCCTCGCGGCGCAGGCGCTGCAGCTCCCGCTCGTCGAGCATGCGCGAGAGCGATTCCATGGTTACCGGTGCGAAGATGCGGTTCATGTCCATCGAAAATTCGATCTCCCAGTTGGTCTTGGTGGCGAAGGTGTCCTCGCCCTCGTCATTGGCGTAGATCTCGGCCCGCTCGGGCTGGCGGCGCTCCACCACGCTGCCCGTATCCCACTTGCCGTTGCCGTTGCGGTCCTCGATGATGCGGAACTTGATCTCCCCCGCAGGGACGTAGTTGAACTGCACGTCGCCCGTCTTCACGTCGCGCTTCTCCTGCTTGAGGCTGTTGCTGCCGTCGAGCAGCTGGACGATGTATTTCGCGTCGTCGTCGCGCCCCGTAACGTGGATCTTCACCGTGGCGAACTTCTCCGGATCGTAGACCGTGTACTTGCCCACGATCGAGTCGTTCGAGAAGCCCGCGATGTCGGTGATGGCCCCCGCAGGGATGGTCAGCGTGTACTGTCCGGCCGTTTTCCACGGGGCGCGGATGAACCAGCGGCGCAGCTGGGCCGTGTCGCGCACGAAGCGCACGGGCACGTCCTCCACGCGGTTGCGCTCGTCGGTGGTGGTCAGCAGCACGGAGGCCGAATCGAGCCGCGCCAGCGGGTAGTCGAATTCGACGGTCAGGTGCTCTTCGGGATTCACCTCGCCCGAAAGCGGGAGCTTGAAGGCGAAGGGGTTGGGCTTCTCCGGCTCGACCCACTCCTCGCCCGCCTCCTCGGCCTTGCGGCGTTCGCGCTCGTTCTTGAGCCGTTCGCGCTCCTGCTCCTTCGTCTCGATCAGCCGCCATGCGAGTTTCAGCGGTTCGGTGACCTCCTGCAGGCGGTTGAGCGTGTCGTGCTTGAAGTAGGTGATCTCCCCCTTGAGCGAATCGGGCAGCGAGGCCGACGGCACGTTGAACCAAAGGGCGATCGTATCGCGTCCGACGGTCTGCGGGTCGATGATGACCGCCTCGTCGGGAATGCTGTCGAAGCGGATGCGCTCGATGCGGGGTTCGGCGGCCGAGAAGTAGAGCATCGCCTTGTGCTGCAGGGGCCGCTCGGTCTCGGAGAGCAGCTGGCGGCGGAACGCCTTGTCGGTGAACATGCGCAGGTAGACCTGCGGTTCGGCGGTGACATACTGGCGGACCGAGTCGTACCAGATGGCGAAATCGGGCATCTTCGCCGGGTTGTAGACCCCCTCGACGAAGCCGACCTGGTCGCTGCCGGGCTCGTAGATCTGGTTGTCGTTCTTGTCCTGGATGCCGTAGATGCGGTAATCGATCGGCTTGAGGTTCTGAGCGATGAAGATGCCGTTGGTCTCGGCCCGTCCGATCACCGAGGGCTTGTACTTGAAGAGCGTGGAGTCGTACTCGGGGACCCACTCCACCGAGTCGGCCGGGAAGAACCAGATGAAGGTCTTCGGCACGGAGTCGGCCTTGTAGCTGTCGGCCGTATAGCCCGAAAGGACCATCGAATCGACCTCGGGTCCCGTGGAGAAGACGTAGCGCATCGAGTAGAGCGGGTTGCCCTCGTTGTTGTCGCGGATGGCGCTGCCGAAGTTGAGCGCGTAGGTCGTGTTCTCCTCGAGCGTGTCGCGCAGCTGGATGACGATGCCCCGGCCGCGCAGGGTGATCAGCGGCTTCTTCTTCATCTGCGGCGAGGTGAAGAACTCCTTCTGCTGGTCCTTGATCTGCACGAACTCGTCGAACTCGATGTAGATCTTGTCGTGGCCCGTGGTCGGGCGGTTGACCGCGAAGTTGTCGGGATCCATCCTCACGATCACCGGGGGCAGCGAGTCGCGCGGTCCGCCCGTGGGGGTCATGATGCTCGCGCAGCGGCTCAGAAACGCCGTGGCGAAGAGCAGGGCGACGGCGGCGCGCAGCAGGCGGACGACGGGTTGTTTGGCGGAGTTCATCGTTTATCGGGTGTAAATGGATTCGGGGGTTACGGGCGTTTCGGGTTCGGGGTTCTGCTCGGGGCGCAGCGCGTCGTTGACCACGCGCCAGCCGTTCTCGACGGTGATCCACTCCTTGCTCCAGAGCCGGAAGACGACCGGGAAGGTCACCTCGGGACCCGACAGTTCGACCTCCTGTTTGGAGTAGGCGTAGAGCTGGTTTTCGAGGTCGACCACCACGACCATCAGCGGCGTGGAGGTGACATCCATCCCGTAGAGACCCGAATCCTCGTGGTAGGCCCGGAAGTTGGGCTGGGTGCGCGTCTGCTTGGGATCGTCCTTGAGCGTGATCCGGAAGTCGCGGGCATCCTCGTAGGAGGCGATATACCACTGCGTGGTGTCGGCGGCATAGGCGTAGGCCTTGACCTGCGAGGAGACCGGATCGCTCTCGGGTCCCCCCTCGGTCTGCTGCAGCTTGGGTGCGATATAGGTTTTGAGCGTCACGGGCGGTACGTAGAAATCGTTGTAGAAGCTCCAGTTGCCGTCCTTGTAGGAGAAACCCTCCTTCCACGGCTTGAAGACCAGCGAGACGAACAGCTCGGGCAGGTTGAGAATCTGCGGCTGGACGGTATAGCCGTAGATGCGGCTCGCGGGGTCGACGGCCACGATCATCTGGAAGGGTTCGCCGACGGGCATCTGCAGCCAGCCCACCGCTCCCTCGATCGCATCGTAGGGCACGGCCACGGCGGCCGGGGTGGTCATCTGCTGCGAGGGGTCGCCCTTGAGGGTAATCACTCCCGCGAGCGCATCCTCGTAGGAGGAGATGCCCCAGAGCAGGGTGTCGACCGCATAGGTGTAGGCCTGCACCCCCTCGAGCGGCTGAACGGGATCGACCGAATTGGGCTGTACGAGCGGTTTGAGCACGTAGGTCGTGTCGTAGGAGGTGTCCTTGAAACACCCCGCCAGCAGTGCGGCGCAGCCCAGCAAAGCGAGTATCCGGGTCTTCATCATCGGGACTGGATTTCGGGGTTACGGCGCAGCGCTTCGAGCATTTCGCCCACGGTTTGGCCCGTGAGGGGGTGGCGCTTGTCGCGGGCGATCTCGGCCAGCGGGACCAGCGCGAACTCCCGCTCGGCGAGCAGCGGGTGGGGGACGGTCAGGCGGTCGGTGGCGATCACCTGGTCGTCGTAGAAGGCGATGTCGATGTCGATCGGGCGCGAGGTGTAGACCGCCCCCGTCGAAGCCTTTTCGACCGCCTCGGCGGCGCGGTTGCGGCCCAAGAGGCGCTCGATCTCCTGGATGGCGTCCAACACCTCTTCGGGCGTCAGGTCGGTCGAGACCGCCAGCGCCTGATTCGAAAAACGCTGCGCGGCGTCGAAGCCCCACGGCTCGCTCTGGTAGCGGTGCGAGCAGCGCAGCACCGGACCCACGCGGTCGTTGATGAGCTGCTGGGCGCTTTGCAGGGTCCGTTTTACGTCGCCGGTATTTCCCCCGGTCAGGAGTATCACACGTGCCATAAATATGCCAGTTTATCGAACGGCCGCCGGAGCCGCTTCCGACGCGGCGTCCGCTCCGAACCCCTGTCCCGAGCGGAGGGGGGGGGTCCTGCGATCGGCCGCAGCGGCGAACCCGGTCCGCGGCCGGCGAAGCGACCCGTCCCAAACGGGGTCACAGGCGGTTTTGCGTCCGTTCATTGTCCCAAACGTTTTATCATCTTGCTCACCGAGAGCGCGAAGTGCGTGAATACGATCGTCGGATTGCCGTTCTGCGAAATCTGGGCCAGAGCGCGCTCGATCTCCTCGACGAGCGGCTCGATGTTGCCCGCGCCGACGAACGGGGCGAAATTCGAACAGAACGCCAGCTCCTCGCCCCAGAGGTAGCCCACCTCCGCGATCCCCGCATGGAGCATGAAGCTCTCGCGCAGCAGGCGGGCGGCGTCGCGCAGGAAGGCGCGCTGCTGCTCGCGCGTGAGCTGGGCGGCCTCCTCGGCCCACGCGATGAGTTCGAGGTGTTTGTCGCCGTAGCTCAACCGCATCAGCGCGCGGAACAGCTCGAAATTCTCCCGCCGGAGCGCGTCGTTCTCGCCCGCCAGCAGGTGTTGCAGCGTCAGCAGGTCGCCGCCCGCGAGCCGTGCCAGGTTGCGCGCCCGGAGCGGATCGTCCCCGACCTTTTCCGCCGCCAGCCGTTCGAGCACCTCCGTCCCGATGCGCGGCACGGCGACCTCCTGCGTACGCGAGAGGATCGTCGGCAGCAGCAGGTCGGGCTGCACCGAGACCAGGATGAAGAGCGTCCGCTCCCACGGCTCCTCCAGAATCTTGAGAATCTTGTTGGCCGCCTCCTCGTTCATCGCCTCGGGCAGCCAGACGAGCATCGTCTTGTAGTCGGCCTCGAAGCTCTTGAACGAGAGTTTGCGGATGATGGCGTCGGCCTCGCGGGCCGTAATCATTCCCTTCAGGGTCTTACCCAGATCGAGGCGGTCGTACCACTCCTGCGGGGAGAAGTAGCCGTCCCGCTCGGCGAACAGGGCGCGGAACGGAGGCAGAAATTCGTCGCTGAGCATCGCTTCGCCCGACTTCTTGCCCTGCCGGTTGACCGGAAAGACCAGGTGCAGGTCGGGGTGGGCCAGCGCGGAGATCTGCCGGCAGTCGGGACACTCGCCGCACGAATCGCCGTCGCGGCGGTGGCGGCAGCAGAGGTACTGCACGTAGGCCACGGCCAGCGGCAGGGCTCCCGCACCGGGAAGTCCCGTAAAGAGCTGGGCGTGGCTCACCCGGCCCGCATCGACCGAGCGCACCAGATGCCGCTTCAACTCCTCCTGTCCTATGATGTCTGCAAATCGCATGTCAATCTCGGTTTTTTCGCAGTCGGCGCACCGTCTGCGCAACGGCGATCCCCGCAAGGGCGGTCAGCGCCACGGCGAGCAGCGCCGTCCGCAGCGTGCCCCGCTCCAGCGACAGGGCCGCCGCACCCACGAGGAAGAGCGCGAAACTCGCCCCCAGCACGACGATCTTCGGCCGGTTTTTCCCGCCCCGCGTCATCCTCTCCGAAGCGCTGCGCGCACCATCGCGCCCACGTCGATCCGCTCGCGGCGGATCAGGTAGGCGGCATAGAGCGCAAATACCACAATATTAAACGCATAGCCGGCAACAATATTGCCCGTGAGCCGCATCACGCCCTCCGAAAGGAAGAAGACGGCCAGGGCCGCGGCGACATATTCGCCGATGCGTCCCCACGCATAGGGCGTCGGGAAGAAGCGGCGGTTGAGCCACCAGCTTACGGCGACCATCGCCGATTCGCTCGCCAGACGCGCCCACGCAGCGCCATAGTAACCCCACGCCGGAATGAGCCAGCAGCCGAAGGCGAACATGGCGACCAGCCCCGAACCCGTGACGACGATCGCCAGCGAGGTCCGCTCCTCGCGCTTGTACCAGAACGAGAGGTTGAGCCAGACCCCCGTGAGCACGTTGGCCCCCAGGATCACCGGCAGGATGTAGATCCCCTCGCGGAAGTCGCGGCCCACGATCCGGGCGAAGACGTCGCGGAAGAGGGCGATGCCCAGAAAGATGAGCATCGAGGCCATCACGTAGTATTTCAGCGCCGCGGCGTTCATCGTCACGAAATCGGACTTCTTGAAGTTCGAGAGGAAGAACGGCTCCGCGGCCAGCCGGTACATCTGGTAGAAGAGCATCATCACCACGGCGATCTTGGTGATCGCGCCGTACAGGCCCAGCTGGGCCATCGGGTCGGCCGAGGCCGGGACGAGGTATTTGATGAGCTGGCGGTCGAGGAACTCATTGGCCGTGCCGGCTAGTCCGCCCACCAGCAGCGGCAGCGAATAGACGAAGACGGCCCCCAGCAGCTTGCGGTCGATGCGGGGCAGGGTCCGGTCGGCGGTGGTGAGGATCAGCCCCCAGGTCACCAGGCTGGCGATGAAGTTGGCGACGAAGACCCAGCCCACGCCGAAGTCGGTGGCGAAAAGTCCGGCGGCTCCGAAAGCGAAAGCCAGCGCCACATTGAGCGCCACGTTGAGCGCCTTGAACCCCACGTAGGTCATGGCCCGTCCCTGCTCGCGCAGCCGGGCGAAGGGGATGCAGGCCCACACGTCGAAGAGGATGATCGCACCGACCCACGCCACGTATTCGGGGTGGGCGACGTAGGCCGGACCCATCAGGCGGGAGATGCCGCCGCGGAAGAGGAGGACCGCCAAGAGGAAGACCACCGCCGCGAGCGAGGTGACGCCCCACGTGGTGGCGAACAACCGCCGTTTGGCCGCACGGACGTCGCCGCCCGCCTCCTCGGCGCGGGCCGAGAAGCGGAAGTAGCTCGACTCCATGCCCATCGTCAGCAGCGTGAGCGCCAGCGGAATCAGAGCGTAGACGTCGGTCACCACGCCGTAGGTTCCCTGCTCGAAAATACGGGTGTAGTAAGGCGTGAGCAGGTAGCTCAGGAACCTCACCACGATGGTGCTGATACCGTATACGGCGGTCTGTTTGGCCAGTTTTTCGAGCATAATGGGGCTGTATAGTCTGCAAAGATACAAATTTCGGCGGAAAAGCCGTGCGGTTTCTTCTTCTTTCTACGAAAGAAGAGAAAGGGGACGAAACCAGAAGCCCCGGACGGGCAGGTTCCGTCCGGGGCCGAGTCGGGTTCCGATCGGCGGGATCAGAGCCACTTTTTGTACCGGAAGTACCAGATGGTCAGTCCGGAACAGAAGATCATCAGCCCGATGGCGAACAGGTAGCCCAGCGGAATGGTCCAGCCGTTTTGCAGCGTGACGTGCCAGTCCAGCTCGGGCATGTACTTGAAGTTCATGCCGTAGATCGAGGCGATGAGCGTGGCGGGCATGAAGATCACGGCGGCCACCGAGAAGATTTTGACGATCTCGTTCTGCTCGATGTTGATCAGACCCAGCGCCGCATCCTGGATGTAGTCCAGACGCTGGAAGCTGAAATCGGCGTGGTTGATCAGCGAGTTGACGTCCTTGATCATCAGCTGCAGGCGCGGGTAGATGTCGTTGGGGAAGCGCTCCGAGCGGAGGATGCCCGAGAGGACGCGCTGGCGGTCGAAGATGTTCTCGCGCAGCGACATGGTCGATTCCTGCAGGGCGCTGATGCGGTGCAGCACCTCCTTGTCGATCGAGTCCTCGGAGTTGATGTCCTTCGAGAGCGCCGCGACCTGCTTGGCGATCAGCTCCACCAGGTCGGCATCGAAGTCGATGCGCACCTCCAGCAGGGAGATGAACAGGTGGTAACCCGTTGAGTAACTGCGGTAGTTCATCTGCAGCCGCTTCTCCGTCTCGCGGAAGGTGCGGAACTCGGCGCTGCGCACCGAAACCAGCACGCCCTCGTTGGAGATGATGAACGAGACGGGTTCGACGATGAACGATTCGCCCGTGGGGACGAAAAAGTTGGAGTTGGAGATGATGGCATTCTCCGTTTCGGAGTACTTCGAAGTCGACTCGATCTCCTCGACCTGCTGCTTGGTCTGGAGGCTGATCTCCATGAAGTTCTCGACGGCCTTCTGCTCCTTGATGGTGGGCAGCATCATGTCGATCCAGAGGATGTCGTCGTAACCCAGTTCATCGAAGAGGCGGGTGTCGGCATTCCGGATGATCTTGTTGTACTGCTTGAGGTAAATCGTAATCATAAGAGGCTCTCTATAAAGTTCCTGAATCCGTTGGGCAGAGAGGCGGGCGCACCCGCTCAACCTCTTCAGCCGGGATTGGCCCTCGGAGCCACCTTGAGGCCCGAGTCCCAGAACTTTTCGAGCGCCTTGCGCTTCTGATTGTCGAAGATGTAGTCCAGTTGCGAGAGGTGGCCGTAGGCATCGTACGGCCGGCGGTCGTAACCGTACTCCACGACCGCTTCGTAGGTGTGCTCCAGCCCGTAGGTCAGCGCGTGCTGCAACCCCTCGCTCCAGTCGGGATCGGTGTCGGCATGCGCCACCCAGACCGCATAGGCAAAGGGTTTGCGGGGGGTCGGAAGACCCGCGAGCGGAGCGTCGGGTCCCGCAAAGAGTGCGGCGAGCGGCGAGGAGGGTTCCTCCGCAAGCAGGCGGTCGAGCGGCCCGCGGCCGGACGCACCCAGGCAGTAGCCCGTGACGATGCGGGCATCCGCAAGCGAGGGGACGACATGGACGGGAACCAGCGCCAGGTCGGCCCGGCGCTGCTGGAAATCGAGTACGGAGGTGGAAAAATCGGACGTGGAAAGTTCGGCGCGGAAATCAGTTCCGTGCCCTACACCATAGAGGAAGGGTATCGTATCGAGATACGACACCAGCGCTATACGGGGAACTATGACCATCATCCATAGGGTGTCAAACGGTTGGTTCGATCGAACAAAGGTAAACAAAAATCGGAAGAATTTTCCATAAAATCGAGAAAAAGTGCCGCCGGGTCTTGACAAGGGGGTATCGGCCGACGTATATTTGTCCGGCGATCCACACCTCCGGAAGCTCCGGACAAAAGTTATCGACACCGGGGAGCAGTTCTGTTCCAACACCTTGAGGATCGTTATCGACACTTTTCAACAAGTTTTCGACCACTTTTCAACAGACCGGGACCACCCGTCCGGGCAGCCCGCTCCATCCCGCATCCATCGTCCTCCCGCCGCATTGCAGCGGCCCTCGGGAGGGTCTCACCCAAAACCCTTTTTCCATGCAATTCACCCGTATTCCAACCCAGTTTTCCCCGCTCGGCGGACGGATCGACTATGCGGTCGGACACCCCGCGGCGGCGACCGTCCTGATCCGCATCACCGATGCGGACGGGACGCTGCGCGGGGCCAAGCGCTTCGCAGCAGTCCAGCAGGCGGCGTTCGACGCCGCGCCCTACCTCCGCTCCGCCCTGCGGTTCACCCCCGCAGCCGGACCCACGGGGGTCTTTCCGGCCACCGGGCGCACCGTAACGGCCGTCGTGGAGGCGACGGTGGAGGTCGCGGCGGACGCGACGGAGGTGTCGGACGAAACCGTCCGGATCAAAACAACCGCAGACAAAGCGGCAGCGGCGGAAAAGAGCGAAGACGCCGCATCCGGCGCAGCGACGGCGGAATCGGCGAAAGTGTCGGACGAAACCGACCGGAACGGAACGACCGCAAACAAAGTGACAGCGGCGGAAATCGCACCGAGCGAAACGGCTGTGCCGAGCGAAATGACCGCATCGTGCGAAGCGGCCGCATCCGGCACAACCGTTCGGGAAGCCGCGGCAGCCCGGGCCGCAGTCGACGGAGCGGGCGTGCCGCTCCAGCCGCTAACGGCCACGGCTCCGGCGAGGACCTTTCTGCCGTCGGCGGAAGCCGTTGCGGCCCCGGGGATGCTGACCACGATGCCGGCGGTCCGCCTGCTGCCGGACGGGGCGTGCGACGAGCTGACGCTGCTGACCGCCGCCGCGCAGTCGGTGACGGTGATCGCCCGGAACGCAGAGACGACCACCGCGGTGAATTACTCCGTGCCGGGGCCGGGCGTGTACCTGTTCCGGCTCGATGCACGCGACTTTCCGGGAGCCGAGACGCTCACGGTCGACGCCGGTGCGTGCGGAAGCGTCAGCTACACCCGCGTCGCGGCGCCCTGCGACGGGGTGCGGCTCGCATGGCGGAGCAGCGCGGGTTCCGTCGAGCACTACACCTTTCCGGTGGAGGTCTCCGCCGTCGTCGAGGCGACCAAAAGCAGGGCATACGGTCCCGACGGCCGCACCGCCGCGGGCACGCTGGAGCGGCGGCGGACGCTGCGGTCGGCGTTCGAGGTGCGCCCCGTGCTGGAGGCGCTCTCCGAGCTGACCGCGACGCCCGACGTATGGCTGGTCACGCCGACGGGTTACAAGCCCGTCGACGTGGTGAGCGAACAGGCCGTCGTGCACCGGCACGGTACGCTGAGCTGTCTGGAGATCGCGGTTCGCCCCCGCTGCAAAACCCCTCTGCCATGGAGCTGAAGATCGACGGACAGGTGTGCGACCGCAGCGGCGACCGCATCGCCGTACCGGGGTATGACGCCGCGAAAATGTGCGGGGCGGACGGCTGGCGCGAAGGGCGCCGGATGCGGCTGAGCGTGCCCGCCACCCCGCGCAACGACGCGATCCTGAACCACCCCCGCGACCCCCACGCGGCCGTGCGGTTTCAGGACGCCCAGCACCGGGCGGAGCTTACGGCCGACGGAGCCGTTCTGCTGGCGGGCACGGTGCGGCTGCTGGCGGCCTCCGACGAGGGGTACACGCTCGAAATCCGCGACGGGGGAGCCGGGTGGGCGCACCAGGCGGCACAGCGGATGTTCAATGCGTTGGGAGTTGAGTACGCGGCCTCGCTCACCCCCTCGACGATCCTTGCGAGCTGGACCGAACCGACGCCCGTGCGCTTCTTCCCCATCCACCGCGACGAATACCCGCAGCGCAACAGTCCGTCGGACCTGCTGCCCGCGGAGCGGATGCTCTCGGTGGACGACTACCACCCTTTCCTGCACATCGCAACGCTCGTCGGGACCGTTTTCGCGGAGGCCGGATACTACCTCGAAAGCCGCTTCTTCGCCTCGGAGTTCTTCCGCTCACTCTACCTGAGCGGAGCCTATCCGGCACGCGACACGCGGGCTCAGGCTGCCCGCATGGGCTTTTTCGCCCGCCGGCTCGGGGCCGCGACCGCGCAGGCGAACTCCTCCGGAAGGGTCTACGCCGATCCGCGGGCGCTCTACAACTCGGTAGGCAACATCGTCGAGACCGCCACGCCACAGACCGTGGACAGCGACGGGGAGCCGATCCCTGAGCTGGCCAACAACGGCGGCTGCTTCTCGCTGACGGGCGGTGCGATCGTCTTCACCCCGCCGACCGAGGTGAGCGCCGGATTCGAGTACTACCTCCGTTACACCACCGACCACCGCATCCTCACGCGGACGCAGCTGCGGGGATTCGATTCGGTCTACCTGGGCCCGGGGTCGGAGATGCGTTTCACGCTGGCCAACCGCTACGAGGACCGCCGGGAGCGGATCATGGCCAACTACACCTACCGCATCGTCGTCTTCGACCACGCGGCGGGGGCGCAGTACCGGCTGACGTTCACCCGGGACGGAGCGGCGGGCAGCGCGTGGACCGAGTTCGCGGCCCGCTCAGCGCAGGTGACCACGCCGGCGCTGGGGACGTTCGCCGACCCGGTGCTGTGGGTGCGCAGCGGCAGCGGCTGGACCGTTTATGCGGGCGACTGGGCGCTCTACGACGGCTACGTGGGCGAGACGGGGCAGACGACCGTGGAGCTGCGCGTGCGCACGGCGGCGGAGGTCGTCTCGCCCGCGGCGCCCAAGCGGTTCGACACGATCTACTTCTTCGGAGCGGAGGCCGGGATGTCGCTCACCCTCCACAAGGAGTGTTCGCTGCAGCCGCGGTTCGTCGCAGGCCCGGGGTTCGGGTCGCCGATCCGCTTCGCGGACGTGGCCCAGCACCGCATCCGGCAGGCGGAGCTGCTGGAAGCGTTGGCGCACCTGTTCAACCTGCGCTTCTGGAGCGACGAGGCGACGCGGACGGTCTACGCCGAACCGGCGGACGACCTCTTCGGAGCGGGCCCCCAGGCCGACTGGCGGGCCAGGAGCGACTTTTCACAGCCCGTCGTGCGGGAGCCGATCGTGCCGGAGATTCACGAGCGGAGGACCTGGTGCTACGGCGCGGGGGACGGGGCCGTGACGCGCTTCGCGGCGCAGACCGGAACCGAGCTGGGGGCATGGACCGCCTGCGCGCCGTCTCCGGCGGCCAAACAGGGGGAGCAGGTGCTGCGCAACGCGCTTTTCCACCCCACGCTCAGCTCCGCGGGGCACTACCTCAACGCCCCCTCGGCGCTGCTGCTGCAAATGGGCGACCGGGACGCGGCGCAGGACGACGGAAGCGGCTTCACGCCCCGCATCGTCCGCTACGCCGGGCTGCACCCCCTGCCCCAGAACGAGCGGTGGGGCTACCCTTCGACCGGGGCCGCCTATCCGCTGGCGGCGTTCCACTTCGCGGGCGACGCGGCGGCGGAGGCGTTCACGCTCTGTTTCGAGGACCGCGACGGCGCGCAGGGGCTCAACCGCTACTACCGGCGGCAGGTGGCGCAGGAGGAGTCGCTGGAGCGCATCACCCTCTCCGTGCGGCTCGCGCCCCACGAGTTCGAGGCGCTCTTCACGCCGGGGTGCGGAGCGCCCGAGCTGAGGTCGGTCTTCCGGATCGACACGGGCGCCGGGTGCGTGCGCGCCACGCTCCAGTCCATCGGCGACTACGATCCCGACGCCCGCACGGCGCGCTGCACCTTCATCCGGCTGCCGGAGGACTGACGATGAGCGGACACGAACAACATCTGATCGAAACGGCGCTCGGCCTGGTGCGGGGCCTTACGGGCGAGGAGGCTGTCCGCCGGCTCTTCGCCGCGGGGCTGATCGACCCGAGGGCCTGCGAGCGGCTGGTCGTCGTCGGGGAGGTCCGTCGGCTCACGACGGAGGGAATGCCCCGCTGCGAGGCGCTGCACGCCGCCGCACGAACCTGTTGCTGCTCCTACGAAAAGGCCCGCAGCAGCTACTATTACCAAATCAAAAAATCCCAGGAATGAAATCGGAAATTCAGATCAACAATGCGGCCGACGTATGCCGCATCGCCATCGAGGGGACGATCGGCGTGCCCGAAGAGTGGCAGTTCGAAAACCCCGACGAGCGCGTAGCCACCTACGAGAAGTTTCGGGAGGCGGTGCGGCGCATCGGCGCAATCGAGGCGCAGGAGGTCGTGGTCGACATCCGCTCGACGGGCGGCGACGTGAACGACGCGCTGCTCATCCACGACGCCCTGCAACAGACCGGAGCGCGCATCACCACCCGCTGCTACGGCTACACCGCCTCCGCCGCCACCATCATCGCGCAGGCCGCCTCGGAGGGGTGTCGTGAAATCTCGGCCAACGCCCTCTACCTAATCCACACGGCCGTCTGCGCCACGGAGGGCAACGCTGCCGAGATCGCAGGCAAGCTCGACCTGCTCCGGCAGACCGACGCCCGCATCGCCGCGGTCTACGCCGCCCGCTCGGGGCGTCCCGCCGCGCAGTTCGAGGCCCTGATGGCCGAGAACAACGGCTGCGGCCGCTGGCTCTCGCCCGAAGAGGCGGTCGCGGCGGGGCTGGCCGACCGGCTCATCGAGCCGGATGAGCTCCCCGCCACGTCGCTCACGCGCAACCTCGCCCGCGGCTGGGAACGGCTGCTGGCCGCGATCGGCGTCGCGCGGCAGCAGACGCTCCCGGCGGACCGCAACGTGCTGCACTTCGACGTGGAGGAGGCCGCCCTGCGGCAGCGTCCGGCCGCCGAAGCCCTCGCCCGCATCGGCCCCACGACGACATTGCCGCGCGAGGACCCCTCCCACGCGGAGACCGTCCGCTCGGCCAACGAACGCGCCTACGCCGAAGACGCGAAACAGCTTCGTAAGTAGCACCATCCACCCTTTATCAACCCTCAAAAACCAAACACCATGAGTTTTCTCGAAAATGCCAAGCAGTACACGGGTTCCGATCTGGAAACCATCTTCTTCCGCCCCATGCTCACCGGGCCGTCGGCCCTCGATCTGGGGGTGCGCGTCCTCTACAACCTGCCCACGCCCACGACCGTCCATCTGTGGGACGGGCAGCGCAACATCCTCCAGCAGTACAACGCCGCGGGGTGGACGGGCGGCGCTCCCGCGGCCAAATACCAGAAGACCATCGCACTCAAGCGCGTGAAGGCCGAACTGGGATTCTCGGCGTCCGACTACTTCTCGCTGGTCTACGAGAAGATCGCCGCACGGGCCGACGTGAACCTCGACGACCTGACCGGGTCGGAGCTGGAGCAGGCCGAAACGGCGCTCTTCAAGCAGGCCGTAGCCGAAAACATCCGCGCCACGATGTGGGTGGGCGACAGCGCTTCGGCCAGCGGCTACAACACTTTCGACGGCTTCCTCAAGACAATCAAGGCGGGGTGCGACGGCGAAGCGTTCTACAACGCCGTCTACCAGAAAGCCGATATGACCGCTCCGGAGAAGGTGGTGGAGCTGTTCGACGACCTGTGGCAGCACGCCCCCAGCCGGCTGCAGGACGTCAAAAGCGAAGGACAGCTCGTGCTGTTCGTCACCTCGGACCTGTATTACAGCTACGAAAAGTACCTCGACGCCAAGGGAGCCGACGCCGCCTACTCGGGAACGGTCGACGGCCGGCAGGGGCTGGCCTACCACGGCATTCCGGTGGTGGACGTGCGGCTGGCCAACTACCTGGTCGGAACCTCCCTCCATCAGTCGTTCTGCCTCTTGACCGACCGGCGCAACCTGGTGCTGGCGGTCAATACGGCCGACTTCCCGGGCAACGAGGTGCGCATGTGGTACAACCCCGACCAGATGGAGAACCGCCAGCGGGCCGTCTTCATGGCCGGGTGCGACATCCTCGACGAGACGCTTTTAGCGTACGCCTACCGTCAGTAAAATCAGCTGCCGCCTGCCGCCCGCGGAGAAGATCCGCGGGTTGCGGCGGCGGCCTTTTAAACCGTCGAAAATGAACAAAAAGAGAAAAAACCGAACCGCCGTGGGGGTCGCCGACCGCACGGACCCCTACCTCACGCTCGGCGCGGGACGCATCGAGAGCGACAAGTTCTGGCGCTGGGGCGACGACAACCTCTTCCCCCTCGCGCTGGCGCTGATGGCCCGCCGCTCGACCACCCACCGCCGCATCATCAACGACAAGGCCGACTACATCTCGGGCAAGGGATTCGTCTGCGACGAGGCCCGGCAGCCGCGACTGGCGGCCTTCGTGCACCGGGCCAACGGCGGGGAGAGCCTGAGGCAGGTGCTCAACAAGCTCGCCTTCGACAAGTCGCTCTTCGGCAACGCCTTTCTGGAGGCGGTGACCGATCCGGGACACACGTATCTGGCGCTCTACCATCAGGATGCGTCGCGCTGCCGGGTGGCCCGCGACTCGGCGCACGTGCTGCTGCACCACGACTGGACGGCCTTCAACGCCTCGGAGGCGCGCACGCTGCCCCTGTGGCCGCAGTTCGAGCGGCAGGCCGACGGGACGCTGCGCACGATCGTCCACTACAAGGACTACGAACCGACGTTCACCCACTACGGCGTGCCGCCCTACATCGCCGGATTCAGCGTCTCGGCCATCGCCTATAAGACCGACCGCTGGAACATTTCGCGGCTCGACAACTCGTTCCAGCTCTCGGGCGTGATGATGCTCGACTCGTCGGTGGACAACGAAGCCGAGGCCGAGCGCATCGTGCGGCTGGCCGAGAGGAAGTTCGCCGGAAATCCGGGGCAGGTGATGTTCGTGCTGCGCGACGGCGGGCAGGAGAACGACAACTCGCGCTTCATCCCCATCGCCTCGCAGAACGAGGGGGACTGGCGGGCGCTGCACGAGCAGGCCGTGGGGGATATCGTCGTGGCCCACTCCTGGTTCCGGACCCTGAGCGGACTGGACTACGCCGCGGGGTTCAGCGCCGAGCGCATCCTGCACGAATACGAGGTGGCGCTCAACACGGTGATCCTGGCCGAACAGGCCGAGCTGATGGAGCCGGTGCGCTCGCTGCTCGGCACGGTACTGGGGATCGACGCCTCGTCGCTGCAGGTGGTCAACCGGCCGCCGACCCGCACTAAACCGATCTATATGAAGGTCTGGGAGGCCCGCAAGGCCGACGGACTGGACTACGACCCGGAGGACGAGCGCCAGCAGGCGTTCCTCTCGGAGATTACCAAGTACAATATCCGGTCGATCGAGTAGGAGGAAGGTCGATCTGACCACTCTTCGGATCATATTACGGTCAAGGAAGTCCGACCGCCGAAGCCTCGCGGCGTGCCGCCGCGTTCATAAATCTGACCCCACCCCGGCCCTCCCTCAGGGAGGGAGATGGCGTACGATCCGGTTGGTTGAGAAAAATTTCATCTTATCAATTGGTTTTCGGCCATGAGCCTCGCAGGCCACAATCGTTTTGTTCTGTTCCTTTCTCGACCTTTAGGCCGGCGGGCGCAATCCCTCTCATTCTGCTTTCGACCATTAGGTCGGCGGGCCGCAGCCTCCGGCAGCGGAGGCCCTCTGTTGCGTATCCTCCGCAGGCTGCGACCCTGAACCGAGGCTCCCGGCAACGCGCCTCAATTATATCTAAGCAAAGCGACAGCTTTGCACCTCCGTCGCGCACTTCCGGAAACGGCGGGAATTGCGGTCGGACGACGACGAGCGCCCGGAACGGGCGTGCGATATGCTTTAGCTTTCGTGCCCGTTCAGTGAGGCGGAGGACGACCGGCCGCCGTTTTCTGCGTGCGCGGTTCTTTCGCCCTTTCTTCTAAAGAAAGGGCAAGAGATCCGGTTCGAAGAACTGCGGGCCGAATGTGCTCCGTCATGTTTTCGACCTTTAGGTCGGCGGGCCGCAGCCTCCCGGCGCGGAGGCCCGCTGATCGCGTCCCTCCGCAGGCTGCGTCCCTAAACAGGAATCCCATTGCAATACGATTCGTCTAAAATATGAATCCCTGCTCTTCAAACTCCGCAGGCTGCGTCCGGACATTCTCGCCCGATATGCCCCTCCGCAGGCCGCTACCCACTCAAACCAATTAACTCTTTATCCCAATGAAAACACTGATCACTCCCTCGCAGGCGCTCCGCCTGGCGTTCGGCGACGGCGAATACCTGCCGCCGACAACGATCGTCGAGGCCGACATCGCCGCCGCCGAACAGCGTTACCTCGTCCCGGTCCTCGGTCCCGCGCTCCACGAAAAACTGCTCGCGGGCGGCTATCCCGATTTCAGGACCGAATACCTCGCCGCCCCCGTCGCCCTCTTCACCCGGGCAATGATCCAGCCGCGGCTGGATATCCGCACCGACCGCGGCGGAGCTACCGCCCCCTACACCGCCTACGCCCGTCCGGCCGATGCCGAAGCGCGCCGACGCCAGCGGAAGGCTCTTCACGCAGAAGCTCGCACCCTCCTGCGCCGGGCCGCCCGCCATCTGGCCGACCACCGGGACGCATTCCCGGAATACGAACCCGAAAAAGACATCCTCAACCGCTGCTCGCTCGATGGAAACCTGGTACAAACTCGTTAGCGGCGCGGCGGCAGCCCTGACGGCATTGTTCGCTCCCATCGCCCCGCTGGTGGCGTGCACGATGCTCTTCATCGGCATCGACTTCCTCTCGGGCGTGGCCGCCGACCGCACCGCGGCCCGTCACGCCGGACGCCCGTGGTGTTTTGAAAGCCGCAAGGCGTGGCGCACGGTGGTCAAACTGGCGCTGACGCTCACGGCCATCGCCATGGCCTGGCTGATCGACAGCTGCGTGCTGGGCTTCCTCCAGCTCAATCTGGCACGGTTATTCACGGGATTCACGTGCGGCGTGGAGCTGTGGTCGTTTCTGGAGAACGCCGCGCAGCTCTCCGACGCGCCGCTCTTCCGCTGGCTGCGCCGCTACGTGGGCCGCCGCATCCGAAAGGAGGCGGGCGATGAGTAGGGGCCTCAGGAACAACAACCCGGGCAATATCCGCCGATCACGGGTGCGTTACCGAGGCGAGGTGCGGCCCTCGCAGGACCCCGCTTTCAAGCAGTTCGCCTCGCGCGCCTGGGGCTACCGGGCGATCTTCGTCCTGCTGGACACCTACCGGCGCCGGTACGGCCTGGACACCCTCTCGGGCATGATCGCCCGCTGGGCGCCTCCCGCGGAGAATGCCACGCAGGAGTACATCCGTGCCGTGTCGCGGCAGACGGGGATCGACCCCGACCGGCCGCTCGACACCGAAGACCGGGCGACGATGACCGCCGTCGCGGCTGCCATCGTCCGGGTGGAGAACGGAACCCCAGCCGTCCCGGAAGAGGTGGCTGGCGGTTGGGAGCTTTTCATCCGCCACCGACCCTGACCCGGGGCGGGAGGGGCCGCCTGTGCCGCGTCCACGGACCGGAAAGGTTTCGCCCTCCCCGATCGACTGCGGACGAAGGAAGCTCGTCACAACCGCTCGCCCCGCCAAAAGCGAACCGAAAAGCGCCTGATTCCGCCTTTTTTTACTATCTTTGGAAGCATGAACACCCGCTGTCTTGCAGAACGGTTGGAACGCATGCCCATGCTCCGGATCGTCGTCCCTTTCGCGGCCGGAATTGCGCTCGCGGAGCACGGCACACTGCCCCTGTGGTTTCTCGCAGGGGCTTTCGTGTGCACGGGAGCCGTCGCCCTGCTGCTGCGCTCGCCGCTCAGCCTTGCGGGGATGCTCCTCGCGGCGGGATTCGGCGCGGCTCAGCTGCGGACCGGGGAGCCTGCCGTACCGCGGGGTGTCGAGACCACTTACGAAGTGCTTGTCGACGGGATCCCCGTCGACCGGGGGCGTTACAAGACGGCCGACGCCGTCGTTACGGCGTGGCGCGACCCGGCGGACGGGAGGTGGCACGCCGCGGGCGACCGTATTGCGCTGCGGGCGGACAGCCTGACCCCACTCGGCAGTGGGGAGCGCTTCTGCTGCCGCGGCCGCATCCGCCCCTTCGGCGGTCCGGACGGCTATCGCAGGCTGATGGCCCGGCGAGGGTTTGCCGGAACGCTCTGGGTCGGCGAACGCACCCTGCTCTGCCGCCTGCCCGAGGTGCGGCACACGCTCCACGTGCGGGCGGCGGAACGGATGCGGCGGCTGAAAATCGCGGGCGATGCGGGCGCGGTCGTGCAGGCCATGACGGCGGGCGACCGGAGCGGCATCACGCCCGAACTGCGGGCCGTCTATTCGCGCAGCGGCTTTGCGCACCTGTTGGCCGTGTCGGGGCTGCATACGGGCATCGTCTTCGCGCTGGTTAACCTGGCGCTGTGGTGGCTGCCGCTGCTGAGGCGGGGTCACCTCGTGCGCAACCTGCTGGCCGCCGGGGCCGTGTGGCTCTTCGTCGCGGCCGCAGGGTTCCCGCCGAGCGCCGTGCGGGCCGCCGTGATGTGCACACTGCTGCAGACGGCGCTGGCCTCCTCGTCGGAGTACGTCGCCCTGAACGCGCTGGCGGCGGCCGCCTTCGGCATGCTCCTGTGGAACCCCGCCTGGCTCGGGGATCAGAGTTTTCAGCTGTCGTTTCTCGCCGTCGGGGCCATCCTCGCATGGGGCGTGCCCCTCTGCCGGCGTCTTCGCACCGGGCGGCGGCTCGCCGACGCAGCGATCGGTGCGCTGGTCATCAGCCTGACGGCCAGTGCGGCCGTCGCCCCGCTCGTGGCGCATACGTTCGGTGTAGTTCCGCTGGCGGGCATCCTGCTCAGCCCGCTGGCGATCCTGCTCGCCACGGTCATCGTTCTGGGCGGCACGCTCTGGCTGGCGATACCCTTGCCGATCCTCGCCCCGCCGCTCCGGTTTATCCTGACGCAGGCGGCCCGCTGGCTCGATGCGCTGGCGGGGTTCGCGGCCGGACATCCCGCCGGCAGCGCCGAATACGCGCCCGGACTGCCGGCCACCGCTGCCCTCTACCTCCTTTTCGCCCTTGCGACGCTCGCCTGCTGGTCCGCGGAACCGAAAAAAAGCGTAACTTTGCATCGATGATTACCGCAGAAGAGTTCACGGCGCTCACCTCACCCGAGGTGCAGCGGGCCATCGCCGAAGCGCGGGGCCGCGACCCGCTGGAGGTCGCGCTTGATGACCGCATCCCCCATGCGCGGCTGGTGGCCACGCAGGTCAAGTACCTCGCGCGGGCCGAGCGCAAGCTGCCGACGTATGCCGCGGCGCAGTGCATCCTGCCGCCCCGGGCGTTCGAACAGGCGTCGAGCGAAGCGTGCGCGGCCGCGAAGCTGCTTTCGGGCGATGCGGCGCTCGATCTGACCTGCGGACTGGGCGTGGACGCGCTCTTCCTCAGCCGTCGTTTCCGGCGCGTGGTGACCCTCGAACGCGACCCCG
Organism: Alistipes sp.; assembly: GCF_048465635.1. Lineage (GTDB taxonomy): Bacteria > Bacteroidota > Bacteroidia > Bacteroidales > Rikenellaceae > Alistipes. Next base: position 150,943 of record NZ_DBFWLF010000009.1, read on the forward strand.
TGCTGGCGGCCGTCGCCCGTCGGAACTTTTCCGGAATGGGTGCTGCCAATATCGAGGTGGTCAACGCGTCGGCGGAGGAGTATCTCGCCCGCACGGACGAGCGTTTCGACTGGATCTACGCCGATCCCGACCGCCGCGGGGCCGACGGCCGCAAAAAAGTGCGGCTGGAGGAGTGCTCGCCCGACATCGCGGCCCTGCTGCCGCGCCTGCGGGAGCTGTCGGAGCGGCTGTGCGTCAAGCATTCGCCTCTGTTCGACGTCGACGAAGCCCCGCGCATCTACGGTCCCTGCCGCGTCGAGGCGCTCTCGCTGGCCGACGAATGCAAGGAGGTGGTGGTCTATGCCGACGGCTCCGCGCCGCTGCTGACGGCCACGGCGATCGGGCGCGGCTCGTTCTCGGCCGAACCGGGTGCGGCGGCCGCGCTGCCCGCCCCCGGGGAGTTCCGCCCCGAGCGTTACCGGTGGCTGGTGATCCCCGACGTGGCGCTGCAAAAGATCCGGCTGGCGCGGCTCCACCTCAACGGGCGCGCCGAAATGTGGAGCCCGAACGGCTTCGCCTTCGCCGGGGAGGAACCCCGCGACATTCTGGGCCGCGCGCTGGCCATCGAGCGGATCGAACCCTACGACCCGCGGCGGCTCCGGCGCGAGCTGGCGGGGTGCGGGGCGGAGCTTCTCAAGCGCGACTTCCCGCTACCGGCCGAAGAGCTGATGCGGCGGCTGGGCGTGCATGCGGGCGGCGAGCGGCGGCTGGCCTTCACGAAAATCGGGAACGATTATTGGGTTATCCATTTAAAATAGTTAGCTTTGCACAACCTTAGCGCGCCATGAAACTGAGCGAGATAATCACCTATTTCACCACGACGATCTTTCAGCGGGACGCCTGCGAGTGGCGCAACCCCGTGGTACGGTGGCTCGTGCAGCAATACAAGCTGCTCTTCTACACGGCCCGCGGACTGCTCGAACACGGGACGATCATCCGCTCGGCGGCGCTGACTTTCTACACGCTCATGTCGCTCGTGCCGATCATCGCGGTGGTCTTCGCCGTGGTGAAGGGGTTCGGACTGGCCGACGGACTGGTGGCCAACCTCTACTCGCTCTTCCCGCAGAATCCCGAGATCGTCGACTACCTGGTGGGCTTCGCCGAAAAGGCGCTGGCCCGCACGCAGGGGGGCGTGGTGGCCGCCGTGGCGCTGGTCATGCTCTTCTGGGCGGTGATCCGGGTCTTCAGCTCGATCGAAAGCGCCTTCAACAACATTTGGGAGGTGAAGGTCGAGCGGAGCATCACCCGCCAGTACACCGACTACATCGCCGTGGTGCTGATCGTGCCGCTGCTGTGGATCGTGGCCAACGCCGTGGGCAACTTCGCCGAGCAGCTCCTGGGCTTCGACGACAGCTGGTTCTTCAACCTCCTTTCGCGGCTGGTTTCGCTGGCCGTGATCTGGATGATGTTCTCGCTGCTCTACATGATCATCCCCAACGCCCGGGTCCGCTTCCGCAGCGCCCTGATGGCCGGCATCGTCGCGGGTACGCTCTTTCTGGTCTTCCAGTGGGGCTACCTCTACGTGCAGCGGTGGATGACCTCCTACAACGCCATCTACGGCAGTTTCGCGGCCCTGCCGCTGCTGCTGATCTGGCTGCAGACCTCGTGGCAGATTCTGCTGTTCGGCGGCGAGCTGTCGTTCGCCTACCAGAACAGCTCCCGCTTCGGCGAGGAGCGCGAATCGCTGCTGGTGAGCTACGACCAGCGTCGGAAAATCCTGCTGGCGACGATGCTCACCGTCATCCGCCACTTCCGCGACCAGGGCGGAGCCGTTGCGGCCGACACGATCCGCGACCGGCTCGAACTGCCCACGCGCATCGTCAACGACGTGCTCTACCAGCTGGTGCAGGCCGGGCAGCTGATTGCCGTGCGCAACGGGGACGGGGAGCGCGAGGTCGCCTACGCCCCGGCGCGCGACATTACCGAGATGACCGTCTACGGCGTGCTCGAAGCGGTCGAAAAGGCGGGGCAGAACGCGTTCGAATACGCCCCGACGCCCGAGCTGGCACGCATCGACCGCGAGCTGGAACTGCTCAAGGAGCAGGCGCGCGCCTCGCAGGACAATGTCAAACTCACCGACCTGCTATGACCCTGCAGCGCATTGTCATCGTCGGAAGCGGCAACCTGGCCGAAGCGCTCGCGCAGGCCGTTGCCCGCAGCGGCCTCGACCTGGTCCAGCTCTTCGCCCGCAATCCGCAGCGCGGGCCGGAGGTGGCGCGGCTGGCCGGAACGGCGTGGACCGCCGATCCGCAGCAGCTCGCCGAAGCGGACGTTTACCTGCTCTGCGTGAGCGACCGGGCCGTGGCGGAGGTCGCCGCTTCGCTGCCCGTACCGACCGGGGCCGTCGTGGCCCACACGGCGGGCAGCGTGCCGATCGACGCCCTGAAGCGCTTCCCGCTGCGGGCAGTCTTCTACCCGCTCCAAACCTTCACCCGGGGCCGCGCGGTCGACTTCCGGCAGATACCCCTCTTTCTGGAGTGTTCGACCCCGGCGCTGCGTGAGCCGCTGGAGGCATTCGCCCGACAGCTCTCCGACACGGTGCTCTTCGCCGACTCCGCACAACGGGCACGGCTCCATCTGGCGGGGGTCTTCGCCTGCAACTTCGCCAACGCCCTCTACGGCGCCGGTGCCGCGATCCTGCGCGACGCGGGGCTGGGGTTCGACCTGCTGAAGCCCCTGATCGCCGAAACCGCCGCCAAGGCGTGCGACGCGGCGTCCCCGGCCGACGTGCAGACGGGACCCGCCGTGCGCGGCGACCGCCCCACGCTCGAACGGCATGCGCGCATGCTCTCCGGGCAGCCCGATCTCGCAGCGATTTACGAAACGATCAGTCACTATATATGGGAAATTTCAAAGAGGACATAGCCGCCGCCGAAGCGTTCATCTTCGACGTCGACGGCGTGATGACCGACGGGGGGATCATCCCCACCGTCGACGGCGACTTTATCCGCCGCTACAACGCCAAGGACGGCTACGCGCTGGCATACGCCATCAAGCGGGGTTACAAGGTCTGCATCATCACCGGAGGGCGCGGACCCACGCTCGAACGCCGCCTGCAGATGCTCGGCATCACGCGTTACTGGACCGACTGCATGGACAAAATCGCCGTCCTGCGCCAGTATTTCGCCGAGGAGGGGATCGACCCCGCCCGCGCAATCTACATGGGTGACGACATTCCCGATCTGGAGTGCATGCGCGAAGTGGGCATCCCGGTCTGCCCGGCCGACGCCGCGTCGGAGGTCCTCGAAACCTCGCGCTATGTCTCGGAGTTCCGCGGCGGCGAGGGAGCCGTGCGCGATATCATCGAGCAGGTGCTGCGCGCCCGCGGCGACTGGGCACGCGACTCGCAGGGGGTGACCCCTTCGTCGCTGGCCGCTTCGCGGTAGGGAGCTGGGGGGGGGAAGATCGGCTGCGGTGTTCCGGCGGGAGTCGTCAGCGGTTTCCGCTGCCGGCTCCCGAAAACGAGGCGTTGAAGAACGAACAGTCCGCCGCCGGGTCCCATGAACAAGGCGGTCAAGAACGAAAAGGCCGCTGCCGGCTCTCCAAAAAAGGCGGGGCGGTTGGAGAAAATCCAACCGCCCCGCACGCGTTGAGTCCGGGCGGGCTATTCGTCGATGAAGTCGATGTTCACCTGCCGCTGGAATGCCTCCTGCAGGGAGATATGCGTCTCGGTCGACGCCACGCCCTGAATGCGCAGGATGCCGTCGAAGATGGTGCGCATCAGGTGTTCGTTATCCACGCAGTAGAGCTTCACGAGGATATTTCCCTTGCCCGTGATGAAGTGGCACTCCACGATCTCGGGAACCTCCTTGAGCTGCTCCACGGTCTGTTTGAGCAGCTGCGGGTCCTTGAGCGTGATGCTGATGTGGGCGCATACGTCGAACCCCATCATCTTGGGGTCGACGATCAGACGGCTTCCCAGAATCACGCCCGACTCGTCGAGCTTGCGGATACGCTGATGGATGGCCGCCCCCGAGATACCGCACTCGCGGGCGATCTCCAGAAAGGGCATGCGGGCGTTCTTAATCAGATACTTGAGTATCTTGCGGTCTATCGCATCCAGATTGGCTTTAGGCATAAACTTACTTTTTTAATATTTTTATCCAGGAGCGGGCAGCCGCAGTCGGCTGTTCCTCCGGCACGGTCGCCCCTCTTTCGACGGCCCGGCACAGCGGGTCTGTACCCCGGACCCGAAAGCCCGAAGCCGACTCCGCTCTTTTCGGGCGAATGTCCTATTGGATCACCTTCAGTTCGCGGCCCACCTTGACGAAGGCGGCGATGCAGCGGTCGAGCTGCTCGGTGGTGTGGCCCGCCGAAACCTGCACGCGGATGCGCGCCTGTCCCTTCGGAACCACCGGGTAATAGAATCCGGTAACGAAAACCCCCTCGTTCTGCAGGCGGGCGGCGAAGTCCTGCGACAGCTTGGCGTCGTAGAGCATCACGGCGCAGATGGCCGACTGGGTGGGTTTGATGTCGAAGCCGGCCGCCAGCATCCCCTTGCGGAAGTGCTCGACGTTGCCGACCAGCCTGTCGTGCAGCGCGTCGCTCTCGGCCAGCATCCGGAACATTTCGATGCTCGCACCCACCACGGCGGGGGGCAGCGAGTTGGAGAAGAGGTAGGGACGCGACCGCTGGCGCAGCATGTCGATGATCTCCTTACGGCCGGTGGTGAAGCCGCCCACGGCGCCGCCGAACGCCTTGCCCAGCGTACCGGTGAGGATATCCACCTGCCCGCGCAGGTCGTACAGCTCCGTGATGCCGCGGCCCGTTCGGCCCAACACGCCCGCCGAGTGGCACTCGTCGACCATCACCAGCGCGTCGTACTTCTCGGCCAGCGCGCAGATCTTGTCGAGCGGGGCGGCGTTGCCGTCCATCGAAAAGACCCCGTCGGTGCAGATCACGCGGAAACGCTGCGCCTGCGCCTTTTTGAGGCACTCCTCCAGCTCAGCCATGTCCGCGTTGGCGTAACGGTAGCGCACGGCCTTGCACAGGCGCACGCCGTCGATGATCGAGGCGTGGTTCAGCGCGTCGGAGATAATGGCGTCCTGATCCGTAAAGAGCGGTTCGAAGACGCCCCCGTTGGCGTCGAAGCAGGCGGCGTAGAGGATCGTGTCCTCCGTGCCGAAGTAGTCGGCGATCGCCTTTTCCAGCTCCTTGTGGATGTCCTGACAGCCGCAGATGAAACGCACGGACGACATACCGAAACCGCGCGCATCCATCGCCCGCTTCGCGGCCTCCACGAGGCGCGGATTGTCCGACAGGCCCAGGTAGTTGTTGGCGCAGAAATTCAGCACCTTGCGGCCTGCCACCTCGATCTCGGCCCGCTGGGGCGACTCGATGATGCGCTCGCGCTTGTAAAGACCCGCCTCTTCGATGGCGGCGAGTTCCCGTTGCAGATGTTCCCTGATTTTTCCGTACATATCGTTAATTTTTTGATGAATTTGCAGCTGTCAGGTGACGAACTGTTAGCAAAGTTACGATATTTTTCCGAAAACAGCCACTCTCCGCGGGTATTTTTTAGCGCTCAGGTTACAAATTGATAGCCGGACGCCCTGCGGCCTCCGGCTGTCGGTTCAATGGCTGCGGGTCCTGCCGCACCGCACCTAAAGCGTTCTGATCGGCCGGGCAGGCACGCCTCCGACCACGGTATTGGCCGCCACGTCGCGTGTGACGACCGCCCCGGCCGCGACGACGGCGTAGTCGCCGACGGTCACCCCCGGCAGGATCGTCGCGTTCGAGCCGACCCACACGCCCCGTCCGAGCACGATGGGCGCAGGACGGGTCGTCTTGCGCTGCTCGGGGGCAAAGCCGTGGTTGAGCGTGGCGAAGACCACGTTGTGCCCGATCTGGCAGTCGTCGCCGAGCGTGACGCCGCCGTGGTCCTGAAAGTGGCAGCAGGCGTTGATGAACACCCCGCGGCCGAGGTGGATATTCTTTCCGAAATCGGTGTAGAAGGGCGGAAAGACACGCAGCGTAGGGTCGACCTCGCGGCCGAACAGCCGGCAGAGCAGTACCCGCACTTGGTCGGGCGGGTGGTAGGTCGCGTTCAGTTCGAACGTGACGCGCCGCGCATCCGCACTCATCGCATCCATAAAGCGGTGGATTTCGGGCGTATCCAACGGACGGCGCGCGGCGGCGTACGCCAGAAATTCGTCGAGGGTCATTTCAAGTAGCTGTCGAAGAACTGCTCGATCCGGTCGAACGGAATCGCCTCGCGGTTGTCGTAGAGATCGACATGGCTCGCGCCGGGGACAATCAACAGCTCCTTGTTGTCGCCCCGCAGCTTTTTGTAGGCGTCCTCGCTGAAGTAGCGGGAGTGGGCCTTCTCGCCGTGGATTATCAGCACGGCGCTGCGAATCTCGTCGCTGTACGCCAGCAGCGGCGTGTTGATGAACGAGAGGACCGAGGTCGCGTTCCACCCCTCGTTCGAGTTGAGCGACCGGGGATGGTAACCGCGCGGGGTCTTGTAATAGGCGTGGTAGTCCCTGACGAACTGCGGCGCATCGTCGGGCAGCGGATCGACCACCCCGCCGGCCCGGGCGTACGTGCCGCTCTTCGCATCCGCTGTCCGCTGGGCGTTCAGCTCCCGGCGCAGCTCGTAGCGTGCGTCGGCATCCATCGCATCGAAATAGCCGTTGGCGCTGACGCGGTGCATATCGTACATCGTCGCGGTGACGGTCGCCTTGATGCGGGTGTCGATGGCCGCGGCGTTGAGCGCCAGACCGCCCCAGCCGCAGATACCGAGAATCCCGATGCGCTCCGGATCGACATCCTCGCGCGTGGAGAGATAATCGACCGCTGCGCAGAAATCCTCCGTATTGAGGTCGGGCGAGGCTACGCAGCGGGGCTGGCCGCCGCTCTCGCCCGTGAACGACGGGTCGAAAGCGACGGTCAGGAATCCCCGTTCGGCGAGCGTCTGGGCATAAAGCCCCGACGCCTGCTCCTTGACCGCCCCGAACGGACCGCCGACGGCCACGGCGGGCAGTTTCCCGGGGGCATCTTTCGGCTTGTAGAGGTCGGCGGCGAGCGTGATGCCAAACCGGTTGCGGAACGTCACCTTGCGGTGATCGACGCGGTCGTTCTGCGGGAACACCTTGTCCCACGCCTCAGTCAAAGATAATTTTTCATTCATCGTCGTATCGTTTTTACATGCGTTTTCTGTCCCGGCCTGCGCCCCGCGAGGATTCGCGGCGAACAGGTTCGCCGTCAGGCAAAGGCCTGCGAGCAAAGCGACAGGCCGTCTGTTTTTCGATCGGTTTTTCATACGCTTCCAATTTACTACCGCAAAGGTAGGGATCGGCCGTGCGCCGCCCGTTACCAAAATCCGCGGTAGATTTACCCGGGTTACGGTTGTTGCGACTTTCCGGGGCGGGGAAGCGCCAAATTTCATTATTTATCCTATCTTTGCAGTAAATACCTGAACCTGCAACTATGAAAAAATCGTGTGTATTGGTTTGCGGCGGAGCCGGCTACATCGGTTCGCATACGACCGTGGAACTTATCGGAGCGGGCTACGACGTGGTCATCGCGGACAACTTCTCGAACAGCGACATGAAGGCCGTCGAGGGCGTGCGCCGCATCACGGGCGTCGACGTGCCCTTCGTGGAGGTCGACTGCTGCGACCTGGAAGCGTTCCGCAAGGTCTTCCAAGCGTACGATTTCGATGCCGCGATCCACTTCGCCGCCTCGAAAGCCGTGGGCGAATCGGTCGAAAAGCCGATGCTCTACTACCGCAACAACCTGCTCTCGCTGATGAACCTGATCGACCTGATGCGCGAATTCGGTCGTCACAACATCGTCTTCTCCTCGTCGTGCACGGTCTACGGCGAACCTGACAAGCAGCCCGTCACCGAGCAGACGCCCCGCAAGCCGGCCGCGTCGCCCTACGGCAACACCAAACAGATTTCCGAGGACATCCTCCGCGATGCCGTTGCCGCCTGCGAGGGGCTGCGGGGAATCGCCCTGCGCTACTTCAACCCCATCGGCGCCCACCCGTCGGCCGAGATCGGCGAACTGCCGCGCGGCGTGCCGCAGAACCTGGTGCCCTACATCACGCAGACCGCAGCGGGTCTGCGCGAATGTCTGTCGGTCTTCGGCGACGACTACCCCACGCCCGACGGTTCGTGCATCCGCGACTACATCGACGTGGTGGACCTGGCCAAAGCGCACGTGACGGCCATCGGCCGCATGATCGACGGCAAGAGCAAAGCCCCCTACGAAGTGTTCAACATCGGTACGGGACGCGGCGTTTCGGTGCTCGAACTGGTGCGCCGGTTTGAGGAGGTCAACGGCGTGAAACTCTGCTACAAGATCGCACCGCGCCGCGCGGGCGACATCATCGCCATCTGGGCCGACCCGACGCTGGCCAACACCGAGCTGGGCTGGAAAGCCGAGCGCACGCTCGACGAGACGCTCGCCGCGGCCTGGGCCTGGGAGAAGCGGCTGAGAATGAAAAATTGACACTCAAGCGTTAAAAATGAAGAATTTATCGTATATTTGCGACCTAATTCAGGCGGAATTGGGATGCGGCCCGTGAGGCCGTGTTGAGAACCGCCGCAGGTAACACATTAAAAACAAAAAGTTTATGAAAACCATTCCTGTAAAGGCCACCAAGCGCGAAGCGTTCGGTAAGAAAGCGGCCAAGGCCGTGCGCCGCGAGGGTCTGATCCCCTGCACGCTGTGCGGCAACGGGGAGACGGTCTGCTTCTCGGTAGACCCCCGTGAGATCAAATCGCTGATCTACACGCCCAACTCCTACATCATCGAGTTCGACTTCGAGGGCAAGATCGAAAAGGCCGTGCTGCGCGAGGCGCAGTTCCACCCCGTCCGCGAAGAGATTCTCCACCTCGACTTCTACCGCGTCGCCGACGGCAAACCCGTTTCGATCGCCATCCCGGTACGTCTGACCGGCAACGCCGAGGGCGTTAAGGTCGGCGGCAAGCTGACCCTTTCGGCCCGCAAGCTCACCGTGAGCGCACTGGTCGAGAACCTGCCCGACGAGATCGTGGTGGACGTGACGGAGCTCGGCGTAGGCAAGACCATCTTCGTGGGCGACCTGCACTTCGAAAACCTCCGCTTCATCACCCCGGCGACCGCTGCCGTCTGCGCCGTGCGCGTGACCCGTGCATCGCGTGGTGCTGACGCCGCTGCCGCCAAATAGCCGGTCGGAGTATGAAATACCTCATTGTTGGACTGGGCAACATCGGCGCGGAATATGCCGGGACCCGTCACAACATCGGTTTCAATGTGTTGGACGCCCTTGCAGAGGCGTCCGACACTTTTTTTACGACCCAGCGTTACGGCGACGTGGCCGAGGCGAAGTACAAGGGGCGCACACTGCTGCTGCTCAAACCCTCGACCTACATGAACCTCTCGGGCAAGGCCGTCCGCTACTGGATGGAGGCGGCGAAGATCGCACCGGAGAACCTGCTGGTCATTTCGGACGATATCGCCCTGCCGTTCGGCACGCTGCGCCTGCGCAAAAAGGGAAGCCCCGGCGGCCACAACGGGCTGAAGAACATCGTCGAACTGCTCGGCACGGAGGAGTTCGCCCGCATGCGTTTCGGCATCGGCGGCGACTTCCCCAAGGGCTTTCAGGTCGATTACGTGCTCGGGGGCTGGAGCGAAGAGGAGCGCCGGGCACTGCCCGAAAGGCTCGAACTCTTCGTCGAAGCCATCCGCTCGTTCGTCACCCAGGGAACGGAGCTGACGATGACCCGATTCAACAAACGATAAAAGCGGCCCGCAAGCCGCTTTTATCATTTATGTGTAGCCGGGCTTCGCCTCGGAGTGCCGTTCTTTCCGAACTCGGTCGCGGCCAGTCCCTCGTGCAATCGTTCCCCGGCTCGCATGCGCACCGCATTCGGCGGGGACCGCCGATCAACTCCCAGCAGACCGCTACCCGGTCCTTTGGTTCCGGCGTTAGGCTACCGAACCAGATGCGGTCCCGGCTCGAACTAATCCTCCCCCTCGTAAAACACCTCTTCCATCAGCCCGTCCAGCTCACGGCGCTCCTTCTTGGTAGGGCGGCCCGTACCGCGGTCGCGGAAGACGAAGACCGTCTCGCGCGGAACGTTCAGCTTATCCAGTTCCTCCTGCGGGGTGATGTCGCGGCAGTAGAGCGGCACGTTCTTGGCCGGCAGACGGCTCGAAACCGGGTCGACCACCTCGTAGGAGTAGGTCACCTGCTGCTTGCGCACCGTGATCCGGTCGCCCGTCTTCACCTCGCGCGACGGCTTGGCCCACGCGCCGTTGACCGTGACGCGGTTGGTCCGCACGGCCTCGGCCGCATCGCTGCGCGTCTTGAAGATGCGCACGGCCCAAAGGTATTTGTCCAATCGAATGTCGTCCATAATAATTTCTTTTTACCTTATCGCTCCCGACGGCTGTTCTTGCCGTCTTCGACGCTATTTACGGAATGGGTCCCAATACCGTAAACCCCCACTCCCGACCGTCAAACCTTGCGGCGAAACGCCGCGCGGGCCGCAATTCGTTTTATTTGTTTTCGGCTGTCAAGCCGGCGGGCCGCAGCCTCCCCGGCGAAGGCCCGCTAATCGCGTGCTTCGCAGGCTGCGTCCGAGATAGTGGCGAACAGTTCGTTCATAGATATTCCAAAATTACTATGTCTTGCGGCCTTTAGGCCGTGCAGGCCGCAGCCTCCGGCAGCGGAGGCCCGCAGATCGCGTCCCTCCGCAGACTGCGTCCCGACTAAATCCAAGCCCCTACAAGGACCGCGGATCGTCCGCTACCGCTCGTAAAGGCTCTCGCTGCGGGGTCGTTCGTGCGACTGCTCGTCGTTCTGTCGGCTGACGCTCAGGATCATCCCCAGCGCGATGGCCGTGAAGAGCACCGACGAACCCCCGCGCGAGATCAATGGCAAGGTCTGTCCCGTCTCGGGAATCAGGTTCACCGTGACCATGATATGCAGCAAGGCCTGGCAGGTTATCAACAACGCCAGTCCCAGCACCAGCAGCCCCGGAAAGGCTGTGCCGCAGCGGCGGAAAATCTCGATGGCCCGGAAGAAGATCCACAGGTAGAGCATCAGCAGCACCAGTGCCAGCAGCAGGCCGTACTCCTCCACGAAAAAGGCGTAGGCGTAGTCGCTCTCGGGGTGGATCATCTCCACGCGCATGGCGCTCTGGCCCGCCCCTTCGCCCAGGATGCCGCCGTTGTGGATGGCGATCATTGAGCGTTCGGTGTCGGTGAGGTGTTCGATCGGTTTTTCGGTCTGCGACCGGGTCCAGAGGTGCACCCACGTCGCCACGCGCCCTTCGGCGGTCTCGCTGCGGCCCAGGTTGAGCGTCATGATGACCGCGATCCCGGCCACGGCCCAACCGACGAGTTTCAGCAACTCGCCGAAGCGCACGCGGCCGATAAGCATCATCACCCACGACGCCAGAAAGACCAGCACGGCCGAGGAGGTGTGCGCCGGGAAGATCACCGCACACGAAATAACGACGGGCATCAGGATGGGGCCCGTCCCCTCGCGCCAGATGCGCCGCTGGAGCGGCGACGAGCGCCACGTCCAGAAGCGCCACGACGGCACGATGCGCAGCCGGTCGATCTTCGACTGCCGTCCGGCGAGCTGCTGGGCCAGAAAGAGCACCGTGGCGACCTTCAGCGCCTCGGAGGGTTGGAACTGGAACGGTCCGAGCGGAATCCAGCGGGCCGCGCCGTTGGTCGTCGCACCGATGAAGTAGACCGCCACGGTGAGCAGCACCGACAGGACGTAGACCGGACGGGCGAAGAAGTGGTAGATGCGGCAGTTGATCTTCTGCACGAAGACCATCACCCCGAGGCTCACGGCCAGGATCATCAGCTGCTGCCGCAGGAAGTGGGCCGTCGTGCGGGCCGTATGGGCGTCGTAGGCCATCTTGGCCGTCGAAGAGTAGACCACCAGCACCGAGATCACCGCCAGCACGGCGACGATGATCCACAGCACACGGTCGCCCGTAAAGAGCCGACGCACGGGAACACCCTCGTTGTCCGGCTCCGGAGCACAAGCACTCTCCCGCTCCGGCCCGCCGCCGGCTTCCGGGCAGCCCGCCCGCGGAATCTGCGCAGCGTCCGTCGCGGCACTTCCTCCGACGACCGTCCCGGCCGCTCGCCGGGTATCGCCGCTTCCCAAACCGTTCATAATCCTACGCATGCTCCCCGACCCACGCCTTGAACAGTTCGCCGCGGTTTTCGTAATTTCGGAAAAGGTCGAAGCTGGCGCACGCCGGCGAGAGCAGCACCGCATCGCCCGGCCGGGCCGCGGCCCGTGCCGCCTGCATCGCCTCCTCGAGCGAAGCCGTGGAGATCACCTCCGGAACGACGCCCGTAAATTCGGCGACCAGTTTGCGGTTGTCCAGCCCCATGCAGACCAGCGTGCGGACCTTTTCGCGGGCGAACGCCTTGAGCGGTTCGTAGTCGTTGCCTTTGTCCGTACCCCCTGCGATCCATACCACGGGCCGTTTCATGCTCTCCAGCGCGTACCAGACCGAATCGACGTTGGTGGCCTTCGAGTCGTTGATCCACAGCACGCCGTCGCGCTCGGCGACCGGCTCGAGGCGGTGCTCGACGGGGGCGAAGTCGTAGATCGAGCGCCGGATCTTCGCCGGAGCCACGCCCGCCGCCAGCGCCGCCAGCGCCGCCGCCATCGCGTTATAGGCGTTGTGCAGACCGCCGATGCGCATCTTGGCCGTGTCGATCTCCACCGACGCCCGGCCGACCGAAGCCATGAACTTTCCGTCGCAAAGGAATGCGTCCCCCGCCCCGCTCGCCACGGCGTTGCGGGCCGCGAACGGGAGCTGCTTCATCCGGAAATCGTACTTGGGAAGCTGCTGCCAGATCACCTCGTCGTCGCCCGAAAAGACGAACCAGTCGCGCGAAGTCATGTTCTGCGTGATGCGCATCTTGGCATCGGCGTAGTTCTGAAAACAGTGGTCGTAACGGTCGAGGTGGTCGGGCGTGATGTTCATCAACACGCCGATATGGGCGCGGAAGCGGTACATGCCGTCCAGCTGGAACGAACTCAGTTCCAGCACATACCAGTCGTACGAACCCGTTGCGACGGAGTAGGCGAAGCTCTCGCCGATATTGCCGCCCAGTGCCGCGTTCATCCCCGCGTCGCGCAGAATCTTGTAGATGAGCGACGTAGTGGTGGTCTTGCCGTTCGATCCCGTGATGCAGATGCAGCGCGCGCGGCTCAGGTAGCGGCCCGCGAACTCGATCTCGGAGATGACGGGTACGCCCCGCCCGCGCAGCGCCTGCACGACGGGCGCGGTGTCGGGGATGCCGGGCGATTTGACCGCCTCCGCCGCGTCGAGGATGCGTTCCATCGTATGGCCGCCCTCCTCGTAAGGGACCTCCCACTCGTCGAGCCGCTGCCGGTAGCGGTCGGCGATGCGGCCGCTGTCGGTCAGAAAGACGTCGAACCCCTTCTTCTTGGCGAGGATCGCGGAGCCGTAGCCGCTGATGCCGCCGCCTAATACGACGATTTTACGTTTGCGCTGCATAACTTCGTTATTTGTTTTTTGTCCTGTTCCCTGCTTATCACGCCAGATTGCGGCTTTTGGTCGTGTCAATCTAAACCCATTTCCGACCGCCGAAGCCCCGCGGTGTTCCACCGCGTATACAAGCCTGCCCCCACCCCCGACCCCTCCCTCAGGGAGGGGCGAAGAACCTCAGGTAAAAAGTTAAATCCCTTACTGTTTTGCGGCTCCTCGAGCCGCGCGGCCGCAATTCTACTTGTCTTATTTCGGCTGTCAAGCCCGCAGCCCGCAGCCGCCGGGTGCGGAGGGCTGCATCTCAGCCCTTGGCTTCGATGTCCCCTCCGCCGACTGCGGGCTGACCAGTATAATCGTTCTATTCTTGCGTCTTGTTAGCGGCTTTTAAGCCGCGCGGGCCGCAGCCTTGCCCCACCGAAGCCCATTCTTCGCGTTCCTCCGCAGGCCGCGGCCCTTATAGTACCCTTCACCGGAGGAAGTTCACCAATTATTCTCCCGGCTGCCCGAGCCGCACCCTCCGCAGGCTGCTGCCCCGACCCAACGGAGCGCTTCTATCGTATCTTCAGCGTCACCAGCGTAATGGCTGCCAGCAGCAGCGAAATGATCCAGAAGCGGGTGACGATCTTGGTTTCGAACATTCCCTTTTTCTGGAAATGGTGGTGGATGGGCGACATCCGAAAGATGCGCCGTCCCTCGCCGTAGCGGCGTTTGGTGTAGCGGAACCAGCTCACCTGCATCATCACCGAAAAGCTCTCCACCAGGTAGACGCCGCACAGCAGCGGCAGCAGCAGCTCCTTGCGGATGCAGAGGGCGAAGACGGCGATCACGCCGCCGACGGAGAGCGACCCCGTGTCGCCCATGAATATCTGCGCCGGAAAGGAGTTGTACCAGAGGAAACCCACCAGCGCCCCGATCAGCGCCGCGGCGAAGACCACCAGCTCGCCCGCATCGGGGATATACATGATATTGAGGTAGTCGGCATAGATGATGTGGCCCGAGAGGTAGGCCAGCGCCCCGAGCACCGCCACGATCGGAACCGACACGCCCGTCACCAGCCCGTCGAGCCCGTCCGTCAGGTTGGCCCCGTTCGACACGGCCGTAACCACGAAGATCGCCACAAGCACGTACAACAGCCACGTCGCCCAGCCGTTCCCGCCCGTGAGCCAGCCGTAGTCGAACTCGTTGTCCTTGATGAAAGGGATGGTCGTCTGCGTGGTTTTGATGCTCTCGGAGCTGAGTACCACGCGCTGCTGAACGCTTTGGACGGGGGTTCCGTCGGCATCGACGTAGATCGTCTCGACGGGCTGCGTGGTTTTGTCGCGCACGACGATGTCGGGCGAGAGGCACATGGTCGTGCCGACGATCACGCCCAGCCCGACCTGCCCCACGATTTTGAACCGCCCCTTAAGCCCCTCCTTGCGGTGGCGGAAGACCTTGATGTAGTCGTCCAGTCCGCCGATCAGCCCCAGCCAGATCGTCGAGACGAGCATCAGCTGCACGTATACGTTGTCGAGCCGGCCGAACAGAAGCATCGGCACGAGGATGGCCAGCAGGATAATCAGCCCGCCCATCGTGGGCGTGCCCTTCTTCTGCAACTGCCCCTGAAGCCCCAGGTCGCGGATGTCCTCGCCGATCTGGCGGCGTCGCAGGAAGTCGATCACCGGCCGCCCGAAGATGATGACGATCAGCAGCGAGAGGATGATGGCCGCCGCCGCGCGGAACGAAATGTACTGGAACATACCCGAACCGGGCAGGTTGTAGGCCTCGTCGAGGTATCTGAACAGATGATAGAACATGCTAAAAAGAATGTGGTAATTCTTAATTTTTAATTCTTAATTCTTAATTGTTCAAAGCACCCGGCCACCTGCTCGCGGTCGTCGAAGCGGCGCTTTTCATCGCCTACGATCTGGTAGGTCTCGTGCCCCTTGCCCGCAATGAGCAGGATGTCGCCCGGCCGCGCGAGCATTACGGCCGTGCGGATGGCCTCCGCCCGGTCGGCGATGCGCAGGTAGCGGTCGCCGGGAGCCAGCCCCGCCGCCATCTCGTCGAGGATCGCCTCGGGCGATTCGTGGCGCGGGTTGTCGGAGGTGAAGATCGCCGTTGCGGCGTACCGGACGGCGATCCGGGCCATCTCGGGCCGCTTGGTGCGGTCTCGGTCGCCGCCGCAGCCGCAGACGACGATCAGCTGTTGCTGCGGGGTGCGGATCTCCTCGACGGTGCGCAGGACGTTCTCCAGCGCATCGGGCGTATGGGCGTAGTCGACCAGCGCCGTCGTACCGTCCGCCGCGCGGACGACCTCGAAACGGCCCGTCACGGGTCGCAGCAGGCTCATCGCACGCAGGGTCTCTTCGGCCCCGAACCCCAGCAGGCGGGCCGCGGCGTAGACGGCCAGCAGGTTATAGGCGTTGAACCGGCCCGTCAGAGCGACCCATACCTCGCGTCCGTCGATGCGCAGCAGCATGCCGTCCAGGTGCATCTCCACGATCTTGCAGCGGAAGTCAGCCGCTGCCCGCAGCGAGTAGGTCCGAACGGCGGCAGCCGTATTCTGCACCATCACGCGGCCGTTCCGGTCGTCGAGGTTCGTGAGCGCAAACGCCTCCGCAGGCAGGCCGTCGAAGAAGCGTTTCTTGGCCCGGATGTACTCGGCGAAGGTCTTGTGGTAGTCGAGGTGGTCGTGGGTGAGGTTCGAGAAGATGCCGCCCGCGAAGCATAGGCCGCGCGTGCGCTGCTGAACGATGGCGTGCGACGAGCACTCCATCAGGCAGTATTCGCACCCCGCGTCGACCATCTCGCGCAGCAGAGCGTTGAGCCGGATCGGGTCGGGCGTGGTGTGCGTGGCTTCCACCTCGCGTTCGTCGACCTTGTAGACCACCGTCGAGAGCAGTCCGGCCCGGAAGCCCAGCGCCCGCACCAGTTCGTAGAGCAGCGTCGCGGTGGTGGTCTTGCCGTTGGTTCCGGTCACCCCCACCAGTTTAAGCTCCCGGCTCGGATGGTCGTAGAACGCGGCCGCCAGATCGGCCAAAGCCCCCTGCGCATCGGGTACGACCGCATAGGCCACCCCGTCGGCCCGCTCTTCGGGCAGCTCTTCGCACACCACGGCCGCGGCTCCCTGCCCGACGGCGGCGGGGATGAAGCGGTGGCCGTCGCACTGCGTGCCGCGCACGGCGAAGAAGCAGTCGCCCGGCTGCACCGCCCGCGAATCGGCGGCAAGACCCGTGATCGGGGTCCCCCCATCGCCGTGCAGCGCCGTCAGGGGCGTACCGGATAAAAGTTCATGCAATGATTTCATCTTCATTTCAATATCAGTTCCGCCGTCTGACCGCTTCCGAGGCGCGTCCCGGCGGCTATGCTCTGTTCCATGACCGCGCCCTGCCCCCTGAAGCGGACCCGCAGGCCCCGGCTTTCGAGCAGGAAAAGCGCGTCTTTCAGCCCCATACCCCGCACGTCGGGCATCACCCCGGCGTCCTGCGTCAGGGAGGTCACCTCCACGTTGGAGAGGCTGTCGGTGCGCACCGTGCCCCATCCGCTGCGGCGGTCGAACGAGACGCGCGGCGAAAGGCGGTCGGCCACGCGCCGCACCTGGGCGATGTCGCCCCCCTTCACCCGGCGGGGGTAGCGGCGCGGACCTTTCGGTTCGACGCGACCGTACCAGTCGTGACCGCGGTTGTAGATGTAGTCGACCATCCGTTTTACGACCGGGCCCGCCAGCGGACCGCCATAGTAGGCCTTGCCGGCCTGCGCCCGCGTCTCGATGGTCGTGAGCACCGTGTAGCGGGGTTCGTCGGCCGGGAAGTAGGCGATCATCGAACCGAGGTAGTAGCGCCCCTCGCGGCTGCGGGCGTCGGTGATCTGCGCCGTGCCGGTCTTGGCCGCCACCCGCAGGCGCGTCGTGTCGCGGAAAAAGGCGCTGGCCGTTCCCTCGGTCGACACCCGCTCCAGACAGCGGCGCACCTCGCGCAATGTCGACCGCGAGCAGATCGACGAGGCTATCGTGCGGCTTTCGAAGCGCTCGGCCTCCTCGTCGCCGCTCCGCAGGCTGCGCACCAGCACCGGGGAGATCATCCGCCCATCGTTGGCGACGGCGTTATAGAAGGTGATCATTTGGATCGGCGCCAGCCGCACGCGGTAGCCGTAGGCCATCTTGACGAGCATTACCCCCGGATCGGGCACTTTCCAGTCGGAGGTGATCGACGGAGGGCGCTCGCCCAGCCGCTCCAGCCCGACGGTCTGGCCCAGGTGGAGCTTTTCATGGAGGAAGTCGCTGTAATCCTGTTTCCTGCCCGTCGCACCGTAGCGGTCCCAGATCGCCTGCGCAAAGTAGACGTTCGACGACGAGGCGACCGCACGGCGGAAGTCGATCACCCGGTCGCCGCGGTGCGAGTCGCGGATGTTGCGGGCCGGACCGACCGTCACCGGATCGCCGTTGTTCGTGTCGTAGGCGGTCTCGGGGGACATGCCCGCGTCGTCGAGCAGCGTGAGCATCGTGGCCAGCTTGAAGGTCGAACCCGGCTCCATGCTCCGCCCCAGCGCGTAGTTCTCCCGCTCGGTGAAGCTCCCGTCGGCGTTGCGGCCCAGGTTGGCCAGCGCCAGCACCTCGCCCGTCGCAACCTCCATCACGATGGTCGTGCCCCAGAGGGCGTTCTGCGCCTCGAGCTGCCGCCGCAGCGCCTTGTCGGCCACGTCCTGCAAGTCAAGATCGAGCGTGGTCACCACGTCGTAACCGTCCACCGGGTCTTCGTGGCCGCCGCCCGCCACGCGGCCGTAGAAGCCGCGGGCGATGCGCTGGCGCACGGCCCTGCCGTCGCGTCCGGCCAGCTCTTCGCGGTACGCCTCCTCGATGCCGTAGTTGCCCCGGTCGCCCGTCAGACCGATCGTGCGGCGCGCCAGTTCGCCCTGCGGGTAGATGCGCTCGTCGCGCTCGACGAGGCGGTAGACCATGCCCATATTCCAGTTCAGCAGCGGATAGCGCCGCAGCGTCTCCCACTCGGCATAGTCCACCTCGCGGGGAAAGATGTTGACGGGCGTATGGTCGCGGAGCGTGTCGTAGATGCGGCGCGTGACGAACTCCTCGCCGCGCAGCCGGTCCAGCAGCCGGCCCAGACGCCCCTCGGAGCGGGGGTAGATCGTGTCGCGCGGATTGACGAGCCGGTAGCGCCGCGCATGCTCCGCCCGAAAGCGGCGGGCGTACTCCGAGGCGGGCTTGTCGCGGAAGAAGGCGGCCAGCAGCTTGGAGAGCGAATCGGCCTGCTCGTGGAAGGTTTTGAGCGAATCCAGCCCCGGCGAGGCGAAGTCGAAGGCGGCCTGGTAGCGGAAGATCGAGGTGGCGAGCGGCTCGCCGTCGCGCGAGAGGATGCTGCCCCGCTGGGCGGGGATTACCTCTTCGGTGAAGATGCGGTTGGAGAGGCGCTGCGCGTTGTAGGAGACCTCGGCGCTGAAGAGCTGCACCCACACCAGCCGCGCGAGCACGACACCCCCGACGAGTATGAACAGCACGTAAAGCAGCCGTACCCGCAGCAGAATGTCGCTTTTAATCTTCGAGCGCTCCTCTTTCATCTCCCTGCCTCAGTTTTCGATCACCTCGCCCGGAGAGAGCGGGTCGTAGAGTTCGATGCCGCGGCGGTGCAGCTCCTCCACGATGGCCGAGTGGGTCGTGCGGCGGTAGCGCTGCTCCTCGAGGCGGATCGACCGCTCGCGCAGCACCTGCACCTCGCGTTCGAGGCGCGTGTATTTCCTGTCCAGATGCAGCGCCAGGAACATCACCGCGATGCTCAGGAAGAACATTCCGGCGATGGAGAGCATGTAGGGGTAGTATTTCGACACCCCTTCGCGCACGAGGATCGTCCCCGAGAAGAGCTGCCAGAGGGTGCTCGCCCTGCGGCGGCGTTCGCGGCGCGAGCGGAGCATGCGTTCGGCCCGCTCGGCGGCTTCGCGCTCCTCGTCCTCGCGCAGCTCCTCGTCGGCCTCGCCCCGCGCCATGCGGCGCACCTCGCGGCGCACCCGGCGCGCGAACTCGTCGTCCTGCTCCTCCTGGATGCGCCCCTCGGGGTCGAACTCGTGATCGTGCATCTTCATCGGTTCGCCTCCTTTTCCGTCCCGACCTTCACCCCCGCCCGCAGCCGGGCCGAGCGCGACCGGGGATTCCGCTCCAGCTCCTCCGCCGAAGGGGTCACCGCCTTGCGCGTAAGCACCTCGAACGGCGCTTCGGCGCGTCCGAAAAAGTCCTTTTCCACCTGCCCCGAGAAGTTGCCGCTGCGCAGAAAGTTCTTGACCAGCCGGTCTTCGAGCGAGTGGTAGGAGATTACCACCAGCCGTCCGCCGGGCCGCAATACCTTATAGCTCTGTTCGAGCGCCATCCTCAACGCCTCCATCTCGCCGTTGACCTCGATGCGCAGGGCCTGGAAGAGCTTGGTGAGGAACTTCGGCGCGTCGCGCTTCGGGGTGCAGGGCACGACGGCATCGACCAGCTGCGCGGTGGTTTCGATCCGCGCCGCGGCGCGCGCCCGCACCAGACAGTTGGCCACCTTCCAGGGAGTTTCCACCTCGCCCCAGTCGCCCAGCAGGCGCGTAAGCTCCTCCGCGGAGTAGTCGTTGACCACCCCGGCGGCCGTCAGCTTGCCGCGCTGGTTCATGCGCATGTCCAACGGTGCGTCGCCGCGGAACGAGAAGCCCCGCTCCACGGCGTCGAAGTGGTGCGACGAGACGCCCAGATCGGCCAGAATACCGTCCACCTCGCGCACGCCCCGCAGGCGGAGCGCCCCGCGCAGGAAGCGGAAGTTGCTCTCGACGAAGTGAAACCGCCCGTCGTCGGGGCGGTTGGCCTGCGCGTCGCGGTCCTGATCGAAGCCGTAAAGGCGTCCCTGCGGCCCGAGCTGCTGCAGAATGCGGCGCGAATGACCGCCTCCGCCGAAGGTCAGATCGACGTACGTACCCGCCGGATCGATGCCCAGCAGGCCGACCGACTCCTCCAGCAGCACGGGTGTATGATATTGCGACATGATCGTTGTTGACAAGGGTCTGTTTGGGGTCAAAGTTAGCGTTTTTTCAAAAAAGAATCCCTATCTTTGCCGATATAATTTTTCGTTCGGTCTCATGCCCAAAATAGATATCGGAGCCGTACTGGCTGCCAAATCTCCCCGGCTGGCGCGCTGGATTCCCCGGCCGCTGCTCGCGTGGCTGCGGCGCACGATCCATGAACAGGACATCAACCACATTCTGGAAAATTACTGGGAGCTGCCGCCCCAGGAGTTCGTCCGCGCCTGCTTCAGCGACTGGGGCGTGACCTACTCGATCGAGGGGCTGGAAAAGCTCGATCCGCGGGGCCGCTACCTCTTCGTGGCCAACCATCCGTTCGGCGGGATGGACGGCATGATGCTCGCCGACAAGCTGATCGAACGCTTCGGCGACGCCCGCGTGGTGGTCAACGACCTTTTGATGCACGTCGAGCCGCTGCGGCCGCTGTGGATTCCGGTCAACAAGTTCGGCACGCAGAACACGGCCTACGCCCGGCAGATGGACGAGGCGTTCTTCGGCGAGCTGCCCATCCTGACCTTTCCCGCGGGGCTTTGCTCGCGCCGCATCGGCGGTGTGGTGACCGACACCGAGTGGAAGATCAGCTTTCTGAAAAAGGCCTACGCCTCGCAGCGGCAGATCGTCCCGGTCTTCGTTGAGGGGCGGCTCTCCGACTTCTTCTACCGCGTCGACCGGCTGCGCAAGGCGCTGGGGGTCAAGTTCAACATCGAGATGCTGTGGCTGCCCGACGAGATGTTCTCGCAGGGCGGTAAGCACTTCCGTATGGTCGCGGGCAATCCGATCTCCGTCTCCGAGCTGCAGCACTTGGGTTCGCTGCGCGAGCAGGCGGAGTACGTACGCAAAAAGACGTATTTTTTGGAAAAAACGCTCTCCACGGCGGCGGAATCCCGATAATTAGGGTATTTTTGCAGCAGTTATGCAACCAGAGAACATGCAACCCATCCTTGCCCGCGTCGACCGGGCGCTGCTGCGCGGGGAGCTGACCCCCGCGCGCAAGGTCCGCGACACAAACAAGGCGTCGAACGAGATTTATATCTTCTCGGCGGCGGAGTGCCCCCACCTGATGCGCGAAGTGGGGCGGCTGCGCGAGGAGGCGTTCCGCAACGCCGGCGGCGGCACAGGGCGCGAAGTGGACATCGACGAGGAGGACCTGGCCGGGGACGGCTACTTCCAGCTGATCGTCTGGGACCCCACGGCCGAAGAGATCGTCGGAGGCTACCGCTTCATCGTCTGCACCTCGCCCTACCCGCGCCACCTCTCCACCGAGCACTACTTCCGGTTCAGCGACCGATTCCGGCAGAAATACCTGCCCCGCACCATCGAACTGGGCCGTTCGTTCGTCCAGCACGCCTACCAGGCGCGTCAGAACCCCAAGAGCCTCTATGCGCTGGACAACCTGTGGGACGGGCTGGGGGCGCTGGTGGTGCTGAACCCCTCGGCCAAGTACCTCTTCGGCAAGGTCACGATGTACACCTCCTACAAGGCCGTGGCGCGCAACGCGCTAATCTGGTTCCTGCGCCGCTACTTCCCCGACCGCGAGCAGCTCGTGGAGGGCATCCATCCGCTGACGCTCGATCTGGACGACCCCTATTACGAACAGCTCTTCACCGGGGAGACCTATATGGAGAACTACCGCATCCTGATTCAGAAGGTGCGCGAATTTAACGAGAACATCCCGCCGCTGATCAACGCCTACATGAACCTCTCGCCCACGATGCGGGTCTTCGACACGGTGTCGAACCCCGATTTCGGCGGCGTGGAGGAGACAGGCATCCTGGTGACCATCGCCGACATCTATCCCGAGAAGCGCGAACGCTACACGCGCTGGCTGGGGTGGCAGGCCAACCTCAAGCACCGCCGCGAAGAGTTCAGCTGCCGCGTACGCGAACATATCGAGCGGATCAAACTGCGCAAGGAGCGCACCTGAAGGGTACGTGCCGGGTCATGCAGCCCAAAGACTTTCCGGCGATCCATACCACGAAGCCCCGCTATTCGCAAGCGGGGCTTTGTCGTTCCGTCCGCGGCCGAACGGGTACAAAAATACTCCGCCCGAAGGCGGAGTACCAGGCAAACAACTGTTTAACTAAAATCCGGGCGGATTATTCGGTCTTCCCGGCATTGTCGGCCGAAGCCGCATCGGCGCTCTCCGAAGCCGCAGCATCGCTCTTCTCACCCTCCTGCGCCTCGCTCGTGCTGTCGTTCTTCTGCTCCGTTGCGGGAGCCTCCTGGGGCTCTTCAGCCGTTGCGGGTGCTTC
Organism: Alistipes sp.; assembly: GCF_048465635.1. Classification (GTDB taxonomy): domain Bacteria; phylum Bacteroidota; class Bacteroidia; order Bacteroidales; family Rikenellaceae; genus Alistipes. Next base: position 173,756 of record NZ_DBFWLF010000009.1, read on the forward strand.
CACCTCGGCCTTGTTTTCCTGTTTCTCGGGCTGCTGTGCGCAAGCTGCGCCACCGATCATCAGCAGCATGGCTGCCATCATAACTACTTGCTTTTTCATGGTCTTAGTCTTTAAAAGGTTTGACTTCATTCTTAATCGACGTCTGTAACGCGTCTTCGAAAGAGAATAAGTCAAGCGATGTGCCACAACTCCCAACCAACTATTTATTTACTGAAAACCAACTACTTATAAAGCATGCCAAAATTCGGGAAAGTGTGGAAAAGTGGGGAGCAGCAAGTGGGGAAGTGTGGAAAAATTCCCCAGCGGGGCGGCCGGGAGGCAGGCAAGGGAACGGGAGGCGGGGCCGGGCTGGCCAACGAAAGGCTTCGCCGACCGACGCCTATTCGATTCCGTAGAGGTGCAGTTTGTTGTAGAGGGTCTTGCGGTCGACGCCCAGCAGGCGGGCGGCCCGCGACTTGTTACCCCCGGCGGCGGCCAGGGCGCGGCGGATGCGCTCCTCCTCGTCGGCGGGGTCGCGCAAGGGGGCGGTCGTGCGGGCATCGCCCGGAGCGGCGGCCACCTCGGGCGGCAGATCGCCGACGGTGATGTATTCGCCGGCAGCGAGCAGCGTGGCGGTCATCACAACATTTTTCAGCTGGCGCAGGTTGCCCGGCCACTCGCAGCGCATCAGGGCCTCGGTCGCCCCGGCATCGAAGCCGACGATCCGCTTGTCCAGTTCGCGGTTGGCCTGATCGAGGAAGAAGTCGGCGAAGAGGAGAATATCCTCGGGCATCTGCCGCAGCTCCGGCATGCGGAGCGTAAATTCGTTGATCCGGTGGAAGAGGTCCGCGCGGAATGCGCCGCGTGCGATGGCCGCCTCCAGGTCCTCGTTGGTCGCCGCCACCAGACGGATGTCGACCGCGACCTCACGGTTGCTGCCCACGGGGCGGATGCGACGCTCCTGCAGGGCGCGCAGCAGCTGCACCTGCGTCTCGTAGGTCAGGTTGCCCACCTCGTCCAGAAAGAGCGTGCCGCCGTTCGCCGCTTCGAACGCCCCGGTCTTGTCGGCCAGCGCGCCGGTGAAAGCCCCCTTGACGTGACCGAAGAACTCCGAAGCGGCCAGATCGCGCGGAATCGCACCGCAGTCCACCGCCACGAAGGGCTGCGCGGCGCGCTTGCTGCTGCGGTGGATCAGCTGCGCGACATGCTCCTTACCTGTGCCGCTGGCCCCGTTGACCAGCACCGACATATTGGTAGGAGCCACCAGCCGGACGTATTCGTAGAGCCGCCGCGAAGCGTCGCTGCGCCCCTCGATGTAGTTCAGCCTCCCGGCCGTCCCTTTCGGGGCCGCGCTGCGGGGGCGCATCTCCTGCTGAACCCGATCGGTGGGAAGCATTTGCGCCTCCGGGGCAGCGCTCCCGGCCGGAGCATCGAGCACCTCGCGGATCTTCTTGAGCAGTTCGTCGGGGTTGACCGGTTTGGCCACGTAGTCGCGCGCGCCCAGCTTCATGCTGCGCACGGCGTTCTGAATCTCCGCATAACTCGTCATGACAATCACCGGCAGGGAGATGCCCTCCCCGGCGAGCCATTGCAGCAGGGCGATGCCGTCCTCGTCCGGCAGGCGCATGTCGCTCAATACCAGCGAGAACTTTCCGCCCGTGAGCGCTTCGCGCGCCGCCGCGACCGACCCGGCCGTCTCCACCCCGAAGCCCTTCTTGGAGAGCCACGTACGGAGCATGAGCGCGAAAGTCACATCGTCGTCTACGATCAGAATCCGTTCCATACCGCTACAAAGATACCTTTTTTTGCGCTTCGGCAACGATCCCGCGCATCTTTTCCTGCGCGGCCCGGAGCGCCGAGGTCAGCGCTTCGGTCAGCGCTCCCTCGTGGCTTTCGGCCGCGCGCAGCACCGCCGCGACCGCTTCAGCGTGCAGCATCGTGAAGACGGGCAGCATCTTGTGCGCCAGCGCCCGCACCGACGCCGTGTCGCCCGCCGCCAGCGCCTCGTCCAACGCCTCGCAGTTGGCGGAGGTCTGCCCGGCAAAGGAGCGCAGAATCTCCCGCGCCGCCTCAGCATCCTCGCCCGCATAGGCGGTCAGCGCACCGAAATCGGCCGCATCCTCCGGCACGGAGGGTGCTTCTGCGGCTGCGGCCGGGATGTACTCTCCGCAGACGCTACGCAGCACGGCCACCAGCTCGCCATACGCGAACGGCTTGTGCAGCAGGGCCGCGAAACCCCGCGCGGTCAGCGCCGACGCGTCGATCCCGCTGCGGGCCGTGACCGCGACCACGGGCAGCTCCGGGGCGGCGCCGTGCACGGCTTCGAGCACCCCGTAACCGTCCCCCGAGGGCATCTGCAAGTCGGTCAGCACCACATCGAACCTCCCCTCGGCCACCAGTTTGGCCGCGAACTCGGGGTATTGGCAGCACTCGGCCGCAACCCCCGCCCGGCGGCACATGGCCGCCGCCATCTCCAGCTGCAAGGGGTCGTCGTCGACCAGCAGGGCGCGCAGCCCCGCGGCAACGGCCTGCGGCTCCGCTTCCGCCACGGCCTCCGCCGCCTCCGCGACCGGGAGCCAGACGATGAACTTGCTGCCGCGGCCCGGCGCGCTTTCGAGCGAGATCGTGCCGCCCAGCAGGCGCACCAGACGGTCGACGATCGAAAGCCCCAACCCGAAACCGCCCACCCCCTGCGCCGAGGGGAGCCGCACGAACTCTCCGAAGATGCGTTCCCGCTCCTCGGGACCGATGCCGCGGCCCGTGTCGGCGACCGAGAAGACCAGTTCGCCGTCGGTAAGGTCGGCGCGGACCGTCACGGAGCCTTCGTCCGTAAATTTCAGGGCATTGGAGATCAGATTCTCGGCGATCTGCCGGATGCGCAGCACGTCGCCCGCCGCCCCGGCCCGCGCCGCGGGCGTCACCTCCAACCGGAACGCCAGCCCCTTGGCGGCGGCCGCGGCGGCGAACCCCGCCGCGATGGCGTCGAACAGCTCGCCGGGGTTGAACGCCACCGCGTGCACCTCGATCTTGTTCGCATCGAGCCGGTGGAAATCCAGCAGGCTGTTGACCAGCGCCAGCAGGTGTTCCGACGAGGCACGCATGTTCTGCAAATAAAGCTCCTGCCGCTTGTCCGCGGTCAGGCGCGAGAGCAGGTCGATGTAGCCCATCACCGAACCCAGCGGAGCCTTGATGTCGTGCGTGATGGCCAGCATCAGCTGTTCGCGGGCCGCCAGCAGCGCCTCCTTCTCGCGGTTGGCGCGCTCCAGCTCGCGGCGGTAGCGGTTGCTGCGCCCCACGTCGCGCCAGAGAATCGCCACGAAGAGCAGCATCAGCACCACCGCCCCGATGGCGATCCCCCCGAGCATCCGCGACGAACGGCGGCGCAGCTGCTCCGCGCCGTCGATCCGCTCCATCACATAGGCCGTGTTTTCGGCTTCGAAGTCGCGGATCAGCCGAAAGATGGTCGTATTGATCAATTCGTTGCTGTAACGCAGGCGCTGTCCCTCGCGCCACGCCTCGTCGTAAATCCCCTGCCGGCCGCTCATCACGCTGTCCTGCAGGGCCAGTAGCACCGCGGCGATCGTGTCCTGCACCGCCGACGGAGGCAGCGCGTCGACCACCTCGCGGCGCGAGATGACCACGCTCGAATCGGCCTTGGGCGGACTGAAAAGGTCGGCCACGCGGCGGAAGAAACGGCGTTTGCGACGCGCTACGACGACCGTATCCTGCCGCACGACGCTTCCGGAGAGGGTGTCGACCGCCGTCGTGTCGGCGTGGGGCGCGATCAGATGGCGGATATTCCGGTCCAGCACGCTGGCCGTACTGCCCGAGCGGATCGTGCGGCGCAGGCTCATCGTGCGCCGCTGCTTGTCTCTGAGCAGCCACTCGATGCTGTCCAGCCGCATCGTCTGAAGCGTATCCCCCTCGTCGGAGAGCGCCCGCAGCGAGTCGATGCACGCATGCACGGTCTGCATCTCGCGCCGGTAGCGCGCCTCGTAGGATTGGTAACCGGCGATGGCAAGCTGGCCGTAACTCTCGGCCTGATAGAGGTGGTAGAGGGTCCGGCTGACGGCGCTGCGCCGGGACTGCAGCTGCGCCAGACTGGGGTCCGGCACGGAGAGCCGCACCACCGTCCGGTAGACACGCCCGACCGCCAAGATGCAGACCGCCAGCAGGATCACGTATCCTGCCGCGATCTTCGCCCGCACGAACTTCGACTCTTTTTTCGCTTCTTTCACGTTTCTGATTTTTCCCGGTTCGCGGCGTCCGGCCGCCCGTCAGCGACGCGGCCCGCAGCCGCCGGACATAGAGGGGCGCTTATCGCGGTCCTCCGCAGGCAGGCGGCCCTTTCACAACGCATGGTCAAATCCTCAAATTGCTTCAAAGATACGAAAATCGTCGGAAAAGGCCGCGTTTTTCCTGCGTTTTCGCCGTTCCGGAACACTCATCGCCCCCTCGACGCACGGCGAAACTCTCCCGTGGAACCTCCGCTCCGTCCGGGCAGCGCCACGCCGGAGGCACGCTTCCGGCCGCTTTTCGCGGGGTGCGCACCCAACCGCACATCGCATCCTGCGATCCCTTCAGAAACGCCTGCAAATTTTTTATCGAAAAACGATAAATATTTTTTGATATTCAAAATTAATGCGTACATTTGTCGGGCAATCAAATCCGCAAACCAAATCGAGTGCGAACATGGATTTACTAACTGTCGAACACGTTACCAAGCGCTACGCCGGCCATACGGCCCTCGACGACGTATCGCTCGCCATCCCCAAAGGCTCGGTCTACGGGCTGCTCGGACCCAACGGCGCGGGCAAAACCACGCTCATCCGCATCATCAACCGCATCACCGCGCCCGACACGGGCCGCGTTCTGCTGGGGGAGCGCGCGATCGCGCCCGAGGATATTTACCGCATCGGCTACCTGCCCGAGGAGCGCGGCCTTTACAAGAAGATGAAGGTCGGCGAGCAGGCGGTCTTCTTCGCCCGGCTCAAGGGGCTCTCGCGCCGCGAAGCCATCGCCCGGCTCAAGCAGTGGTTCGTAAAGTTCGGCATTCAGGACTGGTGGGACAAGAAGGTCGAGGAGCTTTCGAAGGGCATGGCCCAGAAGGTGCAGTTCATCGTCACGGTGCTGCACCGGCCCGAACTGCTGATCTTCGACGAGCCGTTCTCGGGCTTCGACCCGATCAATGCCAACCTGCTGAAGGACGAGATTCTCTCCCTGCGCGACCAGGGGGCGACGATCATCTTCTCGACGCACAACATGTCCTCGGTGGAGGAGATCTGCGACCACATCACCCTGATCAACAAGTCGCACAACATCCTCTCGGGCAACGTCGACGAAATCCGCCGGCGCCACGGTTCGAACATCTTCGAAGTGGACTACCGCGGCGAGGAGGAGGCGCTGCGCCGTGCGGTCGCGGGGCGTTGCGAGGTGTTCGAGGTCGCGGAACCCGAGTCGGTCTACCGCTCGCTGCGGCTCCACGTCGAACGCGACGAAGAGGTGCGCGCCGTGATCGCCGCTGTGAACGAGGCCGTCGAACTGCGCTCGTTCCGCGAGGTGATCCCCTCGATGAACGACATCTTCATCCGGGCCGTGAACGGCTCGCTTTGAGGGAGGAGCGGAAACCGCGGCTCCGCCTCATCCGTCCCGCAAGGAGAAGAACCGAACCGGGATCGTCTCGGGTGAAATCGACCGTCGCCCGTGCGGCAGCAGCCTGCACAGGGACGCGAATATAAAGTGGAACGCAGCGCTCATTATTCGGTTTGAGGGCAGCAGCCTGCGGAGTGCACGCGACAAGCGGGCCTCCGCGCCCGGAGGCTGCGGCCCGCGCGGCTTAGAGAAGCCGCAAAATCGTAGAGGATGACATTCATACCTAATGCTCTTCGCCCCTCCCTCGGGAGGGGGCGGGGGTGGGGGCAGACTTGTAAACGACGCCGTAGGCGGCGAGTAACGCAGGCCGACAGCACTCAACAGAAACCTTGGCGGCCCGGAGCTGAAAAGAAATAAGAAACAGGCCTCCTGCCTGAGGCTCTTCGCCCCTCCCGAGGGAGGGGACGGGGGTGGGGTCAGACTTGTAAACGACGCCGTAGGCGGCGAGCAACGCCGATCGGCAGCTCATAAACAGAACCAAGACTAACAACATTCAAACTATGTCAAACGTATCCATCATCATCCAGCGCGAGTTCAACGAGCGCGTGCGCAAGAAGTCTTTCATCATCACCACGCTGCTGATGCCCCTGCTGATGATCGGGCTGATGGTCGCCCCGGCGCTCATCATGGAGTATTCGCGCGGCGAGCAGAAGGCGATCGCCGTCATCGACGAGAGCGGTCTGGTGGCTCCGCACCTCGAAAGCGACGAAGAGCTGGCCTTCGAGCGAACCGAACTTCCGACCGAGGAGGCCCGCAAGGCGCTGACCGACAAGTTCGCCGTCCTCTACATCGGAAGCGACATCCTGACCAATCCGAACAACGTCCGCCTCTACGCCAACTCCTCGTCGTCGCTCTCCGTCGAGAGCAACATCACGGGACAGATCGAACGCATCCTCGAAGCCGAGAAGCTCAAGAGCTACAACATCGAGAACCTCCAGCAGATCATGGACGAGGTGAAGACCTCGGTCAACATGCAGACCTTCCGCAACGACAAGTCGCAGGAGGAAGATACGCAGGCGCAGTCGTCGGTGGTCGCCACGGTGCTGGGTTATATCCTGGGTTTCATTCTCTACATGTTCCTCCTGATCTACGGCTCGATGGTCATGCAGTCGGTGATCGAGGAGAAGAACAACCGCGTGCTGGAGGTGATGGTCTCCTCGGTGCGGCCGTTCGACCTGATGCTCGGCAAGATTCTGGGCGTAGCCTCGGTGGCCGTGGTGCAGGTGCTTCTCTGGGGCGTGCTGATTTGCGGCGTGGGAGCGCTCGTAATGCCGCACCTGATGCCCGCCGACGTGATGGCGAGCGCGCAGGCCATGCAGCAGGGGATGCCCGACGCGGTCTCCGCAGCGGACATGAATCCCGAGATGCTGCAAGCCATAGCCGCCATGACCGACCTGGGTTACGTGCTCAAAATTTTCGGTTCGCTTCTGCTGTTCGTGCTGGGCGGCTACCTGCTCTATTCGGCGATGTTCGCCGCCGTGGGTTCGGCCGTGGACAACATTCAGGACGCCTCGCAGCTGCAGATGCCCATCACGCTGCCGATCATCCTCGCGCTGCTGATGATGCTGGCCGTTATCAAGGACCCCAACTCGTCGATGGCATTCTGGTTCTCGATGATCCCCTTCACCTCGCCCGTGGTGATGATGGCGCGCATCCCCTACGACATTCCCCTCTGGGAGATCGGCCTTTCGCTCGCGCTGCTCTACGCCTCGTTCGTCGGGATGGTGTGGTTCGCGGCCAAGATCTACCGCGTGGGCATCTTCATGTACGGCAAGAAACCGACGCTCAAGGAGATGTTCAAGTGGATCAGATATAAATATTGATCGGATGCTGATTCTTGCGGCCTTAAAGATCATCCTGCTCGCCGTATCGATCACCGCGGCACTGGTATGGGTCGTCCTGGCAATTCGCAAAGCGCGCACAAACACGCGCAAATGGAACAAGGCCGAGCCGGGCATCATCCGCGAGATCGAAACCGTTACCGGACAGCAGGTCGAGTGCAAACTGAAGCTTAATGCCAGCCGCACGGCGGATTTCACGGCAAATAGGGTCTTCTGGATCTGGCTGGCATGCACGCGCGACCACCTCGTCCTCGTCCACCCCGATCAGGTCGGCGATACCGGGTCAGCACACCTGTTCGTCACATCAAGGAAAGACGCTTCCGTGAGACTTCTCGAAAAGCGCTTCGCAGAGCTCGAAATCCAGGCTCCGGATGCCGGTGAGGCGGTAAAGCTGGTAGTACTGGTTCGTCCGTGCGATTACGAAATGCTGACGAATTATCTCAACGGCTGACCGCGGAAAGTCCTGTTTCGTTTGCAAGTCTGTTTTTTCCGTTAGCGGAATAACAGATTTGCTAAATATTTTCATAAATTTGCGCAGGGAAAAACAGACTCAACAAAATAACTAAAAATCAAAGCTATGATTTCGATCGACAACTACGATTTCAAAGGCAAGCGCGCAATCATCCGCGTGGACTTCAACGTACCGCTGAACGAAAAGGGCGAAGTGACGGACGACACCCGCATCCGCGCCGCCGTACCGACCATCAAGAAGGTGCTCAGCGAGGGCGGTTCGGTGATTCTCATGTCGCACATGGGACGTCCCAAGAAGAACCCCGATCCCAAATATTCGCTCGAGCAGATCGTACCGACCGTCGAGAAGGACCTCGGCGTGAAGGTGCTATTCGCCGGCGACTGCATGGGCGACAAGGCCGCCGAAATGGCCAGGAACCTCAAACCCGGCGAGGTGATGCTGCTCGAAAACCTCCGCTTCTACGCCGAGGAGGAGGGCAAGCCCCGCGGTTTGAAGGAGGATGCCACCAAGGAGGAGAAGGAGGCTGCCAAGAAGGCCCTGAAGGAGGGTTCGCAGAAGGAGTTCGTCCAAAAACTCGCCTCGCTGGCCGACTGCTATATCAACGACGCGTTCGGCACGGCACACCGCAAGCACGCCTCGACCTACCTGATCGCCAAGCACTTCCCCAACGACAAGATGTTCGGCTACCTGATGGAGAAGGAGGTAAAGGCCATCTCCACGCTGATGCAGGCCCCGCAGCACCCCTTCTGCGCCATCATCGGCGGCTCGAAGGTGTCGTCGAAGATCGGCGTCATCAAGGCCCTGATCGAGAAGGTCGATTCGATCGTCATCGGCGGCGGCATGACCTACACGTTCGCCGCGGCGCAGGGCGGCAAGGTCGGCAATTCGATCTGCGAGCCGGACATGTTCCCCGTGGCGCTGGAGATTCTCGAGCTGGCCAAGCAGAAGGGCGTCGAACTGGTCATGTCCCCCGACGCACTGATCGCCGACGCTTTCTCGGCCGATGCCCATACCGACGTGGCTCCGGCCAACGACATTCCCGACGGCTGGGAGGGTGTCGACATTGCCGACCAGGGCAAGAAAGCCTTCCGCGACCACATCCTCGGCTGCAAGACCATCCTCTGGAACGGTCCGGTGGGCGTGTTCGAGATCGACAAGTTCGCAACCGGCTCGCGCGCCGTGGCCGAAGCCATCGCCGACGCCACCCAGCAGGGCGCCTACTCGCTCATCGGCGGCGGCGACTCGGTGGCCTGCATCAACAAGTTCGGGCTGGCAGACAAGGTCTCCTACATCTCGACGGGCGGCGGCGCGCTGCTCGAGTACATCGAGTTCGGCGACCTTCCGGGAGTAGCGGCCATCCGCGAGTAGAGAAAAGCCGCCCGAACGGCGGCTTTTCTCAAATTAAAAATTAAGAATTAAAAATTAATAATTCTCCATGAAGAAACTGCTTCTTCTCACAACGATCGCATTTATGGCAGGTTGTCAGAACACCTCCAAAACGCCGGCCATCGACCTGGCGAACCTCGATCCGAGCGTTGCTCCCAACGCCGACTTCTACCAGTACGCCACCGGCGGCTGGCAGCAGCGCAACCCCCTCAAGCCCGAATATTCGCGTTACGGTTCGTTCGACGTGCTGCGCGACAACAACGAAAAGCGCATCAACGAACTGTTCGCCGGCATGACCAAGCAGCAGGCCGAGGCCGGTTCGGTCGAACAGAAGATCTCGGATCTCTACAAGATGGGGCTGGACTCCGTGCGGCTCAACGCCGAGGGTGCGCAGCCCATCGCCGAGACCGTACAGAGTATTCTCGCCATCACCGACCGCGCGCAGCTGACGCCCGCCATCGCCTCGCTCCACACGGCCATCGGCAATCCGTTCTTCGCCGTGGGCGTGGAGGCGGACCTGATGAACAGCGACGTCAATGCGCTCTACATCTCGCAGCCGGGCCTGATGATGGGCAACCGCGACTACTACCTCGATCCGGAGAACGAATCCATCCGCACGGCCTACAAGGAGTATCTGGGTAAGATTTTCCGCCTGACGGGCATTTCGGAGGCCGAAATCGGCCAGGCCGTCGACGCGGTGATGAACATCGAGACCCGGCTGGCCGAGAAGAACTGGTCGAACGTCGAGCTGCGCAACATCGCCGCGCAGTACAACCCGACCGCCCGCGCCGACTTCGAGAAGGCGTACGACGCCATCGACTGGCCGACCTACTACAAGACGATGGGCATCGGCGACTTCGACCGGATCATCATCACGACCCCGTCGGCGATCGCCAACGCCAACGAGCTGCTCAAGAGCGCCCCGCTCGAGGAGCTGCGCTACTACCTGGCCGCCCAGTACATCAGCGAGGCGACCTCGTTCCTGAGCGACGACTTCCTCAACGCGCAGTTCGACTTCTTCGGCCGCACGCTCTCGGGCCAGCAGGAGATGAAACCCCGCTGGAAGCGCGCCATGTCGATCCCCAACAACGTGCTGTCGGAGGCCGTGGGCGAGATGTACGTGGCCAAATACTTCCCCGAGAAGGACAAGGCCCGCATGCTCGGCATCGTGAAGAACCTTCAGACGGCCCTCGGCGAGCACATCGCCGCGCTGGACTGGATGTCCGACGCCACGAAAGCCAAGGCGCAGGAGAAACTGGCCGCCTTTACGGTGAAGATCGGCTATCCCGACAAGTGGAAGGACTACTCCTCGCTGGAGATCGATCCCTCGAAGAGCTACTGGCAGAACGTGGTCAACGCCAATGCGTGGTACACGGCCGACAACATCGCCGAACTGAACAAGCCCGTGGACAGGGCCAAGTGGCACATGTCGCCCCAGACAGTGAACGCCTACTACAACCCCACGACCAACGAAATCTGCTTCCCGGCCGCCATTCTCCAGCCGCCGTTCTATAACCCCGAAGCCGACGACGCGGTGAACTACGGCGCCATCGGCGTGGTGATCGGCCACGAGATGACCCACGGTTTCGACGACCAGGGCCGCAACTTCGACAAGGACGGCAACATGAACAACTGGTGGACCGAGGCCGACGCCGAGGCGTTCAAGGCCAAGACGGACGTGCTGGTCAAGCAGTTCGACGCCATCGAGGTGCTGCCCGCCAAGGACGGCCAGCCGGCCATCCACGCCAACGGCGCACTCTGTCTGGGCGAGAATATCGCCGACCAGGGCGGTCTGCGCGTATCGTACACCGCGCTGCACAACGCGCTGGGCGAGAACCGGCCCGAACCGATCGACGGCTTCGACGCCGACCAGCGCTTCTACCTGGGTTATGCCACGCTCTGGGCACAGAACATCCGTGACGAGGAGGCGGCACGCCTGACCAAACTCGACGTCCACTCGCTGGGCAAGTGGCGCGTGAACGCCACGCTGCGCAACCTCCAGTCGTTCTACGACGCGTTCGACATTACGGACGGGGCCATGTTCCTGCCCGAGCAGGAGCGCGTAATCATCTGGTAACTGCGCTCCGGCGAAACGAGAGGGCTGCCCCGCAACGGGCAGCCCTTTTTGTCGGGTCATCCCCAACCGGAAGCCGGAACCGCCCGGCCGGTCAATAAAACTGTCCCTTCGGTGCGAACATAGGGTAGCCGAAGCTGAAAACGAGGTACATGTTCTTCCAGTCGTGCAGATCGTACTTGGTCAGCCCCAGGCTCACCGGACCGATGGGCGTGTGATAGACCAGCGACGCATCGGCGATGTAGTGCATGCGGCGGTCCTCCGCTTCGAAGTCCGCCAGCAGCGGGTCGTGGTCGCGCTTCTCACGGTACATGGCGTAGAACCCGAGACGGAAGAAGAAGTTGGACATCAGATCGAGCGTCGGCATCACGCCGCCCCCGACGAAGCGCGAGGCGCGGTACTCGGGCATGTAGATCATCTTGGCGTGGGGGATGGGCGCATAGACGGGCAGCGACAGCAGCGTCGCCCCGTCGCGCGAAAAGTGCGGATGGTTCGTCAGGACGGCATCGACGTTGAAGCCGAACGAGAACCAGCGGCTCTGCGGAATGTCGAAATACTTGTCCCACGTGAAACGTCCGCCGAACCAGTGCTGCGGGGTCTTCGAGAGGAAGCGGTCGGCTTCGAAGGGCTCGAACTTCTCCTGCCCGGTGATAAAGATGGCCGAGAGCTTCAGGTCGGAGCCTTTGCGCGGATAGACGAACTTATCGAGCGTATTGCGCTCCAGGGAGGCCATCAGCCCGAAGAACGCGAAGCGGGTGTGGTCCTGGTCGTCGGCCTGCACGACGGTCGAGTCGTAGTGGTAGTTGGAGTGGCCGGCATTGGCCCGCAGCAGGAAGAGGCTGCGGTGGGTGAGGGGCATGCCCAGCCCCAGCGAGAAGAACACCTCGCTGTCCTTGACCTGCAGGGCGTTATTCACCTTAGTCACATTGCCGAAATAGCCGTGGTTGAGGTTGCGGACGTTGAAGTTGAACGAGTAGTCCAGAAACAGGGGCTTCCACGCGTAGAAGTCCGTGCGGCCGCCGATGGCGCCCCAGGTGTAGAGGGGTCCCAGGAAGAGGTCGGCCCCCAGCTGCTGGGCCACGCGGCCGATCGACTGGTAGTTCACCCCGACGTAGGCGGTGTTGAAAGCTGTCGACGAGACGATGCCGCCCACCGAGATCTTGAAGTTGGGCTTGGTACGGAAGCGCGCCTCGAACGAGTAGCGTTCCCGCTCGGGCCGGTAGGTGACGTGGGGGAAATCCATCGAGAAATCGCCGCCCGCAAGCACGCTGAAGAGGTTGTCGCGCAGCTCGGAGAAGCCCATCGGCCGCTGCCGGCCCGGTGTGCGGCGGTCGACCTGTACGAAGTCGCGGATATACTCGCGCTGCGCGGGCGACAGCCCCTCGAGCTTGTAGTCGTCGAAGACGAGCGGGGGCGACTTCTCGCGGAACGCCTCGCGGCGCGCGGCATACTCCTCCGGCGTGCGGCGCTCCGTGATCTTTTCGAGCAGTTCCGGCATGGCGGCGATCGCATCCTGATAGCCCGCGTCCATGATGGCCGCAGCATTTTCGAAGTCGAGCATGTTGACATCCACCGCCCGCGCGATGCGCACGCTGCGATCCTCGGGCAGCGAGTAGTCGGTCTGTTGCATGGCCAGCATGAAGGCCTGTTCGAAGATGCTGCTCTGCTCCGAGGGGGGCTTGTTGCCCGCCGTGCAGATCGAGCCGACGATCAGCGAGGGGCGGAACTGCTCATCGAGCGGCTTCCAGGGGAAGTTGTCGTAGATGCCGCCGTCGTAGAGCAGCATCGAATCGCGCTTGACGGGCTTGAACACCAGCGGAATGGACATCGACGAGCGGACCGCCTCGCTCAGCTCGCCGCTGCGGATGACCACCGGTTCGCGGGCGTTCATGTCGCTCGCCACGCAGAGGAAGGGAACCATCAGGCGGTCGAAGTCGCCGCCCGAAGCCGCCGTGGCCGGGGCGAAAAGCTCCGTGAGGGCCATGTCGATCTGCGTGGAGGAGATCAGGTTCGTGGGGACCTCGAACCGCTTGCCGCTGCCCTTGCCGAAGTTCAGGCGGACGTTGACGAAAGAGGGGTTGTGCCCCACCTGGCGGTAGTAGGACATGTAGACATTGGGGTCGATGCGGCCCGAGACCCAGTCCTTGACCACCCCCGACTCCACGATGCCGCGCATCTCGGCGGGGGAGTAGCCCGCGGCGTACATGGCCGCGATGATCGAACCCATCGACGTTCCGGCCACGTAGTCGATCGGCACGCCGTTCTCTTCGAGCGCCTCCAGTACGCCGATGTGGTAGAGCCCCTTGGCCCCGCCGCCGCTCATCACCACCCCCACGCCGCCCGGCTCGACGGCCGCCGATGCGGCCGCTGCCAGACTGCACGCACAGAGTATCGCAAAACTTTTACGCAACATAATTCCCTTCCGTTAGAACCGACCCGTCGATCCGGGCCGGATCGTTTTCCGCATCCCCGATTCCGTCCGCGGAAAACCGTTCCGCGCGGCGGGCGGCAAATTTGTCGCCTGCAACCGTCGAATTAAACACTTTTTTCGTAACTTTGCACGTTACAACATACCTGTCAAAAGTAGGGAAAAAGGATAAACATTCAAAATATGACCGACAAAATCAATGAACTTCTCCGACGTGTCGAAGAGTTCAAGCCCAAGGCCGCGGCCGAAATCGAGGAGTTCCGCATCCGCATCCTCGGCAAGAAGGGGGAGCTGAACGCCCTGATGGAGGAGTTCAAGACGGTGGCTCCCGAGCTCAAACGCGAACTGGGTCAGCAGCTCAACAGCCTCAAGCAGGCGGCCACCGAGCGTGTGAACGCCCTGCGCGACCAGATGCAGGACGCCACCGCCAACGGACCCGGCATCGAGGACATGACCCGTCCGGGTTCGGCCGAACAGCTGGGTTCGCGCCACCCGATCTCGCTGGTGAAGAACCAGATCGTCGAGGTCTTCGCCCGGCTGGGGTACACCGTGGCCGACGGTCCCGAAATCGAGGACGACTGGCACGTCTTCTCGGCGCTCAACTTCCCGCCCGAGCACCCGGCGCGCGACATGCAGGACACGTTCTTCATCGAGAAGGACCCCGACATCCTGCTGCGCACGCACACCTCCTCGATCCAGGTCCGCACAATGGAGCGTCAGAAGCCGCCCATCCGGGTCATCTGCCCCGGCCGCGTCTTCCGCAACGAGGCGATCTCCTACCGCGCGCACTGCATCTTCCACCAGATCGAGGGCCTCTACATCGACGAGGGGGTTTCGTTCGCCGACATGAAGCAGTCGCTGCTCTACTTCGCCAAGGAGATCTTCGGCGAGCAGGCCTCCATCCGCATGCGCCCCTCCTACTTCCCCTTCACCGAGCCTTCGGCCGAGGTCGACGTCTCGTGCAACCTCTGCGGCGGCAAGGGGTGTCCGGTCTGCAAGGGCACGGGGTGGCTCGAAATCATGGGGTGCGGCATGGTCGACCCCAACGTTTTGCGGGCCAACAACATCGACCCCGAGAAGTACTCGGGCTTCGCCTTCGGCATGGGTATTGAGCGCATCGCCATGCTCAAGTACGGGGTGAAGGACCTGAGGCTCTACTTCGAGAACGACGTCCGGTTCCTCCACCAGTTCGACACCGCGCTCTGACCGCACCGATGAAACGGCTGACAGCGATAACACTCCTCTGCCTGCTCTTTTCGACGGCTTTCGTCGCCGGAAAGGGCACGCAACCCGCGTGGGATGTTCCCGATTCGCTGCGCAGCGTCTGGCTCTACACCGAGGGCATCAAACGCAATGCCATCGACGACGATTCGCTCGAGGCGCGCCGCCTCTTCACCGAAGCGATCCGCCTCGATTCCTCGTTCGCCCCGGCCTACTACGCGCTGGCCTCCAACGGCATGTTCTCCACCCCCGACGAGGCCGTGGAGCTGGCCCGGCGCGCGTGGCGGCTCGATACGGCCAACCTGTGGTATCACCGCTTCTACGGACAGGCGCTGCTGCTGGCCGAGCGCTACGACCAGGCGCTGGGGGTCTACCGGCGGCTGAGCGTGGAAGATGCGCAGAATCCGGACAATTTCCGCATCCTGGCCGCCCTCTACGAGCAGCACAACAACCCCTACATGGCGCTGGCGATGCTCGATTCGGCGGAGCTGCGCTTCGGCCGCATCCCGCCGCTGAGCGTCATGAAACGGCGGCTTCTGGTCGCCACGCACCAGACCGACAAGGCCATCGAGGAGGCCGCCGCGCTGGTCGAGTCCGCCCCCTACGACCGGGAACGGCGCGTCGTGCTGGCCGAACTCTACGGCGTTGCGGGCCGCGACTCTTCGGCGCTGGCCGAATACGATGCGGCCCTGGCGATCGACTCGGCGGACGTCTCGACGCTCCTCTCGCTGGCCGATTTCCACAGCAAACGGCGCGACTACCGTGCGCTGCTCAACGTCACCAAACGGCTCTTCCTCGCCGAAGACCTGCCGCTGGAGGCGAAAGTGCGCCGCTTCGAACAATTTACCGGCGATACGCGCTTCTACCGCGAATTTTACCCCCAGCTCAACGACCTGGCTTCGACGCTGGCCATCCGCTACCCGCACGACAAACGCGTCGTGGAGCTTTATGCCGGCCACCTGATCGCCTCGGGCGAGCTGGAACAGGCCCTTGCACTCTATAAACTGCACACGGCGGACGTTCCTCCCGAGGCGGACTATTTCAGCTGGGTGATCGACATCGAAAGCTACCTTCAGCGTCCCGACTCGGTGGCCCTTTACGTCGACCGGGCGCTGAAGCTCTTCCCCGACAAGGTCTACTTCCACATCGCCAAGGGAAACGTGCTGACCCGCACCGAGCAGCATGCCGACGCCGTACGAGCCTACCGCGAATCGCTCCGCTACGCCGACACCGACTCGCTGCGCGGGGCGATCTGGGGGCTAATCGGCGACGCCTGCCACCAGCAGCTCGAAGCAACTGCTCCGCCGGGCAGCCGCAACTATGCCCGCGGCATGAAGGCGTGCTACAACGCCTACGAGCGCAGCCTGCGCTACAACCCGGACAATACGCTGGTGCTCAACAACTATGCCTATTTCCTGGCCCTCGACGGGGCGCAGCTCGAAAAGGCGCTCGACATGGCGGCGCGCGTGGTGGAGCTTACCGACAACAACCCCACCTACCTCGACACCTACGGCTGGGTGCTCTTCCGCCTGGGACGCTTCGAGGAGGCGCGAAAGGTCCTCCGGCAGGCGATCGCCCTCGACCGGCAGAACAGTCCCGAGCTGATGGTCCACTACGGCGACATCCTCGAGGCGCTGGGCGAACGCTTCCTGGCCGAGACCTACTGGCGCAAAGCCCTCGAACACGGCTACGATGCGGATGAGATCGCCCGCCGGATCACCAGCAAGCCGGACGGGGAGAAAGCATCCGGCGGGAACCGCTCCGACGAACAACCTGGCGGTGCGAAAGCACCCGACCGGCCGCACTCCCGCTGACCGGCCCCCGACCCGTTAAAATCACGCTTCCCGTTAAACCCGCCTTTCCGATGAAACCCCGACGCCTGCTGATTCCGATCCTGCTCTGCCTCGCGCTCTTCACCGCGGCACAGAACGACCGCCGCATCGAGACGCAGAAACAGGTCATCGCGGCCCTCGAAAAGAAGATCGCCGCCGAGGAGGAGCAGCTTTCGAAACTCCGTTCGGGGCGCGCCGCGACCGAGGAGCGCGTGAAGCGGCTGGCCCGGCAGATCGACAGCCGCAACCAGCTGCTGGAGGAGACCGAGAAGCAGGCCCGCCTGCTGCGCGACGAAATCGCCCGTACGGACAGCGTGGCGGGCGATCTCTCGACGACGCTGGCGCGCAACCGCGAGCATTATGCCAACATGGTCCGCGAAGCCTACCGCAATTACAGGCACAACAACTACCTGACCTACCTCTTCTCTTCGCGCGACTTCGAGGACGTGGCGCGCAAGATCGCCAACCTGCGCGAGGTGGCGGCCCTGCGCGAACGCAAGATGCGCGACATCGCCTCGCTCTCCGAGCAGGTGAAGGCCGAACGCGAACTGCTCGAAAACCGCAAGCGGTCGCTCGATTCGGTTTCGCGCAAGCTCGAAGCGCAGCGCGAGAAGCTCCGCCGCGACGCCCGCAGCGCCCGTGCCTCCGTGCGTCAGCTCTCCCAGAAGGAGAAGACGGCCCTCCAGCGCAAACTCGAACAGGAGCAGCAGTTGGACGTGGCGATCAGCGAACTGCGCAAACTCACGCGCGGCAACACCGAGGGCGTCTCGTTCTCGCAGAAGACCACCGGGCTGCGGCTGCCCGTGACCGCCGGGCGGGTCAAACGCTTCAAGGAGAACATGGCCGAGATCACCGGACCGCGCGGCGCGCACGTGCAGTCGGTCTACGACGGCAAGGTCGTGGAGATCAAACGCAACCGCATCACCGGAAAATACGACGTTTTCGTGGCTCACGGCGATTACATAACCTCCTATGCCAACCTGGGGTCGATCTGCGTCGAGAAGGGCCAGAAAGTGGCCAGAAACGCACAGCTGGGAACCATCGGCTCGGCGACCAACATCCTGACGATGGAGACCGAGTACAAACTGGTCTTCGGCATCTATCCGCCCGACGCGAAGATGAAGATGCGCGCCGAGGATTGTTTCCGCAAATAGGGGAGGGCCTGCGGGCCGGACGAGGACAACCCGGGCGGTTGTTTCCGAAAATAGGGGAGGCAGGCGATGTCGGACAACCACAGTTGGGCGATTGTTTCCGTCAATGAAGCATCGAGAAACCCGGAAAGCGAAGGTCGCTTTCCGGGTTTTTTCTATTCTTCTCTCGCCGTCCGGCTAAGCGGGTTTGCGGCTTTAGCCATGCTGGCAATATTCGCTTCGTCCTGTTTCAACCTTTAGGTCGGCGGGCCGCAGCCTCCCCCGGCGAAGGCCCGCTAATCGCGTGCCTCGCAGGCTACGGCCGAAAACGCGCCCCACCAACTCGCGCACTTTGGAAACGGCGGAAATTGCGGCCGGCTGACGACGAGCGCCCGGAAACGGGCGTGCGATATGCTTTGGCTTCGTGTCCGTTCAGCGAGCAGGAGGCGGACCGCCCGCCGGTTTCTGCGTACACGGTTCTTTCACCTTTCTTCTAAAGTAAGGGCAGGTTGTCCGGCTCGAAGAGCCGGCGGGCCGCAGCCTCCCCCAGCGGAGGCCCGCATTCGCGTATCCTCCGCAGGCTGCAGCCCGAAAGGATATGAACCGGACCGCGCCAGTCAGAAGCTAGCTAAAGCGGGCCCTCCACAGGCTGCGCCGGAGATAGAAGTAAACGCGTCGTAAAACAACCCTGCCCGATCGCACCCTTCCGCAGGCTGCGTCCAAGATTTAGATATAGCACGCCGCGTTTTGCGGCCCTTTCTTAATCAAATGTACCGCTCGCTCCCCGAATCTCCCCACCCGGAGGCCCGAAAAAGCACTCCCCCGCCGCCTGCCGCCCGCTACGCAACGCCCAGCCAACCATGCTTCTCCTGAAAGGCAGCCTGCTTATGCTTCCGACCCTTCCCGTTTTTCCGGCTTGTCGAGCACTTTCACCTCGTCGCCCGCCTTGTCGGGAACCTGGAACCAGACCCAGTTGAGTGCTCCCGTCTTAGCGGCAGCATCCTCACCCACCACGTAATAGAAGAGTTTTTGACCCGCATTAAGCCCCGAACCGTTGTTGTTGCACGTAAGCACTTGCTTATCCCGGTAGATGCCCGGCACACCGTCCTCATAATCGAGCAACAGATACTCGATCACCTGTTCCTCCGTATCCAACTTATCGCCGATTACGTTTACATTGGCCGTGGAGAGATAATAGTGCATACAAAGGGCATTGGGAGTGTTGGTCACCTTCACGGCCAGTTTGTCGTTGAGCAAGACGCACTCCAGGCCGATCTCCACCCACGGGGCGGTAGGTACGGGGGCCTGCGTTGAGGCCTTTGCCGAGCCGAACTCCGAATCAACGAAATCGTCTCCGGCAGGGGCCAAGGCCCGTACCCGGACTTCATACTCGGTTGCTGCCGTCAGCCCCTCGAAAAGCACTTCCGTAGCGACGTAAGCGCTTTTTTCCTGCACCCGTGCAGGCGTGCCGTTCACATTGGCAAGCACTCGTACGCATAGGCCGCAGCCTTTGGAACAGCGTTCCACGTAGCGCGGAACGAGGTAGTCCCCACCTCGGAAACCAGCACTTCGGGAGCAGGCAGTTGTACAGGTTCAATCACTTCGGGAGGAGTTGTCGGATCTACGTCGGACGGATCGTCGTCGCTGCAACCCGTAAAGAAGGCTCCGGCACATGCCGCGAGCAGCAGAAATGCGTAGCATCTTTTCATAAGCAACTATTTTAAGGGATTTATCCACGGACAAGATGCACATTTCATCGTCAAAACTACCATTCCGAGATTTTACAACCAAATGACAGTCAATAGGATAGTAATTCACAATGTCTTTTCAGAATACGAAAAGATCTTATTACACTACATCTGAATTTCAATTCGTAACCCAAACCTCCATCCGGAATTAAAATAATTTTTTTACGGTTTTTCCGCCACTGCGCCACGGATGGACGCGCTCTGGGAGAAAACCGACCGCAACCGGGTTCGGATCGCAATATTTTCGTACTTTTGCAGGGAAATTGCGCGCTTCTGCGGAACGCGCCCAAACCGCACCGAACCATGACCGTACGTTATCACAACGACGACAGCACCTACCGCCTCCCCCAAAAACGGCGCACGACGGAGTGGCTGCGCGGCGTAGCGGCCTCGGAGGGCTACACGCTCGGCGAGGTCGACTACATCTTCTGCTCCTCGCAGCGGCTGCTGGAGATGAACCGCCAGTTTCTCGGACACGACTATTACACCGACATCATCACCTTCGATTACAGCGACCGGCGCGGGACGCGCATCGTCTCGGGCGACATCTTCATCGACGTGGAGACAGTCGCCGACAACGCCCGCCGGTACGGTGCGACACGCCTCGGGGAGATGCGCCGCGTGGTGGTCCACGGCGTGCTGCACCTCTGCGGGCAGAACGACAAGACCCCGCGCACCAACGCGCAGATGCACCGCAAGGAGGACAAATACCTCAAATTCTGGGAGTGATGAAAAATTTCCTGTTTTGTCTCCTGCTTCTCGCCGTCTCCTGCACGGGCAGGCGGCCGGCGGGGCAGGCGGACACCCGGACGACACCGAAGTCGCTCGTATCCGTACCCGTTCCAGCCACCGACCCCCTGCCGCGGGATGAAAACGGGGCTTACATCGCCCCCTACACGCTCAACGACACGACGTTCCTCTACTCATGCACCTGGACCGAAAAAGGGGAACCGCACCATATCAAGGCATTCCTGGTCCGCGACCGCGACTCGGAGCCCTACCGACAATTTATCCGGCAGTCGACGCTTTCGAAGCTCAACCCGGGGAACGCCTATGAATTGGAGTGTCATTGGAAGATGCTCAAGGAACTTTATCCCGAACCGCTGCCCGTTCACGACCTCGACGGCTGTCCCCAAACGTGGATTCCCCTGGTAACTTTCAAGGGAAAACACTACGTGGACCTGCTCCGGTGCGATCCGATTTGGATTACTGATTCGCTTTATATCCAGCATTTTCTGGACGGTCCGATGCCGGGTCGCCTCGAAACGTTCGAACACCCCGCACCCGCGCATTACCGGCTGCGGACCGTCGGTCCCGCCTATCCCGAACCGGGCTTGCAGGTGGATATCCATATCATCGACCCGGTGCGGCAGATCGCCGTTATCGTATTCCGCACCGACGTCGAATACGCCCAGCTGTACGGGGCGCTGGAGCGCATCGACCAGTTCGACCTGGTGGATTGGGATGTAACGGACCTTCCCGCCGGAGATGAGATTACGTGGGACGAGATCGACTGTCTGTCGCTTATCCCGCAGGAAGCGCGCAATGCCGGGACCGTGATTCCGGACAGCACTGCCGGCCGCGGGGAGTTGGAAACCGAAGACACAAGCACGGAAAAATGACCCTCGATTACGATATTGTCGTCATCGGCGGCGGCCATGCCGGATGCGAAGCCGCAGCGGCGGCCGCACGCCTCGGCTCGCGCACGCTGCTGCTGACGATGGACATGGCCAAACTGGCCTCCATGTCCTGCAACCCGGCCGTCGGCGGAGTAGCCAAAGGACAGATTGTCAGAGAGATAGATGCTTTAGGCGGTCAGATGGGCCGCATCACCGACCTCACAGCGATCCAGTTTCGGATGCTCAACCGCTCGAAGGGGGCGGCGATGTGGAGTCCGCGCGCGCAATGCGACAAAACCCGTTTTTCGGAGGAGTGGCGGCACACGCTGGAGAACACCCTCAACCTCTATATCTGGCAGGATGCGGCGACCGAACTGCTGTTCGAACCGATTTCCGACGCAGCCGTCAGCGCTTCCGGAACGGCGGATTGTCCGCCGTCGGACAGCGGTGCGGATCGGCCTGAAACGGATGCTCATTCTGTCCCAGACCCGCCACAAATTCCCGCCGACCCGGACTTTGCAAGGGACCCCCGCAAGCTCCGTATTCGAGGGGTGCGGACCCGTATGGGCGTCGAGTTTTCGTGCCGGGCCGTGATCCTCACGGCCGGGACTTTCCTCGAGGGGATGATGCACTGCGGAGCCTCCAGCGCCGAAGGGGGCAGGGCAGGGGATGCCGCTTCGCACGGCATAACCGACAGCCTGCGCGCCGTCGGCTTCGATACGGGCCGCATGAAGACGGGAACCCCTGCCCGGCTCGACGCCCGGACGATCGACTTCGAACAATTGGAACCGCAGTACGGCGACGAAAAGCCCGGAAAGTTCTCCTTTTCTTCCGAAACGGAGCCGGTAAAAGAGCAGCTGCCCTGTTTTCTGGTCTACACCACGCCCGAGGTACACGCCACCCTGCGCGGCGGATTCGCCCTTTCGCCGCTCTTCAACGGGACGATCCGCGGCATCGGTCCGCGATACTGCCCCTCGATCGAAGACAAGCTGCGCACCTTTGCCGACAAGGAGCAGCACCAGCTCTTCCTGGAACCCGAGGGTCGTTCGACCAATGAATATTATCTCAACGGCTTCTCCTCTTCACTGCCGTGGGAGGTGCAGTGGGAAGCCCTGCATAAAATCCGCGGATTCGAGGATTTGCATATTTTCCGTCCCGGGTACGCCATCGAATACGACTATTTTCCGCCTACACAGCTCCATCATTCGCTCGAAACGAAGCGCGTGGCCGGTCTTTACTTCGCCGGACAGGTCAACGGAACCACCGGCTACGAGGAGGCGGCGGCGCAGGGATTGATGGCGGGCATCAACGCGCATCGGGCGCTCAACGGGGCAGAACCCGTAGTGCTGAAGCGCGACGAAGCCTATATCGGCGTACTGATCGACGACCTGGTAACCAAAGGGGTCGACGAGCCTTACCGCATGTTCACCTCGCGGGCCGAGTACCGCATCCTGCTGCGGCAGGATAATGCCGACATCCGGCTCACGCCGCTGGGACATGAAATCGGCTTGATTTCGAAGAAAAGATATGCCGAATTCCGCAAAAAAAATTCGCTTGTAGAATCGCTTATTTCCTATGCGCGTTCAACCAGTGTACGTGCAGACGAAATTAACGACTATCTGAAATCGGTCCATTCCGACCCGTTGACGCAGGGTCGGAAGCTCTACGACATCCTGATGCGGAACGACGTTACGTTCGAAAACCTGCAAAAGGTGCTGCCCCGGCTGGCCGAATTTATCCGCGTGAACGAAATGAATGACGAAGTGATCGAGGAGGCGGAAATACAAATCAAATACAAAGGATATATAGAACGCGAAAATTTCATCGCCGAAAAGCTGCACCGGCTCGAAAACATTCGGATTCCGTCCGATTTCGATTACAATTCGATGAATGCACTCACGATCGAAGCCCGGCAGAAACTTTCGCGCATCCGTCCCGAAACCATCGGTCAGGCGTCGCGCATACCGGGCGTTTCCCCGGCCGATGTCAACGTCTTACTGGTAAAATTCGGCAGATAGGGGAGTGTTCCACGTGGAACAAAAAGAAGAAAAAGACCGTCGGAAATCCGACGGTCTTTTTCTTTAGACTGAATGGAATTACATGACGATCGTGCACCAGCCATGTATATCTTCGGCTCGGCCATACTGAATATCCTGCAAACGGGTGTAGAGTTCCATCGAAACCTTGCCGACCTCCGAACCGTATTCATAAACGGCATTGGTCTGCATGTCGAAAATCTTGCCGATCGGTGTAATGACCGCCGCCGTTCCGCAACCGCCGCACTCTTCAAAGGTCGGCAGTTCCTCGACGGGAATCCGGCGATCCTCGACCTCCAGCCCCATATCGCGGGCCAGTTGGCGAAGGCTCTTGTTCGTAATCGACGGCAGGACGGACGGGGATTTCGGCGTAATATATTTACCCTCCTTGATGCCGAAGAAGTTGCAGGCGCCGCACTCTTCGATGTATTTGTGCTCGGCAGCATCCAGATACATAATATTGGAATAGCCCAGGCTGTGACCCTTTTCTCCCGAAAGCAGGCTGGCCGCATAGTTGCCGCCCACCTTCACGTCGCCCGTTCCACGTGGAGCAGCCCGGTCCTGTTCACGGTCGATAGCGACCGGCATCGGCTTGATCCCCGATTTGAAATAAGCTCCCACGGGCGAGCAATAGACGATCAGCAGCGCATCCTTGGCCGGCTTGACACCCAGACCGACTGTCGTGCCGAACATGACGGGACGCAGGTAGAGCGACGCCCCCGTGCCGTAGGGCGGGATATGGCGTTCGTTACGCTTCACCACTTCGATGCAGGCATCGACGATCATATCGATCGTCGGAACCGGCAGGCAAAGGCGTTCGGCGGAAGACTGGAGCCGCCGGGCATTGTCCTCGACCCGGAAGAGCCGCACCTTTCCGTCTACGCCCCGGAAGGCTTTCAACCCCTCGAAGAGTTCGATGCCGTAGTGCAGGCACGAAGCAGACATGTGCATGCGAATGTACTCGTCCTCGGTGATCTCCATTTCGCTCCACTTCCCATCGGTGAAGGTGTAGCGGGCATTGACGTCCGTTTTGCGGTAATCGAACCCCAAAGCGCTCCAATCTGTCTTTTCCATAACCATTATTTTAAAGGTTTTTTCTGTTTCCGTTCCAATCAGCCAACGACTGCGCCGGCCATGGTCTTTTCGTCGGGCCCCAGCAGCCGCAGCTTTCCGCCGGCATCTTCGGCCATCAGGATCATGCCACGTGAGAGAATCCCCTTCAGTTCGCGGGGTTCGAGGTTGACCAGCACAAGCACCTGCCGGCCGACCAGCTCTTCGGGGGTGAAGTGCTCGGCGATGCCCGAGACGATCTCCCGTTGGTCGATACCCGTATCGACGGTCAGCTTCAACAGTTTTTTCGTCTTGGCGACCTTCTCGGCAGCAAGGATGGTCGAAACGCGAATATCCATGCGCAGAAAGTCGTCGAACGAAATACTATCTTTTTGATTTTCAATCTGTTGTACTGAATTTTCTGCCTGATTGGCCGCTTTCGTGGCGGCGAGCTTGTCCAGCTGACGCTGGATCACGTCGTCCTCGATCTTCTCGAAGAGCAGTTCCGGCTCGCCGATCGTGTGTCCCGCCTCGATCAGGTCAGTCGCTCCCAGCCGCTCCCAGCCGAACTTGTCGACGGCGAGCATACGCAGCATTTTGGCCGCCGAGAAGGGCATGAACGGCTCGATGGCGATCGCCGTATTGGCCGTGATCTGCAGCGCCACGTAGAGGATCGTACGAACCCGATCGGGATCGCTCTTGACGACCTTCCACGGCTCGGTGTCGGCCAGGTACTTGTTGCCGATGCGGGCGATGTTCATGGCGTCCTTCAATGCCTCGCGGAAATGGTAGTTTTCGATGTTGCTCTCCAGCGATCCCTTGACGGCGGCGATCTCGGCGAGTGTTTCCCGGTCGTAGTCGTTCAGCGCATCCGGCGCAGGAACCCGGCCGTCGCAGTACTTCTTGGTGAGCACCAGCGCCCGGTTGACGAAGTTACCCAGCACGGCCACCAGCTCGCTGTTGTTGCGCGCCTGGAAATCCTTCCACGTGAAGTCGTTGTCCTTGGTTTCGGGTGCGTTGGCGCAAAGCACGTAACGCAGCACGTCCTCCTTGCCGGGGAACTCCTCCAGATATTCGTGCAGCCAGACGGCCCAGTTGCGCGAGGTCGAAATCTTCTCGCCCTCCAGGTTCAGGAACTCGTTCGCGGGCACGTTCTCGGGCAGGATGTAGCCGCCGTGCGCCCGGAGCATCGCCGGGAAGACGATGCAGTGGAAGACGATGTTGTCCTTGCCGATGAAGTGGACCATCTTCGTATCCTCACTCTTCCAGTACCTCTCCCAGTCGGGCGTAAGGTCCTTCGTGGCGGAGATATAGCCGATCGGCGCGTCGAACCAGACGTAGAGCACCTTTCCCTCGGCCCCTTCGACCGGCACGGGAATGCCCCAGTCCAGGTCGCGGCTCACGGCACGCGGCTGCAGGCCGCCGTCGAGCCAGCTCTTGCATTGGCCGTAAACGTTGGTTTTCCACTCTTTATGCCCGTCCAGAATCCACTCGCGCAGGAACGGTTCGTACTCGTCGAGCGGCAGATACCAGTGTTTGGTCTCCCGCTTGACGGGAACCGACCCCGATACGGCGCTGTGCGGATCGATCAGCTCGTCGGGCGAAAGGGTCGATCCGCACTGCTCGCACTGATCGCCGTAGGCGCGTTCGTTGCCGCAGCGGGGACACGTCCCGACAATATAACGGTCGGCCAGAAAGGTCTGCGCCTCCGTGTCGTAGTACTGCTCCGAGGTCCGCTCGATGAATTTGCCCTCGTCGTAGAGCTTGCGGAAGAATTCCGATGCCGTCGCGGCGTGGGTCGCCGACGAGGTGCGCGAGTAGATGTCGAACGACATGCCCAGCCCCTCGAACGACCGCTTGATCATCGCGTGGTAGCGGTCGACGATCTGCTGGGGCGTGACCCCCTCCTTGCGGGCCTTGATGGTGATGGGCACGCCGTGCTCGTCCGATCCGCAGACCGAAATCACGTCGTAACCCCGAAGGCGGAGGTAACGGGTATAGATGTCCGAAGGTATGTAGACTCCCGCCAGGTGGCCGATATGGACCGGCCCGTTGGCGTAGGGGAGGGCGGATGTAACCAGGTAGCGTTTGAACTCTTTTGCCATATGTCGTATGCGATCTTACTAATTCCTGTCAAATTTAGTAAATTTTGTGATAACCGGAAAGCAAACCCCCGGAATTTGTTTCCGACGGTAACATGCGTCCAAAAAAAGAAGCGCACCGTCGGGTGCGCCTCTTTCTGTCGGAACCGGATTTTCAGCGTATGTCCAGCTCGTCGAGCAGCCAGCCTGCGCCGCCGAACTTGTCGATCACCAGCAGCACATAGCGGATGTCGACCGCGATGGTGCGCTGCAGCTGCGGCTCGAACGCCACGTCGCCCGACATGGCCTCCCAGTTGCCGTCGAACGCCAGACCGATCAGCTCGCCGCGGGCGTTCATCACCGGCGATCCGGAGTTGCCGCCCGTGATGTCGCAGTCCACCAGGAAGGCGACCGGAAGCTCGCCCCCGGCGTTGGCATAACGGCCATAATCGCCGGCCGCATAGATCTCCTTGAGGCGTTCGGGCACGGTGAACTCGGTCGGATTGTTCTTATCCTCCTTCTCCATCACCCCTTTGAGGGTCGTGTAGTAGTTGTAGCGAATCCCGTCGGCCGGATCGTACGGAAGCACGCGGCCATAGGTGAGCCGGATCGTGAAGTTCGCATCGGGGGCCCACGCCTTTTCGGGCTGCATGCGCATCAGGCCGGCGATGTAGAGCCGCTGCCCCTCGCGTATCTTCGTATTGCCCGCACGCTGCGCATCGACCAGCTCGTGCAGTTTCTTATCGACCGACCGGCCGAATACCGCCGCCGGGTCCGTCGTGAGGTCCTCTCCGCCCTCGACCGCCGCCAGCGCCTTGGCCTCGTCGGTAAAGACGGAGTTGTCGTAGAGATAGTCGACATAGGCCCCGGTATCGCCGCCGAACTCTTTGTCGATCACCTCCTTAAAGACGTCCGGCAGCTCCTTGCAGTTCTGCTGCACCAGCTGCAGCATACGCCGGGCGACCTTCCGGTCGGTAGAGAGGTTGTAATCCTTGTAGAACTCCGCAAGCTGCTCGCGGAAAGCCTCCGGAGTGAGTTTTTTCTCGCGGAGCATCCCGGCATAGCGCGCCGGGGTGAGAATCTCCACCGCGCGGCTGACCGCCTCGCGCAGGTACTGCTCCGAAGCGAAGTAGGGTGCATTTTCGTTTACCCCGTCGCGGATCAGATCCAGCGCCTCGGCGAACCGCTCCTCGGGAAGCGTCTGCGCCGCGGCCCAGGCGCAGAACTCCGCCTCCTGCTCCTGCTTGCGCTCCTTGACGCGCAGTTTGCGAATGCCGCGCGACTTGCCGATCGAGTTCTTCCAGTAGTTCGAGGAGACGGCGTACTTCGACGCGTACTGAATACGCACCTTGTCGCTGGCGGCCATGTCCTCCTTCAGAATATCCTGCCGCTCGCCGCGGATCGAGATACGCTGCGGATTCTCCACTTCCAGCAGCCGGTCGATCTCGTAGGAGGTCATGTAGCGCTGGGTCGTCCCCGGAAATCCCATGATCATCCCGAAGTCGCCCTCCCCGTATCCGTCCAGCGAAATCTTCAGGTACTTCTCCGCCTTGTAGGGCCTGTTTTCCGGCGCATAGTCGGCCGGCTTGTTGTCCGGTCCGGCATAGACGCGAAAGATGGAGAAATCGCCTGTATGCCGCGGCCACATCCAGTTGTCGGTCTCTCCGCCGAACTTGCCGATCGAAGTGGGGGGCGCAGCGACCAGCCGCACATCCGTGAAGACCTCGATCAGAAAGGCGAAATACAGGTTGCCGCCGAAAAAGGACTTGATCTGCACCTCCAGGCCCGGATGCTCCCCGCGGAGTTTTTCGCTGAGCGCGGCGCCGTTTTCGCGGACCATCCGCTCGTACTCCTGTTGTCCGGCAGTCGAGGGAATGTTGCCGATCAGATCGGGGGTCACGTCCATAATCTGCCGCACGAAGCGCACCTTAAGCCCCGGAGCGGGCAGCTCTTCTTCCCGCGACATGGCCCAGAAGCCGTTTTTGAGGTAGTCGTGTTCGACCGACGAAAGGGCCTGGATCGACCCGTAACCGCAGTGGTGGTTGGTAAAGAGCAGCCCGTCGGGCGAGACGATCTCGCCCGTGCAGCCGGGACCGAAGACGACCACAGCGTCCTTGAGCGAGGTGTGGTTCATGCTGTAAATCTCCTCGGGCGAGAGCTTGCAGCCGCGTTCCTTGAGCTGCTTGGCATTCATCTTTTGCAGGTAGGGCAGCAGCCACATGCCCTCGTCGGCCATCGAGGTCAGCGTCAGGGACGCCGCAGCCAAAAATAAAAAGAGTTTTTTCATAAAAAGTAGGTTTTGATTCGTTTGTTTACACCGCCAGATCATCCTCCTTGCCGCGGTTCTGCTCGCGCGCAAGGCGCATGAGCATTACGTTGCCGACAGTCACCACTCCCACGCGGCCGACGAACATCAACGCAATGAGAATCAGTTTGCCTGGTGCAGTGAGCGTCGCCGAAACGCCCGACGAAAGGCCGACCGTTCCCAGCGCCGACGCCGCTTCGAACATCAGCGGCAGGAATGCGCTGCGCCCCGCTTCGGTCATCGTCAGCAGGTAGGTTCCGAAAAAAAGGATCACCGTATAGAATACGAAGATCGTGAGCGCATCCTCCACCCGATAATCGGGGATTCTGCGTCCGACAAGCGTCACTTCGCGGCGCAGTCCGAGGCGGGCCTTGATAAAGGCGAAGACCGCCGAGAGGGTCGTCGACTTGACGCCGCCGCCCGTTCCCGAAGGCGAAGCTCCGACATACATGACCACCGTCAGCACGAAGAGCGACAGGGGGATCAAATCGCCGACATCGACCGTATTGTACCCCACGGTCGTCATGGCCGACATCGTCTGAAAGAGCGACACGAGCAATCGTTCCCCCGGGGAATAGGCGTCGAACGAGGGTTCGAAGAAGTAGAGATGGAACGTACCCCACAGCGTAACGATGAGCGTAATGGTAAGAATTACCTTCGAGGTGAACGTTACCCGGTGCGTACGGTGCGTTATCTTGTGCCACAAATCGGAGATGACGATAAAACCCATCGCGCCCGCATAGCTGAGCGTCATGATGACCAGATTGACCGGAACGTTGTCCGCAAAACGCATCAGGTTGTCCGGATAGATGCTGAATCCGGCCGTGCAGAAAGCGGAAACGCTGTGGAATACGGCGCTCCAAAGCGGCCGGTCGACCCCTTCGATGCGGAAAAAGAGATAAAGCAGCAAGGCCCCGGCAACTTCGAAAACAAGCGTGTAGCGCAGAATCGAGGCGGCCATCCCCGCAACCCGGAAATTCTCGGGCAGGGAGAACTGTTTGCGAAACGCCTGCGCACGCACCCCGACGAAGTGGTGCGTCACGCGGTACATGACGAAGGTCGAAAGGGTCATGTACCCGATACCGCCCAGTTGGATGAGCAGCAGGATGAGCAGCTCGCCCCAGAAAGTGTACTCCGCCGCCACGTCCACCGTCGAGAGACCCGTGGTCGAGACGGCCGACATCGACGTGAAGAGGTTGTCCACGAACGACACCTTTCCCACCGTCATGAACGGGAGGCACAACAGCAGACCGCCGATCAGAAAGTAGGAGAGATACCCCATCGTGAGCTGCCGCTGGGGTGTCGAAGCGATATATCCGAACGTAAAAAAGCGTTCGACATCGAATTTGAGCAGCCAATGCCCAAAATGCCGGTGCACGTAACCGGCCCACCGCAGCAAACGTTCGCAGGCTTTTCTCATCGGCGGCGGATCAGCGGATAGCGATCATGTTCCGGATCGAGCGTTCGGCCCGTTTGCGCACCTCTTCGTCGAGCACGATTTCGGGGGATTCGTTTTCCAGACACGCGCAGATATTCTCCAGCGTGACCATCTTCATGTACTTGCAATTGTTGCAGCCGCACGTCTCGTCGTCGGGCGGCGCGGGGATGAAGCGCTTCGCAGGGTAGCGCCGCTGCATCTCGGCGAGGATGCCCGCTTCGGTCACCACGATGAACTCCTCGGCATCGCTCCGTCCGCAGTAGTCCAGAATGCCGGCCGTAGAACCCACGTAGTCGGCCACGGCGATGATGTAGGCCCGGCATTCGGGGTGCACGACCACTTTGGCCGCGGGGTGCTGCGCCTTGAGCTGCAGCAGTTTTTCGAGCGAAAACTCCTCGTGCACGTGGCAGGCGCCGTCCCAGAGGATCATATTCCTGCGTCCGGTCAGCTTCTGGATATAGCCGCCCAGGTTGCGGTCTGGGGCGAAGATGATCGGCCGGTCGGCGGGGATCGACTCCACCACCCTGAGCGCATTGGACGAGGTGCAGCAGATGTCGGTCAGCGCCTTCACCTCCACCGTGGTATTGACGTAGGAGACCACCGTATGGTCGGGATAGCGGGCCTTGAACGCCGCGAAGTCGCGCGCATCGCACGACTCGGCCAGCGAGCACCCCGCCTCGGGGCAGGGGATCAGCACCTTCTTCTGCGGGCAGAGCACCTTGGCCGTCTCGGCCATGAAGTGCACCCCGGCGAAGAGGATGATGTCGGCATCGACCTGCTGCGCCTGCACGGACAGAGCCAGCGAGTCGCCCAGGAAGTCGGCAACCTGCTGCACCTCGGGCGTGGTGTAGTAGTGAGCCAGGATGACGGCGTTCTTTTCGCGCTTGAGTTCGTCGATCCGGCTGCGGAGCGTTGCGGAGTTATCGACCATGGTCTTTTATTTTTTATTCCTTTATAAATAATTAATAAAGATAAGAATAGAAATAATAGCTGTCAATAGTGTTCACAACTATTCTTCGAAATCGGTTATTGACAATTTTATTCTTATTCTTTCATTTCTATTCGTTATAAATAACTGATAAAAAGAACGGTAAAAAAGAAGTGAACATTTGTCGACAACCGTTCTCCACATTTCGACAGCCGTTTTTTATCCACATTCTCTTCCGCTTTCTCCCCTGCGGGGTTGATGAAAGAGTGTAGGAACTTTTTTTGGTTCCGGAAGAAATTCTTCTATACCCGCCTCTTCCCGGAAATTGCAAGCGTTCCGCGATGAAAGTTGTGAGAAGTTTTCATCGCTTCGCGTCCGGGTTATCAACACCCCTTGACCGCCTTTTCAACAATCCGCTGCGCGATGGCGCGATACCACTCCTCCACGCGCGGGTCGATGCCGGCGGCGGGGTGTCCCTCGTCGGAACCCTCCATGATCGACTGCACGATGGGGATTTCGCCCAGCAGTTCGACGCCGTTCGCTTCGGCATAGCGGCGCGCGCCGCCCCGGCCGAACAGGTAGTAGCGGTTCTGAGGCAGCTCCTCGGGCGTGAACCACGCCATGTTCTCGATGATGCCCGCCACGGGGATGCGGACATTCTCGTTGCGGAACAGCTCCACGCCGCGCACCACGTCGGCCACGGCCACCTGCTGGGGCGTGGAGACGATCACCGCGGCGTCGATCTTCAGCTCGCCGATGATCGACAGATGCACGTCGCCTGTGCCGGGAGGCAGGTCGCACAGCAGGAAGTCGAGCGTGCCCCAGCGGGTCTGGTGGATCATCTGTTTCAGGGCATTGACCGCCATCGCACCGCGCCACAGCAGCGCATCGGTGGGTTTGATGAAGAAACCGATCGACATGAGCTTGATGTCCATCGCCTCGGCCGGGAGGATGCGGTCCTCGCCCTCTTCCCGGACGGCTTCGGGCAGATAGCCCTCCACGCCGAACATCTTGGGCTGCGACGGACCGTAAATGTCGGCATCGAGAATGCCGACCCGGTAACCCAGGTTGCGCAGGGCGACGGCCAGATTGGCCGTCACGGTCGACTTGCCCACGCCCCCCTTGCCCGAAGCGATGGCGATGACGTGTGCGATGCCGCCCGTCGTGCTCTTCAGTTTGGGTTCGGGGCGCGGCGCCGTGCCGCCCTCCTTGACGATCACCGTCGCTGCGGCATCGGGATAAGCCTCGTGCAGCAGGGTTTCGACCCGGTTTTTGATTTTGACGGCGAACGGGTCGCGCGCTTTGGTAAAGCGCAGCGTAACAGCGATGCGGCCGTCGTCGGATGCGATCTGCTCCACCAGCCCGCTCTCCACGATGTCGCGCTGCGTTTCGGGGTGGATGACCTGCCTGAGCAGGTTTTTTATTTGCTCTTCCATAGTGGTTCGGTACTTTTTTCGCTTCCCGTTCCCCGGAGGCTGCCGGAGCCGTCCGGCCCAAGCCGCGGTATGCCCGAAGGGCGGGAAGCTGACACAAAGATAACGTTAATTTGAGAGAATATATATAAGGTGGAAAATTATTTTATCGAAAAACGATAAATTTTATTTGTTTTTCATAAAATATCGCTATATTTGTCGATGAAAAATCAGGACTAAAACAAGAAACGGATTATGAACTTTCTGAAAACCTTTTTGGCCGGGCTGCTCGCCGTTGTCGTGGGCTCGCTGCTGGTCTTCTTCCTCTGGATCGTCATTCTGCTGGGCGTGGTCGGCTCGATGGAAAAAACCGTTACGGTCTACCCCTCCTCGATCCTCAAGATCGACTTCTCGGAGATGCTGACCGACTCCCCGTCGAGCGATCCGCTGGGTGCGATCGACCTGATGACCATGAGCGCGACGCGCAAACTGCCGCTGCTCAAGGCGCTGCGGGCCATCGAGGCGGCGGCCGACGACGACCGTATCGAGGGAATCTACCTGCGCATGAACGGGGACGGCGGCATCGGCGGCATGGCATTGCTCGAAGAGCTGCGCGAGGCGATCGCCCAGTTCAAGGCGGGCGGCAAGTTCGTGGTGGCCTACAACGAGACCTACTCGCAGGGGCAGTACTACCTGGCGTCGGTGGCCCACAAGATCTACATGCAGCCCCAGGGCGGCATGGAGTGGGCCGGACTGTCGATGAACGTGATGTTTTACAAGGGACTGTTCGACAAGCTCGATCTGAAAGCCGAGGTCTTCCGCCCCACGGCCTGCAAGTACAAGAGCGCCGTGGAACCCTTCATTCTCGATAAGATGTCGCCCGCCAACCGCGAGCAGTCGCAGGAGCTGGTCAGCTCGCTGTGGAATACCATCGCGCAAACCGTCTCCGAGGCGCGCGGCATCGAGCCGGCCGTGCTCGACCGCATTGCCGACGATCTGCAAGTGTCGCTGGCCGACGAGGCGCTGGCCCATAAATTCGTGGACGGGCTGCTCTACGAGGATCAGATGAAGGACGTTTTTGCCGAGCTGGGCGTCGAGGCAGACCGGGACGGCGAATACGAATTCATTACGCTGGGCGACTACGCCTCGCAGGTGCATGTCGATCTGAAGAACCTCTCCGCCGATCAGGTGGCAGTGGTCTATGCCGACGGCGCGATCGTCGACGGCGAGGGCGCAGGCAAGGACATCTACGGCAATACGCTGGCCGCGACGCTGGCCGACATGCGTGCGGACGAGAAGGTCAAGGCCGTCGTGCTGCGCGTCAACTCGCCGGGCGGCAGCGCGCTCGCTTCGGACGTCATCTGGCGCGAGATGGAGCTGCTGCGGGCCGAGAAACCCGTCGTGGTTTCGATGGGCTCCTATGCGGCCAGCGGCGGGTATTACATCTCCTGTCCGGCCGACGTGATCGTGGCCGACCGGATGACCCTGACGGGTTCGATCGGCGTCTTCGGCATGTTCATCGACACGCGCGACGCGCTCAAAAACAAGCTGGGCATTACGGTCGACGGGGTGAAGAGTAACGCTTCGGCCGACTTTGCGGCCACCTCGCCGCTGACCCCGCTCCAGCGGGCGATGATCATGCGCGGGGTCGACCGCGTTTACGAAACCTTCACCACCAACGTCTCCGAGGGGCGCAACCTGCCGCTCGAAAAGGTGCTCGACATCGCCGGCGGCCGCGTGTGGACGGGGCAGGATGCGCTCGGCATCGGGCTGATCGACACCTACGGCGGTCTGAAGACGGCCATCGCGCTGGCGGTGGACAAGGCGGGGCTGGGCGACGACTACCGCGTCCGGGAGGTCGTGGAGGCTCCGACGGGATTCGCCTCGTTCATCGCTTCGCTCAATATGAGCGTCCGCGAGGCGTTCACCCGCTCCACGCTCGGCGGGATGATGGAGCAGTATGACCAGGTCCGCGAGGCGGCCTCGCAGCAGGGCATCGTCATGTACTGTCCCTATCGCTGCCAATTCCAGTAAGTTATTCTCAACCGTTACGGAAAGGTGAAAGGATTCTTTTCACCTTTCTTTTTTTATCCTATCTTTGCCTGCGTATGGCAATAATCAGACTGACTAAAGAGTTCTCTTTCGAAGCGGCGCATGCATTGGACGGCTACGACGGACCCTGCCGCGAAATCCACGGCCACTCCTACCGACTGTTCGTGACCGTCCGGGGGCTGCCCGTCGCCGACGGGGACGACCCCAAGTGCGGCATGGTGATGGATTTCGGGACGCTGAAGCGAATTGTCGGCGAGGAGGTCGTCGCACGTTTCGACCATGCCCTCGTTCTGCAGGATTCGCCCCGCAACGCCGACCTGCGGCAAACGCTCGCCGAGCGTTTCGGCAACGTGGTCGCCGTCGGCTACCGGCCCACGTGCGAAAACATGCTCGCCGACTTCGCCGCCCGCATCCGCGCCCGGCTGCCCGAGGGGGTGGCGCTCCACGCGCTGCGCCTGCACGAGACGGCCACCTCGTTCGCCGAGTGGTTCGCCGAAGATAACGAATAGAAGCCTAATCCGTCCGCATGCGGTAAAACTCCCGTCGGGGAAAACGGGTGCGGCGCGGAACGATAAGCCCCTCCCGAGGGAGGGGTTTGGGGTGGGGTCAGACTTATAAACGCGGCGGGACGCCGCGAGCTGAAACCGGCCGAAATTAAGAAACCAGGAAGGCCGCAGTTTTCGGATGCAGCTTCGGTCGCAAGCGATAAGCCCCTCCCGAGGAAGGGGTTTAGGGTGAGGTCAGACTTTTAAACGCGGCGGGACGCCGCGAGCTGAACCGGCCGAAACGAAGAGACGGATATAATTAAGGACGCAACCTACATCTATGAAAAAACTCTTTTTGGTCGACGCCTATGCGTTGATATTCAAGTATTATTACGCTTTTCTGGGTCGTCCGATGCGCAACCGCGCCGGTATGAACACCTCCGTGGTCTTCGGCTTCGTGAAGTTCCTGCGCGACATTCAGAAGCGCGAGCGGCCCGACCTGCTGGGCGTGGCGTTCGACCCGGCGGGCGGCAGTTTCCGCCGCGGATTGTTTCCCGAATACAAGGCCAACCGGAGCGAGACCCCGGAGGACATTCTGCTTTCGGTCCCCTACGTCAAGCGGGTGCTGGAGGCGATGTGCATCCCCATCCTCGAGGTCGAGGGCTACGAGGCCGATGACGTGATCGGGACCCTCTCGCAGAAAGGCGTCAAGGCGGGCTACGAGGTCTACATGGTCACGCCCGATAAGGACTACGGGCAGCTTGTGCGCGACAACTGCAAGATATACAAGCAGAAAGGGGCTGACGGAAGCATCGAGATCATCGACCGGGAGGCCATCCGCCAGAAGTACGGTATCGACGACCCCACGCTCGTGCGCGACATCCTTGCCCTGTGGGGCGACTCGTCGGACAACATCCCCGGTGTGCCGGGAATCGGCGAGAAGATCGCCTGCAAGCTGGTCCGCGAATGGGGTCCGGTGGAGAATCTGCTCCAGAACGTCGGGCGCATCCCCGGCAAACAGGCCGAGAAGATCGCCGCCTGGGGCGACAAACTCCTGCTGGCCAAGCGGCTGACTACCATCTGCCTCGATGTGCCGATCCCCTTTCGTGAGGAGGACCTGACGGTCTGCGAGCCGCATATCGATGCGTTGCGAGCCGTTTTTGCCGAGCTGGACTTCAAGGCATTCATGGCCGATCTGACGAACCGTGCCCCCGCCGAGCCGATCCCCGACGCTCCGCGGCAGGGGGCGCAGACCCAGCTGGCCGACATGGCCCGCGCCAAATCGGCCGCGGCCCGGAAGGCGGCGCTGGCCGGGCAGGGCGACCTGTTCGGAGGACCCGTCGAGCCGCAGCCCGCTGCGGAGACGCCCGCCGCGGAGGTTTCCGCCGCCGAGCTTCAGGCCGAAGCCGAAGAGTTGCAGCCGGCCACGGCGCAGACTACGCCGCACCGTTATACGCTCGTCGAGACGGCCGAGCAGTTGCGCGAGGTGGTGGCCGAGGTGGCGCGCCACGCGGAGTTCTGCTTCGACACGGAGACGACCGGGTTCGACATCTTCAATGACCGCATCGTCGGTCTGTCGCTGGCCGTGGTCCCCCACGAGGCGTGGTATGTGGCATTCAAGGAGGAGAATACCGCCGAATTCACCGAAATCGTGCGCCCCTTGTTCGAGGATGCGGCCTTCGCCAAGATCGGCCAGAACATCAAGTTCGACCTGATGGTCCTGCGCCGGCTGGGCATCGCTCTCCGCGGACGCAAGTACGACACGATGATCCTCCATTACCTGCTCGATCCCGAGTCGCGCCACAACATGAACGCCCTGGCCGAGCGTTACCTCAACTACAAGCCCATCGAGATCGAATCGCTGATCGGCAAGGGGCAGCGCCGCCTGACGATGGACCTGGTCAACCTCGAGCGTGTCAAGGAGTATGCCGCCGAGGATGCCGACGTCACGCTCCGGCTCAAGCATGCGCTCTGGCCCGAGATCGAGCGGATCGGTCTGCAACACCTCTATACCGAAATCGAGGAGCCGATGATCGAGGTGCTGGCCGACATCGAGATGGCCGGGGTGCGGATCGACACGGCCGCGCTGGCCGAATACGCGGTCGAGCTGAACCGCAAACTCTCCGAACTGGAGGCCGACGTGCGCCGGGAGGCGGGCGAGCCGTCGCTCAACATCAACTCCACGCGGCAGCTCGGGGAGGTGCTGTTCGGACGCATGCGCATCGCCGAAAAGCCCAAAATGACGCGGACCAAGCAGTTCTGCACGGACGAAGAGTACCTCCAGTCGTTCGCCCGCAAGCACCGCATCGTCGACATGATCCTCGAATACCGCGGCGTGAAAAAGCTCCTTTCGACCTATGTCGAGGCGCTGCCGCAGCTGGTCAACCGCACTACGGGACGCATCCATACCTCGTTCAACCAGGCCGTCACGGCCACCGGACGGCTCTCATCGACCAACCCCAACCTGCAGAACATCCCCGTGCGCGACGAGCTGGGCCGCCGCATCCGCAAGGCGTTCATTCCCTCGGACGACGAGCATGTGCTGCTGTCGGCCGATTACAGCCAGGTCGAACTGCGCCTGATGGCCCACCTGTCGGGCGACGAATCGCTCATCGCCGCTTTCGAGCACGGCGAGGACATCCACGCCGCCACGGCCGCGCGCCTGTTCGGCAAACCGCTTGCGGAGGTGACCTCCGAGGAGCGGCGGCGGGCCAAGACGGCCAACTTCGGCATCATCTACGGCATCTCGTCGTTCGGCCTGAGCCAGCGGCTCGAGATACCCCGCAAGGAGGCCAAGGAGATCATCGACGGCTATTTCGCCTCCTATCCCCGTGTCAAGGAGTACATGGACCGCGTGGTGGAGAGGGCGCGCGAGGAGGGCTTCGTGTCGACGATCTTCGGACGCCGCCGCTACCTCAACGACATCGCCTCGCGCAATGCCGTTGCCCGCGGACTGGCCGAGCGCAACGCCGTGAACGCCCCGATCCAGGGTTCGGCGGCCGACATCATGAAGATCGCCATGATCAACGTCCACCGCCGGTTTGCGGCCAAGGGTATTCGTTCGCGGGTGATTCTGCAGGTGCACGACGAACTGGTCGTGGACATGCTCCGCTCCGAGGAGGAGCGCGTCGTCAGGATCGTCACCGAGGCGATGGAGTCCGCCGCCGCGCTCAAGGTGCGGCTGGTGGTCGACGCCGGGATCGGCGAAAACTGGCTGGAGGCGCATTGAGCGGGCTTTTGCCCGCTCAATGCGCCAAGCGCATCCATACCGACAATCCCTCTAAATCCCCCTTTGATAAGGGGGGCTTATCCGCGGCGAATCTGCCGGCCGCCGAAGCCCGCTCGATGCGCATTTACTGACCCCTTCCTTTTGAAGGGGATTATATGCCTTCGCCTGCAAAAAACCGGACCGTCCTACGAGGACAGTCCGGCACATGGATGAAGCGTCGCCCGCTCCTTAGAACGAAACGCCGACGCGGATGCCGAAGTTGTTGAGGTTGTTGACCGAGTAGGTCAGCACGTCGCCGTTGTTGGTGGCGTAGCTGTAATAGAGCGCAACGTGGAATCCGAGGCGGTACGAGGGCACGGGGAAGATGCTCACGCCGATTTCGGGAGAAAGGAAGAATCCCCACGTGTCGGTATACTGCTTGACGATGTAGTAATAGGACGAAAACTCGGCGTAGCAGGCTCCCAGCTTCAACCCGGCATAGGGCTGGAAAATGCTGTTCTTTAACCAGTTGTAACGACCTGTAACACCGAACGGAAGCTGGAATACGGAGTGCTTCTGGTTGGTGGTCAGCGCCGCGCCGTCGCCCAGGTCGAGCGTCTGCCGGTGAATCTTCTGCAGGTTGGTCTGGTAGGAGATGAACGGGCCGACGGTGATCTCGGGGGTCACGAAATAGCCGCCCTCGAAGTTCATGCCCCAGCCCGAAGCCTTGTCGGCGAGGCTGCTGCCCAGCGGGACGTTCATCTGCCAGTCGATGTTGATGTAGCTGTCGGGGAAGAGCTGCGCGTGGGCGGGACGTACTCCGGCCAGCAGTACGGCGCTAAGCGCCACGATTTTGAGGTATTTCATGGTTTTCATAATCGGATTTGTTTCGGGGTTAAACTACTTGTTCAGATAGGGCGACTGGTCGAAAGCCTGCTCGACGGCGGTGAGCGTCCGTTGCTGGTTGAGGCTCTCCGAAGAGGTCAGCAGACCGCCGATGAAGCTGTCCCAGATGATCGGCAGCTTGCGGCCGGGCGTCTGGTCGGCTTCGAGGTCGACCATCTCCATGAGCAGCGATCCGGCCGTGTAGCCGTAATAGACCTGGTAGGGATAGTGCCACCCGATCCAGTCGCCCCAGTAGCCGGGCGCCCAGTAATAGGGGTAGTACCACCACCAGTAGGGGTTGTCGTAACCCACGAAGTAGGTCACCTGCCTTACGTAGCTGAGCTGCATGCCCAGGTTGGCGGTCTCCTTGTCCTGGGTGCGGGTATAACCCGCGGCGTTGAGCCGGCCGGCCACCGCCGAGACGATCTCCAGGGCGTTGGCGTCCTTCCAGTACTCGGTCTTGTTGGCGTTGCCGATGATGAGGATGCTGTCCGGCAGGTAGTACGTGTCGAACTGTGCGAAGTTGATCGCGGTGTCGTGGGCCGTGTAGACCAGGTAGTCGCGGTGCAGGTCCGAGGTCGAAGGCTCTTTCTCGCAGGAGCTGACCGCAACGGCGAGCAGCGCGATGGCAAGACAGTGTAATTTTTTGACGGTCATGGTTCTGAATTTTTTGGTTTGCTGTCCTCGGAACAATCCAAATTTCGTTCCGCCGTGGCCGCGTCCGGCACGGATGCCCGTTCGGGTTACAAGAAAACCGTTTTTACGGCACGAAAAAACCGGCGGCTTCGTGCGAAGCGCCGGTTTGTAACAGCGAGGGCCGATTCTCAGTATCCGAAGGCCTTGCCGTCGCTCACGCAGATCAGCGTGCGTCCGGCGGCGAAGGCGCGGGCGATCTCGTCGTCGCCCTTGGCGACCTTGCAGCGCGCCACTTCGGGGTTGGCCGCATCCGTGACGCGCAGCCGGCCGACCTTCTGCCGGGTGATGACCCCGCCCACGGGAACCTCTTCGTAGACCAGGAACAGGTCGCCCCGCTTCACGCCCATCGCCGTGCCGCTGTGGATGTACAATTCGCGCAGACGCCCTTTCCGGTCGGCGGGGCAGAGTTCGAGAATCTGCGTCTCGAACTTGAAATTGCGGTCGATGTAGTACTCCAGCGAGCCGCGGATGCGTGCCAGCGCGGCGAGATCGGCGTCGGTGGCCGCCGGGGCGGAGGCCGTCAGGTCGAACGCCTCGTCGGGCAGCCGGGTCCCCAGCTTGAGGTCCAGCCCCGAGAGGATGACGCGGAACGCGGCTTTGAACCCCGGGCGGGGCGGCTTGCCGCTCGCGGCGGGCGGCAGGTCCACGTGGTCGAAACGGTAGGCGGCGAGCGTGCCGCTCACCAGGTAGCGGGCGCCGAGGGCCACGGCTTCGGGAGCGCGTGCCGCGAGCAGCGCGGCCATGTCCGCCTCGGCCGTGGCGGGGTCGGTGATCCCCGTGCCGGGAGCCGTCGCCGCGAGGACGCGCGAGGCTTCGGCGTCGAGCAGGCGGTGGCGTCCGCGCGCGGCGAAGCCGTCGAGCACATGGCCCCGGAGCGTTTCGGTGTAGGGGGCGGGGATTTCGCGGATGCGGTTGAAAAAGTCGACGATCAGCAGCTCCTTTTCGGGAGCCGGAGCCGCCGGCTGGGCCGACGCGGCGGTTGCGGTGAGTGCCGCGGCCGCGAAAAGCAGGCGGAAAAACGGAGCGATTTTCATGGATCGGGTTTTTTGCGGAGTAAAGATAGCATAAATTCCGAACGGTTCGGTCCGTTTTGTTCCGGAATCCGGCCCCGACGGACGGATTTGTTTGTGGGAGTGTGCGGATTTATGGGATAATCCACTATCTTTGTACACAACACCCCGTTCATGAATAAGAACCGTTACGATGCGTGCTCCCGCGAGGAGCTGATCCGCCGGATCGAGGAGCTGGAACAGCAGCTCGCCGGCGGAAAAGAGGGCGGAACCCGTTTCCGGGAGCAGTACGCCTGCCGGATACTCGATTCGCTGCCCGACATGCTGACCGTCCTCGACCGGGACGGCACGATGGTCGAACTGGTCTCTTCCGAGCAGACCAACCACGTCGGCGCGCCGAGCGGGGAGCTTCTCGGCAAAAACATCCGTACGGTCCTCTCGCCCGAGGCGTGCCGCAGCGTGCGCAATAACCTCGACAATGTTTTCGCCACCGGGTGCTGCTCCTCCTCGCACCACGACATCACGCTCGACGGCCGGACGCGCAACTACGAAAACCGCATCATGCCGCTCGACGACCGTCATGCGCTCTGCATGTGCCGCGACATCACCGACGCCGAACGGGCCAAGCATGAGCTGGAGATGGTCAAATACGCCCTCAACAACGTCGAGGAGGAGATCTACGCCTGCGATCTGGACGGCACGATGGAGTATGCCAACGAGCAGTTTCGCGTCCACTACGACGTGCGCGACGACCTTTCGCAGCACAAGGTCTACGAGTACTGGGCCTTCGAGGGGACGCGGCCGCACTGGGAGGAGCGGCTGGAGAAGATCCGCCGCGACCACGGCGCCCACAAATACACGGTCCGCTTCAAGGACCGCTCGGGCGAGGTGGTGGCGTGGGACGTGGTCGCCTACATCATCTACGATGACTTCCGCGAGCGCGAGATCGTCTGGTTCTTCGGCCGCAATGTCACCACGCGCATGCAGCACGAGAACAAGGTCAAGGAGATGAACTCGATCCTCGACTGCATCCTCAACAACATTCCGGTCTATCTGTTCGTCAAGGACCCCGGTAACGAGTTCCGTTATCTCTACTGGAACAAGGCGTTTGAGGAGTACTCCCGCATTCCGGCGTCGCGGGCGCTGGGAGCCACCGACTTCGACATCTTCCCCAGTCCGAAGGACGCCGAGCGGTTCCGCCGCGACGACCTGGACCTGCTGCGCCGCGGCGAGCGCATGGCGTTCATCGAGGAGTACGTCACCGCCACGGGCGAGACGCGCATCGTGAACACCTCCAAATCGCTGGTCACGGTCGAGAACCGGCTGCCGCTGATCATCGGCATTTCGTGGGACATCACCGATCAGAAGAACGCCGAGATGGAGGCCATCCAGGCCCGCATCCGGGCCGAGGAGTCGGACAAGCTCAAGTCGACGTTCCTGGCCAACATGAGCCACGAAATCCGCACGCCGCTCAACGCCATCGTCGGCTTCGCCAAGCTGATCGGGACGGCCGAGAGCGACGAGGACAAGCAATATTTCACCCAGATCATCGACACCAATGCCGAACTGCTCCTCCAGCTAATCAACGACATTCTCGACATTTCGAAGATCGAGGCCGGAACCCTGGAGTTCCACTTCCGTAAGATGAACCTCAACGAGCTGTGCCGCTCGGAGTACGAGGTGCACAAGAGCCGCGTGAAACCGGGCGTGAGACTGGTCTTCGACGAGCGCTGCAAAGACGTCGAGATCGTCTGCGACCCGATCCGTCTGGCGCAGGTCATCACCAACCTGATCAACAACGCGTCGAAATTCACCGAGCAGGGCGAAATCCGCTTCGGCTTCGAGTTAAAGGGCGACCGCGTGGAGTTCTACGTAGCGGATACGGGCGTGGGTATTCCGGCCGACAAGGTCGACCACGTTTTCGACCGCTTCGTCAAGCTCAACGAATTCGCCGCCGGTACGGGGCTTGGGCTGGCCATCTCGAAGATGATCGTCGAACGGCTCGACGGACGGATCGGCGTGGAGTCGGAAGAGGGCGTCGGCACGCGCTTCTGGTTCTCGATTCCGCGGGTCCATGTCGAACGGGAGCCGCTTGCGGGAGCCTGCGCGCAGGACGGTTCGGCCGTGTGCTGGTCGCTGCTGGTGGCCGAGGACACCGAGACCAGCTACCGGATGATCGAAGCGGTGCTGAGCCGCCGTTTTCGGCTGCTGCGCGCTCGCACGGGCGAAGAGGCCGTGACGATCTTCGAACGCGAGCGCCCCGACGCCGTGCTGATGGACGTGCGCATGCCCGTGCTCGACGGGTTCGAAGCGGCGCGCCGCATCCGCCGTCTGTCGGCCGACGTGCCGATCATCGCCACCTCTGCCTACTCGTTCGGCAACGAGGTCGACCAGGCGCAGGCCGCCGGATGCAACGAGTTCCTGACCAAGCCTCTCACGCAGCAGGCGCTCAACCGGGCGCTGAACAAATACCTGATCCGGCTCAAACAGGAAGAGTGACAAACAGCCCCTCCGACCGAGGGGCTGTTTCGTTATAGCGGGAAGAAATCGAATCGCCGGCAATCGTCCGCCGGTCCGGTAGGAGGCCGGAGAAGACCCGGGAAGGCCGGCGGGGCCGGGGAAGGCCGGGAACCAGGGAAAGCTAGGCGGGGCCGGGAAAGCCGGGTCTACCGATAACGGTGCGAGATCAATGTCATGAACTCCTCGCGGGTGCGGTGGTCGGAGAGGAAGATGCCCGTAAAGGCCGAGGTGGTCGTGGCCGACTGCTGCTTCTCGATGCCGCGCATCTGCATGCACATGTGGCTCGCTTCGATCACCACCGCCACGCCCATCGGCGCGAGCGCCTCCTGGATGCAGTCGCGGATCTGGACCGTCAGCCGCTCCTGCACCTGCAGCCGGCGCGAATAGCACTCCACGATGCGGGCGATCTTCGAAAGCCCGGTGATATACCCGTTGGGGATGTAGGCCACGTGGGCCTTGCCGTAGAAGGGGAGCATGTGGTGCTCGCAGAGCGAGTAGAGTTCGATGTCCTTGACC
Organism: Alistipes sp.; assembly: GCF_048465635.1. GTDB lineage: Bacteria > Bacteroidota > Bacteroidia > Bacteroidales > Rikenellaceae > Alistipes. Next base: position 217,760 of record NZ_DBFWLF010000009.1, read on the forward strand.
AGCACCATCTGCTTGTACTCCTCGCGGAAGGTGGCCGAGCGGATGATCTCCAGCGGATTCTCATCGTAGCCCTTGGTCAGGAACGACATCGCCTTGGCCACCCGTTCGGGGGTCTTGAGCAGCCCTTCGCGCGCGGGGTCCTCGCCCAGCAGCTCCAGAATGGCGGCGTAGTGCGTCTTGAGCGCTTCGACGGTCTGTGCGTCGAACCGCTCCTCCTTATCGTAATTGCGGTTTGTCGGTTCCATAGAGCGGCAAAAATACCTTATTTTTCGATGGAATGCAAATAGGCCGCAAGTTTGCGGATGGCGCGGCCGCGGTGCGACACGGCGTTTTTCTCGTCGGCGCTCATCTCGGCGAAAGTCTTGTCGCAGCCGTCGGGAACGAACAGCGGATCGTAGCCGAAGCCCTCCTGCCCGCGCTCCTCTTCGAGGATGCGCCCCTCGACGATCCCCTCGAACTGCAGCTCCTTTCCGTCGAGCAGCAGCGAGACGACCGTGCGGAAACGGGCGCGGCGGTTGTTTTGGCCCGCCAGATTTTCGAGCAGCAGCCGTTTGTTGGCGTCGAAATCGTGGCCGTCGGTGGCGTAGCGCGCCGAGTGGACGCCCGGAGCGCCGCCCAGCGCCTCCACCTCTAGCCCCGTGTCGTCGGCGAAGCAGTCGAGCCCGGTGCGGCGGAGGAGGTAGTGCGCTTTCTGCGAGGCGTTGCCCTCGAGGGTCGGCTGCTCCTCGGGAATCTCTTCCTCTACGCCGCAGTCGCGCGGGGTCAGCAGCGTGAACGCGGGGCCTAAGACGGCCTGCACCTCCGCAAGTTTGTGAGCGTTGTTGGTAGCGAACAGAATCTTCATTATTTTACGACCTCCAGTTTTTCGAGTTTGTCGTCCAGGTCGATCTTCTCGATGATGGTTTTGACCAGAATATCCATCTCCGACCCGGGGGTATAGTCGGCCGGACAGACGTGGCTTACGCGGTTGTCGTGGATCAGAGACGCCATCTCGCGGCGCGCCCCCTTCTGATCGGGGTTGTAGACGGCGATCGAGTGCCCGCCCGAGTTCTTCACCAGCCGCATGCAGGGGATGTCGGTGGTCCCGTCGCCGACGTAGATCATGTGGCGGAACGGCACGGGCCGCTCGTTCTCCGGAATGAAGCGGTTGACCTGCTTCGAATCGAAGACCGACTCGACCCCTTTGTTGATCTTGAAGATGAACTGCGTCTTGTTGGTGTAGTTGACTGCCACCGCAGGCCAGTAGGCGATGCCGTCGACGTCGTAGAGGAACGAGCAGGCGTAGATTTTGCGGAATTCGTGGGCGATCTCCGTCCCCTCGATGATCTCCTTCAGCCCCGAGGAGTTGATGTAGTGCAGGATGCGGATGCCGCGCTCGGCGCCGTAGGCGTTGATGCGCTGGAACCACTCCTTCACCCCCGCGAAGAGCGTCACGCGGCGGCCCGACTCCTGGAACGCCTCCCGCCGCAGCGACAGCCCTTTGGATTTGGCCTCCTGGATCATGCGGGCCATGTAGGTCAGCACCATGTCGGCGTCCTGCTCCTCGGCCAGCGAGTTGGCGTCGTTCCAGAACTCCTTGTTGCTCTTGCCCACGGCGGGGATGAAGTCGTATTCCTGCATGTTGCCCGGTGCGAGCGTGCCGTCGAAGTCGTAGATCAGGGCGATGGTGAAGCGGAAGTCCATGTCGAAATCGGTTTGTGCTTTCAAAGGTAACCTTTTTTTCACTATTTTTGCAAAGAACGAACCGAAAAAGGAAGCCTATGGAATTCAAAGATTTATTGGCTGCGCGCCGCAGCGTGCGCAGATTCTCGGACCGTCCCGTTCCGCGGGAAACGGTGGACCGCCTGCTCGTGCAGACCCTTTCGGCCCCCTCGTCGCGCAATTCGCGTTCGACGCGGCTGTTAGTTGTCGACGATCCCGCCTTAGTAGCCCGTATGGCGGAAATGCGTGACTACGGTTCGGCCATCATGGCCGGAGCGCCGCTGGCCGTCGTGGTGCTGGGCGACCGGACCGCGACGGACCTCTGGCAGGTGAATGCCGCCATCTCGGCCACCGTGCTCCACCTGGCTGCCGTGGACGAGGGGCTTGCCTCGTGCTGGGTGCATATCGCCGGACGTCCCCGCCGCCGGGAGGAGCCTGCGGGCGAACAGGCCGCCGACTACCTGCGCGGGTTCCTGCCTATCCCCGAGACGTGCGAGCCGCTCTGCGCCATCGTGATGGGTTACTCCGATTTCCGGCCCGCGCCGCTGCCCGAGGCGGACGATGCGCAGCGGATCATCCGTCTGAACGAATAGAACGAGCCGCCCGTGGTAAAACGGACGGCTCGTTCGGTTCTCCGGCCTGTCAGATCAGCGTCATCCGCTTGCGGAGAATGTCGAAGATCTGCTGCTTGAGCTTGTTGGCGCTGATGGGTTTCGAGGCGTAGCCGCTGAACCCGTTCTGCATCACCTTCTGTTCGTCCGACGCATAGGCGAAGGCCGTCACGGCGAGGATGGGCACGTCCTGCGACAGCTTGCGGATCTCGGCCGTGGCCTCGTAGCCGTTCATCTCGGGCATGTTGATGTCCATCAACACCAGATGGGGTGTATGCTGCCGGTAGAGGTCGACCGCTTCGCGTCCGTTCCAGGCGTGCAGCAGGCGGTATTCGTGCCGCAGGATCGACTCGAAGAGGCGGTAGTTGCTCTCGTTGTCCTCGGCGATCAGCACGGTGAGCTTGTCTTTCTCGACCGTGATCGGGATGATCGCGGGCTGCTCGGGCTGCTTGATCTCGCCGCGTTGGTATGGCAGGGTGAACCAGAAGGTCGACCCGCGGCCCTCCTCCGATTCGACGCCGATATGGCCGCCGAGGTGTTCGACGATCGTGCGGCAGATCGGCAGGCCGAGACCCGTGCCCTGCTTGAAGGAGTTGAGTTTGACGAAGCGTTCGAAAACCTCGTCTTTATGTTCGGACGCGATGCCGCAGCCGGTGTCGGCGACGTAGAAGTAAAGCTCCTTGCCGCGCAGCTCCCAGCCGAAGCGGATCGATCCCTGCTGCGTGAATTTAGAGGCGTTGGTCAACAGGTTCGTAAGTACCTGCGAGAGGCGGTTGCGGTCGGTTCGGACGACGCAATTTCCCCCCCCCGGGTTTTCATACCGCAGCTCGACGCCCGGCTGCACCTTCAGCCCGATCACCTGCTCCTTTTCGTACATCAGCTCGTTGAGGTCGAAGTCGTTGTTCACGAAGTCGAGCGTTCCGGCCTCGATCTTCGACAGGTCGAGGATATCGCCGATGAGCTGCAGGAGCAGCGTGTTGTTGTTCTCGATGATGGAGATATATTCCTGTTTCTCCTGCTGCTCTTCGGTCGAGGCGAGGATCTCCGAGAAGCCTACGATGGCGTTGAGCGGGGTGCGGATTTCGTGGCTCATGTTGGCCAGGAACGCCGATTTGAGGCGGTTCGACTCCTCGGCGCGGTCGCGTGCCGAACGCAACTCCTGCTCGAGACGCTTGCGCTCGGTGATGACCAGCGACGATCCGACCAGCGACAGCGGACGGCCCTCCTCGTCGCGCTTCTCCACGGCGGCCTGCGCCTCGATCCACTCCTTCGTCCAGTGGCCCTTCTCCTTCGAGTAGATGCGGAACTCCTCGCGGACCTTGGCCGTGCGGCCGGCGATCAGCTCCTCGTAGGCGCGGCGCACCCGGTCGCGGTCCTCCGGCAGGATGGTGGCGAAGTAGCGGTCGTCGGCGATCGAAAGCTGTTCGTCGTTCAGCTCGAAGCTGCCGTCGGTCCGCAGCATGGGGACCCGGTTGGCGTCGCAGAGGATGATCCCCTCGCGCAGGTCCCACTTCCACGGCACGATGTTCGCCACGTCGAGCGCCATCGAGAACTTGTGGTTGATCGAACTGAGCTTCTGCTGCGCCTTGTAGAGCGCCGTGCCGTCCAGGCAGAAGATGTCGACGTGTCCGGGCAGGTAGGAGCGGCTGAGGATCACCTCGTAGAAGACGTCCAACTTCTCGTAGTAGAACGGATAGGTGATGGTCCGGTTCTCGGTCTGCACGATATTCACCAGCCGTAGAAATTCGGTCAGCGGCACGTCGAACAGCTCGCCGCACCGTTTGCCGATGACCCGTTCGCGCGGCAGGAACCGCCGTTCGAAATTGGCGTTCACGTCGCAGAACTCCATGTCGACCGGGTATCCGTCCTCCCCCGCGATCACCTTCTCCTGGATGTAGAGGATAGGCATGTTGTTGAACAGGGTCGAGTACTTCTTCTGGCTCTCGAGTTCCCGGTGGCGCGCTTCGTCCACCTGCTTGAGGATGCGGATGCGCCACTGCTGGAGCAGGATATAGCCGAGCATCGCCGCGGCGATGAGGATTGCCGGCCACTTGTAGCGTTCGAGCGGAGAGGTCGGCTTGTCGTAGAAGATCGAGTCGGGCGGGCAGGTGCGGGTCGAAAGGCCCTTGTGCATCAGCGTCGCGTAGTTGAACACCGAGCGCGGGTTGTGCGGGATGTAGAACGGAATGTCGCGCGGCTGGCGGCCCGCCAGCACGGCGTCGAGCGTCTGGAGCAGGTGTCTGTTGTACTGCTTGTCGTCGTAGATGTAGCCGCCGGCCATACCCCGGTCGCGGATGCTCGAAATGTCGAGCGTAAACATGGGAATCTTCGTGCTGGCGATGATGCGGTAGGAGTCGGCCAGCAGGATGAGGTTGTCTCCCGATTTCTTGGTGTGATACCACGACGAAAAGAGCACGCCCGTGCGCCGCGTGTCGACGTTGTCGAGCGAATCGAGCAGCGCTTCGGAGGTCATTTCCGCCGCCGAATAGAACTTGTAGCCCAGCTCCGGAAATTCGCGCGGCAGCAGCTCCCGCAGGTCGTAGTCGATCTGCTGGTTGACGTAGCGGCCGTCGCCGATGAAGATCAGCTCCTTCATGCCGGGGACCATCTCCCGGATGAGGCTGACGTTTTCGCGCAGGTAGATCGGGGATTGGAGGAAGGTGAGGTTGTCCTCGTGGGCATAGTCGCGCAGGTAGCGGCGCTGCTGGGCGGGAATGGGTTCCTGACTGATCTTCTCCCCGGGATTGATGTAGTCGTACTCGGCGCAGAAGATGATCGGCACGCCGGGCCACGTCTCTTTGATGAAGTCGCGCAGGTGGGCGATCGGCGAACCCAACAGCACCATCACGCGCGGCGGATGCTTTCCGTAGTCGCGGCGCAGGTCCGCCTTGAAGGCGTCGATTCCCGACTGCTCGTGGATAAGCAGCATGTTCATATACTCGGTATATGCTTCGCAGTTATCCAGTTCGTTGACGCGGTCGAGGATGGTGGAGATGATGTTCCGGCTCCAGTACGACGATTCGGTGTAGGTGTTGATAATCAGAATATAGTCCCGTTCGGAGCCGGGAGGGCTGCTGGTCGCCGGCGAAAAGGGATGGGCCAGCAGACAACCGAAGAGAAGCGTCCACATCAGTACGTGGAGCGAAAGACGGAGGGGTTTCCTGAAAAAATGCATGATCTGAAAGACGGGTCGGCAGGGATAATTTAAGGCGGGAGAAAAAAGGGAGAGGTCCGTTTGCCCGGGCCTCTCCCCGCAGGATCACCGGTTCAGCACCGGTTTGATGTCTTTCACGCGCAGCTGGGTGGTCACCGTGCCGCGGTAGTGGTTTTCGACGATCTGGTAGCAGACGTCGACGGGTCGGCCCGAGCGGACCCACTCGTAGTGGGTGGGCTGCTGGAAGGCGATCGACTGGATCTTGGTGTTGGGCTTCTGGCGCTGCATCAGGTCCATGCGCAGGTGCTCGCACTCCAGGCCCACCAGTTTGGCGTCGCCGTGGTTGCTTACCCCGTAGGTCGCAAAGACGGGCGCGGCGTTGCCCGGACCGAAGGGCTGGAAGCGGTTGAGGTCCTTGCGGAACGCGGGCGTGATGTCCGAGAAGAGCAGTTCGCTGTCGATGTCGACCTGCGGCACGAGCATCTGCGGGTCGATGTTCTGCTCGACGAAAGCGTTGAAGCGCCGCGTGAATTCGTCGACGTTCTCGGGCCGCATCGTCAGTCCCGCGGCGTACATGTGGCCGCCGAAGTTTTCGAGCAGGTCCGAGCACGATTCGACGGCCTGGTAGAGGTCGAAGCCGGGAACCGAGCGGGCGGAGCCGGTGACGAATCCGTTGCTCATCGTCAGCACGACCGTGGGCCGGTAGTAGGTCTCGATCAGGCGCGAGGCGACGATGCCCACGATACCCTTCATCCAGCGCGGGTTGTAGACCACGGTGCTCTTGAGCGCCTTCAGATGGGGGTTGCTCTCGATGTAGTCGTGGGCCTCCTGCGTCACGGAGCGGTCGATCGACTTGCGGTCCTGGTTGTAGGCGTCGATGACGTTGCCGAACTCGGCGGCGATGGCTTCGTTACCTTCGATAAGCAGCTCCACGGCGGCATGGCCGCCCGACGGCGAGGCGTTCTCGTCGCTCTCGTCCATGCGCATGCGGCCCGCGGCGTTGATGCGGGGACCGATCTTGAAAACGATGTCGTCGATGGTGATGCTGTGCTTGTCCAGCCCGCAGATCTTGATGATCGACAGCAGCCCCTTCGACGGTTCGCGGTTGAGGTTTTTCAATCCGAAGTAGGCCAGGATGCGGTTCTCGCCCACCAGCGGCACGATGTCCGAGGCGATCGACACGACCAGCAGGTCCAGCAGCGGGGTGATCTGCTCGAAGGGAATGCGGTTCTTCTGGGCATAGGCCTGCACGAGTTTGAACCCCACGCCGCAACCCGACAGTTCGTCGAACGGATAGGAGCAGTCGACCCGCTTGGGGTCCAGAACGGCTACGGCGCGGGGAATCTCCTCGGCCGGGAGGTGATGGTCGCAGATGATGAAATCCACGCCTTTCGACTTTGCATAGACAACCTTTTCCGTGGCTTTGATGCCGCAGTCCAGGGCGATGATCAGCCCCACGCCCTTGCGGGCGGCCAGGTCGATTCCCTTGACCGAAATGCCGTAACCTTCGGTGTAGCGGTCGGGAATGTAGAACATCAGGTTTTTGTGCCCGATCTGGCGCAGAAACTTGTAAACCAGCGCGACGGCCGTGCAGCCGTCCACGTCGTAGTCGCCGTAGACCATGATCTTCTCCTGGTCGCGGACGGCCCGCTCGATCCGCTCGACCGCCTTCTCCATGTCCTTCATCAGGAACGGATCGTGCAGGTCGGCGAGGCTGGGTTTAAAGAATTTCTCCGCCTTTTCTACCGTGTCTATGCCTCTCTGTACGAGTAGGTTGGCCAGCACGGGCGAGATCCTCAGGGTGGTAGCCAGCATCGCCACCGTCCCGGGGTCGCCCTGGGCTTTCACTACCCAGCGTTTTGCTATGGGCATACGATTTAATTATTATATATTTTAACATTTAATATCTCACTTAAGTTTTTCAACACCAGCGCTTTCACGCGCTCCATCGACGGGGTTCCGCCCCCCTCGGCCGCGATCGAGGTCACCCCCCGGTCGGTGAAGCCGCAGGGGTTGATGCGGCTGAACCAGCTCAGGTCGGTGGTGACGTTCAGCGCGAAGCCGTGCATCGTAACGTACCGCGACGACCGCACCCCGATGGCGCATATCTTGCGCGGCCTTGCCGCGGCGGGGTCGATCCAGACGCCCGAAGCGCCTGCGATCCTTCCGGCGCGGATGCCGAACCGGTCCACGGTGCGGATCACGCTCTCTTCCAGCGCGTCGACATAGGCTCTCAGTCCCAGACCGAGCCGCTCCAGATCGAGGATCGGGTAGCAGACCAGCTGGCCGGGGCCGTGGAAGGTGATGTCGCCTCCGCGGTCGATGTGAAAGAACTGTGCGCCCATCGCTTCGAGGGTGCTTCGGTCCACCAGCAGGTTTTCCGCGTGGCCGCTCTTGCCTAACGTATAGACCGGGCGGTGCTCCGTCAACAGAACGGTTCCGGCGTCGCCGGAATTGTCCCCGTACGGAATTTTCGGACCGGATCCGGCGGTGACGGTTCTGTCGGCCGGCCCTGCCGGGGCCGCCACGTCCTTGTCTGTTCCGGCCATCGCCGCCTCGATCGCCCTGCGGGCATCTGCCGTCCCGATTATCGCGGCCGTTCGGGCCGTTTTATGGGTTTCTGCCGTTGCCGCCATTGCTGTCGTTTCGGCCGCTGTGCGGAGTTCATCCGCTCCGGTCGCTGTTCCGGCCGCTCGGCCGATTCCGGATGCTTGAGCCGCTCCTGCCGGTTGTGGTGTGTCGGTCGCCCTGCGCGCTTCGACCGGCCCTGTCTCTTTCCGGGCCGCTTCAGTCGTTTCTGCCGTTTCAGCCGCTCCGGCCGTTTTGCGGGCCACCAGCTGTGCGAACAGCGTCCGCTGCAACTCCCAGCAGTCGGCGTAGTCGGTCAGCCCCAGATCGCGGCAGCGAATGTTCATCGCTGCCGGCATTTGACGCTTTGCAGCGCCTCTTCGGCCAGGTACGACGAGCGGACCAGCGGCGCGCTCGCGCAGTAGCTGAAACCCATCTCCAACGCCTGCTGCCGGTACTGTTCGAATTTCTCGGGAGTGATATACGCCGCAACGGGATAGTGCTCCAGAGTAGGCCGAAGGTACTGACCAAGCGTTACGATCTCGACGCCTGCGTCGCGCAGGTCGTGCAGGGTTTGCAACACTTCCTCATCGCTCTCGCCGAGGCCGACCATCAGGCCGCTCTTAGTCACGACGCCCTGCGCACGAAGGTGGCGCAGGCTCTCCAGGCTGGTACGGTACTTCGCCCGGGAGCGTACCACAGGGGTCAGCCGCTCGACGGTTTCGATGTTGTGCCCGATGATGTCGGGCCGGGATGCGACAACCACGTCCAACAGGTCGGGCCGGGCATCCAGATCGGGAATAAGGAGCTCAATTACGGCGTCGGGATTCGCGGAGCGGATGGCCTCGACGGTCGCGGCCCAATGGTGGGCTCCGCCGTCCGGAAGGTCGTCCCGCGTCACGGAGGTGACGACGACATACCGCAGTTTCATCAGGGCGACGCTCTCGGCCACTTTGCGCGGTTCGTCGGCGTCGGGGGCAAGGGGATGTCCCGTGCGGGTAGCGCAGAAGCGGCAGCCGCGCGTGCAGATGTCGCCCAGAATCAGGAAGGTCGCGGTTCTCCGGCTCCAGCACTCGGCCTGGTTGGGACAGCGGCCGCTGCTGCAAATCGTGTGTAAACCGTGTTTTTCGACGATCTGCCGCACCTCGGCGTAGTCGGCGGTGCGGTGAAGTCGAATCTTCAGCCATCCGGGTTTTCTGAGGGAATCTACCTTGTCATAAAACTGAGGCATTTAAGTTCACTATTTTCCAATTGATGCAAAAATAGAAAAAAAAATCGACATATCCCGGAAAAACACGATTTATTGTTTGCGCCGAAGCGGCGGGTCCGCCGGAAAATTACCCGGACCGGGACCGATCGTGCGCCCCGCCCGGGCGGATTCGTCGGTCGGGGCTGTCGGGGTGTTCGCCAACGGGGAGGAAAAGGGCGGCCGTGCTGGGCTGTTTTCAGCCACCGGAGCCACCGGAGCCACCGGAGCCACCGGGAGCGTCCGGAAGCGATCGGGAGCGTTCTGGCAGCAGTGCCGGAGAGAAACGGCAGGCGCGGGATTCGCTTCCGGCGGAGAGGTGCGGCGGTCGGGTAGGTCGGGCGACATTCCCGATCTGCCGGTTCCTTTGCAAAGAAGCCCCGCCCGGTTTTACCTTGTTCGGTCTTTTGCCAAGACAGTTGTATACTGATTCCCGGTTCGGATGTCGTTGCTTGCCCCTGCGGCGGCATTTACAACTCCCTTTGTAAAGCCCTCCCCCTGTCCGGTTTTACTGACTGTCCGGTCTTATGCCTTCTATACTGATTCCGGTCAGGATGTCGTTGCTTGCCGCCAGCGGCGGCATTACAGCGGCGGCAGCGGATGCGTGCAATCGTTTGCTTCCTGCCGAACCGCACTGCAGTCGCGGCGGATGGTTGTCACCGTCGAAAGACCGACGGGCCGACTGGGTTGCAGGGGCGATGTCGCAAGGTTCCGCTCTCTCCATGTTTCCGGTTCGTCAAAGGCCGTTTCCCGAACGGCGTCCCGGAGGGGATTTCGGTCGTGCGTTTCAGCACGGTCGGAAAATACGGGTGTCGTGGATCGAAACAGGCCGTTGCGTGTGCGAACTGCGGCCCGGCCGGAGCGGGGCTGCGCGGCCCCTCCTCTTCACATTCCTCCGGGCCAACTGCCCCCCCCCTGCACGGCGGATCGGCCCGCGATTGCACGCCAAAGAAGAAACCCGATACCGGGCGGTATCGGGCTTCTCTGGTTAGGTTAGTTAGGTTAATGAGAGTGGGGAATCCCACGTTTGTTAAACAAAGGTAAAAGTATTTTTAGTATATTCCAAATGATTCCTTACATTTTTAGCGAAAAAAGGCGAAAAAACAGATCGGATTCCAATTAAAATTTTTTAATTTCGGATCAGTTCGTAAGTTTTTGATTAAAGCGCGGCGCGGATCTCCTCTCTCTCGCGCACCTCTGCCTGCTTTTCGGCGCGCAGGGTCGTCAGGTGGCGGTTGCGGTAGGTCGCCGGGGTGGTCTGGTACTCCTTTTTGAAGAGTTTGATGAAGTGCGACGTGTTGGGGAAGGTGCACTCGTTGCCGATTTCGGAGATCGATTTCGAGGTGGAGATCAGCAGCAGGCGCGAGTGCATGAGCCGCTGGCGGATGTACCACTTGTGTGGCGGCATCTGGAAGTGACGGCGGAACTCCTTCTTGAAAGAGGTGAGCGAGCGGTTGGTCAGGCGCGACAGCTCCTCGATGGAGATGTCCTTGAAGATGTGGTCGTAGACGATCTGTTCGAAGTTCTCCTTGGCCGCGTCGACGTTGCTCAGCAGCTTGCTCTTGATGCAGCAATCCTCGTGCGAGGCGATCAGGTAGATCAGTTCGGTCATCTTGATGTTCTCGGCCGTTTCATCGTGGTGGAAGTCCTCGTCGCGCAGATAGTTGTTGGTGTTGGTGAAAAAGTTGCGGATCGAATTCCATCCGGGCATGGCTACGTGGGAGCGGTTGCGGCAGTTTTCGCACGAATGCTCGTTCGAAATGTTCAGGCCGTAGGTGATGTTCAGGTGCAGGAGGATGCGCTGAAGGTCCGCGGGTGTGTAGTAAAAGAGAATCTGCTCGAAGGGCTGGCCGTTCTCGGGGCAGTTCTCGATGTAGTGGTGGCCGATTCCCAGGTAGAAGACGTCTCCGCGGGTGAGCGTCTGGCGCTTGTCGCCGTCGTAGATATACTTCGTACCCCGCAAAATGTATCCGATCGCATAGCGCGACAGCGATTGCGACTGGATTCCGTTGTGAAGCGATTCGACATACTTCACAATCATCGGCTGCTGAGCCGACGAATTCAATGAATTCCTCATAATAATTGTGTTGTTAGGTTCTTCGAACAAGAAGTTGCGTCACTTTTGTTCAACCTCAAATATACAATTAAATATTCATTTCATGAGGCTTAAAATGAACTATTCGGGCACAAAGTCGCTTTTGCGCCTAAAAAACTCATCCTTGTGTCCGTATAGATTATTGTAGGAAAAGGCCGGCGGCCGCTGCTGCGAGCAGCAGGGGATAGATCGTCGCCGAAAGTGCACGGTTCATGCGCACGAAAAGGAAGGGTTGCAACAGGGCGGAAGGGAATGCCGCCAGCGCGACCGATGTCGGGATCGCGGCGGGTCCGCAGAGCAGGCCGCAGGCCGCGGCGAGCGTACCGATATTAAAGAGGAGGATAAAGCGCGCTTTGGTTCCGACAGCGTACATATCTGTGAGCAGGCAGAAGACCGCCGCCAGGTCGAGCAGCAGGATGCCGCCCAGCAGCACCAGCTGCGGCAGCGGCAGCGCCGCGAACAGTCCCAGCGGCTCACCCGAAAGAAAGGTCTGGACCACCGATGCCAGCGGAGCCGCAAAGTCACCGCCCATCCCCCAGTTGACGTAGCAGAGCGCCAGCGGTCCCAGCACCAGCCCCGCCAGTGCGACGACCGCTTCGCGCAGCGTGCGGCGGAAGAGAATCACGGCCAGCGGCAGCAACAGCAGCAACGGCAGGGTCGCGGGGTCGGAAAGCAGGGTCAGCCCGAGGTAGAACGAAGCGCGGAAGAGGGCGTCGAAGGCGTAACCGTTGCAGAAGGCGCGGGCGAAATGTTTGACGCTCAGCGCGAGCAGCGCGACGGTGCAAAGGCCGGAGAGGTAGTCCGTGCCGCTTCCTATGCCGCAGACGAACAGTCCGAAGAGCGGAATACCCAGGCAGGTCGCAACCGCATAAAGGTTGTACCTTACCGCCAGCCGGCCGGCCGTGAGACCCGTGAAGAGGAGCAGCAGCGCCGCGATCGCTTTCGACCAGCCGGGGCGGGCCGCCTGAAGAAGCGCGGGCCAGCGGTCGGGCATCGTCAGCGCCAGCCCGGCATTTGCCGGACCGCCGACAGCGGGATGCCCGTTTGCGGCGATCGCCGGTCCGACTGCGCCCGACACCTCCGGCACGGGGCCGATCGTGCAGGCGAAAGCCACGGCGAACGCCAGAAGCGTCAGAAAGGCCGGGACGAGCGGTTGGCGGGCGATGTCGAACTTCATGCGGAGGGATTGATCCTTTGGGACAAAAGTAACGAAAAAAAGCCGGAAGCGCGCGAATAATCGTTAACTTTGTCAGGCCATGCTGGAAAACCAATACCAATACGCGCTCCCTGAAGCGGGGTGCGACGAGGCCGGACGGGGCTGTCTGGCGGGGCCGGTCTTCGCGGCGGCGGTGATGCTTCCGCCCGACTTCCACGACCCGCTGCTCAACGACTCGAAGCAGATGAGCGAACGCAATCGGGACAAGCTCCGAGCGGTGATCGAGCGCGAAGCCGTCGCCTGGGCCGTGGAGGCTGTTTCGGCCGCCCGTATCGATGAGATCAACATCCTCAACGCCTCGTTCGAGGGAATGTCGCTCGCCGTGGCGCGCCTGTCACCCGCACCCGGATTTCTGGCCATCGACGGCAACCGGTTCCGTACGCGCCTCGAAATCCCCTATCGCTGCATCGTCAAGGGCGACGGCATGTATGCCGACATTGCCGCGGCGTCGGTGCTGGCAAAGACCCACCGCGACGAATACATGCGGCGGCTGGATGCGGAATTTCCCGCCTACGGCTGGCAGAAAAACAAGGGCTACCCTACGCGCGAGCATCGGCTGGCTATCCGTGCCTGCGGCCTGACGCCTCACCACCGGCTGACTTTCAACCACGAGATCGACCAGCTGGAGTTCGCGTTCTGAGGCGGTTGCTGTGTCAAGGACGCTTCTGCAGGCGTCTGGTTATTCTGTTTCATCGAACTGTCTTGCGGCTTTTCGGGTTGTGCGGATCGCAGCCTATCCGCAGGTTGACCTATTTCTTGCGTTTGTTTTCGGTGGTTAAGCCGGCGGGCTAATTCGCTTTGTTACATTTTCGACCTTCAGGTCGGCGGGTCGCAACCTCCCGTAGCGGAGGCCCAATTCGGGTTGTCCCGTTTTGGCGGTTAAGCTGGCGGGCTAATTCGCTTTATAACATTTTCGACCTTTAGGTCGGCGGGCCGCAGCCTCGCCCTGCGAAGGCCCGCTTGGTCGCGTCCCTTCGCAGGTTGCTTCCGAAAGAGAAAGACACTCCTTATTGATAATGATTATGAAGCACTTCTTTTTGTAGTTCGGTCCGATTCGCTAACCTTGCTGGAATCCGATCCACCTTACTCTTTCCAGAATCGTAACTGTCTTGCGGCTCTTCGAGCCGTGCGGGCCGCAGCCTCCGGCGGCGGAGGCCCGCTTGAACGCGTCCTCCGCAGGCTGCGGCCCGATTTGCCCCCCCCCGACAAAAAAAGAGCAGGCATAAAGCCTGCTCTTTTCGAAATGCTTTCGCCTCGGATCAATATCCCATCGACTTGGAAGCCGCATAGGAGATTTTCAGGGCGTTCGCCCGGCGCAGCTCCTGCTTGACGTCGGTGACGATACCCATCTTGGTCGACTGGTCGGCCTTGAGGCAGATAGTCATCGAGGCGCGGTCGGCCTCGTTGAGCTTATCGCGCTCGGCGGCGACGAAATCGAGAATATCCTTGGTCGTCTTGTACGAATCGTTGAGCTGGATGCGCGGCGCGGTTCCGAACTTCGCCTGCATGTTGACAGACGGCTGGCCGATGTGGATGTAGCTCACGAGCGACTTCTTCTCCAGTTTCTGCACCTCGGTGGCTTCGGGGAGCTTGTACCGCACCAGCAGCTCCTGGTCGCGCATGGTCGTGGAGACCATGAAGAAGAAGAGGATCATGAAGATCACGTCCGGCAGCGATGCCGTCGAGATGGGGGGCAACCCTTTGTTGCCCTTCTTTTTCATTACTGCCATATCCTTACTTCTTGATGTTACGCGGTTCTGCTTCCGAAATCTTCAGCGGCACGGCTTTCGAGACGGCGTTGCGCTGCTCCTCGGGAAGTTCCGAGAATTTGGCGCCGAATTTCTTCATGGCCACCTCGTCGCGGACTTCGTTGAAGGCGCGCGTCAGCTCGTTCTGCACCATGATGTACGACTGATAACCCGTATCGCGGGTCGTCTGGAGCGAGACAACGCCCTGGCTCTCGGGATAGACCCACTTGCTGCCGTCCGGGAGTTCGATCTCCTTGTCTTCCTTCTCGGGCAGGTTCGCGTCGTCCATCGGGTTGAGGATGAACTCCTTGGTCTTGTCCTTGATCTGATGCAGGTCGATGATCGCCTGGTTGCCCGGAGTTCCCACCATGATGTTGCCGCTACCCGAGATGAGCACCAGCAGCAGGTTGCGTTCCTTGACCTTGATGTCCTCCTGTTGGGTGTTCTCGGGGGGCATCGGCGGGAGCATACGCACCAGACCGGTATCGGTGTTCATCGTGGTGGCAACCAGGAAGAAAATCAGCAGCAGGAAGGCGATATCGGCCATCGAGCCGGCATTGATCTCCTGTACTTTTCTTTTATCTACTGCCATTGTTGTTTACTCCATTATTTGAAAGCGCCCCAAATCTCCGTGGCCACGGCCGTCAGGAAGGCGGCGACGAAGGCGACGTAGGTCACCAGGATGCTCGTTTCGGTAATTACGGTCTCACCGTGGCCGAAGAAACCATTGGTCTGCAAGTCGACGATGTTCACCGTGTGGCCGGCTGCGTAGAAGTACGAAGCGCCCACGATGATGATGATCGCCGCCAGCGAGATGATGGTTCCCTTGATGCCTGCCGGGTTCTTGATCATTCCGAAGACGGCGCAGATGAGGGCGACAGCGATGGCGAACACGAGCAGGGCGTAACCCCACATCAGGTTCAGGCTGATAGCCGCATCCGAGCCGCCCGAAACGATCGCCCAGACCAAAAGGACTACGGTGATCGCCATCAGAATGCCCAGCAATATGTTCAAATACTTTTTCATAATCGCTTTTAACTCTTTTTATCGGGGGATTATTTCTTGTTGTAAGCCGTCAGGATGTCCATCAGGGTGATGGAAGCGTCCTCCATATCGTTTACCAGCGAGTCGATCTTCGAAACGATATAGTTGTAGAACAGCTGAAGAATAACCGCAGCGATAAGACCCATCAGGGTGGTCAGCAGGGCGACCTTGATACCGCCTGCTACCAGCGTCGGGCTGATGTCGCCGGCAGCCTGGATGGCGTCGAACGCGGCGATCATGCCGACTACGGTTCCCATAAATCCGAGCATCGGGCTAAGTGCGATGAACAGGCCGATCCACGACAGACCCGACTCCATCTGGCCGGTCTGCACCGAACCGTACGATACGACAGCCTTCTCAACCGAGTCGAGACCCTGCTCGTAGCGGTCCAGCCCCTGCCAGTAGATCGAGGCGATCGGGCCGCGGGTGTTGCGGCATACCTCCTTCGCAGCCTCGATACCGCCGTTCTTGAGAGCCTCCTCGACCGATGCGATGAGTTTCTTGGTGTTGATCGTCGAGAGCGTCAGGTAGAGGATGCGCTCGATGGCGATGGCCAGACCGATCACCAAGCAGAGGAGCACCGGAAGCATCCACTCCCAGCCGCCCTCGAGGAACTTCTGCATCATCACGTGGTGCATGCTCTCGCCGGCGATCTGGGTTTCGGCTACGACCGTTTCTTCAGCTGCGGCAGCGGCCTCCTGAGCGAACGCATTGACGGTTCCCAGTGCGAACAGGGCAACCGACAGAATCAAAAAAAGTTTTTTCATAGTTGTGTTTGATAAATTAAATTTGATTGGTTGATCTCTATTGTTTGAGTTTGGTCTTCGGCTGAATTTCGTCGCGTAATTTTTATAAAAAAGTCAATTTTTTTCGTCCTACACCCCTTTCCCGGCCTCTTTTTGCCGTCCAACGGACGGAACCGACGCAATCCGGGCGCGCGGGAACGAATCCCCGTTTGTCCGGCTTCCGACACGTTAACGCCTTGTAATCCAAATGTTAACAGCGTCCACTGCCTCTTCGGTCCCTTCCGGCCGAGGCCTGAAAGGGTATGTTATCAGTGCGAAATATAGGAAAAAAATTCGTTCCGTGCAACGCGTCAGGGGGTAAATTCTCCGCGCAGGGGTTTGCGCAGCAAAAGACGCGTCTGATCGTCGGGAAGCTCCTTGCCCAGGACGTACATCAGTTTGGTCACGGCGGCCTCGGTGGTCATGTCGTAGCCGCACAGCACGCCGCAGTTTTGCAGCCGCAGCCCCGTCTCGTAAAGCTCCATCGACACGCGGCCGCTTCCGCACTGGGAGACGTTGACCACATAGACTCCGCGGTCGATCGCCTCCCGGAGGAGGCGGATGAACCACTCGGCCGTGGGGGCGTTTCCCGCGCCGAAAGTCTCCAGCACGACGGCCCGCAGACCGGGTGCTGAGAGCATGGCGCGCAGAATCTCTTCGCCGATGCCCGGAAAGAGCTTGACGACCTCGATGCCGCGGGCCAGGCGCGTGGAGATACGCAGCTCGGGCGAGGTCTGCTCCGGGCGCAGGATGGCCGGCAGGTTGTAGGCGATGTTGACCCCTACCTCGGCCAGCGGCGGGTAGTTGTCCGAGCGGAAGGCGCTCAGCGCTTCGGCGCTGCGCTTGGAGGTGCGGTTGGCGCGGAAGAGCCGGTTCTGAAAGTAGAGCGACACTTCGGGGACCTCGGGCCGCCCGCCGATCTGCGCCCCGGCGATCTCGATGGCCGTGATGAGGTTCTCGCGGCCGTCGGTGCGCAGCACGCCGATGGGGATCTGGCTGCCGGTGAAGACGACGGGTTTGGCGAGGTTTTCGAGCAGGAAACTGAGCGCCGAGGCGGTGTAGGACATGGTGTCTGTGCCGTGCAGCACGACGAAACCGTCGTAGCGGGCGTAGTTGTCGCGGATCAGTTCAGCCATCGCCACCCAGTTCTCGGGCGAGACGTTCGACGAGTCGATCACGGGCGACATGGTCAGCACGTCGATATCCACGTTGAGCCGCTTGAGCGACGGAAATTCGTCGTAGATGCCGCTGAAGTCGAAGGGGACCAGCGCGCCGGTTTCGGCGTCGGTCTTCATGCCGATCGTGCCGCCGGTGTAGATAATCAGGATGGAGGAACGCATATCGTTATTGCTCTAAGGTCTCGATCAGAAAACTCACGGGCCGGAAGCCGTCGTTGCAGGAGATCATCGCCGAGGCGGGGTTCTTCATCCAGCCGTCGTAGAAGTTCGCTGCGCCGTGCGAGAGCGCCATCACGAACGGCGAGAGCGTCTGCCAGGCGCTGTCGCACAACCCCTCGGGCTTCTGCCACCCCTCGGCGATGAACACCGCTCCCTCCTGCATGTCGCAGGCGTGCTCGATGGGGTTTTCATACCGCTCGATCAGGTCCGAGTGGCAGGTTTTGCGCATGACGGTAATCTTTACTCGCTTCATGACGGATCGGTTTATGCTTGCATATCGGTTAATCCGAACAGCCGAACGGCATTGGCCGTGGTCGCCGCGGCAACCTCTTCGGCCGTCACTTCTTTGAGTTCGGCCACCTTGTCGCAGACCAGCCGCACGTAGGCCGACTCGTTGCGTTCGCCGCGGTGGGGCGCGGGGGTTAGGTAGGGGCAGTCGGTCTCCAGCACGAGATTGGCAAGTTCCATCTGCTGCACCGTTTCGGCCAGTTTGCTCTTTTTGAAGGTCACCACGCCGCCGATGCCGAAGAAAAAGTCTCCGCAGTTTTTCAGTTCCCGGTAGGTTTCGAGGCCGTCCGAATAGGCGTGAAGCACGCCCCGAAGGCCCTGTCCGCGGTACTCACGCAGCAGGGCGAGCGTCTCGGGCCACGCGTCGCGCGTATGAACCGCGATCGGCAGGTCGTGTTGCAGCGCCAGGTCGATCTGGCGGCGGAACGCCTCCGTCTGCTCCGCTTCGAAATCGCGGCTCCAGTAGAGGTCCAGCCCGATCTCGCCCACGGCGCAGAAGCGTCCGATCCTCGCGGGTGGGGTTTCGAGGTAGCGTTCGACCAGCGCCAGCTCCTCGCGCCAGCGGGGATTGTCGTTGACCGAGGTGGGGTGCAGCCCCATCATCGGGATACATTGTCCGGGGTGGCTGCGGCAGAGTTCGAACAGCCGCTCGTGGCTCGCGGAGTCGATGGCCGGAAGCAGCAGCCGCCCGACGCCTGCGGCGGTCGCACGTGCCAGTGCCGCTTCGCGGTCGGGGTCGAACTCGGGTTCGTAGAGGTGCGAATGGGTGTCGATGAGTCTCATCCGATCTTCATATAACGGTTGCCCGGCAGTTGTCGCACGGCTCCGGCGAGTTCCAGTCCGACGAGCAGCGTGGCGAGCGTTCCGGGGTCGAGGCCGCACAACGCGGCCAGCTCCTCGACCGCGAGCGGATCGCCCGTGCGGAAGCACCCCAACAGCCCCGCCTCGTCGGGTGTGAGCTGCGGTGTGGCGGGTCGGGGAGCCTGCACCGCCGCATCGGGCGAGAGGTCCCACCCCATTTCGCGGATGATGTCGCCGGCCGAGCGGATGATCGTTGCCTTGCGAGTGGCAATCAGGTGGTTGGTCCCTTTCGACATCGGGTCGGTGACGCGGCCCGGAACGGCCATCACCGTGCGGTGGTAGTCGTCGGCATAGGCGGCCGTGACGAGCGATCCGCCGCTTTCGGGCGACTCGACGATCACGCAGCCGGCGCTCAGGGCCGCGATCAGGCGGTTGCGCGTCAGGTAGCCGGTTCCGTTTTGGCGGATTTGCGAATGATATTCGGTGACCAGCGCGCCGCCCTGCGCCACTATTTCGCGGGCGACGGAGGTGTGCTGCGCGGGCGTGACCTCCGGCAGCGCGTTGGCCAGCACGGCGACGGTCGGAACCCGTCCCTCCAGCGCGGCGCTATGGGCCGCCACGTCGATCCCGAAAGCGAGTCCGCTGACGAGGCAGAGGTCGGAGACCCGCTCGGCGAGCCCTTCCACCAAGCGGCTGCACATCGTCTTCCCGTAGGGTGTGGCCTCGCGCGTGCCGACCATCGACAGGCAGCGGGCGGTGAGTATCGCCGGGTCGCCTTTCACGTAGATGACCGGCGGATAGTCGGGAATTTCGCGCAGCAGAGGCGGGTATTCCGGATCGGTCGAGGCGATGGGAACGATCCCGTGGCGACGGCAGTAGGCCAGCTCCCTTTCGGCCGGACCGAACCCCGTGCGGCGCACGATCTGCTTCGCCAGGTCGGGCCGCAGCTGCGCCTCGGAGGTCAGTTCGTCGAGCGTTGCCGCGAAGATCCGGCGTGCGTCGCCGAACACCTCGAGCAGGTGCACGGAACCTTTCACCCCGATGCCGGGCGTCATTTGCAGGGCGATATCCTCTTGCGTCATGGGTTGCCGAAAAATGGTTTACGATCATGTAAAGGTAAATATTTTCGGGAAATAACGCAAAGTCGGGCAGAAGTTTTGCAGAATTTGGAAATGTTTGTATATTTGCACTCCCGAAGCACCGTAACCGATCCGTAAAGGGCGCCAAGCTGCCGTTCGGAGAGCCGGAGTTCGTTTCCGACGGATCGTTTCGGATTTTATAAACAGGGTCTGATGGCCGAGTGGCTAGGCAAAGGTCTGCAAAACCTTGTACAGCGGTTCGAATCCGCTTCAGACCTCACTAAAACACCGTTGCAAGCAATTGCAACGGTGTTTTTATTTTTAATTGTCATACATTTGTCATGCAAGTAGGTTTCATGACTATTTTAATAAGGTTATTTCCCCCTATTATATTTTATCCTGCACATTTTACAGTAAACACCTCCATATGAATCATCCAGTGTTTGGATTAATTTTCGATCCGAATCCCAGCAGACTGAACAATATTTTATTTTTTGGAGATCATTCATCAAAGTGATGTATTGCTTATTTTTATATCTCTCTATTTGAGCTTCTATCTCTTTCCCTTTTTTCAACTCTGCATTTTCTGTTTTCAAGAAGCAACTTCTGCTTGTAAATCCAATGCTTGCGCACTTAAGTCAAGGAGCCGCCTGTATAAGTCAATATTGTCAGCTTGTTGAATTACTTTTGCAACGTCTTTTATTCCTTCGTATAATCCCATATTCTATGTGTTTTTTGACTTATCACAAAGATAATTAAAATATTAATTCTGTGTAAAATATTCTAATTATCAATTTTTTTCTACCTTTGCCCCTGCGAACAATTCTTTCTAACAACTTTTACTTCGTGCGCTCAACGGCTCGGACATACTAAAAGTATGCGCAGAGCTGTTGGGGAGCAATCCCGCGAATGGCACGCTGTTGAGCCTGTAAAAGGGGGAAAGAGTTGTTCGCAGCTGCGCATCCTTTTTATTTTTATGCGAACAACTCTTTCCGTCCGTACTACGGTACAGACACGCCGCAAGGCCAGTCGCAGGCGGTTCCCGTCCTGCAACCTTCCGATCCGTTTCCACTCTCATCCGCCGGATTAGCAAGTAATTGCTAACCAAACCGTTATTCTCTTTGTTGTGCCCCTGCGCACGATAAGGATGGCCCTTACTTTGTCAAATTTCTAACAATAAATCAAATGGAAACGAATCAAAACATCATGCCGGAAAACCCTGCACAGCGCATAGCTTCTGAACTCGAACAACCCGCAGAACGGCTTTACGACCCTGACGAAGCCGACCGGATCGTCCGCTGCCTGACGGACGGCTACTTCGATCCGGAATACATCCTGCTCTTCGGCAAGTTGGTCGGCGGCACGCCGCATAGTGACGCAATGGCTTATGACCTGCTGATGGTCGTTCGGGAAACGCCGGAATACGATTGGATACAGACCAAACGCATCCTGCGCTACAAAATCCCGTATAGCCGCCGGCAGATTACCTACATCAATCTCTACATTATGACGCTGAGCTTCGTCGAATCGAACGCGACGCCGTTCCTCTTCTTCGCCCATGCCGAGGGTGAGTTGCTCTATTGCAAAGACACCTATCATTTTCAACGGCCGAAATACCCGATCGACTTCGCCAAGGCGTATGCCGACGCGAAATTTCATTTCGATACGTTCCGCACGCAGGGCAATGAACTGCTGGAACAGGCGCAGGAAGCGTTCAGCGTGAACCGCAACATGCGTCTGGCCGCCCAGTTCTCGGCGCAGGCGATGGTCTATTTCTACCACACGCTCTACTACGTCTATCACGGGCTGGAGTTCGACAGCCACGACCCGGTCATCATGCACGACCGGATGCGGACGCTGTCGACGAAGCTGATGCTGGCTTTCGACGACACCCACATCGAAAACATCTTCACGCTGCCGCG
>NZ_DBFWLF010000010.1:0-2704 GCF_048465635.1 Alistipes sp.
AATAGCACATTGAAAAATATATAGATGAAATGAAAAAATATCAAGGTAAACTAGAAAAAACTAGTAGCCAAAGTTTTAGGAAAAAATCCAAAAAACCGATTGACAATAAAAAAACGATATGACTTGAAAAAGTCAGAGGTTAAGCTACTAAGAGCATAGGGTGAATGCCTTGGCACCAAGAGCCGAAGAAGGACGTGATAAGCTGCGAAAAGCTGTGAGGAGGAGCAAATATCCGATATATTCACAGATATCCGAATGAGGAAACTCTAGTCAAGTAAAAGTTGACTAATCCATACGTAAGTAAAGTAGCGTATAGGAGGGGAACGTAGGGAACTGAAACATCTAAGTACCTACAGGAAAAGAAAGAAAACTCGATTCCTTGAGTAGTGGCGAGCGAAAGAGGAAGAGCCTAAACCAGAAGAAGTAATTCATCTGGGGTAAAGGACTACATAATTGATTCATAAGATTTAGCAGAACTGTTTGGAAAAGCAGACCAAAGATAGTGAAAGTCTAGTAAGCGAAAAATCGAATGACATGGTAGAATCCAGAGTAGTGCGAGACACGGGAAATCTCGTATGAAAAAGTGGGGACCACCCCATAAGGCTAAATACTACTTGGTGACCGATAGTGAAGCAGTACCGTGAGGGAAAGGTGAAAAGAACCTCGAACAGAGGAGTGAAATAGACCCTGAACCCGTCTGCCTACAAGCGGTCGGAGCAGCAGCAATGTTGTGACGGCGTGCCTTTTGCATAATGAACCTACGAGTTACTTACATTAGCAAGGTTAAGTGTTTCAGACACGCAGCCGAAGCGAAAGCGAGTCTTAATTAGGGCGCTTAGTTAGTGTGAGTAGACGCGAAACCAAGTGATCTACCCTTGGTCAGGATGAAGGTTGGGTAACACCACCTGGAGGTCCGAATGGTTATACGTTGAAAAGTGTTCCAATGAACTGAGGGTAGGGGTGAAAGGCTAATCAAACTTGGAGATAGCTCGTACTCCCCGAAATGCATTTAGGTGCAGCCTCTGACGTAGTATAGTATGAGGTAGAGCGACTGATTGGATGCGAGGGCTTCACCGCCTATCAAGTCCAGATAAACTCCGAATGCGTACTATATATTGTCAGGGAGTGAGGGCGCGGGTGCTAAGGTCCGCGTCCGAGAGGAGAAGAATCCAGACCACCGGCTAAGGTCCCCAAATAACAATTAAGTTGAACTAACGAAGTCAGACTGCCGTGACAGCTAGGATGTTGGCTTGGAAGCAGCCATTCATTTAAAGAGTGCGTAACAGCTCACTAGTCGAGGAGTTTGGCGTGGATAATACTCGGGCATAAATTGTTTACCGAAGCTGTGGATGTGTCAAAGACACATGGTAGGGGAGCATTCCATACAGCGTAGAAGATAAGAGACGACTCTTGTTGGAGCGTATGGAAACGCAAATGTAGGTATAAGTAACGATAAAGGAGGTGAGAAACCTCCTCGCCGAAAGACTAAGGTTTCCTGATCAACGCTAATCGGATCAGGGTAAGTCGGGACCTAAGGATAAGCCGAACGGCGATTCCGATGGAAGAATGGTTTAATATTCCCATACTACTTTAATGAGTGACGTGGAGACGGAGAAGTGACAGCTCGGCCATCTGACGGAATAGATGGTTAAAGGGTGTAGATGCAGATCGAGGTAGGCAAATCCGCCTTGAGAGTCGAACCTGATAGTATGCCGCGTGCTTCGCACAAGGCAATAAGAGCGTAAACATGCTCCCTAGAAAATCCGCTAAACCTAATCATTAAAGTACCCGTACCGTAAACGGACACACGTAGTTGGGTTGAAAATACTAAGGCGCTCGAGTGATTCACGGTTAAGGAACTAGGCAAAATGGTCCTGTAACTTCGGGATAAAGGACGCCAGTCAGCAATGATTGGCCGCAGAGAATAGGCCCAGGCGACTGTTTAACAAAAACACATGGCTATGCTAAATAGAAATATGACGTATATAGCCTGACACCTGCCCGGTGCTGGAAGGTTAAGAGGAGATGTCATCTGCAAGGAGAAGCATTGAATTGAAGCCCCAGTAAACGGCGGCCGTAACTATAACGGTCCTAAGGTAGCGAAATTCCTTGTCGGGTAAGTTCCGACCTGCACGAATGGTGTAACGATCTGGGCACTGTCTCAACCGTGAGCTCGGTGAAATTGTAGTATCGGTGAAGATGCCGATTACCCGCGATGGGACGAAAAGACCCCGTGAACCTTTACTATAGCTTTACATTGAATTTGGGCACTTGATGTGTAGGATAGGCCGGAGACTGTGAAGCAGGTACGCCAGTATTTGTGGAGTCGCCGTTGAAATACGGCCCTTTGATTGTTTGAGTTCTAACTTGCAGATGCAAGGACACTGTATGGTGGGTAGTTTGACTGGGGTGGTCGCCTCCAAAAGAGTAACGGAGGCTTCTAAAGGTACCCTCAGACCGATTGGTAACCGGTCGCAGAGTGTAATGGCATAAGGGTGCTTGACTGGGAGGCCTACAAGCCGATCAGGTAGGAAACTAGAGCATAGTGATCCGGTGGTTCCGCATGGAAGGGCCATCGCTCAAAGGATAAAAGGTACTCCGGGGATAACAGGCTGATCGCTCCCAAGAGCTCATATCGACGGAGCGGTTTGGCACCTCGATGTCGGCTCGTCACATCCTGGGGCTGGAGAAGGTCCCAAGGGTT
>NZ_DBFWLF010000011.1:0-106970 GCF_048465635.1 Alistipes sp.
ATATCAATCACAAGAATAATGAAGAGATTTAGTTACGAAACTCCCACGTTGGAGTGTATCGACCTGCTCGTCGAGCGGGGATTCGCCGATTCGACGCTCGGAAGCGATTTCGAAGAGGCGGGAGAAGATCAGGGAACCTGGGAATAATCAGCGAAAATGAAAATGAAACGATTTTTGATCTGGAGCCTGGCGGGCGTGTGCCTCGCGGGTTCCGCCTGCACGCAGAACGACGCGGAGGAGCTGCCCGCTCCGCAGGAACCGACGAGGACCGAACGGTTTTACCTGAGCGACGAGACGACGGAACGGGCTGCCGATCCCTCCTCGCGTGCCTATTTCTCCGACGGCTACAAGATCGCCTGGGAGACGGGCGATCAAGTGGCGATCAACCGGGGCGACACCTATCCGGTCCAACAGGATGCCGACGGCAAATGGTACGTCGACCTGCCTGCGGCCGAATCCTATACGGTCTACTACCCGGCCGCCCAATACGGCGGCAATTATTTATCGGCCGACTTTCTCTGTGCTTCGCTGCGTTACGAACAGACGTTCCGATCCGGTTCGTTCGATCCCGCGTCCCTGATCGCCTGTGCGGAGGCGAAACCCGGTGGAAAGCTGGTATTCAAATACATGACCTCCGTAATCAAGCTGACGCTCCGGGGGACCGATGCCGAGCGGGTGACGGGTATAAATCTCACGACCGAAGGGTTGGGGGCGGAGTATATCAGCGGAATGGGAAAAGTTCAGACGGATGAGGACGGGCAAACCAGTCTGGTGACCATGACCGGATATTATCTGAACTATCACAAGTATTATGTCAACCTTTCGGCCGATAGCGTGCCGTTGACCGCCGGAGGAGTGGATTTTTACATGGTTGTCTTCCCGACCACGTTCAGCCAGGGTTTTCAACTGACCGTCACGCTTGCCGACGGTCGGACGATGACGCGCAAGGGCGGCGTGGGCCAGACCGCGGCGCGGGGCCGGATTCTGGCCATGCCAGCGCTCCGTTTCGAGGAGACCGACGCCGCTTCGCCCCTTTACTATTCGACGGACAACCTCAACTGGCACGCCTGGAAATACGACACCGACGGGGTTACTCCCCTGGCGCTGGCCTATCCCGAAACGAAGGAGCATATGCTCTATTTCAAGGATAACGCCGCCGCAACGAACCCCGGATTGACGGCGGCCCACTTGAAGTCGCTGTACGCGACCTTTCTGATCCATGGCGACCGGTATGCGACCTCGAGCGTGGTGGCCGTGCAGCCGGTGGGTTTCGACCTGAGCCGGACGACGTATGAGAGCCAAACGCTGCCCGAGAACGTTTTCACACGTTGGGGCGAAGCGGTCGATACGCGGGTGGGGCTGGATTTGCGGTACGTTTCGCTGCCGCAAAACATTGCCGTCGTCCCTGCCTACTCGTTTTTCGGAAACGCGGTGTTGCGCGAAGTAGTCCTGCCCGCCACGGTCAAAGAGATCGGAGAATATGCGTTTTACATGACGCAGGGTTTCATCAACTCGACCGACAATCCCGACATTTCCTCCAACGGAATTTACTGTCACGCGACGACACCGCCGACGCTTGGCCAGTCGGCATTCTCGGGAATCAAGCCCACGCCGTTCCACGTCCCGGCGACGAGCCTGGCCGCTTACCGGACAGCCTGGGACGCTGATGCGACGAATGCGGGAACGAATCAGACCACGCTCGTCGGCGACCTCTGATCCTTCCCGGAGGGCGGAAAACAGCGGGGCGCAACCTCCATCGAGAGGTTGCGCCCCGCTATTTTGCATGGATTCGAAAAAATCACTCTCCGGCGGCGAAGGCTTTCAGCCGGGCGATCTCCTCCGGCCAGCGCTCCTCGTCGGGGGTCTCCATGACGAGCGGAATGCCGTCGAAACGCGGGTCGCGCGCGATGTAGCGGAAGCACGCCTCGCCGATCATCCCCTCCCCGAGCGGCGCGTGGCGGTCGATGTGGCTGCCCAGCGGTTTCATGGCGTCGTTGAGGTGCATGCCGCGCAGGTAGGCGAAGCCCACTACTCGCTCGAACTCCGCGAACGTGGCCTCGCACGCCTCCGCGGTATGCAGGTCGTACCCGGCGGCGAAGGCGTGGCACGTGTCGATGCAGACGCCCACGCGCGAGCGGTCCTCCACGCGGTCGATCAGGTAGGCCAGCTGCTCGAAGCGCGAACCGAGGTTCGAACCCTGCCCGGCGGTGTTCTCGATGACGGCCGTGACGCCCTCCGTGCGGTCGAGCGCCCAGTTGATCGACTCGGCGATGCGGTCGAGGCACTGCTGCTCGGTCAGACGGTCGAGGTGGCTGCCCGGATGGAAGTTCAGCCGGTCGAGGCCCAGCTGTTCGCAGCGCTGCATCTCGTCGAGAAAAGCCGCGCGCGACTTTTCGAGCGCCTCGCGGTCGGGATGGCCGAGGTTGATGAGATAGGAGTCGTGCGGCAGGATGGCTTGCGGCGGGTAGCCGTATGCGTCGCAGTTGCGGCGGAACGCCTCGATATCCGCCTCGGCGAGCGGCTTGGCCGCCCACTGGCGCTGGTTCTTGGTGAACAGGGCGAAACCTGTGGCCCCTATTTTGTGTGCGTTGAGCGGTGCGTTGCCGACGCCGCCCGCGGCGCTTACGTGTGCTCCGAAATATTTCATGGCTGCCAGAATGTGTTTACTGTCTCCAAAGTTAATGATTTTGTAAATAATTTCATAAATTTGTCGACAAAATCCCGCTTTAACCGCTTCTCTATGAAACCATTTTACCGGACTTTGCTGCTGTCGTGCGCGCTGGCCGCCTTTCTGCCCGCCGCCGCTCAGATAACCATCGACGAGGTGAAGGCCCCGGCGGAAAGCGTCAATTTCCGCGACCGGCTCAAATCCATGCCCGTGGAGACCGAGTATTTCAACCTCGCCCGCTACCGGGCCGAACGCGCCGCCATCCGCAAGGAGCGCAACTACCTCGAGTTCGGGGGCGGCCTTCAGGGTGCGCTCACCTCCTACAACGACCCGTGGGTGGCCGTCTCGGGCGGTGACAACTCCATCGCGCTGACGGCGGTGTTCAGCCTCAAGCACATCTTCACGAAGAACGATTTTTCGATCGAAACCAAGTTCAATGCCAAGCTGGGTTACAACCGGATGAAGGTCGAAACGGACGACGACGAACGGGGCATCTGGTTCAAGAACCAGGACGAGTTCGAAATCTCGACCGCCCCCAAATTCAAAATGTCGAAGAACTGGGCTTACGGTGTGATCGTCAAATTCCGCAGCCAGTTCGTCAACGGCTACAAGTCGCGCACCGAGCAGGAGAGAGAGGACCTGAAGAGCCGCTTCATGACCCCGGGTTATCTCGACGTGTCGCTCGGTTTCACCTACACCTGCCCCAAACCCAAGTTCCCGATCGTGGTCAACCTCTCGCCGATCGCCCTGAACGCCACCTTCGCGGAGAACGACTGGATTCGCCGCCGGCAGGTCGACGAGAGCGGAAAGGAGATCAAGCCCGCCTACTCCTACGGTATCGAGGATCCGGACAAGACCTCCAAATACGAGGGCGGTTCGTCGATCCAGATCGACTTCGACCGCAAGTTCGGCAAGTCGGAGTTTCTGCGCTACCGCACGATGATCTACGCGTTCTACGGCTGGATCACCGACATCGGCCAGAAGAACAAGATCAGCGACTACCATAAATATATGGATGCCTATGCCGCGTGGAACCAAACCAAGGAGAAGGACATCAAGGACAAGCCCCGGCTGCCGATCCACCCGATCGTCCGCTGGACCAACTCGCTCGACATCAAGGCGACCAAATACCTTTCCACCACGCTCAGCTTCGAACTCTACTACAACCGCTCGCAGAGTTTCGACGTGCAGACCAAGACGCTGCTGAGCGTCGGAATCACCTATACGTTTAAAAACAAGTAATGTACCGCAATTCGAAACGCACCGTCCTCTTCCCGCTGCTGCTGGCCGCGGGGGTGGTGCTGGGCCTGCTGCTGGGCCAGTATCTGGGACGCAACTCTACGGCCTCGCAGCTCCGAGGGTTGTTGCAGCACATGAGCGTGCCTTCGGGCAAGCTCACGCAGACCCTTTCGCTCATCGAGAACCAGTATGTCGATTCCATTTCGATGGATTCGCTCACCGAGCACGTAATCCCGCTGCTGGTCAAGGAGCTGGACCCCCACTCGGTCTACATCCCCGCGGCGGAGATGGCCGAGCTGAACGAACCGCTCGAGGGTGAGTTCGACGGCATCGGCGTGGTGTTCAACATGGCCACCGACACGGTGATCGTGCTGAACGTCATTGCGCAGGGGCCCAGCGATAAGGCGGGGGTGAAGGCGGGCGACCGCATCATCGAGATCGACGACTCGCTGGTGGCCGGGCGCAAGATTCCGCAAATGAGTATCGTCAAACGACTGCGCGGGCCGCGCGGTACGACCGTGCGGCTGGGTCTCGAACGGCAGGGGATTCCCGAGCTGGTGGACGTGGAGGTCGTGCGCGGCGTGATTCCGATCAAGAGCATCGAGTCGGCCTTCCGGATCGCCAACGGAATCGGCTACATCAAGCTGGGGCAGTTCGCACGCACGTCGTACGACGAGTTGGAGCGGGCGCTCGCGTCGCTGCGCGCCGAAGGGGTTACCAAGCTGATCTTCGACCTAAGGGGAAATTCGGGCGGCTACCTCGACCAGGCGATCCTGATCGCCAACGAGTTCCTCCGCGAGGGGCAGCTGATCGTCTACACGGAGGACCGCCGCCACGAGCAGATGCGCGAATACGCCGACGGGACGGGTTCGGCGCAGGACATGGAGGTCGCCGTGCTGATCGACCAGGGGAGCGCTTCGTCGAGCGAGATTCTGGCCGGAGCGCTGCAGGACAACGACCGTGGTACGATTATTGGTCGCCGTTCGTTCGGAAAGGGGCTGGTGCAGCGCCAGATTCCGTTCAGCGACGGTTCGGCCCTGCGGCTCACCACAGCGCGTTACTACACGCCCACGGGCCGTTCGATCCAGAAACCCTACACCATCGGCGACGATGCCTCTTATGAGGAGGAGGTGTGGAAACGTTACGAGAACAACGAGTTTTTCTCGGCCGACAGCGTCCACTTCGCCGACTCGCTCCGGCGCGTGACGCCGGGCGGAAAGGTGGTTTACGGAGGAGGCGGCATCATGCCCGACGTCTTCGTGCCGGCCGATACGACCGACGTGACGCCGTATTTCATCGAGGTGGCGGGCCGCAACATCCTCTACCGCTACACGATCGAGTACGCCGACCGCCATCGGGAGGCGCTCAATGCGGTGAAGACCCTGCCGGAACTGCAAGCCCTGCTCGACGGCGACCGTACGCTGGTCGAAGATTTCATCCGTTACGCCGCCCGTCAGGGCGTGGCCCCGCGCTACGGCGACATCGCCCGCTCGCGGCGGCTGATCGAAGCGCAGCTCAGGGCCTACATCGGCCGCAATACGGCGCTCGAGGACAACGGATTCTATGCCAACATCTATCCGGTGGACAACGTTCTCGTGCGTGCCATCGGGATTTTAAACGATACGCAGAAAAATGATTAAGAGGCTCATCGGTATTATCGTGGTCGTGGCGGTGGTCATCATCGTCGTCGTGGCAGCTGTCCGCCGGGACAATTTCCGTTCGATGGTCGAGCGGGACGAGGTGATGGACGAGATTCCCGGGCCTGTCCCCAAGGATTGGCCGGATGCGCAGCAATCCGACCCCGCCGATTCGACCACAGTGACCGTCACCGACTCGGTCCGCGTGGAGGTGGTCGATTCGATCTGAGCGGGGGCGGTTCTAAGAGGAGGTGTTGTTTCTTTACCGCATTCTGTTGGACATCTATCCCCTCTCTTATGAGCTTGGTGAGGCTCATTGCTATCCTTCGCCGTGCATTCCGGTGATCAACGCAGTGGGCAGCAGCCTGCGGAGCACGCCAAAGGCGGGCCTCCGCCGCCGGAGGCTGCGGCCCGCGCGGCTCAGGGAGCCGCAAAGCGGATTGCAAGGTATCGGCAGATTGCGGATTGTGACCCGAGCAAGACTAACTGCAAATATCAAGGGCGGCCCCGTCGGGAGCCGCCCTTTTCATGGTTGCGTTGCGGATGATCAGAAATATTTGACCTCTTTGCCCTCGATCGCCGTAAGAATGTTGTTTGCGGCGGACGACGCGCCGATGCGGAACAGGTCGGTCGTCAGCCAATCGCGGCCCAGAATCTCTTCGACGATCGTGTAATAGAGCGCCGCATCTTCGGCCGTGCGGACGCCGCCGGCGGCCTTGAAGCCCACCTTGCGGCCCGTTTTGGCGTGGTAGTCGCGGATCGCCTGACACATCACCACAGCGGCTTCGGGCGTTGCGGCCACGTCGATCTTGCCGGTCGAGGTCTTCACGAAATCGGCCCCGGCAAGCATCGAGAGCAGCGAGGCGTCGCGGATCAACTTCGGCGTTTTGAGCGCGCCGGACTCGATGATGACCTTCAGCACCACGTCGGCATCCATCTCCGTGCGGATCACCTCCACCTCGTTGGCCGCCTCGTCGTACTCGCCCGTCAGCATGCGGCCCACATTGAGCACGATGTCCACCTCGTCCGCACCGTTCTCGACGGCCATCGCCACCTCGAGCGCCTTTACTTCGAGGAAGGTCTGCGCAGCGGGGAAGCCGCCGCCGACCGAGGTGATGCGCATCGGCGTGCCGTCAACGGCCAGTCCGACGGTCTCGACGAACGCCGGGTAGACGCAGATCGAAGCCACGTTGGGAATATGCGGATATTTTTGGTAAAACTCCGCTGCTTTGCGGGCGAACTCCGTGACCGAAGTCACCGAATCGGTGCACGCCAGGGTCGTCAGGTCGATGGCCGAATAGCAGAATTTGTAAACTTCGGTATTGTGGTTGCGCTTAGCGGCCTGCTTGAGCCGGGCGACCTCTTTGTCCACTTGCTCCGCCGTCCAGGCGGAGTCGTACGCGTTGAGTTGATTGACGTATTCCATACGGATTTCGGTTTTGTACAAAATTAGAAAAATATTTTTGGTCCGCGCATTTCCCGCCTGATTATTTTGCCGTCAGGCGCAATTCACGACCCGGGTCGGGGTTTCGGTGCAAGGTCCCGAAGCGGGTTTGCTGCCCGCTGGCCACTGGGTAAGCAGGCATAGGTCGGGGTTTTTCTGCGTTCTGCGCTCCGGCCGCTGGGTTAGTAGCTGCTCGATCGGGGTTTCGGTGCAAGGTCCCGAAGCGGGTTTGCTGCCCGCTGGCCACTGGGTAAGCAGGCATAGGTCGGGGTTTCGGCGCAAGGTCCCGATGCGTTTTCTGCGCGCAGGCTGCCGGGAAATAAGACGTTCGGTCGGGGTTTCGGCGCAAGGTCCCGATGAGGTTCTCGGCGCACCGGCCGCCGGGAAATAAGGCGTTCGGTCGGGGTTACTTCGGTTCGGGTTCGATTTCGCTTCCGCCTCTTTCCGGTTTTCAGTTTGCTTCCGAAACCACAATCGCCGTGCTGGGCCGAGTGCCCGGCTGCTGCCAGTCCTACTCCGGCTGCCGGCCGGATCTCTCCTTTCCATGCTCCGAACGGATTTTGCATGCGCTTCCGGGCAAGCCGCCTCCCTGGAGCTGAGGCTGCCGGCGGGTTTCCTCGTCCCGGTTCTCCCGTTTCGGCTGCGTCGCGTTTTCCCGTCTTCACGCGGTTCGGCGGTTCCGTAATGACATTTAGCCGGGACTTCCGAGAAGTCTTGCTTCGACCGGATTGTCCGCCTGCCGGACCGGGAGGGGGGGCAGGCGGCAGGGCCGTGTCGGGCATTCTTCAGCCGGGTTGGGCAGTATTGGGCCGTGTCGGGTTTGATAAGCCGCGTCGGGCGAGGTTGAGCCGGGTTGAGCAGGATTGGGTTATGTTTGGGCTGGGCTAAGCAGTGTCGGGTCGTGTCGGGTTTAGTCGAGCCGGGTTATGCAGAACCGGGCTGGGCTGCGGAACCGTTCCGTTCCGTAGATGGGGCCTGCCCCGACGAAGAGTTCCTGCAAAAAGAAAGCCCGAACCTCAAGCGGTCCGGGCTTTTTTCGGCAGGCTGTACGAATTATTTCTTCAGAGCCTTCAGGTTGATATCCTTGGCAGCCTTGTCGGCGAGCTTCGGGTTCTTCGAAACGGCGCTCTTCAGCTGAGCCTCGGCGGTCTTCGTGTCGCCCTCTTTGGCTGCGATTACGGCGCGCAGGTAGTCGGCATCGGCCGAGTTGTCCTTGGCGATCGCCTTCTTGGCAGCGGAGAGGTCGTTGTTCATCACGTGTGCGATGGCCTCGTTGTAGCCGTCGAGGTTCTTGGCAGCGGCCTTGTAGTCGCCCTCGGCGGCAGCCATGGCGGCCTTGGCGTCTGCATCGGCAGCCTGTGCGTACTTCTTAGCCTCGGCCGTGTTGCCGTTTGCCAGGTTGGCCAGCAGCAGGTTGCGGTTCAGGTCTTTCGACGAATCCATCTTGGCGGCCTTCTCGAACGACTTCAGCGCAGCGGCCTTGTCGCCTGCCTTGGT
This sequence comes from Alistipes sp., assembly GCF_048465635.1. Classification (GTDB taxonomy): domain Bacteria; phylum Bacteroidota; class Bacteroidia; order Bacteroidales; family Rikenellaceae; genus Alistipes. The sequence continues at coordinate 8,486 of NZ_DBFWLF010000011.1, forward strand.
CTGGGCGACACCCAGGTTGTTCCATACGCGGGCGTCGTTGTACTTCTTCGAAGCGGCTGCGAGGATCGCTACCTGCTCCTCGGGCGAACCAGCCAGCGTCTCGGCGGCATAGAGGTACTCCTCCACGCTCAGCTCCTGACCGTTCTTCACGGCGGCCATGATCTCGGCGTCGGTCTTGCCCTGGATGTCGGTGCTGTTGACGATCTGCGAGCGGCGCAGCTCGGGCAGAATGTCCTTCTTCAGCTCGGTGAATACCGACGACATGTTCTTGATCTCGCTCTCGCGCTGAGCCGACGAGTTGTAGAGGCTCAGTACCTGGAGAATGAGGTTCTTGTCCTTGATGTTCGACTTCTCGACCAGCTCCTTGAAGCCGTCCCAGTCCTCGCCGTAAGCGGCGGCGTCCACATCCAGACCCGAATCCTTGAGCAGTTTGGCGATCACCTTCTTACCCGATTCGCTGCGGGCCTGCGAAAGTTTGTCGTTGAACTTCTCCGGACCGTCGGGCGAAGCGTAGCCCTTCACGGCGATGTTCTGCGTGGCGCGGTCGTTGGTCAGTTTCTCGTCCACGTCGGCCTTGAAAGCGTCGAGGTTGGCGGCCTTCTCGTTCTTCTTGGTCACCTTCGACGAGTTGATCGCGTAGAGCAGGTCGGTCTTGTCGACGACCGTGGTCACCTTCTTGAAGTTGTTGGCCATCGGGGCCATCAGTTCGCCGTATTTGAGGTCCTTCTGCAGCGTGTTCAGACCGTAAGCGACCGTCAGACCGAACTCCTTGGCAAGGGCGGCCTTGGCTGCCTCGTCGTTGCCGGCCAGCACGGCGGCCTGCTCCTTGGTGGGGATCATGCCGTTGTTCAGGTTCACGAGCGTGAACTGCTTGCACTTGCCCTTCGGGCACTTGATCTCGGCGCGCAGCTGGAGGGCGCACTGATCCATGCGGGGATCGTAGGGGAACTCGACGTGCTGCGTGAAATGGCCGCCGTTCTTCTTGTCCACGACCGTGTAGTTCTCATCGACCTTCGAACCCTGGTAGAACTTGCTCGGGCCGGCCACTTCGCCGCCCTCGAATACGATCACGGGGGTTACCTTGAGAACCGCCTTGGCATTGAAATACTCGACCGGGAAGCTCACGTTGATATCTGCGGCGACCACGCCGTTGTTGAGCGTCAGAATTTCGGGGGTGACCGTCAGTTTGATGTCGTCCCGGTTCTGGGCCATCTTCTTGAAGCAGTTGCAGCTCGAGAACGCCAGCGCGGCGGCTGCGAGCACGAGGCTCAGTTTCAATAAGTTTTTCATAACTCAGGTAAAATTAATTGTTTTATTTTCTTGTTGTTTGCCTTGTTCGTTTCACACCGTCCGGAGCGATTCGCACGAACGGACCGTCCGTAACATCACAAATATAGGTAAATTCTCGCTAATTGTGCAACATTCGCGGCGAAAAAGCAAATTTTTTCCGCGCGCAATGCCGCTCCGGGGACGAATTTACGCTCCGTGACGCGACGTATCAGTGCCGGTCGCCCCGGTCGCGGCGCTCCGAGCGCTCGGGACGCGGGCGGCGTTCGCGCTCCACGTAGCCTTCGGGCTTGGGAAGCAGAGCCTTGCGCGACAGCTTGAGCTTGTTGGTCTTCGGGTCGACCCCGATGAGTTTCACGTCGATCTCGTCGCCCTCCTTCAGGCCGGTCTCCTCCATCGTCTCGAAACGCTTGTAGTCGATCTCCGAGATGTGCAGCAGGGCGTCCTTGCCCGGCATGATCTCGACGAACGCGCCGAACGCCACGATCGAACGGATTTTGCCGTGGTAGGTCTCGCCGACCTCGGGGATCGCCACGATGGCCTTGATGCGGGCCAGCGCGCCGTCCAGCGCCTCCTTGTCGATGCCGAAGATGTCGACGAATCCCTTGTTGTCCTCCTCGGTGATGGTGATGGTGGTGTTGGTGGTCTTCTGGATGTCCTGGATCACCTTGCCGCCGGGGCCGATCACGGCGCCGATCATATCCTGCGGGATGGTGATCTGCACGATGCGCGGTACGCAGGGCTTGTAGTCGACACGCGGCTCGGCGATGCACTCGGTCAGTTTGCCCAGGATGTGCATGCGGCCCTGACGCGCCTGCTCCAAAGCGGCGGCGAGCACCTCGTAGGAGAGACCGTCGACCTTGATGTCCATCTGCGTGGCGGTGATGCCGTCGCGCGTACCGGTGACCTTGAAGTCCATGTCGCCCAGGTGGTCCTCATCGCCCAGAATGTCCGACAGCACGGCCCACTTGCCGCTCTGCGAGTCGGAGATCAGACCCATGGCGATACCCGATACGGGCTTTTTGAGCTTCACGCCGGCGTCCATCAGCGCCAGCGTGCCGGCGCAGACCGTGGCCATCGACGACGAGCCGTTCGATTCGAGGATGTCCGACACCACGCGAACGGCGTAGGGGTTCTCCTCACCCAGCGGAATCATCGGCTTGAGCGCGCGCCAGGCCAGGTGGCCGTGGCCGATCTCGCGGCGCGACAGACCGCGGGCGGCCTTCGCCTCGCCCGTGGAGAAGGGCGGGAAGTTGTAGTGCAGCACGAACTGTTCGGTTCCCTGCACGAGCACCTCGTCCTTGACCTTCTCGTCGAGCTTCGTGCCGAGCGTAACGGTGGTGAGCGACTGCGTTTCGCCGCGGGTGAAGATGGCCGAGCCGTGTGCTCCGGGCAGGTAGTCGACTTCGCACCAGATGGGACGGATCTCGTCCGTGCGGCGGCCGTCGAGGCGCTTGCCCTCGTCGAGGATCATGTTGCGCATGGCCTTCTTCTGCACGTCGTCGTGGAAGTATTTGTGGATCAGCGGACCCTTCTCGGCCAGCTCCTCCTCGGTGTAGCGGGCGGCGAACTCGGCCTCCAGCGCGTTGAACTTGTCCTCGCGCTCGTGCTTCATCGTGCCGCTGGTGGCGATGGCGTATGCCTTGTCATACAGTTCGCGGATGACCGTCTGGCGCAGCTCCTCGTCGTTGACCTCGTGGCAGTAGGTGCGCTTGACATCCTTGCCCAGCTCCTTCGAAAGCTCGATCTGCACGGCGCAGTGCTTCTTGATCTCTTCGTGAGCGAACTTGATGGCCCCGAGCATCACCTCCTCGGAAACCTCCTTCATCTCACCCTCGACCATCAGGATGTTGTCGATCGTACCGCCGACCATGATGTCCAGGTCGCATTCGGGCATGTCGGAGTAGTTGGGGTTGATGGCGTACTCGCCGTTGCGGCGCACCACGCGCACCTCCGAGATGGGACCTCCGAAGGGGATGTCCGAGACGGCCAGGGCGGCCGATGCGGCCAGTCCGGCCAGCGCGTCGGGCTGAATATCCTTGTCCGCCGAGATGAGGTTCACCGTGACGTAAACCTCGGCGTGGTAGTCTGCGGGGAAGAGCGGGCGCAGCGCGCGGTCGATCAGGCGCGAGACGAGAATCTCGCTGTCGTTGGGGCGGGCTTCGCGTTTCATGAAACCGCCCGGGTAGCGGCCCACGGAGGCGTATTTCTCTTTGTATTCGACTTGCAGGGGCATGAAGTCGGTGTCGGGTTTGGCGTCTTTGGCCGCAACCACGGTTCCGAGCAGCATCGTGTCGCCCATCTTGACGACGACCGAGCCGTCGGCCTGTTTGGCCAGTTTGCCCGTTTCGATCTCGATCTGGCGTCCGTCGGCCAGCGTGATGATCTTGCGGACTGCATTGTACAGCTTCTGTTCTTCCATAAAAAATTTAACCTATAGTGTTTCGATTGTTCGTCTTTACGAAAATGAAGGCAACCCCTCGCGGGAATTGCCCTCATTTCTTCCTCACGGATTACTTGCGGAGGTTCAGCGTCTTCAGGATGGCGCGGTAACGCTCGATGTCGACCTCCTTGAGGTACTCCAGCAACTGGCGGCGCTTGCCGACCAGGCGCAGCAGGGCGCGCTGGGTTCCGAAGTCGTGCTTGTTGCTCTTGAGGTGATTCGTAAGGTGGCTGATACGGTACGAAAACAGCGCGATCTGGCTCTCGGGGGAACCCGTGTCGGTGTTAGACTTGCCGTACTGGCCGAAAAGCTCCTGCTTTTTCTCAGCTGTTAAATAAGCCATTTGTAAACTTTTGTTAAGTTCCACTCTACGACGCATCCCCCTTACCGTGGATCACGCCAGAGCGTGGCGCAAAGGTACGAAATAATTAATAATTAAGAATTAAAAATTAAAAATTATTTTCTTTTTGGGGCGGGTCCCGTCCGGATACGGCAAAAAGTAGTAATTTTGTTCCCGAATAGAAATCACAATCCGCATGAAAATCTCCTGCTGCCTCTTCACGGCGCTGCTGCTGGCGGGCTGCGCCCGGCGGGCGGACGCCTACCTGACGGTCGACGGAACGATGCTCGGCACCACGATGCACATCGTGGCCGACGTGCGCGGGGTCACGCAGCGCGACCTCTACGCCGCCGCGATGGAGTTGGACCGCGAGGCGAAGGCCTCCATGTCGATCTTCGACGAGACCTCGCTGCTGAGCAGGCTCAACCGGAATCAGACCGACAGCGTCGACCGCCACATCGCCTTCAACCTCCGTCTGGCCGACAGCATCGGCGCACTGAGCGACGGCCGTTACGACGTGACGGTCATGCCGCTCGTGGAGGCGTGGGGCTTCGCCGGGCGGGAGCGCACGGAGCATCCGAACGTGGATTCGATCCTCGCCTTCGTGGGACGCGAAAAGGTGCGCGTCGAAAACGGGCGGCTGGTGAAGGCGGACCCGCGCGTGCAGCTCGATTTCAACTCGATCGCCAAGGGGTATACGGTCGATCTGCTGGCCGCTTTGGTCGAGCGGTTCGGGGCCGAGAACTACCTGGTCGACATTGGCGGCGAAGTTCGCTGCCGGGGGGTGAACCCCAACGGCGAGGGGTGGCGCATCGGTATCGAGACCCCCTTCGACGGGAATATGACCAACGGCGAATACCTCCAGAAGCGGGTCCGGCTGCACGACGGGGCGCTGGCCACCTCGGGCAACTACCGCCGCTTCTACCTCGATGACGCGGGGAACAAGGTGGCCCACACGATCGACCCGCGCACGGGCCGCAGCGCCGTGTCGCGCTTGCTGTCGGTCACCGTTGCCGCACCGACCTGCGCCGAGGCCGACGCGCTGGGAACCATGTTCCTGGCCATGGGGGCCGACGATGCGCTGGCGGCCGTGGAGCGCATGCCGGGCGTGAAAGTCTATTTTATCCTCGCGGGCGGGGACGGGAGCTACGAGGAGTGGATCTCCCCCGCGATGCAGGATTCGATCATGAAGTGACAGGGATATGAAACAAGCCGTGTTTCTCTACAACGTCCGTTCGGGCAAGGGGCGCATCGCGCGCAGCGTGGAGCGCATCTGCGCCCTGTTCGCCGAGTACGGGTATGCGGTCCGTCCGCAGGCGATCGATTTCGCGGCCGACCCCTTCGAGGGCAACGAGGGGATCGATCTGATGGTGGTCGCGGGCGGCGACGGAACGGTCAATTTCGCGGTCAACGCCATGCGCCGGCGCGGGTTGGACATCCCGCTGGGGGTGATTCCCGCGGGGACCGCCAACGACTTTGCCGGGGCGCTGGGCATGTCGCGCGATCCGTTGGAGGCGGCCCGGCAGATCGCCTCGGGCGAGGAGGACCGCGTGGACTGCGGCCGGGTGAACGGAACCTACTTCGTCAACATCTTCTCCTTCGGCATCTTCACGACCACCTCGCAGCGCACGCCCGACAGCCGCAAGCACCGCATCGGCAAGCTGGCCTATATGATCGAGGGGGTCAAGGAGTTCCGCTCGATGCACGCCGTGCCGCTGCAGGTGGTGGCCGACGGCGAGGCGTTCGACTTCAACTCGCTGATGGTGCTCATCTTCAACGGCGAGACCGCGGGCGGCTTCCGCCTGGCGCGCCGCTCGTCGGTCAAGGACGGGCTGTTCGACTGCCTCATGCTCGAAAAGCGGAATTTCCTGCGCTCGACCGTGGCGATGGGCCGCTACCTGATGGGCGGCAACCCCAAGATCGTCCGCCACATCCGGGCGCAGCGGATCGACATCGTCTCGACGGTCAACGAACCGACCGATGTCGACGGACAGCCCGGTGCGGAGTTCCCGCTGCATATCGAGTGTCTGGCGGGTGCGCTGCGCATGCGCTGCCCGCGGCAGTAGCCGGGCAGTAGGGAGGCGAGAGAGCCGGAGGCGGCAGGAAGCCGGCGGAGTGGAAAGACCGTGCAGCCGGAGCGGCCGGGAAAGCGCCCGGCGGCCGTTTCTGCTTGGGGTGCATGCCGATCCGGCCGATTTTATCGGTCGGGGCTTGCGGATTCTGCCGAAATTTGTTACTTTTGTCTGTAAAGTTGTTGCTTATGGCGGATAATAAGACGACACGCGGCGGGCGCGAGGGCCTGCGCAAGGTTTCCATCTCCCGGATCAAAAAGGAGATGAGCGATGTTTTTTACCTGTCGGACGATCTGGTCATCACCACGCTCGACGTTGCGAAAAACACCACGTCGAGCTACCCGGCTTCGATCGACGGCTTCTCGGCCATCATCATGATGGCGGGCGAGGCCACCGTCTCGATCGACATGCAGAACTACACGGTCCGCCCCAACACGATCGTCTTCTTCAATCCCGACAGCATCATCCGCACGGTGAAGTGCTCGGCCAACGCCGCGGCCTACTTCCTGGCGTTCTCCAAATCGTTCGTCAACGAGATTCAGATCGACCTTTCGACCTCGCTGCCCGTCTACATGCGTTTCGGCAAGGCCCCCGTGCTGGAGGTACGCCCCGAGGACGTGGAGGAGATCCGCCAGCTGTTCCAGCTCATCAAGACCATGCTCCGCAGCGACAAGGAGCGCTACCGCCACGAGATCATCCGCACGCTCTTCACCACGGCGTTCTACATCATCACGGAGATCAACCAGCGCGAACAACCCGCGGGCATCAAGCAGGGGCGCTGCGAGGTGCTCTTCGACGAGTTCATGTCGCTGCTGCAACAGTACAGCAAGCGCGAGCGCAACGTGGCGTTCTACGCCAAACAGCTCAGCATCACCCCCAAATACCTCTCGTCGGTCGTGAAGGAGGTGAGCGGCAAGACCGCGGCCCGCTGGATCGACGAATCGGTGATCCTCGAAGCGAAGGCGCTCTTGAAATATTCGGGCATGAGCATCCAGGAGATCGCCTACCACCTCAATTTCTCGACCCAGTCCTTCTTCGGCAAATACTTCAAGCAGCATACGGGAACCTCCCCCTCGCGCTACAAGCGCAAAGGGTAGCGGCCCCGCCCGGAAGATTTCCGGAAGCAGGTTCCGGCTTCGAAAAGCAAAAACGGCGGCAGCATCATTCGATGCTGCCGCCGTCGTTTCGGGGAAGGGAGCGCTAAAGCCCCGTGTTGTAAAATTCCGTGCAGGTACAGGTGCACGGGAGGGTCAGATGCTGCACATAGGGATAGGCGTTGACCTTGACCTGGATCGTCGCGCTGTTGACCAGATGGTCCGTATTGAACGTCTCCCGGTAGGTCGAATTGCCGTAAGCGGCGTTCGGGTTGAACGACACCATGGCCGCATCGTGATCCACGAGGATCGTATGGTTCGGATTGACCGAAATCTCGAACTTCAAGCCGGGTTCCGTATTGGCGTGCGTGCGCGAAGTGATCCCCAGCGTCCGGGTCAGGTTGTAGAAGTTTCCGGTCGTTCCGGTATTGGTGACCTCGACCTCGGCGGGGCCGGGGATGTTGGCGATCGTAACGGTGGCGGAGCCGTAGCGTCCGTAGACGCTGGCCGTCGACCGGTGGGTCATGGAGACTGCCTGAGGCGTCAGGTAGGCCATGTCGCGGGCGTACTGGCAGACGTTGATGTAGTAGTAGGACGTGAAGCCGTTCTTGGTGTATCGGATCGTCACGAGGGCTTCCCGCTTGTAGTTCGTCGCTGCAGCCGCCGTGTTGGCCGTCGCCGCGAGGGTGATGCCGTCGGCAACCGGTGCGGCGGTGAGCCAGGCCGCACTCGATTCGACCGTGATCGTTCCGCCCTGGAGGTTGAGCGGGATGAGCGCTCCGTCGACTGCCTCGCAGCCCATGCCGAAGTAGGCCGGGACGTTCAGCGTCGGGATGCGGGCGGCCTGCTGGCAAACCGTCAGGTAGTAGTAGACGGCGTTCACGTGGTCGTTGGCCGCTTTGAGCGTGACGACCCCTTCGCGTGCGACGGTCGACGTACATTCGGTGACCGTGTAAGCGAGCTCCGTAACGGGGACGCCGACGGCGGGAGCGGTCATCCAGTCGGGTTTACCGACGACGGTAACGGTCGTTCCCGTTTCGGGATTGAGCGGCAGGACGCCCGACTGCGCTTCGTAGGAGAGCGTCAGACGGCTGAGCATCGTGCCGATCTGCGGCATGCCGGGCGCATACTGCCTGACGGTGATGGCGCCTGCGGCCTTGTTCGAATGTCCGTTGGCCACCACGATCGTAACGATTCCCTCGCGGTAGTCGCCCTGCGCTCCGTCGTAGGCGTTGAGCGTGTAGGCGAGCATGCCGCCGCTTACCGACGGCGTTCGGGCGAACATGGCCTCGTCGTTGGTCGTAACCGATTCCACCGCCGACCCGTTGAGCAGCACGATCGGCTGCGAATAGGCCGCTCCGGGGTAGGGGTGCACGGCCTCCGCAACCGGGACCACGATGCCCGCGGCCTTGTGTCCGGCCTGCACGACCTTTACGTTCAGCGTCGCATACAGCCCTTCGTCGGCAGCACCCGGACGGTGCGCAACGATCATCACCGACCCTTCGCGGCTGTCGTCGTCGGTATTGGGATCGGCCGTGATGGCCAGCTCTTCGCCCGTCACCGAGGCGCCGGTGATCCATCCGGCCGTATTGCCGACGCCCGGACAGGCGGAAGTCCACGTCACCTCGTACTCCACGTTGCTCCTGTTGCCGCCCTCGGTCCAGATGGTCTGCCGGTGCGCGGTCTGGGCGCAGTTCATGTAGACGGTCGTCGCCGTCTTGACGGCCGGAGCACCCAGGCCGTTCTGGGTTACGGTAATGAGGTGTTTGTAGGTGTTGTACCCGAACACGACCGTCACCTCGATCGTTGCCGTGCGCGCATCGCTCATCAGGTTGGCGTCCAGATCGAACGTCCAGTTCTCCTTGCGCGAGTAACCGTAGGAGAGGTCGTAGGCTTTGCGGAGATTCTTCAGCCAGACGGCGTCGGTCGTTTTGAGCACGGCCGTGATCTTCGCCTCGCGGTTGGCGACGCCGACGGTGAAGGCGTTGGCTGCGGAAGCCGCAGCCGGAAGCCCGAAGCGCTGGGGCGTCACGTAGCTCTCGATCTCCGTAAGCCCGCGCTGTGCGACGTCGATCACGTAGCTTTCGCCTCCGTCGCACGTTACCACGATGCGGCCTTTGCGGGTCTTGTCCGTCAGGTTGCTGTCCATAACGTCGAGGTTCACCTGCGTGGTTCCCAGCCCCTCGCTCGGGGTGAGCATGAACCACGGCTCGGCGACTGCGATGCCGTCTTCGTTCAGGGCGACGCACGCGGCGCTCCACGCCGTGTTGGAGCGGATTTCGAACAGGCGGTGCGTCTCGGTCTGTTCCAGGATAATGTGCTGCTGCGAGGAGGAGACGCTTTGCGCATCGTCGTCCGTGCAGCCCGTGAATCCGGCGGCAAGGGCCGGCAGGGCCGACAGCAGGGCTATTTTTTTCAGAATGGTATTCATGATTGCTTGTGCTGATTAGTTTTTATCGGTGTAGGGGGCCAGCAGTTCCGCTGCTTCGGCTTCGTTGCCGGCGTTGAGCGCCGCGACGCCCCGGTTGTAGTCCGTGGCGGGAACGCCCGCGGCCAGACGGAAATAGCTCTCGGCACGCTGTCCGTCGCCCGTGAGGCTGTAAAGGACCGCCTTGTTGCCCGCGATGACGGGACAGAGCTCCTCATCGGAAATCTGCCCGGCGCACGCGAGGGCCGCCGCATCGTCGCCGCTCTCCATGCAGGCGACCATCCGGTTGTTCAGGTGGGCGGCCCGCCCGTCGATGGAGGCGATGCGGGCGGCTTCCTGCGCCGTGATGTAGCCGCAGGGAGCGTTCAGGCGCGTCTCGACGAGCCCGTTTTCCGTCGTCGCGCAACGGTGGGGGTGACGCTTGCGCACGTCGTACGAAAGGACGATCCGGCAGTTGCGCGAACGGTTGAAGATGCGGTAGACCGCAGGCCATTCGGGCAGTGCGCGCAGGGCGGCTTCCCGGGCGTCCGGGTCGTCATACTGATCGAGAATGCGTCCCACGGCGGCCTTGTCGTCGATGTCCGAAGCGGGCAGCGCCAGCCGGAAAGCCTCCCAGTTCTCGGCTTCGGCCGTCACCGAGACGATCGGTCCGTCCGCATCCGGAAATCCTTCCCGCAGGCGGGTGCGGACGCTTTCGGCGCGGGCGTCGGCCAGGTATTTATTATAGGCATACGGACCGTCGGGCGACGAAGCCACCTCGATGCGGATGCTGCGGATGGCGACGGCGGTGTCGTTTTTAATCCGCTCGCATCCGGCGATGACCTCCTGCATGGCGGGATCGAAGACGTTCCTGTCCACCGTGGAACCGTTGGGCGGGAAGACCGACCGGCCGCCGAAGTCGTGCGCATAGGTTCCAGCTTCGGTGTAATCGGCCGGAATGTAGTAGAGGATCTGCGTGCGTCCGGCATAGGCGGAAAGGTCGGGTATGCCGGCGATGAGCACCTCGGAGCCTGCCTCACGCCCCTTGTCGCAGGGGCAGAGGGTCCGGTAGACCGCATCCACGCGCAGCCCGGCTCGGCTGAGTTCCGCAGTGGCGGGAATCGTGCGGCGGTAAACCGCCGTCAGGGTGTCGCGCGTGCAGCGCACATGCTCCGCAGCCAGATCGCGTCCGGGGGCCGCCAGGTAGTAGTGGCCTCCCTCGACCGACAGGGCGGGCAGCATCCGGTCGCCCTGCGGGGTGGTGAGCACGGGAATCATCACATAGGCTTCGCTGCTGCGGAGGAACCTGGCGGGCAGCTCGGCCGTGAATTCCACCCGGAGCGAATCGCCCTCCCGCTCGAGGGCATAGTGTGCGATCCGGGGCAGCCGACCGGCCTCCGACCGGGCCTGTGCGGCGACCAGGACGGCAAGGGTCAGCACGACGGAGAAACGGATAGCGTATAAAAGTTTCATCTTACCCTATTTTATGATGAACACGAGGTTGATGCCTGCGCGGGTGATGCCCCAGTAGTTGCGGTGCTCGCGGCCGAACATCTCCACGTCACCCGTGCGGTACTCGCGGGCATCCTTGTCGTAGCCCATCCGGTTGTAGCCGACACCGAGGTTGAAATCCAGACGCCACCGGCGTGCGATGGGCAGGGCGTAGCCGTAGGAGATCCCCAGACCGTAGAGATAGCCGTCGTAGCGGTATTTCCACAGGCCGCAGTCGTAGTTGCCGTACTGGGCGTGCGCACCGAAGTAGTGACCGTAGAATTTCTGACAGAGCCAGTAGCGGCCCTCCGCCTGCACGCCCCAGCATTTGGCGCTGCGCTGGCGGGAGAAGGTCCAGGGGTTCCACGCGATGTCGGCCTCCAGCGACCAGTGGTCCGTGAAGGCGTATTCGGCGCCGGCGTTGATCGTTCCCAGAGCGGCCCATTCCAGCAGGTTGGTCTTGACCGCGATCTTTTGCGCCCGGACTGCGGGTGCAGCCACGATGAGCATCAGGGCGAGGATAATCTCTTTTTTCATGATTTTCCTGTTTTGAGGTTAGTTCCGTTCGGGCATGATACCCTGTGTTACGTGCAGCGTGGTGCTCGTGTTGCCGCCCCGGCCGTCGATCGCAAAGACGATCGTGGCGTGGCGTTCCGCAGTCCGGTCGCCTGCGGGAAGGTTGGCGTCGACGAAGACGCTGACGCTCTCCGCACGGTCCGACCCGGTGAGCGATAGGCTGCACCATGCGGCGGCCTCGGCGGGAACGATCCGGGCGCTCCATGCGCCGTCGGTCTCCACGCGGACGGTCTGCGCGGCGGCTTCGAAGCCGAACGTCAGCTCCTGCGCGGAAAGGGCGATGCGCGGGGGATCGTCCTCGTCGCAGGAGACCGTGAGGATGGACAGGGCGAGCAGGCAGACCAGCGCTGCGAGGCTCTTCGTCCGGAACAATCGGAAAAGGTTCTTCATAAAGTAAGTGGATTTAAAGTGGATAAATGGATGAGCGGCGCAAAGGTCCCCGTCCGCAAACGGGGTCCGTTCCGAAGGGAAAAGTGCCGGAACCGGGAACGATCGGGTCCATGCCGAAAGACGGCCGCCGATAAAGGGCGGTCGTTGAACAGAGCGTCTGGAAAGAGGGTTACCGGAGCGGTTGGCGGAATCGGCTGCCGCGAAGACGGGACGTGCTACCGCAAATCCCCCCCCCGCAAAATGGGGGAAGTTACAGCAGGTAAGAGACAGCCAGAAGATTTCATGATCTCCGAAAAGTGTCTTAAAAAGACGGATTTACGGAGCAAAGGTAATCATTTTTCAGCAAGTTGAGCCGGCATGATAAAAAAACAACCTCATTTTGAGGCTGTTTTTGATCGTTTCCATCGCCGGCGATGGGCCGTGACCGCGGGGCGGCGCGGGGGCAGCCGCTTCGCGGGGAGTAAATTCCGGTCCTGCTTCGGTCGCGTTCCCGTTTTAGCGCATTCCCGCTTCGGTCGGTCACTCGACCGCCCGGCAGGGAATCTCCCAGCCCGTGGCCGTGGAGAGGTAGGGGGCGATGAGCATCGCCATTTTGCGCTGCCCCTGCCGGTTGGGGTGGCCGCACGAACCCAGATCGGAACTGCCGTTGCAGTAATCCTGCATGAAGGCCGCCACATAGAGCCGCTTGTCGCCCGAGCGGCGGACGAACTCGCGGATGTATTGCAGCACCTCGTCGTTCACCCGCGGGGCGACGCACACGACGGGAACGTCGCCGTAGACCCGGCGCAGATGCTCCACGAGCCGTTGGTAGCCCGCTGTGAACTGTTCGGCGGAGGGGTTGGGCTGCGTCGAAAAGTCGTTCGAACCGAGGTTGACGACCACGGCGTCGGGCCGCCGGGCCGCGGCGTAGTTCCACGGGATGGAGTCGCACTCGTCGAAGAGGTTGCCGACGCGGTGGTTGAGCGTGCCGCCCGCCGAGACGGGCTGCGGATCGGCGTAGTTGCGCACCAGCCCGCGCCCGGAGTGGGCGATGAGCGTGTAGTCGGCGTCGAACAGCCGCGCCAGCATGCAGGCGTAGGCGTAGTTGCAGTTCTCCGTCTGCGGGAGGAACGGATCGTCTTTCGACGCGCCCTCGGTCCCGAAGCCGCAGGTGAGCGAGTCGCCGATGAACTCGATCAGCCGCTCCCGGCGGGCCGCTGCGGGAAGCAGCTCGCCTCCGGACGAAAGCTCGAACGCATGGATCGTCGTGCGTCCCTGCTCCCCCTCGGTCCGTTTCTGGAGGCAGACCAGGTGCTCGCCGTAGGAGAGGTCCTTGGCCAGCACGATGAGCGAATCCCGCCCCTCGGTGACGATCGGCCGCGGCTGCGGCTTCCCGTCGATCGAGAGGTTGTAGTAGTTGCGCCCGGTGTCGGAGACGCGCATGGCCAGACAGCCGCCCGTGAAACGGCAGTAAAGATACGTGCCGCTCCAGTCGAAGCTGACCGAACCGTCGGCGGCGGCCTGCGTGCGCCCCACGTACTCGATCTCGGGCGCATCGGCCCGGTATTGGGTCCGCCCCGAGCAGCCCGGCAGCAATGCGAGCGCCGTCAGGCAGAGGATCAACAGTCGTTGCATGGCTTCCGGGTTACTGCTCGCCCGCTTCGATGGCCCGGCGGAGCGGTCCCCACCAGCCGCGGTTGATGATATGCACCACGTCGAAGATCATCAGGCCGTCCGATTCGCGCAGGTTCATCTCGACGGCGCGTTTGAACTGCACGGTGTCGCGCTTGTAATCCTCGACGTACATGCCGCCCAGGAAGTGATTGTCGCCCAGCAGCTTGCGCGAGTAGCGGCAGCCGCCCTCGACGCAGAGGTGGTCGCCCTTCGAAAATTCGCTGTCGGTCTCGTTCCGGTGCAGCCCGTTCGAGGCGCGGTACTCGTCGATGGTGACGTTCCAGTAGTAGTTGCCGTTGGTGTAGAGGTCCAGCAGCTCGGCGTAGCCGTAATTCTTATATTCGGGCGTCGCCCAGTCGAACTCCTGCGAGGGGTCGTACTCCCGGCTGGCCCAGTTGACGCCCACCTCGTAATAGGAGGGATACCACGCTCCGGTGTAGGCTCCGAACTTCACGTCCGGGGCCGCGGCCTTCAGCTCCTCTTTGGCGCGGCGGAAGAAGTTGTAGATCACCGAGGCGCGCCACTCGATCCACGGCTTGAACCACTTCCCCTCGACGCGATGCCAGCTCCCGTCGGGAGCGGCCTGCCATTCATAAATATCCTCCGGGAAGCGCTCCACCGCCTCGCCGACGTAGGCTTCGAACGCCTTGCGCGACGCGTCCGAGAAATCGGACTGGATGTTGTCGTAGCGCGCCCGGTCGAGGATTACCCCGTCGACGGGGAACGAGGTGGCGAACTCTTTCAGCAGGTCGATCTCGTGCCGCTGCACCTCATCGAGCAGCGGATTGGCGAACAGCACCTGCTTGTCCGCGATCTCCAGCTGCGGGGTCAGCCCCTTGCCGGGGAGGTAGTTCACGGCCTGCCATTCGGGATGGGTGTCGTAGAGCAGACCGCGGCGGAAGACGCCGCTGCCCTCGGCGAAGACGTTGAACGAGCCGTACAGCTCCATGCCGCGGGCGTGGGCCTCCTCGGCGAAGAGTCCCACGAAGTCGAAATCGGGACGGACGATGCCTTTCCACTCTTTGAGCTGGGGCGCGAAGCGGCTGGGGAAGAGCACCTCGCTCGCCGTGCCCTTGACGTCCAGCACGATGGCCGTAATGCCCGCCTTGTGGCATTTGCCGACGTAGTAGCGGATCGAATCGGGGCAGCTCAGCCGCTCCCAGTTGGCCGAGCAGTCGAACCACATCCATTTGGGTTTCAGGGGTTTCTCCTGAGCGCATGCCGCCAGCGCGCAGCAGGCGGCAAGCAGTATTGCCAGTTTTTTCATCCGTTATGCGTTTTTGGGTTCTTCGTGGAGGTAATGTCCGTCGATGCCGACCGGAACGGTGCGGAACGGGTCGGCCAGCGCGTCGATCACCACGGCGCACTCCAGCCGCGTCAGCGGCCGCGCCGCATCGAACGCCGCGGGAAGCAGTTCGCTCCAGCGGCTTTGAATCGCTTGCAGCAGCGCCTCGGGCGTTTGTCCGGTCGCGGGGGCGAGCAGAGCGGCCAGCGAGCGGGCCGTGACTTCCGCTGCGGATTCGCCGGGTACGATCGCGGGGTAGACCTCGTGCAACCCGCGGCTCAGCACGGCTTCGGTGAGGGTGCTGTCGGCCTCGAACCACGACTGGTTCTCCCAGCCGACGTGGGCGCCGTGTCCCCGGAGAATCCCCGTGGCAGCGATGCGCTGCATGGCCGGAAAGCGCGGGTCGGCGGGCGGCAGGTCGAGGTAGGGCAGCAGGTAGCCGCCTGCATCGAGCACCGCCTGCTGCACGTCGCGCACGGCGACTTCGCTCACGTCGCACTCCTGCTCGGCGGCCAGCGCCGCGAGGATGCCCGCGGCCTGTCCGATCTGCAGAACGACGGGCTGCAGGCGCGTGGAGCCGTTGACCAGGTTGCTCACCGAGACCGACTTCTCGGTCACGATCAGCCCGCGCCGCCCTTCGGGCAGCATCACCCCCAGCGGCACGCCGTAGGAGGGGATCGGATGGAAGTAGAGGTCGGGCAGCGCCTCCCAGCCCGAGTAGCGGGTGTGGTGCTGGTCGACGGGGTAGTCGCCCACGGCGATCGCTGTGCGGTAGAGCGGCTGCGGCGTGTCGTAGGGTTCGGTGATATGGTCGAGCGTGAATCGCACCGCGCCGTGGATGCGGCGCGATTCGCGGTGGTAGGGAATCCACGGCAGGCCGTCCTCGGTCGGGAACTCGTCGTCGGCGATGCCCAGCGTGCGGAAGCCCAGCTCGGTCTGGAGGAAGTAGAGGAACGCGAGCGAATGTTCTTTGGCCCGGCGGACGGCCTCGGCGCGCCCGGCGCTGTCGAGGTCGATCAGGTCCGCATAGTAGTCGTTGCCCTCGATCGGCCAGTTGATCATGTATTTGCCGTTGGGCAGACGCCCGTAGGTAATCATCTTCTCGGCGCTCCACATTCGGTGAGGCTCCTTGGGGGAGACGCAGTGCGGATTGATGCAGCAGCAGGCGAAGCGCGAGGGGTCGTACCCCGCCGGGCGGGGGATGGTGACGTCGTGGCCGTACTCCTTGAGGATCAGCACGTAGGTCAGATCCTGCACGATCGAATTGCTCTTTTCGGGGGCGATCGCCTCGCCCGTGAGGCTGCGCGCCTCCATGCCCTTGTCGCAGGCGACGCCCACCGTCCGGGCCACGTCGCCCAGCTCGGTGGCGTCGATCAGCGTCCGGGCCGCGACGCGGCGGGTCTCGCCGCTCTTGGTGAGCGTGACGATCCAGCTGCCGTCGGCCTGCTGTTCGAACGCTTCGGCCCGCGTGTCGAGCCAGAGGTCGAGCTGCCGTTCGCGCCGCACCATGTTCTGGAAGATGCGGTTGCCGACGCTCGGTTCGAACATCACGTTGCTCACCCAGCCGCTCTTGAGCGCTTCGGCGCCGCCGTAATGCGCTTCGAGCGAGTCGCGGAACTCGGCCCACAGCCCGCCGCGCAGGCGGTAGTTGCCGTCGGTGGCGCTCACGCCCGCGGCGGTGAGCATGCCGCCCAGCCAGAGGCTCTCCTCCGCCACGAGCGTGCGTGCTCCGAGCCGCGCGGCCTGGATGCCGGCGGCCGTGCCGGCGGTTCCTCCGCCCACGACCACCACGTCGTAGCGCTCCGGAGCGGAGCAGGAGAGGGCCGCAAGGGCGGTCAGAAGGGAAGCTAAGAGTCGTCTCATCACCGGTCGGGGTTTGCGTTCAACGTCTGGCGATACTCCCGGCCGAAGGGGTCGGTGGCGACCACCTCGATGCGGCCCGCTTCCGGACGGGGCAGGCGGTAGAAGTGGTCCGACTTGGAGGGGTAGATCCACTTGTGGTCCATGTGTTCGGTGGAGGCGTACATGCGCTGCGCGGCGGGGTCGTACGTCTCGAAGCGTTCCATCTCACCGGCGCTCCGGCCGTCGACGAACATCTCCACCCGCCAGGCGGGGTCGCTGGCCCAAATGTCCGCCACGACGAAGCCGTCGAACTGCGCAAAGTCGCGCCCGTCGTAAAGCGTCATCTGACAGTCGGCCGGCCGGCCCGTCGAACGGTAGTACCACGTGATCTCGCTGCCGTCGACGGTGAAGACCCCGTACCCGCGCGGCGTGCCGTCGGTGCACAGTTCGCCCTGCCACCACGCGCCGCTGAGCGCCGGGATGACGTGTTCGTAGAGCGAATCGGTGATCCGCTGGTTGTAGGTGGTGTGGGTGTGTCCCGAGAGGATGTGCGCCCGGTAGGGCTTCAGGATGGCGTAAAGCCCGCGGTGGTTGGTCATCGTCAGACCCGCCGTCTGGTATTTGAACTGTTTGCGGTCCTGCTCCTCGCAGGTGGAGGGGATGTGGAAGCAGACCACCACGGTCGATCCCGCGGGAACGTAGCTCAGGTCGCGCTCCAGCCAGCGCAGCTGCCGCTCCGCGAGATAGCCGATGTAGAAGTAGTCGCGGCCGATGAAGAAGTTGTCGTTCAGCACCGCGTAGTGCACCTTGCCGACGTTGAACGAGTAGTAGGTGGGCCCGTACGTCGCTTCGAACGCCTCGAACGAGGTCTCGAACGAGCGGCCGTAGACCTTCATGTCGTGGTTGCCCATCGCGTTGCGGAACGCGATGCCCGTCCGCTCCATCACGTCGTTGTACTCGCCGTAGAGCGCGTGGTCGTGCGAAACGATGTCGCCGCAGCAGATGCCGAAGAAGGGTCGGTCCGGGTATTCGCGCACCGTCGCGGCGATGTCGTCGGCCGCTTCGCCCAGCAGGCGGAACTCCTTGCGCGCCCAGATCTGCGGATCGGCGATGGCGATGAATCCGTGGCGGGTCTCATCGCCGGCGGCGGTGAGTGCGAAGTCGCAGCGGCCGCCTCCCGAGGGCATCGGCAGGTAGTGTTTCACCACCCCTTTTTCGACCGGGGCATGGTAACCGGCCGGAACGGAGAGGTAGACGAAGCGGTTCTCATCGTCGGCTTCGAGCGCGTAGCGC
The DNA here is from genome assembly GCF_048465635.1 of Alistipes sp. Taxonomy (GTDB): domain Bacteria; phylum Bacteroidota; class Bacteroidia; order Bacteroidales; family Rikenellaceae; genus Alistipes. The sequence goes on from NZ_DBFWLF010000011.1 coordinate 26,659, forward strand.
CCGCGGGCGTCGGTCGCGGCGAAGTGCTCGCCGTCGGTGACCACCACGCCGGCGATCCCCTTATCGCCGCAGCTGACGCGTCCCCTGACCGTCACGGTCCGGGCCATGAGGCTCCCCGCGCAGAGAAGCGCGGCCGCGAGCAGATATAATCTTTTCATCATTCAGCTTATTTGCATTGTTCGAGAATCTGCCAGCACTGGTACAGGCCCCTCGGCACGTGGAAGCACCCCTTCCATTTGCCGCCCTTGAGGCTCAGCAGCACGTCGCCCCGGCGGTCGAGGTAGCCGAACCACTCGCCGTGCTCCGGGTCCTTGAAGTGCGACCACGTGTAGTCGTGCAGCCGCTCGTACCACGCCAGGCACTCCTGCGATCCGGTCAGCCGGTAGCCCTTGATCATCGTAATCATCGACTCGATATGCACCCACCAGAGCTTTTGGTCCCATTCGAGCTGCTGCTGGGGGTGTCCCAGCCGGTCCAGGAAGTAGAAGATGCCGCCCCACTGTTTGTCCCAGCCGTAGTCGATGGTCCGAAGGGCGATCTTCACGGCCTGATCGATCAGCTCGGGGCGGCGGAGCCGCACGCCGAGGTCCATGATGAACCACATCGCCTCGAGCGAGTGGCCCGGGTTGATGACCCGCCCCTCGAAGGTGTCGAGCAGCTCACCGTCCGCCGCGACATTTTCCACGATCAGCCCCAGCTCGGGCCGGTAGAAGACGTCGAGCACCTCGTGGAGGCACTCCTCGATCGTGCGGTCGAGGGTGGCGGGGTCGATCAGCGCCTCGATCTCGAGCGCGAGGTTGCAGAGGATCATCGGCAGCGCGAAGTCCTTCATCGGGCGCGTCCCGCGCACGCACTTGTTCCACCGGCCCTTGGGGTTGGAGCGCTTCGAGAGGATGCGGTCGAAGGTTCGCTTGGCGATCAGCGCGTACTCCTCGTTTCCGGTGGCGATGCTCAGCTGGGCGAAGGCCATCGTGGCGAAGGTGTAGGAGAAGATGTTGTAGGGTTCGACCAGCGGCCGGCCGTCGCGCGTGAGCGAGAAGTACCAGTCGTAGTTGCCGTCGTGGCCGAAGCGGCGCAGGAACTCGGCGCCGTGGATGGCGCATTCGAGCCATTCGGGCCGTTTTTCGACCTTGTTGTAGAGCATGGCGAAGAGCCATACCTCGCGCGCCTGGAGCCAGATGAACTTGTCGGTGTCGAAGACGCTGCCGTCGCGTTCGAGGCAGGTGAAATAACCTCCGCACTCCCGGTCGAGGGAGTGTTTCAGCCAGAAGGGAAGGACGTTGTTGAGCAGTTCGTCGCGGCTTTCGGCGGCGAGCTGCCCGAAGTCGGGGGTGGTATTCATATCAGAGGCTTGAGTTGACGTATTCCATGTATCGGTCGTAAAGGTGTCCGGCCTGCAGGTAGGCCGACTGGGGCGACATGAAGTGCGAAAATTCGAACGTGATGGCGTTCTCGTACCCCGCCTCGGCCGCCAGGCGCATCTTCAGCAACAGCTTCTCCCACTTGATCGGCAGGAACTTGATGGGCATGTCGCGGTCGAAGGTCTCCGAATTGGTCCAGCACTCCAGTCCGTAGCGGTCGGCCAGCCGCTTGTTGACACGCAGGAAGTCGACCAGCTCGTCGTAGCCGACGTGGCCGTCCTGGAAGGCGACGATGTCCACCGCGCCGCTGATGCCGCGGAAGATGGCATCCCATTCGCGTTCGTGGCTCTCGAGCGTAACGGCTCCCTGCTTCGAGGTGGAGGCGTCGTACTGGCTGACGTTCTTGCTGCCGTCGATGTAGGGCGAGATCATCGTTTTCAGTCCGCCCGACACCTCCTTGCAGTAGCGGCCCAGTCCAGCGTAGAGGTCGATGATGCGGCCCGTGTTGCGGCTGCACTCCTGCGAGATGTACCAGCCGTGGAACGAGGGGTGGTGGCCGTAGCGGGCCCACACCTCGTCGATCACGCGGCGGTTGAGCGCCGCTTCGGCGGCGTAGTCGCCCGCATCCCAGTATTTGCCCGAGTCGTAGAGCCCGAACCAGAATTTGAGGCCCCACTTGTCGCTCAGCCGCAGGAACATGTCCACCAGATCGACCGGGGGCGTATAGCACCCCTCTTCGCGCGTGAGCACCTCCGAGGGGAAGGTCTGCCAGCGGCGGTAGCCGCAGCGGATGAGGATGACCGACTCGATGCCGGCGGCTTTCATGTAGCCGAAATCGGCGTCCCACTCCTTTTCGCCCCAGTTCTGATGGGGGATGTCGTGGCTTATTTCGTCGAGAAAAGTACCTGTTATCTTCATAAGGTATGTGTTAGGTTCTCCAAAGAATCTTTCGCTTGGTGAGCAGCACCGTGAAGGCGGCCACCAGCGCGGTCATCGCCGCGCCGCGCCAGAATCCGCACCAGGGCGTCAGCGCGGCGAAGCGGGCCAGCGGAGCGGAGAGGTGCGTAAGGGTCAGCAGCGGCGCGATGACGAACCCCGCCGCCGTGTAGGCGACCATCGGGTTCTGTCCGCAGCGGATCAGCCACCGCGTGCCCCGTCCCGGCTCGGTGAGGAGCGTATGGGCCGCCGCGACGACCGCCGAGGCAAGCCCCGAGGTGACGAAGAAGTAGCTCAGCGTGGCGTAGTCCTTCTTGATGCCCCCTTCCAGCGCTTCGAGCGTCAGCCCCAGCACGAGCCAGAAAAGGCCCCAGCCGAAGATTGCGCCCGCGGGACGCTCTCGGCGGAGCAGCCGCCGGGCGACAAGCCCCACGACAAGGGTTGCGAGCAGGTTGGCGACCAGCTGGCGCGAGAAAAGCCCCCAGAGGTTGATTGCCACCAGGGCGAGCGCCAGCACCGCGCCCGCTGCGGTGCTGCCCGGTTTCGGGGCAGATGTCTCCGTTCCGTTTCGGGATGGATCGGGTTGCGCGGCCGCCAGCTGGCGGCAGAGCAGGTCGCCCGCAATGGTTCCGGGGATGATGATGCAGAGGTATTTGAGAAAATCGACGCGGAAGAGCCACGAGGCGGGGGCCCACGCCCAGAGTGCGGCGTCCCATGAACCCTCGACCGCCGAACCCAGTTTTAGGGCGGCGACCAGCGCCAGTATGCCCAGCCGCAGAAGCAGCCGGTCGCGCGTGAACCACCAGACCGCCGTGCCGAAGAGGGCCATGTTGGCCAGCACGAGGATGATGACGTCGTGGCGCTGGACGCTCGCCGGAGCGTGGAACGCATAGCGGCTCAGGAGCATCAGCCCGATCAGCCCCGCCGCACCTGCCAGGTGGAGGTAGGCGTTGCGGCTCGGCGAGAGGCGCCGCGAGCGGACGAAGAGCATGCAGAACAGCCCCCAAACTGCGAGTTGCACGCACGCCTTGCCCCATGCGGGCAGCGCGTCGCCCAGCGCCGCAGGGCGCAGGTTGCCCAGCGCGACGGCGAACAGGACGAGCAGCGCCCAGCGCACCACAACGCCCGAGGTGATGCTGAAGTGCGACCGGCCCTCGGCGATCTTCCGGCGCAGAGCGAGCGGAAAGGCCGCCCCCATCGAGAAGAGGAAGAACGGAAAGACCAGGTCGACCCACGTGATCCCCGCCACGCCGGGATCGAACGTAAAATCGGGCGGCGGAACCTGCGCATGGAACATCCACGCCGGAAGTCCGGCGTTCCAGAGCATCTGGCCCGAGAGGACCATGCCCAGGATGGCCAGACCGCGCAGCAGGTCGATCGAATAGGCTCTCTGTCGCATCGGGATCACTTGAGCAGTTTCTGCTTTTTGAGGTGTTTCACCCACATTTGGTACGCCGCCGGGTGGAGGTGGATGCCGTCTTTGGTCAGCTCCAGCCGCAGCTGTCCCTCCCCGTCGGAGAAGAGGGGCCACAGGTCGACGTAGGTCGCCCACGGGGTCTGGGCGCAGAGTGCTTCGAGGCGCGCGTTCAGCTCCTTTACCTGCGGATTCTTGCCCTTGATGGCGGGGTAGGCGAGCCGTGCGTCGTTGACCGGCAGCACGCTCTGGATGTAGATCCGGCAGTCGGGGCACGCCGCATGGACCATCTCCGAGATTTTGGCGATGTTGGCCGCGATCTCGTCCACGGGGCGCCCCGCCGTCAGGTCGTTGATGCCCGCCATCAGGAAGATCTTCCGCGGATTGCTTTTCAGTATGTCGGGCAGGCGGTCGAGCATGCCGTAGGTGTTGTCGCCGCCGATGCCGCGGTTCTCGACCTTCCGGCCGGGGATCAGCACCTGCCACCACCCCTGTTCGGTGATGCTGTTGCCCAGGAAGATGATGGCGTTCGGCGCAAGACCTTCTAACTGGTGTGCGGCGATGCGCGTGTCGTAGTAGGCGTTGTGGAACTTCTGGGCCCGCACGCCCGCGAGGCAGACGATGGCTGCCAGCGTGATAAGGAGTTTTTTCATGGCTTTAACGGTTGAGAACCTCGCTGATGCCGGCCTTGACGTAGGACCACTGGTCGGCTTTCTTGAGGTGGATCATGTCGAAAAGGAAGTAGCCGTCGCAGGCGTCGTAGCACGCCGCCACCGACCGACGGATCGCTTCGTTCTCCTGGGCCTGCGTGAATTTGTCGTCGCTGTCCCAGTTGCCCACGTCGGGACCGCCCGCCACGCGCTTGCAGGCCGTGCCGATCTTGCTCTTGGCCTGCGAGCAGAAGCCCTGCATGGTCCATTCGCCCGTGCCGTAGACCGCACCCGGGTTGGCATAGGCCCCGATGAGCATGTGGTCCATCTGGTCGGCATAGCCGTAGTTTTTATACTCGGGGGTAGCCCACTTGGGGAAATGCGCCGAGGTGTCGTAGGTGGGACTGGCCCAGTTCACACCCACGTCGTAGTAGGAGGCGTACCAGCCGCCCACGTAGACGCCGAACAGCAGGTCCGGATTGACGGCCTTGACCGTCGAACGGGCCTTCGTCATGAAGTCGTGGATCACCTTCACGCGGAACTCAAGCCATTTCAACAGGTGCTTGGGCGTCGGCGAGGGGATGCCCGACTTGGTTCCGGCGGGCAGGATGTCGGCCGGGAAGTTCTCGACGCTCTGGCCGATGTAGGCTTCGAACTTCTTCCGCGTGTAGTCCGAAAAGTCGCTCGTGTAGCCGTCGAAACGGCCGCGGTCGAGGATGATGCCGTCCAGATCGGGGTAGTTGGCGGCCAGGTCGCGCAGCAGGTCGCAGATGTAGGTCTGCACCTCGGGCAGCAGCGGGTTGAAGAACTTGGCCGCCTGCGACGTGTTCATGATGCTGGTGATGCCGCCCTCGAGGTTGAGCTGCGTGGCCCACTTGGCCTTCTCGCTGTCGCGGAAGACAACGCCCTCGTTGCCCAGCGCCGTGGTGTTGCCGCCGGTGAAGGTGTTGAAGGCGGCGTGAATCTTCAGCCCCAGCTTGTGCCCCTCCTCGAGGAATGCTTCGAGGTAGTCCCAGTCGGCCGTGCGTTCGATCTTCGTATAGCCGCCGGGCAGCCATGCTCCCAGCCAGGCGACCTGCTGGCACTTGTCGGTGCGGAACAGGACGTCGCCGGTGGTGGGGCGCACGTCGACCACGATGTCCGAGAAGCCGGCGTCCTTGGCCAGCTTAAGATCGCGGACGATGTTTTCGCGGCTGTTGGCGAAATCGGGGAAGTTGGCCGCCGCGTCGACCCAGATGTAACGGGGTTTCTCGGTGGCGGGGTCCGGATCGGGGTCCGGGTCGGGATCGGGTTCGGGGTCGGGCCACCGCCATTCGGGCGTTTCGTCCTCCGAGGAGCAGGAGACCGTCGCAAGGGGCAGGGCGATGAGTGCGCCTGCCAGGAAGAGAAGGGTCCGCAGATTGGTTGTCGGTTTCATTTCGGTTTTGTGTTTGTCGTCGTTTAGGACCTGCACCCCCGGTCAGGGGGATGCAGGCAAAGAGTGATCGGCTATTTGTCGATGCAGTCGAATTCCCAGGCAACCAAAGCATTGGTGTTGCCATCGGTGTAGTAGAGGCTCAGCTTGTAACCGTCGGGCGAGGCTACCATCAGCACGTCGCTGGTGGCGTTAACCACGCCTGCGGCCGGCTTGTATTCGCCTGAGACGAAGACCTTCGAGGGTGACGTGTCGCAGAGACCCTCCAGCGGTGCGGGCGAGGTCACGTCGAACATGTAAGCCTTGAATTCGCCGTAGGTAAAGTGCGAACCGGTGTAGATCGCCGCGTATTTCGCCTGGTTGAAGGTGCAGACGTCGACGCAGTTGTAGTTGGAGTTCGCACCCCAGGTAGCCGTGCCGATCGAGCTGGTGACGGCGCCCGTGGCGTCGACGCGGAAGAGCTTGTTGGCGCTGTAATAGGACAGGTAGTAGGGATCGTCGGGGTTGGACGAGCTGGCCTCCACGTCGGCGTGGCCGTTGCCGTTCCAGCCGGCGGTGGCGCCCGTTACGGTAACCATCTCGGGCTTGGCTACGACGCCTCCGGTAATGACCCAGCGGAGGAACTTGCAGGTGACGCCGTTCCATGTGTAGATCACTGCCGTGACGATAGCATCGCCCTTCACGTCACCGCTCACGGAGATGTGCTTGCCCATCGAGGCGCCCGTGGCGTTGGTGTAAGAGAGCAGCTGCGTGGGTGTCTGGTCGGTCGATTCCGCCGTGTAGATGCGGAACTCGGCGTTCGGGTCGGCCTGCGTTGCATAGAGGATGTTGCCCGCATCGTCCGACGTCACGCATCCGTTGGCCGATACGCCCTTCATGTCATGCGCGCCGATAAAGTCGCCCGTAGCGCGCTTGAAGAGGTACTTGTCCGCACCGGTCGAGAGGATCAGCTTGTCGCCCGAAGCTGCCAGTGAGTAGTTCTTGCCGGCTGCGTTAACGATGCCGAGTTTGTCGAGGGCCGTCTGTTGCCAAACCTCCTTTTCGCTGCCGGCACGCCAGCCGTATTTGACCTTGGGCGGAACCTGCTTGCTGACCGTGTAGACGCGCTTGGTTACTCCGTCGTTGGCCGTTACGGTGAACTTCATCCCGTCACCCTCGTAGTTGGCCGCAACGGCAGGGTCGGGCGTGATGGTGGCGTGTGGTGAGAGGATCACCTGTGCCGTCACGGCCGAAAGGTCGTCGGCCGAGATGAGCGAGATCGTGTTCAGGTCGTTGTCGATGATGCCCGTGATGGCCGGAGTGTCGGTAGTGAACGTGATAATCTCGCACTTGTCCGACTTCTTCAGATTACCCGTGATGCAAAATTCGTGGGTCGAGCCGTCGGCGTGGATGAGCGTAAACCAGTTTTCCTGCGTCAGATCGAGCGTGCCCAGCATGGGCGTGATGGAGCAGTTGTTGTCGATGTTGGCCGTCACGCGCATCTGCGAGAGTTCGCTGCGGTTGTCGCTCGATTCGGGAAAGAACCAGGGCACGTCGATGACGATGCGGTCCTTGTTGGCCTCCGTCACCAGGGTGGTGAACTTGGCCGTGGCGTCGTTCTTGTAGTCGCCCGTGGCGAACTGGGCCGAAACGCTGTTCAGCCCCTGTATGCCCTCGGGGATGATCAGCTCATCGGGCTCATGGCAGGCGCTCAGGAGAGCCGCCGTGGCCGCGAACATCATGATTATCTGTTTTTTCATACTCTTGATTCTTTAGGGGTGGTGATTAAAGCCATTCGGAGAACTGCTGTACGGCCGAATTGCCGTTCAACTCCTCTTCGGGCAGCGGAATGCGGTAGAGTTTCTTTTCGAACAGCCGCTCGTGGCTGCCGTCGACACTGACGTAGGTGTAAACGAATTCGGCGCCCTGCTTCTCGATTTTCAGACCGTGGACGAGGTTGCGGCCCGTGAATTCCTTGTCGGCCAGTCCCCAGCGGCGCATATCCCACCAGTGGTGGCCTTCACAATACAGCTCGATCTTGCGCTCCTGGCGGATGGCCTCCAGTACGTCCGTATATTTGGGGTTGGTGTCGGGCAGACCCACGCGGTTGCGGATGCGCTTCAGGTCGGCGGCCGCCGAGGTCTTGTCGCCCAGCATGTAACATGCTTCGGCGTGGTTGAGGATTACTTCAGCCAGTCGGATGGCGATCCAGGGCTGCGTGCTCTTGAGCGTGTAGTCGGTGTGCTTCTCGTCGAGCATCTTGCGCAGGTAGTAACCCGTCGTGGTGCGTCCGGCCACGTCCGAACCGTCGTCGAAGTTGTGCCAGCCGTCCTTGCCGCCGATGAACGGCTCGATCTTGCGGCCTTTCCAGTCGGCCTGGTTGTAGAGAACCGAGGCGTGGAAGCGAGGCTCCAGCTGGTCCCAGGGAGGCGTATCGGTCGTTCCGGTCGTGGTGTGCCACGGCGTCCAGTCGGGGTAGCCGCCGGTGGTGGCTTTCTCATAGGATTCGACCATCTCCTGCGTCGGGGTGGCGCGGCCGCCCTTGGTGGTGTAGTCGCCGCCCGGCATGAAGAGGTCGTCCCACGAGTGGTTGGGACCCGAGGTGAGGTAGTTGTATTCGAGGATGGCTTCCGTGTTGCCCGCCTGTGCCGAGGTGAAGGCTTTGGCGTAGTCGGCGGCCGTCGTGCCGGGCATCAGTTCGTAGCCGAGCTTAAAAACCTCCTCGGCAGCGTCGCGGGCTGCCTGCCAGCGCTGGGCGTAAAGCATGGCGCGCGAAAGCAGGGCATACGCCGCGCCGCTGGTGAGGCGTCCGGTCTGGTTGGCGGCCACTTTCGGGGGCAGGTTGGCGGCGGCGAACTTCAGGTCCTCATAGACATAATCCCAGCCGGCCTCTTCCGTGCTGAGCGCCTGGTCGCGCGAGATTGCGAGCAGGTCCTCGTCATAGAGGATGACGTTCTTGTGCCGACGGATCATCTCGTAGTAGAGCATGCCGCGGAAGAAGCGGGCCTGGGCGATCCACTGCAATCTAAGCTCCTCCGGATGGCTGGAACCGAACTTGTTCAGGCCGTAAAGGAACTCGTTGACACGGCGGATGCGAACGTAGGTGTCCTCCCAGCCGCCGAAGTGGAACGCTGCCGTCGAGGCTTTAAGGCCGCCTTCGGCAAAGGCGATGATGTTGGGGAAACCGACGTTCGTACCCGGGACCATCGAACCGTATTTGAGCGTCTCGGTGAGACCTTCGGTCTGTCCGACCTGCGATTCGCCGCCGCCGAAACTGCCGAAGACGTTGATGTAAGGGTAGGAGCTGTTGAGGTATTGTTCGACGTAGTCGGCATTGGCCCACACGATCTTGTCCGTCAGCTTGTCGGTCGGGGTCATATCGAGCCAGTCGGTACAGCCCGAGAGTGCGAGCGTGCCGGCGCAGACGGCGAGGATATTGATTATGCTGGTTTTCATAGTAAATGCTGTTAACGGGTTAGAATGTAAGTTCCAGACCTCCCACGACGGTGCGCTGCTGCGGATAGTAGCCGTTCGATACGCCGGGCCACTCGGGGTCGATGCCCTCGGGAAGGCCCGATACGGTGAAGAGGTTGGTTCCCTCGACGTAAACGCGCAGCTTGCCCAGTCCGATCTTGTTCATCCATGTTTTGGGGAAGGTGTAGCCGATCGAAGCCGATTTGAGGCGCAGATACTTGCCGTCGCGGTACCAGAACGACGAGGCGTAGGCGTTGTTGGTGTTGGGCGCGTTGATCGACAGACGCGGATATTCGGCATCGGGGTGCTCGGGCGTCCAGGCGTTCTCGACCAGGTAGCGCGGGGCGTTGGCGCCGGCCTTGAAGGGTTTGGTGAAGATGGTGTGGTCCTCGTTCCAGTTGTAGTAGGTTCCCGTCAGCGATACGTCGCAGATGGCCGCGCCTACGAACAGCAGGTCGACGTCGATGCCCTTCCAGCTGCCGAAAAGGTTGAGGCTGCCGGTGAACTGCGGACGCTGCCCGCGGCCGATGTAGGCACGGTCCTGCTCGTAGGTGATCTGGCCGTCGCCGTTGAGGTCACGGTACTTGATGTCGCCCACGCGGGGACGCTCGCCCGCAAGGAACGGCGAGTTATCGATCTCCTCTTCGCTCTGGAACAGCCCGTCGGCGATGAAGCCCATCGACATCGAGCGGCTGTGGCCGACGTGCCGCGCGTAGTCAGGTGTATTGGGCAGGTCCTCGTAGCGCAGCCAGCGGTCTTTGGCGTAGGACATGTTCAGCACCACGCCGTAGCTGAACTTGCCGACCTGGTTGCGGTGCGAAATCTTGACGTCGATACCGCGCACGTCCTGTGCATTGTTGTTGACGAAACTGGGGTGGTAGCCGCCCATCGAGAAGGGATAACCCGTGCTGGGCGCCAGAATGTCGAAAGTGTAGTTGTAGAAGGCATCCACTTCCAGACCCAGCTTACCCTGCCACATGCTCAGGTCGAACCCGATGTTGTAGCTGTGCTGACGCTCCCAGGTCAGCATCTCGTTGGCAACTACCGTAGTTTGCAGACCGTTCAGGCCGGTTCCGCCGATCACCACGCTCGGATAGGAGAACTGCGGATTGAAGGTGCTCAGGAAGGCGTAGGCCGAACTGCCCGTGTCGCTGCCCGTCGTACCGAACGAGGCGCGGATCTTCAGGTTGTCGACCACTTTGCGGGCCGAAGCGAAGAACTTCTCCTCGGAGATGCGCCAGCCGGCCGATACGGAGGGGAAGAAGCCCCAGCGTTTGCCCGAGATGTTGCCGATAAACTTGTACGAACCGTCGTAGCGGCCCGAGAATTCGAGCAAGTAGCGGTTCTGGTAGGCGTAGTTGGCGCGGAAGACGAAGCCCACGGCGCGGTTGGCGTTGCTGCTGCCGTAAATAGGGTTGGTGGCGGGCTGGACGCCGTTGCCGGTCAGTTCGGGCAGTTCGGGGATCGAGAGGTCCTTGCCGCGTGCACCGAACTTGTTGGTCTTGTAGTCGCGCGTTTCGAGCAGCGCCAGCGCTTCGACTTTGTGGCCGCTCTTTTCGAACGAGTAGTTCAGGCTCAGCTGCGAGGTGATGCGCTGCCACTGCGTGTAGCCCTCTGTAAGGCCCACCGACGCCGTGTTGCGGGCATCGAGCGCCTTTTTGTAGGTGATGTGGTCGGTGTTCGAGTCGGGCGTGGCGGCCAGCATCACGTAGTAGGGCGTGGAGAGGTTCTTGGCCGTGGTGGCGCTGCGGTCGTAGGAACCCATCGCCTTGATGCTCAATCCGGGAACCCACGGAAGGTCCCATTGCAGGGCTGCGTTGGTCTGCAGGGCGATCGTCTGCGACTTGTTCTGCCCCGAAAGTTCGGTCGCCGCAACGGGGTTGATCGTGTTCTGGTAGCCGTTCAGACTGGCCGTCGGCATGCCTTCGTACTCCATCGGAATGTAGGGATGAGCGAAAGCCGCCTGCTCGGCGATCGAAAGCCAGGGCTGGTTGCCCGAGGCGACCGCCGTGCCCGACGTACCGCCGGCGGCGTAGCCGGGCGACTTGTTGTCACCGATCTGTCCGGCGACGCCCAGCGTGAAGGTCACGCCGTTGGCGATCTTGGCCTCGATGTTCGTACGCAGGTTGTAGCGGTCGTACTCGAAACTTTCGATGTTACCATCCTGTCCCAGGTAGCCCAGCGAAGCGAAGTAGTTGATCTTGTCGTTGCCGCCCGTGGAGGTGATGCTGTGCTGCTGGGTGATGCCCGTGCCGAAAACCTCGTCGAACCAGTTGGTGTTGCCCCAGCCGTCGCTCGAGTCGTCGTTGAGCATCATGTCGACCTGTTTGCGGGTGAAGATGGGCTGCTTGCCGTCCAGCTCCAGCGCCCGGTTGTACCAGTAGGCGTAGCCCGGTCCGTCGAGAAATTCGGGGTAGGAGGTGTTCATCGAAGCGCCGACCGAACCGCGGTAGGTGACGGTCGAACGGCCCTGACGGCCTTTTTTCGTGGTGACGATCATCACGCCGCCCGCAGCCTGGAGACCGTAGACGGCCGATGCCGCGCCGTCCTTGAGCAGCGAGACCGACTCGACGTCGTTAGGGTCGATGTCGCTGATCGAGCGGGGTACGCCGTCGACGATGTAGAGGATGCCGCTGCGCGAGTTGCGGATGTTGAGCGTGGCCTGGTCGGCGCCGGGCTGGCCCGAGTTCTGAACCGACGAAAGGCCCGGCAGACGGCCCGCGAGACCCTGCGAGATGTTGGAGATGGGCGCTTTGAGCAGGTCGTCGCCCTGAATCTGCGACACGGCGGCCGTCATGCTGGCCTTGCGCTGCGTGCCGTAGCCGACGACGACCACTTCGTCGACCTCGGCGGTGTCCTCCTTGAGAACGACGTCAAGGGCGGTGTTTCCCCCCCCCACGCTTTTACGCTCGGACAGCATGCCGATGAAGCTGAATTCGAGCGTGGCTCCGTTCTTCACGGAGATCGCATACCGTCCCTGCGAATCGGTGGTCGTGCCGGTGTTGGTTCCCACGGCGATCACGGTCACGCCCGTCAGCGGCTGCCCGCTTTGGTCGGTGACCTGTCCCGTAACCCTGTTCTGGGCGAATGCGTCGCCCGAGACGAGCAGCAGGAGCAAGGTCATGCAGCCGGCTGTCAGGGAATTCCTGAAAACAGAGAAGATCTCTTTCATAGAATTGCGTTTAGGTTAGTTGGTTATTGTTGAGTTTGGTCTGAAGCATCGATGCCCCGCTGCAAGGCGTCCCACCAGTTGCGGTTGACGATGTGCACCAGGTCGAAGATCATCACCCCGTCGGTGCTTTGCATCGCCTGACGGACGGCCCGTTCGAACTGCTGCGCGTCGCCCTCGTACTGCTCGACGTAGATCGAGCCGATGACGGGCGCGGCGTTGCGCGTCAGTTCACGCACCAGCTCCGCACCGCCCTCGACGCAGTACCAGTAGCTGCGGCTGTCGTCCATGCCCGCTTCGGTCCGCCTGCCCACTGCGCCGTTGGCCCGGTCCACTTCGTCCTTGGTCACCAGCGTGTAGTAAAGCCCCGTCATGTAGAGGTCGAGCAGTTCGGCGTAACCGGTGTTCTTGTAGGCGGGCGTCGCCCAGGCGAACTCCTTCGAGGGGTCGTACTCCCGGCTGGCCCAGTTCACGCCCACCTGGTAGTAGGTGGGATACCACGCGCCCGTGTAGTCGCCCAGTTCGAGCTGCGGGTTGATGGCTTTCAGCTCGTCGTGCGCCCGCTGCATGAAGTCGTGGATGACCGAAGCGCGCCACTCGACCCACGCCTTGAAGAGCTTGCCTTCGCGCCACTGCTGTTTGCCCTCGGCGTCTTTCTCCCAGTAGAGGATGTCGTCGGGGTAGCGTTCGACGCGCACCCCGGCGTAGGCTTCGAAAAGCTCCTTGGACAGGGGCGAGAAGTCGGAGGTGATGTTGTCGTAGCGCACGCGGTCGAAGACGATGCCGTCGGCTGCGGGGTACTTGCGGGCGAACTCCTTGAGAATGTCCAGCTCGTACTGCTGTACGGCGGGGTTCGCGGGGTTGAGCATGCCGTTGTAGTTCCACTTCATCTGGCTGATGGGCATAAGCTTGCCCTCCCAGTAGACCGTCGACTGCCACTCGGGATGCTCGGAGTAGATGATGCCGCGGTCGAAGTAGTTGTGGCCGCCGGCGAAGACGTTGAGCGAGGCGTAGACCTTCATGCCGAGGCGGTGGCCCATCTCGATGAAGTGGCCCAGCATGTCGTACTCCTCGCTGCGGGTCGTCCCCTCCCACTCGCCCATGTAGGGGGCGATATCGCTCTTATAGAGCACCTCGCCCGTGATCGACTTGACGTCGACCACCACGTTGTCGATGCCCATGTCGTGCAGGCGGTTGAGGTAGCAGCCGATGGAGTCGGGCGTGCTCATGCGCGCGAAGTTGGCCTCGCAGTCGACCCACATGTAGACGGGCTTTTCCGGCGAAGCCGCAGGGCCGCCGCAGGCGATAAGCCCGGCGGCGGCGAAAAGTGCGGTCAGCAGTTTTTTCATTCTATAAGGTGTTATTCGGTCAGCGAAATTACGACGGCCGTGGAGATGCTGCGCTCGACCAGTGTCTCCTTGCTGCCCGTATCGCTCGGACGGTTGAGCACGGTGCCGTCCTTGCCGACGAAGGTCGACGAACCGCCGCCGTCGAGGTTGATGGCGTCGACCGCCCCGTAGGAGATCATCTTGTCGGCCAGTTCCGAGAGCGTGAAGCCGGCACTGCCGCGCATGTTGCGGCCGTCACAGACCAAAAGAATCAGCTTGCCGTCCGCCGTGGCTCCGATGGCCGTGCGGGGCTGGCGCGACGTGCCGGCGATGCCTCCTCCGTCGAAAGCCTCTTTCCAATAGTTCTCCACCGCGACGTTCTTGCCCTCCTTCACGAGCATCGGGCCGCCGCCGACCGCTTCGCGCGGGGTCCACGGCTTGGCGCCGGGCGTGGCGGAGGTGGGAGGCGCAGGCATCCAGGTCTTGGTCTGCTCGTCGTTGTCCAGCGCCGAGGGGAACGAGTAGGGGGCGTCGTTCTTGTCGAGCACGCAATAAATCCAGGTGGTTTCGAACGAATTGTCTGCATGCTGGCCGAACGACGAGCGGACGGGGTAGACCGTCACGTCCTGCCCCTGGTCGTTCTTGCGCGTTACGGTCTGGTTCTCGATCGACTGAACGATGCCGTCCGAGATCAGCAGGCTCAGCGAATTGCCGGCGTACCAGTATCCGGCGTTGGTGGTGACGAGGGGCTGACCCTTGCCCTTGGCGGCGAATTCGCGGTGGATGGCCGTCGGCTTCTTGGGCGCGGGCAGGTGCACCGCGTTGAACCGCAGCTTGGGATTCTTCTTCAGGTCGGCGATGGCCACGAAGCCGATGCACTGCTTGTCGGAGGAGAGCTTGTGGGTGAACTCCGTCACGGTCAGCCCTTCGGGATAGCCGCTCACGGGCGGTTCCGGCTTCACTTCCGCATCCGGATCGGGGTAGGTGTACTCGACGTCCCGCAGGCCGTCGTCGCAGGCGAGCAGCATGGACGCGCACAATGCGGCCGTCAGCATGCAGCAAAACAGGTAGAATCGTTTCATTCGGTTAGTTTTATCGGGTTGTGTTTTAAAAAGGTCGGAATTGAAGCTGTTCGGGCGGTTTACAGGGACAAATATAATAATTAAAATTATCCCAACAAATAATCTTAATAATATTTTTTACAAAGATTTTCCTATTACAATAAATTTATTTACTATTTAGCAGGGCATAATTGGGCGTTTTGTTGTCCGGACACGAATTTTTTGCTATCTTTAGGGCAAGAAACCGCAACGGAATATCACCTATGGACACCTTTCTCACCCAAGCGATCAAAGGCGAAAAGAGTGCGATCCTCAAACAGCAGATCATCGGCCGCTACATCGTCGGGGGCGACTTCAGCATCACCGACCTGAGCAAGGCGATGAACCTGAGCGTGCCGACGGTCACCAAACTCATCGGCGAGTTGATGGAGGAGGGGTTCGTCTACGACTTCGGCAAGCAGGGCACGACGGGCGGCCGGCGCGCCAACATCTACGGACTGAACCCCTATGCGGGTTACTTCATGGGGGTCGACGTGCGCAAGGACTCGGTCGAGCTGGCCATTATCAACTTCAAGGGGCAGATCGCCCACACGAAGGGCAACATCCACCTGGTGATGGAGAATTCGCTCCAGTCGCTCGACCGGCTCTGCGAGATCATCCTTTCGTTTCTGGCCAAGTGCGCCGTGCCGCGCGAGAAGCTGCTGGCCGTAGGGGTCAACATCTCGGGCCGCGTCAATTCGCGGACCGGGTACAGTTACAGCTATTTCTTCGTCGAGGAGCAGCCGCTGGCCATGCTGCTGGAGGAGCGGCTGAAGTGCTCGGTCTACATCGAGAACGACACGCGCGCGGCCACCTACGGCGAATACATGTGCGGCGTGGCGTCGGGCGAAAAGACGATGCTCTTCGTCAACGCCAGCTGGGGGCTGGGCGTGGGGATGATTATCGACGGCAAGCTCTTCTACGGCAAGTCGGGCTTCTCGGGCGAGTTCGGCCACTTCCCCTTCTTCGACAACGAGATCATCTGCCGCTGCGGCAAGCGGGGGTGTCTCGAAACGGGCGCTTCGGGTTCGGCCGTGCACCGCATGTTCCTCGAAAGATTGCGGGAGGGGCGCGTCTCGATGCTCTCGGACAAGTTCAACCGGGGCGAGGAGATCACGCTGGGCGACATCCTGGGCGCCCTGCTGAAGGAGGACGTGCTGGCCATTGAGATTCTGGAGGAGGTCGGACATCAGCTAGGCAAGGCGATCGCGGGGCTGATCAATATGTTCAATCCCGAACTGATCGTCATCGGCGGGGCGCTGGCCGTGGCCAAAGACTACCTGATGCTGCCCATCAAGAGCGCCATCAACAAATATTCGCTCATGCTGGTGAGCAAGGACACCACCATCCGCCTGTCGAAAAATGGCGGAAAGACCGGGGTGATCGGCGCCTGCATGCTGGCCCGCAGCAAGTCGCTGGGGCTGTTGTAAAGGCGGGTCCCAAATAAAATCACCCCCGCTGCGGCTCTCCGCGGCGGGGGTGATTCATTTTAAGTTCTTACCGGAAACAGGGAGTTGTCGGCTCTCTTTCCTGTTGACGTTCTCGGGGAAGCGGACACGAGTGCGGTCCTAACCGGGGAACAGCCTGTTGGCTTTCCAGCCTTTCCAGCCTTCACAGCTTTCCAGTCTCTCCAGCCATCCCTTTCCGGCCTCTCCGGTCTCTCCGGCCTCTCCAGTCTCTCCGGCCTCTCCGGCCTCTCCGGCAGTCGGTCAGACGGTCTGCCCGACAGGGGTCTTGGCCGCTTTGGCGGGCTTGGCGGCGACGGCCTTGTCCAACTCGATGATGAAGTCCGAAAGGACGTTCATGTAGTTAATAAAGGCGTCGTAAGCCGAGTCGTAGGGGTTGAAGTAGGAGTGCACGTCGCCGTCCGACAGCCACTTGGTGGCCATGTAGTAGAAGTGGTCGGAGGTCTGGAGGAAACTCCATACGTAGTCGAAGTCGGCGTTTTTGAGCTGGGCGACCTTCTCCTTCTGCGCGTAGAGCTTCGAGAAGGCTTCGTTCTGCAGCTCGTTGCCCAGCCAGGCGGTCACGTCGCGCTCCTCGTCGGCCCACGACATCACGTGCGGACAGTGGAGCACGGCCACGGGCTGGTGCTTCTTGGCAGCCTCCGATACGGTGGCGAACTCCAGGTTGTTCTTCTTGGCCAGCACGGCTTTCGGCAGCGACTTCATGAAGTCGAAGATGCCCGTGTCGGCGGTCTGGTGCTCGCCAAAGGTCTCGTAGTCCATGAACAGGTTGATCACCTCGCCCGGGGTCTCGTCCGATGCCAGCCACTTGACGTACTTGTCGGTGGTCAGCGGATACTGGTCCCAGCTCTGGTTCGAGAAGCGGAATGCGATGTCGTCCGAGAGCTTGTAGTTGCGCAGCAGCAGCCGGAGCTTCTGGTCTATGGCGTTGGCGTAGACGTAGTTGGGCGACTTCCAGCCCAGAATGTGCTTCGCCCCCTCGGCCAGCATCGTGCGGAAGCCCATCTCGGCGACCGCGGCGCCGATCTCGTCCGAGTAGATCAGCTCCGTGTTGCGGAAGGCGGTGGGTTTCACGCCGAACTCTTTCTTGAGCATGGCGGTGTGGAGCTTCACCTGTTCCGCGAAGTCCTCCTTCGATGCGAGCGATGCGAGCGAGTGGGAGTAGGTCTCGGCCAGGAACTCCACGCAGCCCGTGGCGGCCAGCTCCTTGAACGACTCCAGCACTTCGGGCGCATAGGCGCGGAACTGTTCGACGGCGATGCCCGTGATGGAGAACGAGCAGCGGAACTTGCCCTTGTTCTCCTTGATGAGCTTGAGCAGCAGGGCGTTCATCGGCAGATAGCACTGCCGGGCGACCTTCTGCATGATCGAGCGGTTCATCAGGTCGTCCAGGTAGTAGTGGTCCTTGCCCATGTTGAAGAAACGGTATTTCTTCAGTCGCCAGGGCTGGTGTACCTGGAAATATAAGCAGACGGTTTTCATAACGGGGTTATTTTGATTGTTCTTTATTCTCTTCTATCGCGGCTTCGTAGACGGCCTTGATCTTGGCCGCGGCGTCGTTCCACTTGAGGTTGGTGACCTCCTCCAAACCCTTCGAGGCGAACATGCCCGACAGGGCGGGGTATTCGATCAGTCCGTAGATCGCATCGGCCAGGGCGTCCACGTCCCAGTAGTCGACCTTCACGGCGTAATCCAGCACCTCGGCCACGCCGCTCTGCTTGGAGATAATCACCGGCACGTTCGAGCGCATGGCCTCGAGCGGCGAAATGCCGAACGGCTCCGAGACGGAGGGCATGACGTAGACGTCCGACAGCTGGAACATCTTGTGTACGTCCTCGCCGCGCAGGAAGCCCGTGAAGTGGAAGCGG
The DNA here is from genome assembly GCF_048465635.1 of Alistipes sp. Classification (GTDB taxonomy): domain Bacteria; phylum Bacteroidota; class Bacteroidia; order Bacteroidales; family Rikenellaceae; genus Alistipes. The sequence goes on from NZ_DBFWLF010000011.1 coordinate 44,818, forward strand.
TCGGCGATGCCCAGCCGCGCCACGCGGCGGATGACGTGGTTCATCATGTCGCCCGAACCGGCCATCACGAAGCGCACGTTGGGAACCCGTTTGAGCACCTTGGCGGCTGCCTCGACGAAGTAGTCGGGACCTTTCTGGTAGGTGATGCGGCCCAGGAAGGTGACGATCTTGTCCTCGACGCCGCGCTCGGGCGCCTCGGAGCTCTTCTCGGCGAAGCGCACGGCATTGTGCACCGTCACCACGCGGTCGGCCGGTACGCCGTAGCGGGTAATGACGATGTTGCGCGTGAGGTTCGACACGGCGATCACGCGGTCGGCGGCGTGCATGCCGGCGCGCTCGATGGCGTAGACCTGCGTATTGACGTTCTCGCCCGAACGGTCGTACTCCGTGGCGTGCATGTGCACCACCAGCGGCTTGCCCGATACCCGTTTCGCGGCGATTCCCGCGTAGTAGGTGAGCCAGTCGTGGGCGTGGATCACGTCGAACTGACCTTCGAGGTCCTTGGCCACCTGGGCGGCGACCACCGCGTAGCGGGCCACCTCCTCCATCAGGTTGGCGCCGTACTTGCCCGAGAAGGTGTAGCGCTGCTTCCAGGAGTCGGTCGTCGACCAGGTCGTCTGGCCCGTCTTGACGAACTGCTCGTGGTAGGTTTCGTACTCCTCGGGGGAGATGTAGGGGACCATGTTCGAGTCGATGTGGATAAACGACATCTTCTCCAGGATATCGTCGGCGCCGCTGCCTGTGGAGCCGTAAAGGGCCTCTACGTCGCTGGCGTTCAGAACGTGGGTAAAGCGCTGGTCCTCATCGCCGTAAGCGTGCGGAACGACGAAGGTCACCTCGACCCCGTTGCGCGCCAGTCCGCGCGTCATGCCGTAACAGGCCGTTCCCAGACCACCGGCGATGTGGGGCGGAAATTCCCAACCGAACATTAAAACTCTCATAACTAATCCTTTGCTTTTACTGATAATCTATCTCGTTCTCGCTTTTTCGCGTCCCGCATCCGCGGCTTTCCGCCCGGTCTGCGGGTGCGACCCACTCCAAACCCCCGTCCCGGACGGAGGCTCCCCTCGGCACGTTCCCGGTCGACGCTCGCGTGCGAATCCGACTTACTTATTTCTTCGCCTTCGCAGCCGCCGCTTTTTTCGCGGGGGCTTTTGCGGCCGGCTTGGCTGCCTTTGCGGTTGCGGCGGTCGCGGCCTTTGCCGGAGCCGCTGTTTTGGCGGGCTTGGCAGCGGCCTTGGCGGTTGCAGCCTTGGCCGCGGGTTCGGCCTGCTTCCGCCCGGCGGGTTTGTGCGCGCAGATCATGGCGTGGATGTCCAGCACGGCGGCCACGCTCCACGCCTGCGAAATGGCTCCGCGGGGCGAGAACGGGGGGTCGGCGTCGTACAGTTCGCCGATCGAACCGATGCCGTAGGTCTGAATCTCCTCGTCGAAGCCCGCCAGAATCTCCTCGGCCTGCGGCAGGAACTTCTCGCCGTCGATGTCGAAGCACGCCTTTACGTAGAACGACAGCAGCCAGGGCCATACCGAACCGTTCTTGGCCGCGAAGTCGCGCTCGTCGGGCGTACCCTCCTGCGAACCCTTGTAGAGCGGATTGCGCGGCGTGAGCGTGCGCAGCCCCTTGGGGGTGAGCAGGTGCTGGCGGACGGTGCGGATCACCTCGACCTGCATCGTCTCGTCGATCATCTTATAGGGAAGACCGCAGGCGAGAATCATGTTGGGGCGAATCTGATCGTTCGCACCCTCGGCCCCCACGTAGTCGGCCAGACAGCCGCCCGGCAGGCGGAACAGCTCGTTGAACGCGCGGCGCGTCTTCTCGGGCTGGCTCTTCCACGCCTTGACGAAGGCCGTGTCGCCGTTCTGTTCGGCTAGCGCGAGCGCGTAGCAGACGGCGTTGTACCACAAGGCGTTGATCTCCACGGCGTAGCCGCTGCGCGGGGTCACGGCGCGTCCTTCGACCACCGAGTTCATCCACGTGAGGGGCAGGTCTTCCGACCAGGCCCACACCAGTCCGTTGTCGTTCAGTACGACGCGGCCGGCGATCCCCTGCTTGTAGGCTTTGAGAATCTCCTTCATCGCCTTGCCGTAGCGCTCCCAGATCTGTTGGCCGCCCAGCTGCGCTTCGAGCCGCTGCAGCGTCCAGAAGAACCAGAGCGGAGCGTCCGCCTCGAACGCGGCCGAAGCCGGCTGGGCGAACATGCCCTCGCGCATGGCGCGGACCTGCGTGTCGAGTGCGTCGATGCAGTCCTCCTTGTGGCCCTGGCCGAGCGTGATGCCCGGGAGCGCCACGAAGGTCTGGCGGCCCGAGACGGCGTGCCACGGATAGCCCGCCACCACCTCTGTGCGGTCGCCCGGACGGCGGATGAGGAACTGGCGCGCCGAGTGCTCGAGGCAGCTGATGAAGTCGATCTTATGCGTGCGGCGGGCGATCGAGGCGTTGAAGACCTCCTCGATGGTCTTGGTCGAACCCATCTCGTCGAGCGAAGCGGAGAAGATGACGCTTTCGCCCTTTTTGAGGTCGACTTCGAAGTAGCCCGTGGTCATCAGATCCTCGTAGCCGTCGTAGCCGCGCGCAAGCTCCTGCTGGTATTCGAAGCCGTAGTACCAGTCGGGTGCGGGCACGAACTCCGTGCCGGGCTTGCTCGTCTGGAGGTAGAGCCACGGGAAAGAGCCGTAGAGGCGGCACTTGACGCCGTTGACGGCCGGGTAGGAGTGGCCGTCGGCCTCCATGTTGGCTTTCGACAGGCAGTGCTTGTCGCGGAAAGCGAGGAACGGCCGCAGCCGCAGCTTGGTCTCGGAGTGCGCGTCCACGAGCGTGTAGCGGATCATTAGCTGCGTGCGCTTGTGAATCCAGAGCATCTCCTTTTTGAGGATCACGCCGCCCACGCGGTAGGTGATCGTGGGGGTGGGCGTGTACTCGAAGTCGGTGATGTATTTGTGGCCGCGGGGTTCGTAGGTCCCCTTGAAACGGTGCAGCGCCAGGTTGAACGTCTGGTCGTGCTGCACGACGGTCTCGTCGAGCGACGACAGCAGGACAAAGGTCCGGCCGCTGTCGTCGATGGGGGCTACCATCAGACCGTGGTACTTGCGGGTGTTGCAGCAGACGATCGTCGTGCTCATGTATCCGCCGATGCGGTCCGTGGAGAGCATCTCCCGCTGGAGCGAGTACTCCAGGTTGCCCAATTCGCTTTTGTCGAAAGTAAGTGCTGACATATCGCTTAAAATGCTGTTCGTCCTATAAAGGTATTGATTTTTTCGAAATTAAAGGCTTACTACTTGAAAATTATGCCCTTTCGTTGCCGATTTCTTTCCGAATACGCTATGCCCACTTCACCAGCGCGAAGTCCATGCGGTGCGGCAGGTTCTCGTTGTAGGGGAAGATGCGCAGCGCCACGTCGAACGTGCCGGCCTCGTCGGGGGTGTAGTCCAGGGCGTAGGTCACCAGCTTGCCTTCGCTGCCGATGCACTTCAGGGCCACCGTCCGCTCGACGTTGACCGGTTCGCCGCCGACGATCTGGCGGGCGATGACCATCTCCACGCCGATGTCCTCGGCACGCAGGTTCGCCACGTCGAGCGTCACTTCGAAGTGGTAGCGCTCGCCCACGAAGACGGCCTCCTTGTCCATCTTCACGCGCTGCACGTCCACTACGCGCACCTCGTCCCACGAGGCCGAAACCTTGCGCTTCCAGGCTGCGATCTCGCGGGCGAGCTTGTAGCCGCCCTCGACGATGCGGCGCTTGCGGGCCGCGAGCTTGTTGTAGAAGCGCTCCTCGTAGTCGATGAGCATGCGGTTGGTCGTGAAGTTCGAGGCGATGTCGGCCACGCACTCCTTGACCGAGCGGACCCACTCGTGGGGGATGCCGTCGTGGTCGCGCCGGTAGTACTTGGGCGCGATCTCCTCCTCAATGGTGTTGTAGATCATCTCGGCGTCCAGCTCGTCCTGGTAGTGCTGGTCGGCGAAGGTACGCTCCATGGGGAGCATCCAGCCCGCGCCCTGCTTGTAGCCCTCGACCCACCAGCCGTCGAGCACCGAGAATTGCAGCACGCCGTTCATGACGCACTTCTCGCCCGACGTGCCGGAGGCTTCTAACGGACGGGTCGGCGTGTTGAGCCATACGTCGACGCCCTGCACCATGCGGCGGGCCAGCTCCATGTCGTAGTTTTGCAGGAAGATGATCTTCCCGACGAACTGCGGCATGGCGGCCACCTCGACGATGCGCTTGATGAGATCCTGTCCCGGTTTGTCGTTCGGATGCGCCTTGCCCGCGAAGATGAACTGCACGGGACGCTCCTTGTTGTTGACGATGGCGGCCAGCCGGTCGAGGTTTGTGAACAGGAGGTAGGCGCGCTTGTAGGTGGCGAAGCGGCGGGCGAAGCCGATGGTCAGCACCTCGGGCTTGATGCCCTCGATGACCTGCAGCATCTGCCGCGGCGAGTCGAGCCGCACCTGCTTGGGATCGCTGTAACGCTTGCGGATATGGTTGATCAGCTTGGTCTTGAGCTTCATGCGCTCGGCCCACAGCTCCGTGTCGGGAATGTTGTGGACCTTCTGCCAGGCCGGAATGTCGTAGACGTGGCCCTCGAAGCCGTCGGCGAAGTAGTGCGCGTAGAGCCGGCGCAGACCGGTGGCGGCCCAGGTCGGGAAGTGCACGCCGTTGGTGACGTAGCCGATGTGCAGCTCGTTCTTGAAGTAGCCCGGCCACATGCTGCCCAGAATCTCCTTCGAGACCTCGCCGTGGAGCCACGAAACGCCGTTGACCTCCTGCGAGAGGTTGCAGGCCAGCACCGACATCGAGAACTTCTCGTTGGGGTCGTTGGGGTTGGTCTTGCCCAGGTTGATATACTGCTCCCAGGTGATGCCCAGCACGTCGGGGTAGTGCGACATGTACTGGCGGATCATCGACTCGGGGAAGGCGTCATGACCGGCCGGTACGGGGGTGTGGGTCGTGAAGAGCGACGAGGAGCGGATCACCTCCAGCGCTTCGGAGAAGGTGAGCTTCTTGTGGTTCACCAGCTCGCGGATGCGCTCGATGCCGATGAAGGCCGCGTGGCCCTCGTTGCAGTGGAACACGTGGTGCTTGATGCCCAGCTTGCGCAGGGCGCGAATGCCGCCGATGCCTAAGAGAATCTCCTGCTTGAGGCGGTTCTCCCAGTCGCCGCCGTAGAGGTGGTGGGTGATCTGGCGGTCCTCCTCCAGGTTGTCCTCGAAGTCGGCGTCGAGCAGGTAGAGGTCCGTGCGGCCCACCTGGCACTTCCAGACGCGCGCCGAGAGCGTGCGGCCCGGGTAGGCGATGGTCACCGTCAGCCAGTTGCCGGCCTCGTCGCGCACGGGCGAGATGGGCAGCTTGTAGAAGTTCTGCGCCTCGTAGGTCGCCTCCTGCGAACCCTGTGCCGAGAGGCGCTGCGTGAAGTAGCCGTAGCGGTACAAGAGACCCACGGCGGCCATCGGGACGTTCTTGTCCGACGCCTCCTTCAGGTAGTCGCCCGCCAGGATGCCCAGACCGCCCGAGTAGATTTTGAGCGACGAGTGCAGGCCGTATTCCATCGAGAAGTAGGAGATCGAAGTGGCCTTCGGATCGGGCTTCTCGTTCATGTAGTCGCGGAACTGCGTGTATACGGCGTCGAGCTGGGCCAGGAACGCCGAATCGCGCTCAAGCTCTCGCATCCTTTCGACGCTCAGCATGTCGAGGAACGCGATGGGGTTGCGCTCGCTCGCGGCCCAGAGCTTGGGATCGATATTCTCGAACAGGTCGCGCGCCCCGGGGTTCCAGCACCACCAGAGGTTGCGCGAAAGCTCCTCGAGGGCGTGCAGCCGCTTGGGCAGGGTCTTGTCGACCATCATGCGGTTCCAGTTGGGACGCTCGACGAAGAGCTGCTGCCTGACGAAGTTGATCTGCTCGTTGGTGGCGCCCCCGTCGTCGAGCACGGCGCGGTTGGTGCGCAGGATCGAGCTTTCGATGGCCTCGGAGTAGGCCTGTTCGTAGGCGGCGAAGAGCTTCTCCCAGAGAGCCGTCTCCGACACCTCGTAGGCCGAGGCGCGCGCCTCCGAGACGCGTTTTTGGTCGAGCAGGCTGAAGCGCAGCAGCGCGTCGGCGATCTTGGCTTCGACCTCCTTGTCGTTGAAGTCGTCGCGGCGGACGACCTCCACGCCGGCGTGCTCGCGCTGCTTGTCGACCCAGAGGCCGAAGCCGGCGAGCGTCGTGGTGAGCGTCGGCACGGAGAAAGCCACCGACTCGAGCGGGGTGTAGCCCCACGGCTCGTAGTAGGAGGGGAACACCGTGACGTCCATGCCCACCAGCAGTTCGTAGTAGTCCTTGTTGAAGATGCCGTCGGCCTTGTTGAGGTAGGTCGGCACGAAGATCACCCGGACCTTCGATTCGGCCGAGGCGAGGATGCTGCCGTTGAGCGAGTTGACGATCGGGTCCCAGGAGGGGTTCTCCAGATAGTGTGTCGAATATTTGTACTGCGCGGGGTCGATCGGGTTTTTCGCATCGGAGAGGTGGGCCTGCAGATCGACGCGCGGGCCGCGGTTGCCGGCCGGCACGGTGATGTAGGCCAGCACCTCGCGCCGCAGCTTGTCCGAAGCGGCCAGCTGCTTGAGCGATTCGAGGAAGACGTCGATGCCCTTGTTGCGGAATTCATAGCGGCCGCTGGTCCCGATAATCAGCGGGTCGGTGGCGAACTTGCGGCCCAGGCACGCTTCGGCCACCCCGATCATCGCCTCGCGCGCCTCTTTGCGCTTGGCGTGGTACTCCTCGCCCGTCCATACGAAGTCGTTCTCGAAGCCGTTGGGAGTCACGCAGTCCGGTTCGCGGCCCAGCAGGTACTTGCACTCGTTGGCCGTGATGTCGCTCACGGTGAGGAACGCGTCGTGATAGGCCGCGGCGGTCTTTTCGATGGAGTGCTTGGCCGTGACGTTGAACTGGCGGGCCAGCTCGTCGGCGTTGAATTTCGTCAGGTCGTTATAGAGCGGCAGTCGGTTGCCGGCGATGCAACGGCCCATGACCGTGGCGTGCGTGGTAAAGAGCGTGGCCACGTAGGGGGCGATGCTGCGCAGGCAGAGGCCGCCCGAAGCGGTCATCCACTCGTGGAAGTGGGCGGCGATCTTCTCGGTGGCCGTGCAGAACGTATCGACGTAGGAGGCGATCACCGTGCCGGCGGCGTAGCCGAACAGCACCGGCTCGATGTAGTCCCACTGGCCCGAGATCGAGTCGACGTGGTACTGCTCCCATAGTTTCTTCAGGATTTCGTCCTTGCGCGGGAAGAGCGATGTGAAGTCGATCAGGATGGCGATCGGTTCGCCCTTGATCTTCCAGTGGCCCACGCGGATGCGGATGCCTTCGTTGTAGACGCTCTGGCGCCACGCCTTGAGCAGGTTCGTGTCCTCTTCGAATTCGGGGTTCACCCCCTCGTGCTGCAGGTCGGGACCGATGACGATGTAGCGGTCGCGGAACTTGCGGGTGACGGTTTGGGCTTTGGTCGAGATCACGGTATGGATGCCGCCGACCTTGTTGCACACCTCCCAACTTACCTCGAAAAGGAAGTCGGGGGTCATTTTTGCATTGCTCATATACTTAATTGAACGTTTGAAATTTTCTCGCTGAACGGATCGAATCCGGCCGCAAAGGTAATACTTATATTTATATTAAACAACTAAGCGCAGATAGTTTCTAAAAATATTTAAGAATAAGTTAACATTTCTGTTTCATTTGGTTGCGGGGATCGTTATGTTTCGAAAAGGGCTTCGATCACCGCGTCCGAGAGCAGGAACCGCTCCGCGGGAACGGCCAGCCGGTAGCCGGATCGGTTCAGCGTGCGGGCTTTTAGGGAGGGTTCCGCGGCCCGAAGCAGCCGTTGGGTCCGTTCGTCGCCGAAGAGCCGTTCCACCTCCCGCAGGTCGATCCCCTCGGCGGTGCGCAGGCGGGTGAGCAGGTATTCGTTGAAAAGATCGTGTTCCGTAAGGGTTTCGTTTTCGGAAGGCGCCCCGGCGATATACGCTTCCACGGAGGCGACGTTCCAGTGCCTTTCCCGTCCGTCGTAGGAGTGGGCCGCCGGGCCGATGCCCAGGTAGCGCTCCCCGTGCCAGTAGGCGGCGTTGTGGCGGGCGCGGAACCCCGGCAGGGCGTAGTTCGATACCTCGTAGTGCTCGTATCCGGCCCCGCAGAGCGTGTCGTGCACCTGCGCGAATTCGCGTTCGCTCACTTGCTCGCCGACGGGTGCGAACTCCCCGCGCGCCGCGCGGCGGCCGAATGCCGTGTCAGGTTCCACGGTCAGGTGGTAGGCCGAAATGTGCGGCACGCCCAGTGCCAGCAACCCGTTGAGCGTTCGGCGCAGGGGCTCTTCGCCGAATCCCGGGACGCCGAAAATGACGTCGGCGGTAAGGTTGCCGAATCCGGCCCGCTGCGCCTGCCGGATCGCCTCGACCGCCCGGGCGGCGGTGTGGCGGCGGTTCATCAGCTTCAGACAGCCGTCGTCGAGCGACTGAACCCCGACCGAGAGGCGGTCGACGCCCGCGCGGAGCAGCCCGTCGAGGCAGTCGGGCGTGAGGTCGTCGGGATTGGCCTCCAGCGTGGTCTCTTCGGGGTGTGTTTCGAAGAGTTCGGCCGCGTGGGCAAGCAGCGTGCCGATCGCCTCCGGGGTGCAGAGCGACGGCGTGCCCCCGCCGAAGTAGCGGGTGCGGACGGGATCGCCGGCCAGATACTCCCGCCGCGACTCCAGTTCGCGGTGCATGGCCGCGAGGAGCTGCTCCATGCGCGCGGTTCCGATCTCTTTGTAGAAATCGCAGTAGGCGCAGGCGCGTTTGCAGAAGGGAATGTGGAAATAAAGTCCGGCCATATCTTACCAAAGGTAACAAAAAAATCGGAAACAGCCTCTTTCCGGCGCGGAAAACGATCGCTGAACGCTCCGTTCCGGCGGCCGGGAGGGGCTTTGCCGCCGAGGTGCGGTGGCCGCGGCGGCTGTAGGGCGAACGGTGTGCGGGCGCACTTTGTTGCGCCGGTGCGACGGAAGCGTCGGCAGCGGGTTGCCCCTGCGTTTTTTGCGGCAGCATGTTTGCGGACTGTTGTCAGGACGGAGCAGGCGACGGCGGAATAACCCTCCGCAGCGGCCGGACAGCGCTTCGAAGGGGCTGGAAACCGGACGCATAAGCGCTTGTAAGACAATTCGATAGTGCTATCGGTGAAAATAATAAAATTTTTTTGTAATTTTTGCTGTTATTTTTTTCACAGGTGTAAAAACTTTTGTTACCTTTGTGCCGTTCGGATCGTGCGAAAGGCCGGTTCGGCGTGTAAAGGTTGGCCCTCGGGCCGCAGGGCGCGATGCCGCGGCGGAGGGTGGTTAATGGTTAGGATGTTCAATCAAAAAATAGCAAAGCAATGGACAAAATGGATTTGAAAAAGTACGGGATTACCGGCGTAAAGGAGATCGTGTACAATCCCTCGTACGACGAGCTGTTCCGTGAGGAGACGAAAAAGGGCCTGCGCGGCTTCGAGAAGGGTCAGCTGACCGAGACCGGGGCCGTGAACGTGATGACGGGCGTCTACACGGGCCGTTCGCCCAAGGATAAGTTCTTCGTGATGGACGACACCACCCGCGACACGATCTGGTGGACCTCCGACGAGTATAAGAACGACAACAAGCCCGTGACCAAGGCTGCCTGGAAGGAGCTGAAGAAGATCGCCGCCAAGGAGCTTTCGGACAAGAAGCTCTACGTGGTGGACACCTTCTGCGGCGCCAACGAGAACACGCGCCTGAAGATCCGCTTCATCATGGAGGTGGCCTGGCAGGCTCACTTCGTGAAGAACATGTTCATCCGGCCGACCGACGCCGAACTGGAGCAGTACGGCGAACCCGACTTCGTGGTGCTCAACGCTTCGAAGGCCAAGGTCAAGGAGTTCAAGAAGCTGGGTCTGAACTCGGAGACGGCCGTGGTCTTCAACCTCACCGAGAAGATGCAGGTGATCATCAACACCTGGTACGGCGGCGAAATGAAGAAGGGCATGTTCTCCTACATGAACTACCTGCTGCCGCTGAAGGGCATCGCTTCGATGCACTGCTCAGCCAATACGAACAAGGCCGGTGAGACGGCCATCTTCTTCGGCCTCTCGGGCACGGGCAAGACCACGCTCTCGACCGATCCGAAGCGCGAGCTGATCGGCGACGACGAGCACGGCTGGGACGACGACGGCGTCTTCAACTTCGAGGGCGGCTGCTACGCCAAGGTCATCAACCTTTCGAAGGAGAACGAACCCGACATCTGGAACGCCATCCGCCGCAACGCCCTGCTGGAGAACGTGACGGTAGACAAGAAGGGCCGGATCGACTACGCCGACAAGTCGGTGACCGAGAACACCCGCGTGTCGTACCCGATCTTCCACATCGAGAATATCGTGAAGCCCGTTTCGAAGGCTCCGGCCGCCAAGAAGGTGATCTTCCTCTCGGCCGACGCATTCGGCGTGCTGCCTCCCGTGTCGATCCTGACCCCCGAGCAGACCAAGTACTACTTCCTCTCGGGCTTCACGGCCAAGCTGGCGGGAACCGAGCGCGGCATCACCGAGCCTACGCCGACCTTCTCGGCCTGCTTCGGCGCCGCTTTCCTGTCGCTGCACCCCACCAAGTACGGCGAGGAGCTGGTCAAGCGCATGAAGCAGTCGGGCGCAACGGCCTACCTGGTGAACACCGGCTGGAACGGAACCGGCAAGCGCATCTCGATCAAGGATACGCGCGGCATCATCGACGCCATCCTCGACGGCTCGATCGACAAGGCGCCGACCAAAACGATGCCGATCTTCGACTTCAAGGTTCCGACCGCGCTGCCGGGCGTCGATCCCGCGATCCTCGATCCGCGCGACACTTATCAGAACCCCGCCGAGTGGGATGCCAAGGCTCAGGACCTGGCCGCCCGCTTCATCAAGAACTTCACCAAGTTCACCGGCAACGACGAAGGCAAGTCGCTCGTAGCCGCCGGTCCGAAGCTCTGACCGAAGGCCGACTTTCGATAAATTTCCGCCCCGGATGTTATGCAGCGTCCGGGGCTTTTTTTGTGCGCGGATGTGAAATAAATCGGATGTATGTTTTAAATATATTCAAAATAATATTGATTATATTTGTTTATTAATTAATAATCTTTATATTTGCAAAAAATAATGAAGTGTATGGAACAGAAACATCCGGACAATCGTGCGCTGCCGACCTGCTGCCCCTCGTGCGGGGTCTCTTTGCGGGTGCGCACGCTCTGCTGCCCCGATTGCGGCACGCAGGTTACGGGAGATTTCCCGCTGCCCGCCTTTGCGCGGCTGGCGGCCGCCGAGCAGCGATTCCTGCTCGATTTCGTCCTGTGCAGCGGATCGCTCAAGGAGCTTGCCGCGCGGCTGGGCGTGAGCTATCCGACCGTCCGCAACCGGCTGGACGAAGTGATCGACCACCTGAAAAATAACGAACCATGAAAAAACTGTTGAATCCTTTCGTCTACCTCTCCGGAGAGAAGACCCTTGCGGCGGGGCTGCTCGGAGCCTTTGCAACGCTTCTTGCGGCCCGCTGGGGCGGCGTGACGTTCCGCGGGGTCATTTCATCGGGTTACGGCGCACTTACGCTGGGACAGCTGACGCTTCAACTGCTGGCCGGGTGGGTGTTCTTCGCCGGACTGCTCTATGCCGCGTCGCTCTTCTGGTCGACGTCGAGGGTGCGGGCCGTCGACCTTTTCGGCAACCAACTCTTTGCCCGGATCGCTTTTCTGCCGATGACGCTCGTCGCCGCCCTGCCTCCGATGCGGCGGCTTGCGGACGAACTGCTCGCAGTCGCTCCCCTGGAGCTGAACGTTGCGTCGCTCAATCTGCCGCTGCTGCTCTGCATGGCGCTCGTCGCGCTGCTGTCGGTGGTCTGGTTTTTCGCCTGGAGCTGGCAGGGATTCTCCGTGGCGGCCAACCTGCGCGGCGGAAAGGCCGTGGCCATTTTCGTCGGTTGCTACCTGCTCGCCGAACTGGCCGCAGGATGGTGTACGGCGACGATTGCCGGGATGTAACTAACATCAATTTGTATGCGTACACTGCGACTGTTTTTGGGTGTGTTGCTGCTGCCGCTTTTGGGAAGTGCGCAGGAGCTTGCCGGGGCCTGGGAGGGAACGTTGTCGTTTCCGGGAGGCCGCCTGCGGATCGTCTTTCGTATCGCGGCCGCCGAAACGGGCTGGACCGCCACGATGGACAGTCCCGACCAGGGGGTGCGGGGACTGCCCGTGGAGACGGTCGAGTGGAACGGCGGCGAACTGCGGCTCGAAATGCCGGCTTTTGGGGCCTCCTACCGGGGGATGCTGCTGCCCGTGGGGCTGATCGTCGGGACCTTAACGCAGGCGGATGCAAACATTCCGCTCTCGCTCGCGCGCCGGGAGGCTGCCCGGCGGCCGCAGGAACCCCGGCCACCTTATCCTTACACCGTCCGCGAGGTGTCGTTCCCGAGCCGGAGTGCGGGGGTGGAGCTGGCGGGAACCCTCACGCTGCCGCGGGAGGGTACGCCCCGCGCGGCCGTGGTGCTGGTGACGGGCAGCGGCGTGCAGAACCGCGACGAGGAGGTGTTCGGGCACAAACCCTTTCTGGTGATCGCCGACTTTCTGACCCGCCGCGGGATCGCCGTGCTCCGCTACGACGACCGGGGTTTCGGCGTGCCGGAGGCGGAGCGGCAGGCGTGGGCGGCCGCGACGACGGCCGATCTGACGCAGGATGCGCTGGGGGCCTATGACTTCCTGCATGCACAGCCCGAAACGAGCGCCTGCCGGATTGGTATTCTGGGCCATAGCGAAGGGGGCACGATCGCCTTTGCCGCAGCGGCCGAAGAGCCGGGCGTGGGCTTCGTGGTTTCGCTGGCGGGGGCGATGGTTCCGGGCTGGCGGGCGAGCCTGGCGCAGAATATGCGGGCGATGGAGTTGCAGGGAATGCCGGAGGAGCAGCGGATGCAGTGCCGTGAACTGCTCGAAGCGTGTTACCGGGTCGTGGCGGACCATACGCCCGAGGCGCTTGCCGCCGAACGCAAGACGCTCCGAAAGGCCCTTGCGGCCACGGAGGCGGGGGCGGCGCTGCCCGAACCCCTGCGCGACAAGCTGCTTGGCGTGGTGGATGCGGCGGCGGATTCGCCCTGGATCTATCGCTTTCTGACCCACGATCCAGCTTCGGAGATCGTCCGTGCGGGCGACCGGCCCGTGCTGGCGCTGAACGGAAGCCTCGACAGGCAGGTCGATGCCGCGGAGAACCTCGGGGCGGTGCGCCGGCTGTTGGGCGGTTCGGAGCGGCTGACGGTGAAGCGCTACGAGGGGTTGAACCACCTGTTCCAGCCCTGCACGACGGGGGATGTGGGCGAGTACGAACGGATCGAGGTGACCGTCGCGCCGGAGGTGCTGGACGACCTGGCGGCGTGGATCGAAAGCGTCGCGCAGTAATAACGACAGTCCCGGCCCGGAATCATCCGGGGCGGGACTGTTCGTAAAGCGTCCATCTGTCAGACGGTCATGATCTCCTTCTCCTTTTTGGCGAGCGCTTCGTCGAGCGACTTGGAGAATTTGTCCAGCAGTTTTTGCGTCCGGGTCTCGCCGTCCTTCGCCTCGTCCTCGGGCATGCCCTCCTTTTGCGCCTTCTTGAACGCTTCGACCGCGTCGCGGCGGGCGTTGCGCAGGCTGATGCGCCCCGTCTCGGCCTCCGAGCGCACCTGCTTGACCAGCTCCTTGCGGCGCTCCTCCGTCAGGGGCGGGATCGTCAGGCGGATGTGCTCGCCGTTGTTCGAGGGGGTAAGTCCGATGTTCGAGTCGATGATCGCTTTCTCGATCGGGCGCAGCATGTTCTTGTCCCAGGGTTGGATCAGAATGGTCTTGGCGTCGGGAACGGTGACGCTGGCGGCGCCCGATACGGGAACCTGCGAGCCGAAATAGTCGACCATCACACCGTTGAGCGCATTGGGCGACGCCTTGCCTGCGCGTACGTTGAGCAGCTCCTCCTCCAGATGGTCGAGGGCTTTCTGCATGCGGCGCGTGGCTTCGTTGAGAATCGTCGTGGTATCCATATTATTCAGAATGAGTGTTTATATGCGATTTTTACCGTTTAGTAACTCCGTCTGCCGTATTCGCCGCCTCGGGCGGCGTTTGCAAGTCTGCCCCCTCCCAAACCCCCGCTCCGGGGGACTTAGTGCCGCAGAGCGGCAAAATCGACGCTTACGACCGAAACGTGTTGTAACCCTAAGAGACCGGTGTGGCTATTCAGCGAGTTGTTTTTCGATAGCGCGGAGCAACGTGTCGAACTCCTCCTCGTCGTAGCCCACCGACGCGAGCACGACCTTGCCGTCGCGGTCGATCAGAAAGTTGCGCGGGATGAAATTCGAGGCGTAGCGGTCGTAGATGGTCTGTCCCGGGTCCAACCCCATTGGGAAAGTGTAGCCCGTCTTTTCGCGGAAAGCGGCCACGGTGGCGCGTTTCTCGCCGCGCGAGATGGGCAGGAAAACGAAGTCACGGCCCGCGAAGCGGTCGATGATCTCCTTCTGCACGCGCTTCAGCTCCTCGCGGCAGGGCGGACACCACGTCGCCCAGAAGTTGAGCAGCACGACCTTGCCGCGCAGCGACGAAAGGGTGATATGCTGCCCGTCGAACAGTTCGACCGTGAAATCGGGGGCCTCTTCACCGGCCTCGACCAGCGTCGTCTCCTCCTCCGTGGCGGAGGTGCTGCGCGATCCGCATGCGGGGAGCAGCAGAATCACGGCTCCGATCGCCACGATCAGCGCCAGCATCACCCAGAGTTGTTTGTTGCTCTTCTTTTTTGCCATCGTTCAATCTCTTATTTGTGCCGAACCCCCTTCGGAGCGGTTCGCTCCGGCCGCGTTCGGCGTTCCTGCGTCCGGCGTTCCTGCGTCCGGCGTTCCTGCATCCGACGTTCCTGTTTTCGGCGTTCCTGCGTCCGCTTTCCGGGGACGCTGCCGCGACGCGGCGCAACCGGGGCTGCGCCTTACTTTTTTACGAGCGTTCCGATCCGTTCCCCTGCAAGAACCTTACCCAGATTGCCGGGTGTGTCCATGTCGAAAACGATGATTTGCAAGCCGTTTTCGCGGCAGAGCGTGAAGGCCGTCAGGTCCATCACCTTCAGCCGGCGGTCGAGCACCTCCTCGAAGGAGATCTCGTCGAAGCGCACAGCCGCGGGGTCCTTCTCCGGATCGGCCGTATAGATGCCGTCCACCCGCGTCCCTTTGAGCAGCACGTCGGCCTCGATTTCGATGCCGCGCAGCGCCGAGGCCGAGTCGGTGGTGAAGTAGGGGTTGGACGTACCGCCGCCGATGATCACTACGTAACCCGCCTCGAGGTATTCGATGGCGCGCGCCTTGGAGTAGTACTCCCCGATAGGCTCCATGCGGATCGAGGTCAGCACTTTGGCCCGGACGCCGTTGTCCTCCAGCGCCGATTGCAGGGCCAGCGAGTTGATGATCGTGGCCAGCATTCCCATCTGGTCGCCCTTTACGCGGTCGAAGCCCTTTTTGGCGCCCGAAAGGCCGCGGAAGATGTTGCCGCCGCCGATGACGATGCCGATCTGCACGCCGCGCGCCGCCGCGTCGCGGATCTGGCAGGCATAGGACTGGAGCACCTCGGGCGAAAGGCCGTACTGCTGCGCTCCCTGGAGCGATTCTCCGCTCAGTTTGAGCAGTATTCTCTCGTATTTCATTCCGTTTATCCTGTTTTGCTAACGCGAAGATAAGGATTTTTTCGGAACATTACCGCCTTTGCAGCGAATCTTTCGCAGCGGCGGGTGCGTCGGAAACGGTTCCCGGCAGGCGGAAGGTGAACGCGACGGGGTAGTGGTCGGAGATGAAGGGTGCGCCGTAGTCGCCGCGCAGGGTTTCGAGCGCGGGCGCTGCCACCCCGCGGCAGAAGATATGGTCGATGACGATGGTCCCCGGGGCGGCTCCGAAGGCGTTGAACGTCCCCGAGCGGTCGGTCGGGTCGGCCACTTCGCGGCCCACTTCGAGCACCTCCTTCATGGGGTCGAAGATCGGATCGTCGATGCCCGAATTGAGGTCGCCGCCCACCACGACGGCCGCATCGGCGGGGATGCTGTCGCGGACGAAGCCGGCGATCTGCAGGGCCGAACGGCGGCGGGCCTCCTCACCCTGGTGGTCGAAGTGGGTGTTGAGGTAGTAGAACTCTCCGCCGGTGGCCTTCTCACGCAGCCGCGCCCAGGTGACTGTGCGGTTGCAGGCGGCGTCCCAGCCGCGGGAGACCTCGCCGGGCGTGTCGCTCAGCCAGAAGGTTCCCCACTCGACGGCCTCGAAGCGGTCGCTGCGGTAGAAGATCGCCATGATCTCGCCGCCCTCGCGCCCGTCGTCGCGGCCCACGCCGAGGCGGGTGTACTGCGGACAGTTCCGCTCGATGTAGCGGACCTGGTCGATCAGCCCCTCCTGGATGCCCACCACGCTGGGGGTCTCGCGCTCGAAGAGGTTCAGCGTCGCCTCGCGCCGCTTTTCCCAGCGGTCGGGACCGTCCTTTTCGGCCAGTCCGCTCTGGCGGATGTTGAACGATAGGAGGCGGACCTCGCCGTCGGGCAGGTCGTAGGCGATGTCGCGGGGCTGCGGCGCGCAGGCGGTCAGCGTCAGAAGTAGGCCGGCGGCCAGCGTCGATAGGGTGTTTTTCATGCTTGAAGCGGTTGGTTCGAACAAATATAGCGAATTTTTCCGAAATATCGGGCCTGCCGCCGCTGTTCCGAACGGATCGCTGCGCCGCGCATCCCGTCGAAACCCGCCGCAAAGGGTTCCGCGACGGCAAAAATTTATTATCTTTGTGCTGCCA
This sequence comes from Alistipes sp., assembly GCF_048465635.1. GTDB lineage: Bacteria > Bacteroidota > Bacteroidia > Bacteroidales > Rikenellaceae > Alistipes. The sequence goes on from NZ_DBFWLF010000011.1 coordinate 61,619, forward strand.
TGACTGGTACGGAGTACAAATACCTGCCGACGATCGACTCGCCGCGCGACCTCAAACGCCTCTCCGAGGCGCAGTTGCGCGATTACTGCGACGAGCTGCGCCGCTACATCGTTGACGAGTGCTCGGTCAACCCCGGCCACCTGGCTTCGAGCCTCGGGGCGGTGGAGCTGGCCGCGGCGCTGCACTACGTCTTCGACACCCCGGAGGACCGGATCGTCTGGGACGTAGGCCATCAGACCTACGCCCACAAGATCATCACGGGCCGGCGCGAAGCGTTCCGCACCAAGCGGCAGCTGGGCGGCATCAGCGGCTTCCCGCGCATGGCCGAGAGCGTCTACGACGCTTTCGGGGGCGGGCACGCCTCGGTGTCGATCTCCGCGGCGTTCGGCATGGCCAAGGCCGCCGAGCTGCGGGGTGAAAAACGGCAGGTGGTGGCCGTCATCGGCGACGGCTCGATGACCGGCGGACTGGCGTTCGAGGGGCTGAACAACGCCGGAGCGTCGAAGCGCACCAACCTGCTGGTTATCCTGAACGACAACAACATGGCCATCGACCAGGCCACGGGGGCGCTGAAAAACTACCTGCTGAAAATTTCCACCTCGGTCCATTACAACCGTTTCAAAAGGCGGCTGTGGCGGCTGCTTTCGCATACGCCGCTCGTGCTGCGCCTCTGCCAGAAGGCGGGCAACGCCGTTAAGCAGGGGTTGCTGAACAATTCGAACCTCTTCGAGAGCCTCAATTTCCGCTACTTCGGTCCCGTCGACGGCCACAACCTCAAGGACCTGGTGCGTACGCTGCGCGCCCTGCGCGACATCGAGGGGCCCAAGCTGCTGCACGTGATGACCGTCAAGGGCAAGGGCTACCTGCCCGCCGAGCACGACCAGTCGGTCTGGCACGCGCCGGGCCGCTTCAACCCCGATACGGGCGAGCGGATCGCTTCGGCGGCCCCTGCGGCGCGCTATCAGGACGTGTTCGGGCAGACGCTGCTCGATCTGGCGCGTCTGGATTCGCGCGTGGTCGGGGTCACTCCGGCCATGACGTCGGGCTGCTCGATGAATATCCTGATGCGGGAGATGCCCGACCGCTGCTTCGACGTGGGGATCGCCGAGGGACACGCCGTGACCTTCTCGGCCGGGCTGGCCGCCGCGGGCATGATCCCCTTCTGCAACATCTACTCCTCGTTCATGCAGCGCGCCTACGACAACGTGATCCATGACGTGGCCATCCAGGACCTCCCCGTGGTGCTATGTCTCGACCGCGGCGGCGTGGTGGGCGAGGACGGCACGACGCACCACGGCGTCTTCGACCTGGCGGCTTTCGCGGCCGTGCCGGGGCTGGTGATCGCCGCGCCGATGGACGAGCGCGAACTGCGCGACATGCTCTACACCGCCCTGCAATACGGCCACCCCTTTATGATCCGGTATCCGCGCGGCAGCGGCGAGGGGGCCGCCTGGCGCGGCGAGCCGTTCGAGGCGCTGCCCGTAGGACGCGGCCGCCGGCTGCGCGAGGGGCGCGACGTGGCGATCCTCTCGGTCGGTACGACGGGCAATGCCGCCGCAAGGGCCGCTGCGCAGGCCGCCGCCGCGGGGGTGAGCGTCGCCCACTACGACCTGCGCTTCGCCAAGCCGCTCGACGAAGAGCTGCTCGACAAGGTGGGCCGCACGTTCCGCCGCGTGGTGACCGTCGAGGACGGCTGTTTGCGCGGAGGGGTCGGCGAGGCGGTTGCGGCCTGGTTCAACCGCAGCGGTTACTGCGTCGCGGTCCGGACGCTGGGCATCGGCGATCGGTGGGTTCCGCACGGAACGCCCGCCCAGCTCAAGGCCCTGTGCGGCTACGACGAAGAGAGTATTCTGCAAGCCCTGACCGGGGTCCCGGCGGGGGAATAACTCCGTTTCTGTTCCGAAAAGATCGCGCCGCAGGCTGCTGCGGCACAAAATCTGCGTCATTGCCCGGAAAAAACAGGCAGTGAAGTTCATGTTGATATTGCTGGCGGTTCTGCTGCTGGCGCTGGGTGCGCTCTACGCCGCGGCGTCGGAGAAGATCGACCGTACGCCCGTGGGGTCGTTCGATCTGGGACGATATATGGGAACGTGGTATGAGATCGCCCGCTACGAGCATCGTTTCGAGCGGGGGCTGGAGGCCGTGGAGGCGTTCTATGCGCTGCGGCCCGACGGGAGGATCGACGTGGTGAACAGCGGCGAGGATTTCCACTCCGGCAAACGCCGCGTATCGCGCGGTAAGGCCGTTCCGGGAAGGATTCCGGGCCGGCTGCGGGTCTCGTTTTTCTGGTTTTTCTATACGGAGTACAACGTGCTGGAGTTGGGCGAGGAGTACGACTGGGCGCTGGTCGGGGGCCACACCTCCAAATACCTCTGGATTCTCTCGCGCACGCCGACACTGCCGGCCGTGACGCTCAACCGCATCCTCCACCGTGCCGTGCAGCGGGGATATACCACCGGGCGGCTCCATTACGTGGACCACGGGCGCTGAGGCGCTTCGGGACGCGGTGCGCTGCCGGACGGAGGGGATTCGGGCGGCCGGACACCGGGAACCGGGGTCGGGCCGCCGTCCAGTTTTCAGGCGACCGAACAGGGAATCCCGAGCGCTTCGACGCGGGCGGCGATGGCGAGCAGCTCGCCGCGCGGAACCTTTTCGAGCGTGGGGCACGGCGTATCACGGTCGAGCGAGTAGACCATCACCTGCCGGGGACGGATTTCGGCGACCAGTCCGAGCCACGCCGCGACCTCCTCTTCGGTGGTGTTGTCGATCGGCGCTCCGTTGCAGACGCCGCGCAGGAACATCGTCTGGAGGATCATCCGCCCGTTGAATGTCTTCATTTGCTCCACCACGCCGCGCACCGTGTAGGTCGGATTCTGCGGGTTGTTCATGCGGCGAACCGTCTCATCGAATGCCGAATCGAGCTTGAGAATGTTGTTGTCCGCGCGCAGCAGCGCCCGGCGCACCTCCTCGCGGTGGAGCTGCGTGGCGTTCGACAGGACGGAGATGCGGGCCGCGGGGCAGAGTGCGTCGCGCAGGGCGATCGTGTCGCCGATAATCGCTTCGAACTGTGGGTGGAGCGTCGGTTCGCCGTTGCCCGCAAAGGTGATGACATCGGGCGGCGTACCCGCGTCGACCATCCGCCGCAGGGTTTCGCCCAGGAGCCGCTGCACGTCTTCGCGCCGGTTGAAGCGGCGCGCGCCGGGGTGCTCGGCGTTCCAGCCGCACTCGCAGTAGATGCAGTCGAACGAGCAGAGTTTCGATTCGGTGGGCAGCAGGTTGACCCCGAGCGAGAGGCCCAGCCGCCGCGAGCGGACCGGACCGAAGATGATGTCGTGGTAGAGTGAAGTCATATTGCAAAATTAAGAATTAAGAATTAAGAATTAAGAATTGAGGACAGAAATTTCGGGTTTCGGTCTTTCCCGCGTGCTGGAGGCATGCGTATTCCCAAAATTATTTTTATCTTTAACCCTCGCAAATACTTCGCCCATGAAATTCCGATTCGGACTGCTGCCGCGCGTGTTGCTGGCCATCGCCCTGGGTGTCGCCTGCGGGTTCTTCCTGCCCGGATGGGCGACGCGCATCGCTCTGACATTCAATGCACTATTCGGACAGTTTCTGGAGTTTGTCATTCCGCTGCTGATTCTGGGGCTGGTGGCTCCGGGCATTGCCGATCTGGGGCGCAGCGCGGGCCGGCTGCTGGCGCTGACGGCGGCGCTGGCCTATGCCTTTACGCTCTTCTCCGGATTCGGGACCTACTTCGCCGGCCGGGCGCTCTTTCCGGCGCTGCTGAGCGGTTCCGAGGCGGCGCTGCCCGCGGGCGGTGAGACGCTCGGGGCCTACTTCACCGTGCAGATGCCGCCCGTGATGGGGGTGATGTCGGCGCTTGTGCTCGCTTTCGTGCTGGGACTGGGCATGGCCTACACGCAGAGCGTGCGGCTGAAGGAGGTGATGGACGAGTTCAAGCGGATTATCGAGCTGGTTATCGCGCGCGTCATCATTCCGCTGCTGCCTTTCTATATCTTCGGCATCTTCCTATCGATGACTCGCTCCGGGCAGGTAGCCGGGGTGCTGGGCGTCTTCGTAAAGCTGATATTGGTCATTTTCTGCATGACCGTCATACTGCTGCTCCTCCAATTTACGATTGCGGGTGTCGCGGCGCGGAAGAACCCGCTGCGCATGCTCCGCACGATGCTCACGGCCTACGTCACGGCGCTGGGGACGCAATCCTCGGCAGCGACGATTCCCGTGACGCTGGCTCAGACGGTCAAGTTGGGTGTCCGGCCCGAGCTGGCCTCGTTCGTGGTTCCGCTGTGCGCCACGATCCACCTCTCCGGTTCGATGATGAAGATCGTCGCCTGCGCGCTGGCCGTTTCGATGATCGCCGGGCTGGACCTCCCGACGGCGACTTTCGCGGGTTTCATCCTGCTGCTGGCCGTGACGATGGTCGCCGCGCCGGGCGTGCCGGGCGGAGCCATCATGGCCGCGCTGGGGCTGCTCGAATCGATGCTCGGCTTCGACGAGACGCTCGCGGGGCTGATGATCGCCACCTACATCGCCATGGATAGTTTCGGCACGGCGACCAATGTCACGGGCGACGGGGCCGTGGCGGTGATCGTCGATGCCGTCGACCGGCGCCGGAAGCGCCGCCAGCCTGCGGAACGGTCCTGATTCCCTTCCTATTCCAATCGCCTGCGTCAGCCGTACGACCGTCTGAAGCCGTTTTCCTGCGCGGCAGGGCGAACTATGTCGCGGCCTCTCCCAAAATAGGTATAAATGCTTATCTGCGTGGAATAAAAAACGGCTAATTTTGACCGTTAATTCGGTTTTATCGTTACTTTTGTGCGTCCGAAACGGAAAAACGGGAAACTAAACTTAAATCACACAGAGAATATGGTTGATATTTTTGCACGCCTCGAGAAAAACGCGGGCGGTCCCATCGGTCAGTACATGGCCTACGCCCACGGCTATTTCGCTTTCCCCAAGCTGGAAGGCGACCTCGGCCCTCACATGTATTTCCGGGGCAGGAAGATGCTCAACTGGAGTCTGAACAACTACCTCGGACTGGCCAACCACCCCGAGGTGCGCAAGGCCGATGCCGAGGGCGCAGCCAAATACGGCATGGCGGCCCCGATGGGCGCGCGCATGATGAGCGGTCAGACCATCTACCACGAACAGCTCGAGCGCGAACTGGCCGAGTTCGTCGGTAAGCAGGACGCATTCCTGCTCAACTTCGGCTATCAGGGCATGATCTCGATCATCGACTGCCTGCTGACCCCGCGCGACGTGGTGGTCTACGACGCCGAGGCACACGCCTGCATCATCGACGGCCTGCGCCTGCACAAGGGCAAGCGTTTCGTATTCGGCCACAACGACATGGAGTCGCTGCGCCTGCAGCTCCAGCACGCGACCGACCTGGCCGAGGAGCAGAACGGCGGCGTGCTGGTGATTACCGAGGGTGTGTTTGGCATGAAGGGCGACCTGGGCAAGCTGGATGAGATCGTGGCCCTGAAGAAGGATTTCCAGTTCCGCCTGTTGGTCGACGATGCTCACGGCTTCGGCACGATGGGCGAGGGCGGCCGCGGTACGGCGTCGCACTTCGGTGTGACGGACGGTGTGGACGTGCTGTTCAACACTTTCGCCAAGTCGATGGCCGGCATCGGGGCTTTCGTCTGCGGTCCCCGCTGGCTGATCAACCTCTTCCGATACAACATGCGCTCGCAGCTCTACGCCAAGTCGCTGCCCATGCCGATGGTCATGGGTGCGCTCAAGCGGCTGGAGCTGATCCGCAACCACCCCGAATTCCAACAGAAACTCTGGGAGAACGTGCGCGCACTCCAGAGCAGCCTGAAAGAGAACGGCTTCGAGATCGGTGTGACCAACTCGCCCGTGACGCCCGTCTTCCTCAAGGGCGGCATTCCCGAGGCGACGAACCTGGTGGTGGACCTGCGCGAGAACCACGGCATCTTCTGCTCGATGGTGGTTTATCCCGTCATTCCCAAGGGCGAGATCATCCTGCGCATCATCCCCACGGCGGCCCATACGTTGGAGGACGTGAAGGTGACCATCGAGGCGTTCAAGGCCGTGCGCGACAAGCTCGAAAGCGGCGTTTACGCGCAGATGCCTATCCCGGTGCGTGCCGACGAGGGCTTCCAGGTCCGCTAAACGACTGATATCATTCGAAAGCATTCCCGGAGCCGGTGGACGGTTCCGGGATTTTTTTCGGATTTTTCGGGGCGATTTCGTCCCGAAAAATTTTGCGGAATAAAAATTTCGGGCTATATTTGCACTCCCGAAACCAGGACGGCAGTCGCTTCGGAAGTGTCCGATGAGGCTTAGGGCAGAGTTCGGAGAGGTTGCTGAACTTGCCGCCGGATCGGTCGGGATGAATATTGCGGAAATAGCTCAGTTGGTAGAGCGCAACCTTGCCAAGGTTGAGGTCGCGGGTCCGAGTCCCGTTTTCCGCTCCAAGCAAAAGGCTGATAATCAAACGATTATCCGCTTTTTCATTTCTGCTGTCTGATGTTACAGAAGCCCTTTCTGTAACACAAAATGCCCTAAAATCGCCGTTTGTGATACAGAGTGTGATACAGAAAACCGTGTAACACACCTATCCCATTTGCGGCTTGCATAATCATTAAAGATTATGACAATCAACGTCGTATGTCGTAAAGACGCCATCAACAAAGAAAATCTTGCCCCTCTTGCCCTCGTATTCACCCACGACCGCCGTCGTAAATTCATTGGGCTGGGCATATCGGTCGCATTGAAGCATTGGAATTTCGAGAAACAATGCCCAACCGACAACTGTCCCGACGGAGCAGAGATACAGTTTCAGATAACTTCCAAAATACGTGAGTATGAAAAGAAAATCAAAAAGTTGGAGGTGCTGGAAATCCCTGTTACGTTCGATACGCTGTTTGAACAGAACGGCAAACGAATCAACTGCGCCGTTGGCGATTATTTCAAGCAAATCATCGAACGACTTGAAAAGGTCGAAAAGTACGGTTCGGCCAGCAAACACAAGGTAACGCTTGCTCTTATGTCGCAATTCCGCTCGGTCAATATGCGCTTTGACGAGTTGGATTTGACGTATTTAAGGGAGTTTGAAATCTTCCTGCGTCAAAGGGGTAATGTCAATAATAGCCTTGCGACCAAGTTCAGCGTACTGAAAGCGGTCTATAACAAGGCGGTTTCAGAGGGTGTATTCGTTCCTAAATCAAATCCTTTTCAACAGTTCAAAGTCGGTAGCCTATGGACGAACACCCGCAAACGGGCCATTACGAAAGATGACATCCACAGGCTGATCGAGTTGGATTTATCGGACAGGGACTTTTACACCCAGCTTGCCAAAGATATTTTCCTATTCTCGTATTTCATGGCAGGAATCAATTTCAAAGACATTGCACTGCTGACATACGGGGACATCGACAACGGCAGAATCTACTATGCAAGACGTAAAACAGGCAAGATGATGAATTGCTGTTTGACGAAACAGGCACAGGAGATTATCGACAAGTACCGCACCGACCAAGTGGAGGAAGATTATATTTTCCCAATCCTTAACCGTACTATCCACACGACCGAGAAGCAAATCTTGGAACGGGTGAAGAAGACGTTGAAACACATCAATAAACGCCTGCATGAATTGAGTGAGGAAATCGGTTTGCATACGCCCTTAACGACCTATGTAGCCCGCCATACTTACGCCACAGTCTTAAAACGGTCAGGTGTAAGCGTGGCATTGATTTCCGAATCTCTCGGTCATTCCGATTTATCCACCACACAGATTTACTTGGACAGTTTCGAGAACTCGCAAATAGATGCGGCTATGCAAAATTTACTTTAAATAAAAGAGACAGCTATTTCTAGCGCAGTCTCTTTTTTCATTATATTTGTCTATTATAAAAGCTACTCATATGACTGTTGATGAAAAAAACAAGTACAAATCAGAATTCAAATCCGCATTGGATGAATTAATAAATAAATTGCAACCAGCTATATCTGGAAAGGATGGGCAATGGAATATAAAGGGGTTTATTGACATATATAAAAATATATATACAATATCATCCGACACTAAAATTATTTCTAAAATCTTAGAAATACATATTTTCCCTGAGATTATAAAATTTGCAACAAATTATGGTTATTCTATCGTTTTAGCAGAAAAACAGAATTGGTACCCTGATTTAACATTTATACGAAAAGACAATCCCGATGTAAAATTTGCTGTCGATATAAAGACCACTTTCAGACGAAGCAGAACAACTGCGGGTTTTACATTAGGCAGCCATGGTAGTTACTTTATTAAAAGGCAAGGTACTAAAAATATTCAATTCCCATATTCATCTTATATGGGACACTATTGTTTAGGAATTATATACACAAGAATAGATTGTGATAATCTGAAAGACACCGAAATAATACACGTTAACGAATTAGAAGAAAAAGGAGATATTGCCGACCCAATAAATGACAGGCAAGTTATCAAAGTCGACAAACTCACATCAATAACTTCACAGATAAAGGACTTTGAATTTTTTGTAGCAGAAAAATGGAGAATTGCTTGCGATAGCCAAGGATCAGGCAATACAGCCAACATTGGATCTATAACAAATATTAATGACCTAAAAAATGGAAACGGAGTTTTTGCCAATTTAGGCGAAGAATGGTTTGATGAATATTGGATGAATTACGGTAAGGTTCATATTATTCGTGATGACAAATCCATCCCCGTAAGAAACATATGGGACTTTTTAGAATTCAAAAGTCGGAAAGATTTATTTGATAAAGTAGGAAATGGCGCCAAAAGAAAAAAATAAAATAATAGTCCCACCTCTTAAGAGTCAAGGCATTAAAACAAAATTAGTTCCATGGATAAAGTCAATCATACCGAATTTTACAGGGCAATGGATCGAACCATTTTTCGGGACAGGCGTAGTTGGATTCAATATTAAAAGTCAAAGAGCTATTTTAGCAGATACCAATCCCCACATTATTAAGTTTTATTCGGATCTGAAAAATGGAACAATTACACCGCAATTAATTAAAGAATATCTCATAACAGAGGGCCAAATGCTGCAAATAGCCAATAATAACGGTTACGAACATTATAATTTTGTAAAGGCGCGTTTTAATGAATCGTATCACTCATTAGACTTTTTATTTTTATCTCGTGCTGGATTCAACGGGATGATGCGATTTAATAAAAGTGGGAAATGGAATATACCTTTTTGTAAGAAACCTAATAGATTTTCCCCCGCCTACATTACTAAAATTACTAATCAAGCATCTGCTGTTAAAGAAATAATAACAGAGAGTTGGGATTTTAGAATTCAATCTTTTGAAGAAATTATACCATTAGCAACTGAAGACGACCTTATCTATTGTGATCCGCCCTATTACGGACGATCAACAGATTACTATAATGGCTGGAGTTTAGAAAATGAAGAGCGTTTATTTAATCTACTAAATAATACACCCGCAAAATTTATTTTATCAACTTGGCATCATAATGATTATAGAGAAAATGAAATGATTGAAAGGTTTTGGGGCAATTTTAAAATTGTGATGCAAGATCATTTTTACCATTCAGGAGGAAAAATAGAAAATAGGAAAGCTGTCGTAGAAGCTTTAGTTTGTAATTTTGATCTTCACAAGATTTGAAAAAAGGTCTATCTTATAGCCTCCTAAACCAAGTTTGTCCTCGTTACTCATCAAGATTTACCTCACTTTATAAAACTAACAGAACAAAATAGCATGCAAAATTGTTCTATTGGTTCACAAATTCATTGTTTTACAGACCTATTAGAACAAAATGCGATTCATCAACCAGAACAAGCTATGTGTACGGACGTGAACAGGCAGACTCGCTCGGCTTGCATTACTTTATTTTCCCGTGATAATATCTGTAAATAGTTGGCTAATCATTTGCATTTCGTAAAATATTTTACTATATTTGTAAAGCAATTCAGATAGCGAATTTCTCCCATACACAAATACGATTGTTAAAGGACGATAGGGGCAGCAGAAGATGCTGTCCTTATTCTTGGTCGATGGTCGCATATTTTTTGTGCAGGAAATGAAATTCCCTTATAAAAAGATATTTCACACACAGAAAAAATGCGGTGAAATCCGAATCAATAACCAATCGTATTTTTATGGAACCGAGAATTATTACCGCTCCAGCCACAGCTAAGTGAGTAGAGCAAATTCCAGAGTTAGAAAACCGCCTGCCCGAGAACTGCATTTTGGACAAGGGCATCACGGGTTGCGGTGCAACAACCCTCGCTATCGAGAACAACCGTTCGACTTTAATTGCCGCACCGACGGTCAATCTTATCAAGGACAAAATGCAGGGACACCCTGACCTGCTGGGTGTCTATGGTGATGTCAGCAACCAAGAGATTGCAGATTATCTGCAAACGCACGACCGCTGAAAGATCATGGCCACCTATGATGCCATACCCCGTGTGGTGGATGTGGCAGGAACCGAGATTTATAAAAAGGCATTCTTATTGGTGGATGAATACCACCGCCTGCTGTTCGATTATTCGTTTCGTCATTCAGCAATTGCTGGATTATTAGAACAAGCACCTTATTTTGCCAGCAAGACCTATCTTTCGGCAACGCCTATCGAACAGGAGTTTTTATTGGATGAATTACAGGTCTTGCCTCAAACAAAAATCATCTGACCGAACGCTGAACCGATGCAGGTGCGGTTGTGAGAAGAAACCAGCCCTTTAGCTGTTGTCGTTGCTTTATGCAGAAACTCCATAACGCAACAGGTCGATTTCAACCTGCACTTTTTTGTGAACAGCGTAACGTTCATCGGCAAGGTGATTCGTCATGCAAAACTGACATCCGACCAAGTAAAGATCGTTTGCTCAACGAGTGGGGAGAGTTACGACCGCAACAAGGAGAAGATAGACGGTTTCCCGATAAGTATGCCTAACGACCAGCCCTGCAAAATCAATTTCTATACCTCTACCTGCTTTGAGGGTTGCGATATTTTCGACAAGAGAGGGCGCACCTACATTGTGAGCGATGGGACGACCGCACACTCGATGTTGGATGTTGCGACCACGATACGCCAGATTGCAGGACGCATACGGGATACGCAATACAAAGAGATAACCCACATTTACTCCAAGTCCCGCTATGGACGTGATGTCAGCTATGCACAGTTCAAGGCATCCACGGAACAAGAAATGGATAAAGCGGAACGCTGGCTGCAATGATATGCCGCAGGGGACGAGGATTTGAAACCATCAACTTATACAGCTATGAACTATATAAACAGCAAAACACTGACCATAGACCGCAACCGTCTGAAACTGGATATGCTGAATTTCCGCAACTGACAGCAGATTTACACAGATAGTCGCAACCTTATTACGGAATACCAACGCAATGGAAACGAGATAACATCCACCGCCCAGCATGATATACGAATTGACAAACTGGAAACGAACGGCAAGGCCAAAATACCCTTTAAGGAGTTGTTTGAAAGATATACCGAGTTGAGGACTGCCAGCAATAAATTCTCGCTGGGGTGCTTTACAGAGGATTTAATTGTACGACGAAATCCGTTCGTAAGGGAGTGTTACGAGAATCTGGGAGCGGAACGGGTGCGTGAGTTGAATTACAACCAGACGCAAATACGACGCGAACTGCTCAAACAGGAGAACGTAGAATCGGCTTATAAAATCGTCCAACGAATCAAGAATGACTTGCCGCAACAAACCGCTATTCCTGCAAGAATAATCAAGGCAAAGTTGCAGCATATCTATGATGATTTAGAGATCAAGCAGACCGCAAAGGCAACCGACCTTGCCAAGTGGTTCGATATACAGCCCTGCTATCGAAATATCGACGGTAAGAATACGGCCTGCATCACGATTATAAGGTCGAGACTGATGCGTATAGATTAAAGGAAAGAGCAGGAATAATCCCTGCTTTGACAACACGCTGACTTGAAAACAGGCCAGCGTTTTTTTGTCTGTATACTTTACACAGGCAGATACATAAACAAAAGCCCCTCCCCCTGTCGAGAATGAAAAACAGATTGAACCAATGAAAACACTCGACAGAAAAGCAGCTGAAATCCTGCGTGGATTATTGGCCCTGCAAACAACGAAAGTCGATCGGTCGGGCGGAGCCTACATGCCAGTCCACATCGAAATCTTCGACCGCACCGAGCACTACATCCACATTTCGCTGGCCCACTATGGACGACAGAACGGGGATGCCATGCGCGACCCTGAAATGATTATCGCACTGCACAAGGAAAGCCAGCAATTCATTCCTTACTACTACCGAAATGATTACTTGGGTGTAGAGCAGTACAGCGTCAGATGGACGGACGAGGGCGTATTGCTGAACCGTCGATTGCAGGCCGACCACACCACCTTTGCGAACCAATGGCTTCGTAACATAGCCGCTCAACAGCATATCCTATGACCGCACAACGACTGGTTGAGAACTGCGTACTGACGAATCAAACCGCAGTCGTGGATGAAATGCTGAACAAGAACCTGCTTCCAGAAGAATACATCTATCCTTTTCTTGGCGACATCATGGAATGGTGGCTTATCGACAGCTGGCTGGCAGAACGTCTCAAACGAGAGGGAGAGGTTATCATCGAGGAATACGGTTGCTGTTGGTGGGGAAGGTTGGCAAGCGGACAGGCTATCTGTATGGACGACGTGATACAGAAGATTGCAGGAGAGTAAAGGACGGTCAGCAAATCCACATAACTAAGACTGCAATTTATAGATATTGAGATGATTGCGATTCAGTACGGAATCTGCAACCTTTAGTTTCCCCTTTTAAGTTGATGCTAAATCATAAACTATATGCAATTTATAATTGTATCTTTTGATTTTTGCAATTACGCTGGCTTACTTTCAGAATCTTCAATCCCAAAGTACGAATAACAAAGTTTTGATTCCATAAGCCCTGCTATTGGAAAGATGCTTTGTTTTCAAGAACTTTGCAACTACAATACCCCAAGAGTGTTGCGTATTGAGAAACATTTTCTAACTTTGTGGTGCTGTCCCGAATGGGCGGTAACATATTATTTAGTGAAAGTGTTTCGCTAATCCTTGTACCGAAATCTGACAGTTTCTACAAAGACGAGGATAACGACAACGCTCATCACCGTGTATAGGCATATATCATCTGATATATTCTATTCGGTGTGGGGTATTGTTTCTTATTCGTCTTTGGGTTTTGTCAGAACCTCGGTACAGATAACGAACAACTCCACACTTTCTTTTTGCATATAACCCACCGCAGTAGGAGTTGATACGGTATAATACAATCAATTATGGGGTGCTATTTTGTACTGGCTAAAAAAGATGATTGCAACATTTTACTTCTTGAAGATTTGTCAAGCCACAGACAAATGGAAGTTGAACAGGTCGACTCTGCAACTTTTATCAGAGATTCAAAAGAAAAATCACAGATTCTAAAAATACTACCACCTGATTTTTTCTTGTCGCCTTTCACAAATGGTAAAATACCGTATGTATTTGATGGTGAACAAATATTATTTAACATTTTAGCAGTAATGCAACCTTTCACTTTGGATTCTAAAATAACTCCTCATAGTATTGTAGGACTTTCTGAATGGCAATTGCTCAAATGAATATTTAAACTAATAATAAAATAATCATATCATGAAAATACTACTATCCTTATTGATGAGTGGTTTGTTGCTAATGGGTTGTAGCGACAAATATGATGACAGCGCATTGCGCAATGGTCTGAATGACCTCGAAAATCGGGTGGTTAAATTGGAGGAACTCTGCAAGCAGATGAACACCAACATTTCATCGTTGCAGTCCATCGTTACAGCATTACAGAAAAACGATTATGTTATAGGGGTAACACCCATCATGCAGGGCGGGAAAGAGGTCGGCTACACTATAACTTTTAGCCAAAGCAATCCTATTACCATCTATCACGGAAAAGACGGACAAGAAGGTGAGAATGGAACAAATGGTAAAGATGGCGAAACACCCACTATCGGTGTCAAACAAGATGCTGATGGCGTCTATTATTGGACACTCAATGGCGACTGGCTGACTGATGAGCACGGCGACAAGATCAAGGCCGAGGGGGCAGACGGTAAAGACGGTTCGGATGGAGAAGATGGCGCAGACGGTACGAATGGAAACGATGGGATTACACCCCAGTTCAAAATCGAGAATGATTATTGGTTTATTTCCTACGATAACGGAACAAATTGGACGCAATTAGGTAAAGCGACTGGCGAGGACGGCATAGATGGAGAAGATGGTGTTGGTGGAGATTCCATGTTTTCGGGCGTGGATTATAAAACAAGCACCGACTACGTAATCTTTACATTGGCTGATGGTACGGAGATCAAACTGCCTACATGGTCTGCTTTTGAAGCCTTACAGCGTCTTTGCAACGAAACGAACACCAACTTTTCAGCATTACAGGCAATTGTTACGGCACTTCAAAACAACGATTATATCACAAGTGTAGACCCGCTGACCGAGAACGGCAAGGTGGTAGGCTATACGATTAAGTTTGCCAAGAGTAACCCGATTGTGATTTACAACGGCAAGGACGGTGCGGATGGTGTCGATGGAAACACTCCCGTTGTCGGTGTGAAGAAAGACACAGACGGCATCTATTATTGGACGCTGGACAGTGAATTTATCGTTGTGGACGGACAGAAAATCAAGGCACAGGGGACAGACGGTAGCGACGGTTCGGATGGAACAGACGGTGTTACGCCTAAACTCGAAATTCGAGAGGGCTATTGGTGGATTTCCTATGACAATGGAGCCAATTGGACGCAGTTAGGCAAGGCCACAGGGGAAGATGGAGCAGATGGCAAAGACGGTGATAGCATCAAAATCACGCAAGACGAGAACAATGTTTATTTTGAGTTGGCAGATGGAACGGTTATAATGATTTCAAAAAATGAAGAAATAATAAGTCCCGCAGGTACAATTCATTTCGAAGATAAGTATATACAGGCAATTTGTCTGCGTCAATGGGATATTAACAACGACGGCAATCTATCTGTTGAAGAGGCTGAAAATATAACAACTCTTAATCAGCAGTTTAATTTGCCATATTATATTAAAGTATATAATGAAGAATATTTATTCTATGGAAATGATATATTAATATCATTTAAAGAATTAGCATATTTTACAGAGGTTACCACTATTGGAGGTACAGAATTTGCAAATTGTAAAAATTTATGTTCTATTATATTACCAGAAAAATTACTGATAATTGACAATGGAATAGCAGTAACTCACCGTGATAGCGGCGGCGGTGGTTTAACTGCTTTGACAAGATGGATTTGGGGAGCCTTTTCAAATACCCCTTTAACCAACATAGTTATTCCCGATAATGTAACAATTATTGGTCGTTATGCATTTTATAGATGTAATAATCTTAAAACTATAACGATAGGGAAATCAGTACAAAATATTGGTGGTTATGCGTTTGCTCATACGAATTTGCAAACAATAGTATGTAAGGCGCAAATTCCGCCGACACTTTTATCTAATGCTATATCTGAAAATGTTACAAGCAGCATTGCCGATGTTAAAGACACGTTTAAAGGACTTGATAAGTCTATGATAAAACTTTATGTTCCGATGTCTGCTGTTGATACTTATAAAGCAAACAGTGATTGGAGTGGATTTAATATAATAGGAATTGATTTTCAAGAATGATACATTATGGAAGTTAAGAAAGACAAGCAGTTATTGATATTGATTCTATTAAAGAGGGCTTTGCAGCCGTCTTCTATTAGTAGAAAATGTCGATGTTTAATATCACATTTTTATAAACCTATTGCAACCAGTTCTTTTTATACCATAAGAACTGGGATTTAAATAGGAGCGATTAATGTAGCGATTCTTTTATGGACAAACTTTGGCATAATGGTTAATTATTAGACATAGCCCAAGTTTGTCCTTTTTATATTACTTGCATTTCTCATAAATTTAAGCTATATTTACATCATAATCAAAGATTTAATAACCATATAAATTACAGCTAAAATGAAGAGAAAAACACCAAGAATTGAATGAAAGGTAGGCATGGAAACAAAAGAGGGCATGGAATTATCCTATGTCGCCAAGTCCGTAAGTTACGACGATGATTGTGCAATGTCGCTTATCGTTGCACGCAAAAAAGATACTCCCACACCATTAGAATTTTGATACATGTTTGCTTTGGATATAGACCCAGCACAACAAGTATCCATGACTTTCCAGAAACGAGGACGCGGGCTTACAGGCATGTCTTTTCTGGTGAATCCAGCAATTGAAATCCCAGCGATAGCCTTTCCCAATATCGTTACCTTTACAGAATCTACTGAAACCATGAATATGCTTCAGGTGCATATCGACAGCGATACGGTCGTATTCGATTATACGACAAGAGAGGGTAAACCGAGTACTTTCAAATTCCCGCTGGCTGGATTTAACGAGAAATATTTGGAACAGTTCATATAGCAACAAAAGCAACACAACATTCTTAAAAGGAGAGAGCAGGGGAGAGGAAAGAAATTTCCTCTTTTTTTGTGCCGAGGTTGGGGTCGGTTGATGAATAATTAAAGAAATGAACGCAGGTAATATTTTAATAGCCAAAAATATAAATGCTTATGAACGACACAAGTTAAATGCTTTATGTAGCACAAGGAGTAAAATTCTATCTAACAAATTAAGAATCTGTTAATTACAAACAATTTGCAAGCAAGAAAATGTGATACAGAGTGTGTTACAGACCGATATTCAGAGGATAAAACAGCTATTTTAACACTTGCAAAGTATTGATTATTTGCGATTTGCGGAAATAGCTCAGTTGGTAGAGCGCAACCTTGCCAAGGTTGAGGTCGCGGGTCCGAGTCCCGTTTTCCGCTCCAAAATAGACGAATAAATCCTTACGACAAGCTAATCAGCGAGTTTGTGAGGATTTTTCATTTATAGCGGTTAACGAATAGTTTACTAATCTTCTGCACTGTGTTGCGGCGGTCTGCGCTGTGAAAGAACTCAATGAACAAATATACGAAAAATACGAATAGAATTAGTACTATCCTTGTTTTTCCAATTCACTCAACCGCATGACGATGGATGTTTGGTTGCGTCCCATTTTTTCAGCGATATATCTGATGCTTTTTCCCTCTAGTTAAGCATCAGCAAGAATTGGTCGGCTTTGTGTGTCCATTGCTTGTTAGCATTTAAGGACTCGTCCAAGAAAATGTAGGGAAACGGGCATCATGGCGTACGCTCGCCTTGATTTATTGGGCTTGTAAAATAAAATATATATCTTTGATAAACTACTAATTAATCAATTTGATATGCAATACATTGAGAAAGTCGAGATTTCTAAATTTAGATCATTAGGGGATAATAATATGATTACGTGAGGGAAAATTAATATTTTCTCTGGAAGCAATGACAGCGGGAAATCTAATGTAATAAAACGCTCTTCATTTATTTTTTAACGACCGAACTGACATTTTTACAGGATTCAATCCTGAAAATGACTTCAACAAATGGTTCAAAGATAGGAATGCAAGAGGCCAACGTAATGTAACTATTAAAGTCCATGTAGCAAAAGGAGCATATAAAGATCCCCAGGGATCAATAAAGGGTTTATTGCTGAAAAAGTCTTTGGCATTGATGGCTCTATTCACGATTCTGCTTCTTATAAGCGTGCTGACTCTGTTATTCGTAACCAAATTTCATTCATTTATATTCCTGCAATCCGTGATATAGATTTCAGAAAATATATTCAGCACCAATTATTAGAAATTACAAATAGCGGCAATGGTCAACTTGGGGATATTTTCAGACAGCTGAAAGAAGAGTTAAATTTGACATTTACTGATTTTGAATTGTCGATACTACAAAAAATAATCGAACAATAACCTCATAACTGATATTGAAAAATATATTGGGAAGGCAAACTTGTTTGAGCAACCAGATAATCACACAAAGTTCCTATTCCAAGATTTATGGGATGTAAATTATCAAAGGTTTGCAAATTCGTTAGGTTATATTTTAAGAAAGAGTAAAGACTATGCGGAATTAGAAAGCAACTATCTCGCTGTTTCTGAGATGGTTGCAAAAAGCAAGTTAGAGATAGCTACACAACAAGCAGAATTAGATAGGCTAAGAGCCACACAAAAAGATCTTTACCCAGAAAATATTTTTATATGTGAGGATAAAGATGCACCCCAAATATGGAGACATTTATTCAGTGAATTTGAAATTAATGCTGAAATTATTATCATGCCATCCAAGGGGTGTTGCAATAACAATGTGGAAATAATCTACTCGCATAAGATAACAGAAAGAGAAGGATATAATCCTAAAATATTCAGACAATTTGATAGGGATGGTTATTTGCCGGATCAAATTAACTTTATAGAGAATAATATTTGTAGGAAATTCCCTAAAATTCAACATTATAAAGTCGCTTTCTTGCCTGTCAATGAACTCGAAAATTTTGCAATTCTATCAAGTAATTTATTTTCAAATGAATTAATTAAGAGAAATGAAGCCAAATTGTCGGAAAAATATAAAATTCCAAAAATGACGAAGAAACAAAAGAACTTCTGAATAAATTATTTTTAAATAGGGAAAGTGCGATGAGAAATGGGGCTAAGCAAGACCCTATGAAATACTTGCCTGGAAAAGATTTGTTTAAATTAGTCAATAGGTTCAATCCAGAAGCTCATCTACATCAATTACAACGTGCCAATTCCCCCGTCGAGCTTAGTCATTACCTCCAACAAAAAAAGGATTTCTTTGCTTAATCAAATACGCTGAATAAGTTCTGTAACGTTCCTTTTTTCGTTGTTCATAGGCATAATGATTCCTGGTTTCCAAATAAAGACTCCCGACCGTTAAGCCGTGAACTTGGATCTGTTATTTATGCAGAACAAAGGAAATATGCCGTATTTTTTCGTCCTCTGCTTATTCTTAGGATACGATGCAATTAATATTTGTATTGAATATTAGCAACTCAACAAATGGTTGCTGATTTTTCTTAGGGCAGAAAAAAGGCTAAAGTGGCTAAAGGGGGCAATTATCGGTTCTGGCTCTCCATAGATGTTACATTAACTTCCCCTTTGAAAGTATCTTCCCTCCTGCATCTAGCGATGCAAACAATGACATTCAAATAATTTTTACCGTGGTGCGATCCTGACCGCGCAGCCGCCCGCTTCGACGCAGCGCAGGTGTAGCACGGTGGAGGCGTCGACCTCGAGCGTCCGGATCCGGTAGCTCTGGGGATTCGTGCGGCAGTCTGCATCGGGCGCGTCGCCGTAGACGGTCGCGGTGTAGGGGCGGTCCGGGTCGAGAAAGTCGAGCGGAATCACCGCCTCGTGGGCTTCGTCGCCCGCGATGCTGCCGACATACCAGATGTCCGAATTCTTCGCCCGGCGCGCCACAGTGATGTATTTGGCCGGTTCGGCCTCGATATAGAAGCTCCGGTCCCATGCCACGGCCACCTGTTCGATGAAGCGGAAAGCATCGGGGAACCGCTCGTAGGTTTCGGGCAGGTCGCATGCCATCTGCAGCGGCGACGGCATGGTGACATAGAGCGCCAGCTGGTTGGCGATTGTGCAGTCGGCATGCGAGCGGTTGCGGGGGTTGTGCTGCGCCATCTCCATCTCGAAAATTCCGGGCGTGTAGTCCATCGCACCGCCTGCAAGGCGTGTGAAAGGGAGAATAGCGGTGTGGTGGGTCCGGATGCCGCCGAATGCGTGGTACTCGCTGCCGCGCGCCGATTCGTTGGCCAGCAGGTTGGGCCACGTGCGGCACAGTCCCGTCGGCCGCACGGCTTCGTGGGCGTTGACCGCAATGCGGTAACGGGCGGCGGTTTGGACGGCATGGAGGTAGTGGTCGACCATCCACTGTCCGTAATGGTACTCTCCGCGCGGGAGGATACGCCCCACATAGCCGCTCTTGACCGTGCGGTAGCCGTGCGCGGTCATGAAGCGATAGGCCGTGTCGAGCAGCCGTTCGTAGTTGCGCACGGACGCCGAGGTTTCGTGGTGCATGATAAGTTCCAGCCCCTTCTCCCGGGCATGGGCCGTGACGGCTTCGAGGTCGAAATCGGGGTAGGGTGTCACGAAGTCGAAGACCCGCTCCTTCCAGCGGTTCTCCCAATCCTCCCAACCCGCGTTCCACCCCTCGATCAGCAGCGCGTCGAATCCGTGCGCTGCCGCGAAGTCGATGTAACGCAGGCAGTTGTCCGTGGTCGCTCCGTGCCGGCCGTGCGGCGCGGCCGTCCGGTAGTTGGTCTGCCCGAGCCGGACCGAGGCGAAGTCGGAGGTGTACGACCAGGTGCTTTTGCCCGTAATCATCTCCCACCAGACCCCCATGTACTTGAGCGGCCGGATCCACGAGGTGTCCTCGATTGCGCAGGGCTCGTTCAGATTGAGCGTCAGGCGGCTGCGGAGCAGATCGCGGGCGTCGCGGCTCACCGTGACCGTCCGCCACGGGGTGTGGCAGGGGGTCTGCATGTAGGCTTTGTTGCCGATCGCATCGGGCGTGAGATGGGTGCGCAGACGGTTGCCGCCCACCGCTTCGAGGTGCATGCAGGAGTAGCCGACCAGCGCCGCCTCGTGCAGCAGGATGTAGAGCCCCTCGTCCGATTTCATCAAGAGGGCGGTTTGCACGCGGTTCCGCTCCCGCTGCACGATCCGCTTGCCGCCCACCGCGCGGTCGAAGAGGGTGGGAATTTCGGAGAGCCGCGACACGGTGTAGTCGAACTCCTGCGTGTCGTAGTCGCAGGGAATCCAGTAGGCGGTGTGGTCGCCCGTCAGGGCAAATTCGGTCAGCTCGTCGCGCACGATGAAGTATTGGAGACGGGGTTGATCCGCAAATTCGTAGCGGAATCCCAACCCGTCGTCGAAGAGGCGGAAGCGTACCGTCATCCGGCGGCCGGAGGTGTGCGAGAGGGTGACCGCCAGTTCGTTGTAATGGTTGCGGATCGTGCGTTCCTCGCCCCACACCGGCTGCCACCGTTCGTCGAGCGAATCGTAGCGGACGGCGGCGATCGTAAAGTCGCGCGTCAGCGTTTCGTCCGGCGTCTGCGGACGGTCGGGGAGCGTGGCGATGCGGAAACCCAGCCGGCCCGGAAGCAGCACGGGCTGCCCTTCGAGGTCGAGCCGGTAGGTCGCCTCGCCCGCCGGTGTGAGTCCAAATTGCAGGTGCAGCCGCCGGTCGGGAGAGCGAAGCTCCTGCGCCGGAGTGCGGCCGAAAAGCGCCGAAAACAAGAGGATCAGAAGTACCCGTTTCATGGTTTCAGTTCGATTTCGATCGTTCGGTGCGTCCGTTCGGCGAATCGTTCTGCGGTAATCCGGGGCTGTGCGAGCTGCTCGCCGTCCAGCCGGATTGAGGCGATCGTCGTGCCGCGGCCCCGAACTTCGATGTCGAAGCGGACGCCCTGGTAGTTCAGGTCGTTGACCCGCAGCCGTCCGACGCCCTCGGGCAGGAACGGCTCGAAGCGGATCGTGTCGGCTTCCGGCCGGATGCCGAGCAGGCCGTCGTAGACCATGCTTAGGTAGGCCGTGGCCGACCAGACCTGCTTCGAGCACGAGCGCCAGTGCATGTCGGGCGTCGCGGGGTTGAGCATCTGGTAGCCGCCGTCGGGTTGTCCGGTGCGGGGGTTGTAGATTTCGCGGAAATCGCCGTTGCCCTTGTCTTTGTCGAGCGCCAGGTGGGTCAGGGCGTACAGTTCGTGCAGGAAGCGCTCCCAATTGTCCGTCGCCCGCGCCGCTCGGGCGTAGAATCCCATGGCCATCGGCCAGACGAGGTTGTTGTGCCGGCCGGGATGCTCGGGCGAGAAGTTCGCAAAGTCGGGACAGATCGTCGGGATGCCGTGGGGCGATACGACGGCCTGTCCGATCAGCTCGCGGGCCGCATCGCCCGCAACGACGCCGAAGAGCACCGCGAACGAGATCCCCAGCGCTTCCTGATAGTCGTGCCGTTTGCCCGAGTGGTCGATCAGGTAGGCCAGCCGCCCGGTCGCGGGGCCGCGGAAATGACGCAATATGTTCTCCCGGAGCCGTTCTGCCTGGTCGTCGAACGCTGCCGCATCCAGCCCCAGTGCCTGCGCCATTTCGCTCAGGGCGCGGTAAGCGCCGCAGTAGAGAGAGTTGGTGCTCAGCGTTTTGATACGCCATGCGTTGGGGTGGTCGAGCACGTAGCTCGAAATAACCGTCGGATCGTACACCTCCACGGGATAGCCCGAAATGCCGTCGTTGAAGACCGACGCGCCCGTAAACAGTCCCGTTGCGGGATCGAACGCCTGTTTCTCCAGCCCGCGCAGCGTGTTGACGCCGCAGCGGTAGGCTTCGGCGAGGAACGTGCGGTCGCCCGTCAGGCGGTAGTGGTTCGCGGCGGCGACGATCCACAGCGCCCGGTCCCAGTATTGGTGGCCGGCCGTGTCCCGGCCGACGGTGACGCTCCAGAGCGAGCGTTCGGCCGTCGCGGGCCGCAGCATGCTCACGCCGTTCCACGCATTGATCGAGATGTCGCGCGTCCACTCCCCGCCGTAGTCGGCCCCGGCCGCGAGGATGCTGCCGCGGATGTTCTCGTCGACCGTCTCGACGGCAAGGTCGTAGGCTTTGGCAAGGCGCGGGTTGTCGCACCCGATGCGTGCGTGGAGGCGCTGTCCGCGCGCTTCGAGTGCGGTGCGGAGGGCGGGGTAGTCTACCTCCTGCACGGCGACGCCCTCGTCGATGGCGTGGCAGGCGGCCACGGCGGCGGACTGGCCGAGGATCATGAAGACCGGCTCCATGCGGATCGAGCCGTAGGCGATGTGGCTGCACGAGGCGCAGACGGGAACCAGCAGGTTCGTGCACTCCTCGCGGCGGGGCGTGATTGCGCCGTAGGCGATTCCGTAGCCGGGGGTTTCGATGCCGATGTCGCCCTCGTTCTGCACCGAGCCGTCGGGGGCGACGTAGCGCTGGACGTTGTGGGAGTCCATGGGGTAGGAGCCCATGCCCACCGGGTTCGGAGCGCTCCGCTGCCCGAGCAGGTCGTGTTCGGTCATCACGTAGGCGCCCGCCATGCGGCGCGCTTCGCGGATGTAAATCTGATGGGGCCAGTGGCCGTTGTCCCGAAATTCGTCGGCGGCAAGCCCCCAGCGGTTCGCCCGCTCGCGGATTTCGGCCGGAACGCGCGGGTCGTGGCAGACGAACCACAGCAACCCTTTCTGGTAGGTTTCGTGTTCGCGCAGGATCGCCCGCCGCTCCGCGTAGCCGGCGTCGGGATAGCGGTAGTTCATGCCGATGTTGTCGGTGCTGAAGGGACCGTGGTTGTTGGTGTCGCTCTTGCGGTTGGGCAGGTGGTCTACATTCTGCCACCATTCGCGCCAGCCGGTGTCGAAGATGCGCAGCAGCAACTCGTACTGCGATGCGTCGTACCCCTCCGGGCGGGTGAAGGGGACGCGGTTCTCCGGAAGGTCGGTCAGGCACATGCGGTAGCAGTAGGCCTGAATCTTCCGGTCGCCCGCCCCCTTCTCTCCCGGAGGCGTCGCCGCGATGCGCGGCAGCAGGCCGCTTGCCGGATCGCCCGGAACGAGGTAGGGGTCGATCGGCTTCGGGAGCAGCCGGAAGTGGTGGCGGTGGTGGCAGATGCCCGTCTGCACGCCGTTGCAGCACTCGCCGTAGGTCGCGGCGCTCTCGCGCCCGATGCGGTAGCCGACCCCCGCGGCGGCCATCAGGTCGCCTTCGTAGGTGGCGTCGATGAAGACCTTGCCCGCGAAGCGTTTGCCCGAGAGGGTGCGGATCGAGCGGATGGTCCCCCGGTCGGTGGCGACCCCGTGTTCGCGGTCGAGCCATTCGTCGCGGAAGACGCGGACCCGGTGTTCGGAGATCAGCTCCTCGAAGACCTGCTCGGCGGCGTGCGGCTCGAAGACCCACATCGTGCTGTCGGCGTCCAGGATGGCTGCGGTCTGCTGTCCCCGGTTGCCGAAGGCGCTGCGGGGCTGCCGGTTCCACGCCCCGGGCCGGTTGTAGTAGCGCCAGATGCGGTGGTAGAACTCGCGGGATAGGCCCCCGATGGCGGCCGTGTTCCCCGAATCGGTGTAGCCCAGTCCGCCGGAGGACATGCCGCCCAAGTGACGGTCGGGAGAAACGACGATCACCGACTTGCCCGAGCGGGCGACCTCGACGGCCGCTGTGACCGCCGCGGAGGTTCCCCCGTAGACGATGACATCGGCGTACTGTTCGGTATCGCTGCGGTAGTCGCACGGTCGGTCGGTCATCGTGTAGACCAGCTCGCCGCCCTGCATCAGCTGCGCATGGGTGATCTCCCGGCCGGTGACCGGCTCGCCGTTCAGCGTGATGCGCGCCACGTAGCGGTTACGGGCCGAAAGTCCTTTCGCGCGGATGCGGAGCGTGTTCCCGTTCTTCAGGTGCAGGGTCATCGCGCCGATCTGCGGCGCGCCGAAGACGTAGGAGCCGCCGCAGGGGTCGACCGGGTAGAAGCCCATGCAGGCGAAGAGATACCACGCCGACATCTGACCGCAATCCTCGTTGCCGCACAAGCCGTCGGGACGGTCGTTGTACCGCGTGTCGACGATCTGACGGATCAGCTCCTGCCCGCGCCACGGCCGGTTCGTCCAGGAATAGAGGTAGGCGACGTGGTGGCTCGGCTCGTTGCCGTGGGCGTACTGCCCGATATGCCCGGTCACGTCGGCCACGAAGCCGTGCCGCGCGTCGGTGTCGATGGTGAAGAGCGAATCGAGGCGTGCAGCGAAAGGCTCCTCGCCGCCCATCGCCGCCACCAACCCCGGCACGTCGTGCTGCACGTGCCACGTATATTGCCAGGCGTTCCCCTCGGTGTAGTCTCCGGCGTCGGTGTCGGGCCGGTGGCCGATGCGGAGCGGATCGAAGGGGGTGCGCCACTGTCCGGCGCTGTCCCTGCCGCGCATCAGGCCCGTCGCTGGGTCGAAGAGGTTGCGCCAGTAGGAGGAGCGCCGCAGGAAGTGCGCCTCCGCCTTCCGGTCGCCCATGCGGGCGGCCAGCAGGGCCGCGCAGTAGTCGTCATAAGTCGATTCGAGGGTGCGCGACACCGCTTCGCGCGGCAGCAGGTTGCAGGGGTAGTAGCCGTAGCGGTCGTAGAGCGCCCAGTCGGATTTGGGGTGGCTGGTGGTGAGCGATCGGCGGACGGCCCGGTAGGCCCTGCACGTGTCGATGCCCGGAATCCCTTTCAGGCAGGCGTCGACGATGACCGGAACGGCGTGGTTGGCGACCATGCAGTACGTCTCCGCGCCCCAGAGCGGCCAGACGGGCAGATAACCCTGCCGTTCGTCCTGCGCAAGTAGCGAGGTGACGAAGCGGCTGAAGCGGTCGGGTTCGAGCAGCGTGTAGAGCGGGTGCGCCGCCCGGTAGGTGTCCCACAGCGAGAAGGTGGAGTAGAGCGGTTCTTGGCCCGCGTCGGAGATCATGTTGGGTTGCAGGTAGAGGTGGTACATCGCCGTGTAGAAGGTGCGTTTCTGCGCCTTCGACCCGTCGATCTCCACCGTGCCCAGCAGCTTCCGCCAGGCGGCGTAGGCGGCGCTGCGCACCGCGGCGAAGTCCCAGCCGGGGACCTCGGTCTCCATATTGGCCGCGGCGCTCCGAACGTCTGTGCGCGACAGGGCGATCTTGATCTGCAGGGGCCGCCCGTTTTCGGCGAAGCCAAGCACCCAGCGGGGCGCTCGCTCCCGAGGGTCATCCGGCGCAAGTACGCGCCGTTCGGTGAAGGGACGGTCGAAGCGGATGCGGAAAGCATAACTGCGCCCGACCCACCCCTTGCAGCGGATCGTACCCATAATCTCGCAATCGCTCTCCACCCGCAGGTCGCAGGCTTCGATGCGCTCCGGAAGCCGTTCCCGGTCGGTTACAAGCCCCGACTGGAAGTCGACGAGCAGCCATTGCGCCTCTCCGGCCGGGTAGGCGTAGCGGTGGAAGGCCACGTGCTCCGTGGCGGTCATCTCGCAGGCGATGCCCGACGAGAGCCTGACCGCATAGTAGCCCGGTTCGGCCCGCTCCGAACCCTTGTCCATTCCGCAGGCGCGCTGCGCGGGGTCGGTGGTCGGAAGCAGCCGCAGGTCGCCCAGATCGGGGACCCCCGTACCGCTCAGCCGCGTTTGGGAGAAGCCGCAGAGGAGCGTGTCACGGTATTGGTAGCCGGCCGTGTAGGCCCAGTCGAAGCTGCCCGTCTCCGGGCCGGCCTGAATCATGCCGAAGGGGGCGCTGGCGCAGGGATGGGTGTGTCCGGTCCCGTCGGTCCCGACGAGGGGATCGACCCAGCGGGCGTTGTCCTCCGAGGCGCGGACGCTGCTCGGAGCGGACAGCGACCCTCCGATCCAGAGAATGAGGAGCGCCGGAAGGAGTTTTTTGCAAGTCATATCGGTTTGTGTTTAAAAAATAGTAAATTTGGACTAAGAAACTGCGTTCGCAACATGTCCGACCCCAAGACCGACTCCGAAGCCGTCACCGCGCTGCGCGCGCTCATGGAGCGCCACACCGATAATCTCTACCTGTTCGTTTACGGGATCGTCCGCAACCGCGAGGTCGCGGAGGAGATCGTCAGCGAGGTGTTCTGTCGGGTCTGGAACCGCCGGCAGCGCATGAAGGAGGTCCGCAACGCCCCCGCTTTTCTGTTCGTCGTGGCGCGCAACCTCTCCGTCAGCTACCTGCGCAGGGCGCAGCGGATGCGCTTCGCGCGCATCGACCGGCTCGAGGAGTTCTCGCTCGAATTAGCGGACGCGGCCGACGAAGCGCCGGAGGGGCGCGAAAAGGCGCTTGCGGACGCCCTTTCGCGTCTTCCGGCCAAGTGCAAGATGGCGTTCCTGCTGGCGAAGGTCGACGGGCTGAAATACCGGGAGATCGCCCGGATCATGCACGTTGCGGAATCGACCGTCAAGAACCACGTTGCCTACGCGATCCGCCGGTTGCAGGAGTTGCTCGGTTAAAGGGAGTATTGTTCGATGAAGCGGGCATACTCGTACAACTGCGCCAGGTTGGGGTCGTTGCTGTATAAATTGTACTCGAATGCCCACATGATGCCCATCAGGTTGTAGCGCTGCATGCGCTTGAAGCAGATCTGCATCATGTAGTAGTTGTCGTTGCCGTCGTTCTCCGCCCAGACCCGCGGTCGGACGGGGTTCTGCTCGGCACACCACGCCTCGAAGTGAACCGGGCTCCAGTACCGGGGATCGGAGCCGTTGTCGTCGACGATGCTCGCGGTCATCGGGTAGGGGTAGTTCGAGTTCAGGCAGGTGTTGTAGACCACCACCTTCGGGTCCCGTATGGCCGCGATGAAGCGGGCATGATCGTAACCTTTCTGCAGCTGTCCGTACTTCTCGGCGAACGACAATCCGTCCAGATCGCCCGCGACCGCCTCGTCGATCTGTCCCGGCCGCACGCCCCAGTCGGCATAGAGGGCGTTGATGTAGCCATCGTAGTGGCGGCGCAGGGCGGCGATCTGGAAATCCTGGAAATTGCGCAGCGATTCGAGATACCACTCGATGAACCGGCGCGCTTTCTCGTTGTTCTCGCTTGGCTGACCGGGCATCCATTCCGGCACGGGGTTCGGCTCGATGCCCTCGGGCAGCAGCTCGGGAACCTGCCCCAGCGCGATCGGGTCGTATCCCCAGTAGCAGTTGTTGCGCCCGTTGTAGGAGCGTTCAGGGTAGTGCAGCTCGGCATAGTAGCTCCAACCGATACGGATGGCGAAGAAGGTCGAGGGGTCGAACGCCTGGAAGACCCGGCCGACGTAGGCGGCCATTTTCTCGCGGACGTTGCGGTTGAAAACCCCGTTGAGCGTGTTCAGTCCGCTGGTCTGAGTCACCACGTAGGCGTCGCCGTACTGGTTGACGTGGCGGCAGTACGCCAGCTCGGTCGCCCAACGGGGCGGATAGTGGATGCCGAAATCAAGGACGATCCGCATGCCGGCGGACTGGAATTGCTCGATCTGGGCGCGAATCTGCTCGACATAGGCCGTGTTGATGACCCCCTCCGAGGGTTCGAACTCCTCCCAGCGGAGGGTGAGCGAGGCGCAGCCGATGCCCAC
Source organism: Alistipes sp. (assembly GCF_048465635.1). Lineage (GTDB taxonomy): Bacteria > Bacteroidota > Bacteroidia > Bacteroidales > Rikenellaceae > Alistipes. The sequence continues at coordinate 89,707 of NZ_DBFWLF010000011.1, forward strand.
GGCGGCCTGCCCGGCGGCCTTGTCGGGGTTGCTCATCAGTGTGCCGAAAAGGTAGTCTCCCTTGCGGATGCCGTCGTTGTCCGCCTCCTTTTCACAGGCGCAGCATGCGATGCCGGCGACCAGCAGAAGGACGCATGCGAGGTATGATTGGTGTTTCATGGCATTGGTCAGATTAGTGCGAAAACCTGGATTTCATAAAGCCGCAGTTTGTCCGTCCAGTTGCCGTCGGGGATGTAGAGACGGACTTTAGAGGTTGCGACGGATTGCGGGAAGGAGCATTTGTGCAGGGCGTCGAGTGCATCGGCCTGGGCGTCGAGCGTCACCCATTCGCCCCCGACCTCGGCCTGAAATTCGTAGGCCGGCGTCTTGGTTCCGACATTGGCTCCGTTGGTTCCCATGGAGAGCTGGTAGGAGTTGATCGCGCAGACCTCGCCCAGGTCGATCTGCAGCCAGTGTTCGCCCGCGGCGACGTTGTTGACCCAGCGCGAGGCGTCGACCAGGTCGATCCCGTCCACAGCCTTGTCGGCGGTGAAGCTCATGAACCAGTCGCTGCACGTCGCCTTCTTGCCCTGCGCGACGTTGACGTTGGCGTAGCCCGCGATCTTGTGAGGCGCTGCCTTCAGGCGGTCGAGCGCCTCCGGCTCGGGGAGGTAGACCGAACGGTACGTGGCCAGTTCGAGCAGGTCGGCTTCGATGCGCACCGGCTCCGCGAGTTCGTCGTTGGCGAAAGTGCGTACCTGCGCCACGCCCTCGTTGTCGGTGTAGGCAATTTCGATGCCCACCTCCCGCTCGTCGACCGGATCGCCGAAGGCGACGGTCATGGCCGACGTGCCTTCGGTCACCACCTCGGCCGGGCGGTTGGCAAGCTGTTGGATGTAGTTGTCGCCGTAGACGTTCATCCGGACGAAGCAGATTTCGGAGCGCTCCTGCCCCGCGCCGAACGAAACGGCCTTGAGGCGGTAGTTCCCCTCGTCGATCGGGTAGGAAGTGCCTTCGCCGATGGCGACGCTCAGCTCGGCGTCGGGGTCGACGGTCGGGGTGTCGATCCACACCGTATCGGTATTCGAGGGGAACCAGTAGAGGGCGACCCGCCGGGTCAGGGGGTCGGAGAGGCGCAGCCGGATTTCGGCGCGCAGGTAGCCGCCCCGCGCGCCGAGCGCATCGGCTTTGGCGATCGGGCAGCTGGGCATATCGTCCTTGTCGTCGGCGCAGCGGGTTGCGAGCAGCGCCGATGCGAGGAGCACGGGAAATAGCAGTCGTTTCATGTTCATCGGATGTCTGAGGTTAGTAACCCGGATTCTGGTCTTTGTAGTCGATCATCGGATTGTTCTGGATTTCGGCGAGGGGAATCGGCCACAGGAGCCGCTCGTCGATGTAGTTCTTGCCGATGGCGGCGAACGCCTCCTTGATCTTGCCGGTGCGCTTGAGGTCCCACCAGCGGCGGCGTTCGAGCAGAAATTCGTAGGCGCGCTCCCGCAGGACGACGTCGCGGAACTCCGCGAAGGACATGCCTGCGGGGCAGTCGATCTTACTGGGAGCCGCGGCGGGGTAGCCGTAGGCGCGCCGCCGGACCTGGTTGAGCCGCTCGAGCGCCTGCGGCGAGGGGGAGCCTTCCGCCATGCAGGCCGCTTCGGCATACATCAGCAGCGCCTCGGCATAGCGGTAGACGGGAACGGTGTTGATCGCCGTGCCCTCCTTGGTAGTGATGAACTTCTTGAAGAGCACCGGATTGACCGTATTGTCGACCCACTCGCCCTGCTCGTTCTGGTATTGCTTGTAGAGGTTGAACGACTTGCGCAGATCGCGGTCGTCCCAGCTGTCGCCAATGATCGAAGCGCCCTTGGTGTTAGGCAGCCAGGCGTAAACCCCCTCCGATCCGCTGTAATTGTAGGGCGGTGTGGCGGGCGCATGGAGGTAGAAGGTGATCTCGGCGCGCTTGGTGATGGAGTGGTGGATGGAGAAGATGTCCTCGACGCTCGAATCGTCGTTGTAGAGGTTGTAGAAGTCCGATTCGACCTCCACCGGGACCAGGGCGAACTTGTTTGCGGCGATGATCTGCAAGCACTTGTCGGCGCACTCGCCCCACCGCTCCTGGGCGAGCAGCAGCTGGGCGTAGAGCATCTTGGCCGCCCACCGGCTCGCCTGGCCCGTGTTGCGGCCTACGTCGTCCGGCAGGTCGTTCTCGGCGATGAGCAGGTCCTCCTCGATCTGCCGGCAGACTTCGGCGACAGGCGCGCGCGGAGCCGCCAGCGTGCTCTCGTCGACGATCTCGTGCAGGCGGAGCGGCACGTCTCCCCAAGCCCGGACGAGGTTGAAGTAGGACATGGCGCGCAGGAAGCGGGCCTCGGCGAGGATGCGCCGTTTCAGGGCGTCGGAGATGTCCATGGGCGTCACGTTGTCCAGCACGGCGTTCGAGCGGTTGATGCACTTGTAGAAGCTCTCCCAGCACTGGCCGCAGCGGTCGATGCTCATCTGGTTGAGCAGCATGTCGACCGAAGAGATGGGAGCCTGCGTGCCGCGGCCGGTGAGGTAATCGGCGTGCAGCTCCTCCATCAGGTAGTAGGTGATGCCGAAGTAGTCGGAGCCGATGGCGCTGTATGCGCCCGTGATGGCCGCCTGGGCGTCGGCTTCGGTGCGGTAGTAGTTGTTCTTGGTGACGATATTGCGCGGCGTTTCCGTGAGCCACCCTTCGCACGAGGCGAGCAGCGAGGCCGTCAGAAGAAGCGCGCAGGGAATGATTCGTTTCATCGTAAAGCGTTTTAGGTACGGCTAAAATTGGAGGCGCAGACCGGCCGTGTAGGTGCGCGAAAGGGGATAGGCGCTTCCGTCGATGCCGATCATCAGGCGGCTCGAAATAACGTCGCTGTCGCTGCCGCGCGTGTTGACATCGGGGTCCAGACCGGGATAGTCCGTGACGGTGAAGAGGTTGGTGGCCGTGAAGTAGATCGCGGCCCCCTTGAACCAGCGCATGCCGAGTTTTTTGGTGGGCAGCGTGTAGGTCAGGGTCAGCTGTTTGAGGCGGAAGTAGCTGCCGTCTTTGACGAAGCGGTCGGAGGAGTTGAAGTTGGTGTCCTTCGACAGTTTGGGGTATTTGGCGTCCGGATCGGGATTCTCCCGGGTCCAATACTTTCCGTAGAGGTCGGCGAACTGATTGGTTCCCTTCTGGAAGGAGTTGAGGTGCGAACCGGCCGTCTCCCAGTAGACCTCGTTGCCGTAGGAGCCTTCGAAAAAGAGGTTGAGCGTGAAGTTGCGGTAGCTTAGGTCGCTCGTGATCCCGTAGACGAAGTCGGGATAGGGGCTGCCGAGGATCACCCGGTCCGAGGGGTTGAGCACGCCGTCCTCGTTGACATCCTTGTAGCGGATGAATCCGGCCGGGTCCAATCCCTCCTCGATATATCCGTAGAAGACCCCGAGCGGCTCGCCCTCGCGGGCGATGTTGGTGGCCGAAAAGAGGGCGCTGCCGCCGATGATGTCGCTGTGGTTGGCCAGTTTGAGCACCTTGTTCTCGTTGTGCGAGATGTTGCCGCCGATGCTCCAGCGCACTTTCTGCGTGCGGACGGGTTCGGCCCAGAGGCTGAACTCGACGCCGTTGTTCTGAATCTCGCCTACGTTCTTGAGCGTGGTGCGGTGGCCCGTTGACCAGGGCAGGGGCGACGAGGCCAGCAGGTCGTAGGTGTGCTTGCGGTAGTAGTCCAGCGTCAGCGAGAGGCGGTTGCGCCACAACGAAACGTCCAGCCCGAGGTCGAACTGTGCGGTCGTCTCCCATTTGAGGCTCTTGTTGGCGATCGCCGAGGAGGCGTAACCCACCGCGTCCTTGTGGTCGCCGTAGATGTAGCGCACCGACGAGAGGCGGTCGAGCGTCTGGTAGGGAGCCAGCGCCGTGTTGCCCGTCAGTCCGTAGCTCAGACGCAGTTTAAGGTTGTCGACCGTCTGCTGGTCGCGCATGAAAGGCTCCTCGGAGATTCGCCACGCCAGCGCGCCCGAGGGGAAGAAGCCCCACTTGTTGTCCTCGCCGAAGCGCGACGAACCGTCGGCACGGAAGCTCAGCGTCACCAGATAGCGGCTGCGGAACGAGTAGTTGATGCGCCCGAGGAACGACGCCAGCACCCAGTCGCTGTACGCCGAACTGGGCGGATCGACGTTCTCGGCGCTGCCCAGGTTGTAGTTCTCGGTAATGTTGCCCGTGAACTTGCTCACGGAGATCGTGTGCCGGCGGTCGCGGCTGTTCTGGTAGGTGAAGCCCGCCACGAAGCCGATCGTGTGGTCGTCGTGGAAGGTGTGCGTGAAGTGGAGCGTGTTTTCGTTGAGGAACGAGGTGCGCGAGTAGGACTCTTCGGAGGCGCTGCCGAAGTCGTTTTCGTAGATGATCGGGGTGTACTGCTCGTTCAGGTAGTTCTCGTATTCCAGTCCGAAGGAGCTTTTGAGGCTCAGCCCTGGCAGCAGCCTGAATTCGAGCGCCAGGTTGCCCAGCACCGAGTTGCGCTGCGTCGTGTTCTTGTTTTGCAGGAAGATCAGCGGGTTGGTGATGTCGGGCGAGGTGAAGGCGTAGCGCGTGTGAATCTGGTTGATCTGCCCGTTCTCGTCGTAGGGGGTGAGGGTGGGCGCTGCGGCCATCGCCCCCGAGAAGAGGTTGTTGCCCAGCGCGCCGTTGTCGACGTTCTGAATATCCTTCTGCCGGCGCGAGAGGTAGGTGTTGAAGCTTAGGTTGAGCCAGCTCTTGATCTCGCTGTCGAGGTTGACGCGTGCCGAGCCGCGCTGGACGCCCGTGCCGCGCAGGATGCCCTCCTGCGCGAAGTAGTTGCCCGAGACCATGTAGCGCATCTTGGGCGTCGAACCCGAGAAGCTGACCGTGTGGTCCTGCACGGCGGCGGTGCGGAAGATCAGGTCCTGCCAGTCCGTTCCGGGATTGCGGACGATGTCCAGGTCGAAGTAGGGCAGCTTCCCGTCGTTGCGGAGCCACTCGTTGGCCACCTCGGCGTATTGCTGCGCATCGAGCATCTTGTAGCGTTTGGCCTCGGTCTGAACCCCGTACATGGTGTTGAGCGAAACGGTCATTTCGCCCCCTTTCTCCCCCTGCTTGGTCGTGATGAGCACCACGCCGTTGGCTCCGCGCGAACCGTAGATGGCCGTGGCGGAGGCGTCCTTGAGAATGTCGATCGACGCGATGTCGGCCGGGTTGAGGAAGTCGATGCCGCCCGTGAGCGCGAAGCCGTCGACCACGTAGAGCGGCGAGTTGCTGGCGATCATCGAGTTGCCGCCGCGGATGTTGATCTCCACGCGGCTGCCGGGGCTGCTCGAATTGGTTACGACGCGCACGCCGGCCACGCGCCCCTTGAGCGCCTGTTCGAGGTTGTAGGAGGTATTGTTCTCCAGCACGTCGGGGCGCAGCGAGGCGACCGAACCTGTCAGGTCGCTCTTCTTCGACACGCCGTAGCCGATCACCACCACTTCGTCCAGCCCGAGCGCCGCTTCGCGCATCACCGCGTCGATGCTGTTCCGGCCTCCGACCGCCTCGGTGTGATCCTCCAGTCCGAGGAACGAGAAGCGCAGCACGGCCTCTTTCGGCACGTCGGCCAGCACGTAAGTGCCGTCCGAGAGGGTGGTGGTTCCGCGTACGGTTCCCTCGATGCGGACCATGCAGCCGGCGATCGGCTCGCCCGCGTCATTCCGGACGCAGCCCGTGACGCTGTGCCCCGACGGTGCGGGAGCCGGCTTGGGCGCTTCGGTGAGAATGACAAGACCATTGTCGGTAATTTCGTAGCGGAAACCGGCCTTGGCAGCCAGCGCGGTCATCACCTGCGCGAGCGTGCCCGACGCCGTAAGCGTGATGTCGCGCCGGGCCTCGATGAGGCGGTCCTTGTAGAAGAATTTGCAGCCGCTCTGCCGGGCGATCTCGTCCAGCACGACCTGGAGGGTCGCATGACGTACTTTAATTTGCACCCGCCCTGCAGGCGCTGCGTCGTCTGCGGAGGCTATGCGCGGCGTGAAGAGTACGAATAGCGTCAATAATAGGGAAATGATCCGTTTTTTCGGGTGAAAAACGGTATTATCCCGAGATTTTTTCATAGTTTTGTGAAATGATTGTGCAACAAATGCTTCCTCGGATGCAGACCTGCATCCGGAGCTTGACCTGAGGTGTTTTTTGAACAATCTACGCTCGGGAAATGTTCGCGCATTTCCCGATTTTTGTTCGTTCGGGCGGGGTTACTTCATAGGCACGGGGTTTAAGGTTCGCTTCATCGCCGGATCGTGACGCGGTCGTTCTCGATCCGGTAGGTATAGTGCAGGATGGTTTGCAGGCGTTGCAGCGCTTCGGTGAGCGACTCGCTGTCAAATTCGCCGGTCAGGCGCTCTTCCGAAAGGCGGGTGTCCGCGATCTCGATCGTAACGCCGTAGCGGCGCTCCATGCGGCGGGCGATCGCGCGGAAAGGCTCCGAACGGAAGATGAGGCGGCCCGAGCGCCATGCAAGCTCGCTCTCCGTGTCGGGGCAGGAGCTGATTTCGAAGCGGCTCCCCGCCGTGCTGCGGTCGAGTACGGCGCGCTCGCCGGGACGGAGCAGCGCCTCGGCCTCACCCGACCGGAGCTGCACGGAGCCTTCGACCAGGGTGACGCGGGCGATCGCTTCGTCGGCATAGGAGTGGACGTTGAACCGGGTCCCGAGTACCGTCACCTCGAAATTCGCCGCCTTCACCCGGAAGGGCGAATGTCGGTCTTCGGTCACCTCAAAATAGGCTTCGCCCGAGAGCTGCACCGTGCGGTGCTGCCGGTCGAAATCGGTCGGGTAGCTCAGTTCGCTGCCGGCGTTGAGCCAAACCTCGGTTCCGTCGGGAAGCGTAAGGTTGGTGCGGGCACCCGACGGGGTGCGGATGCTCACCCTTGCGGACGCATCCGAAAGAGCGGGGTGCGATGCCCGGTAGAGCGATCCGGCAGCGATCAGCGCCAGCACGATCATGGCGGCGTACTGCAGCACGGGACGCAGCGTCAGGCGCCGTCCGGCCGCGATCTTCCGCATCGTGCGCGCTTCGATGCGCGCGCGGGTTCCTGCAGGGGCGGCGATCCGCTCCCAGAGACGCCGGATCTCTTCGGGCGCTTCCTCGCGGGGTATTCGTTCGGCGGGGTGGTGTCGTCTCATCTTTTGCACGTCTTCACTCTTAAAGACGCACCGGGGGCCGAGCGGTCTAAAAAATTTGTGAAAAAATGCGGAAAGGGCGCCGATACCGCGCAAAAAGGGCGCTCCGCGGCATCGTCTAATACCACGGAGCGCCCTTTCGAATCGTGCAGAGATGCTATTTGCTCTTCTTTTCGGAGCGGGGCTTCTTGGCCATCTCGGCCAGTTCGCTTTCGGTCATGCTCTCCGCGACGTGTTTGATCTCGTCGCTGGGGTGTTTGTTCTCACCCCGTTTGTAGGCCAGGGCCGCGCCCATCAGCCTGCGCTGTTTTTCGCTTTTTGCTGGCATAGTCTCTCGTTTTTTGGGAGAAACCATCAAATCCTGCGCCAACGCGCACGGCGAAGCGCCGCCCGGCAGGGGCGGATCGGGGAGAGTACCGCGGAAAGTGCGCGCCGGAGCGGTCAGAAGAAGAAACTTTCCCGGTATTCGGAGGGAGACATGCCGGTGTAGCGGCGGAAAAAGCGGCTCATGGTCGCGGGGTCGGGAAACCGGGTGCGTGCGGCGATTGACTTGATGTCCAGTGCGGAGTCGCGCAGCAGCGACTTGATCTCGATGAGCGTATAGTAGACGATCCAGTCGCGGGCCGACTGTCCGCTCAGGCTGCGGACCAGGTTGGTGAGCGATTTGGGGGAGATGCCGAGCTTCCGGGCGTAGAAGGCCACGTCGCGGTCGGGCGAATGCTCCTCGACGATGTGCTGGATGAACCGGAAGGCCAGCTCTTCCTTGTGCGAATAGCGCGTCTTCTGTGCCAGCGGATCGTCGATGTAGACCATGAAGACGGTCCAGTAGTAGATCCTCAGGAACTGGACGAGTGTCTCCCGGCGGCAGGTCGGCGAGGCCTGGCCGTACCAATGGGTCAGCAGGTCGCAGTAGGCGAGGAAGCGGTCGATGTTCCGCTCGTCCGGCTCCGAGGCGATGTGGCGGCTCATGTAGAAGAAGAAGCCGGGCCGCAGCCGCCACAGTCCGCTCAGAATATCCATGAAAAAAGGCTGCGAGAGGGTAAAGTAGGTGATGCGGAAATCGTCGCTCACCTCCCGCACCGAGGCCAGCTGCCAGGGCAGCAGGGTGACGATCATGCCCGGCGTGATGCGGAACCGGGTTTCGAGCACCTGGATGGTGATGTGCCCCGACCGGCAGACGCCGCCGATCCCGGTTTTCAGGTAGGTCGGACAGGGCGTCACGGGAAAGGCGGCCGGGTCGTCCGAAATGCGAAATTCGGCGTCGCAGGGCCATCCGTGCGCTGCTGCGGCTATTTCCGGGCGGTTGCTCATCGGGGCGGATTCTACGCGGGCAAAAGTAGCCATTTCTATCCCCAAAAATCGGACCCGATTTCCTTATCAGCAGGCAATAATAGCCCGTCCGGCTCTTTTCGCAGGATTAAGGATTACCTTTGCAAGAAAACGTAATCAGCATTCGATCCATCCATGCGAGCAGCAAACGACCCGAACTGCGTGAATCCCGATCCGTCCGACCGGAAAGGTGCGTGCCGTTGCCCGGGGGCGGGCTACTACTCCGACCTGATGCTGGAGGCCATGCAGACCGGCGCGATCTTCTTCGACTGCGACGGGATAATTTACCGGACCAATACGCTGGCCCGGCAGGATCTGCGCGTCGCGGACGATCCGGCGGGAGTCGGGATCGCCGACCTACTGTCGGTTTTCTGCAACGGGGACGACCTGCTGCCCGGACTGCTTCGGGCGCTGGAGGAGCCGGAAAATGCGCAGGTCAAACTGCCTGCCGGTACGATCATGCGCTGCCTTGCGTCCAACGCGCAGTTCTTCGTCAGCGGCTGCATCACGCGGCTCGAATGCGGCCGCAGGTTGCTCTCGTTCCGCAACATCATGGACGAGATCACGCGCGAACGCATCCTGAGCATGGTGCTGGCGCGGACCAAGATTTTTCCGTGGTTTTACGATCTGGATCAGGACCGGATGCTCATCGATGCGCACTGGTTCTCCTACCTGGGTATTCCGGCCGGGGACGGCACGATTACGCAGGAGCAGTTCTTCGCCCGCGTGCACCCCGACGAGCGGGAGATGCTGGCCGAAGCGCTTCGTGTGCAGCTTACCAGCCAGGAGGTTCAGGACACCTTTTCCTACCGGCTGCTGCGTGGGGACGGCACGTGGGAGTGGTTCTCCGAGCAGTCGATGTACCTCGGCCGAACCGAGGACGGGTCGCCCTACCGTGTGGTGGGGGTGTGTCAGAGCATTCAGGAGCACAAGACCACCGAGGAGACCCTGCGCCTGGCGCGCGACAAGGCGCAGGAGAGCGAACGGCTCAAATCGGCTTTTCTGGCCAACATGAGCCACGAAATCCGCACGCCGCTGAACGCCATCGTGGGCTTCTCGAACCTGCTGATCGGGGGCGAGGTAGACCCCCGCGACGAGGAGGTGCGCGAGTATTCGGCGCTCATCAGCCGCAACTGCGACTACCTGATTACGCTGGTCACCGACATACTGGACCTGTCGCGCATGGAGTCCGGTTCGATGAATTACTGCGTCGGCTCCCACTCGATGAACCGGCTTCTGCGGGATATTTACGACAAATTCGCGGAGCGGATGCCCGAAGGGGTGCAGATCCGCCTGCGCCTTCCGAAGGGCGACCTGCGGGCCGAGACCGACGACATCCGGTTGCGGCAGGTGATGGAGAACCTGGTGGGCAACGCCGTCAAGTTCACCCGCAAGGGGCATATCGAGCTGGGGTGCAGCCGCGATGCGCGCAGCGGCGCTGTCCGGCTGTTCGTGGCCGATACCGGGCTGGGTATCCCCCGGGACGAGCGGGAGCGGATTTTCGACCGCTTCTACAAGATCGACGCATTCAAGCAGGGGGCCGGACTGGGGCTTTCGGTCTGCAAAACCATCGTCGAGGGGATGGGCGGCCGCATCGACGTCGCCTCGCGGCCCGGACGGGGTTCGCGCTTCACGGTCACCCTCCCTGCGTCGGCGTCCGAGGCGTAAGGCCGACCGGCGGGGGCGTTATTTCGACCGTCGTTCGAACTCCCGGCGGTGGCTGAGGATGGTCTGCATGTGGTTCTGCGCCCAGGCGGTCAGCGAGTCGATCAGCGGCACGAGCGAGCGCCCGGTCTCCGTCAGGCGGTATTCGACCCGCGGCGGGACGACCGGATAGACCTTGCGCGCAACCAGTCCGTCGGCTTCCAGCGTGCGGAGCGTCCCAGACAGGACGCGCGAGGAGATGTCGGGGATTTCGCGGCCGAGCTGGCCGTAACGCATCACGCCGTGTTCGGCGAGGATGTGGATCACCAACAGGGACCACTTGTTGCCCAGACGGGCGATGACGTTGCGGATCGGACAGGTTTCGAGGATCGAGGGATGCGTTTCTTGCTGCATGCGACTGAGTGTTTGGGAGCGTATCTGTTCGGACAAAGTTACGCAAAATAATTTGAATTTTTTCGCCGCCGCAAAGCGCTCGCCGCCAGCAAAAGCGAGCGCAAGGTTACTATGTGGCCAAAAGGTAAGCGCTTGCATTTCAGCTTTCCGTGACGTATATTTGTGCTGCGCAGGAGCGGTGCGATGATGGTGTCGGCTCTGCGAAACCTCAAAATCAGTCATGCGATGAAACGGATCGAAAAAGTGGCCGCGGCGGAGAATTTCTCGGCGGTGAGTGTGGGTAAACTGGATGAACTGGGCGACTACCTGCTGGAGTTGGGTCCCGACGTGAAGATTCCCGGCAAGGTGTTCGGCGGCGCGGCCGTGGGGGCCACGGGCGGCGAATTCTCCTTCCAGCTCTTCCGGCCGGGTACGGAGACCGGATTCCTCCATACGCACAAAAACCATGAGGAGCTCTACTTCTTCCTTGCCGGCAAGGGGGAGTTCCAGGTCGACGGAAAGGTGTTTCCGATCGGGGAGGGGAGCGTGGTCCGGGTGGCTCCGGCGGGGAAGCGCTCCGTGCGCAACAACGGCGACCGACCGCTGGTGATGCTCTGCGTGCAGTACCGGGGCGGTACGTTCACGGCGGAGGATGCGGCGGACGGGGTGATCCTGAACGAACCCGTGCGCTGGTAGTAAAGCCGAGCGGCGGCTCCTCGGGCTGCGTCGTCCTGCGGCCCGATGCGGGGTGGCTCTACGGGCTGTTTCGTTTTGCGGTCCGATGCGGGGCAGAGACGCCCGGGGTGTCGTAGGGGGCTTTCGTTCGTTGCGCGCCGTACGGCTCCATGCGGTCGCGGAGCGGGGCCGGTCTTCTCTCCGGCCGTTTCGTTCCGCTGCACGGATCGTCCCTGCAGTCGGATGCGGACGGCGAATGGTAGCACCTTCCCGCAAACTTACCATGAAACACCCCGGAACTCTTCACGGGAGTTCCGGGGTGTTTTTCGTCTCCCATGAATGGGGTTACTTTTCCGTTTTGGCCTTGAACTTGTCGATCTGGCGCTTCAGCGCGTCGATGGCCTCGTCGACCGACTCCTCGAACGCCTTCGACTGGTGGCACGCTACCAGGTCCTCGCCCGGCATGTGGAGCGTAATGGTCGCTATCTTGTTCCCCTTTTCGTGGTCCTTGTCGAGCCGCAGAATGACTTCGGCTCCGGTCGCGCGCTCCGCAATACGGTCCAACTTGGCCATCTTGGCATTCACGAATTCGATCAGCCGGATGTCGGCATCGAATTTCACGGATTGAATCTGTACGTTCATAGCCTAACTTTTTTAGGTAGTTACTTCCCTCCCTTTCCGCGGGGATGGGCTTTCGCGTATATCTCCCTCAGGTGGGTGATACTGTTGTGCGTATAAATCTGCGTGGAGCGCAGCGAGGCGTGTCCCAGCAGCTCCTGAATCTCCCGCATGTCGGCGCCGCCGTTCAAGAGGTGCGTGGCGAACGTGTGCCGCAGCACGTGGGGGCTTTTCTTGCCTTTTACCCCGGAGCGGTCCAACAGTCGGAGCACCGTGCGGTAGACCGCGGTCCGGGAGATGCGCGCTCCTTGCTCTGTTAAAAATAGAGCTTTTTCCGGGGAATTGCAAATATTTTGCCTGTCAATTAGGTCGAGGTAACGGATAATTTTTTCGCGCACGAACTCCATGACCGGAACCTGACGCACCTTGTCGCCCTTGCCCCGGACGCGCAGCGCCGTGAAGTCGGCCGCAAAGTCCGTGCGGTCGATGGCGATCAGTTCGGCCAGCCGCAGCCCGCAGGTGTATAACAGCAGGATCATCAGTGCGTTGCGCTCCGTCTCGAAATCGAGGCTCTCCGTTTCGCACTCGTCCACGATCCCGGTCATCCGCATCTCGGGGACGAACGCCGGCAGGCGGCGCGACGTGCGCAGCGAGCGGATCGGCAGCATGATGTCCTTCCGGAGCGCTCCTGTCTGCAGCAGCCAGCGGAAGAGGGTTCTGAGCGACGACAGCTCGCGGTTCATCGAAGCGGGGGTGACCTTGTCGCACTCCATCCGGTGGATGATCCAGGTGCGGATCTCCTCCGTGGTGACGCTGGCAGGGTCGAACCGGGCGTCGTCCGTGCCGCGCCACGCCAGAAACCGCTCCACGTCGCGGCGGTAGTTGCGGACGGTCAGCGGCGAGTAGCGTCGCTCGGCTTCGAGGTATGCGATGAAGCGGGAAAGCATGGAACAAAGATACGGAAAGTCGAGCGCAGAAGCAAACGCAGTTTGGTTCTGCCGAGACGGAGTATCTAAGGCGAAGCCAAAGTGACGGAAAGTCGAGCGCAGAAGTAAACGCAGTTCGGTTCTGCCGAGACGGAGTATCTAAGGCGGAGCCAAAGTGACGGAAAGTCGAGCGCAGAAGCAAACGCAGTTTGGTTCTGCCGAGACGGAGTATCTACGGCGAAGCCAAAGCAATCCCCGAGCGAGCCGAATTTCCGGAAAAAAGCTACCTTTGTGGTATGAATAACGATCATTCGCTCAAAGAGAGCTGGAAACCGGGGACGCTCCTCTATCCGCTGCCCGCGGTGCTGGTCAGCTGCGGCGCGACCGAAGAGGAGTACAACCTGCTGACGGTGGCGTGGACGGGGACGGTCTGCACCGCGCCTCCCATGTGCTACGTCTCTATCCGCCCTGAGCGGCATTCCTACGCAATTATCCGTCGCACGGGCGAGTTCGTCATCAACCTCACCACGCGCGAGCTGGCCCGCGCGACCGACTGGTGCGGGGTTCGCTCGGGCCGCGACTGCGACAAGTTCCGCGAGGCGGGCCTTACGCCGCTTCCGGCCGAACGGGTCGCGGCGCCGATCGTTGCGGAATCGCCCGTGAACATCGAGTGCCGCGTGAAGCAGGTCATCCCGCTCGGTTCCCACGATCTGTTTCTGGCGGAAGTGGTCAACGTGCAGGTCGACGCCGCGCTGATCGACCCCGCCACCGGGCGCTTCTGCCTGGAGCGCGCCTGCCCGATCGTCTATTCCCACGGCGAATATTTCGCCCTGGGCGAAGCCATTGGCCACTTCGGCTGGTCGGTGCGCAGGCGCAAGACCCTGCGCCGGAAGCGGTAGGACGGACGGGTCGGCCGCGAACAGTCCGCCGCAAAACGGCGGCTGCGATCGTTCGGTCACGGAAAAAGCAAAACCCCGCTGAACTTGCGTTCAACGGGGTTCCTCAGTGCCCAGGACAGGAATCGAACCTGCACGCCTTGCGGCACACGCACCTGAAACGTGCGCGTCTACCTATTCCGCCACCTGGGCATTTCGGAATTGCGGTGTGCAAAAGTAACACTTTTTTCGCATTCGCCAACTATTTTTTCGAAAAAAATCTATTTCGAGAAGTATTTATATTGGAAAACAAGCAGATAGACTACCGCTACGGAGATGTAGGCGTCGGCCAGGTTGAAGATCGCTCCGAAGAAGTAGTTGTTGCTGTCGACCAGAAAGCGCAAGAAGTGCGGCACGCCGTTCCACTGGAAGAGCGGAAAGTAGAACATGTCCACCACTTTACCCATCATGAATCCGGCGTAGTGGCCGCCGAACTGGGCGACCGCCAACGGAGTCGACTGCGAGAAAATCAGCCCGTAAAAAGCGCTGTCGAGAATGTTTCCCAGCGCGCCGGCCATGATGAGCGCCAGCCCGACGAACACCCCTTTGGGCGTCTTCCTGTTGCGGTGCAGGTTGCGGATTAGCCAGATCAGACCGGCCACCATGGCGATGCGGAACACCCCCAGCAGCAACTTGCCCCAGTCGAAGCCGCCGGGCGTGTAGATGTGCATGCCGAACGCCGCGCCGTTGTTCTCGATGAAGCGCAGCTGGAACCAGTCGGCGAAGACGACGATCGACTCGTCGAGGGTCATGTGGGTCTTGACCCATATTTTGAGCGCCTGGTCGGCCACGAGCAGGATCAGCACGAGCAGCGTTATATGCTTGTATTTCATTTAACCGGGATTAATCTGCGGCAAAAATAGTAAAAAATTCGGTTCCGGAACGGGCGTGTTATAAAATTGTCCCGGCGGAACGAACGGGTTTCGAAAAAAAATCCTATCTTTGAAGAATCTAACGGATAAAAATATGAAACGATTTTTACTCGCACTTTGCCTGCTCGCGTCGTTCGCCTGTACGAAAGACCCGATCGATTCTTCCGGCGACGATTCCGCCGCGGAGGGAGCACGTCTGGTCGGAAATCCCTCGATAGCGGCTCCGGGCACGCTCGCCATCAAACTCACCCCAGAGGCAGCCGCTGCGGTTTTGGCCGGGCAGACCCGTTCCGAAGGGGTTGCGACCCGATCGGGAATCGGGGGGATCGACGCCGTGCTGGACGGCGTGGGTGCGACGCGCTTCGAGCGCCTGTGGGCCTACGACCCAGTCTGGGAGGAGCGATATGCGACGACGGGGATCAACCTCTGGTATACGGTCTATTTCGATCCTGCGGTGGACGTAGCCAAGGTGGGGCGCGAGCTTGCCGTGCATCCCGAAATCGAGGCCATCCAGTTCCCGATCAACCCCAAATACCGCCGCGTGATGCGGGAAGGTCCCGTGCGCCCCTATTTCGTCGAGAACGATCCGGCGCACAACGTGGCCACCCGGGCCTCCGCCGCGATGAACGACCCCTACCTCAGCCAGCAATGGCATTACGACAATCCGGGGACCGGGTCCAAGTCCAAAGCCGGTGCGGACATCAACCTGACCGACGCGTGGAGCCTCTGCACGGGCAATTCTGGCGTGATCGTCGCCGTGATCGACGAACCGATCTATACGGAGCACCCCGATCTGAAAGACAATATGTGGGTCAACACGGACAATCCGTCCAAGAACGGCCTGCACGGGTATAATTTCTGGAACCAGTCGGCCGATCTGGACTGGAAGTCCTACGACTATGATCCGAACTACGGTTACGAATATGCCGACCACGGTTCGCACGTAGCCGGCGTGATCGCCGCAGTGAACAACAACGGGATCGGGGTAGGTGGCATTGCCGGCGGCCGGAACGGGAACGGAGTCAAGCTCATGTCGTGTCAGATCATGGGATACAGTTCGAAGAATGTCGACCAGAGTTACGCCGATTCGAAGGCTTTCGAATACGCCTTGAAGCACGGGGCCGTGATCGCCCAGAACAGTTGGGGCTGGGGTCTCGACGAAGATACGACGCCGAGCGATCTCGAAGCGGAGTGGAACTATGGATACAGCAATGTAAACGCTCTGAAAACGGCCATCAACACTTTTGTCCGCTATGCCGGGACGGAAGATCCGGCCTCTCCGATCGAGGGCGGGCTGGTGATTTTTGCCGCGGGCAACGACGGAGACGTCTGGCAGGACGCCAAGATGTATCCCTCCGCCTATGCGCCGGTCATCGCCGTTGGCTCGATGGACTGGGGATTCCTGCCGGCCTACTACACCGACTACGGTTCGTGGGTGGACATCACCGCTCCGGGCGGCGACCAGTCTTTGGGGAATAGTGCCGGGGTTCTCAGCACCATCCTCTGCGACAATTCGATCAGTTACCAGGATGGGCGCAAGACGAGCGCCTCTTACGGCTACGGTTATATGCAGGGAACTTCGATGGCCTGCCCCCACGTTTCGGGCGTGGCTGCTCTCGGCTTGGCCTATGCCAGACAGATCGGGAAAAAGTTCACGGCCGATGAATATACGTCGCTGCTGCTCAGCTCCGTCTATGGAATCGACCAGTATTTCTCCGGAACGAAGTACTCTTACGACTATAACAACAAGCGGATCACGCTGCAAATGTCCAACTACAAAAATAAGATGGGCGGTGGCTGCGTCGACGCACTCAAACTGTTGCTCAATATCAAAGGCACGCCTGCGATTTATGTGAAGAAGGGCGTGGCGACCACGGTGGATTTCGCGGACTATTTCGGCGGTGCGAACAGCAAAGTCGCCATGAACTCGGCCACGTCGAGCGATCTTTCGAACGTCGGCCTTACGTCGCTGCCGGCCTTTAACGGGACGAAGCTCACGCTTACCTGTACCAAAGCGGGTTTGGCGATGGTGACGGTCAAGGCCCGTGCGGGCGACATAACCGTGACGCGCGAGTTCGCCCTCGTTTCGCGCGAGGGCATGGCTGAAAACGGCGGCTGGCTCTGATCCTTGCCCGACGGGTGTGCGGTTCGCGCAAGCCGCCGACGTCCTCTCTGCGATTCGGATCGCGGCTCTTCCTGAGGGTGGGCCGCGATTTTTTTAGGCCATGCGTATAATATATATAGGTGAGGGTGCGTTTTGTGCAAAAAATAGCGGATTCGGCAAAAAAAGATGCGGAAATATTTGCAGGTTCCGAAAAAGTCGCTACCTTTGCATCCGCGTTTGAGAAAAACGGTTGTTCTTACGAAGTGTGGAAGTTTACAATAAAGGAGCTTAAAGCCTTTTGTGAACACGATTTTTTCCGAAAACGCAAAGTTCTTGAAAAAAGATTTGCAGGATTGAAAAAGATGAATTATCTTTGCAGTCCTTTCGCACCACAAAATGCGAATTTTTTCAACAAGGTTCTTTGAATTACTGGTTATATTTGAGAGAATAAGAAATGTAGTATTTATCTGTCAATTTCCTTTCAAGGAAAACGAATAGTCAGGACTCTAACAATACATTATTTTATACAATGGAGAGTTTGATCCTGGCTCAGGATGAACGCTAGCGGCAGGCTTAACACATGCAAGTCGAGGGGCAGCACGAAGTAGCAATACTTTGGTGGCGACCGGCGCACGGGT
>NZ_DBFWLF010000012.1:0-6826 GCF_048465635.1 Alistipes sp.
AATGGTTTGGGCAGATAATCTTCCGCGCCCAGCTTCATGGCTCGCACGGCAGACAAGACTTCGGCGTGCTGCGTCATGATGACAAACGGAATGCGGTAGCGGTTTTCATTCATCCATTCTAATATTCCGATACCGTCACCGTCGGGCAGACGCATATCCGAGAGGATGATGTCGGCGTCCGTGGCGGCTATCGTTTTACGTGCTTGGGCTACCGAGCAAACGCATTCCACCCGCATCCGTTTTCGCTCCAGCCAATTCCGTAGCACCCGGCAAAGAACGAGGTCGTCTTCAATGATCAGAATCTTACCCATAGCCCTCCTTTCTGCGCTGTGCCTGTTCGGTCAGACGCTTTCCTGTGTCAAGAACTTTACTAACAGCATTGCGAACCGCTTCGTCCATACTGTCGGAAACGGATAACGCTTTACGGAGGTCTTGCAAGGGCGCATCTATCCGTAACACCTCCCACAATGGCAAAAGCTGGTGTGTAAGGGCGGCTATGCTTTCACGATCTTCCCGATCCAATGCGTCGGCAAGAGCTGCCATACTTTTTCCGGTTTCCTGCATTACCAAAGCGAGCATTTCCCCATCGTTCCGTTCTCCGGAAAATAACCCGCTGAACTCCGCTATGTAAAGCGGCTCTTCCATCCGCTTCACGATACATTGCCGCACGGTGGCGAACAATTCTGCACGGGAAAACGGTTTATAAAGGCATCCTGCAAATCCGGCACGAAGAAACTCTTTGGTGTTGCGCTCCGCACGGGCGGTCATAGCCACAACGGGAATCATTTTCCCCGCCGCAATATTGGACGTGCGCAACAACTCCAGCAACCCGAATCCATTTACGTCGGGCATCATAATATCGGTCAGCACCATATCGTACCGTTGCGTGCGCAGGCACTCCATCAATTCCCGTGCGCTGCGACAACCCTCGGCATGAATCTGACAACGCGAGAACATCTCCACCGTCATGGCCAGCAGTACGGCGTCGTTATCCACTACAACCACACGCAGGTCGGCGGGCAGGGCGTCCGGTTCGGTCGGTTGCGGGTGCAGGCTTTCTTCATCGTACACCGGAAGCGGCAGGCGCACGGTGAACGTCGTTCCCGTTCCGGGGTGGCTTTGAACTTCTAATCGTCCTTTCAACAGTTCGACCAATGCCAGCGTGATCGAAAGCCCCAAACCGAAACCCTCCTCCGTTTCGGCATTGCCAAGCCGCTCAAAAGGGCCGAAAATACGTTTTGTTTGTTCCTCCGTCATCCCGGTTCCTGTATCCTCCACGCGGAGGAGTAATTCACTACTTCGATACTCCAGAAGCAGGCGGATATACCCCGTGCGGGTGAATTTTAAGGCGTTGGACAGAAGATTACCTGCGATTTGCAGAATCCGTCCCCGATCACCTGCCACGATTACATCCTCTCCGTCGTAGCGGGTAGTAAGTTCCAATTGTTTTTTAGCTGCCAGCGGAGCGTATTCCGCAGCCAGCGCATCGGCGAGACTTTTCAAACGAAACGGCGTATTCTCTGCTTGTTCCTTACCCATTTCTAAACGGTCATAATGCAGCAATGTATTCAGCAGCGATAACATTCTGTGGGAGGATTGCAGGATTGCTTCGCTATAACGTTGTCGATTTTCCTTTCTCCGTTCGTTGGGCAGCAATTCTGCATAACCGTTGATTGCCGCGAGTGGCGCACGCAGATCATGGCTCACCGTAAGCATCATGTTCTTGCGACTGGCGAGTAATTCTTCATTTCGTTTATTGCTTTTCTCCAGACGAATGCGATTACGATGTCTTTCTTGAATATCCCTGTGAAGCAATATATAAAATACAATAGCGAGCAATAGGGCGACAATACTTAATACCGAAACAGTCATAACCGCTCGTTTACGCCCGAACAATTCCCGTTCTATTATCTTTTCCCGGATACCACGGTCTGCCATACCGAAATCCGTAAGCAAGCGATTGATCTGTTGGTTCAGATAGGCGTTTCGGATGGTAAGACTATCGACATGGGAGAGTAGCAGCATCGTTTTAGCAGTATGTGTTTGGGCTATTTCGCCCGCCATACTATACAGGGTTCCAGCCTGACGTTTTTGGACATTTCGTAGAATCGTTTCATTCTCCTGCTCGGTCTGTTCGCGTAATTTTTTCTTATTGCGGAATAAACCCTTAATGCCACTTATTTGTTTACGTCCTTTCTCTATATTCTCTTGCAGGCGTCCGGAAAGGTCTTCGCTCTGATATTTCGCTTTGCGGATAACATCAGGAATACGGTTTTGAACAACATCATAGCCTTCGCGTAACTCTCGTATATCTTGTAGGATAGCTATCAAATGTTCTTCTTTAGCTTTTAGCAGATATAGGACGCTGTCAATCCGGTTACATTGTTGGGGAGCGTTCAGTCGCAGCCGTAATGCTTTGAGCAAATTTGCTACTGAATCCCGTTTGTTGCGATATTCCTCTACATCCTTTTTCCGCCAACCAACTAATTGTTCGCCCTGAAACGATAAATCTAATAACCGGATAACAATCTGTTCAGTTTGACGACGTTGTTCGGATATTTCTCTTGTTTCTTTATCCAGCTCAATCAGATTATTATTCTCTTTATAAATGCGGAGTAGCACAAATAAAAAAACAGTAATGAGCAGACAATAGCCCATTACTATTTTTAATCTTATTGAGTATAAAGAACTTTTATTCATCTTAAGTGATGTATTATACTACTCCCGATTAATTCGTTAGCAACATCCACAAGATGATTCATTATCCTTGTTGGATTCATTTTTTGTTTTACTCTCGTCTTCACCCATCTTTTCCGGAGAAAGTTGATTCGCCTCCTCAAATTCCTCAATAATAGAGTTTCCACACGAACAACTGCATGTTTTAGGCGAGAACAACGATGCCCAAAAACCTTTCTTTTCTTTTTTCTCTTCCATAAAATTGTAAATTATAATAAAACATTAAACAAATAACCGGAAACCACGGCTGTAATAAATATCACGGCCACAATCATAGCCACAAGTTTCTTCTTGAATATACTTGCCAGCATGGACATCTCCGGTATCGCCATTCCTGCGCCGCCGATAACCAAAGCAATCACGGCTCCGATGCTCATTCCTTTCCCCATCAGGGCCACACCGATCGGAATTGCTGTTTCTGCCCGTATATAAAGCGGAACCCCCAATATAGCGGCTACCGGAACGGCAAACGGATTATCCGGCCCGGCAATTTTCATCACAAAATCCTGCGGCATATAACCGTAAATACCCGCTCCGAGAGCAACGCCGATAAGCAAATAAACCATGATAGGCCGCAAACTTCCCCATGCACTCTGAAAAGCAAGTTTCAGCTTTCGGGCAAAAGGCAATGACCTCTTATCCAATTGTTCACCAGAACAACACAAAGAACTGCTTTTCAGGCGCACATTCTTCACATACTTTTGCGCTCCGATCTTTTCCAGCACATAACCGAAAACCACCGAGCAAAGAAAAGCCATCACAAAATAGATGATCATAGCTTTTACTCCCACCATAGCCCCCAGCATACCGATAATAATCGGGTTTAGTAACGGCGAAGCAATCAGAAACGACATCGTAGAACCGAAAGGCACTCCCGCATTTAGAAATCCTACCGTCATCGGAATAGTAGAACAGGCACAGAAAGGTGTCAAAGCACCGAATCCCGCTGCAATCACATTACCGAAAATGCCTGCACCGGATAGCTTCTTCCGTATCTTCTCTTCCGGAATATACATCAGGATAATCTCAACCGCAGCACTGATCAGCATAAAGAGTGCTATCAGCTCAACCGTGATAAATACAAAATACTCTAAAGTTTCAATTAACGTATTCATACCAATTTAATTACAATTACTTTCACAACAATTATTTTCCAATTCTTGCGCAGGCATCTCATTAGCCGTTGCGCAACAACTCTCTGCCTTTTCCGAAACAACCGATCCGCAGCAACCCTCCGCAGCAGGCAATACCGCTTCTTGCTGTGCCGGACAACAACTGTCTTCATTTGTCGGCTGCTTCGCACGGTTACCCACCAAAAGAAGAACAAGGATAATTACAGCACCAACCCACAAAAACATTTTTTGAAAACCTCTTGCTCTTGCCTGTTTCTTCAAACTCTTATCAGAAGCATTTTCCTCACAACAACTGCACGACCTCTTTAAATAAACTTGATAAAAGCCGAACAGAAGCGATATAATTGCAAATGCAATAAACCACCCCCGAAATTCGACAAAGAAACTCAACTGCGAGGCTCCGATGCCCAATGCAGCCAATACTCCTGCAAGAATAGGCATACCGCAGCAACTCACTATACCTAAAAACGCAAACACCGAAGATAAAAGACCGGCAATAACCGACCAAATTGTTTTTGTATCACTCATTTTTTCTTTCTTTTGTTATTGTATATCGTATATATACGATGTATGTAAATAAAAAAAATTCAAATAAACAAATCATCAAAATACGATCTTGCCAAATCGTAATTCGCTCTGTTGATACAATACCGGACTTTGGGAGGAGTGATTTCTCCCTCAATCAGCCCGGCATCTTTCAACTCTTTCAAATGCTGCGAAACCGTAGCTTGTGCAATAGGTAATTCCTGTACCAGATCACCGCAATAACAAGCTGTTTGTTTGGCAAGCATCCGCAAAATTGCCACACGCGCCGGATGACTTAATGCTTTGGCAAAACGGGCTACCAATACATCCTTTTCCTCAAAATCACCTGCCTTACTAAATGCCATACTATCTCTGTTTTTAATTCATCGCAAATATACGATGAATCATGTAAACGGCCAAATCTTAAATCCAAATCATTCAAATCTTTCGATAAAAACCGTTAAACAAGGCAGGGTATTATCCTTTACTTAAAATGATTAGATAAATCATCCGCCGACAAATACCCGTTATGCCTGAAATATTCTTTCCCATGCTTATCGAGCAAAACCTGTGCAGGTATCGTCACAATTCCGAAATAATCAACCAATTCCCTATTTTCCTTTCGGCTGACATTTACAAACACGACGTTTACCCAATTGCTGTATTCTTGTTTGATTTCTTCCATGACATATTCCATTTGGCGGCAGGAATGACAACCAACCGAGCCAAATTCGAGAAATGTATAATCATAGCTTTTCTCATTCTTACTATAATCATATTGCTCTGATAGGGTACTTTCAACTGTATTCTTTTCAGTCGTTTCCATTCCTGCCTTCATATTCCGGGACGCATATCGGATCAGATTGCCCCGGAAGAAAAGCAAAGAACAAAACAGCAACAAAATCAGGACGACAGGAATATAACATCTGTATTTTTTCATAATTCGTCATTAGGTTTGCTTAAAATACCGACGTGTATTGTTAGCGATCCTCACCAACATCAGCATCACCGGAACCTCCACTAACACACCGACCACCGTTGCCAAAGCTGCACCGGACTGTAAGCCGAACAGCGAGATTGCAACAGCAACAGCTAACTCGAAAAAATTGCTGGCTCCGATCATTCCCGCAGGTGCAGCCACATCATGCGGGAGCCGCCACCATTTTGCCCAGCCATAAGCCACAAAGAAAATCAATACCGTTTGCAGGACGAGCGGCACAGCGATCAACAGGATATGAAGCGGATTACGGAGAATCGTTTCACCCTGAAACGAAAAGAGAATGATAAGTGTCAGTAACAAGCCGCCAACCGTCAGGTTGTCGAACTTCTTTACAAACACATTATTGAAATAGTCGATACCTTTACGCTTCACTACCCACAAACGGGTAATGACACCCGCACCTAAAGGAATGACTACAAACAGCACCACCGAAAGCAACAACGTATCCCACGGAATCGACACCCCGCCCACACCGAGCAAGAACGCCACAATAGGCGCAAACGCCACAAGAATAATCAGATCGTTCACCGCGACCTGTACCAGCGTATAAGCCGCGTCCCCTTTCGTAAGATAACTCCATACAAACACCATTGCCGTGCAGGGAGCCGCCCCAAGTAATACGGCTCCGGCAAGATACTGATCAGCCAAATCCGCAGGAATCAGATTTTTGAAAATCACGAAGAAAAACAACCATGCGATACCGAACATTGTAAAAGGCTTTATCAGCCAATTCGTTACTCCTGTTATCAAAATACCTTTCGGTCGCCGTCCGACATTCTTCACACTCTGAAAATCCACTTTCAGCATCATCGGATAAATCATAAGCCAGATCAGAATCGCTACCGGAATCGACACATTCGCATATTCCAGCTTGCCAAGCGTTACAGGAACGGCAGGCAGCCATTGCCCAACGGCGATCCCTGCAAGAATACATAGCGCAACCCACAAAGTCAGGTAACGCTCAAAAAAACCAATTCCTTCTTTCTTTTCCATACAATACTGTTTAACACTTTCCTCCGCAGGAGCATTTCGGCAACTCCCGTTTAAGAATTTCCGTAACGTAAAACTCTGCAAATCCCTTTTTGATCTCATCGCGCACACGGCGAAACTCTTCCAGAACAAAATCCGGTGTCCCCGTTACTTCGGAGGGATCATCAAATCCAAGATGCAACCGATGCTTCACACTACCGTTAAACATCGGACAGCCCTCATTCGCTCCTCCGCATACCGTAATGACATAATCCCATTCCTCATTGAGATACCGTTCCACTCCTTTAGGTTTATGCCCGGATATATCTATTCTCACTTCTTGCATAACAGCAACCGCCGTCGGATTCACTTGCCGGGCGGGGTTCGTTCCTGCCGAGTGTACCTCTAAAGAGGCATCGAATGACTGCAAAAAACCATGTGCCATTTGGCTGCGGCAACTGTT
>NZ_DBFWLF010000013.1:0-225565 GCF_048465635.1 Alistipes sp.
GTTGCGGGAGCAACGGTGATGGTCGATGGTACACACGTCGGCACGACCACGAATGCGGACGGCAGCTTTACCATCTCGGCGCCGCGCAACGGTTCGCTGACCGTTTCGTTCATCGGCTATGTGACCCAGACGGTCGCCGTGGCGGGCAAGACCCGGGTGGACGTCTCGCTCAAAGAAGATACCCAGGCGATCGACGACGTGATCGTCGTGGCGTTCGGTACGGCCAAGAAGGAGGCTTTCACGGGCGCCGCGAAGGTTATCAAGTCGGACGAACTGATCAAGACGCAGTCTTCGAACGTAGAGGATGCACTGGTCGGCAAGATCGCCGGTGTGCAGTTCTCGTCGGCAACGGGCCGTCCCGGTTCGGGTCAGAAGATCTATGTGCGCGGCTATGGTTCGATGAATGCCAAGAACGACCCGCTGTGGGTGGTTGACGGCGTGCCCTACGAAGGCGACATCAACAACATCAACTCGACCGACATCGAGTCGATCAGCGTCTTGAAGGACGCCGCTTCGAACGCCCTGTACGGTGCTCGCGGCGCCAACGGCGTCATCATGGTTACGACCAAGCGGGCGAAGGCCGGCGAGGCTACCGTGACGTTCGACGGCAAGTGGGGTATCAACACCCGCGCGCTGCAGAACTACGACATCGTGGACAATGCGGGCGAGTATTACGAGACGCACTACAAGTCGCTGTACAACTACTACACGATGGAGCAGGGCTACGATGCGCTTTCGGCGAACATGGCCGCCAACCAGCTGCTCACCTCGAACGACGCGGGCGGTCTGGGCTACAACGTCTTCACCGTTCCCGAAGGACAGAACCTGATCGGTGAGAACGGCCGGCTCAACCCGCTGGCAAAGGAGGGTCGCAAGGTTTCGTACAACGGTCAGGAGTACTACCTGCAGCCCGACAACTGGCTCGACGAGATCTACAAGAGCACCTCGTTCCGTCAGGAGTATAACGTGAGCGTCGCAGGTGCGACCGACCGGGCCAACTTCTACGCATCGCTCGGTTATCTGGACAACACGGGTATCGTTGACGGTTCGAGCAACGAGCGCTACACGGCCCGTCTGCGTGCCGACTACCAGGCCAAGAAGTGGCTGAAGGTGGGCGGTAACATGTCCTACACCCATTTTGTCTGGAACAACGGCAACAAAACCAACGACGACGGCAACTCGCAGGGCGAGGGTAACGCCGACGGCGGAAACGCATTCGCCACGGCGATGCAGATGGCGCCGATCTATCCGGTTTATATCCGCGACGGCAACGGCAACATCATGGTCGACAAGTACGGCATGAAGATGTACGATACGGGCGACGGCCGCAACGGCGGTGCTCTGCGTTCGAACGGAGGAAAGAGCAACGATTTGCAGGATCTTCAGTTGAACAAGTATATCAACGAGGGCAACGCTTTCTCGGCCAACGGATTCGCCGACATCGAGCTTTATAAGGGTCTCAAACTGACCGTTAACGGCAGCGTGACGCTCGACGAAACCCGCGCCACGGAGGTGATGAATCCCTTCTACGGACAGTTCGCCGAGTCGGGCGGAGCCATCCAAAAGAGTCACCAGCGTGAAATCGCTTACAACCTGCAGCAGCTGCTCACCTACAACAACACCTTTGCCGAGCATCACAACATCGATCTGCTCGTCGGCCACGAGAATTACAACCGTAAGACTTACAGCCTCTATGCGAACAAGACCATGATGTTCTCGCCGGACAACAACGAGCTTTCCGGTGCGGTCAACGACTCTGCAAAATCGGGTTCTTCGATTCTCGAATACAACAACGAGGGTTATTTCTTCCGCGGAATGTACGACTACGACGGCAAGTACTTCTTCTCGGGTTCCTACCGCCGCGACGCTTCGTCGCGCTTCCACCCCGACCATCGCTGGGGTAACTTCTGGTCGGTGGGCGCAGCCTGGATCATCAACCGCGAGAACTGGTTCAATGCTTCGTGGGTCGACATGCTCAAAGTCAAGCTCTCCTACGGTTCGCAGGGTAACGACAACCTCGGTTCCACCACCGATTCCTACTATCGCTACACCGACTACCGTTCGATCGAAAGCACCGGAACCGGCGTAACGAGCGTACTGGCCGTGAAGGGAAATCCCGACATTACGTGGGAGACCAACTCGAACCTCAACGTGGGCGTCGAATTCGGCTTCTGGAACAACCGCCTGACGGGTAACGTGGATTTCTTCAACCGAAAGACCACCGACATGCTCTTCGAGCTGGCCACGCCGCTCGAGTCGGGTTACACTTCGATCTTCACCAACGTCGGCGACATGGTCAACCGCGGTGTCGAGATCGAGCTGAACGCCGATCTGATCCGCAAGAAGAACCTCGAATGGAGCTTCAACCTCAATATGACCCACTACAAGAACAAGCTGGTCAAACTGCCCGAGCAGTATAAGAACAACACCACGGCAGACGGACAGTACGACGGCCGCCAGTCGGGCAGCAAGTTCCTCACCGAGGGCGAATCGGTCTTCTCGTTCTACCTCCCGACCTATGCCGGCGTAGATCCCAAGACCGGAAAATCGCTCTGGTACACTTACAAGACGATCAACGAGGAAACCGGCGAGAAAGAGCGCATCACCACCGACGACTATTCGACCGCCTCGCAGAACGGACGTGAGATGCACGGCGACGCTCTGCCCAGCGTTTACGGCGGTTTCGGCACGTCGCTGCGCTTCTACGGCGTCGACCTGAGCGTGAATTTCACCTACCAGATCGGCGGACAGGTCATCGACTACGGTTATATGTACTACATGGCGTCGCCCTCGGGAACGTCGACCGGTACGAACTTCCACCGCGACCTGCTGAACTCATGGACTCCCGAAAACTCGGATTCGAACATTCCGCGTTTCGCCTACAACGACTCCTATCAGAATGGACTTTCGGACCGCTTCCTCACCGACGCATCGTTCCTGAACATTCAGAACATCACGCTCGGCTATACGCTGCCCAAGCACATTACGCGCAAGTTCCTCGTCGAGAGCCTGCGTATCTACCTCGCCTGCGACAACGTGTGGTACTGGTCCAAGCGCAAGGGTCTCGACCCGCGTCAGGGCATCAACGGTATCACCAACCCGTACTACTATGCACCGATTCGCACCTTCTCGGGCGGCATCACTGTTACGTTCTAATTGATAACCAATGAATACTATGGAAATGAATAAGATAATCAAACTCGCAACGGTCCTCCTCGGCTCCTCCGTACTTCTGTCGGGCTGCATCAAGGAGACCTTCCCCGAGGGTGGATATGTCACCACCGAGCAGGCAGCCGATTCGCCGTTCGCCATGGACGGTCTGGTCTCTTCGATGCCGACGATCCTCATTACCAATTATGTGGGCATCGGCGAGCACTTCGACTTCGGCTATCCGGGCATCTTCGGGGCGACCGACCGCCTTGCAGGCGAGATATTCCCCGTCAGCGGCAATCTGCCCGGCGGCAACCAGTACTACGACCGCTGGCAGCCCTATCTCTATCCCGGCAACTCGACCGGACTGGCAGCCACCGGTATCGGAGCCGAGTTCTTCTACCTGAACTATTACCAGTTCATCTACACCGCCAACGAAGTCATCGACCTGGCGGAGACCGGCGGCAAGGAGCAGATCGTCGGTGTGGCCAAGGCGTTCCGTGCGCTCTGCTACCTCGATCTGGCCCGCCTGTACGATCCGCTGCCCGCCAAGGCCCCGCTAAAACCCGAGTACGCGACCGAGCTGGAAGCCGTCAAGGGGCTGACCGTTCCGATCGTACGGGGCGGCGAAACGATGGATGAACTCGAGAACAATCCGCGCGTTCCGCGCGAGGAGATGTTCACCTTCATTCTGGAAGATCTCAACGCTGCCGAAACCTTGATGGCCAACTACACGCCCCCGACCAAGAGCCTGCCCTCGCTGGCCGTGGTCTACGGTCTGAAGGCACGCACCTACCTCTGGCTGGGCGGTTTCGACGAATCGTATGCCAACGTTCCCACGGGCAATGCGGCTTACAAACTGGCTGCGGAGTATGCCCGCAAGGCCATCGACGCTTCGGGCTGCTCGATCATGACCGAAGCCCAGTGGCTCGATCCCAAGACCGGCTTCAACACCGTCAACGCATCGTGGATGTGGGCAATGATCCAGACATCGGACACCGTGCTGAACAACCTGCTGTCGTTCACTGCACACATGTCGCCCGAAGCGATCTACGGCTACGGATACGGCGCGCAGCCGGGCATCTCGGTATTCAGCTACAACCGCATCTCGACGGGCGATTTCCGCAAGAAGAACTTCATCGGGCCGGACCGTTCCTACGCGGCCATTCAGCCCTATACGAGCCTGACCGAAGAGGAATTCACGCCGATCGCCGCCTTCGCTTCGTTCAAGTTCCATACGAACGGAGGCGAGAAGAACAACTATTCCACGGCCAACGTGACGAGCATTCCGCTGATGCGCGTCGAGGAGATGTATCTTATCGAAGCCGAAGCAACGGCGCACTACGACCAGGCCTCCGGCAAAGCGATGCTGCAAACCTTCATGGCCAACCGCGCCCCCAACTACACGGTTCCCGCTGCCAACGATTTGATCGACGAGATCATCTTCCAGAAGCGGATCGAATTCTGGGGCGAAGGCATCGTTCTCTACGACCTGAAACGTCTGAATATGAGCATGCGCAACGGCGACAACGGCACGAACGCTCCGACGATGGCTCAGCTCACTACGGACGGCCGCGCCCCGTGGTGGAACTGCGTCATTCCGCTCACCGCCGTACAGCAGAACAAGGCGCTGTTGGGCAAGAACAACCCCAACCCGACCTTCACGTACAAGTCTGTCAAATAAAAACCGCAGCTACCTATGAAAAGTTTTTTGAAGATATTCATTTTGATGACTGTCGCCATCGCCGCAGGGTTTTTCACGGCATGCAGCGATTCGGACCCCGAACCGGAAAGCGTTAGCGGCGAACAGGTCTACTTCCCCGAGAGCATAACCACCGATTACAGCATCAGCGACGACGTTACCTCTATCTCGATTCCGGTACGGCGCATCGCCACGGAGGCTGCGTTCAGCATGACCGTCCTCGCAGAAGACGAGTCGGGCCTGTTCACCATCCCCTCGTCGGTATCTTTCGCCGCCGGACAGGCCGAAGCCGAGCTTCGGATCACGTTCGACCGGAAAAGCCTGGAAGACGGGACCAGCTATCCGCTGGCGTTCCTGCTCAACGACGAAAACAACACGACGCCCTACGGCAACCGCACCCTCGCCATTACGGTCACCCCGTGGCCGTGGGAGGAGATGGGAACCGGCAAATTCCGCGACGGCTATCTGGGCGACATTTTCACCGGCGCCAAGGTCGAGATCGAGGTGACCATCCACAAGCACAAGTCGAAGGACGGTGTCTACATGGTCGAAGAGATGTTCGGCTGGCCCTACATGACCGAATTCTTCGAAGCCTCGCAGGCCGACCTTTCGGGTCAGTTCAGCTACACGCCGAGCAACATTGTCTTCGACTGCACCAATCCGCAGAACGTGACCGTGGCCAAACAGTGGACAGGTATCACCGAAAATAGCAATGGATACGGTGAATTCATGTTCGCCTCACAGGCTCCCGGCACGCTGGTTAACGGAATCATCACCTTCCCGAAGAAGGGTCTCACCGCCCAACTGGTCGGTCTGGACCGGAACTTCGATGTCAACGCCGACGGTACGTTCCGTATCATGTTCCCCGGCGCCGAAGAGGTCGACTACTCGCTCGCTGCCGCATACGGCGGTATGAAAGTAAGCCCCGAGAGTGAAACGAGCGCCGTGATCGATTTCAGCTACGGCGACGACGTTTCGGGGATCAGCTTCGTCCTCGCATCGGGCGACGTAACCGCTAAAGCCGATGAAATAGCCGAGCAGATCGCAAAGGGCACGGCTGAAAACATCCTCGAAGTCGAGGGTTTCACGGCCGGATCGAAGGCGATCTCCGTCGAAGCCGCACTCGATGTTACCGGAGTCTATACCGTGGTCGCGCTGCCGAAAGACAAGGCGGGCGAACGGGTGGCCTCCGAGGTTGCAGCCGTATCGTTCTACTTCCCGGGCATGGGCGGTTCCGAAGCTCCCGATTGCGACGCTACGGTCGAAGTGATGCCTGTCAGCGAGTTCAACCCCTCGTTGGTAGAAGAGTATCCCGAACACAAGTCGCTGGCCTGCTCGATGCAGGGAACGGACCTGGTTTCCATGAGGTACTACTTCAACACCACCGAACTGATCGACGCGGTCCAAGCCGGAGAGGTTGACGGGCTTACCCTCCAGGATGTGATGGATCAGTACGGAAGAGACCTTTCCGCGTCCCAGATGGAGAGCTACAAAAAGAACGGATACTACGGAACCATATTCCTGAATCTCGATCCGGCCACGCCCTACACGTGCGTGCTCGAGGCTAAAAACATGTACGGCAAATCCGCACTGGTCGTATCCAATTCGGCATCCACCGCCCAAGTGCCTTATTCGGGCGAACTGGTCATCGGCAAATACACGATGACGTATGTAGCCAA
The DNA here is from genome assembly GCF_048465635.1 of Alistipes sp. GTDB lineage: Bacteria > Bacteroidota > Bacteroidia > Bacteroidales > Rikenellaceae > Alistipes. Next base: position 6,532 of record NZ_DBFWLF010000013.1, read on the forward strand.
TGCGCAAACCACATTCACCAACGTCTTCGACGTGATTCCCACGGCTGACAGCGAAACGGCCTTCTATGTGAAGAACATCGGAATCGACGACGGTTCCTCGTGGAATGCGGTCTACGATCCGCAGGCCCTGACGCTGACGCTGGACGGCACGCTGGTAGGCGAGGAACAGGATGGCAATCTCTTCGGCGGTATATTCGGATACTGGGATTCGGCTAAGACCCAGGTATACGGATTCTACTCGTTTGCAACCGACGACAGCAAGGGTGACGATCCGCTCGTAATGAGCGTGGATGGCAGCACGAAGCAGCTCTCGAAGCTCAACTGCCAGTTACAGATTCCGGTCGTCGATGCCGATACCAAGCAAACGCTGGGATATGGCGGCTTCTATCCGACCGATACGCCCATCACGCCCTACACGGCGGAGAAGAGTGCGGTAACGGCGAAAATACAGCGCGTGAACATTCCGTTCAGCAGCGTACGCATACCCGCCGCTCTGCGCGACACCCGTTTCCGTACGGCTGCCGGGGTCAGCGTTTCGCTCCCCAACGGTTTCCGCACGCTGAACGTACGGACGGCCAAATGCGAACCGCTGCCCAAAACCGGCACACGTTCTCTCAAGAAAAGCATAATTTTCTGAGCCTTGGAATAACTTTTGGATGAAACTCCACACGACCCGGCACAGTTCGACAACTGTGTCGGGTTCTGTGGTCCAATGAAACCAACCACCGGTCTCGATCGGTAAAAGCAGGATTTTAATATGATGAAAAGGACAAAAACTTTATGGAGCCTGTTGCTTCTGGCAGCTGCGCTCGCGCTGGTTTCGTGCGTGAAGGACGCGACCGAAGAGGCTGCCGGACCGGGGACGGACGACGCGATCGCCTCCAAGCTGATCTTCTCGGCCGAGAACGCCGTCAAGGGCGAACTGCTGGTCTATTTCGGCGAAGGAGCTTCCGCCAACGTCGAATCGTCGGTCATGCAGGCCACCCGCTCGGGCGGCATCGCCACCCGTTCGGGCATCGGCGATTTCGACGCCGTACTCGAAAAGATCGGGGTGAAGGCGTTGCAGCGCCTCTTCCCGATCGACCCGGACAATGAGGAGCGTACGCGCGCCGCCGGGCTGCACCGCTGGTATGTCGTCGAGTTCAACGACGACGTCGATCTGACGGAGGCCGCCCGCAACATGGCCCGAATCGCCGAAGTGAACAGGGTGCAGTTCAACCAGCAGATGAAGAAGGCCAACGTCGGCAAGGCCATCCCTCTCGTCGAGACCGCAGTTCCCGCACAAACCCGTGCCGCCGTGTTCAACGATCCGAACCTGAGCAAACAGTGGCACTACATCAATACGGGCGACAAGGCTGTCTATTCCAAGGTGAAGGCGGGCGCCGACGTCAACTGCGCCGAGGCTTGGCAGCTCTGCACGGGCGATCCGCGCGTCATTGTCGCCGTGGTGGACGACTGCGTGCAGTGGGACCACCCCGATCTGGCTGCCAACATGTGGGTCAATCCGCGCGAAGGCCAAACCGGATATACCGGGGACAAATACGGCTATAACTTCGTCGACAACACCCCGCTGACGATCAGTACGAGCGGTGAAGATCCCTCCCACGGCACGCATGTGGCCGGAACGGTCGCTGCCGTGAACAACAACGGCGTGGGTGTCTGCGGAATCGCAGGCGGCTCGGGCAACAACGACGGCGTGAAGATCATGTCGTGCCAGATTTTCCACAACGACAAGGGCGGTTCGTCCGCCATCACGGCCAAGGCGATCAAGTACGCTGCCGACAACGGAGCTGCGATCATCCAGTGCAGTTTCGGCTACCCGGCAGGCGCTGTCGCCTCCGACTCGCAGTATGCAGCAGGGGCCAGCGCTGAAAAGCAGGCCGTCGACTACTTCATGTCCAAGCAGAACTGTCCGGCCGTGAGCGGCGGAATTCCCATTTTCGCAGCCGGCAACGACCTGGCCAACGTTTCGGGCTACCCCGGCGCTTACCGCGACTATATCTCCGTCACCTCCATGTCGTGCGACTACACGCCGGCATACTATACCAACTACGGTCCCGGCTGCAACATCGCAGCCCCCGGGGGCGACGCCTACCAGTCTTACCTCGAAAGCGGCAAGGACACCTCGCAAGTGCTCTCTACCATCCTCAACGGGAGATACGGCTGGATGCAGGGTACGTCGATGGCCTGCCCGCACGTTTCGGGCGTAGCGGCCCTCGGCCTCTCGTATGCGCTGCAGACGGGCAAGACTTTCACCCGCGATCAGTTCATCGCCCTGCTGCTGACGTCGGTCAACGATATCAACCCTTACTGCACCGGCACCAAGCAGTACATGATCGCCGCCGGGGTCCCGGGCACCCTCGACCTGTCCAAGCACAAGAACCAAATGGGCACGGGTTATATCGACGCCTATCAGGTGCTGATGAACGTGCGCGGTATCACCTGCCTCCCGATTCCCGCAGGCCAGCAGTACACGCTGGATTTGCAGCCCTATCTGGGCAGCGGCAATTTGGGCATGAAGATTACCGGAATCGAAATCGCCCCCGAGGACATGGCCCGGCTCGGCATGTCGGCCAATCCGACCATATTCTCCAACAAGATCATCCTCAAGTGCACCCAGCCGGGTTCCGCAATTGCCCGCATCAAACTGCTCGCGGGAAACGGAAACAGCAACGGCATGAACGGCATGCCCATTACCAAGGAGTTCGCACTCATCGTGCGCACGAATCATGCTCAGAACGGAGGTTGGTTATAAAACAAGGACTTAGCATATGAAAAATATCAAATTGTTATTGATCGGCCTTGTCGCAGCTTTCGCACTGGGCAGTTGCAGCTCGTCCGATGACGAACCCAAGCCCACGCCCCAAACGGGCGACGGAACCGTCGTGGGCCAGTGGCACATGGTTTCGTGGAGCACGCTCACGGCCGCCGACGTCTACCTGTCGTTCACCGATGCGGGTTCGTTCGAGCTTTATCAGCGCCTGTACACCCCTGCCTACGTCCATCTGAAAGGGAACTTCTCCTACCAGAACGGGACGCTCAGCGGTAATTACAGCGACAACACCGCGTGGGGTCACTCCTATTCGGTTTCGTTCAACACGGACGGAACGCAGATGACGCTGACCAGCACGGCGAGTGCGGGCGACGTAGCCGTATTCGTCCAATCGACGATCCCGGACGAAATCACCTCGGGCGTACTCGAGGCCTCCGCACTGAGCCGCTCGGAAGAGCGGGTGCGTTTCCTCTAAGCCGTCTCTCAACGCGACATGCGCCGCAATCCGAAGGGGTTGCGGCGCATCGTTTTTGGCGGCGCATGCCCACTTTTTACAAGCTGCGGCATACGAGTTGATGGAATAGGACGCGCACCGGACGCATCGCCGGAAATTTTCGTATATTTGCACCCGTACCAAAACCATATGCACCTATGTCCGTTACCGAAATACGGCCCGGCATTCGTTATGTCGGCGTCAACGACCGCACCACCACCCGATTCGAAGCGCTCTGGTCGCTGCCCAACGGCGTCTCCTACAACGCCTATCTGGTCATCGGCGAACGCATCGCCCTGATCGACACCGTCGAGGAGGGGTTCGGCAGCCGGCTAGAGCACAACATCCGCTGCCAGATCGGCGACCGGAAGATCGACTACCTGATCGTCAACCACATGGAGCCGGACCACTCCTCGTCGATCACGGCGCTCCGCAGGCTCTACCCAGACATCCGGATCGTCGGCAACGCCCGCACGCTCGAAATGGTGCGGGGCTTCTACGGCATCGACGCCGGCACGATCGAGGTCAAGGAGGGCGACACGCTCGATTTGGGCGGCAAGATACTCTCGTTCCACCTGATCCCGATGGTCCACTGGCCCGAGACGATGGTCACCTGGTGCGCCCAGGATAAAACGCTCTTCACGGGCGACGCGTTCGGTACGTTCGGGGCGCTCGACGGAGGCATCACCGACTCGCAGACCGACCCCGACCGTTACTGGGACGAGATGCGCCGCTACTATGCGGCGATCGTCGGCAAATATGGCGGTCCGGTGCAGAAGGCGCTCGCCAAGGTCCGCGCGCTGGCTCCCGAGACGCTCTGCACGACGCACGGGCCCGTCTGGCAGCGCGAGATCCCGCGCGTACTCGACCTCTACGACCGGATGAGCCGCTACGAGGGCGAGCCGGGCGCAGTGATCGCCTACGGCTCGATGTACGGAAATACGGAGCAGCTGGCCGAGCGCATCGCCCGCGAGCTGGCCGAAGCGGGCGTGCGGCAGATCGTCGTCCACAACCTCTCCGCAGCCGACCCCTCGGTGGTGCTGCGCGACGTGTTCCGCTACAATACGATGATCGTAGGCGGCCCGACCTACAACGGAGGGCTTTTCCCGCCCGTGGCGCAACTGCTGGAAATGATCGCCTCGCGCTGCGTGCCGCAGCGGAACTTCGCCGCATTCGGCTCCTTCAGCTGGGCCGGAGCGGCCGTGCGATGCCTGGAGGAGTACGCCCGGCGGCTTAAGTGGGAGGCGGTGTGCGATCCCGTGGAGATGAAGCAGGGCTTCTCCGAAGAGCAGTGCGACCCCTGCCGCGAACTGGCCCGCCGCATCGCCGAACGCATCGGGCGGTAAGGAGATGCAAAAAGAGCCTGACCCGTTTGAAAAAACTATCAAGAAACCGAAGAACATGCTGAAAATTGCAATCGTAGGAACGGGCTACGTCGGCCTGGTATCGGGAACCTGCTTCGCCGAGATGGGAATGGAGATCACCTGCGTGGACACCGATAATCGGAAGATCGACTCGCTGAAAAACGGCATCATTCCCATCTACGAACCGGGACTGGAGGAGCTGGTCAAACGCAACGTCGAGGAGGGACGCCTGCACTTTACGACCGACCTGACAAGCTGCCTGGACGACGTGGAGGTGGTCTTTTCGGCCGTCGGCACACCGCCCGACGAGGACGGCTCCGCCGATCTGAAATACGTCCTGGACGTGGCCCGAACATTCGGCCGCCACATTAAAAAATATACGGTGCTGGTCACAAAGAGCACCGTCCCCGTCGGCACGGCGCAGAAAGTCAAGGCCGCGATCCGCGAGGAGCTGGACAAGCGTGGCTGCGACGTAGAGTTCGACGTGGCATCGAACCCCGAATTTCTGAAGGAGGGCGCAGCCATCAAGGACTTCATGTCCCCCGACCGCGTAGTGGTGGGCGTGGAGAGCGAACGGGCCAAGGAGCTGATGACTAAGATATACCGTCCTTTTATGCTCAACAACTTCCGCGTCCTGTTCATGGACATTCCCTCGGCTGAGATGACCAAATACGCCGCCAACGCCATGCTCGCCACGCGCATCTCTTTCATGAACGAGATCGCCAACCTCTGCGACCGCGTGGGGGCGAATGTGGACATGGTCCGCAAGGGGATCGGATCGGACGCCCGCATCGGCAACAAGTTCCTCTACTCGGGCTGCGGTTATGGCGGGTCGTGCTTTCCGAAGGACGTCAAGGCGCTGGCCCACACGGCCCGCGAGCACGGTTACACGATGCAGGTCGTCGAAGCAGTCGAACGGGTCAACGAGCTGCAGAAGAGCGTCGTGGTCGAAAAGTTGCAGCAGTCGCTGGGCGACCTGCGGGGCAAGGTCGTCGCCCTTTGGGGCCTCTCATTCAAGCCCGAGACCGACGACATGCGCGAGGCTCCGGCGCTGGTGATTATCGACCGTCTGCTGGAAGCGGGCGCCGAGGTCCGCGCCTACGACCCGGTCGCCATCCCAGAATGTCAGCGCCGCTGCGCCGGCAAGGCGATCTACTACGCCCAATCGCCCTACGACGCGGCGACTGGGGCCGACGCGCTCGCGCTGATCACCGAATGGAAGCAGTTCCGCATCCCCGACTGGACGCGGCTGCAAGCCGCCATGCGCGGCAACGTGCTCATCGACGGCCGCAATATATTCGACAAGGAGGAGGCCGCAGCGGCCGGGTTCCTCTACCGCGCCATCGGCAAATAGTCCGCAACGACGCACGACAAAACGCCCCGAAGCCGAAGCTCCGGGGCGTTTTCACATCCTGCGCGCAGGGTTATTTACGCACCTTGACGATGATCTTGCGCACCATCCCCTCGCCCACCATCGGCGCATGGCCGTCCTCGGGGAAGAGCACCGTGAACTGGCCGGGAAGCAGCGTATAGTAGGTCTGCGGCACGTCGTCGTAGAAGCGGATGTCCTTCTCCTTGTTGAACTCGCCCTGCGGCTGACGAAGCGCGCAGCGCTCGCTCCAGCCGAACGACTCGCATTTGCCCGAGACGAGCACCTGAATGTCGATATACTCGTCGTGCACCTCCAGCTTGGCGGCCTCCTTGGTTTTAAGCTCGCGTTCCTGGACGTTGACGTAGATGTCTTTGCCCTCCAGCTCATGGATACCCGGCTCCACCTTCGTCCAGTCGGTCGAAGCGATCAGTTCGAACGCTCTTTTCATGCGCGGACCTACGCCGTAGTAAAGGGCCGCATTCTTCAGGGAATCTAAAATCATAATGAATGTATGTTGGTTAGTGACTGACCGGTGTTTTGCGCAGCCGCACCACCACGGGGTGGTGGTCCGAATAGTCCACGTCGGGAACCTCGTACGAAAGGGTCTCCAACCCCTCCGAGCGGAGCACGTAGTCGATGCGCAGCGTGTTGAAGAAGCCACGGAACGTGTGCGAATAGCCCGAGCCGCGCTCGCTGAAAGCATCCTCCAGCCCGCGGGCCATCGTGCGGTAGACATACGACATGGGCGTATCGTTGAAATCGCCGCAGACGATGCGCCGCGTCGCGGTCGCCTCGATCACGCGGGCAATGCTGTCGACCTGCGCTGCGCGCAGCACGCTGTTATCCCGGTAGCGGCGCACGATGCTGCGCACGCGCTCCTCGCGGGCGGTATCCGTCAGGAAGAGGCGGTTGGTGATAAATTCGTTGTCCGAGGCATTGATGGCCGTCGAACGGAGGTGGTTGTTGAAGATGCGGAGCGTATCCTCGCCCACCAGCACGTCGGCCCACACCGAGCTGCGGGGCGTAAGCACCGTCCCCGAGCGCAGGATGCGGTATTTGCTCAGGATGAGCATCGGCGCCGCATAGGCCGAATCGGGCGCTTCGGTGCGGCCGAACACGGCCGACTCGTACTTCTCGCCCAGCAGGGCGAAATCGTCGCAGCGCTCGGCCAGCCGGGCGTTGAACTCCTGCATGCAGATAATATCGGGATCGACCTCTCCGATCAGCCGCAGCACGTCATCGACGCTGGCCTGCCCGGCATTGTCGTAGAAACTGCGGACGTTGTAGGTCATCACCTTGAACGCCGAGCGGTCGTAGGCGTCCTCCCCGTAAACCCGCCTCAGTTCGGGCCGGTAGAAGAGCGACACGCTGAAAAAACCCGCCGCGACCAGCAGGAGCATCACCCCCGCCCGCACCCAGCGCCAACGGATGATCCAGTAGAGAGCCAGAATCACCGTAGCGACGTAGATCGCCGGAGCGGCAAGCCCCAGCACGGGAAAGAACCAGATCCGGGCCGGGTTGACATAGGGGACGAAGAGGGTCATGACCATCGCCGCGGCGACCGCCGCCGTCAGCACGGTCATCACCAGATCGACCGTCCACCACAGCACGCTGCGCCGCGGTTTCTCGCGCCGAGAGTATTCGGAGTAGTAGTCGGACATCGGGCTAAAAACGGATTATCCCCCTTCGCCGCCACCAGAAGAGCAGCCCGAGGCCCCACAACATGCCGCCCACGTGGGCGAAGTGGGCCACGTTGCCCACCCCGCGCCAGCCGAGGAAGAGTTCGATCACGCCGTAGATGATGACGAACCACTTCGCCTTGATCGGGATCGGCGGAATCAGCAGCATGATGACCGCATTGGGATGGATCACCCCGAACGCCAGCAGCAGCCCCATGACCGCCCCCGAAGCGCCCACAAGCACCATCGGCTCGCCCATGCCCCACGCGATGGCGGCCTGGATGAGCGCCGCGCCGATGCCGCAGATCATGTAGTAGGTCAGAAAGCGCTGCGAGCCGAGTTCATATTCGAGCGTGCGCCCGAACATCCACAGGGCGAACATATTGAAGAAGATATGCTCGAAGTTGGCGTGCAGGAACATGTAGGTGATGAACTGATAGGCCCGGAACTCGAAGCCGAACATGGCCGGACCGACCTGCAGGGCGCAGTAGTGCATGATCGTCTCGCGTGCCACGGGCAGCAGCGCCGTGGCCATATAGACCAGCAGATTAATGATTATCAGATTCTTGACCACCGGAGGGGTCCGGAAATAAGCGTTTACCATCTTGTCGTTCGGTTCTGTCGGCCGCACCGCGAGGGGTCGCGGCCGAAGTTAATTTTGCGGTAAATTTACGTTTTTTCGGCGGATTATCCCAACTTGGCGCGAATATCTTCGGGCGTAATCTCCGCTACAATGGCCTTGCCCGAGGGCGAGAAACTGAAATCGGCGGTCGCCGCAAGCTGCCCCAGCAGCGCTTCGGCCTGCTCGCGCGCGAGCATTCCCGGCGAGCATTTGGCCCCCTGCCGCGCCAGCACGGCGGCGATCTTTTCGCGCCGCACGTCCCCCAGATTCACCGGCGTTGCGAAAGCCTGCAACAGTTCATAGAGCAGCTGGTCGATCGTGTCGGCCGGTATGTCGGCCGGGGTTCCCCGCACCCCGATCGCGCCTTCGCCCGCGAACTCGATGTCGAAACCCAGCGCCGCGAACTCCACGGCGTGCTCCTCCAGCAGGGCGTATTCATCGGCCGAAAGCACCAGCCGCTCGGGAAAGAGCAGCTGCTGGCTCACCGAGGAGCCGTGCCCCAGCATGCGCAGATAATCCTCGTAGAGGATGCGTTCGCGCGCCCGCCGCACGTCCACGACCACCAGCCGTCCGCCCAGAAGCGCCGCCACGTAGCCGCCCGCCAGCGGGAGCGGGTCCGAAAATTCGGGACGCTGTTCCACCCCGAGCCGCTGCTGTTCGGCCGCGGCCTGCGAGGGGATGAACTCCAGCGTGCTCTCCCCGCAGTGCGCGCCCCAGTTCGCAATGCCCGCCCCCGGGTCCGACCCCGAGGGAATCTCCTCGAACTCGTCCGCCCCGTTCCCGAACGCGGACGCATGACCGGACCGGCCCGAAGCCGTCCCGCCGCCCCAAGCGGGTCCGGCGGCATCCGACAGGGCCGAATCGCCCGCATAGGGGACGTCGAAGCCCGCGAAATCGACGTTCGGATCGGGGGCCGACGGGTCGATATACTCCTCGCGGAAAGGGTTGTAATCGCTGTTGGACATGGCCCGCGGTTCGCCGTAGACGGCCCCCTTCGTCAGCGGGGGAATCTCCACGCTCCCCTCGCGGTCGAAATCCATCAGCGGCACGGCGCCGGTCTTGGCGAGCGTCTCGCGCACGGCGGCGTGGACGATCTGCCATACGGCCTCCTCGTCGGCGAACTTCACCTCGGTCTTCTGCGGATGGACGTTCACGTCGATGCGGGCCGGGTCGATGGTCAGGTAGAGGAAATAGGAGGGCTGCGCACTCTCCGGAATGAGCTTCTCGTACGCTTTCAGAATGGCGCTCGAGAGGTAGGGACTTTTGAAATAGCGGCCGTTGACGAAGAGGTACTGCTCCGTATTGCGCCGCTTGGCTGCCGCGGGACGCCCGACATAGCCCGCCAGCGAGGCGATCGAGGTCTGGGCGTCGACCTCCAACAGGTTTTGCTTGATATGACGGCCCACCACGTCGACGATGCGGCCCGCCAGCGTGGTCGCCGCAAGCGTGTAGAGGGGGACGTCGTTGGCGAAGAGTTCGAAGGCGATCTGCGGGTTGCACAGCGCCACGCGCTGGAACTCGGTCTTTATCTGCGCGGCCGAAGTGGTGCTCTTGTCCAGGAAACGACGGCGCGCGGGGACGTTATAGAAGAGGTTGCGCACGAAGAACTGCGACCCCACGGGGCACATGACGGGATTCTGCGCCACGAACTGCCCGCCGTTGATCTCCGTCACGGTTCCCAGCTCGTCGCCCTGCTGGCGCGTGCGCAGCTCGACCTGCGCCACGGCGGCGATCGACGCGAGCGCCTCGCCGCGGAACCCGAAGGTCTGCAGCGCATAGATGTCGTCCACCGAGGAGATTTTACTGGTGGCGTGGCGGTCGAAGGCCATGCGCGCGTCGATAGGCGACATGCCGCAGCCGTCGTCGACGATTTGGATGAGGTCCTTGCCGCCGTCGCGGAAGTTGACCTTGACGCTGCGCGCCCCGGCGTCGATGGCGTTCTCCATCATCTCCTTGACCACCGAGGCGGGGCGGTTGACCACCTCGCCCGCCGCGATCTGGTTGGCGACGACCTCGGGCAGCAATCTGATTCTGTCGGCCATCGGCGCTACTCCTCGTAATCGTTCGGAACCACCGTGATGGGAGCCGACGGATCGAACTCCACGGTCTGCTCTATTTGGGCCGGTGCGGTGCGGGGACGCAGGAAGAAGGCCGCCAGGCGCGGATAGAGCAGGTAGACGAACAACAGCACCAGCACGGCCGCCGCAGCCATCTTCCAGATGCGCATGCGGCCCCGGTCCTGCTCGCTCTCGCGCCGCGCGTTGCGCGCTTCGCGCTGGGTGCGGATATACTGCCCGGGCCGGTATTCGCGCGCACCGTCTTCCGTACGCTCGCCGCGCAGCTCGGCACGGCGCTGCTCGCGGGCCTCCTTGGCAGGGTCGTAATAGCGCGGAATATAGTTGAACTTGTTCGCGTGCCGCTTGAACGGGGTAAAGCCTAACATAGCAGTAAATCTTAAAGTTATCATCTGACAGGCGGATCGGTCACACGGTCCGTGACCGTATCCTGCACTCCGCCCCGGCGGGAACGACGGGTCGCTTGGAGGGCGACCCGAACGTAGTGAAACGAAAAATTCGCCGCCTCGATAAAGGTACGAATTTTCCGCCGTTTTAGTATTCGTCTAACGGAAGAAACTTTTCATCCGTTCGAAGATGTTCTGGTTCTTGACCGACTCGGCCTTCTGGAAATCGGGCTGCGCGGCGAGCTGTTCCACCAGCCGCTTCTCCTCGGCCGTCAGCTTCGCGGGAATGGTGATGTCGACCACCACCAGTTCGTCGCCGCGGCCGTAGCCGTTCACGTCGGGCAGCCCCTTGCCGCCCAGCCGCAGCACCTTGCCGGCATGCGTGCCGGGCGTGATCTTGATCTTGGCGCGTCCGTCGACGGTCGGAACCTCGACCGTGCCGCCCAGCAGGGCCGTCGTGACGGTGATGTTGAGGTTGTGGATCAGATCGTTGCCGTCGCGCACCAGCTCGGGGTGGCGCTCCTCCTCGATCATCACCTGCAAGTCGCCGTTGACCCCGCCGTGGCGCGCCGCATTGCCCTTGCCCGTGACCGTGAGGACCATGCCCTCGCCCACGCCGGCCGGAATCTGGATCTCCACGACCTCCTGACCGCGCAGCGTACCCTCGCCCTTGCACTTGTCGCACGGCGAGGTGATGACCTTGCCCGTACCGCCGCACGTGGGGCAGACGCCCTGCGTCTGCATGCGGCCGAAGAAGGTGTTTTCGACCCGCGTCACATAACCCGCACCGTTGCAGGTCGAGCAGGTCGTGTAGGCGTTGCTGTCCTTGGCGCCCGTGCCGCCGCACTGGTCGCAGGCGACGGTCTTGTTGATCTTGAGCTTCTTGGTCACCCCGTGGGCGATCTCCGCCAGGGTCAGCTTCACCTTGATGCGGATGTCCGAACCGCGGTTCACGTGACGCCCTCCGCCGCCCGACGAGCGGAATCCGCCGCCGAAATGGCCGCCGAAGATGTCGCCGAACTGCGAGAAGATGTCCTCCATCGAGAAGCCGCCCGCGCTGAACCCACCGAATCCGCCGGCTCCGCCGCCCGCCGCGCCGCTCATGCCGGCGTGGCCGAACTGGTCGTAACGCGCGCGCTTGTCGGGATTCGAAAGCACGTCGTAGGCCTCCGCGGCCTCCTTGAACTTCTCCTCGGCCTCCTTGTCGCCCGGATTCTTGTCCGGGTGGTACTTGATGGCCGCTTTGCGGTAGGCCTTCTTTATTTCGTCGGCGTTAGCGTTCTTCTGGACGCCCAGCACTTCGTAGTAGTCCCTTTTCTCTGCCATGGCTTTACTCTCCTACAACAACTTTTGCAAACCGCAGCACCTTGTCGCCCAGCATATAACCGCTCTGCACGGTGTCCACGACCCGGCCCTTCAGCTCGTCGCCGGCGGCGAAGCGCGCAACGGCCTCCGACACGTCGGGATCGAACTCCTTGCCGTTGACCTCGATCTCGGTCACGCCTTTCTGGCGGAGCGTTTCCGTGAATTTCTTGGCGATCAGCAGCACCCCGTCGCGCAGAGCCTCCAAATCGTTGCTCTTCTCCATGGCTGCCACCGCGCGCTGCACGTCGTCGCGCACGGGCAGCATGGCCAGCAGCACGTCGCGGCCGCCGGACTGCACCAGGTCCATCTTCTCGCGCAGCGTCCGCTTGCGGTAGTTGTCGAACTCGGCCTGCAGGCGCAGGTACTTGTCCTGCCACTCGGCTACCGCTGCGGCGAGCGCATCCCCGCCCGATTCGCCCTCGGATCGGGCGTGCTCCCCGCGTGCCTCGGCATCGACCACATCCGCCGGTTTATCCAGCGGACCGTCCTCGCCTGCCATCGTGTCAGCGTCGGCGGACGTCTTGTCTGCCATATTGGCACAAGGTTCCCCTTCGCAAGAGGGATAACCCTCTCCCGAAATGAAACCCTCGTCACCGGCAACTGCCTCGTTATAAGCATTTTTCTTTTTCATATCGTATGGTTTTTCCTGTTTTCCACCTCTGTTTGTTCAAATTGCATACCAAGCCCCCGGTGCGGCCCCGCGCCGTGTCAGCCGATCACGAAGATCGCCGGGCGCTTGTTCATCGCGGGCAGCGGTTCCCGGCGCCACTCGGCGACGGTCCGCATGCGGATGAACTCACCGGGGGCGGTCAGGTCCATCGCCACGGCCAGCCGCGTTTCGGGGGCGAGTGTCTGCACGAGCTGCTCCAGCAACTTGTCGTTGCGGTAAGGAGCCTCGATGAAGAGCTGCGACTGCCCCTCGGTGCGGGCCCGCCGCTCGAAGAAGCGGATCGCCTTGACACGCTCGGGCGGCTTGACGGGCAGGTAGCCGTTGAAGGCGAACGACTGTCCGTTCAGCCCCGCGGCCATCACCGCCAGAATGATCGACGAGGGACCCACGAGCGGCACGACGCGGATACCGTGCCGGTGGCACGCCTCCACGGCCAGCGCCCCCGGATCGGCCACGCCCGGAACGCCCGCCTCGGAGATCACCCCGGCCGACCGCCCCGCGAGCAGCGGCGCGATCAGTTCCTCGATGCCCACCCCCGAGCGGGTGTGCTCGTTCAGCTCGCGGAACTCCAGCTCCCCGATCGGCCGGGCGATGCCCGCTTTCGAGAGGAAGCGCCGCGCCGTACGCGTATTCTCCACGATGAAGTAGTCCAACGCGTCCAGCACGGCCCGGTTGACCGCAGGCAGCACATCCCACACCGCCGTTTCGTCCGAAATCGGGCAGGGAATCAGGTAAAGCGTTCCTTTATTCTGTTCGGTATGCATGTTTATCAAGTTGTTTCTGTTTCGTACGGGACGGTTGATAGCCGCACCGGATGGTCGTCGGTCGGATCGACTTCAACACGTTTCCTGTCGCCGAACCTCGCGGCGTACCGCCGCGTCTGCAATTCTGACTTCGACCTTTAGGTCGGCGGGCAGCAGCCTGCGGAGGCCCGCTTTCCGCGTGTCCTCCGCAGGCTGCTGCCCTGCCTAACCATATTGCACCTCACTCATTACGCAAAAGTATTTGCGATGAACCGCTACAATACTTTAACCGGTTTTTTGCAGTTTTCCGAGCCGCGAGGGCCGCAACCTCCCGGCACGGAGGCCCGCAAAAGCAGTCCTCCGAAGGCGTCCGCATCCTTAACATCGGCGGCACGCCCCGATCGTCTTCCGACAGCCCCGTCTTACTCCTTCAGGTAGATCCGTTTGACACGTGCCGAAACGGAGGTCATGATCTCGTAAGGGATCGTGTCGAGCACGCGGGCCATCGTCTCCAGGTCGTTGCCCGGCACGGCGGAGAAGACCGACACCTCGTCGCCCTCCCCGACGTCCTCGATCCCCGTAATGTCGATCATGCAGCTGTCCATGCAGATGCGCCCCACGATCGGTGCGGGCCGTCCGGCTACCAGCACCGACCAGCGACCGCAGCCCAGATGGCGGTCCAGTCCGTCGGCATACCCGATGGGGATGGTCGCCGTCACGGTCGGCCGCGCGATCTTCCCCGCACGGCCGTAACCCACCGTCTCGCCCGCCTGGAGGTGCTTGATCTGCACGATCCGCGTCCGGAGCGCCGAGACCGGACGCAGGCCGTCGTTGTGCTCGAAGCCGAAGCCGTAAAGCCCAAGCCCCAACCGGCACATGTCGAACTGCGCTTCGGGAAAACGGTCGATGGCCGCCGAATTGGCCGTATGGCGCAGCACACCGTACGGCAGCGAGGCCGCAACCGCGCTGCTCATCCGGTCGAACCGTGCGATCTGCGCACGTGTATAGCCGTCCTCCCCGGGCATGTCCGAGCAGTTGAGGTGCGAGAAGACCGAGGCGACCTTCACCTGCGGCGTGCGGGCGAGCGCATCGCACAGGCTTCCGATCTCGTGCTCCATAAAGCCCAGCCGGTGCATGCCCGTATCGAGTTTCACATGGATCGGGTAGCGCGTCTCCCCGGCATGATCGACCGCCGCGGCAAAGTCCCCGAGCGACCGGAGGCTGTAAATTTCGGGTTCCAGCCGGTTGGCGATCATCACCTCGAAGCTGTCCGCATCGGCGTTGAGCACCACGACCGGCATCGTGATGCCCCGCTCGCGCAGCAATACTCCCTCGTCGGCGAACGCCACGGCCAGGTAATCCACGCCCTGATGCTGGAGCATCTGCGCCACCTCGAAATCGCCCGCCCCGTACGATGCGGCCTTGACCATCGCCACGAGCTTCGTTCCGGCATGCAGTTTCGACCGGAAGTAATTGAGGTTGTGGATCATCGCATCGAGGTCCACCTCCAGCACCGTCGTATGGCTCTTGCGCGAAAGGGCGTGCGCCAGCTTTTCGAAGCGGAAATCGCGCGCCCCTTTCAGCAGTACGGCGCGCCCCGCCACCGCGCCGCGGCCGATGCGTGCGATGCACTCGTCGGTCGAGGCGTAAAACTCCTTTTCGCAGCCGAACAGCGTGGAGTACCGGCGCAGTCGGGGTCCCACGCCGACCAGCGTGTCCACGCCCGCCCGGGCGACCATGCCCGCCACGCGGGCGTAAAGTTCGTCGTCCGAAAGGCCGCTCTGCGCCATGTCGGAGAGCACCAGCGTCCGCTTGCGCGCCAGCGCCACGTTGTGCAGGTAGTCGAGCGCCAGCGCCAGCGAATTCAGATCGAGGTTGTAGGCGTCGTTGACAATCACCGAATCGTAGATGCCGTCCTTGACCTCCAGCCGCATGGCTACCGCCGGAGCCTGGGCGAACGCCGGAGCGGGATAACCCATCACGGCGCAGAACGCCTCGACGATCTGTGCGTTGCGGCGAGACGCGGCATTGCCGACCACTGCCGCAGGAGCCTCCGGAAAGAGGGCGGCATCGACGGGTTTACGGGCAGCGAACCGCTCGGCCACCATGCGTCCCAACGGTTCGTAAAAACTGTGGTAGATGATCTTGCGTGCGCCTTGCGCCAGCCTCATCTTCTCGTCGCACTTCTGCTCCAGGCTCAGGAAATTCTCCTGATGCGCATCGCCCAGCGAGGTGAAGATCACCACGTCGGGACGGATGATCCGCTCCAGCCGCTCCATCTCACCTGGGCGCGAAATACCCGCCTCGAAGATGGCCAGCTGCTCGTCTCCCTCGAGCATCAGCACCGAGAGCGGCACACCTAACTGCGAATTGTAGCTTTTGGGCGAGCGGTAGAACTTCACCCCGGCGGGCAGCTCCTCGGCGATCCACTCCTTGATGACCGTCTTGCCGTTCGAACCCGTGATACCGACCACCGTGCCGCCAAACTGTGCACGGTAGTGCGCCGCCAGCCGCTGCAACGCCTCGATGGCATTGGCGACGCGCACGTAACCGCATCCGGGCAGCTCTTCAACGGGACACTCCACCAAAAAGGCCCTCACGCCGCGGTCGTACATCTGCCGTACGAACCCGTGCGAATCGTGGTTCGCGCCGCACATGGCCACGAACAGCGGCTCGGCGCCCAGTTCGCACGTCAGCGAACGGCTGTCGGTGACCACCGCGCGGACCGTCCGGTCGCAGCCCGTAAACACCCCGCCGACCAGCTCGGCGATTCGGGAAAGTAGATAGGTCATGATGTTATCTGTAACTCGTCGATAAATTAATCTTCATATTCTGCTCGGGGCGGTTTCGCTCGGGAAGTTCCGCCGCGTCTACAAATCCGACCCCACCCCGACCCTCCCTCAGGGAGGGAGAAGAGAAAATAGGTTCAATCCGTCGGTCAACCGACCACATCCTGCAAATGTGGCGACGACCGCTCTTACTCGCGGCGTTCCGCCGCGTCTACAAATCCGACCCCACCCCGACCCCTCCCTCAGGGAGGGGCGAAGAACCTCAGGTACGATTTTCCACCTGCTCTCGGTTCTGCGGCTCAATCCTGCCACGTGTGCCGAATTTACTTCATCCTGTTTTCGACCTTTAGGTCGGCGGGCCGCAGCCTCGCCCCGCGAAGGCCCGCTGAACGCGTCCTCCGCAGGCTGCGCCCGAGTATAGTGAAGCGCGTCATTCTTGATGCTCTTCCTTAGATCGCGCCATGCGATCCGCACTCTCCCGGCAGTGGAGGCCCACTTGATCGCGTCCTTCCGCGGGCTGCGCCCTCCCCGGGCAGCCCACCATCGGAACCCCTACGCGAACGTGACGATCGTAATCCCCGCCCCGCCCCGGTCGGCATGCTCGTCGACGGCGCTCGCCACCTCGGGCACGGTCCTCAGGTAGCGGCGTAACTCCTCTTTCAACGCCCCGGTCCCCTTGCCGTGGAGGATCGTGACCGAACCCACGCCCACCATCAGCGCATCGTCGATGAAGTCCTGCACAGCGTCGAGCGCCTCGGCAGCGCGCATGCCGCGCACGTCGATATGGTCGCGGAAGCGGAGTTTGCGGGCCGAAATATCCGCCGCGACGACCGTCCGGGCCGTCTGCGGGCGCGTCGCCTCGCGGTATTCGTTGTTCGACACGACCGTTAGCCGCTCCTTGTCGACCGTGGTGAGTATCTGGCCGAACGCCACCTGCGCCCTGCGTCCCTTGACCGACTGCACCACTCCGACGGCATCCTGCCCCGCCATGCGCACCTTCGACCCGGCCTCCACCTCGCGCGGTGCGGGAACTTCCGCAGGTTCCTCCGCAGCGGCCGCCCCCTGCTGCGCTTTGCGTTCGGCCCGGCGCTGCCGGCGCCGTTCGATCCGCTCGATCTCGCGCGCCACATCGGCGTCGCGGTCGGCCGTGTCGGCCGTCTCGACCTGCCGTTCGCGGAAGTCGTCCAGCTCGCGGCGCGCCAGGCGCGTAAGCTCCCGTTCGGCCTGCGCTTCGCGGATGGTCTTGATCGTGTTCTCGATCTGACGGTTGGCGTCGGCGATCAGCTGCTGCGCCTCCTGGCGCGCCTTTTTCAGAATCTCCTGCCGCTCGGTGCGGATTTTGGCCAGCTGCTCGGCATAGTTCTGCTCCAGCTCCTCGACCTTGCGGTCCGTCAGGCGGATGCGGTCGCGCTTCTGCTCCCAGTAGCGTTTGTCGCGGGCGATCTCGCGCAGCTGTTTCTCGATGTTGATATGGTCGCTGCCGGCCTTCTCGCCCGCGCGGCGGATGATCTCCTCCGGCAGACCGATCTTGCGTGCGATCTCGACGGCGAACGAGCTGCCCGGCTTGCCCTGCTCCAACCGGAACAGGGGGCGGATCTGCTGCACGTCGAAGAGCATCGCCCCGTTGGCGACCCCGTCGTTGTTCGATGCGAAATACTTGATATTGGCATAGTGGGTCGTTATCACCCCGTAGCACCCCCGTTCGAGCAGCCGTTCGAGAATCGCCTCGGCGATGGCCCCGCCGATAATCGGCTCGGTTCCCGACCCGAACTCGTCGATCAGCACCAGCGTCCGCTCCGACGCCCCCGCGAGCATGTTCTTCATGTTCTGAAGGTGCGACGAGTAGGTCGACAGATCGTCGTCGATCGACTGTTCGTCGCCGATGTCGATGAAGAGGCTTTCGAAGACGGGCAGCTCCGAGATTTCCGACGCCGGAACCGGGAAGCCGCACTGGAACATGTACTGCACCAGCCCGGTGGTCTTCAGACAGACCGACTTGCCGCCCGCATTGGGGCCCGAGATTACGAGGATGCGCCTGCGCGGGTCGAGCTGCATCTCCAGCGGCACGATCTCCCGCCCGGCGGAGCGCAGGGTCTGTTGCAGCAGCGGATGGCGGGCATTGCGGAGCACCAGCCGCCCGTCGGTCGAGAGGATGGGCTTCACGCAGCCGTTCTCCGAGGCCCACCGCCCCTTGGCACGCAGCAGGTCGATGTCCGCGAGGTAGTCGCCCGAAGCGGCGATCAGCTCCGCATCGGGGCGGATCTCTTCGGTAAAAGCGGTGAGGATGCGGACGATCTCGCGCCGCTCTGCATATTGCAGCTCGCGCAGTTCGTTGTTCAGCTCCACCACCTCCACCGGCTCAACGTAGAACGTGCGGCCCGTGGCCGATTCGTCGTGGATGAACCCGTTGATTTTGCGTTTGTTGGCCGCCGAAACGGGAATCACCGGCTTGCCGTCGCGCACCGAGAGCTGGGCGTCGGCGTCGACAATCCCGGCGCTCTTGGCCGCGGCGAGCACCTGCTGCAGCCGCTTGGCGGCCTGCCCCTCGCGTTCGCGGATGGCGCGGCGCAGCTGCATAAGCTCGGGCGATGCGTTGTCGCGCACGTTGCCGAAGCGGTCAACGAGCGCGTCGATGCGCTGCACGATGCCGGGGAACGCCTCCACGCCGTGCGTGCGGTCGTAGAGGGCCGGATAACGCTCCCGCCGGTTGAGGATGAACGAGACGATGCCGCCGAGGGTCGCCAGCGCCCGCTGCAAGGTCACGACCTCATCCACGTCGAGGAACGAACCGGCCACGCGCAGTTTAGCCACGATTTGGTCCACGTCGGGGTATTCGCCGCCAGGAAAGTCGTGCTCCATGTCGAGCAGCAGGCGCATCTCGTCGGCGAGCGACAACCGCCGCTGGATCTCGTGCGCGGAGGAGGTGAACCCCTCCCCGGCGAGCCGTTCGCGGGATGCACGCATCGTACAGCGGGCTGCGACCTGCTCGCGGAGCCGGTCGAAACCGATCTTTTGCTCGAAAGAGGCCGGATAGATCACGGGTTGAAATAGGTGTTAAAATTATTGGATACTCTCTTTTGCACCGGACAGTCAAGGTTTGTATCGACGGAAGCCACGCTCCCGACCGCAGGACCTCGCGTCGGGAAGCCGCGTCTACAATTGTCCCCCGGGAGAGGCGGAGAACCTCGGGTACGCAGCTTATCCCTTTCATATCCGGTTTTGCAGCTCTCCCGGAACCGCGCAGACCGCATCGTCGCCGAGCGTTAAATCGTTTTGTCTACGGCTCTTAAGCCGCGCCGGCCGCAGCCTCCGGGCGCGGAGGCCCGCATACGCGTGCACTCCGCAGGCAGCGTCCCGCCCCTGCGATTGCGATATAGAGGCGCAACAACTATTCTTCCGCGTTGCGCAATTGCCGCAGCGAGTCGCGTTCGGCCTTTTCGGCCGCTTTGGCGGCCCGTCGGTCGGCCCTCTCCTTCATCTTCTCCGGATCGCGGCCGAAGAGCGAGAAGTGCACGTAGCGGCCCGGATACTCTTTCACGTCGGCGAGCAGCGCCGCAAGGTTCGCGGTCGCCCGGTCGAGCGAGTTGTAGAGGGCCGGATCGCCGAGCAGCTTGCCCAGCGTGCCGTCGCCCTGCTCGATGCGCGCCAAAAGGTCGTTCAGGTTGCCCACCGCCTCGGCGATCTTGCGGGCCACCTGCTCCTCGGAGAGCTGCGACGAAACCTCGTCGAGGTTGCCGATGATGCTCTCCACTCTCCCGGAATTGGCCCCGAGCATCTCGGAGAACTCCGTGAGGCTTCCGATCGCCGCGCGCAGGTTCTGCTTTTCGGCGTCGAGCACCGAGGCCATGTCGCCCGTCAGCGAGTTCAAATGGCGCAGCGTTCCGGTGATGCTGCTCTCGTTGGTCTCCATCAGACGGTTCAGGTTGTCGAGCGTGCGCGACAGGTCGGCGGTGACCTGCGAGAATTTCTGCTTGAAGAAGTCCAGCTCCGAGCCGGCCACGTCCATCAGATCGCGGTCGCGGCTCGAGCGGAGCGTATCGCCCGGCTCGAGGAAGGTGGTCGCCTTCCCGTAGGTGATCTCGATGGCCTTGGCGCCCATCAGTCCGTTGCTGAAAATCTTGGCTTCCGAATCGCTCGGAATGGGGTAGTCGCGCTTGATCGTGAAGCGCAGCACCACCTTGTCGCTGCGCGCCGGATCGAACTCGAGGCCCGTCACCGAACCGATCTTCACCCCCTTCATCATGATGGGCGAGGCGTTCTGCACGCCGTTGATCTGGTCGTAGGCGGCATAGTAGACGCTGTTGCGGCTGAAGATGTCGAACCCCTTCAGAAAGCGGATGCCGGCCCAGGCCGCGCCGATCATCGCCACGGCGAATATGCCGATCTTTACCTCCCTTTTCATATGCTGTCGATTATTTTACAATTTGCGTACCCCGGCACTTCACCACGAAGGCATCGGGGAAGACCTTGCGCACCTCGCGCGCCTTCCGCTGGGCGGCGGCCGCGGTTTCGAACTCGCCCACGCAGTATTTGTAACGAAGTTTCCCCGCGGCGGAGTACTGCTTCACCTTGCCGCGGTAACTCTTGAAACGCGACGAGCGCAGCGGCACGGTCTCGGACGAGGCCAGCACCTGCACCGTATAACGCAGCGGCTTGTCCGCCGCAACCGGCTCACCTTTCGCGGCCGGCTCCTTCTCCTCCGCCTTTGCACCGTCCGCCTGCGTATCCGGCTTTTCAGCGTTCGAGGTGCTCCCCTCCGTCGAGAAACCCTCCGCCACAGCACCGCCCGCCTCCACCTCGCCGCGCAGTTGCGACAGGCGCACCGAGTACTCCTTGACGGCCCGCAGCAGGCCGCGTACGATCTCGTTCTGCCCCTTCTCCGACTTGAGGTAGGCCGCCTCCGCGGGATTGGAGAGGAAACCCACCTCCGTCAGCACACCCGGCATGTCGGTGGCGTAGAGCACCATCAGCGGCTGCTGCTTCACCCCGCGCGAAAAGCGCTTGTCCTTCTGATAGCTGTTCTGGATGCAGTGGGCCAGCGTCAGGCTGTACTCGCCGTAGGTGAACTGGAGGTTCTGAATATAGGCCCTGACGATGGCCGCCGTCCGCTCGTCGGACATGTCGATCAGATCGTCGCGGTTGTTCTCGAAGAGCGCATTGCTGTTGTAGTTCTGTTCCAGCGGGGTTTCGCCCATGACCAGCGTCTCGACGCCCCGCGCCGCCTTCGAGGTCGAGGCGTTGACGTGGATCGAAATGAAGAGGTCGCCGCCGGCCTTGTTCGCCACGTCGGCCCGCGCTTTCAGGTCGGCCTTCTTCGTCGCCGCCAGCGCCTTGTCGGTCGTGCGCGTATAGACCACCTTCACCCCGGGCATCTCCTGCTCGATCAGCCTGCCCAGCCGCAGCGCCAGTTTGAGCGTGAGGTCCTTCTCATAGATGCCCGCATAGTGCGCACCGGGATCGTTGCCCCCGTGTCCGGCGTCGATCACCACCACGCTCACCCCGTGCACAATATTCCCTGCGGACGCCGCGTTCGTCCAAACGAACGCAGCCGCGAAAGCGAGTGCTAGCAAGAGTCGTGTGCGCATGATTTTAATCCGGCCGGATGTATGTTTCTACAATTTTTTAGCTATCTTTGTCGGGCCTGAAAAACGCCCCGGGAAGCTGTCAGGGGGCCGTTTTCGGCGTTTTTGCCGACGCGTCGGCAAAGGTACGGAAAATTTTTGGGATTTTGGACAGATCAAGGGTAAAATATCTCCTTTCGGGGGCGGTCATCCTGCTCGCCGCCCAGCTCGTGCTGGGCAGCGGTGCGCCGCAGCCGCCGACCCTTGACACCCGTCCGGACAGCCCGGCCGTCTCCGAAGCGAATACGGCCGATTCCGCCCGCACCGCCCCCCTCACCCGCCGCGAACGCCGCCAGCAGGCCCGCGACCAGCGCGAACGCGCCCGCCGCAACGCGGCTTTCAACGCCCTCTCTCAAGAGGAGCGCGACTCGCTGTTCAGCGCGCAGGTCGACTCGCTCGTCGCGCTGAAGACCGATTCGCTCGAACGCAAGGCCGATTCGCTTGCCGGGACCGACACCCTCCAGCGCGACACGGTGAAGCAGCCCCGCGAGCCGGGCGCATTCCTCGACGACCCGATCTCGGGCAAGAACACCGACTCGCTGGTTTACGACGTGCGCAACAAGATGGTCTACATCTACAACGAGGGCGACGTGACGTACCAGAACAGCAACCTCAAGGCCGACTACATGCGGATCAACATGAACGACAAGATGATCTACGCATACGGCAAGCCCGATTCGCTGGAGGGCAAGGCGATCGTCACCAAACCCGAATTTACCGAGGGTGAAGCCACCTACCAGATGGATACGATCACCTACAACCTCGATTCGAAGAAGGCCAAGATCAAGGGCGTGGCCACGCAGCAGGGCGACGGCTGGCTGGTGGGCGGCAGCGTGAAGAAGATGCCCGACAACACGATCAACATCCAGAACGGCAAATACACCACCTGCGACGAGACCGATCACCCGCACTTCTACCTGGCGATGACCAAAGCCAAGGTGATCCCCGGCAAAAAGGTGGTCACGGGTCCGGCCTACCTGGTCATGGAGGACGTGCCGATCTACTTCCTGGGGATTCCCGAAGGGTTCTTCCCGATCAACATGGGTCCCAAGTCGGGTCTGCTGATGCCCACCTACGGCGAGGAGTACACCAAGGGCTTCTACCTGCGCGACATGGGTTACTACTTCACGCTGGGCGAATACGCCGACCTGGCGCTGCGCGGCGGCTTCTACACGCTCGGTTCGTGGGAAGCGTCGGCCGCCTCGCGCTACATCAAGCGCTACAAGTACAGCGGCAGCTTCAACATGGAGTACTCGAACGTCAAGACGGGCGAGAAGGGCGAACCCGACTACATCAAGCAGAGCAACTTCCGCCTGCAGTGGACCCACTCGCAGGACCCCAAGGCCAACCCCGGTTCGACCTTTTCGGCCTCGGTGAACTTCGCCACGAGCGGTTACAGCCGCTACTCGGCCACCAACCTCAACGACATTCTGGCCACGCAGACCAACTCGACGATCTCCTACTCGAAGAACTGGACCGGAACCCCCTTCTCGCTCTCGGCCAACATGGCCGTGTCGCAGAACTCGCAGAACCAGTCGATCTCGCTGACGCTGCCCACCATCGTCTTCAACGTCTCGCGCTTCTACCCCTTCAAACGCAAGGAGAAGACGGGCAAAGACCGCTGGTACGAGAAGATTTCGATGCAGTACACGGCCAAGATGACCAACTCGGTGACCACCACCGAATCGGAGATTTTCTCCCGGAAGACGCTCGAAAACATGAAGAACGGCATCGAACACTCGCTGCCCGTCTCGGCGTCGTTCAACCTGTTCAACTACATCAACGTCTCGCCGTCGTTCAACTACAACGAGAAGTGGTACTTCAAGAAGGTCGAATTCGAGTGGAACCCCGTGACCAACCGCACCGACACGCTGCCCTCGCAGTACGGCTTCTACCGCCTCTACAACTATAACATGAGCGTTTCGGCCTCGACGACCGTCTACGGCATGTACGACTTTACGAAGAAGCGCCGCGACCGGAAGATCCAGGCGATCCGCCACACGCTCACCCCCTCCATCGGCTTCTCCTACGCCCCCGATTTCAGCGACCAGAAATACGGTTACTACAAGACCCGCCAGACCGATTCCACGGGCCGCACTACCACCTATTCGCCCTATGCGGTCAACGCCTACGGCGTCCCCTCGTCCGGGCGGCAGATGTCGATGAACTTCTCGCTGTCGCAGAACCTCGAAATGAAGGTGCTCTCCAAACGCGACACCTCGGGCGTGAAGAAGATCAAGCTGATCGACGAACTGCGCATCAGCGGGTCGTACAACTTCCTGGCCGACTCGATGAAGCTGTCGACCATCCCCATCTCGTTCCGCACCACGATCTTCGGCAATTTCGGCATCAACCTCTCGGCCACGCTCGACCCCTACCGCGTCACCCCGCAGGGCGTGCGCTACAACAAGCTCTTCTTCCCGGGCCGCATCGTCTCGACGGGCTGGTCTTTCGGCTACACGTTCAAATCGCGCGAGGACCGCTCGGAATCGGCCGTCAACGACATCACGAGCATTCCGCCCGAGTACATGAATCCGTTCTACGACCCCTACGGGCACATGGACCCCGTGCTCAGGCGGCAATACATGTCGCAGACCTATTACGACTTTTCGCTGCCGTGGAACTTCGGCTTCAACTACACGGTCAACTACTCAATCAGCTACACCAACAACGGCACGACGGGCTACCGCAAGAACGTCACGCAGACCGTCGGATTCAACGGTTCGATCAACCTCACCCCCAAGACCGGCATCACGTTCCAGGGCGGCTACGACATCATGAAGAACAAGCTGACCACCTCATCGGTCTCCATCTCGCGCGACCTGCACTGCTGGCAAATGTCCTTCTCGTGGATTCCGTTCGGCTACCACCGTTCGTGGAGCTTCAACATCGGCGTCAAGGCCGCCTCGCTCTCCGACCTGAAGTACGACAAGAACCAGTCGATGTACGACAACATGTACTGATCGGTCCCTCCCCGGTTCCATCCTTTCCCCGAATCTTTTTGACCGCCGCTCCCTTATCGGAACAGCGGTTTTGCACATCTCCTTTCCGCCCCGGCCCGAATCTTTTCGCCGCCGTGCTGCGTTTCGGGGCTGCGGCACGGCGTTTTCCCCGCCCGGCCGCACCGCCGTCCGGAAGGGCGCTTTCGTATACTTTAGGGGCGGAATTAAAAATATCCTCGTTTTTTGATCGAATCCGGTAATTTTTTTGCTAACTTTGGGTAAACCGGAAACAACCTTAAAACACCGAGATATGAACGTAATTCCCATCAAACCGACAAGGGGGGGGGAAACCGACTATTCCGCCCCGACGCTTGAAACGTTGCTGATCACCGTCGAACAGGGCTTCCAGGGCAGCGGAGGCACATACGGCAACGAAGGAGGAGCCGGCGACTACCTCGAACCGGGTAACGATTACGAACTTTAAGCCGAAGATCCTATGAAATCCCTCATTCGCCTGGGAGTGCTGCTTGCAGTAGCTGCAACGGCCTTCACCGCCTGTTCGAACGACAATACGGAAGATTACACCTCCGAAGCCCCCGGCGTCCGTCTGACGCTGCGTGCCGGCAATCCCGAAATCGGACCTTCTGTCCGGCCGCAAGGAACCCGCACCGAGATGGAGGGCACGACCCCCTACTGGTCCGTCGGCGACCGCATCGGCGTAAGCACCGACGGCACGTCCACCAACTACGCTTTCACCAACGACGCCACCGAGCGGGCGCAGATCACCACCTTCACGGGCACGACAAGCGTCGGCTCGACCATCTACACCTATTACCCCTATTCGGAGCTGGGCATCAGCGGCACGGGCGACAACGCCGGGGCCCGCGTGGACATTCCCGCCAACCAGAACCCGACGGCCACCTCGTTCGACGGACGGGCCGACCTGCTGATCGGAAAGCCGCTGACGATGGCTGCCGACGGCACGGTGGTGGGCAGCCTCCAGTTCAAACGCATGGGCGCTATCGTCAAAGTGGTGCTCAAGGACAATTCGACGGGCGGTCTGCTCAGCGGTCAGCACGTCTCCACGCTCTCGATCGCAACCGACGGGCAGAACTATCTGGCCGGACGCGTGACGCTCAATCTGGTCACCGGCATGCTGCTCGATCCCTACTACGGACAGTCGAACAAGGTCACCGCGACCCATACCGCAGCCACGCAGTACGCCGTCGACGGCCTCTCGGGAAGCTACCTCGGGGTCTTCCCGCGCGTGCTTCCGGCAGGTTCGACGCTCAGCGTCGAAGCTACGACGGAGGGCTACAACATCAGCCGCACGATCACCCTCGCCCAGCCCGTCGATCTGCTGCCCGGCAAGGTCACCACGCTCAACGTCGGTCTGACGGACGCGAATATCACCGCGGTCGCCACCGGTCTTGCGCTGCCCTTCGACGATGACTTTTCGTGGGTTACGACCTCCAGCACGACGGTCCTTTCGCTCGAGGACTACCCGTCGAAGGACGGCACGGCCCTCTATTCGGCTACGGCCAGCACCTATCCGGAGACACCCGCCCTTAAATTCGGCACGGGTTCGGCCCGCGGTTACTTCACCACTACCGAACTGGACCTCTCCCAGCCCTTTACGGTGATCGTGAAAGCGAAGGACTACGGTACGGCAACCAAACCCGACAAGTCGTCCGTGAAAGTCACCGCCGGGGAAGCCGAGCCGCAAACCGCCGCGCTGACGACCGACTACAAGTACTACGCCTTCGAATTCCCGGCCCAGACCGCCAAATCAAAAGTCCGGGTGGATATAACCGGTACACGCGGCTACCTCACCCTCTTCCAGGTCGTGGCCGGGCACAACATTCCGCTGCCCGCCAAGCTGACCATCACCAGCGGAACATCCGTTACCGCAGCACCCGAAGGGGATCTTCTCACCACCACTTACGAGATCGAGAACCCCGTGACAGGAGCCTCCGTCACGGCCGACGCCGGCGATGCCACGTGGATCAATACGTTCGACACCGACACCCCGGGCGAAGTCTCCTACGTGGTCGATGCCAACGACACGGGCGCGAAACGCACCGGCACGATTACCTTCACCTATGCCGATGCGCCTGCACAAACCGTCACGGTCACCCAGCCGGAGATCGGCGGCGTCACGACCTACGAGGTGACCTATACGGTATCGAGCACCTCGGCCGTTACCGTCAGCGGGACTGCCCCGCCCAACACGTCGGCCGCCTACAAGCAGACGTACACGACCAAACAGCAGCTGACCAGCGGCAACTCCGCCACCCTGACCCTGAGCGGTTACGAGGGCTGCACGATCACCGGCATCACGCTGAACATGCACTCCAACGCAAGCAAGGGAGCCGGCGGCCTGGATATTACGGCCGGCACGACGACGATCGCTTCGGTCGCAGCCAAGACCACCTTCAACAACTGGCCGGGCGGCAAGTACGGCACGGCATGGGTCGATATAACGCCCACGGTTACGCCCTACACGGTAGGCGCCGCAGAGACGGTCACGGCTGTAATTACGGCATCGACCAATTCGCTCTATATCCAGAGCTACACGATCACCTGCGAGAAGTAGTCCGGAGGGGAGGGGGTCCGGAACCTGGCCCCGTAAAAAGAGACGGAGGATATCGAATCCTCCGTCTCTTTCACCCTTACCGCCGCATCACGGTCGGCGCATCGCGGTCGATGTATTTCGGGTAGCGGAACTCCGGCATGCCGAGCGCCATCACCGCGCAGATGCGGCGGCCGCGAAGCCCCAACAGCTCGTTCAGCCTCCGGCCCTTGTCCTGCCGCACGGCGGTCAGCACGAAACCCATATATATCTGGCTTACGCCGAGCGCCTCGGCCATCAGCGACGCATTCTGGTAGGCCAGGTTGGCGTCCTCGGCCCCGAAGCGGCTCTCTTCCGGCGCATGAATCAGCAGAACGGCCGTCGCACCGCGCAGAATGCGGTCCTTACCAGCCGCATAATCGCGCTGCATGCTCTTAAAGACGGGCACGTAACGGTAGATGCCCGGCGCGACGCGGCGCAGCAGCGGCCGGATGATCGGATTGTCGAGCCGGCGCACGATTCGCCCGAAGACCCTGAGCGTGTATTCGCTGATGAGGCGCAGCGCGGCCGGTTCCGTAACGAGCGTATAGCCCAACTGCCGGGCATTGGTGGCCGTCGGGGCGCGGTCGGCGGCGGCGATGATCCGGTCGAGCATCTCCTGCGGCACGGGCCGCTGCGTCAGCACACGGTTCGAACGCCGCACGGCCAGCAGCAGCTCCAGTTGTTCGGGCGTCGGCAGCGCCGCATAGTCGGCGGCATGCACCCGCTCGGGCGGGAAGGCTTCGTGGACGACCGCATCGACCGGACAGGCGGCGACGCAATGGCCGCAGACGATGCAGTTCTGGGGATGGTGCAGCGAGACGGGACCGCGAGGCTCCTCCTGCACGAAAATTTTCGACGGACACACCTTCACGCAGCGGCCGCAGCGGATGCAGTTGTCGGCGATCCGGATCGCATACTCTTTTTCCATAGACGCAGGGCGGCATCGGCCGCCGGATTAATTGTACAAACGGACAAAAATCCCCGCCGAAGCGGGGAGTGTCATAAATTGCGTGGCTCTCAGTGCTTCACGTCGGCCATCTCGGCCGGATTGTGCTTGTAACGGAACGCGAAGGCGAAGACCACCGCTACCAGCAGCGCGTAACCCGAGAAGATGAACCACGAATCGGGCCAACCGTAGGCGTCGACCACCGCACCGGCGGCGTACGAGCCGAAGAACGCGCCGAACCCGTTGGTCATGATCATGAAGACGCCCTGCGCCGAGGAGCGGATCTCGCGGCTGGTCTCCTTTTCGACGAAGAGCGAGCCCGAAATGTTGAAGAAGTCGAACGCCACGCCGTAGACGATCATCGAAAGCACGAGGAACGCCGCGCCGGAACCGGGGTTGCCGATGCCGAAGAAGCCGAAGCGGAGCACCCACGCCAGCATCGAGATCATCATCACCCGCTTGATGCCGAAACGGCGGAGGAAGAAGGGAATCAGCAGGATGCACAGCGTCTCGGACATCTGCGAGAGCGAAAGCAGGATCACCGAGTGTTTGACAATGGCCGAATCGGCGTACTGCGGAATCGAGCCGAAGCTCTGGATATAACTGTCGCCGAAGGCGTTGGTGATCTGAAGCGCTGCGCCCAGGAGCATCGAGAAGACGAAGAAGACGGCCATGCGGCGCTCCTTGAAGAGGGTGAAGGCGCGCAGCCCGAGCGTGTCGATCCACGACTGTTTCTTCACGCTCCGGTCGACGGGGCACCCGGGCAGCGTGAACGAGTAGACGGCCAAAAGGAACGAGAGCAGCGCCGAGACGTACAACTGTCCGGCGGTGAGCTTGATCTGCACGCCGCCGATATGGGTCAGGTCTACGAACCACATGGCCGCGATGAAGCCCACGGTTCCCCACACGCGGATGGGCGGGAAGTGTTTCACGGCGTCCAGCTTCGCCAGATCGAGAGCGTTGTAGGCCACCGAATTGGAGAGGGCGATGGTCGGCATGTAGAACATCACGCTCAGCAGCATGCACGTATAGAGCGGTGCATAGGTCGTCTGCGAGGCGGCCGCGACCAGAAACGCACCGCTGATGAGGTGGCACAATCCCAGCAGCTTCTGCGCCGGAATCCAGCGGTCGGCGATGATGCCCATCACGGCGGGCATGAACAGCGAGGCGATGCCCATCGTGGCGAAGAAACTGCCGATTTGCAGCCCCGTGAAGTCGAGGCCGCCGCCCAGGTAGGCTCCCAGCGAGATCAGCCAGGCGCCCCAGACGGCGTACTGGAGGAAGTTCATGACGATCAGGCGAAACTTGATTCCCATAACGTTCTGATTTTAGGTCGGTTTATATTTCGGTCCGGCTTATGCTTCGGAATGATTAAAGCAAATATAGAAATTTTTTCGCTAATTTTCTTTGCAGTTGAAAAATAAAGTTCTACTTTTGCATCACCAAAACGCATTGAGCTATGGTGTAATGGTAACACAACAGATTCTGGTCCTGTTATTCCAGGTTCGAATCCTGGTAGCTCAACTGAAAAAGAGGTCCTTATGACAGGGCCTCTTTTTTTGATTGCTATCCACCTCACCGCAAAAAATCGGACGGCCCGCATGGGTCGTCCGATTCCTATACTGAAAGAGTTTCCCTATTCGGTCAACCCCATCTTGTCGATGAGCGCCTTGGTCTCGGGCTTGTGGCCGCGGAACCGCACGTAAAGCTCCATCGGATGCTCCGTGCCGCCCTTAGAGAGGACGTTCCCGCGGAACGCCGCAGCGGCCTCCCGGTCGAAGATCCCCTTCTCCTTGAAGAGCGAGAACGCGTCGGCGGCCAGCACCTCGGCCCACTTGTAGCCGTAGTAGCCGGCGGCGTACCCGCCCGAGAAGATGTGTCCAAACGAGGGGGCCATCGCCGTACCCGCAACCACGGGCATCACCTGCGTGGGAGCCATCGAAGCCACCTCGAACTGCTCGACATCGCCCTCGAAAGGCTCGGTGAGCGTATGCCACGCCATGTCGGTCATGCCGAACGAGAGCTGGCGCACGTTCAGATAGGCCGCCAGGTAGTTCTGCGCCGCGACGATACGGTCGACGATCTCCGCCGGGATCGGCTCGCCCGTTTGGTAGTGCTTGGCCCACAGGTCGAGGTACTCCTTCTCGGTGGCCCAGTTCTCCATCACCTGCGACGGCAGCTCCACGAAATCGCGGTAGACGTTCGTGCCGTTGAGCGATTCGTAGCGGCCCTCGGCGAGCATACCGTGCAGCGAGTGTCCAAACTCATGCAGGAAGGTATTGAACTCGTCGAACGTAAGCAGCGAAGGAGTCGTCTCCGTAGGCTTGGTGAAGTTCATCACCAGCGAAACCAGCGGACGGGTCTCCTTCTTGTCGACGATCTTCGTACCGCGGAACTCGGTCATCCACGCCCCCGAACGTTTCGATTCGCGCGGGAAGAAATCGAGGTAGAGCACCGCCATGAAGCGCCCGTCGGCATCGGTCACGTCGTAAGCCGTCACGTCGGGGTGGTAGACCTCGATCTTGTCGTTGGGTGTGAAATTGAGCCCGTAGAGCTTGTTGGCCAGCAGGAAGACGCCTTTCTTGACGTTCTCCAGCTCCAGATAGGGCTTGACCACCTCGTCGTTCAACGCATATTTCTCGTCGCGGTATTTCTGGCTGTAATAGGCCCAGTCCCACGGCATCAGATCGCCCTTGAACCCTTTCGAGGCGGCATACCCGTTCACCGTCCGGTAGTCGCGGTCGGCGTACTGCTTGGTCTCGTCGAGCAGCTCCTTGAGGAATGCGTTCACCGTGGCCGTGTTCTCGGCCATGCGCTCCTCCAGCACGTAATCGGCATAGCACTTGTATCCCAGCAGGTTGGCGATCTTCAGCCGAGTGTTGGCGATCTGCTTAATGATGGCCGTATTGTCGAACTCGCCGCCCAGCGAGCGCGAGTTGGAGGCGCGCCACAGCTTCTCCTTGAGCGCCCGGTTCGACGAATAGGTCATGAAAGGCACGTAGCTCGGAGCCTGCAGCGTGACAGTCCACCCCTTCTCGCCGCGCGCTTTGGCGTCGGCCGCCAGCCCCTCCTTCACGAAGGCGGGCAGCTCGGCCACCACCTTCGGATCGGTGATGTTGAGCGTGAAGGCGTTGGTGGCCGCCAGCGCGTTTTGTCCGAACTGGAGCGTCAGCGACGACAGCTCGGAGGTGTACTTGCGGTAAAGCTCCTTGTCCGCGTCCGAGAGCGCCGCACCCTGCCGCGCAAAGCTCTTGTAGGTATCTTCCAGCAGCTTTTTGTCCTCCTTGTCGAGGCGTCCCGGATGTTCGTAGACGGCCTTCACGCGGGCGAAGAGCGCGGGGTTGAGCGAAATGTCGTTCGCCAGCTCGGTCAGCTTGGGCTGCACGCGCTGGGCGATGGCCTGCATCTCGTCCGACGTATCGGCTTCCAGCAGGTTATAGAAGATGCCTTCGATGCGGCCGAGCAGTTCGCCCTGCCGCTCCAGCGCCACGATCGTGTTGCCGAAGGTGGGCTTGGCCGGGTTCGAGACGATGGCCTCGATCTCGGCGCGCGAGCAGGCGATCGCGGCATCGAACGCCGGCTCGTAGTGCGAAAGCTCGATCTTCGAGAACGGAGGGGTCTGATAGGGCGTATCCCACTGCGCCAGCAGCGGATTGGAAAGATCCAGTTCGGGCAGCTGCGCCTTGGGAATCGCGTTGTCGGCGCACCCTGCCGCAAGGGCGGAGAAAGTCATGATGAGCAGTGCTTTTTTCATTCTTATGCGGTTTTTGGTTTCTTCATCGAATTTCGGGTCGGCGTCGGGGAGGGTCATTGCTCCCGGACGGCCTGAATGGGGGTCAGCTCCTTCGCGTCGGCGGGCGCGTTCTCCGGGCCGTCGGGTGCGCCGGGCTGCGTCTCCACCCCGGACTGCGCCTCTTCGGCCGCGTCCTCGTCGGGACCGTTCCAGAGGCCGCGGCTGCGGAGCATCGCCCGCTTGTCGGGCTCCTTGCCGCGGAAAGCGCGGTAGAGCGACATGCCGTCCTCCGAGCCGCCGCGGGCGAGCAGTTTGCGGCGGAAGTCGCCGGCGACCTTGCGGTTGAACAGGTCGCCGCTCTCGCGGAACGCCTCGAAAGCGTCCTTGTCCAGCACCTCGGCCCACGTATAGAAGTAGTAGCCCGCCGAGTAGCCACCGTTGAAGATGTGGGCGAAATAGGGGTAGCGGTAGCGCGGTTCGATCTGCGGAATCAGCCCGCGGCGTTCGCTCAGCGCGTTGCGCTCGAAAGCCATCGGGTCGAACGGCTCGTACTCGGTGATCGAGTGGATGTCCATGTCGGAGAGCGACGCGGCGATCAGCTCCGTGGTGGCGAAGCCCTGGTTGAAGAGCGCGCTGCGGCGCAGCTTGTCGACCAGATGCTGGGGAATCACCTCGCCCGTGCGGTAGTGCACGGCGTAGTGCTTGAGCATTTCGGGTTCGAACGCCCAGTTCTCCATCACCTGCGACGGCAGCTCCACGAAATCGCCCTCGACCTCCGTCAGACCGCGGTACTTCACGTCGTGGAAGAGGAAGTGCAGCGCGTGGCCGAACTCGTGGAAGAGCGTTTCGGCCTCGTCGAGCGTCAGCAGCGCAGGCGTACCCGTGGTCGGACGCGTGAAGTTGGCGACGATCGACACCACGGGAGCCACGCGCTCACCGTCCTTGTAGGTCTGTTCGACGTAGTTGCCGCACCACGCCCCCTGCCCCTTTCCGGCGCGCGGGAAGAAGTCGAAATAGAGGACCCCCAGGTGCGATTCGTCGGCATCGAGCACCTCGTAGGCCGTCGCCTCGGGGTGGTAGAGCGGCACGGAGACGGGGCGGAACGTGATGCCGTAGAGGCGGTTGGCCAGGAAGAAGATGCCGCCCTGCACGTTCTCCAGCGCGAAGTAGGGACGCAGCATCTCCTCGTCGAGCGCATAGTTCTGCTTGCGCAGCTTCTCGGCGTAGTACCACCAGTCCCACGACTCGAACTCCCCGTCGGGCACGTCTTTGCGGAAGAGCGGTTCCATCTCCGCCAGCTCGCCCTTGGCACGCTCCAGCGCAGGGGTCCAGATCTCGTCCAGCAGGCCGTACACGGCTTCGGGCGTACGGGCCATCTCGTCGGCCACGACGTAAGCGGCGTAAGAGGGATAGCCCAAAAGGTGGGCCTTCTCCGTGCGCAGGCGGATGAAGTCGTTGATGAGCTGCTTGTTGTCGTACTCGTTATCGTTGTTGCCGCGGTTGAGGTAGGCCTTGTAGAGTTTCTCGCGCAGCTCGCGCTTCGAGGAGTAGGTCAGGAAAGGAATCAGGCTCGGCTTATGGAGCGTGAAAGCGAAACTGTCCTTCTTGCCCAGCTCCTGCGCCTTTTCGCGGGCCTGGTCGCGGACGCCCGACGGCAAGCCGTCCAGCTCGTCCGCACCCAGAAAGAGCACATAGGCGTTGTTCTCGGCCAGGATGTTGTTGCCGAACTTCACGGCGGCCAGCGACAACTCCTCATTGATCGCTTTCAGGCGGGCTTTCTGCTCCCCGTCGAGCAGCGCTCCGGCGCGCACGAAACTGTCGTAGGTCTTCTGCAGCAGGCGCGTCTGCTCGGCGTCCAGCTCCTCCGCGGCGCGGTTGTCGTAGACCCGCTTCACCTTTTCGAAGAGCTTTTCGTTGAGCCGGATTTTGTCCGCATGGGCCGCCAGCAGGGGCATCACCTGCTCCTGCAGGGCCTGCATCTGCTCGTTGGTGTCCGCGTCGCACAACATGCCGAAGACGAGCGACACCTGCGCGAGCATCTGTCCCGAGTTGTCGTAGGCGAGAATGACGTTCTCGAAAGTCGGTTCGTCGTTGTTCGAGGTGATGGCGTCGATCTCGGCCTCGTGCAGCGACATGGCGCGCTCGAAAGCCGGCAGGTAGTGTTCCGGCCGGATACGGTCGAAGGGCGGCACACCGTAGGGCGTGTCCCACTCCGAGAAGAAGGGATTTTCTCCGCTTTTGCGGTCGGAGCCGCACGAAGAGAGGGTCATAAGCAAAACAAGTGTAGACAATAAACCAACGGTTCGTTTCATGGGGTTCGTATTTTTTTATGTAACTTTGTCCGCGTTACGGCTGCGGGCCGACGCCGCGGCAAGTCAAGTGCAAAGTTAATAAATAATTACCGGTATGCAACTCTTTTACGCTCCCGATCTGACCCCGCCCCGGCATACGCTCGGGGAGGAGGAGTCGAAGCACTGCATCCGCGTGCTGCGCCTCGGGGAGGGAGATTCCCTGCATATAACCGACGGACGGGGCAATTTATTTTATTGCCGCATCGAAACGGCCGATCCGCGCCGCTGCACGGTGCGCGTCGAGCGCGTCGAGCGCGCGTGGGAGAAGCTCCCCTACCGGCTGGTGATGGCCGTGGCCCCGACCAAGAACGCCGACCGCTTCGAGTGGTTTCTGGAAAAGGCCACCGAGGTGGGCGTCAGCGAGATCATCCCGCTCGAGAGCGAACACAGCGAGCGGCGCACGTTCAAGCCCGAGCGGGGCGACAAGGTCATCACCGCGGCCCTCAAACAGTCGCTCAAGGCGTACCGCCCCGTGCTGCATCCGCTCACCCCGCTGCGCGAGGCGGCGGCGATGCCGTTCGAAGGGCGCAAACTGATCGCCCACTGCGACGCGGCGCGGAGCGCGACGGGGAAGGAGCATCTGGCCCGAACGTTGCAGCCGGGCGAAGCGGCCCTCGTGCTGATCGGCCCGGAGGGTGATTTCTCACCCGCGGAGATCGACTTCGCCCTCGCCCACGGCTTCGAGGAGATCACCCTCGGCCCCCAGCGGCTGCGCACCGAGACTGCGGCGGTCGCCGCAACGGTCATGGTCTCCGTCCTCAATCAACCTTAACCGACACGCACCATGCAGCGGCTTCGCACCATCTTCATCTCGTTTTTCAAGATCGGCCTCTTCACCTTCGGGGGCGGCTACGCCATGCTGCCGCTCATCGAGCAGGAGCTGATCGTCAAACGCAAGTGGATCGCACAGAAGGAGTTTCTGGACCTGCTGACCCTTGCGCAGTCGGTTCCCGGCCCCATCGCGGTCAACACGTCGGTCTTCGTGGGCTACAAGATCCGCGGCCTGAAGGGCGCTGCGGCGGCCCTGCTGGGTACGGTGCTGCCCTCGTTCGTCATCATCCTCGCCATCGCGCTCTTCTTCGCCGACATCCGTCACAATCCGGTGGTCGACGCGGCGTTCAAGGGGATGCGTCCGGCGGTCGTGGCGCTGATCATCGGCCCGGTGCTCTCGCTGGCGCGCGGACTGCACTGGACGCTGTACGCCGTGATTGCGCTCTCGGCGCTGGCGATCTGGCGCTGGGGCCTGTCGCCGATCTACGTGCTGGTGGCCGCAGCCGGGCTGGGCATCGTCTGGGAGTTATGGATCGTCCGCCTGCTGCCTAAAAAGCCGGGGAGCGGCGCAAAACCTCAAAACGACTGACCATGTACCTGCTCTGGCAACTCTTCATCAGCTACCTCAAGATCGGATTCTTCGGGTTCGGCGGCGGCTACGCCATGCTCTCGCTCATCCAGAACGAGGTGGTCGTGCAGCATCAGTGGATGACAAATGCCCAGTTCGCCGACATTGTGGCCATCTCGCAGATCACGCCCGGCCCCATCGCCATCAACTCGGCCACCTACGTGGGCTATACGGTCGGCCTGCAGGCGGGGCACGCCTGGTGCGGCATCGTCGGCTCGATTGTGGCCACCTTCGCCGTATGCCTCCCCTCGCTGACGCTGATGATCCTCGTGGCACGCTTCTTTATGCGTCTCCAGCACAACCGGCTGGTCGAGGGGGCCATGCTGGGCATGCGCCCCGTGGTGATTGGCATGATCGCCGCCGCGGCGCTGCTGCTGATCTTCCCCCACAGCGACGCTCCGGGCGATCAGAACTTCATCGACGCCTGGAGCTGGGTGCTCTTCGGCGGGGTGCTCGTCGGCTCGTGGCGCAAGGTGAACCCCATCCTGCTGATCGTCCTCTCGGCCGCGGCGGGGATTGTGATTTACGACATCTTCTGACCCGGGAACCATGAAGAGATCCTTCAAAAAGCAGTTGAAGAAGTGGAATATCGGCGAATACGTTCGGCAGTTCTCGATCGTTACGGGCGGCGTGCTGCTGACCCTGTGGCTCTCGTCGCTGATCACCGCCTCGTCCAAGCAGCGCGAGGTGCGGCAGGCCATGCAGTTAGTGGCGCTCGAATTGCGTAATAATGTAGGGGTAATCCACGACTATGAATGGCTCTACACAGACGAAAAAAGGATTGCACGACTGATGCGGGAAAGAAATTTTTCGCTAAAGGGATTGCCGGCCGACACGATGGAGGTATATTGGCGGCGTCTTACCAACGGTATGGGAAAGCCGTTCCGTTTTCTAACCGATGCGTTGGAAATGTTCAAAACCACGGGCATCGCCGCCGAGATAACGGATAAACGCATCGTCATCGAATTGTTACGTACCTATAACGTAATCAAGGCGTTTGACAATTCCATGGACCTCTATTACAAGCAACGGTCGGAGGCGCTGTTGCCGTTCACGATGGGTCCCGGGAACCTTTTCGGCTACGGTGAATTGAAAGACACATTCGTCGAACTACTCGCTACCAATTCCATGCAGGGATGGATTTCCGCCATTCCGCACGCATTCAATGCGGACTTTTTCAGTCACAACTCGGAGCGCATCGAAGCGATGATCGCCGAACTGGAGAAACGCTACCGCTGATCAGAGCGCCGCGATCGCCGCACCGCCCGCCAACAGGAGGACGAGGAAGATCGCCAGGAATATCAGTCCCAGCACGGCCAGCAGCGTTCCGACGCAGCCCCAGCGGCGGTCTTCGCCCGGCAGCTGCTCGGACAACAGCACCACGATCAGCCCGACAACGGGCGTCAGAATCAGACTAATAAGAAAGGACCAGCCGAAGCCGATGCGCCGGTGACTGCCGATGATGCCCACCAGCACAGAGAGCAGCGAACCGCTTAGCAGACCGAAAATAAGGGTAAGAAAGGTCATAATTTTTCTAAATCGATTTAAATCCGTTTCAATATTAATCGCTGGTTATTTACACCGGCCGCTGTTACCCGACGCCTATGGTTAACAAGCCCGTCCCACCACGAGGCGCGAGATGGCATACCATCCGGACAGATGCGGCTCCCGAGCCGCGCGGGCCGGTCCGGCTCGTTCTGTGTTCGACTGTCAGGTCGGCGGGCCGAAATTCGCGTCGTTTTGTTTTCGACCTTTTGGGTCGGCGGGCCGCAATCTCGACCTGTCCCGTTTCCGGCTGTCAAGCCGGGGCGGGCCGAATTCGCGTCGCTCTGTTTTCGACCTTCAGGTCGGCGGGCCGCAGCCTCCCGTAGCGGAGGCCCAACAGGATAAACGCCCCGGATGGTCATTCGTCGTACCAACATGAACACCCTTTCTACCGCAGAACCTCGCGGCGGAACCGCGTTTACAAGTCTGACCCTCCCCCGTCCCCTCCCTCGGGAGGGGCGAAGAACCTCAGGTACGAATTCAAGCCACTTGCGGCTCGTAGAGCCGGCGGGCCGCAGCCTCCGGCAGCGGAGGCCCGCGTATCGCGTTCCTCCGCAGGCTGCCGCCCGAGAGGATTTAAACCAAACCAGCAGTAGAGGCCCGCTTTTTACCGGCTGAACCGGTAGTAAGTCCCCAACGGCAGCTCCTTTCCGGCGCGGTCGGTGAAGCACAATTCGCCCCATTGTTCCTGGCGGGGCGCGCCGAACGCCTGCCGCACGGCCGTGCGGGCCAGCGTCGAGGAGAGCCCCATCGAATAGAGGTTCAGCACCAGGAACGCGTCGTTCGGCTCCAACAACTGCGCACAGCAGGCGAGCATCTCGCAGAGGTTGTCCTCCAGAATCCACTTTTCACCGTCGGCCCCGCGCCCGTAGGCAGGCGGATCGAGCACGATCCCGTGGTAGCGATTGCCGCGCCGCACCTCGCGCCGGACGAACCGGAGCGCATCCTCGACGATCCACCGCACCCCGCCCAGCCCGCTCGCCTCCATATTCTCACGCGCCCACGTGACGACCTGCTTCACCGAATCGACGTGCGTCACCTCGGCCCCGGCAGCCCGTGCGGCGAGCGTCGCTCCGCCCGTATAGGCGAAGAGGTTCAGCACCCGCGGCGCCGTTCCCCCGTCCCGCAGCGCCCGGCAGCGGTCGAAGATGAAATCCCAGTTGGCGGCCTGCTCGGGGAAAAGCCCCACATGCTTGAACGAGGTAAGTCCCAGCCGCATGCGCAGCCGCATCGCGCCCCTCACATACTCCACCGTCCAGCGCTCGGGCGTTCCCGGCCGCAGCCGCCACTCGCCCCGCTCGTCGCTGCGCGCATCGCGCAGGAACGAGGCATGAGCCTTCCTGCACCACTCCTCCTCCGACAGCGACCGCCGCCAGAGCGCCTGCGGCTCGGGCCGGCGCGTAACGTAGGGTCCGAAGCGTTCGAGCTTCTCGAAATCGCCCGTGTCGATCAGTTCGTAATCCCGGAAATCGGGGGTCAGCTGTTCCTGCATGTTATTAAGGGTTTGCGTGTTCGTTCTCAGTACTGTCCACCAGCGCCATCTCGCAGCGCGCGCAGTCGAAATCCAGCCGATAGCGGTGGCCGCCGCGGGCGAGGTAGAGCGGCCCGCGCAGTTTCGACCCTTCGCGCAGGCACTCCCCGATTTCGCGGCGCAGGCAGTAGGCCGAGCGCATCACGCAGCGGCCCGCCGTCGTGAGAGCCAGATCCAGCCCCCGTTCGATTTCGACGACGCCGTGGTCGCGGTAAAATGCCTCCGCAAGGCGGTTGGTGACGTTGTGACAGGCATCCAGCCGCTTCGCGGGATACTCCGCTGCGGGGTTCTCGGGCAGAATGCGATGCGGAAGAGGCCGCTCGAAACGCGCCTGCAACAACCGCTCCAGCCCTTCGCGCCGCAGCTCGGCCACGAGCGAAACCGGCACGAAAAGCTCCCCGCCGCGCACCGTCACCCCGCCTACGGCGAAGATCGTGTCGCCGCTGCGGGCCGCCTGCGTGCGGATCGCCGCCGCATTGGCCTCCGGATTGCGGGCCGTCTCGAAGCGGCCAAGGCGTTCCGCGGCGGCGCTGACGCCCTCGCAGTCGGTATATTCGATGCGTACGCGCTCCCCGTCGACCGCAACCGCAGCCGTCGCGGGAATCACCCGCCGCGTGCGGCTGCGCTCGAGCGCGAGGTTGAAACGGTGGTCGTAGTTGCGGTAAATCTCCCGGCCGGGGGCAATACCCTCCATCCGGTTAGGGATGACCTGCGCGCCCGAGACGCTGTTTACGTTCGTGCCGAGCAGACCGCTCTCCGTCACGAAGCAGATGCCGTCGCCCGGAGCCAGCTCCGCCGCACCCCGCTCCAGAGAGAAACCGCGACCCTCGATCCGCGCGACGCGGCCCACGCGCTCGCCCACCGACTTGGGGGTGTCGAACGACGCCACGCCGGCCCGCCGGCCGTCGAAGAAATAGGTCGTCTCGCCGCGCGTGAAGCTCTTGGCCGGGTCGGGCACGAAGTCGGGCACGCTCTGCCCGACCGACGCGCGGCGCAGACCGGGCCGCGTCACGAGCGCCTCGTCCACCGCCCGGCGGTAGCAAGCCACCACGTTGCGGATATAGCCCGTATCTTTGAGCCGCCCCTCGATCTTGAACGAGGTGACGCCCGCGTCCATCAGCTCGCCCAGACGCTCCGAGAGGTTCAGGTCGCGCACCGACAGCAGATGTTTGCCTCCGATCAGCACGCGGCCCCGGTCATCCGTCAAATCCCACGTCTGGCGGCAAGGCTGGCTGCAATCACCCCGGTTGCCGCTGCGCCGCGACATCGAGCGCGAGAGGAAGCAGCGGCCGCTGTACCCCACGCAGATCGCCCCGTGGACGAAGCACTCGACCTCGGCCGTCGTCGCGGCGCAGACGGCCCGAATCTCTTCGAGCGACAACGCCCGTTCCAAAATGATGCGCGCGAAACCCGCCTCCGCCAGAAAACGCGCCTCCGCGGGCGTGCGGTTGCACACCTGCGTCGAGGCGTGCAGCTCGACGGGCAGATTCATGCGCCGCAGGGCCATGTCCTGCACGATCAGCGCATCGACCCCGACGGCGATCAGCTCGCGGGCCGTCCGTTCTGCCTCGCGCAGCTCCTCGTCCCACAACAGGGTGTTGAGCGTGGCGTGTACCCGGACGCCGTAGCGGTGGGCATACTCGACGACCCGGGCGATCTCCTCCGCGGCATTGCCCGCAGCCTGCCGCGCCCCGAACCGCGCGCCGCCGATGTAGACGGCATCCGCACCGAAATCCACGGCAGCGACCGCAGCGGCGTAGTCTTTGGCAGGGGCAAGCAGTTCGACGGGTTTCATCGGCAAAGGCAGTTTGGCACAAAGTTACGAAAAAAAGGGATTTTCCCGCCCGCAGGACAAAAACAACCGGGCCCCGCCCGAAAAGCGGAGCCCAGAAAACAGGTGCGAGGCGGTTATTGCTGGTAGACGTATTCTTTGGAAGTCGTTCGACTTGTTCTCTTCACACTTCCGTCTTCGTTGTAAGACGTAGTTATGGTTACTCCCGTCCGATAATCTCCTGCCGAAGAATACGTATAACTGTATTCTGTAACAAGAGAAAGATAGTAATTTCCGGAGGAGGCTGATTTTAGATAATCCGTTCGCTTTCGATACACCTCCCAGCCCTTGTCATTATACTTATAATCAAAACGAAGATCAATATGCCCATCCTCATCGTACACCTCCCAAGCGGAGAGTTTAGGAAATTCCCAGTTGCTGATTTCGCGGCCGCCGCCGGTCGTTCCGCCGCTCCCGCCGGGGGTCTGGGTCCCTTCGGGGGCCACGCTCTCCTTGTCACCGCCGCAGGCGTTGATCGTCACGCTGAGCAGCAGGCCCAATACGAAGGCCGCTGCCAGATAGCTCAGTTTTTTCATCATAAAAATAGGTTTTGCGCCCGGTCCCCTGAGCTGTGTTCAGTTCTAAGAAAAAGGCGCGGGACCGAACTCCCGTCGGCCAATGAGGTCTTCGACTACCCGGCTGCCAACGAAGTCAAGCCCACGCGCGAACGTGAGCGTCTCCGCTTTTCCGGCAGCCGTTGAAAGTGTCGAAGTTCCATTGGCCGGACGAAAGCTAACGCTTTTTCCTCTTGTCCCCGCGCCCGCGGCGCAGGTTCTTCGGACAAATATAGGGTTTTTCGCGCGCATTGTCAAAACCCGGGGCGAAATTATGCGGACGGGGCACACACTTTCCCGCATTTTTTGTAATTTTGCCGTCCGGGATACGAACACTGAAAATCACACGATACCATGCTTACACTGAAGCAAATCCGCGACGACCGGCAGGCCGCCGCACGCAAGTTGGCCAAAAAGGGCGTCGACGCAGCTCCCGTCCTCGAAAAGATCATCGCGCTGGACGACCGCCGCAAGGCCCTCCAGACCGAGCTGGACTCGACCCTCTCGGCGCAGAACCGCGCCGCCAAGGAGATCGGCGCGCTCATGGGGCAGGGCCGCCGCGACCAGGCGGAGGAGCGCAAGCGCTTCGTGGCCGACCTCAAGGAGCGCTCCGCGCGCCTCGAAGCCGAGTCGCGCGCCGTGCAGGAGGAGCTGCAGGCCGCGCTGGTCACGCTGCCCAACTTCCCCGCCGACATCGTGCCCGAGGGGCGCACGGCCGAGGACAACCTGGTGGTCAAACTCGTCGAGACCTACACCCCCCTGCCCGAAAATCCGCTGCCCCATTGGGAGCTGGCCCGCAAATACGACATCATCGACTTCGACCTGGGCGTAAAGCTCACCGGAGCCGGATTCCCCGTCTACAAAGGCAAAGGCGCCCGGTTGCAGCGCGCGCTGATCAACTACTTCCTCGACTGCAACACCCGCGCGGGCTACCTCGAAGTGGAGCCGCCGGTGCTGGTCAACGAGGCGTCGGGCTTCGGCACGGGGCAGCTGCCCGACAAGGAGGGGCAGATGTACCACGCCACGGCCGATAACTTCTACCTGGTTCCCACCGCGGAGGTTCCCGTGACGAACATCTTCCGCGACGTGATCCTCGACGAGCAGGATTTCCCGGTCCGCATGACCGCCTACACCCCCTGTTTCCGCCGCGAGGCGGGATCCTACGGCAAGGACGTGCGCGGCCTGAACCGCCTGCACCAGTTCGACAAGGTGGAGATCGTCCAGCTCTCGCTGCCGGAGCGCTCCTACGAGGCGCTCGACGGCATGGTGGCCCACGTCGAGGGGATCGTCCGCTCGCTGGGGCTTCCCTACCGCATCCTGCGGCTCTGCGGCGGCGACATGTCGTTCACCTCGGCGCTGACCTACGATTTCGAGGTCTACTCCGAGGCGCAGAAACGGTGGCTGGAGGTCTCCTCGGTCTCGAACTTCGAAGCGTTCCAGGCCAACCGTCTGAAGCTCCGCTACCGCGACGCACAGAAGAAAATCCAGCTGGCCCACACGCTCAACGGCTCGTCGCTGGCCCTGCCGCGCATCGTGGCGGCGCTGCTGGAGAACAACCAGACCCCCGAGGGGATTCGCATTCC
This sequence comes from Alistipes sp., assembly GCF_048465635.1. Lineage (GTDB taxonomy): Bacteria > Bacteroidota > Bacteroidia > Bacteroidales > Rikenellaceae > Alistipes. Next base: position 49,513 of record NZ_DBFWLF010000013.1, read on the forward strand.
CGAGGTGTTGATTCCCTACACCGGGTTTGATATTATCAAATAAGTTTTCTATATTTGCCTGAACAAACCCCGCCCGACGGACCACCCCTGCCCCTGCGGCTGGATCGGCCATCCGGCCGGGAACGAACACACAAACTTTAAATTCATTCAACAATGGCTTACAAAATCACTGATTCCTGCGTTGCCTGCGGTTCCTGCATCGGCGAATGCCCGGTAGAGGCTATCTCGGCCGGCGACATCTATGTCATCGACCCCGACAAGTGCATCGACTGCGGAACCTGCGCAGGCGTTTGCCCGAGCGAAGCGATCGTCGCCGAGTAATTGCGGTTGCGAAAGCGATAAAAAGCGCCCCGAACGTAAAGTTCGGGGCGCTTTTTATACCTGAAGAAACGGCGTCCCTGCGAAAGGGCCGCCGTAACTTCCCTATCGGCGCGGGGTGCGGACCGCACTGCGGCGGGGCAGCTGCACCGCTGACCGCACGGACGAAAGCGCTGCGGAACCCGATACCTCGAGCTGCTGCCGGGCCTCGGCCTCGACGGCCTCGACGCGAACGGCAGCCTTCAGGCCGACGCCGCGAACCGTCTTCTGCGGGGCTGCCGCCGAAACATGGGCGGCATGACGACGCAGAAGCGCATCGACATTCAGCTGCGCGCTTACGCCTCGCAACGGACGCAGAATCTTCGGCGCGAAGTCGTGGCCGAAGTCGTAGCGGCCGAAGAGCTTCGGCACAGAGGCTCCGCCCGCCGCCGCTTCCGTGGTGAACGACTCGCCGAGCACCGGCGTATCGACCACGTTGCCCTCGACGTCGACGCAGACGGCATAGGGGATGTAGACCGTCGCGGGATTGAGCGAGTTGTAGTCATAGGTCGCCCCCGAGTACCATGCACCCAGCCCGGCGATAACCTGCCGCGGCGTAAAGGCGGCGGAGTAATATTCGAACTCATCGGCAATGTAGGCTGAAATGCCCGCAGGCGTTCCGCCCAACTCGGCATAGTCGGCCTCAGAGAGCACATCCCACATATAGATCACCGGCTCTTTCGAAGCGTTCGCCGTCAGCGAAGCTTCGATGTCGGTCAGATTCTCGACTTCGAACGAGAAGGCCGTGCCCACCGGATCGGGACCGGCTCCCGCCTTGATCCGGGTTTTGAATACGTCCGTGGTGGCGCCCTGCTCCCCGTAGCCGAAGGCCACGATGTAGTAGTCGGCCCCGGGCATCATGGCCAGTTCGCCTCCGAAGTCGGTCGGCATCGTTTCATAGACGCCCGAGTAGGTGAGGTAGAGAATGAATCCGCTGTACATCTCCTCGTAGTAGGCGATGATCTCCGCGTCGGATTCGAGCGCGTCGATCTCGTCGGCCAGCGTGAAGGCCACCAGGTAGGTCTCGTCGTTGTTCGAGGGGGTGATCGTAGCCGTAACGCCGCCCGGAACGGGCTGGGTCTCGTCGACCGCAATGGTGAAAGTCAGATCGGAGGTCGCAGCCGATTCGGTCTTGAACTCGTAGGTCGACAGGGCCGTTGTGGCCACGCCGTCGCTGTATCCGAAGGCCAGCAGGTAATAGGAGGTGTTGGGGCTCATACTCTGCGAGCGGTATTTCTCCTCGCCCTTGCTGAGCATGCCCGCCACGCCGCCGTTGTCGGCGTACGCTGCATCGAACGCCTCGATCAGCTCGGTGAGATTCCCTTCATAACTGTCGACGATCGATTTTTTCTGAATGTCGAAAAAGTAGGTCTCATCGAGTTTGTCCGGCGTGACCGTAACCAGTGCGCTGGTGGCGGTGATCTCCGAGGCGGACAGCGTGAAGGTCATGTCCGAGGGCTGGACGGAAAGCGCCGCCGTAGTCCCTTCCAGACTTTTCACCACGCTTCGGCCGCCCGAACCGACCGTCTTGATGAGGAACGTATAAGTCGTCTCTGGATTAAGATCGATGAACGTGATCGGAAGTCCGGCTTCCGCGTTGAGCTTGGCCAGCTGCGCCTCGGTGAAGGCTTTTCCGTTGCTCGAAACGATCTGGTCAAGCGTGTAACCCTGGGCGAGCAGCGCGTCCACGTTGCTCTTCGCACCGGTCACGAAGAGACCGGAAACGGCTTCGGGCGAGCAGGCGGTGAACGTCAGGTTGGTCGCCTTGTTGGCTCCGTCCTGATCGCCCTGCGCGACGGTCACCGTGACCTCGGGAACGGGACCCGTGGCCTCCTCGGTGGTGAACTTCTCCTTCGACACTCCGGTGGTCGCGCCCTTCTGCATGTCGTATCCGAACGCATAGACGTAGTATTCCGTGCCGGGTGTCATCGGAGCGTACTCCTGGATCAGCTCGGCGGGCATTCCGTCGGGCCCCTTGCTGAGAAGGTCTTCGGTCAGGTCTTTGGTCACCAGCGCGATGAACTCTTCGTCGGTTTTCCCGTCGAAAGCCGTAACGGGTGCGAAGTTGAAGAAGTAAGTGTCGTCGTCGTTGGAGGGGGTGACGTCCAGATCGGCCGCCGTCTTGGTGATATTCGAGACCTCGAATTCGAAGGTCAGCTGAGCCGGATCGACGGAACCGGCTTCGGTCTTGAAGGCGTATTTGGCCAGCGGCGAGGTCACCACGCCCGCGGCGGTGATGCCGTAGACATAGGCGTAATAGTCGGTCGAAGGGTCCAGCAGGGTGAAAGGGACCGCTTTCGTGCCGGTTTCGATCTTGGCTTTGAGGTAGTTTTCGAGCGTGAGTTTCTCGTTTTCGGCCTGCTTCTTCAGATAAGCCAGGTCGTCGGCTAGGTAGGCCTTGTCGTCGGCGAACTTGTCGAACGTCGCCTTGTCGACCACCGAGCAGTACCACGTGGCCTGCGTGCTCTTGGCGTCGGGCGTGACGGTCACTAAGGCGCTGTTGGCCTTGACGTCCGATACCGAGACGCTAAAGGAGTATTGATCCGTCGGCGTGGGGGGGGGGAATTGGGCCGTCCGGATCGTCGCTGCTGCTGCAACCGACAATAACAGCGACAGCCGCCAATGCGGCTGATAGCGTTCGCAGGTAAAATTTCCACTTCATAGGCATAAATTTTAAATGAATGAATTCCGATCCCGTCCGGCTCTTCGCACAGAACCATCTTCGCTTTGCGGACGGGCAGCGCAACAAATATAGCCAAAATCCAGCCAGATTGTATCGTATGAATTGCAGGCCGCGGTCCCGGAGAGAGAAAGCGCGGCGGCTTCGGATAACGATTTTTTCGGCCATCGCAGCCGTTCGATTACGATTCGCAAGCGCCGCAGGGCACACTCCGACCGAAGTGTTAACAAAACGCACGACCCGTTTTCTACAAAAATTTGCGCCGGTCCGCTCCGTTCGGCCGCTCATTCGCCCCGCACCCGGTCCGGGAACGTCCCCGAACCAAAAAAACAGCGGCCCATCGTGGGCCGCTGCTCGTTACGAGGAATAGCGCTTATCGGCGCGGGGTGCGAACCGCACTCCGCTGCGGACGGTGCAGCTCGCCGACCGCCTTTTTGAGCGATACGGAAGCGGAGCCGGCCTCCAGCGCGGTGCTGATCTCGCGGAGCATGAGATGATCGACCGGACGAGCGTTCCGTACCGAACCGTTCATGACCGAAGAGAGCACCCCGAAGCTGCGGTTGAGAGCGGCGGCCGAGACGGCGCTCGCTGCCGAGGAGCGTACCGGACGCAGGTTGCCGAACTTCGATCCGGAAGCCTTGACCGAAGTGGTTCCGCCCGTCTTGCGCGTGAGCGTCATGGCCGACTTTCCGATCATATGGGCTACCCATCCCGTTGACTTTTGGCCGAGAATGGACGGATAATAGGCTGCGCCGTCGATGGTCAGCGGATTGATCGTAAGCGTGTTCTTGTCCGCGGAAACCGTTACCGGGAAGACATTGCCGTCCGCATAGTTGAAATAAGTCGATACGGGATCCAGTCCGAGTAAATAGACCTCTCCGAGGCTGCCGGTATTCCAGTTGAGGAAGTAGTTGGACTTGTCGGCGAGTACGGTTACCACGTCGCCCTCGGCGATCTCGAAGAAAATCTTGGGACCGTAGTCGAGGATGGCATCGGCCGCGGGCCAACCGGCTTCTACCAATGCGGCCGGCGTGTAGAAATTCTGGAAATAGATGGAACCGTAACCCACCAGCCAGTTTTGCGCACGATAGATTGGCTGTGTATTGTCGTCCACGCCGCCGGCGATCGTCAGGTCGAAAGTTGACTGCTCATCCTGTCCTTGGTCATCCACCGTAGTGATCGTCGCCGTCCACTCGCCGGGCAGTTCGTCGAACAGGGGCGAATTGACCGGATCCTTGGGTTTCTCGGCCAGCGTGGAGATCTTGGTAGAGGTCGTTCCGGTCGTGGCCGCTCCGTTGGCGTAGCCGAAGCAGATCACGGCATATTCCGTATTGGGCTTGAGCGTGCTGAACGAATCTTCGATAAGCCCCGTATCGCACATTTCGGAGAAATCACCGCTCGGGGGCATGTTGCCCGCAATGATCGCGGCGATCAGTTCGGCATCCCGGCCGGCATAGTTGTCGACCAGCGTCCCGCTGAAAACGCCCCAGAAGTAGGGAGCCGTCAGGTCCGAAGGCACGATGCTCACATCGAAGCCCTTGGTGGTGGCGTTGTCGGTAGTGATCGTGAACGTAAGATCGCCAACCGGGCCGCCGCCGGTCGCGGTGGTCGCGTCGGCACGCTTGACCGTGGACTTGCCGCCCTCGCCCCTGGCCTTGAAGAGGAACGAATACTCCGTTCCGGGGGTGAGCTCGATGTAGGTGATGGACTTTCCGGGCTGGACGACCAATGCGGCCAAATCTTCCGCCGACAGCGGATCGCCGTTATACGTAACAAGCTCATCGAGCGTGTTTCCCTTGGCAAGCAGCGCGTCCACGTCGCTCTTTTTAGCGGCCACGGCAAGCGCCGAAACGCTTCCGGGCGCATAGACCGTAAAGGTGAGCTTCGTGGTCGGGTTCGCACCGGAGGGATCGCCCTGCGCCGAAGTGATGGTCACCTCGGGCGCTTCGCCCGTGGCCTCTTCGGTGGTGAACTTCTCCTTCGTCAGTCCGGTGGTCGCGCCCTTCTGCATGTCGTATCCGAACGCATAGACATAGTATTCCGTGCCGGGTTCGAGATTGTTCTCATCGAAGAACTCCGTGGGGAGTCCGTCCTTTCCTTTGCTGAGGTATTCGGCTTCAAGGTCCTCGCTCACCAGCGCAATGAACTCCGCGTCGGTCTTGCCGGCGAAAGCCGTAACCGGTGCGTAATCGAAATAGTAGGTATCGTTATCGTTGGAGGGGGTGACCTGGATGTCGGCCGTGAACTTGGTGATGTTCGAGACCACGATTTCGAAGGTCAGCTGATCCGGACCGACGGAGCCGGCCTCGGTCTTGAAGGCGTATTTGGCCAGCGGCGAGGTCACCACGCCGGCGGTGGTGATGCCGTAGACATAGGCGTAATAGTCGGTCGAAGGGTCCAGCAGGGTAAAGGGGACCGCTTTCGTGCCGGTTTCGATCTTGGCTTTGAGGTAGTTCTCGAGGGTGAGCTTCTCGTTTTCGGCCTGCTTCTTCAGATAAGCCAGGTCGTCGGCCAGGTAGGCCTTGTCGTCGGCGAACTTGTCGAACGTAGCCTTGTCGACCACCGAGCAGTACCACGTGGCCTGCGTGCTCTTGGCGTCGGGCGTGACGGTCACTAAGGCGCTGTTGGCCTTAACATCTGATACCGAGACGCTAAAGGAGTATTGATCCGTCGGCGTGGGGGGGGGAATCGGGTCGTCCGGATCGTCGCTGCTGCTGCAACCTGAGGTCACGGCAAGGGCGGCCAGTGCGGTTGCAAAGGTCCACAGGTAGAATTTCCACTTCATACGCATAAGTTTTAAATGAATAAAACGATTAATCCCGACCGGCTCTCAGCTCAGAACCATCTCCGCTCTCCGGACCGGGCACTGCGTAACAAATATAACTAAAATCCAGCCAAGTTATACCGGCCTGCGTGCACGTGTCACTCTCTGTATAAAAAGCAGTTGGAATGTTTGCTTACGGTTTCGACGAAGAACGCATCCCGCCCCTTACAATCCGGAGTTGCAATATGAAATTTAATAGCGGATTGTAAACAAAAACAGGCCCGAAAAAATTTTACTATAAATTTTGCTTTTCTTCGTCAATCGCTATAAAGCAGGTATTTCCGTCTTTTTTCGCGGTAGCGGGCCACCTCGTCGGCCCAGCGGGCGCGAATCTGCGCCTCGGCAGCTCCCGCGAGAATCATTTCGCGGACGTAGCCGACGCCGACCAGCTTTTCGAACATCGGCGTGAAGAACTCTTCGCCCAGCCCCGAACTTCGGCAGGCGCCGATCACGTAGCGAAGCGTGAAGCCCGTCGCGCGGGCCTCGTCCAGCGGCATCGCGCTCAGATCGACGCCCCGGCAGCGCTGCCCCTCCAGCGGGGGATGCTTGGACCCTGCCGTCGGGCGGGGCGTGAAAACCACCGGACAGTCGCGCAGCGCGGGATGGCCGAGCGCCTCAAAAGGTTTGTCCGTGCCGCGTCCGACGCTCACGACCGTCCCCTCGAACGGGCAGAGCGCGGCGTAAAGGTAAACGGCCCGCTGCGTGGGAAGGTTGGGCGACGGGGCCACCGGGAGCAGGTATTCCGTGCGGTGGGTGTAGTTGCGGCAGGGAATCACGCGCAGATCGCACGGGGCGACCCACCCCTCGCCCACAGCCATGCGGGCGATCTCGCCCATCGTCAGCCCATGCAGCACGGGGACGGGGAGCGCCCCCACGCCCGACCGGTATTTCGGGTCCAGCACCGGACCGTCGACATGACTTCCGTTGGGGTTGGGACGGTCGAGCACGACAACCGTCTTGCCGGCGTCGGCGCAGGCTTCCATCATGCGGAGCATGGCGATATAATAGGTGTAGAAACGCAGCCCCACGTCCTGCATATCGACCACCAGCAGGTCGAACGATTGCATGGCGGCCGCCGAGGGGCGCTGCGTGTTGCCGTCGTAGAGCGAGCGGATCGGAATGCCCGTGCGCGCATCCACCGATCCCGAGACCCGTTCGCCCGCATCGGCCTCTCCGCGGAATCCGTGCTCGGGGGCGAAGATCGCCCGCACGTCGAAGCCCTTCGCATGCAGCAGATCGACCAGATGCACCCGCCCCGCGCTGTCGGCAAGGGTGTCCAGGCCCGGGAGTTCGGCGACCGAGGTGTGGTTGGCCAGCACCGCGACCCGCCGTCCGCGCAGCAGCCCGAAGTAGGCCGCCGTATCGGTCATGCCGACCAGCACCGGCTTCGGGTCGGGGTTCGGATTCGGCTCCGAGTCCGGCTCCGGTATGTTCGGGTTCGGGTTCGGGTTTGGGTCCGGCTCCGGGTTCGGATTCAGATTCAGGTTCGGCAGGTCCGCCACAACGGCGCGGGGAACGGCCGCGGCCGCAGCGGACGGTGCGGGTCCCGAGGCGGAAGCACACCCCGCAGCGGCCGGGCGGCCCGTCAGGCAGGCCGAAACGAACAGAGACAGCAAAAATATCTTCCTCATCGCAACAAATATAACGCAAAAAATTTTATCTTTGTCATAGACCCTAAAATCTCCGCCGATGAAACCGTTGTTCCCGCTCCTGTTCCTTTCGGCCCTGCTGCCGATCGCCGCTTCGGCCGATTCGCCTGCCCCGCCCGAAGCCGATTCACCCGATTCGATCCACCTGCTGCTCCGTGACTTCGAGCAGGAGTTCGCCCGCACGCAACGCACGCTGCGCAGCAACGCACCCGAGCGGCAATGCCTGGTCAGGTGCGTGTATGACATCTACCGCGAACTGAGCGACGAAGACGCCCTGCTCGCCCGCGGCATCCTCCGCAGCCGACGCACGGGCCGCTACGCTACGCCGCAGGAGCGGATTAGCTTCTACCCGCTGCCCGCGGACAGCACGCTGGAGCGGGTCGAGGCCTACCTGCTGGCGCTGGACAGCGTGCCGGGTTCGTCGACCCCCTGCCCCGAGGAGTTCCGCGAGGTCGACATGCTGCTGCAAGGGCCGCCCCGCGACCTGCGCAAATACGTCATTACCCACTTCCGGCCCGCGCTCAAAGCCCCCGCCGACAGCGTGGTCTACCTGACGCCCGTCCTGCAGGAGAAGCTGACCGCCTGCCTGCGCCTGGCCCTCGAGCAGGGGCTGCCCGAGGACGTGATCGCCCGGATCAACGCGCTGACCCCCGTCAAACGCGGCGTTTGGGGCGGCGTGCGCATCGTAAAACCGATCGTGGTGAATTACGTTTTGCTGGAGACCGGACCCGGTGCCTGCCGCGCCTACGTGAGCCTGCTCAACGACAATGCGGAGGTCTACGGCCTGCTGTTCGTGCGCGGCGAGGGTGGCTGGCAGCTGCGCACGGCCCGCCTACTCGGGCAGATCATCACCTGACACCCGATGCGATCCGAAAATTTGGTTCCGGAAAAGGTTGCCCGTATGTTGAAAAGGATGTTGTTGTTTTTCTGCCTGCTGCTCCCCGCCATCCGCGGAGAGGCTCGCTGCACCGCCGCCGGACGCAGACTCGCTCTACCGGATGTTCGTCGAATGCGGCGTGACGGAGTTGACGGAGGCGCTCGACGATCCGTCGGTCGATCTGCCTAACGACTGATTTCTGGGAAATACTCTTCCGCACGTTCGAAAACGAAACGCAATACGCGCTCAGGGAGCGGCGGTTCAAGCGCATCGCCGAGTGGATTCCGGCCGAACCCGGTCATTGGGGCGAATGTCCCCACTATCCGTTAATCGTTATCGACCATATCCTGCTCGACGAGAGCCGGACTGAGGCGATGGTCGCCTTCTCCGGAAACGACTATCGCTGTTACCAGCTCTACCTCGCCCCCGATTCGACGGGCCGCTGGCAGCGGGTCGGCCTCCATGTCACCGGCGAATGGTCTCAATAGCCGCAAAGCACGTCGCGCCCGGCCCTACGCCTGCGCGCCGAACTCCATCAGATAGGCCTTGATGAACGCATCCAGGTCGCCGTCCATCACCTGCTCGACGGCCGAGGTCTGCACGCCCGTGCGGTGGTCCTTCACGCGGCGGTCGTCGAATACATAGGAGCGGATCTGCGAACCCCACTCGATCTTCTTCTTCGAGGCTTCGAGCGCCTGCTGGGTGGCCATGCGCTTGTCCAGCTCGCGCTGGTAGAGCTTCGAGCGGAGGATGCGCAGGGCGTTCTCCCGGTTCATCAGCTGCGAGCGGGTCTCCATGTTCTCGATCAGGAACTCCACCGGTTCGCCCGTGTCGGCGTCCTTGCCGTGGTAGCGCAGGCGCACGGCGGTCTCGACCTTGTTGACGTTCTGACCTCCCGCCCCCGAGGAGCGGAAGGTGTCCCACTCGATGTCCGACGGGTTGACCGTGATCTCGATCGTGTCGTCCACCGCGGGCGAGACGAAGACCGACGCAAAGGTGGTCTGCCGCTTGTTGTTGGCGTTGAAGGGCGACAGGCGCACCATGCGATGCACGCCGTTCTCGCTCTTGAGATAGCCGTAGGCGTAGTCGCCCTCGAACTCCAACGTACACGACTTGACGCCCACCTCGTCGCCCGCCTGACAGTCGAGCACCTTGACCTTGTAGCCGTGGGCCTCGCCCCAGCGCGTGTACATGCGCAGCAGCATCGACGCCCAGTCCAAGGCCTCGGTTCCTCCGGCCCCGGCGTTGATGTCGAGGATGGCCCCCAGCTTGTCCTCGTCGCGGCGGAGCATGTTGCGCATTTCGAGCTTCTCCACCGCATCGAGCGCCCGGGCGTACTGTTCGTCCATCTCCTGTTCGCTCATGACGCCCTCCTTCACGAAGTCGGGCAGCAGCAGCAGGTCCCCGACCTGTCGGCGCACGCCGTCGTAGTCGTCGACCCACGCCTTGATCGCGGCCACCTTGCGCAGCTGCTCGCGCGCGGCCGCGGGATCGTCCCAGAAGCCCGGCTCCTGGGTCTTCTCCTCCTCGTTGCGCAGGTCGATGCGCTTCTGCTCGATGTCCAGACAGTTCTCCAGCGCCTCGCGGCGGCATTCCAGCTCCTTGATCTGTTCGGCAAGTACCATAGGCTAAAATTTCATGTCCAATTTACGCGCCGCGAAGTCGAGGATGAAGTCGGCCGTGCCCTCGATGCCCAGCACCGAAGAGTCCACCGTCAGGTGGTAGGTCGACGCCACGCCCCACGTGCGCGAACTGTAATAGTTGTAGTAATCCCTCCGCCGGGCGTCGCCGCGCTCCATCAAGGCGCGGGCCTCCTCCTCCGAGCAGCCGCAGCGGTCGCGCAGGCGGGCGATGCGGTCTGCATCCGGCGCCGTGACGAAGATATTCACCGCGTGCGGATGTTCGCGCAGGATGTAGTCGGCGCAGCGCCCCACGAAGACGCACGACTCGCGGGCGGCCAGGTCGCGGATCACGTCGCTCTGAATCTTGAACAGCGCCTCGCTCGACAGCACGTTCGTGCAGCCGGCGTCCTCGCCCGCGAAGGGGAGGCGCAGGTAGCCGAAGAGCGTGGCGAAGAGGCTGCGGGCCTCCTTCTCGTCGGCCTTTTCGAAGATCTCGGGACACAACCCGCTCTGCTCCGCCGCGAAGTTGATCAGCTCCTTGTCGTAGACGCGGATGCCCAGCCGGCGGGCGATGGCCTCTCCGACCGATTTGCCGCCGCTGCCTAACTGACGGCCGATGTTGATGACGAATTTTTCCATGACGCTATCTGTCGTTTGCAGACTGTTCCGCACGGATGGCCCGGAATTTCCGCAGTTGGTAAGTAAGCATGAAGAAGGCCACCAGCGAGGCCAGCAGGTCCGAGAGCGGCATGGCGCACCAGACGCCCCAGCTGCCGCTCCATTGGGCGTGCAGATCGAAGAAGCGGGGCAGGAATAGAAGTCCCGGCATCAGGAACAGCAGCTGCCTCGACAGGGAGAGGAAGATCGCCTTCGAGGCCATGCCGATGCTCATGAAGAAGTTGGTAGCCACCATCTGGAACCCGATGATCGGGAAGAAGATAAAGACGATGCGCATGCCCTCGACCGAGAGGCGGATCAGCTCCTCGTCGGTGGTGAACAGCCCGACGGCCAGCCGGGGAACGATCTCGCCGATCAGAAATCCCGTCGAGGTGATGACCGTGGCGCCGATGATCGTCAGCTTGAGCACGCGCAGCACGCGGTCGTACTGCCTGGCGCCGAAGTTATACCCCGCGATGGGCTGCATGCCCTGATTGATTCCCAGCACGATCATCACGAAGAAGAAGGCCAGCCGGTTGACGATGCCGTAAGCGCCGATCATCAGGTCGCCGCCGTAGGTCTTCAGCCCCTTGTTGATGAGAATCACGATGAAGCACGCCGCCAGGTTCATTAGAAAGGGCGACATGCCGATGGCCAGCATGTCGCGGACGATCTTTTTGCGCAGCTGATAGATGCCGCGCCGGAAGTGGAGCAGCTCCTCGCGGTTCGACAGGATGCGGAACTGCCACACGAGCGAAATGACCTGCGCCAGCACCGTGGCGATGGCGGCCCCGCGGATGCCCCAGCCGAAGCCGAAGATGAACAGCGGGTCGAGAATTGTGTTGATGATGACCGTGTTGATGGTGGCGTACATCGACTTGCGGGGGTGGCCCGAGGCGCGCAGCACGGCGTTCAGGCCCAGATACATGTGCGTGATGACGTTGCCCGCCAGGATGATGGTCATGTACTCGCGGGCGTAGCCGATCGTGGCCTCGCTCGCCCCGAAGAAGTAGAGGATCGGGTCGAGCAGCAGGAGCGCCGCCGCACCGAACGCGACGCCGATGATCAGATTCAGCACCACCACGTTGCCCAGCACGCGCTGCGCCGTTTCGAAGTCGCGCTGCCCGAGCCGCATCGAAATGAGCGTTGCCGCTCCCACGCCCACCAGCGAGCCGAACGCCGCGGCGAGGTTCATCAGCGGAAAGGTGAGCGCCAGCCCCGAAATGGCCAGCGGCCCTACCCCGTGGCCGATGAAGATGCTGTCGACCATGTTGTAGAGCGACGAGGCCGTCATGGCGATGATCGCCGGCACGGCGTATTGAACCAGCAGCTTGCGGATGCGCTCGGTTCCGAGCTCCGCGGCTGCGCCTTTGATTGCACTCATAATATTCTTTTTCGCAGGTTATCCGGCGGCCGCGCCGCTTACGAACGCTACTCCAGCTCCCAGTCCGAACCGTCCTTGCGGTCCTTGACGCGGATACCGGCGGCCGCCAGCCCGTCGCGGATGCGGTCCGAGGCGGCCCAGTCCTTTGCGGCACGCGCCTGAAGCCGTTCCGAGAGGAGCATCTCGACCAGCGGGGTCACGTAATCTTTCGAGCAGGCCGCGCCGACCGACTTCTCGTCGCACAGGCCCAGCACGTCGAACGCATAGCGGCGCACGGTGGCCGTGAGCAGTTCGAGGTCGACGGCGGTGATGCGCTCCTTGCCGTCGGCGAGCGAGTTGACCTTGCGCACCCAGTCGAAGAGCGCCGAAATGACCATCGGCGAGTTCAGGTCGTCGTCCATCGCCGCCCGGCAGCAGCACTCCAGCTCCCGCGGATCGACCGTGGAGGTATCCGCCGGCTTGATCTTCGAGAGCGTCTCGATCCCCTTCATCAGACGGTCCAGCCCCTTTTCGGCGGCCTGCAGCGCCTCGTTCGAAAAGTCGAGCGTCGAGCGGTAGTGGGCCTGCAGGACGAAGAAACGAATGGTCATAGGCGAATAGGCCTGCCGCAGCAGCTTGTGCGACCCGGTGAAAAGCTCTTCGAGGGTGATGAAGTTGCCCAGCGACTTGCCCATCTTCTGGCCGTTAATGGTTATCATGTTGTTGTGCACCCAGTAGCGGGCCGAATCGTGCCCCAGCGCGGCGGTCGACTGCGCGATCTCGCACTCGTGGTGGGGGAACATCAGGTCCATGCCGCCGCCGTGAATGTCGAAGCGTTCGCCCAGGTAGCGGGTCGACATGGCCGAGCACTCCATGTGCCAGCCCGGGAACCCCTCGCTCCACGGCGAGGGCCAGCGCATGATATGTTCGGGCGACGCCTTCTTCCACAGCGCGAAGTCGTAGGAGTGGCGCTTGTCCGACTGTCCGTCCAGCTCGCGCGTGTTGGCCACGATGTCCTCCAGGTTGCGGCCCGAGAGACGCCCGTAATTGTATTTGGCATTGTATTTCTCCACGTCGAAGTAGACCGAGCCGTTGGAGACGTAGGCATAGCCGTCGTCAAGAATCCGTTTGATGAACTCGATCTGCTCGATAATGTGGCCGGAGGCGTGCGGCTCGATCGAGGGGCTTTCGACGTTGAGCGCCTCCATCGCACGGTGGTAGCGCTCGGTGTAGTAGTGCGCCACCTCCATTGGTTCGAGCTGTTCGAGGCGCGCCTTCTTGGCGATCTTGTCCTCGCCCTCGTCGGCGTCGTGCTCCAGATGGCCTACGTCCGTGATGTTGCGCACGTAGCGCACCTTGTAGCCCGAAGCCTTCAGGTAGCGGAACAGCAGGTCGAACGTGACCGCCGGGCGGGCGTGCCCCAGGTGCGGATCGCCGTAGACCGTCGGGCCGCAGACGTACATGCCCGCGCGACCGGGAACCAGCGGTTCGAAGAGCTCCTTGCGGCGGGTGAGCGTATTGTAAAGTACCAATTTGGAATCCATCGCTTTATCCGTTTGACTGTGGTTTTGAATGGACAAAGTTACGGATTTTTCCGTAAAGTGCGTCCCGTTCCGGAATTTATCGCTACCTTTGCCCCGACAATAACGCCTCCCGCAGCCCGCAAAATGCGCATTTCCACGCCTTTGCGCCTTCTCCCTGCCAGCCGTTACCGATTAACGAACACATCCGGATCACGACCCGGAACGATTTTTATTTATGAGATTTCAGGATTTACACCTCTCCGAGCCGCTTCTGCGGGCCGTCGAAGAGAAAGGATACACCACTCCCACCCCGATTCAGACCCAAGCCATCCCACCCGTACTCCAAGGCCGCGACCTGCAAGGCTGCGCCCAGACCGGGACCGGCAAGACGGCCGCCTTCACCCTGCCGATTCTCCAGCTGCTCGCCGCCGAGCCCGCGCCGAAAGGACGCCGTCCGATCCGTGCGCTGGTGCTCACCCCCACGCGCGAGCTGGCCATCCAGATCGACGAGTGCTGCCGCGACTATGCCCGCTACACCACGCTGCGCCATGCGGTGATCTTCGGCGGGGTCAACCAGCGGCCGCAGGTCGATGCGCTCCAGCGGGGCGTGGACCTGCTGGTCGCCACACCGGGCCGCCTGCTCGACCTGATCGGGCAGGGATTCGTCTCGCTCGACCGGGTCCGCCACTTCGTGCTCGACGAGGCGGACCGCATGCTCGACATGGGCTTCATCCACGACATCCGCCGCATCCTGCCGCTGCTGCCTGAACGGAAACAGACGCTCTTCTTCTCGGCCACGATGCCCGATTCGATCGCCTCGCTGGCCGCCTCGCTACTGCACGATCCCGCCCGGGTGACCGTCACGCCTCCCGCCTCGGTGGTCGAAACCATCGGACAGCAGGTCCGTTTCGTGGCCAAAGCCGAAAAGAGCAAACAGCTGGTGGCCCTTCTGAACGATTCCGACGCCGAAGCCGTATTGGTCTTCTCGCGCACCAAACACGGGGCCGACCGGCTGGCCCGCATCCTCAACAAGGCGGGCATCGCATGCAGCGCCATCCACGGCGACAAGTCGCAGGGGGCGCGCGAAAAGGCGATGAACGGCTTCAAGTCGGGTGCATGCCGCGTGCTGATCGCCACCGACATCGCCGCCCGCGGCATCGACATCTCCGAACTGCCGCTGGTGGTCAACTACGAGCTGCCGGAGGTTCCCGAGACCTACGTCCACCGCATCGGCCGCACGGGACGCGCCGGGTGCGAGGGGAACGCCTATTCGTTCTGCGCCGAGGAGGAGATCCCCCTGCTGCGCGACATCGAAAAGACCATCGGACGCCCCGTCCCCGTCGATCCGGCGGCGGAACTTCCCGAGTGGGCCGCCGCAGCGTCCGCACCCACCGCCCGAAGCGGAGCTGCCAAACGGACCGCATCGGCAGGCGCGGCGAAGACCGAGCGCGGCGCGACGAAACCATCTGGCCGCGGCACAGCGAAACCGGACGGCCGGGGAGCAGCCGGGCAGACGGACGGCCAGATTAAACAAGCCGGTCGCAGCGAGAACAACCGGGGAACGACCCCCAAAGCCAACCGTGGTGAGATCGGGCAGTCCGGTCGCAGCGAGAACAGGCCCTCGGCCCGCACGGCCAAGTCCGCCCGCTCCGAAGCCGCCGCCCGCACCGGACAGAACGACCGCACCGGGTCCCGACAGGCCGCCCCCACCGTCCCCGCGGAGCAGTCCGCCACCCCGTCGCGCGGCCACCGCGGAGGCCGCAACCGCAAGCGCTCCGGAGCCGCAAACGCAGAGGCCGCGCCGCAGCAAACCGCCCGGAAACAGGACACCCCCCGCAAGCAGGTCACCCGGAATCAGGACACGCGGAAGCAGGATACCCGGAATCAGGACACGTCCCGCGAGCAGAACGCCCGCCCGGCACGTTCCGACCGCAAGCGCTCCGCTCCCGCCGCCCCGGCTCCGGAACCGGCCCCCGCGCCCAAACGGCACTGGTGGCAGTTCGGACGGTCCTGAAAAACGCAAATTCCGCTCGGGCGGAAAAATAAAGGTTGGAAGATAGCCGTTAAATGATTACTTTTGCACGAAACAAAAGCTACCTCAACGAGATATGACGCTTTTCAAACGCTGGAACAACCGGATCGGCTGGGCGGTATTCGCCGTGGCGGCGCTGGTCTACCTGATGACGATGGAACCCGTTTCGAGCCTCTGGGACTGCTCGGAGTTCATCGCCACCTCCTATAAACTCGAAGTGGGCCACCCGCCCGGAGCCCCGCTCTTCATGATGCTGGCGCGGCTGGCCACCCTCTTCGCGCTGGGCAACCCCGACTACGTGGGGATCGCCGTCAACGCCATGAACTCGCTGGCGAGCGCCTTCTGCATCCTCTTCCTCTTCTGGACGATCACCCACCTCGCGCAGCGGTTGCTGACGCGCAACGGCGCGGAGCTGACCCCGGCCAACATGTGGGCCGTGCTGGGCGCGGGGCTGGTGGGCGCGCTGGCCTACACTTTCACCGACACGTTCTGGTTTTCGGCCATAGAGGGGGAGGTCTACGCCCTTTCGTCGATGTTCACGGCACTGGTGGTGTGGCTGATGCTCCAATGGGAGGAGCACGCCGACGAACCCCACTCCTCGCGCTGGATCGTGCTGATCGCCTACCTGATGGGCCTCTCGATCGGCGTGCATATCCTCAACCTGCTGACCATCCCCGCGCTGGCGCTGATCTACTACTTCCGCAAGAGTGAAAAGGTCACGGCCAAAGGGGTCTTTCTGGCGCTGGTGGCCGGAGGGGCCATCCTGCTGTTCATCAACAACCTAATTATCCCCTACACGGTCTGGGCCGGAGCGATGATCGACGTCTTCTTCGTCAATTCGCTGGGCCTTCCGGCCAACTCGGGCATGGTCGTCTTCGCGCTGGCACTCATCGGCGGGCTGGGGTGGGCCACCTGGCGCACGCACCGCCAAGGCAAGGTCGTGTGGAATATCCTGCTGCTCTCGACCACGATGATTCTGGTCGGCTACTCCTCCTACGCATCGGTGACCATCCGTGCCGCGGCCAACCCGCCGATGAACTCCAACAACCCCGACAATCCGCAGGCACTGCTGTCGTTCCTCAACCGCGACCAGTACGGCGACCGTCCCCTGCTGTTCGGTCCCTACTACTCCGCACCGCGGCAGTCGGCGGGCTACAAGCAGAAGTCGTTCTACTACCTCGACGAGGACGGCAAGTACAAACCCGCCACGATCATCACCGGCTTCGAACACGACCCGCAGTTCATCCACTTCTTCCCCCGCATGTGGGATTCGCGCCGCAGCGAACGCGACTACAAGCAGTGGGCCGCCTACCGCACCAAGGTCGAGACGCTGCGCGACGACAAGGGCGAAATTCTGCGCGACGAACAGGGCCGTCCCCTGCGCGGCGAGGTGCTCGACTTCGGTCGCAAACGGGTCTATCAGGACGACTACGGCGATACGCGCACGGTGGTCGAACCCACCTTCGCCGAGAACCTCAACTACTTCCTGAACTACCAGCTCAACTACATGTACTGGCGTTACTTCCTGTGGAATTTCGTGGGACGCCAGAGCGACATCCAGCCCTCGCGCACGCTGATCACCGACGGCAACTGGCTCTCGGGCATCAAGTGGATTGACGAGAAATACACGGGTCCGCAGGACGACCTGCCGCGCGAGGTGGCCGAAAACAAGGGGCGCAACACCTACTACTTCCTGCCGTTCCTGCTGGGGCTGATCGGACTGCTGTACCAGCTCAACCGCGACCAGCGCAACTTCTCGATCGTGATGCTGCTCTTCGTGATGACGGGCATCGCGCTGGTCTTCTACTTCAACACCTCCCCGGGCGAGGTGCGCGAACGCGACTACGTATTCGCCGGGTCGTTCTACGCCTTCTCGATCTGGATCGGACTGGGCGTGCTGGCCATACGGGACGCAATCGCCTGGCTGGCCAAACGCAACACGCCGGCGGTCGCCGCGGCGGCAACCGTCGTCTGCCTGGGCGTTCCGGCGATCCTCGCGGCCCAGAACTGGGACGACCACGACCGTTCGCACCGCTACATGGCCCGCGACATCGGCTGGAACTACCTCCAGTCGACGCTGCCCAATTCGATCATCCTCGACTACGGCGACAATGACACCTTCCCGCTGTGGAACAACCAGGAGGTCTACGGCGTGCGTCCCGACGTGCGCATCATGAACACCTCCTACCTGGGCGGCGAGTGGTACATCGACGAGATGAAGACCCGCGCCAACGACGCCCCCGGAGTGCCGTTCTCGCTGCCCAAACGCAAATACACCTTCGTCAACGACTGGGTTCCCGTGGACAGCCGCACCGACCGGGCGCTGGATCTGAAGGAGGTCATCGACTTCATCCGCTCCGACGACCCGCGTTCGAAGCTCCGGCTGGACAACGGCACGCCCGAGGGCGAGCTGGTCGACTTCATCCCCGCCAAGCGGCTGGCGCTGCCCGTCAACAAGGAGAACGCCATCGCTTCGGGCATCGTCCGCGAGGAGGACCGCGACAAGATGGTCGACACGGTCTATATCAACCTGCGCAAGAGCGCCGTGGACAAGAGTCAGCTGATGATTCTGGACATGCTGGCCAACTTCGACTGGAAGCGGCCGATCTACATGACGCAGGTCTACATCATGCAGGACCTGGGGCTGATGGACTACCTCCAGTTCGACGGCTACGCCTACCGGCTGGTTCCGATCTTCACCCCGGTGCAGAATCCCTACGAGATCGGGCGCGTCGACGCCGATTATACGGCCCCCCTGCTGCGCGACACGTTCCGCTACGGCAATCTGGCCGATCCGAGGGTCTACACCGACTACTTCATCCAGTATAACCTGAGCGCTTCGCACGCCCGCGACGCCTTCGCCCGCGTGGCGAAGGAGCTGCTGCGGCAGAACCGGGTGGACGAAGCCGTCGAACTGCTCGATCTGGGGCTGGAGAAGCTGCCGACCAGCCAGCTGCGCTTCACCGACACGAACACCTACCCGCTGCTCGAAGCCTACTATGCCGCCGCCGCGATGGGGGCCGAGGAGGCTGCCGAGAAGGGCGACGCGCTGCTGCGGGAGTATGCCCAGACGCTGATCGAGTACATCGAGTACTACCTGCGTTTCGAGGGCGTGCAGGGAGACATGGTCTCCTCGTCGCTCGACGAGAAGCTCGAACAGCTGGGCGATGTCTACTACCTGGCCAACTACGCGGGCCGCAAGGAGGTGATCGCCGAACTGAACACCTATTACCGCACGCTCGGCGTGTCGGAGGAGAATCTGGTCGACGTGGGCGACAAACCCCTGTCGGCGGATACGGCGGCGATCCCCGAAATGTAGGACGGTTCGCTTTCTTCGCAGGCTCGCGGCGAGACCCGAATCTCTGCGAAGAATTTCGCGGCTCCGAGACACGGCTTTTGCCGATGACAAAACGACCCTCCGGTTCGGAGGGTCGTTTGCGTATGCGTTCACCGCCGCTGCAAAAGAGCCCCCGCGACCGAAAGATCGCGGGGGTTTTATTGCTGAATGTATCGGGACCGACAAAGGAATTTCCACAGGGAGTATCTGCGGCAGGGGGCTGCCGGAAGCATTTAAGCCGGAAGCTGGCGCATCCCCGCGTCCGGTCCGAACCGTCCGAACAGGCCCGAAACAAATACACCCGGACCGAACAAACCCCGGAACAGACCAAATAGTCCCCGGACAGAACAGGCCCGGAACAAATACACCCGGACCGAACAAACACCGGAACAGACCGAATAAACCCGGACCGAACAGGCCCGGACAGACCCGGATAGAACTGAACGGCCGCCGATAGCCGGCCTCATCGCCCCTGCCGGCCTCCGCCCCTACTTCGTCTCGGAAGGCTGCGTCTTCTTCACGTCCTTGTTGCGGTTGTAGAGGAAGCGTTTGATCTTGTGCGTCGGGGTCTTTGCGAAGTCGTCCTTCTCCTCGACCACCTCCGAAATGCGCGAGAACTTGTTGACCTTGGCATTCACGAAGTCCATGATCTCCTTCTTGAGCTGTTCTGTCTTGGCCTCCCACGCCTCCTTCGTATCCTCCCACTCCTCGCGCCAGTCGTCGATCATCGCCTCGATCTGCTCGCGGTTGAAGTGGACCAGCGCGATCAGGCGGCCCTCCTGCTCGGTGACGATCGAATCGGCGATGCAGACGTGCGAGTTGAGCACGCTTTCGATGTCCTCGGGGTAGATGTTCTCGCCGCCGGGTCCCACGATCATGTTCTTCAGCCGCCCCTTGATGTAGAGCCAGCCGTCCTTGTCGAACTCGCCCAGGTCGCCCGTGCGGAACCACCCGTCGGCGGTAAAGACCTCCTTGGTCGCCTCGGGATTCTTGTAATAGCCCAGCATGACGCTCGGCGAACGGGCCACGATTTCGCCCTGATGCGTGTCGGGGTTGATGTTTTCGAGCCGCAGTTCGACGCCGGGGGCCTGCGGTCCGGTCGATCCGAGCCGCACCTGCGACGGCGCGGCCCCGGCCAGCAGCGGCGCGGTCTCGGTCAGCCCGTAGCCGATGGCGTACGGGACGCGGGCCTCCAGCAGGAACTGCTCGGCCCCGCTGTCGAGTTTCGCCCCGCCGATCCCCAGAAAACGCAGGCGGCGGCCGAAGAGCTTCATCAGCTTCTTGCCCGCGACGCGGTTCAGGTAGCAGCGCGCGAAACCGATCTTATAGAGTGTACGCCAGAAAGCGGTGGATTGGAACTTGGCCAGCACCTGGTGGCGGTAGATTTTCTCGATGATCAGCGGCACGATCAGCATCACCGTGGGGCGGATCGCCCGCAGGGCCGGCATCAGGGCCGACGCCGTGGGCGGACGGTCGAGGTAGACCACCCGCGCGCCCATCGAGAAGGGGTAGATCAGACCGATCGAGCACTCGTAGGTGTGCGACAGGGGCAGCACCGAGAGGAACACATCGTCGCCGTCCACCGGGAAGATCGACGAGGAGATGGCGACCTGCGCGCAGAGGGCCGCATGGGTCAGCATCACCCCTTTGGGTTTGGAAGTCGTGCCCGAGGTGTAGATGATGACGGCCACCTCGTCGGGCTGCGGCACGCGGGTCGAACCCTCGCCGCGCACGCGCTGCGAGATGACCCCCAGATTCTTGGTTCGAACCACGACGTTGAGCCGCTCGATGGTCTGTTTCGAGAGTTTGGTGAAGAGTTTATCGGAGACGAGCAGCGCCTTGGCCTCGGAGTGTTCGATGATCATGTCCAGCTCCTCGCCCGAGAAGTCGGGCAGGATCGGCACGGCGATCATGCCGGCCGAGGTGACCGCAAAGTAGCAAACTCCCCAGTTAGGCATGTTGCTGCTCAGCAGCGCCACCTTGTCGCCCGGCCCGAGACCCGCTCCGGTCAGTATCTCCTGCACTTTAGCCATTCGACGGCCCGCCTCGGCGTAGGTCACGTCCTCGCCCTGAAACATGGAAAAGGCGGTCTTCGACGCAAACTTCTCCACGCTGTTCCGGGCCAGGGAGTAAAGTGTGTTGACAGTCATAATCGTACTTTTTTTCCGCATTCCCAGGAATACGAAAGTTTGGCGCTAAATTACGAATTTCCCGGTAAATATTACTATTTTTGGGACAAATTCTTGCAAATGCTCCACGCCTCCGACATCAAAAAACTTGCCGCCGATGCGGGCTTTGACCTTTGCGGGCTGACGCCCTGCCGGCCGCTGGCTCAAAACGAGGCGTGGTTCCGCGCGTGGCTCGCCGAAGGGCGTCACGCCTCGCTGGGTTACCTCGAGCGCAACACCGACAAAAGATTCGACCCGCAGCGGCTGGTCGCGGGCGCCCGCACGGCGGTCGTCTGCGCCGCGGCCTATAAGAATCCCGCAAGCGAAGGCTACCCAGACAGCCACCGCGCCAAAGTCGCCTCGTACGCCTGCACGACGGACTACCACACGACCATCCGCGAAATGCTCGCCGGCATGCTCGCCGCGCTGCAAAGGGAGCACCCGGGCCTCGAGGGGCGCGCCTTCGTCGACACCGCCCCGCTGGCCGAGAAGCAGCTGGCCGTGGAGGCCGGACTGGGCTGGATCGGGCGGCAGTCGCTGCTTGTGACGCCTCGTTTCGGCACGTACGTGCTGCTGGGCGAACTGCTTCTCGGCGACGAGGCCGACGCCTACGACGTCCCCTTCGCCGGGTCGCGCTGCGGCCGCTGCCGCAACTGCATCGAGAGCTGCCCGACGGGGGCCATCGTGGCTCCGAGGGTGATCGACGCGGGACGCTGCATCGCCTGCCACACCATCGAAAAAGAGCCGGCCGCCGAGGTCGACCTCGACGGCTGGATATTCGGCTGCGACCGCTGCCAGAGCTGTTGTCCCCACAACCAAAAGGCTCCCATGCAGACCAATCCGGCGTTCGCGCCCGCCTTCGATCCGCTCACCATGACCCCCGGGCAGTGGCTGGCGATGCGCCAGGAGGAGTTCCGCACGCGCTTCGGCGCCACGCCGCTCACGCGAAGCGGACTGGAACGCCTGCAGGAGAACATCCGCCGCAACAACCCCGAAGAACCCTACTCCCGCTGACAGCGGACCGGCAGGCCGAAGCCGCGCGGATCGGAGAGCCGCTGCTCGACCCGCACTTGGGTCAGCCCGAAGGCCCACGCCCCGAACGTGTCGGGCGTGGAGGGGGCGCTCGTCCAGTAGTAGCCCGTTTCGAGGAAGTTGAAAGCCCCGAATTCGTCGTAGCGGAACCCCACGCCCGGATAGTAGGTCGTGCGGCTGGCGTCGTAGTAAAAATTCCACCCCTGCACGAACGACCCCGCGGTCCGGACATTCCCGCTGGCGACGGTCTCCGTATCCCCCGTGGTGGTGAAAGCGCTGAAGACATAGGGCTGCGGCATCTTCCACCCGGCGGGACACGGGTCGAAAAGGGTCTTTTCGGTCGTCTGCCCGGCGGTATAGCCCGTGGGGTTGCCCCAAAGGTAGTCGTTGCGGTATTCGGGTCCGGAACCCTTGCCGCCGCCCCAGTACCAGTCGTAGGAGGTGTCCGGCGTGGTGGCGATGAAGACGTCGGGATGGGCCGTGGCGTAATACGTATTGCCCGTATAACCGGCATACCGTCCTTTCGAACCGGTGGTCTGCACGGGGTTGCGATAGGTCAGGTAGGTGTGGGGCACGTCCTGCGCGTCGAAAACGACCCGGCCCCACGGCATCGGGTCCTTGCGCCCCCACTGGTAGAGCGGCGCGCGGAACGAGCGGGCATAGGGTCCGTCCTCCTTGTAGACCGCCCCCAGGTTGCGGTCCATCATCACCGCCGAGCCGGGGCCGAATGCCTGCTCGTAGGCGTCGTACATCACGTAGCTCTCGGCCAGCGCATCGAGCTGAGCAGGCGTCGTGTCGGTGATCCAGATATGCCAGCTCCACACGGCGTCGGCCGCCGGATCGTCGCTCGCATAAAGCCCGATGACCGCATTGCCGCCCAGCGCGGTCGGGCGCGTGGTGGTCCGGAAGCGGATACGCCCGTCGGCGTACGCCACGCTCCCGGCGTCGATCAGGTGGGGGCTGCTCTGCCACAGCAGGCGCGCCGTCGTGCCCGCGACCGCCGCCGAAAGCTCCCTCCCCTCGAACGTCCGCACCGCGTCGGCCAGCCCGGCGGGAATCACGCCGTTGCCCGCCACCGTCGCATCGAACGAATACTCCTGCGCGGGCTGCGTGACCACGTAGCAGTTGGCCGGCGCCCCGCCGGAGAGGTCGGCTTCGGGCTGCGGAGCCGTCCCCGCCGCAACCTCCTGCGTGAGGACCATCATCTTGGCCGCCACGACGTCCTTTCCGGGCCGGGTGACGGTCGCTGTATAACCGTCGACGGTGCGCAGCACGACGTACAGTTCGCCGTTTGCGCGCGAATAGTCGGCCGGATTGATCGAAAGATAGGCCGTGACGGGGGTCGCGCCGAGCGTCGGAGGCTCCGCGAAGGTCACCCCGCAATAGTTGATCTGTGCCGAACCGCCCCGGTAAGCGGCCTGCCGGTTATCCGTGGCGGTCAGGTCGAAGGTGAAGTCGCCCGCCATGTTGGACATATCCGTCAGGTCGCCGCCCTTGACGACTGTCGCGGCATCGGTGCAGTAAAGCGTCACTTCCGCCAACTGCCTGCCCGCCAGCACGCCGCTCGCCGTAAGATTGACCTCGACCGCGGCGAAGGCGTGGCGGAACAGGAGCGTCGGGAAGTCGCCCGTCGCGCTCTCGACAGCCCCGGCCACCAGAAAGTCGCTGTCGCCCAGGTGCGAAAAATCGCCCGAAGCGGCCTGCGTCTGCGCGGCCGGGAGCGTGAAAGGCACGGCGGAGGCATCGGGAGCGGCCAGCTCCGAATAGGGATAATAGGCGTAGAGCGTGTAGGAGGAAGCGCCCGCGGCGAGGGTGATCTGCCCGGAGAAGACCCCGCTGGCGGCGGCCCGGTCGCCCTCGAAGGTCAACGGAGCGTTGAGGGAGGTGAACTCTTCGCCGCTTCGGACGAATACGCCGATCCGGTCGCCCGGCGTCCACCATACGCTCGCGCCGTTTCCGGCCAGCTCAGTGCGCGTGGAGACCGCTCCGGCCTCGATGCGCACCGTGCGCACGACCGTGCGGCCGGCCGGCATTTCGTCGCAATTCTCCTTCGTGCAGGCGGCGGCCGCCCAGCAGCACACGAGCACGGAAAGCCACCTATTCATTCCACACCTCCCGGTCGAAATCCTCGGCCTGACCCGTTACCGAACCCTCGAAGCCGCGTTCGACAGCGATATCGAGCAGTTCGACGGCGGGGGATACGTACTGTTTCCGTTCCATAGTTCGAAAGTATCAAAAACCGGGAAGCGGTAACACATACCATACCAAAAAAGCGGGCCTCCCGAGGGAAGCCCGCTTGGTGTCCGGAAACGATCCGGATTATTTCGAAAGCTCGGCCAGCGCCGTCTTGGCGTTCCCGGCAGCCGGACCGGCCGTCACCTTCTTGAACGCCGCGATCGCCTGCGGCTTCATCTCCTTGGCGTTGTAGGCGGCGCCCAGCAGGTAGTACATCAGGCTCTGGTCCTCGGGATCGGTCTGGATCGCGGCGGCAGCCTCGGCCAGCTCGATCACCTTGGTGTAGTCCTTCTTGTTGGCGTAAGCCTGCACGCGGACATTCTGCGCCAGTGCATTGGCCGGGTTCTTCTCCAGCAGGGCGTCGGCCATGACGATGATGCCGTCGAAATCGCTGGCAGCCTGCAATTTTGCAACATGGTTGTTGGTATAGAGCGCCATCATCTCCTGCGCCTTGGCCACGTCCTCGGCGTATTTGGGGTGCGTCTTGGCGGCGATGGCCTCATAGATCTCCATGCCCTTGGCGTACTCGCCCATCTCGCAGTAGCTCATGGCCAGGTTGAGCGCCATGCCCGTATTGTCGGGGTCGGCGGCATAGCCCTTGGCGAAGATCTCCGACGCGGTGGCGTAGTCCTTGTTGTTGAAAGCGTCGCCGCCCTGAATGTGGTAAATCTTGGCCTCCCAGCCCTTGGCCTTGGCCATCTGGTTCATGTCGCCGTACAGCTCGGCCAGCTCGGCCGACTTGGTGAAGTTCTTCACCGCCTCGTCGTAGTTCTTGGCCTTGACGCCTGCGCCGCCCAGCATGAAGTAGCACATCGGAAGCGTCTTCTTGGCCGTAGCCACCACCGACGCAGCCTCCTCACTGTCCATGCCCTGGTCGATCACCTGCTCGAACTTGGCGGCGGCTCCCGCGAAATCCTTGGCCGAGTACGAAGCGACCGCCTCGTTGAAGAGCGCCGTCAGATCCTGCGCCGAGAGCGACACGGCCGCCAGCAGCGCAATTACCGATACAAATAACTTTTTCATTTTCCCTATCCGTTTTTTAAAGTTTTCCGTCGATGCGCCCCCGTCGGGGCACGTTGGATGCAAAAGTAGCAAAAAATTTCCTTTAATTCAAAATCTAATCGCGCAAAGCGGCGAAAAAGGCGTTCATCAGCGCCTCGCACTCGGCGGCGAGCACGCCACGCTCGACGCGGGTCTTGGGATGGAACACCCCCTCCGCATAGCGGCGGTAACCCTTCTTCGGGTCGTCCGCACCCCAGACCACGCGCCCGACCTGCGCCCAGCCGATCGCCCCGGCGCACATGATGCACGGCTCGACGGTCACGTAGAGCGTGCAGTCGGTCAGATACTTGCCGCCAAGCGTTCCGGCGGCGGCCGTCAGGGCTTGCATCTCGGCGTGGGCCGTGGGGTCCGAAAGCGTCTCCACCAGGTTGTGCCCCCGGCCGACGACCGCGCCGTTCGCCACGACCACCGCCCCGACGGGCACTTCCTGCTCTTCGAACGCTTTGCGGGCCTCGTTTAGTGCGAGGCGCATGAATTTTTCATCGTCATTTTGTTGTTGCCGTTCCATCCTGTTCGCTCTTTTTTCGTCTCTTTTCCTGTGCTGCCCGCTCCTGCAAAAGCCCCTCGAGCGCCTCCTGCACCCGTTCGGGCCGCAGCGCCACGGTATAAGGGAACGGTGCGGCGCGCCACCCCTCGACGGTAAGCCGGTAACCGGGCATCCACGCCTGGAGCCGTTTCACCGCGGCGCACGCCGCCTCACCCAGTCGGGCGTCGGGGGTCTGCAACACCCGCACGTCGGCGACCCTGCCCCGCTCGGAGACGGTCAGCGCCAGGACCACCCGCCCACACGTCGGCTCCGCCGGAAGCAGCCATCCGCCCAGCTCTTTCCGCAGCGTTACTGCGTCCACCTCCATCATACCCATCGAGGGGACGACCCCCTCCGGCAGCGCTTCGCGGCGGCCCTGTCTCACCTTCTGCTCGGCCGAGCGCATCAGTCCCAAGGCGGTCTGCCGCGCCAGGTCGGCATAGAGCTGCTCCGTCCCGCCCGGATAGGCGGGCGGCTGTTCGCGCAGGATGAACGGTTCGTCGGCCGTCGCCCGGGGTGCGGCCATAAGGAAGATAAGGGCGGTGACAAGCGGTCTTAACATGGTCGGATCATCAGGTTCGGAGGTCTGTCCTGCAAAAATAGTGAATTTCCCCCTATCCCGCGGCCCGCCGCCGGCAAAAAAAGCGCTTTTCTGAATCACGGATCGTGAAAAATATGTAACTTTGCCCGTTACAAGCACAAAACGAAAACACCATACCGCCATGTACAGAACCCATACGTGCGGCTCGCTCAGAGCCGAAAACATCCACCAGCAAGTCACCCTCGCGGGCTGGGTGCAGAAGGTGCGAAACCTCGGAGCCATGACCTTCATCGACCTGAGAGACCGCTACGGTCTGACGCAGGTCGTCGTCGAGGAGCATTCCCCCGCCGCCGCCCGCGAAACGGCCGCCCGGCTGGGCCGCGAGTGGGTCGTGCAGGTCCACGGCACGGTCGTCGAGCGCGAAGCGAAGAACCCGAAGATGCCCACGGGCGACATCGAGGTGACGGCCTCGGAAATCCGGGTGCTCAACGAGGCGCAGACCCCGCCGTTCACCATCGAGGAGACCTCCGACGGCGGCGACGACCTGCGCATGAAGTACCGCTACCTCGACCTGCGCCGTCCGCCCCTGCAGCGCAATATGATCCTGCGGCACAAGATGGCCCAGGAGATCCGCCGATTCCTCGATGCCGAAGGATTTCTGGAGATCGAGACGCCCTATCTGGTGGGTTCGACCCCTGAGGGTGCGCGCGACTTCGTAGTTCCCAGCCGCATGAACCCCAACCAGTTCTACGCCCTGCCCCAATCGCCGCAGACGCTCAAGCAGCTGCTGATGGTCGCCGGCTACGACAAATATTTCCAGATCGTGCGCTGCTTCCGCGACGAGGACCTGAGAGCCGACCGCCAGCCCGAGTTCACGCAAATCGACTGCGAGATGTCGTTCGTCGAGCAGGAGGATATTCTCGACGTCTTCGAGCGGTGGGCCAAACACATGTTCCGCACGGTGCTGGGCGTGGAGTTCGAGGAGCATTTCAGACGCATGCCGTGGATCGAGGCGATGGAGCGATACGGTTCGGACAAGCCCGACCTGCGCTTCGGCATGGAATTCGCTGATGTGACCGACCTCGGGCAGGGACACGGTTTTTCGGTCTTCGACCAGGCGGAGTACATCACCGGCTTCGCCGCGCCGGGCTGCGCAGCCTACACGCGCAAGCAGATCGACGCGCTGACCGACTTCGTGAAGCGTCCGCAGGTCGGAGCCGCCGGGCTGATCTGGATTCGGCTCGAGGCCGGGGGAGGCGTCAAGTCATCGGTCGACAAGTTCTTCGCACCGGAAGAGGTGCGCGCGCTGGCCGGGCGCTGCGGCGCCAAGGCCGGGGACATGGTATTCATCCTCTGCGGGAAGAAGTTCAAGGCATTGACGCAGCTCTGCGCCCTGCGCCTCGAAATGGCCCGGCAGCTGGGGCTGCGCGACCCGAAGAAGTTCGCCCCGCTGTGGGTGGTCGACTTCCCGATGTTCGAGTGGGATGAGGAGACGCAGCGCTTCTACGCCATGCACCACCCCTTCACCTCGCCCAAACCCGAGGACGTCCAGTACCTCGAAAGCGATCCGGGCCGCGTCAGGGCCAACGCCTACGACTTCGTATGCAACGGCACGGAGATCGGCGGCGGCTCGATCCGCATCCACGACGCGAAATTGCAGGCGCAGATTTTCAAGTGCCTGGGATTCACGCCCGAAAAGGCGCAGGAGCAGTTCGGCTTCCTGATGAACGCCTTCAAGTTCGGCGCACCGCCCCACGGCGGTCTGGCATTCGGTTTCGACCGGTTGTGCTCGCTCTTCGGCGGCTCGGAGTCGATCCGCGACTACATCGCGTTCCCGAAGAACAACGCCGGCCGCGACGTGATGCTCGACGCGCCCTCCCGGCTCGACCCGGCGCAGCTCGAGGAGCTGTACCTTGCGCTGGTCCAACCCGACGAAAACTAAATTTACCGCCATGATACGACTCAACGTCTTTATCGAAACCCCGGAACCGAACCGCGCTGAGATGATCCGCACGGCCCGCGAGCTGGTCGAGGTATCGCTGCGCGACGCCGGCTGCGTCGCCTACGACCTCTACGAGAGCACCACGCGCCGCGAGGTGCTGATGATCTGCGAAACGTGGCAGGACGCCGCGTCGCTGGCCGCTCACGAAGCGACGCCGCACTTCACCACGCTCGTACCGCGCCTGAAACAGCTGGGCGAGCTGAAACTGGAGAAGTTCGAGTTCTGATTCCGGACCGATGGCCGAAGGCTACTCCATAAAGGCCCTGCGCGCCTGGCTGGCGGTATCGGCGTTATTTTTCCTGCTGACGGGAAGCGCGCTGATATATTTCTGTTTCGGCGGACCCGCCGACGGATTGACATGGTTCGCCCTGGGCTGCGCCTTTGTGTCGGCAGGCCTGAACACGCGGGTGTTTTACGTTCAGCTCCGCCGCAAACGGAAAGCGGAGCAAGCACTCCCATTTTAATTTTTAATTCGGTATGCCCGCCCCTTTAGCCGAACGCCTGCGCCCCCGCACCCTGGACGAATACATCGGCCAGGAGCACCTCGTGGGTAAGAACGGGGTCTTCCGCAAGTTCTTCGAGACGGGCAACATACCCTCGTTCATCCTGTGGGGCCCGCCGGGCGTGGGCAAGACGACGCTGGCCAAGATCGTGGCCACGCAGTCCGAGCGTCCCCTGTTCACTCTCTCGGCCGTCACGTCGGGGGTGAAGGACGTGCGCGAGGTGATCGAGTCGGCCCGCAAGCAGCGGTTCTTCGACCAGAAGCCGCCCTTCCTGTTCATCGACGAGATCCACCGCTTCAACAAGTCGCAGCAGGATTCGCTGCTCGGGGCCGTCGAACAGGGCGTGGTGACACTCATCGGTGCCACGACCGAAAACCCCTCGTTCGAGGTGATCTCCCCGCTGCTGAGCCGCTGTCAGGTCTACATCCTCCGTCCGATGGAGGACAAAGATTTGCAGACGCTGCTCGACCGCGCGCTGACGGCCGACCCGGAACTTCGCGCCCGCAAAATCGCCGTAAAAGAGACCACCGCGCTGTTCCGCCTCTCGGGCGGCGACGCGCGCAAACTGTTGAACATTCTCGACATTGTGGTCGGGGCCACCGACGGGGAGGTGACGATCACCGATCAGGGGGTCATCGACTGCCTCCAGCAGAACATCGCCCTCTACGACAAGAACGGCGAGCAGCACTACGACGTCATCTCGGCCTTTATCAAATCGGTGCGCGGCAGCGACCCCAACGCCGCCGTCTACTACCTGGCGCGGATGCTGGCCGGGGGCGAGGAGCCGCGCTTCATCGCCCGGCGGCTGGTCATCCTGGCCTCGGAGGACATCGGGCTGGCCAACCCCAACGCCCTGCTGCTGGCCAACGCCTGCTTCGACACGGTGCACAAGATCGGCATGCCCGAGGCGCGCATCACGCTCGCCGAAACGACCATCTACCTGGCCACCAGCCCCAAAAGCAATTCGGCGTACATGGCCATCAACAAGGCCCTCGCGCAGGTCGAACGCGACACGACCAACCGCCCCGTGCCGCTGCACCTGCGCAACGCCCCGACCAAACTCATGGACAAGGCCGGATACGGCAAGGGGTACAAATACGCCCACGACTTCGAGGGGCACTTCGCCGAGCTGGAGTTCCTGCCCGAGGGGCTTTCGGGCACGAAGTTCTACGAGCCCGATCCGTCGAACCCCGCCGAGGCCAAGATCGCCGAGCGGATGCGGGCGTTGTGGAAGGAAAAATACCGTTAAATCCGGCCGCGAAACCCCGCCTGATCGAACCCGGACCTGCCCCGATTGCCATGAAGAACGATACCTCCACCACACGATCCGCGCACGGCGCGGCCCTGCTGAAAGCGGCCGCAGCGCTGCTGTTCCTGCTCGCCGCGGGGCATTTGGTCTGCCTGTTCCGGCTCGACGCCGTATTCCGGCTTTACGGCATCGAACCCGTGATGCGGCGATTGGCCGAACAGGGTGCAGCGCTCCCCTACCTGGCAACCGCCGGTATCGCTGCCGGACTGGCCGGGTGCGGACTTTACGCGCTTTCGGCCGCAGGCGTCGTTCGTCGGCGGCCGCTTCTGTACCCGCTCCTCTTCGGCATCGGCACGGTCTTTCTGCTGCGCACGGCGGCGGGCCTGGCGCGTATGACCGTCAGCAGCGCTTTCCCGGCGACGGAGTGGACGGCGGCATTGACAGCCGGAATCATCGGATTGCTTTTACTCCTGGGAGGGCTTCGCGCCCGCAAAAAATACGAATCATGAAACGCATCGGCATCATCTCCGACACCCACGGCACGTTCGACGACACGCTGCGCCGCTTCCTGCGCGACGTGGACGAGGTGTGGCATGCGGGGGACATCGGTTCGCTGGAGGTGGCCGACGCGATCGCCGCGTTCAAGCCCCTGCGGGCCGTGAGCGGCAACATCGACGGCGGCATGACGCGCCGCGTCTACCCCGAATTTCTCGCGTTCGAATGCGAGCGGGTGCGCGTGCTGATGACCCACATCGGGGGCTACCCGCGCCATTACGACCCGCGGGTGATCGGCAAGATCCAGACCCTGCGGCCCAAACTCTTCATTTCGGGCCACTCGCACATCCTGCGCGTGATGAACGATCCGGTCTACGACCTGCTGGCGGTCAATCCGGGGGCGGCCGGGGAGTACGGCTTCCACAAGGTCCGCACAGCAGTCCGTCTTGTCATCGACGGCACGCAGATGCGCGACATGGAGGTCGGCGAGTGGCCGCGGCGGTAAGACATCCCCCGCACGCGGCACGCGGATAGCGGCCGCTCCCCCGCCCGGGGATTCGCTTCGGACGCGGTTCCGCCCTACGGCGACGGACTTTCTCTTGCATTTCGGGGCCTTTCCGGCTTACTTCGGAGAAAATTTCGGTATATTTGCCTCCGACCGTGCAAACGGCGGAGACTGGCCGGATCGCTTTTCCGTGCGATGAATGCGGCGGAAAATCATCTGCGGGAAGATCGAATCCGGCGTGCCTGAAGTTTCCGGAAGATAAAGGGGGCCCCGGACAGGCAGGGACCGCAAACACTTCGTTATGAACAAACGTTCCTATGCTAAAATGGCCGCGCTGGTCTGTCTTTGCGCGGCTTTCGCGGTATCGTGCAGCGACGACGATCCGCAACCCGGGGAGGGGGGGGGAATTCCCAGATTCCCGCTGATGCGCTGAACCTCTCGGCGCAGGGCACTGCCAACTGCTATATCGTAACTCCGGGCACGACCTCCGTCTTCGAAGCCCGGTTCAAAGGCAACTCGACGCATGAAACCATCGGCGAGACCGTCTCCGCCAAGGTCGTCTGGCAGGATTGCAAGGGGCTGATCGAAAAAATCGATTACGCGCCCGCCGACAAACGAATCGTCGTCGTCACCGCCGCGAAGAGCGGCAACGCCGTGGTCGGAGCCTGCGACGCAGCGGGAAATCTGCTCTGGAGCTGGCATCTCTGGGTCACCGACTACGACCCTGCAAAATCCCTTTTCACCACCCCGGCCAACGACGCCGGCACGACCTGGACCTTCATGGACCGCAATCTGGGCGCGCTGAACGCCACGCCGGGCAGCGTGGACAGCTACGGCATGCTCTACCAGTGGGGGCGCAAGGACCCCTTCACCGCCCCGGGGTGCTTCACCGTCATGAACGAGGACTACTCTTACGAGGTCGACGGCGAACGCCCCGTCTACGACATCGACGCGAACGAGCTGCCCGCCTTCCGCACGCGGGCCGAATACCACGGCACGATCCTCAAGTCGCTGCGCAACCCGATGACCTTCTACGCCATGACCTACGAATACACGGGCGAAAGGGATGAATACGATCAGGAGATCGTCCTGAACGATTACCGCACCAAAGACTGGGTCGACGTCTCGGACGACGACTATTGGGGCGGCGTCTCGGGCAGAAAGACCATCTACGATCCCTGCCCCGTGGGATACAAGGTTCCGACATGCGACGCACAGGGCAATACGCCTTACGCCTGGCTGATCTTCGCACAGATGACGTGGGACACGGCGAACTTCGGAGCCATGCAGGACGGACAGTGGTTCCCGGCCACGGGTACGCGCGTCTACGCTTCCGGCGGTCTGAACCATCAGCAGGACACCCCCTATTCGGGCCTGTGGATCGGCACGGCCGGAAAAGCCAGCTCGACGCCCGAAATCTATCCCGAACTCTACGGCCAGTATATGTTCATCGTCAACGGCAAACGCTCCTTCAAAGTGTCCAAGGACGCCCGCTCGCAGGGCCTCTCACTGCGCTGCGTCAAAGAGTGAAAGCGCTCCGGAACCGCCGTCCGGGGAAGAGAGAGCCGTTTCGAGCAGCGGCTCTCTCTTTTTTTCGCATGCCAAGCCGCTGAGGTTCCGTCCAATGGAAATGTCGCTTCTTTTAACATAATATTACCCCTGCAATCTGCGTTATCCCTGCGAGAATTCAATCAGACTTAAGACGACGCACATGCAAGTGAAAATTTCCAAGACGCTGGAGGGCATCATCGCCCGCGCGGCGTTCAATACGACGAAGGCGGGGATCACGCATTCGCTCAAAGACTTCCTCACGCTGGAGCTGATGCGCGAGGAGGGGTCGCTCGCCTATCAGCTCTTATCCTCCCGGCTCAAGGACTGGGAGCTGTATCAGGTGCGCCTGCGCATCGAGCGCGAGTTGATCGCCCCCAAACAACCCTCGGGACAGACTCCCGAGGAGTTCTACCGCGGTTTTGCCGACGAACTGCGCACGGCGGGCGCCGGCGCCCGCAGCGTCTCGACGGCCCACGCGCTGCTGGCCATCGTTTCGGACCGCACGACGGCCACTTTCCGCGTGCTGGAGATGTACGGCCTGACGCCCGAGGCGATCGGCACGGAGATTCAGAAATTCGCCGTGGGCGACGACTTCCGCACAGAGATACAGGTCCACATGCTCGACTTCGACGAGGCGAACAAGCCGGAGGAGAAACCCCACCTGCTCGACAAGTTCGGCGTGAACCTCACGCGGATGGCCCGGGAGGGGAAGATCGACCCCGTGATCGGCCGCGAGGCGGAGATCGAGCGCGTTGTGCAGATCCTCTCGCGCCGCAAGAAGAACAACCCCATCCTCATCGGCGAGGCGGGCGTGGGCAAGAGCGCCATCGTGGAGGGGCTGGCCCTGCGCATCGCGGCGGGCGACGTGCCCTACACGATCGCCGACAAGACGCTCTTCTCGCTCGACGTCTCGTCGCTGGTGGCCGGCACGAAGTTCCGGGGCGAGTTCGAGGAGCGCATGCAGCAGCTGCTGGACGAGCTGCGCAAGGCGCAGGACACGATCATCTTCATCGACGAGATACACACCATCGTCGGCGCAGGCTCGACGCAGGGCAGCCTCGACACGGCCAACATCCTCAAACCCGCGCTCGCGCGCGGCGAGCTGCAGACCATCGGGGCCACGACGCTCGACGAATACCGCGAGAACATCGAGAGCGACTCGGCGCTCGAGCGCCGCTTCCAGCGGGTGCTCATCGAGCCGACCTCGCCCGATGAGACGCTGCGCATCCTGCGCAACATCGCGCCCCACTACGAGCGTCACCACAAGGTGCGCTACACCGAGGAGGCGCTGCGGGCCTGCGTGACGCTCACCGAGCGCTACGTCACCGACCGCTTCTTCCCCGACAAGGCGATCGACGTGATGGACGAGGCGGGTTCGCGCGTCCACCTCGACACGGCCCGCGAACCGGCTGAGCTGCGCGAGATGGAGACCGCACTCGGCGACGCACAGCGCGAACGCCGTCAGGCGGTCGAGGCGCTGGTCTACGAGAAAGCCGCTTCGGCCCGCATGCGCGAACTGGCCCTGCGCACGAAGCTGGGCGAGGGGCGCGCCGAATGGAAGCGCTCGCTCGAAAGCAACCCGGCCGTGATTACCGAGCAGCACATCGAGCAGGTCATCACCGCCATGACGGGCATCCCCGCCGAGCGGGTCTCGGGCGGCGAGATGAACCGGCTGCAAACCCTGCGCGACCACCTCGCCAGCCGCGTGGTGGGGCAGCAGGAGGCCGTCGAGCGCATCTCGCGTTCGATCTGCCGCTCGCGCGCAGGACTGAAAGACGAGAACCGGCCCATCGGGGTCTTCCTCTTCGTGGGTCCCACGGGCGTTGGCAAGACGCTGCTGGCCAAGGAGGTTTCCAAATGGCTCTTCGACGAGAACCGCGGCCTGATCCGCTTCGACATGAGCGAATACGCCGAGAAGCACAATGTCTCGCGCCTGATCGGCTCGCCGCCGGGATACGTCGGCTACGGCGAGGGCGGCCAGCTCACCGAGGCGGTCCGCCGCCAGCCCTACGCCGTGGTGCTGTTCGACGAGATCGAAAAGGCGCATCCCGAGGTCTTCAACTCGATGCTGCAAATCTTTGACGAGGGACGCCTCACCGACGGTTCGGGCCGCAAGGTCGACTTCCGCAACACGATCATCATCATGACCTCGAACGTCGGCTCGCGCGCCGTGGTTCAGAAGTCGGTGCACGTGGGTTACAGCACCCCCTCGAAGAGCGCCACGGTCGAGACCACGCCCCGCGTGGAGTACCGCAAGGCCCTCGAGCAGACCTTCGCTCCGGAGTTCCTCAACCGCATCGACGACATCGTGCTCTTCCGCACGCTGGAGGTCGACGACGTGGAGCGGATCGTCGAACTGGAGCTGGGCGGCCTGCTCAGCCGCACCCGGCGGCTGGGCTACAAGGTCAAGATCACCGACACGGCCAAGCGCCGGCTGGCCACGATGGGCTACGAGTCGCGCTACGGCGTCCGTTCGCTGCGGCGCACACTGCTGGACAACGTCGAGGAGCCCCTTTCGGCACTGATCATCGACGGCAAGCTGCACGAAGGCGACACGGTGGTCGTCGAATCGGACCGCGCCAACGGCGTCCGCCTGCGGGTGGCCTGACGAACCTCTTCCCACCGACAAGGAGGACCTTTTCCGGGTCCTCCTTTTGTGTTTTTTCCGCGGAATTTCGTACCTTTGCACCCCTATGATCTACCGATTCTCGAAATACAAGGAGCAATACAAGGCCAACCTGCTGCTGGCGCTGCCCGTGGTGCTGACGCAGTTGGGACAGATACTCACGCAGGTAGCCGACAACCTGATGGTCGGCCGCTACGGCGGCGAGGACCCCGTGCCGCTGGCCGCCGTGTCGTTCGGCGGCGCGGTCTTCTTCATCCTCTTCATCACGGCCGTGGGCGTGGCGCTGGGCATGACCCCGCTCGTGGGCGAGCTGTATGCGCGCGGCGACCGGGAACGGTCGGCCTCGCTCCTGCAGAACGGCATCCTCTTCTACACGCTGCTGGGCATCGTCATCAGCGCGGTGCAATACGCCGCCATCCCGCTGCTCTACCACCTGGGCCAGCCCGCCGAGGTGGTCGACGTCGCCATCCCCTACTACCGCATGCTGGTGTACAGCATGCCCTTCATCATGCTCTTCTTCGCCTTCAAGCAGTTCCTCGAAGGGGTGGGCAACACCAAGGTGGAGATGGTCGTGACCATCGTGTCGAACCTGGCCAACATCGGCTTCAACTGGGTCTTCATCTACGGCCGCTACGGCTTCGCGGAGATGGGCGCCCAGGGCGCGGGCCTCGGCACGCTGCTCTCGCGCATGATCGCTCCGGTGCTGATGATCGGCTACTTCCTCTGCCGCGACAAGTACCGCGCCTACCTCGACGGCTTCTCGCCGCGCAACTACTCGTGGGCCACGGTCCGCTCGCTGCTGCGCATGGGACTGCCGATCTCCTCGCAGATGTTCCTCGAAGCGTCGGCCTTCGTGGGCACGGGCATCATGATGGGTTGGCTCGGCACGCAGGCCATGAGCGCCAACCAGATCGCCATCACGCTGGGCAACTGCGCCTTCATGATCGTCATGTCGATCGGCGCGGCCACCACCATCCGCGTGTCCCACTGCTACGGGGCGCGCAACATCGCCGAACTGTCGCTGGCGGCCAAAGCGTCGTACCACCTCGTGCTGGCGTGGAACACGCTGGCCGCAGTGGTCTTCATCACGCTGCGGCACTGGATTCCCTCGCTCTTCACCCAGAACGCCGAGGTGATCGCCATCACCTCCGAGCTGATGTTCTTCGCGGCGCTCTACCAGCTTTCGGACGGGGTGCAGAACGTCTCGGTCGGCATCCTGCGCGGCATTCAGGACGTAAAGATCATCATGCCGATCGCCTTCGTTTCGTACTGGCTGCTGAACCTGCCGGTGGGTTACCTCTTCGGCTTCACGTGGGGCATGGGTCCCTCGGGCCTCTTCCTGGGCTTCTCGTTCGGATTGTCGGCCGCGGCCGTGATGATGATCGTGCGCATCCGCCGCAGCGTGCGCCGCCTTTACGCGAGCGGCCCGATTGAGAATTAAAAATGAAAAATTAAGAATTATTTTGCGTATCTTTACACAAATTATTCCGTCATGGAGACCGAAAAACGACATACTTCCCCCTGCAAACCAGAAATAGGCCGCGGCTGCGCGTTCTGCGACGGCGGCTCGGAGTGCGAGGCCGTCCCCTGCGAAGGGTGCTTCAAACTCCACGAAACCCCGTGGCTCGAGGACTATCCCGAGAACCTGCCGACCGACCTGGTGGAGGTGCGGTTCAAGAACACGCGGCGCGGATTCTACCAGAACGCCTCGGGCATCGCGCTGCGCAACGGCGACATCGTGGCCGTCGAGGCGTCGCCCGGACACGATATCGGCGTGGTGACGCTCACGGGCGACCTGGTCGCCCGCCAGATGCGCCGCACGGGCTTCAACCCCTACAACGGAGAGTTCAAGAAGATCTACCGCAAGGCCAAGCCCTACGATATCGAGCGCTGGCAGGAGGCCATCGCCCTCGAGCACGAGACGATGATCGCCGCCCGGCAGATCGCCGCCGACATGGGCCTCAACATGAAGATCGGCGACGTGGAGTATCAAGGCGACAAGATCAAGGCGATCTTCTACTACATTGCTGACGAGCGGGTCGACTTCCGCGAGCTGATCAAGGTTTTCGCCGAGCGCTTCCACATACGCATCGAGATGAAGCAGATCGGCGCACGCCAGGAGGCCGGCCGCATCGGCGGACTGGGCGCCTGCGGCCGCGAGCTGTGCTGCGCATCGTGGATGTCGAGCTTCTCGAGCGTCACCACCGGAGCGGCGCGCGTGCAGGACATTTCGCTCAATCCGCAGAAACTGGCCGGGCAGTGCTCGAAGCTCAAGTGCTGCATGATGTACGAATACGACGCCTACGTCGACGCCCGCAAGGATTTCCCGCGGCTGCGCGAACCGCTGCAGGCGATCGACGGCGAATACTTCCTCGTCAAGAGCGACATTCTCGCCGGCACGATGACCTTCTCCTCGTCCAAGGAGGCGATGGTCAACGTGACGACGCTCCCGGTGGCCCGCGTCAAGGAGATCCTCGCCCTCAACCGCGCCGGCAAGAAGGTCGAGCAGCTGCCGGGCGACGACGACCGGCAGCCGGTGGCCGACGAACCCACCTACCGTTCGGAGGAGGACAGCATCACCCGCTTCGACCAGGCCAAGCGCCGCAAGAAAGGCCGGGGCCGCAACCGCGGCGAGCGGCAGGAGGGTTCCCCGGAAAACCGCCGGCAGGGCGGTTCGGGCGAGAGCCGGGCAGAGGGTCGATCCGAAGAGCGGGCAGAGGGTCGGGCCGCGCAACCGGAGGGCCGTCGGCAGGAAGCGGACCGGACCGACCGCCGTCCGCGCCGGGGCGACCGTCCCCGTCCGGAGCAGCGCGGCGAGGGCCGGACCGAGCGGAGCGGGGAGCAGCGGAACAGCGGCGAAACCCGAAACAGCAACGGCGAGAACCGCCGCCCCGACAACGATAACGGCGCTGCCCGCGAGGGCAATGCCGACAACCGCCCGCGCAACCGGGGCCGCCGCAACGGAGACCGTCCGCGCGGAGCGAACGGCGAGAACCGCGGCAGCGGTGAAAACCGCAGCGGCGGAAATCGGAACAACGGGGAGAACCGGAACAGCGGCGAAACCCGCAACAACGGCGGGAACCGCGGCAATGCGGGCGGAAACACCGCGGGGAACTCCGGCGGCAACTTTGGCGGCAACTTCGGCAATGCGGGCGGAAACACCGCAGGGAACTCCGGCGGCAACACGGGCGGCACGGGCAACACAGGCAACACAGGCAACACGGGCGGCGAGCATAACTGAGCGTGAAAAGAGGCATCCGGCACATAACCGCGGCGATCGTTGCCGCGGGGATCGCGGGCGGCTGCCTTTCGCCCCATCAGTCGACGGCCGTCGACGTGGACCCCGTCGCCTGGCACACCGCGGCGGAGTTGCGGCTGCCCAACGCCGATACCCTCTCGCTGCGCGACCTGCGCCTCTTCCTGCGCTGCAACGACCGCTTCACGGAGGACAGTTTCACGGTCCGCATCGTGCTGCGCACCCCCGATTCGCTGCGTTTCGAAGAGTCGCTGCTCATCGACCTGCCCCGCAGCGAGGGTCCTGCGGCCCTCGCCCGCGAACACATCATCCCCTACCGCCGACAGGTTCGTTTCGCCCGCAGCGGCGACTACCTGCTCCGGATCACCCCCCTGCGACCGCTGCGGGGTGTGGAAGCCGTGGGGCTGAACATCGTCGCAAGCACGCCGGGCACAACCCCGAACCCCGACCGCAGCGCCACCGAAGCGCCATCCGAATAACCGAACAACGACATGGGCAAAGACAAACTTCGCAGATTCCGGGAAAACGAAACCTTCGCCTGTTTCCTGCAACCCGCCTTCGAGGAGGTGTTCCGCCGCGACCACCCGATCAAGGGGCGGTGGAACAGCGACTTTTTCCACAACGACCACCCGATCGTGCTCGAACTGGGCTGCGGCAAGGGCGAATACACCGTAGCGCTGGCCGAGCGCGACCCCTCGCGCAACTACATCGGCGTGGACATAAAAGGGGCGCGCATGTGGCGCGGCGCAAAAACCGCGACGGAGCGCAACCTGTCCAACGCGGGCTTCCTGCGCACGCGCATCGAGTTTATCGACGCGCTCTTCGCCGAGGGCGAGGTCTCCGAACTGTGGATCACCTTCCCCGACCCGCAGCTCAAGACGCGCCGGGCCGACAAGCGCCTCACCGCCCCCTCCTTTCTGGAGCGTTACGCGCGGCTGCTCGCGCCCGACGGCCGCATCCACCTCAAGACCGACTCCAAGCACCTCTACGCCTACACCGCCGAGGTGATCCGCCGCTTCGGGCTGCCCTGCGCGGTCTCCGACCCCGACATCTACGCATCGGGGCAACCCGAGGGGGTGCTCGCCGTGAAGACGGCCTACGAAAGCCGCTTCCTCGGGATGGGGCTGCCGATCACCTACACCTGCTTCTCGCTCGGCGGACGGCACACCTTCGAACGCTTCGACTGGGAGCAGGACGAAGCCCCCGAAAAAGACAACGAACCCGAACGCAATCCGGGCGCATAACCCGACTACCTGCCGCCATGATCCGAAAATACCTCTACTACCTGGTGAAAAAGGCGTCGGAACGCGCCCACCGGCCCTATTACCGCACCTATTACAAAAAGTACATCGACGCCTGCAACGCCTCCTCGGAGCGCAAACCCGACCGCGTCATACGCCGCGAGATGCGCGCCCTGAAACGCTACTGGGGGTGTATGCCCACCCAATATTACCGCTACAAGTTCTGGCACAGGGAGTGCCCGCTGTCGCTGGAGCAGATGAAGAGCTATATTCCGGACTTCTTCGCCTTCTACCTGATGTACCCGCTTTCGTTCCGCGACCGCAACATTCTCTGCGAGGACAAGCGCCTGATGTACGGTCTGAACAACGGACTGGGCATTCCCCAGCCGCGCGAAGTGTTCAACACCCGCGACGGCGGGGTGTTCGACGGGGAGCTGAACCCGATCACCCCCGCCCAGGCGATGGAGCGCGTCGCCGCATGCCGCGCCGAGCGTATCTTCCTCAAGCCCACGTTCGGCGTGGGAGGCCGCGGCATCCGCGTCTTCGAGCGCTCCGGGGGAGGCTACACGGACATCCGAAGCGGCGAACCGCTCGACGCCGGCCTGCTCGCTGCGCTGGCCGCGGAGGACTACCTCGCCGAAGAGGGGGTCGTGCAGCACCCCGTACTCGACGCCATCTATCCGCGCTCGGTCAACACGTTCCGCATCGTTACCGAGTGCGACGGCAAACGACAGGCAAAGGTACTGCTGGCGCTGCTGCGGATGGGCAGCGGCGGCAGCTGCGTCGACAACGCCAGCTCGGGCGGTCTCTATATCCGCGTCGATCCCGCGACAGGCGTGCTGGGCGACGCGGCCCTGCGCGACGACCATACCGCCTACACCGAGCACCCCGATACGGGTTTCCGTTTCGCGGGCTACCGGATACCCATGTGGGAGGAGCTGACCGCTTTCGCCTGTTCGATCGCGCTGAAATACCGCGAAATGCGCTATGTGGGCTGGGACATCGCCTGCACCGAAGCGGGTCCCGTGGTGATCGAGGGCAACAACGGACCGGGCATGGGCATCGTTCAGGACCACTACGGCGGGCTGCGGGACACCTTCGGCATCGACTGCCCCCGCCGCTACTGGTTCCGCGAGGATTTTACGCTCCGCAACGACTGATCTTCGACTATCTACACAGCCGAACCGCTTCCCGCACAACCCCGAATTCCGCACCGAACCTTTATTAATAGGTATAGAAATTTTCACACGTTCTACTAAATTTTTAGAAGAAATATTTGCATATCTAAAAATTTAGTATTAAACTTGCATCAGCGAGAAGATAAAGACTATGAACAAAATCATGGAAACGAAACGCATGGAACTGACCCGCGGCGAAGAGGAGATCATGCAGATCCTCTGGCAGCTGGGCGATGCGGTGGTCAATGAGATCATTGCCCGCACGCGCGAGCCGCACCCCAAATACACCACCGTCGCCACCTTTCTCAAAATTCTGGAGAACAAGGGTTTCGTAAGCCACCGCGCAGAGGGCAAGAGCCACCGCTACTTCCCGCTGATCGACCGCGAGCAATACGCCCGGACGGTCATGTCGTCGGTGCTGACCGCCTATTTCGACGGCTCGCTGTCGCAGATGGTCTCGTTTTTCTCACGCCACGAACAGATTTCGGTGGGCGAGATGGAGCAGATTCTCGAGATCATGCGCAACGCCAAACAATAACCCCGCAACCGGCCATGAAAGAGTTGACCTACTACGCCCTGGAAACGCTCGTGTGCAGCGGCGTGCTGCTCGCGGCCTACGTCATCCTGCTCGAAAGGCGGGTGCACTTCGGCTGGTGCCGCGCCTATCTGCTGCTCTCGACCGTCGCGGCCGCCCTCATTCCGCTGCTGCGCATCCCCGTATGGCCCGCCGAGGTGATCCGGGCGACGCCCGTCGTGACGGCCGGAGCGTGGGATATTCAGGCCGAGATCGTGGCCGATCCCGCCCCCGCTCTCGCACCGGAGACCGTGGCCATGCTCATCTACGCGGGCGGCGCGCTGCTGATACTCGCGCTGATGCTTTGGCAGGCGGTGCGCATCCGCGGCCTGCGGCGCGGAGCCGTCGTCTCCCGGGCGCAGGGCATCACGCTCGTTCGCACCCGGCAGCAGATCGCATCGTTCTCGTTCTTCCGCGCGATCTACGTCTGGCAGGGGGTTCCCGACAGCGAACTGCCCGCGATCCTCGCCCACGAGACCAGTCATATCCGCCACCGCCACTCGGCGGAACGCATCGCCATGGAGTGCCTGAAGGCCCTGCTGTGGTGGAACCCCTTCGCCTGGATCGCCGCACGGCGGCTGACCGAGGCCGAGGAGTTCGAGGCCGACAGCGACGTGCTGGCCGGCGGCTTCGACGTGGAGAACTACATGCATGTCCTGCTCAAACAGCTCTTCGGCTATACTCCGGAAATAGCCAACGGGCTGCGTAATTCACTGACTAAAAAACGCTTCCTAATGATGACAACAAAGAAAAGCGGCAGGTATGCCCTGCTGCGCCTGGCGGGCACGCTGCCCGTCGTAATGGGACTGCTGGTCGCCTTCTCGTTCACGAGCCGGGCGGCCGTGATCGTGCTTCCGGACACGCAGCCGGAGACGGCCGCCCCCGCAGCGTGCAAAGTGAACTTCCTGGTGACCAAGGAGGGCCAGCCTCTGCCCGGGGCGATAATCCTCATCGCCGGGACGGACCGTGGAACCACGACCGATCCGCAGGGGAAAGCGCACCTGACGGCAGCCCCCGGTACGCAGTTCGAAATCTCCCACATCGGCTGCGAAACCCGACAAACGGCTCTCTCCCCCGACGAGCAAGGGGCCGAAGTAATGATCGTAACGCAGCTGATGCCCGACAACTCCGCATCGGCCGCGGAAGCGCAGCCCGCCCCGGCGGCTCCCCGCAAAGGCGAATCCGCCAAGCCGGGCGAGCAGCCGGTCCGGGTGCACGTCACGCTGATGGACAAGGACGGCAAAGGTTTCTCCTCCCGCAACGTCGCCGCAGGAGCCATCGTCAAACATGCCAACTCCGAACGCGGCACGGTGACCGATGCGCAGGGGAATGCACGGATCGTCGCGGCAAAGGGTGCGGTGCTCGAAGTCCAGTATCCCGGCTATGCCCCGTGCGCGCTGGTCGTCGACGACCCGAGGGACGACTATGGCGTTCTGCTCTCCCCCGAAGGGAGCGGGCAGCAAGACGTTGCGCTTTTCTCGCGCGACAACGACGGCGTGAAGCGGAGTCCGCTCTATATCTACGACGGGGTGGAGAGGTCGGACCTTTCCAACGTGGACATCAGGGATGTCGCAACCCTTTCGGTGCTCGGCGACGAGCAGGCCAAATCGCTATACGGGGAGCGGGGACGCTACGGGGTGATCGTAATCACCTCCAAGGAGGCCGAAAAGAGGGCGGCGGAAAAGCGGGCTTCCGACGATCCGGAGACACCGTTCCTGGTCGCCGAAACGATGCCCCGATTCAGGGGCGGCGACCTGATGACCTTCCGAAGCTGGATCCAGAGCGAGGTGCAGTACCCCGCCGAAGCGATGAAGCAGAAATTGCAGGGGCGCGTCGTCGTAGCATTCATCATCGAGCGGGACGGCTCGCTGACCATCCTCGACATTCTCCAGTCGCCCGACAAACTCCTCACCGACGAAGTGCGTCGCGTGATGGCCCGAATCCCTGCGGGCAGCTGGACCCCCGGCATGCAGAAAGGCCAACCGGTCCGCGTGAAGATGTTGGTTCCGGTCGATTTCCGGCTGGAAACCGTCGCCGCAGCGGACACGCTCATCAAGCGCGCTGCCGAAGTATCCGATCAGGAGGTTTATGTGGTCGTCGAAACGATGCCGTCGTTCCAGGGCGGTAATCTGAACAAATTCCGCATGTGGGTGCAGTCGCAGGTGAGATACCCCGTCGCCGCCTTGCAGAACAATATTCAGGGGCGTGTCGTGGCCACGTTCATCATCGAGAAGGACGGTTCGTTGAGCGACATCCAGATTCTTG
The DNA here is from genome assembly GCF_048465635.1 of Alistipes sp. GTDB lineage: Bacteria > Bacteroidota > Bacteroidia > Bacteroidales > Rikenellaceae > Alistipes. Next base: position 93,443 of record NZ_DBFWLF010000013.1, read on the forward strand.
CGACGCCCGACAGCTCCCTCTCCGACGAAGCCCGCCGCATACTGGCGGCAACGCCCGCAGGCAGCTGGAAGCCCGGCAGCCAAAAGGGCAAGGCCGTGCGCGTGAAGTATACGATACCGATCGACTTCCGGATCGCTGGGCAGCAAGCCCCCGCCAAGCGCGAAGCAACAAGTGAAAAAGCCCCCGAAACAACGACCGAAAAAAGCCCCGGAACGATGGACGAAGTGGTCGTTGTCGGTTTCGGGACCCTGCAGGCTCCGGCCAATTAGTACCACCCTCCATAAGCGGCAGGCGGCGGACACCCTAAGTTCAGTGTCCGCCGCCTGTTTTTTCGCTGTCCGAAGAGGGAGGAGCTGCTCCGCCTGCCGTTCTCCGCCGAAAGGGGTGTTGTTGTCCCGGTCCCGTCATTCCCTGCCGGGGAGAGATTCAGCCCTGCCGTTCTCCGCCCGCAGAGGGAGGATTATCTGCTACGTGATCCCTGCCCGGAGAAAGATTCAGCCTGCCGTTCTCCGCCGAGAGGCTGTCGGTTCCAGCCCTGACACCCTGTCCCGAGAGGGTGAGCTTATTCCAGCCCCGCCAGCCGGCCAACCCGCCGCGAAAGCTCCGTATTATCCATCACGCCGCTCAAACCGCGTGCTCCCGTGCCGTAGAGGTAGGCCGGGACCATCGAGGCCGTATGCGAACGCGTGCCGAAATTGTAATTCAGCCCGTTTTCGGCCTGCGTGAAGTCGGTCTTATTGGCCGGGATCGACAGTCCGCCGGTCTCGTGGTCGGCAACCACCACGACGAGCGTGCCGGGTGTCCGGTCGGCGAAATCCATCGCCGCGGCCACCGCGCACTCGAAGTCGCGCAGCTCGCCCACCAGCTCCTTCGCATCGTTGCTGTGGGCCGCCATGTCGATCAGCGAACCCTCGACCATCAGCACGAAGCCCCCGCCCGCCGCATCGGCGGAGAGGATATCGAGCGCCTTGCGCGTGGCCCGGCAGAGGTAGTCGCCCCGCTCGGGCAGTCCGGGCATATGCCCTTCGGCCAGCGCGCCCAGCAGGCGGCCCGAACGGATCGTATCGGCGGCCGGCAGCGTGTCGATGACCTGGTATCCGCGCCGGCGGAAGGCGTCGTAGTAGCTCCCGCCCTCGGCACACTCCGCCGCAAGCCACTTGCGGCCCCCGCCCAGCAGCACGTCCACGCCGCTTTCGAGCAGCTGGCCCGTGATCGTCCGCTGGTCGCCGCGGTCGCCCACGTGCGCGTAGAACGCCGCCGGAGTCGCATGCTGGAGATAGCTGGTGACCACGATGCCCGTAGGTCGCCCGGCAGCGTGCGCGCGGGCGACGAGCGATTCGAGCCGCCGCCCCTCCATATCCTGACCCAGCCTGCCGTTCCCGGTCTTGTGCCCCGTAGCGAGCGCCGTGCCCGCCGCCGCCGAGTCGGTGACGCGGTTGTTGGCCGAACGGGTCACCACGAGCGCAACGCCCTCGGCGCGCTCGAACGCCGTGGGGGCGTAGTCGTTCTCGATCTGAAGCATCGAAATGTGGGCCAGCCCCATACCGTCGCCGATCATGAAGATCACATTGCGCACGCTGTCTGCGCGGTCCTGCGCTCCGACGGTCGCTGCCGTCAGAAGCCACAAAATAAGAAGAAAGGTCGTTTTTCTCATCGGTTTTCAAGCAAATCCATCACAAAAATAGCGCAATTATTCCGACTTTTCACTACATTTACCTGATTTTTAATCGCCGTGTTTGCGGCCGGCCGGATTCGAATCGCTGCGCAGACGACTTTCGGCCGATTAAACCCGCGATCGCCTAAACCCACTTGTAGCATGGACGTAAAGATAGCACCCGACTGGAAAGAGCTGCTCGCCGAAGAGTTCGAAAAACCCTATTTCGCCCGCCTGACCGAGTTCGTACGGCAGGAGTACGCCTCGCAGCGCATCTATCCGCGCGGCAGCAACATCTTCCGCGCCTTCGACAAATGTCCGTTCGACCGGCTGAAGGTGGTCATCATCGGGCAGGACCCCTATCACGGGCCGGGACAGGCCAACGGTCTGTGCTTCTCGGTGGCCGACGGCGTGCCGTTCCCGCCCTCGCTCCAGAACATCTTCCAGGAGGTCCGCGACGACACCGGGACGCCCGTTCCCGCCACGGGCAACCTCGACCGCTGGGCCGAGCAGGGGGTGCTGCTGCTGAACGCCGTGCTGACGGTCCGCGCCCACGAAGCCGCCTCGCACGCCGGGCGCGGCTGGGAGACCTTCACCGACGCCGTGGTGCGCGCCATCAACGAGCGCAGGCAGGGCATCGTCTACATGCTCTGGGGCAGCTACGCCCAGAAGAAGGGCGCCATCGCCGATCCGCAGCGCAACTGCATCCTAAAAGCCGTGCACCCCTCGCCGCTGTCGGTCTACCGCGGATTCTTCGGCTGCCGCCACTTCTCGCGCGCCAACGAATACCTCGTCTCGATCGGCAAGCAGCCGATCGAGTGGTAGGAAGTCCGACGGCTGACCTTTTTTCACTCCGACTGCCCACCCCGCCGCTCCGGCCCCTTTTCGGACTGGACCTGATTCCCCACCGGATGAACCGAGACTTTCAGAAGCGGTCCCCCCCCCCGAAAAACAAACCCCCGATCCGCAGGGACCGGGGGTTTGTCATGGCTTCGGGTACGCTACCCGAGGTAGGATTTCAACAGTTTCGAACGCGACGAGTGGCGCAGGCGGCGGATCGCCTTCTCCTTGATCTGACGCACGCGTTCGCGCGTGAGGTCGAACTTCTCGCCGATCTCCTCGAGCGTCATCTCCGAGCAGCCGATGCCGAAGAAGTACTTGATGATGTCGCGCTCCCGCTCAGTGAGCGTCTCCAGCGCACGGTCGACCTCGGTCGAGAGCGACTCGTTGATCAGCCCGCGGTCGGCGTTGGGCGAATCGGGGTTGACCAGCACGTCCAGCAGCGAGTTGTCCTCGCCGTCGGCGAACGGCGCGTCGACCGAGACGTGACGGCCCGCGACGCGCAGCGTGTCGGTGACCTTCTCCTTCGGCAGCTCCAGCTCGTTGGCCAGCTCCTCGGGCGACGGCGTGCGCTCGTGCTCCTGCTCGAAGCGGGCAAACGCCTTGTTGATCTTGTTGAGCGAGCCGACCTGGTTCAACGGCAGGCGCACGATGCGCGACTGCTCGGCCAGCGCCTGGAGGATCGACTGACGGATCCACCACACGGCGTAAGAGATGAACTTGAAGCCGCGCGTTTCGTCGAACTTCTCGGCGGCCTTGATCAGGCCGAGGTTTCCTTCGTTGATCAAATCCGGCAGGCTCAGTCCCTGGTTCTGGTACTGCTTGGCCACCGAGACCACGAACCGCAGGTTGGCCTTGGTGAGTTTTTCGAGCGCTTCCTGGTCTCCTTTCTTGATTCGTTGGGCGAGTTCCACCTCCTCTTCCACCGTGATAAGCTCCTCCTTGCCGATCTCCTGCAAGTACTTGTCCAGCGAGGCGCTCTCGCGGTTGGTGATGGATTTTGTAATTTTTAATTGACGCATCTTTTCTCCTTATACCTTATAAATTCTCTTTCTCACTGCTTCACCCGCCCGGGGAAATCAAGTCCCGACCCCGAAGGGCCGGGACCCGATCGCTACTCGACCAGCGTGTAGCTGGCTGCCCGTCCGTTGGGATAAACCCCGTCGATCGAGCGGATCTTGTCGGTCATGCGCTGCATGTCGGCGAGCGAACGCACCGGACGGTCGTTGATATGGGTGATCACAAATCCCTGCTTTACACGAGCGCGGGCCAGAATCCCGTCGGCCTTGATGCCGACCACCTGCACGCCGCCCCGAATATCGAGCTGACGGCACAGTTTGTCGCCCGCATCGGCGAACTTGCCTCCGAGGGCCTCGACCACGTCGACATCCTCCCGGGTAACCAATTCCGTTTTACCTGCTTTATTACGCAAGGTGACCTCGATTTGTTTCACCTTGCCGTCTCTTTTTACCGTCAATTCGACCTTATCGTTGGGTCGATGCTTGGCAATCTGCTCCTGGAGGGTCGAAGCCTCCGCGATCTTCACGCCGTCGATGGCCAGAATCACATCGCCCTTGCGCACGCCGGCCTCCGAAGCCGCACCGCCCTCGACCACCATGGCCACATAAGCGCCGCCGATCTGGTCGATGCCCAGCTCCTTGCCTTCGCTATCCAGAAAATCCTGATCCACAGCACGGAACTGGATGCCCAGCAGCGCCCGCTGCACCACGCCGTACTCCTTCAAATCGACCACCACCTTGCGGACGATCGACTCGGGAATGGCGAACGAGTAACCCACGTAGCTGCCCGTCTGCGACTTGATGAGCGTATTGATGCCCACCAGCTCGCCGTGCGTGTTGACCAGCGCACCGCCCGAGTTGCCGGGGTTGACCGCCGCGTCGGTCTGGATGAACGACTCGATGCTGAAATCGTTGGGAATCACGCCCAGCTGCCGCGCCTTGGCGCTCACGATACCGGCCGTGATGGTCGACTGCAGGTCGAACGGCGAACCGATCGCCAGCACCCACTCGCCCAGCCGCAGCGCGTCGGACGAGCCGAACGGCAGGGTCGGCAGCTCCGTGGCCTCGATCTTCAGCAGCGCCAGGTCCGTGGCGGAATCCTTGCCGATGAGCTTGGCGTCGAACTTGCGGCCGTCGTTGAGCTTCACGCGCAGCTTGGTCGCGCCGTCCACCACGTGGTTATTGGTCACCACGTAACCGTCCTCGGAGATGATGACGCCCGAACCGCCTGCACGGCGCTCCTGATAGCGGGGTTCATCGTCCCCGCGGTAGCCCCGCTCCTGCGGGATGCCGAAAAATTCGAGGAAGGGGTCGTAGCCGTAGCCGCCCCGGCGCGACATCTCCACCTGCTGCACGGCCTCGATATTGACCACGGCCTGTACCGCATTCTCGGCGGCGTACGTCAGGTCGGGGTATTGCTCGGCCTGATAAGAGGTGAAGTGCGTACCCAGCGCAGGCGTCCGCTCGACCTCGCGGTCGACATACTGCACCCGATCGCCCTCCGTCGAAGAGAGCGTCCATGCCGTTACGCCACCCGCGGCAGCCGAAACGGCGACCATACCCAAAAATAAAAATGCCTTTTTCATCATAAAATGTGGTTGTTTAGTTCGTTTGATAAAGAGGCAACTTCATTGCATAGGCTGTTTGGTTTGGTTTTAGGCGATCCCTTCCCCGGTAAAATCCTCCCTGCGGCCGCATCTGCTCCGACTTTCGGGTCCCGGCGGGCGGGAATCGCCCCGTTTTTCGAGGGACAAACGCACGGGAACGCTCCGTTAGTATGCGCTCCGCAGACAAAAAACGGGGTGTCCGCACCGGAACACCCCGCACGTTACGCGACGGTCGCGTCAGAGCCCGAACTCCTTGCGGATCAGCTCCACGGCGTCCAACTTCTCCCAACCGAAATACTCGATCTCGCGCTCGACCTCGCGGCCGTTCTCCCACACTGTCTCCACGCGCGTGTAGGGGCGGTTGCCGAAGTGGCCGTAGGAGGCCGTGGCTTCGAAGATCGGGTTTTTCAGCCCGAAACGCTTGACGATGGCCGCCGGGCGCAGGTCGAAGAGTTTGCCGATGCGGCGGGCGATCTCGCCGTCGGTCATCCCCTCCAGCGCAGCCGGGCGGGGCGAACGGTAGGTGTCGACATAGATCGAGAGCGGCTGCGCGATGCCGATGGCGTAGGACAGTTCGACCAATACCTCCTGAGCGACACCCGCCGCCACGAGGTTCTTGGCGATATGGCGTGCAGCGTAGGCGGCCGAGCGGTCCACCTTGGAGGAGTCCTTGCCCGAGAAGGCGCCGCCCCCGTGCGCGCCGCGGCCGCCGTAGGTATCGACGATGATCTTGCGGCCCGTGAGGCCCGTATCTCCGTGCGGGCCGCCGATGACGAACTTGCCCGTGGGGTTGACGTGCAGGATATAATCGTCGCCGATCAGCTCGGCGAGCTTGTCGCCGGCGCGCTCCAGCCGCGCCTTGACGCGCGGGATGAGGATGCGCTGCACGTCGTCGCGGATCTGCTCCTGCATGCGCAGTTCGGCCTGCTGCTCCGAGAGGCCGTCTTCGGGCAGGATGAACTCGTCGTGCTGCGTCGAGACGACGATCGTGTGCACGCGCAGCGGGCGGTTGGTCCGCTCGTCGTACTCGACGGTCACCTGCGACTTGGCGTCGGGACGCAGGTAGCGCATCACCTCGCCCTCGCGGCGGATGACGGCCAGCTCCTTGAGGATCACGTGCGAAAGGATCAGCGTCGCGGGCATCATCTCGCGCGTCTCGTTGCAGGCGTACCCGAACATGATGCCCTGATCGCCGGCCCCCTGCTCCTCCTCGGCTTCGCGGACCACGCCGCGGTTGATGTCGGGCGACTGTTCGTGGATGGCCGAAAGGATGCCGCACGAGTTGCAGTCGAACTGGTAGTCGCTCTTGGTGTAGCCGATGCGGTTGATGACGCGGCGCGCCACGCCCTGCACGTCGACATACGCCTCCGAGCGCACTTCGCCCGCAACGACCACCAGGCCTGTCGTGCAAAGGGTTTCGCACGCGACCTTCGAATTGGGGTCGCGGCGCAGAAATTCGTCGAGAATGGCGTCGGAAATCTGATCCGAAACCTTATCGGGGTGTCCCTCGGACACCGACTCCGATGTGAATAAAAAGCCCATTTTAATACGTTGTTTAATGGAATCCGCTTTCTCCTCCGCGCAGCAGCCCGGCCTGCCTCGTTCACGGCCTGCGGCCGTGTTTACAAGTCTGACCCTCCCCTAAATCCCCTCCTCGGAGGGGACTTATCCCCTTTCGGGGACGGGATACGGCATCATCGGAAAAACGATTCCGGATGAATAAATAAAAACATATAAAATGGGAAAAATTGGCTGTTGGAATAAAAAAAGCTGTTTTAGCGATTTTTTATTGTGGTTTGCAATCAGTCAAATCTTTCCACATTTCCCCGCGTGACAGGCGGGGCGACAAAGATACGGCGAAATTTGCGAAAACGCAAATAAAATCGTCCGTTCGGAACGGCAGCAGGTCCGGTTGCCTGCGGCCGGAAATTTGCTATCTTTGCAGTAAGAGACATTTAACACATCCGCCGAATGATGAAAAAATTTTTGCTGGCCCTCTTTCTGGCGGCCGCGCTGGCAGGGCTGAGCGCCTGCGACGACAACGACAACGGTTACAATAACGGTTCCCTCTACTCCCGGATCGTGGGAAGAAGGTGGATCGGCGATCTGGGCATGACCGACCGCTACAATATACCCCTCGAAAGCGGCGTCTACTTCGGCTCCGACGGATTCGGGACCGACGATCTCTACTACTACAACAACGGCGGTTCCGCCGGGACCCTCAACATTCTCTGGGACGCCTACGGCGGCACGATCTACATCGACTACGGCCGCGAAGCCGCGCCGCGCGAGGTGCGCAACGTCTATTTCTTCCACCCCTACGAACTGACGGGCGACCTCTATATCTACGGCGTCTATTACGGTTCGACCGTATTGTATATGGAGTAAGCGCAGGTCTGCAAAAAGAAAGCCCCGGCATTGCCGGGGCTTTTCCGTATCGGGAGCATCCTATTTCTTACCAAGCAGTTCCTTTACCTCGGCAGCAACAGTAGCACCATTATAACCGAACTGCTCGTCGAGCACCTTGTAGGGCGCGGAGTAGCCGAAGTGGTCGAGGCCGTGGATCACGCCCTGCTCGCCCACAAGGCCCAGCAGGTTGACCGGCAGGCCCGAAGTCAGTCCGTAGCGCGGCACACCGGCAGGCAACACCGCCTGTTGATAGGATCGGGGCTGATCGCGGAAAAGGCCCTCGCTCGGGACGTTCACCACGCGCACGGCGATCCCCTCGGCGGCAAGTTGCTCGGCCCCTTCGACTAACGTCGCCACCTCCGAGCCGGTAGCGACCAGCACCGCGGCGGGTTTGGCCGCATCCATCACGACGTAACCGCCTTTGGCCAGCTGCGCGGCCTCCTCGCGGCGGCTGCGGCCGAGCGTCGGCAGATTCTTGATATTCTGACGCGAGAGGACCAGCGCCACGGGGCGGTGCTCCTCCAGCGCGAGTTTCCACGCCGCGATCGTCTCCTCGCCGTCGGCCGGACGCAGGACGACCATCGAGCGCTCGCCGTGATGGTTTTTCAGATGCTCCATCAGGCGGATTTGCGCCTCGTGCTCCACGGGCTGATGCGTCGGGCCGTCCTCGCCCACGCGGAACGAGTCGTGCGACCAGATATAGATCACGTGCAGCCGCATCAGCGCCGAGAGACGCACGGCGGGCTTCATGTAGTCCGAAAAGACGAAGAACGTGCCGCAGGCCGGGATCACGCCGCCGTGCAGCGCCATGCCGTTCATCACGCAGGCCATCGTCAGCTCCGAGACGCCCGCCTGGAAAAATTTGCCGCTGAAGTCGCCCTTGGCAAATGCCTTTGTCTTTTTGAGGTAGCCGTCGGTCTTGTCCGAGTTGGAGAGGTCGGCCGAGGCGACGATCAGGTTGTCGACCTGGCCGGCCAGCACGCCCAGCACCGTCGCCGAAGCGGCGCGCGTGGCCATGTCGGCCTTCATCTCGATCGACTTCCAGTCGATCTCGGGCAGCGTGCCCGCGAAGAAGCCGTCCAGCTTGCGGGCCAGGTCGGGATGCTCACCCCGCCACGACTTCTCGACGGCGGCCTGCTCGGCGGCCCAGGCGCGCAGCGCCTCGCTCCGCTGGGCGAACGCCTCGCGGCTCTCGTCGAAGACGGCGAACGGATGCTCCGGATCGCCGCCCAGGTTGCGCACCGTAGCGGCGAAGTCGGCTCCGGCGGCCGAGAGCGGCTGTCCGTGGGTCGAGACCTTGTCCTCGAAGCTCTCCCCGGCGGCTCCGCGCGCTCCGCGCCCCATCACCGTGCGTCCGATGATGAGCGTCGGCCGTTCGGTCTCCGAGATCGCGGCCACCAGCGCCTCGCGGATTTCGTTGATGTTGTGTCCGTCGATCGAAAGCACGTTCCAGCCCCACGCCTCGTACTTCATGGCCACGTTCTCCGTGTCCACCTCGTCGACCTTGGTCGAGAGCTGAATATTGTTCGAATCGTAGTACATGATAAGGTTCGAAAGGCCCAGATGGCCCGCGATGCGGCCCACACCCTGCGAAATCTCCTCCTCGACCGCACCGTCCGAGATGTAGGCATAGGTCTTGTGCGCCGTCCACTCGCCGAAGCGGGCCGCGAGGAAGCGCTCGGCGATCGCGGCGCCCAGCGCCATGGCGTGTCCCTGTCCCAGCGGACCCGAGGTATTCTCGACCCCCCGCGCGACATCGGCCTCGGGGTGTCCCGGGGTCGCGCTGCCCCACTGCCGCAGCGACTGCAAGTCCTCGGTCGAGTAGTGTCCGGCCAGCGAGAGCACCGAATAGAGCATCGGCGACATGTGGCCCGGATCGAGGAAGAAGCGGTCCCGGAAGGGAGCGGCCATGTTGTCGGGATCGTAACGCAGGAACTCGGTGTAGAGCACCGTGATGAAATCGGCTCCGCCCATCGCGCCGCCGGGATGGCCCGACTTGGCGCGTTCGACCATGGCGGCCGACAGGATGCGGATGTTGTCGGCGACGCGCGTGAGTTTGGAATTGGTAGACATATCGGTTCGAATGGTTAGGTTCTCCGGCGAAAGGGTCCCGACGCCCGCCGGCATCGCTGCGCCCCACTTCGAATCATCATGTGGCAGGCGCCGCTAATCGGCAAGGTCGGACGAATTTCCAACCGGAAATTATCTTTTTCTTTGCAAATATAACTATTTTATCTACTATCCAACCTTTTTCAGGCGAACAATATTTGTTTTTTCGATCTTTTCCTTTGCATAAGGTAAAGTGACGACGAATTTCCGGGCGCCGGTCGAGGGGATCTCGAACATGGTGTCCATCATCACCGCCTCGCAGATCGACCGCAGGCCGCGTGCCCCCAGCTTGAATTCGACGGCCTTGTCGACGATGTAGTCCAGCACCTCCTGCTCGAAGACCAGCTTCACGCCGTCCAGCTCGAACAGCCGCACGTACTGCTTGACGATGGCGTTGCGCGGCTCGGTGAGGATCGAGCGCAGCGCCTCGCGGCTGAGCGGCTGCATATAAGTCAGCACCGGCAGACGCCCCACCAGCTCGGGAATCAGCCCGAACGACTTCAAATCCTGCGGGGTGACGTACTGCATCAGGTTCGAACGGTCCACCGGGTCGGCATTGAGTCGGCCGTAGCCCATCGCACGGGTGTTGAGCCGCTGGGCGATCTTCTTCTCGATGCCGTCGAACGCGCCGCCGCAGATGAAAAGGATGTTGCGCGTGTCGACCTGGATGAACTTCTGCTCGGGGTGCTTGCGGCCCCCCTGGGGCGGCACGTTGACCACCGTCCCCTCGAGAATCTTGAGCAGCGCCTGCTGTACCCCCTCGCCCGATACGTCGCGCGTGATGGAGGGGTTGTCGCCCTTGCGGGCGATCTTGTCGATCTCGTCGATGAAGACGATGCCCCGCTCGGCCTGCTCGACGTTGAAGTCGGCGACCTGCAGCAGGCGCGAAAGGATGCCCTCCACGTCCTCGCCCACGTAGCCCGCCTCGGTGAGCACCGTGGCGTCGACGATGGTGAAGGGGACCTTCAGCAGTTTGGCGATCGTGCGCGCCATCAGCGTTTTGCCCGTGCCAGTGGGTCCCACCAGCACGATATTCGACTTGTCGATCTCCACCTCGTCCTCCTTGGGCGCGTACATGAGCCGTTTATAGTGGTTGTAGACCGCCACCGACATATAGCGTTTGGCGGCGTCCTGACCGATCACGTACTGATCGAGGAACTCCTTGATCTGCGCGGGCTTCAACAGCTCCTCCATCTTCAGCGGCGCGGCCGGTCCGCCCGCGCGGCGGCCGGGGACCAGGTCGTTGTCGATGATCATCTTGTAGCCGTTCTCGATGCACTTGTCGCAGATGTTGGCTCCCTCCATCCCCTGGAACATCACCTCCACATCGTCGCGCTTGGCCCCGCAGAACGAGCAGCGCTCGTCGCCGGGTCCGTTCTTCCGGTTGTTTCTGTTCTGTGCCATGCGTCCTATTTTTCCCGTTTGGCCAATACCTCGTCGATCAGCCCGTAGTCCTTGGCCTCCGAAGCCGAAAGCCAGTAGTCGCGGTCGGCGTCGCGCTCGATCTTCTTGACCGAGACGCCCGAGTGGGCGGAGAGGATTTCGTAGAGTTCGCGTTTGGTCTTCTGAATCTCGCGGGCCGTGATCTCGATGTCGGAGGCCTGTCCCTGCGCGCCGCCCAGCGGCTGGTGGATCATCACCCGCGAGTGGGGCAGCGCCGAACGCTTGCCCGGAGCGCCCGCCGTCAGCAGCACCGCGCCCATCGAGGCGGCAAGCCCCGTGCAGATGGTCGCCACGTCGGACCCGACCAGCTGCATCGTGTCGTAGATGCCCAATCCGGCCGAGACCGACCCGCCGGGCGAGTTGATGTAGATCTGAATGTCCTTCTCGGGGTCCACCGACTCGAGGAACAACAGCTGGGCCTGGATGATGTTGGCCGCGTCGTCGTAGATCGGCGCACCGAGGAAGATGATGCGGTCCATCATCAGACGCGAGAAGACGTCCATCGTGGCCACGTTCAACTGGCGCTCCTCGATGATCGTCGGCGAGACATAGGACGCGCTGATCGACTGGAAGTCGTGCAGTTTGAGCGAACTGATGCCGCAGTGCTTCCGCGCGTATTTTTCAAATTCTGACATAATATGATTATCTTTTTCTTTGCGCTTCCCGCACCCCTCCCGCCGCTTCGGCGGCCGAGTCGTGACCGCGCCCCGCATCCCCAAACGCGGAGGCGGTGCGCAGCCGGGCGGGTCTTATTTGCCACTCACAAAAAGGACTTTGCAAACATCACGCCTGCAAAGTCCAAAGTTACGCTTTTTTCGGCAAATCCTAAAGCTCCTTTGCCATTTTAGCGAAATCGTCGGCAGATACGGCCTTTTCCGTCACCGTGATCTTGGACTTGACGTCCTCGACCACCTTGACCTCGTAGAGCTTCTCGTAGACCTTCTGTCCCTGCTCCTTGTCCGCGAGGATGCGTCCCGCATACTCCTCGAGCATGTTGTCGGGAGCCGACGGCATGCCGTACTGGGCGAACTGGGCGGCGGCGAGCGCCTTGGCCTCGGCGGTGGCCTCTTCCTTGGAAACGGTCAGGTTATCGGCCTTGATGAAGTGCTTCTGGAGGTAGTTCCAGGTGAACATCTTGAGGAACTGGTCGAAGTCCTTCTCGATCTGCTCCATGGTGAACTTGCCCTCGTTGATCGTGTAGAGCCAGCGTTTGAGGAACGCTTCGGGCATCTTCAGCCCGGCCTTTTCGATCAGGTAGTCGCGCACCTGAAGCGTGAAGAGGTAGTCGCTCTCGCGCGAAAGCTCCTGCGCGATGCGCTCGTCGATGAACTTTTCGAACTCGGCCTCCGAAGTGACGTTGCCCATCGGGAAAGCCATCTTGAAGAACTCCTCGTTCAGCTCCGGCTCGGCGAACTTGCGGATCTTGGTGATCTCGAGCGTGAATTCGGGGTTGATACCCTCCAGCTCGCTCTCCTTGACCTGAAGTACGGCAGCGCGCTGCGACGGGGTCTTGTAGAGTTCATTGACGTTGACCTGCGTCTTGAAGCCCACCTTCTGCCCGATGAAGGGCTTGCGCTCCTCATCGCTCATCGAGATCAGCCCCACGTAGGCGTCGGCCACGTTCATCTCGCCGTTGTCCAGCGTCACGGTGAGCGCCTCGTCCGAGGTCACCTCCTCGGCGTCGACCAGCCGGCCGTAGCCGCGCAGGAAGTTGGCCCGGTAGTCGTCGTGCATCTTCTTGTCGATCGCAATGCGGTGGTAGGTCAGCTTGTCCTTGTCCGACAGCTCGAGCGCGATGGCCGGAGCCTCGCCCACCTCGAACACGAACTCGAACTGCGTGCCGTTCTCGAAGTCGAAGTCGCCCTGCTCCTCCGAGGGGATGATGTCGCCCAGGTAGTCGATGTTCTCCTTCTGGAGGTATTCGAATACGGCGTTGGACGCCGTGCGGTACGACTGCTCAGCCAGCACACCCTTGCCGTACATCTTGCGGACCAGCCCCATGGGAACCATGCCGGGACGGAAACCCGGAATGTTGGCCTTGCGCCGGTATTCGCGCAGCTCCTTGTCGACGGCTTCGCGGTAGTCGGCCTCTTCGACGGTGACCCGCACCAGCGAAGCGTTCTCTTCGCGTTGTTCTCTTACGATCTTCATAATGAATGGATTCTATTTGTTCTTTGTCGTTTTCCGTTTTCGAATCGGGTGGCAAAGGTACGAAATTATTCCGTCAGCCGCAAATAGTTCCCATATAATATGATCAAATTATGATATGTGAATCCCTTTTCGTACCTTTGTAAGCTATTTTGCCGTTATCGGATGATGAAGAACGTTTTGACCCTCCTGCTTTCGGGACTTCTGCTGGCCGCCTGCGGACAGGGAGCCGCCCGCGGCAAACGCCCCGCGGCCGCGGCCGTTCCCGCCGAACCCGTACGCTACACATACGCCGTGCGGGCGGTCCACCCCCACCTGACCACCAGCTACACGCAGGGGCTGCAATTCGTCGACGGCACGATGTGGGAGGGCACGGGCCAGCACGGCGAATCGGTCCTACAGCGCATCGACCTTGCGACGGGCAAAGCCTCGATCGTGGCGCGCCTGCCCCGCACCGAATTCGGCGAAGGAATCACCCTTTTAGACGGCAAAATCTACCAGCTCACCTGGCAGTCGAACAAAGCCTACGTCTACGACGCCGCATCGGGACGCAAGCTGCGCGAGTTCCGCTACGCGGGCGAGGGGTGGGGCCTGACCACCGACGGGCGCAAACTCTACCTTTCGGACGGCTCGGCCGCCATCCACACGATCGACCCCGCCACCTTCCGCCGCGAAGGGCACGTGACGGTGACCTACCGGGGCGAACCCGTGCAGTATCTCAACGAACTGGAGTGGATCGACGGCCGCATCTGGGCCAACGTCTACACCACCGACCAGATTGCGATCATCGACCCCGCGACGGGCTTGGTCGAGGGGGTGGTGGACCTTACGGGACTGCTGCCCGAGGAGGATATGACGCCCGCGACCGACGTGCTGAACGGCATCGCCTACGACGCCGCGACGGGGCGTATCTTCGTCACGGGCAAGAACTGGCCGAAACTCTTCGAAATCGAAATTATCCGCCAATGACCGAAAAGCTATACGACGCACTCGAGCGGCGCATCCTGCTGCTCGACGGCGGCCTGGGGACGATGATCCAGCAATACGGCCTCCGGGAGGAGGACTACCGCGGCGAACGTTTCGCCGCCTGGCACGTGCAGCTCAAGGGCTGCAACGACCTGCTGAGCCTCACGCAGCCCACCGTCCTGACCGAAATTCACGAGAAATACCTCGCCGCCGGCGCGGACATCGTCACCACCGATTCGTTCAACGCCAATGCCGTCTCGCTGGCCGACTACGGGCTGGAAGAGTATGCTTACGAGATGGCCCGCGCCTCAGCCGCCGTCGCCCGCGCTGCGGCGGACCGCTTCACGCTCAGCAACCCCGCCCGGCCCCGCTTCGTCGCAGGGTCGATGGGTCCGACCAACCGCACCTCCTCCCTCTCGGCCGACGTGGCGAACCCCGCATCGCGCGAGGTTACGTTCCGCCAGCTGGTCGCGGCCTACACCGATCAGGCGCGCGGTCTTCTGGACGGCGGCGCGGACATTCTGCTGATCGAAACGGTCTTCGACACGCTCAATGCCAAGGCGGCGCTCTACGCCGTCGACCGCCTCGCGGAAGAGACGGAGCGCGCGATTCCGGTGATGCTCTCCGGCACGCTGGCCGACAAGAGCGGCCGCACCCTCTCAGGGCAGACCGTCGAGGCGTTCTGGGCTTCCGTGTCGCACGCGCGGCTGCTCTCGGTCGGCTTCAACTGCGCCTTCGGGGCGCGGCAGCTGCTCCCCTACCTCGAGCGGCTGGCCGCCGTGGCCGCGACGCGCATCTCGGCGCACCCCAATGCGGGGCTTCCCAACCTCGCGGGCGGCTACGACGAGACGCCCGCGATGTTCGCCCGCGACGTGAGCGAATACCTCCGGCGCGGCCTGGTCAACATCGTCGGGGGGTGCTGCGGCACGACCCCGGCCCATATCTACGAATTGCAGAAGATCGTGGGCGGCTACGCCCCGCGGACAGTCCCCGCACCGCGGCACGAGACCGTGCTGAGCGGGCTGGAACCGCTCAGAATCGTCCCCGAGGCGAACTTCATCAACATCGGCGAGCGCACCAACGTCGCCGGGTCGGCCCGCTTCGCGCGGCTGATCCGCGAGGGCAGCTACGAAGAGGCGCTCTCGGTGGCCCGGGCGCAGGTCGAGGCGGGGGCGCAGGTGGTCGATGTCTGCATGGACGACGGGCTGATCGACGGCCCCGAGGCCATGCGCACGTTCCTCAACCTGATGGCCTCCGAGCCGGAAATCGCCCGCGTGCCGACGATGATCGACTCGTCGGACTGGCAGACGCTGGTGGCGGGGCTGGAGGTGACGCAGGGCAAAGCCGTGGTCAACTCCATCTCGCTCAAGGAGGGCGAAAAGGAGTTCCTGCGCCGCGCCCGCGAAATCCGCCGCTACGGCGCGGCCGCGGTGGTGATGCTCTTCGACGAGCGGGGGCAGGCCGACACCTTCGAGCGCAAGATCGAGGTGGCCGGGAGGGCCTATAAACTTTTGACCGAGGACGGATTCCCCGCCGAAGACATCGTTTTCGACCCCAACGTGCTGGCCGTCGCCACGGGCATTCCCGAGCACGACGGCTACGCCAAGGCGTTCATCGACGCCGTGCGCTGGATCAAGGAACACCTGCCCCACGCAAAGGTCTCGGGCGGCATCTCAAACCTCTCGTTCGCCTTCCGCGGCAACAACGCCGTGCGCGAGGCGATGCACGCGGCGTTCCTCTACCACGCCATCCGCGCAGGGATGGATATGGGCATCGTCAATCCGCAGCTGCTGCGGGTCTACGACGACATCGACCCCGCGCTGCTCGAACGCGTCGAGGACGTGATCCTCTGCCGTCGGGCCGACGCCGCCGAACGGCTCGCGGAGTATGCACAGCACAACCGCACCGACATCGCCGCCCAGCCCGCCGCGGCCGACACCTGGCGCTCGGGGACGCTCCGCGAACGCATCGACCACGCCATGCTGCGCGGCGTGACGGACTTCGTGGCGGAGGATACGCTGGAGGCTTACCGCGAACTGGGCAATCCGCTGGCGGTGATCGACACCTGCCTGATGCCCGCGATGGAGCGTGTCGGCGCGCTCTTCGGCGAGGGAAAGATGTTCCTGCCGCAGGTCGTCAAGACCGCCCGCGTGATGAAGCGCGCCGTGGCGGCGCTCTCCCCCTATATCGAGCAGGGTGCGGAGCGGACCGGAAACGCCGGCAAGGTGCTGATCGCCACGGTCAAGGGGGACGTGCACGACATCGGCAAGAACATCGTCTCGGTGGTGATGGCCTGCAACGGCTTCGAAATCCGCGACTTGGGGGTGATGGTCGCCGCCGAGCGGATCGTCGACGAGGCCGAGGCGTGGGGCGCGCAGTGCATCTGCCTTAGCGGCCTGATCACCCCGTCGCTCGACGAGATGGGGCGCGTCTGCGCCGAACTGGAGCGGCGCGGCCTGTGCATCCCGGTGGTGGTGGGCGGCGCGACGACCTCCGACCTGCATACGGCCGTGAAGATGGCCCCGCTCTACTCCGGCACGGTAGTCCGCTCGGCGGACGCCAGCCGCAACAGCCGCATCATCGCCCGCCTGCTCGGACCCGAAGGCGCACAATATGCCGCCGAGATTCGCGCCGAGCAGCAGGCGCTGCGCGAGGAGTATGGCCGGCGCACGCAGACGCGCGACCTTCTCCCGCTCGCCGAGGCGCGCCGCAAGGCCGCCGAACGGCCCCGCCACACACCCGTCGAACCGCTCCACGCGGGGCGCATGGTCTTTCCCGACTTCGACATCGCCGATGCCGAACATTTCATCGACTGGAACTTCTTCTTCCCGGCGTGGGGGCTTAAAGGGCGCTACCCCGAACTGCTCGACCACCCCGAAAAGGGACCCGAGGCGCGCAAGCTCTTCGCAGACGCACAGGCGCTGCTGGCCCGCATCCGCGACGAGCGGCTGCTGACGCTTCAGGGGGTCGTGGGCATCTTCCCGGCCCGCGCCGAGGGCGACGACATCGTGGTGACCGACCCCAAGGGACGCGAACGGCGGCTGGCCATGCTCCGCAACCAGACCCCGGGCGAGGAGAACCGCTCGCTGGCCGACTTCCTCGCCCCCGCAGGCGACTGGATCGGCTGCTTCGCCCTGACCGCCGGCATCGGGCTGAAAGAGTTGTGCGAAAAGTTCCGCGCCGCGGGCGACGACTATTCGGCCATCCTGGCCAAACTGCTCGCCGACCGCCTCACCGAAGCGTTCGCCGAAGCCGTGCACACCTTCGTGCGGCGGCAGATGTGGGGCTACGAGCGGGGCGAAGCGCCCTCGCCGGCCGCCGTGCTGCGCGGCGACTACCGGGGCCGCCGCATGGCGTTCGGCTACCCCGCCACCCCCGACCATTCGCTCAAACGCGAGGTCTTCGACCTGCTGGCCGTCCCGGTCACCACGGGCATGAAGCTCACCGAAAATTATATGGTCGACCCCGGCGAGGCGCTCTGCGGCCTGCTGCTCGCCGATGCGGACTATTTCGCCGTCGGACCCGTCGACGCGGAACAGGCCGAGGAGTACGCCCGGCGCCGCGGCCTGACACTCGAAGCGCTCAAAAAGATCATCCCGAACAACCTCGCATGAACGTCGTAGACATACTCCGCGAAGCCATCGCCTCCCGACGCACCCGGTTCGCCTTCGAACTGCTGCCGCCCCTCAAGGGCGACGGCACGGGCGGCGTCTTCGCCGCCATCGACCCGCTGACCGATTTCGACCCGGCCTACGTCAACGTCACCTTCCACCGCGAGGGCGTCAAGCAGACGCGGCTCGCCGACGGCAGCGTGGAGGAGCACGTCGTGCGCCGCCGCCCCGGCACGGTGGGCATCTCGGCGGCCATCCGCAAGCGCTACGGCGTCGAGGTCGTGCCGCACCTGATCTGCGGGGGGCTGTCGAAATACGACATCGAGGACGCGCTGATCGACATGGACTTTCTGGGGCTGCACAACGTGCTGGCGCTGCGCGGCGACAAGTCGAAGAGCGAGCGCAGCTTCACGCCCCATCCGCAGGGACATGCCCACGCCGTGGATCTCGTGCGGCAGATCGCGGCCATGAACCGCGGCGAGTTCGTCGACGGAGAGGTCGAGGTGTGCCACCACTCCCGCTTCTCGATCGGCGTGGCGGGCTACCCCGAGGCGCATTTCGAGGCACGCGACATCACCTCCGACATTGCGCACCTGCGCGAGAAGATCGACGCGGGGGCCGAATACGTCGTCACGCAGATGTTCTTCGACAACCGCCGCTACTTCGATTTCGTGCGCCGCTGCCGCGAGGCGGGGATCACGGTTCCGATCATCCCCGGGATCAAACCCCTCTCTACGCTGCGTCACCTGGAGATTCTGCCCCGCACGTTCAGCGTCAGCCTGCCCGAGGAGTTGGTCCGCGAAGCGCAGGCGCACCCCGACGCCGTGCGGGAGGTGGGTATCGCGTGGGCCGCGGCACAGGCCCGCGAACTGAAAGAGGCGGGCGTCCCGGCGGTTCATTTCTACACGATGGGCCGCACGGACAACATCCGCAAAATCGCAAAAGCCGTATTCTGATTTCGCTATGAACCCGATTGAATTCCGCCGCCACCTGCATGCCAACCCCGAACTCTCGTTCGAGGAGCACGCCACGGCGGCCTTTATCGCCGAACAACTCGCCGCCCTGGGCATCGAGCACCGCACCGTCGCCCGGACGGGCATTCTGGCCCGCATCGAGGGACGCGGCAAATGCGCCGCGAAGGAGCGTCCGGCCGTGGTGCTGCGCGCCGACATCGACGCGCTGCCCGTCTGCGAGCAAACCGGTCTGGAGTGGCAGTCGCACCGCGAGGGCGTGATGCACGCCTGCGGCCACGACGTGCATGCCGCCGTGCTTTTCGGCGTCTTGCAGCAGGCGGCCGCCGCACCCGACTTCGGCGGTACGCTCTTCGGGCTGTTCCAGCCGGGCGAGGAGTGCAACCCCGGCGGGGCGTCGCTCGTACTGGCCGAGCGTCCGTTCGACGGATACGCCGTCCGCGCCGTCATCGGCGAACACGTCGAACCGCAGCTGGAGGTGGGCACGGTGGGTTTCCGCGCGGGCAAGTACATGGCTGCCAGCGACGAACTGCGCCTCAAGGTCCGCGGTACGGGCGGACACGGGGCCATGCGCAGCCAGCTGCGCGATCCCGTGGCGGCGGCCGCGGAGATCGTCACGCGGCTGGTCGGACTCAACGGCGAGGAGTGCGTGCTCTCGATCGGAAAGCTCGAGGCCGCAGGAGCGACCAACATCGTTCCCGACGAAGCCGCGATGGAGGGGACGCTGCGCACTTTCGACGAGCGCCAGCGCGAGATCATCCACCAGCGCATCCGCAACATCGCCGCCGACGTCGACGCGCGTCTGGGCGTGGAGACCTCCATCGACATCGGCCGCGGCTACCCGTGCGTGGTGAACGACGAGATTCTGGTCAAGCAGGCCGCGGCGCTGGCCGCCGAAGCGGGACTTCAGGTCGAGATGCTGCCGCTGCGCACCACGGCCGAAGACTTCGGCTTCTACTGCAAACAATATCCGTCTCTGTTCTACCGGCTGGGCGTAGGCTCCGCCGCCGGACGGCCCCATACCACGACATTCTCCCCCGACGAAGGGGCCATCGACGTGGGCATCGGCTTCATGAAGCGCCTTGCCCTGCAAATTTTGGAAAAATGAAGAAACAACAGAAAACACGTTCCCCCAAAGGAACCAACCAATCGGACCGGGCGGGATTGATCCTCAGCCTGTTCCGCGAATTCCCCAACAACAAATTCTCGCTCAAGCACCTGGCCTCCGCCTCGGGCGGAGCTACGAAGGAGGGGCGCCGCGAAACGCTCGCCATCGTCGACCGCCTTTTCGAGGAGGGGGTCATCGAGGAGTGCGCCCGCGAGAAATACCGGCTGACGCCCAAGCACCTGCCCCACCACGAGGGTGTGGCCGACATGTCCCCCTCGGGGACGGTCTACGTGAAGGTCGAAGGGCTTGAAACCGACGTACTGGTCAATGCGCGCAACGCATCCAACGCCCTGAACGGCGACCGGGTGGAGGTGGTGGTGACCCACCGCGGCCGCAGCGGACAGCTCGAAGGCGAGATCACCCGCATCGTCGAGCGGAGCCGCAAGCCCTACGTCGGCGTGGCGGAGGTGGGGCTGCACCAGATCTTCGTGCGGGCCGACTCGCGCAAGATGCCGATGGACATCTACCTCTCCAAGCGCCAATACCCCGAGGTGAAGGACGGCGAGAAGGTCGTGGTCCGCATCGTCGACTGGGCCGAGGGGAGCAAAAGCCCCGTAGGTGAACTCATCGAGGTGCTCGGCATCGCGGGCAACAACGACACGGAGATGCACGCCATCCTGGCCGAATATGAACTGCCCTACCGCTTCGAAGCCGCCGTCGAGGAGGCCGCCGAGGCGATCGACGGCCGCGTCACGGCCCGCGAGATCGCCTCGCGCCGCGACTTCCGCGACACGGTGACCTTCACCGTGGACCCCG
Organism: Alistipes sp.; assembly: GCF_048465635.1. GTDB lineage: Bacteria > Bacteroidota > Bacteroidia > Bacteroidales > Rikenellaceae > Alistipes. The sequence continues at coordinate 114,144 of NZ_DBFWLF010000013.1, forward strand.
CCGACGCGAAGGACTTCGACGACGCGCTCTCGGTGCGCAGGATCAAGGACGGCGTATGGGAGGTGGGCGTGCATATCGCCGACGTGACACACTACGTGCATCCCCACTCGACGATCGACGACGAGGCCGTCGAACGCGGCACGTCGGTCTACCTGGTGGACCGCACCGTGCCGATGCTGCCCGAACGTCTCTCGAACGAATTGTGCTCGCTGCGCCCCAACGAAACGAGCCTCTGCTTTTCGGCGGTCTTCACGCTCAACGAGAATCTCGAAATTCTGGAGGAGTGGTTCGGCCGCACGGTGATCCACTCCAACCGCCGTTTCACCTACGCCGAGGCGCAGGAGATCATCGAGACCGGACGCGGCGATTACGCCGAGGAGGTGCTGACCCTCAACCGCCTGGCGCAGGCGCTGCGCCGCGAGCGCTTCCGCAACGGGGCGATCTCGTTCGACCGTGAGGAGATGAAGTTCCGGCTGGACGAAGCAGGACGGCCCGTGGGCGTCTACTTCAAGGAGCAGAAGGAGTCGAACCAGATGATCGAGGAGTTCATGCTGCTGGCCAACCGCCGCGTGGCGGAGTTCTGCGGCAGACGCAAGAGCGACAAGGGGCGCATGGTCGACCGCACGATGGTCTACCGCGTGCACGACACCCCGAGCGAAGAGAAGCTCGACCGCTTCCGGCAGTTCATCCTCCGCTTCGGTCACATCTTCAAGGCCACCAAGGGGCGCGCCGTGGCCAAGGAGATGAACAAGCTCTTCGCTCAGATCAAAGGCACGACCGAGGAGAACGCCGTCTCGACGATGGCCGTGCGGTCGATGGCCAAAGCCTACTACTCGACCGACAACATCGGCCACTACGGACTGGCTTTCCCCTACTATACGCACTTCACCTCGCCCATCCGCCGCTACCCCGACATGATGGTCCACCGGTTGCTGGCCCGCTACCTCGAAGGTGGCAAATCGGCCGACAAGGAGGCGCTGGAGGCGCTTTGCGTCCGGGCCTCGGAGCGCGAGATCGTCGCTGCCGAAGCCGAACGGGCCTCGATCAAGTACAAGATGGTCGAATTTATGAAAGAGCACCTGGGCGAGGAGTTCGACGGCCACATCTCGGGGCTGACCGAGTGGGGCGTCTATGTCGAGCTGGACGAGACGCATATCGAAGGCATGTCGTTCCTGCGCGACGTGGAGGGGGATTTCTTCCAGTTCGACGAGCAGAACTACGAGATTATCGGCCGCTCGACGGGCATCCGCCTGACGCTCGGCTCGTCCGTGCGCATCCGCGTGAAACGCGCCGACCTGCAAAAACGGCAGCTCGACTTCGAACTGCTGCTGCCCGATGCCGCGCGGCGCGGCCGGGGAGGCGCTGGCGGCGCTTCGGGTCGCGCTTCGGGCGGCGCCGATTCCGCGCGCAAGGGACCCTCCGTCCGGCGGTCGGCACGGCGGAGCGGAAGGTAAGGCGGTACCGATCAGAGCGATAAGCGCAACGAGTGACGTGGGGAGGGGCGCAAGTCCGTTCCCGGCCCTTGAATCCTCGCGGCCGCTGGCCGCGTTTATAAATCTGCCCTCCCCTAAATCCCCTCCTCGGAGGGGACTTATATCCGCCTGCGGCGGAAAAGCGTGCTTAAGGTCATCTTGCATATCGAGTACGCCATTCTATTCAACAGGCTGCAACTATTTTCGACCGTCAGGTCGGCGGGCCGCAGCCTCCGGCAGAGGAGGCCCGCTCAGCGCGTCCCTCCGAGGCTGCGTCCGAGAATAAACGCCTATCCCGATTAAAAGAGACCGCTTGACCCGTGCACCGCAGGCTGCATCCGACGTGTTTTCCATCTACATAAAAATGTCTTTCCGACGACGGCCCCCGGAACAAACGGGCCGAACGTCTGAAAGCAAAACCGAGAAGCGCCCCAGCCATAAAGGCTGGGGCGCTTTCTTCCGGGAAGGGCAGGCCGAACGTTCGGCTCCGCCGCATCCGCGTCACAGGCTAACGCACGATATTGGCGATCAGGAACGTAGCGGCGACGGTAAGGATGGCGTACAACTCGGGGAAAGCCGCCAGGATCAGCGTCTTACCCATCACGTCGTGGCCGTTGCCGATGGCTGCGATACCGTTGGCGCACACCTTGGCCTGGTAGATGGCGGCCGCCAGGTTGACGATACCGACCAGAATGCCTGCGCCCAGCACGGCAGCCGCCTGCACCATCGAGGGCGAGGAGAGGAAGCCCTGCACCATGAAGAAGCAGACGAATCCGTAGAGACCCTGCGAACCGGGCAGTGCCGAGAGGATCATGTAACTGCCGAATGCGCCGCCGTTCTTCTTCATCGCGCCGACAGCGGCCTGTCCGGTGATCGAAGTACCCACGGCCGATGCGATACCGGCCAAACCTACCATCAGCGCTACACCGATATAGGCCATTACCAAAGCTGTTGTTTCCATAGTCTGAATTGTGATTTATTGTTGTTATTCGTTTGTTTGATCCATTTTGCGGATGGGGTCGAACGTGCGCGACGCCATTTCGAAGCCGGCATTCTTGTAGAATTCGACGAACGTGAGACGCATCGGGTGCACGAACGACGAGATGGTCGACATGAAGAGGTTGATGCCGTGGCCGATAATGAGAATCGGCAGCATGATGAGGATGCGTACCGCGATATTCGCCCCCTCGGGCACGAAACCGTCGGCCAGCGAGTTGAAGACCAGCGCCAGCACGCCGCCCGAGAGCCCGATGGCGAACAGACGGATGTACGACAGCACGTCGCTCAGCAGTCCCGTGATGTTGTTGTAGAGGTTCCAGAGGCCCGCGCCGAAGTTGACGAACGGATTTTTGCCCGGCGTATTGAAGAAGAGCATCAGCACCGCACCGATCCCGATCGCCGTATAGAAGACGGGCGACGAGGCGGTGAAGCCCGGAATTGCCCACGCGGAGTTGAGCATCGGCAGGCCCGCAGCCAGCGAACCGGCCAGCAGGATCAGGAACCACCCCAGCGGCGCCAACGCATAGCGGAAGCCGAAGCTGCGCGTGCGCACCACGATGTTGAGCACCATGCCGAAGAGAATCTGCACCACGCCGATCGCCAGCGCAAAGGAGAAGAAGCGGTTCTGGAAATCGAAGAACGGAACGTGGGGGAACCACGTCCGCAGGTCGATGCCGAAGAACGAACCGCTGAACAGGCCGAACGCGATCGTCGAGAGGGCGCACAACGTGGCGAACCACGCCGCGCTGCGCATCAGCCCCGGCTTCCGATTTTTGGCCAGCATCCACAACCCCAACAGCAGCAGCACCAGTCCATACCCGGCATCGTTGAGGCAGATGCCGAAGAAAAGCATGTAGAACGGCGCGAAATAGGGCGTCAGGTCGAGCGTCCCGTAACGCGGGCGGGCATACATGTCGCCCACCAGCTGGAAGTTGCGCGCGAACCAGCCGTTGCGCAGCTTGACGGGCGTGTCGTCCTCGGGCGTGGGGTCGGCTTTGAGCCAGACCACGTTGGGATAGGCTTCCAGCAGAGCATCCACCTTGGAGGAGGTCTCCTTCTCGGCCCACCCCTCCATCACCACGAGCGTACCGTCGGCGGCCTGCTGCGCCGTGGCTTCGACTTTCACCCCCTGCAGGCGCTCCTTCAGCTCGGCCGCATGGGCGGCGAGCAGTTTTTCGGAGGCGGCCACGCGCGAGAACTCGGCATCGAGCGCCCGCAGTCTCTTCCGCGCTTCGGCCAACTGCCGTTCCGCCTCGCGGACGTCCATCGTCGGGGTCTTCATCTCCTGCGCGTCGATGGTCACCTCCTCACCGGGCGCAGTCACCGCCACGAACCACACCGTAGCGTCGGTGCGGGCAACCTCAGAGAGGGTGTAGCGCTCGCTCCATTCGGGGGCGAGCTTGTCGTAGTTGGCCCGCGGTGCGGAGAAGTAGCGCAGCACGATGCCCTGCCGGGCCAGCGAAGCCGCTCGCTCGGGATCGAACGCGCCCCAGGGGCGCAGCTCGTCGGCGAGCTTCTCCAGTCGTCCGATCTCGCTATTGAGCGCCGCAGCCTGCCGCTGGGCCTCCGCATAGTGGGTATACGCCTCCTCGCCCGAAGCGAACGGGGCGGCCGAAGCGTCGAAGCGCCCCTCCTCGGCGCGGAACCCTTTGAGGAACTCCGCGGCGCGGGCGTGACCCTCGACGTCGAGCATCAGCTGGCGGTCCTGTTCCGAAGGCTCCCAGCCCGTGGTGGTGATATCCACCAGGCCGATCTCACGCAGCTTTGCGATAAAATCCTCGCTCTGCGCCGCAAAGAGCACAAAGTCGTATTTCACCATCCTCGCTATCATAACATCGCGCCCTCCCCGGCCGTCTGTTGTTTGGTTTTCACGATCTTCTGGGCGGATTTGGAGAGGTTTTCCTCATCCTCCATGAAGCGTTTGATCTTGCGTATGGCGTCCTCGTAACCGGGAATCTGCACCTTCTCGTAGAGGTTCACCTTCTGGGTGGTCTTGCGGCGCGCCTGGTCCAGCAGCTCCATCTTGCGGTCGTAGACCGCGTATTCGATCCCCAGCCGGGCCAGCCGCTTGAGAACGTCGACCCCGGCGGCGTACCACACGGGCGACGAGAAGAGGTCGTAGGGTTTCTCCTCGAACTTCACCTCCTCCAGCACGGGCGTGCGGACGCCGGCGATCTTCTGCGTCGCAAGCTCCACGTCGGCCACGCGCAGCAGATCGCCGTCGAACTCGCCCCACAACGCCGCCATGTAGTCGTACTCGGCTTTCAGGGCGTCGAGCCGGCGGCGGTAGTCGGCCGCGGCATCCTTCGCCTTCTTGACCTCGGAGCGGAGGGCCGACTCCTTGCTTTTGATCGTAGGAAGGGCCTTCTGCCGCATCTTGAGCTGCTTGCCCAATTCACCGAGCGAAGTTTTGTTGTATTGGAACTTGATTGCCATAGGGCGTTACGCTGCTTTCCAGTATTTCTTGATCAGCTCCTCCTTGATGGCGACCTCCTCCTTGGTGAAGTACTTGGCGAAGAGGCCCCACGCCGTGTCGAGCATCTCGGTGATGCCGATATTCACGTCGATCGACAGCAGCTTCATCGAGTAGTCGTAGGCGAACTTCAGGGTGCGCTCGTCGTAATCCGACAGGTCGAAACCGTTCTCGAGCTTGGTCTTGGCGTTGGCCGCGTCGGCGTAGAGACGCACGCAGGCGTTCATCACCTGCGGATGGTCCTCGCGGGTCTTCTTGCCGATAACGAGCTGCTTCAGACGCGACAGCGAACGGAACGGGTCGACGATGACCTTGCCCGTGTCGGAGTCGTTTCTGAGGAACAGCTGCCCCTCGGTGATGTAACCCGTGTTGTCGGGGATGGCATGCGTGATGTCGCCGCCCGAGAGGGTCGTCACGGCGATGATGGTGATCGAACCGCCGTTGGGCAGCTGCACGGCCTTCTCGTAGATCTTCGCCAGGTCGGAATAGAGCGAACCGGGCATCGAGTCCTTCGAGGGAATCTGGTCCATGCGGTTCGACACGATGGCCAGCGCGTCGGCGTAAAGGGTCATGTCGGTGAGCAGCACCAGCACCTTTTCGCCCTTGTCCACGGCGAAATACTCGGCCGCCGTGAGCGCCATGTCCGGCACGAGCAGGCGTTCGACGGGCGGGTTTTCGGTCGTGTTGACGAACGAGACGATGCGGTCGAGCGCACCGGCGTTCTCGAAGACCGACTTGAAAAAGAGGAAGTCGTCGTTCGTGAGGCCCATGCCGCCCAGAATGATCTTGTCGGCCTTGGCGCGCAGCGCCACGTTGGCCATCACGGCATTATAGGGCTGGTCGGGGTCGGCGAAGAAGGGAATCTTCTGCCCCGTTACGATCGTGTTGTTGAGGTCGATGCCCGCGATGCCCGTGGCGATCAGCTCCGAAGGCTGCAAGCGCCGGAAAGGGTTCACCGTCGGACCGCCGATCTCGCGCTCCTCGCCCTCGACGATCTCCCCGCCCTCGAGCGGTTCGCCGTAGGCGTTGAAGAAGCGGCCTGCCAGGTCGTCCGACACGCGGAGCTTCGGCGGTTCGCCGTGGAAGACGACCTCCGAATCGGTGGCCAGCCCCTCCGTGCCGGCGAAAACCTGCAGCGTGACGTTCTCGCCCATGATTTTCACCACCTGCGCCAGCTTGCCGCCCACGGTGGCCAGCTCGTCGTTGCCGACGCCCTCGGCCCGCAGCGTCACGGTCGCCTTGGTGATGTTGTCGATCTTGGTATATATCTTCTGAAATGCTCGTGTTGTCATGGTCGTCTGCTATTTTGATTGTTCACCCACATACTGCTCGATCTGCCGGCGATAGTCCTCGAACTTTTCGGACTTCCACTCCGAGTAGTTCATCTGGCGGAAGAGGTTGATCAGCCCCTTGAAAAACTGCGAGCACTGCTCGAAGTCGGTGAAGCCGAAATCGCGGTTGCAGATCGAGAGCACCATCTTGTACATCATCTGCTGGCGCTCCATCGGGCAGTTGGCGTCGATGGCGTCGAAAGCGTCCTGCTGCAGGATCACGAAGTCGATCAGCTCGGCCTTCCAGAAGCGCTCGTGGTACTCCACCGGAACGCCGTCGTCGCCCAGAATGTTGATCTGGTCGTTGGCCTCCTTGCCGCGCTGCACGATGGTCTTGCCCTGGTAGACCAGGTCCACCCAGTCCTTCTCGATCTGCTCGTCAAGGTAGGCGCGGATTTCGGGGTACTCCAGGTATTTCGAGTAGGAGTCGAGCGGGTCGATGGCCGGGTAGCGCTTCGAGTCGGCACGGCCCTGCGAGAGGGCGTAGAAACAGCGCGCGGCCTTTTTGGTCGACTCCGTGACAGGCTCCTTGAGGTTACCGCCCGCGGGCGAGACCGTTCCGAGGAAAGTTACCGAACCGGTCTTGCCGTTGCTCAACTTGACCAGGCCGGCACGGGAGTAGAAGTTCGAGATGATCGCCGAGAGGTCCATCGGGAAGGCGTCCTGTCCGGGCAGCTCCTCCAGACGGTTCGACATTTCGCGCAGCGCCTGCGCCCAGCGCGACGTAGAGTCGGCCATCACCAGAACCTTCAGCCCCATCGCGCGGTAGTACTCGCCGATGGTCATGCCCGTATAGACCGAAGCCTCGCGCGCGGCGACGGGCATATTGGAGGTGTTGCAGACGATGATCGTGCGCTCCATCAGCTTGTGGCCCGTGCGCGGGTCGACCAGCTCGGGGAACTCCTTGAAGATTTCGACCACCTCGTTGGCACGCTCGCCGCACGCCACCATGATGATGATGTCGGCGTCGGCCTGCTTGGAGATAGCGTGCTGCAGCACGGTTTTACCGGCGCCGAACGGCCCGGGAATGAAGCCCGTACCGCCCTCGGCCATCGGGTTGAACGTGTCGATGGGCCGCACGCCCGTAACCATGATGCGCGACGGACGCGGCTTCTCCTCGTAGCAACGCACGGCACGCTTGACGGGCCACTTCTGCACCATCGTGATCTCGTGGTCGCGCCCCTCCTCGTCGGTCACCACGGCGACGGTGTCCGTGACCTTGTACGTTCCCGCCGGCGCGACGCTCCTGACCGTGTAGTCGCCCGTCATGGTGAAGGGGACCATGATCTTGTGCATCACCCACTGCTCCTTCACCTCGCCCAGCCACGATGCGGCCGAAACCCGGTCGCCGGCCTGGGCCAGCGGCGTGAACTCCCATTGGGCGTCGTAGTCGATCGGCTCGGTGATCGAACCGCGGGAGATGAACAGCCCGTCCATCTTCTCCAGGTCGTTCTGCAGACCGTCGTAGTTGCGCGACAGCAGGCCGGGGGCCAGCGTGGCTTCGAGCATGTGCCCCTCGAAGTCGACCCTGTCGCCGATCTTCAGGCCGCGCGTGCTGTCGTAAACCTGGACGTAGGCGTTGTCGCCCACGACCTTGATGACCTCGGCCATCATGCGGGTATCTCCCGTGTACACGTAACAAATCTCGTTCTGGCCCACGGCTCCGTCGGCCTTGACGATGACGATGTTGGAGATGATACCGTTTACTCGTCCTTTCGTTTTCATGGATATGGTTTGTTGTTTTCCTATTGTTTGCAATCCTTTCGTGTCAGAGAAGGTAGGTTGAACCAACGAACCGCTCACGACCGCCGAATCTCGCGGCGTTCCGCCGCGTCATCAAATCTGACCCTCCCCTAAATCCCCTCCTCGGAGGGGACTTGTCGCAACGCAACCAAAATCAGCGACACACCTCTCAATCGTCTGCCTCTTTGTTTCGCGGCTCCAAGAGCCGCGCGGGCCGCAGCCCCGCCCCGCGGAGGCCCGCTTTTCGCGTGCCCCGCAGGCTGCGTCCGCAACTGCGGAACACCGACGCAATCAGGGCAACGCCTTTATACTTTTCGGCACGCTATGCACCGCATCGTTTCAGTTCGAAGAACTGACGGGCCGCAGCCTCCCGGCGCGGAGGCCCGCTTTTCGCGTCCTTTCGCAGGCTGCCGCCCGACAGGAACGCATATTGAAATCTCGCGCGGACAGATCAGAGGTCACATCCCTCAGCGTTCGATCATTTCGCGGACGTCCAGCTCTTCGAGCAGCCGGGCGAACAGTTCGCGGCCGCGCGCCGCATCGAGCCGCGTCCAGCGCGCCACGATATTGATGCGCACCAGGTAGGAGAGGATGGCGTCGATGTTGAAATAGTCGAACGTCGCCAGTTCCACCGCTTCGTTCCAGCGGATCAGATCGATCTTATGCTCCTTTTCCAGCAGGTTGGCCTCGTCGTTGACCGCTGCGATTACCGCATCGACGTAGGGCAGTTCGCCCCGCAGTCCGAAATCGGCCGCCGAACTGCGCAGCAGCTGCTGTTCCACGTCGCCGTCGCCCACGACCGCCTCTTCGACCGGACGGCCTGCGGCGCGCGCCGTCACGGCCGCCGCCACGTTGCGCAGCGTGCGGTCGAACTGGGACCAGGCCCTCAGAAAACGCCCGCCGCGCCGCTCGCACATCGCGTAGTAGGCCCCGAAAAGCGCCGCTTCGAAGCGCTGCGCCGTGTTCACCGTCTCGGCGTCCTCGCCCTCGGGATCGGCGTAGGCCCGCACGACCTGCGCCAGCGGTTCGGGCAGCCGTTTGGGGGTTTTCAGCTCCTCCTCAAGCTCTTCGCGCGACAGGTTGCCCAGCGGGTCGTAGGCCGAACGCCCGGCTCGCAGCGCCGCGAGGTTCTCGCAGTCGTAGTAGCCATAGAGCAGGCGCACCTGCGCCGCGTCGGAAGCCGTCAGTTCGTCGCAGATCCCGGCAACGATCGCCGCAGCGTCGAACCCCTTGGCATCCCCGTCGAGCGTGTACTCCCGAAGCCCGGCGACCAGGCTGTAATACTCCTTTGCGAACATGGCGCTCAGGCCTTAAAAAGCAGTTGAGAGACCCTTTCGCGCAGGTATTCGCCCAGCAGCGCCTCGACATCGGCGTCGGAGAACGAAATGTAATAACCGCCCTCCTTCTCGCCCACCTTAAAACCGCTGCGCACCTGCTTCGAATAACCGACCTCGATACCGGCGGCCAGCAATTCGCGGGCGCTCTTCTCGAACGCAGCGTCGAGCGTCTTGCGCTCGGCTTCGGGCAGCAACGCCTCCAGCGTGACCTTGCCCGAGTCGTTCCCGTTCCAGTTGCGGGCCACGGCCAGCAGCATCTCCTTGATGAAGGCGGGGTCCATGACGGCTTTTGCAACCCCCTCCGAAGTGCTTTTGGCGACGATCAGCGAGGCGATCTCGGACTTGATCTTCGCCACGGCCTGACGGCCGGCCAGCGCGATCTCGGTCAGACTGTTCTTGGCCACGTCCTCGGCCTTTGCCTCGGCCCCGCGGACGATCTGCTCGGCCTCGGCGCGCGCTTCGGCCACGATCCGTTCCGCATCCTTGCGGGCATCGGCAACGAGTTTGTCCGCCTCGGCGCGACCTTTTTCCAGCCCCTCGTCGTAGAGTTTGCGGGTCAGCTCTTGCAGTTTGTTTTCCATTGCGTTATCGTGTTTTGATTATCGTTTTTTCATTTGCGCGTACAAATATAGAAAAGATTCCCCGAAAAACCGGAAATGAAGTTGGAATTTATCCTTTTTTGACGAAAACTGCCTACAAAAAATACATGCGCTCCCCTATGTGCAAAGATCGGGCACAATTAACGCCCCCCGCAACGATCCGGCCCGGACGGGAGACGATCCCGTCCGGGCCGGACAACGCGGAAACGAACTTTCGTTCCACCGGTTACTGATGCTGGGGCCGCAGCAGGTCCTGCACGACCTTCACCGGGGAGAAGGTGGTGATGGGCACGTCGACGAAGACGGTGTTCCAGCGCGCCATCGCCCCGTTCCACAGGCCCGGCAGCTCCTGCGCCCGCAGCTCGCGGCCGCCGGCCGACTTGGAGGAGATGAAGCCGGTCGAGGGGTCGGTGTAAGCGCGCAGGTCGAACTTCGCACCCTGCGAGTTGCGCACGCCGCACACGAGGTCCACCGGGTTGAAGTGGGTGGCCGAACGCATCAGCGGCAGGTCGTCGGGTGCGATCTGGCTCGATTCGGCGATCTGCAGCGACTCCGTGCCGTCGGGGTTCGACACCCAGAACGGTCCGCCGCCCGGCTCGCCCTCGTTGCGGACCATGCCGCAGACACGGATGGGACGGTCGAGCACGGCACGCAGCAGCGCCGTGTCGTAGCGCTCGGGCAGCTTCACGCAGAGTTCGTTTTCGATGAATGCGGCGATCGGAGCCAGCTCGGCCCCGCCGACCTCCAGCGCGCGGAGGTATTCGAACGCCCGCTCCTGCAGGTCGAGCAGGATGCCCGCCAGCACTTTCTTGTAGCGGATCGTGTCGCCGCGCCGCGCATCGGTCGTAACGTTGTCGATGTTCTTGATGAATATAAGGTCGGCGTCGATCTCCGAGAGGTTCTCAATCAGCGCTCCGTGGCCCGCCGGACGGAACAGCAGCGTACCGTCGTCCTGCCGGAAAGGTTCGTTTTCGGGCGTCACGGCGATCGTGTCGGTCGAGGGTTTCTGCACCGAGAAAGAGATGTCGTAACGGATGCCGAAACGCTTCTCGTAGACGGGAACCTTCTCCGCCAGCAGCGCCTCGAAGCCCGCGCGGTGCTCGGGCGAGACGGTGAAGTGGATGCGCGCCACGCCGCCCGCAGCGGCGTACTCCGCGCCCTCGACCAGATGCTCCTCGACGGCCTTGCGCGCCCCCTCGGGGTAGGCGTGGAAGGTGACCAGCCCCTTGGGTTTGCGTCCGTAATCCAGCCCCTCGCCCACGATGGCGCTCACCGTGGCACGGTCGTCGGCCCCTGCGGGCAGCACGGCCTTCAGCTCGGGCCAGAAAGCGAACTTTTCGATGTTCTCCAGCAGCGTGTCGATGCCCTTGCCGCGCTTGTTGTCGTTGACGAACTCGAACAACTCCTTGAACATGCGCGTCGCCGCGCCCGAGGCGGGTACGAACTTGACCACCGAAAGTCCGGCGGCCCGCTCGTAGCGCGCCACAGCCTCGTCGGCCCGCACGGCGTCCACCAGCCGCACTCCGTCGCCGGGCGAAGCGGCGCGGACGACCTTCAGAAAGGGGAAGCCGCGGCGGAAGTTCTCGATCTGTCGTTCCACGGCCTCGGGCGTAAGCCCGTGCCGGGCGATCTGCTGTAAATCTTTTTCGGTAAACATGGGTTTTATCGGTTTTAATAGGTTTTAGTAGGTTTGGGTTCCGCAAACGCCGGGCAGCCGATTCCGGAAGACAAACCCGCCTGCGGAAAGCGAATCGACCTGCCCAAGCACTCAAAGTTAACAAATAATTCCTAACTTTGCACATCATGATCCGAGAATTTCAGCATATCAGCCTGCGCGGGCGCAACAGCTTCGGGGTCGAGCAGTGGGCCGCGCGGCTCGTCGAGTTCGAAAACACGGACGACCTCCGGACGATCTTCGCCGCGGGTCTGCCCGAACGGTGGATGGTCCTCAGCGGCGGCAACAACGTCCTCTTCACGTGCGATTACGAGGGGCTGCTGCTCACGCCCGTCTCGCAGCGGATCGAGCTGCTGGCGGACGACGGTGAGACGGTCCGCATCCACGCCGACGCGGGTGCGGAGTGGGACGATCTGGTCGAATGGGCCGTCTGTCGCGGGCTGTGGGGGCTGGAAAATCTCTCGCTGATTCCCGGCAAGGCGGGGGCCGCACCGGTACAGAACATCGGAGCCTACGGCTGCGAGGCCGCCGACGCCATCGAGCGGGTGCACTTTTTCCGCGTCGCCACGCTGACGGAGGAGACGCTCGACGCCGGACAATGCGGCTTCGGCTACCGCGAAAGCGTCTTCAAACACGCCCTCAAAGGCCAGGTCGTCATCACAGGCATCGACCTGTGCCTCCACCGCACGCCGCGGCCCCGGCTGGGCTACGGCGACGTGGAGCGCGAGGCGGCCGCCCGGGGCGGGGTGACGCTGCGCAACATCCGCGAGGCGGTGTGCGCGATCCGCCGCGCGAAGCTCCCCGATCCGGCCGTGACGGGCAATGCAGGCAGCTTCTTCAAGAATCCCGTGGTCGAGGCCGCGGTAGCGGAGCGGCTGCTGCGCGAATACCCCGACATGCCGCACTACCCCGCACCCGGGGGGCGCGTGAAGCTGGCTGCGGGCTGGCTGATCGACCGCGCCGGGCTGAAGGGGCATCGCGCCGGGCGCGTGGGGGTCCACGACCGGCAGGCGCTGGTGCTCGTCAATCTGGGCGGCGCATCGGGCGCGGAGGTGATCGCCCTGGCCCGCAACGTGCAGGAGCGGGTGCGCGAACGGTTCGGCGTGGAGATCGACACCGAGGTGAACATACTTTAAAACAAAGCCGGTCCGCCGCCCAGGACGGTGCGGCCCGCAAGATACCGATGAATCTGCTCGAATCCTTTCAGAACTACATCGCCGGGAACGACCTGGCCGCGAAGGACGACCGCATCCTGCTGACCGTCTCGGGCGGCGTGGACTCGATGGTCATGCTCTCGCTCTTCATCCGCAGCGGTTACGAGGTGGGGGTCGCCCACTGCAATTTCCAGCTGCGGGGGGCCGAAAGCGACGAGGACGAGGTGCTGGTGCGCACCGAGGCGGAACGCTGCGGGGTCGCGTTCTACAACCGCCGCTTCGAGACCGCCGCCGAGATGCAGCGCACGGGCGAGTCGATGGAGATGGCGGCCCGGCGGCTGCGCTACGCCTGGTTCGACGAGCTGAGCCGCGCGGAGGGGTACGCTTCGATCGCCATCGCCCACCACGCCGACGACTCGATCGAGACGTTCTTCATCAACCTGCTGCGCGGCACGGGCCTCAGGGGTCTGACGGGCATCTCCACCCAGATCGGACGCATCATCCGCCCGCTGATGTTCGCCTCGCGCAAGGAGATTCTCGAATACGCCGTGGCCAACCGCATCCCCTTCCGGGAGGATTCGTCGAACCGTTCGACCAAATACCTGCGCAACAAAATCCGCCTCGGACTGATCCCCCGCATCCGGGAGATCAACCCCAAGTTCACGGACCTCATGCGCCGCAACATCGCCCGGCTGACCGACGCGCAGCTCTTCATCAACCACGGCATCGAGCGCATCCGCACGGAGGCCGTGACCTCGCAGGGCGGCATCGACACCATCCGCCTCGACCGCATCGACCCGGCCTTTCCGCAGGGATTCGTCATCTACGAGCTGCTCAGCTCGGCCTACGGCTTCAAGGGCGACGTGATCGACGCCCTGTGCCATGCGCTCGACCACGACGCGACGGGCCGCCGCTTCTATGCGCGCGACCGCGTGGCCACCGTCGACCGCGGCACGATCGTCGTGTCCCCGATCGCGCCCGACGACGCGTGCAGCATCCCGGTCGAGCGGGGCACGCTGCGCAGCTACTGCGGCAACTCGGTGCTCTACTACGAATACCGCGACATCGACGCCATCCAGAACTACGGCGTCCCCGAGAACGTCGCGCAGGTCGATGCCGACCGGCTGGAATTTCCCCTCACGCTGCGCCGCTGGCAGGAGGGCGACTCGTTCGTCCCCTTCGGCATGACGGGACGCAAGAAAGTGAGCGACTTTCTGATCGACGCCAAGGTCTCGCAGCCCGAAAAGGAGCGGCAGTTCGTGCTGCTCTCGGGCGGGGAGATCGTCTGGCTGGTGGGACGCCGCATCGACGACCGCTTCCGCCTCACCCCCCAGACCGAGAACGTGCTGCGCATCACCAAAGAGATCGTCTGAGAAACCATGGCTAAAACCACGCTCCGATTCCGCGACTCGGTCGCCCAGTACGAACGCATGGCGGCCGACATCGCCCGCCGGCAGTTCGCCCCCGTCTACCTGCTGATGGGCGAGGAGAGCTACTTCATCGACGCCATCGCCGAACAGCTGGCGGCGACCGTTCTCGACGAAGCCCAGCGGGCTTTCAACCAGATCACCGTCTACGGCAAGGACTCCGATGCGGGGCAGGTCATCAACCTCTGCCGCCAGCTGCCGATGATGGGCTCCTATCAGGTAGTCATCCTGCGCGAAGCCCAACAGCTGCGGGCGCTCGACAAACTTTCGCTTTACACGCAGCACCCCTCGCCGACCACGATTCTGGTGATCTGCCACAAGGAGCGCAACGCCGACAAGCGCTCGGCGTTCTACAAGGGGTGCGCGGCCAACGGCACGGTGCTCGAATCGGTGCGGCCGCGCGACTACGAGATCGCGGCGTGGCTGCAACAGTTCATCGCCAAAAAGGGGTTCTCGATCGACACGAAGGCGCTGTCGATGCTCACCGACCACCTCGGAACCGACATCTCGAAGATCGAAAACGAGCTGCGCAAGCTGACCGTCTCGCTGCCGGCAGGCACGCGGCGCATCACCGACGCCGACATCGAGACGCATATCGGCATCTCCAAGGAGTTCAACAACTTCGAACTCTGCAAGGCGGTCCTTACGCGCGACATGGCCCGCGCGCTGATGATCGCCGACCATTTCGCCCGCAACCCCAAGGACAACCCCCTGCTGGTCACCATCCTGGCGCTTTTCTCGCAGTTCAAGGAGCTGTTCGTGGTCAACTACCTCTCTTGGCAGGCGCGGCGCAAGGGACAGCCTTTCCCGTCGGACACCGAGCTGATGCGCATCCTGCGCAAGAGCAACTCCTTTATTATCGGCGAAATCAAGCAGGCCGCCGCGCGCTGGGACAACCGGAAGGTCTTCGCCGTGCTGGGGCTGCTGCGCGAATACGACGCCAAGAGCAAGGGCATCAACGCGGGCGGCGCACCCGACGGGGAGCTGCTGCGCGAACTGCTGCTCAAAATCTTCCTTTTGTGACCGAACTCTGCCTATACCAGACGGTCCACCTCCGTCGGGGCCGGGCACGCAACGTCGAGCAGCACGCCGCCGTGCTGCGCCGGGCCGCCCGCACCCTTTTCGGGTCGGAGTACGCGCCCGATCCCGGGCAGCTCACGCAGCGCATCGAAGCGCTGGCCGCCGAACTGCGCTACCCGGAGGAGGTATCGTGTTTTGTCCGCATCGAGGTCGCGGCCGACGGGGAGGAACGGCTCGTCGCGGCAGGTTCGTCGCTCTACGACGGCTATGCGCTGCGGAGCCTGCTGCCCCGCGCCGTGACGACGGTCTTTGCCCTGCCGGGCGGCGACCTGCCCACGTCGGCCCGCGAAGCCGCAGCCCGCGAGGCCGACCTGCTGGCCCGCGCGGCGGGGGGCGATGCGGCGCTGCACTGCGACGCCGAAGGGCGGCTGTTCGATGCGGGGGACGCTCCGCTGTTCGCCGTGCGGGGGCACACGGTCCGCTGCGCCCCCGGGGCCGAGGGGGTCGAACGCGAGCTGGGCCGCCGCGCCGTAGCGGCCGCCGGGCTGACGCTGAGCGACGAGCCGTTCACGCGCTCCGAACTGCCGCGGCTCGACGAACTGTTCCGCATCGACCACCGGGGCGTGACCGCCTACTCCCGCTGCGACGCGCAGCCGCTCATGGCGCTCGCCGCCGAGCGCGTCGCCCGGGCGCTGGAGGGGCTGTTTTGGAAAAAATAGAAACGCGCACCCACTCCCCCGCCGTATCTTCGGGTTGTCTAAAACCCGAACTCATGAAAAAATACCTGTTGCTCTACGCCGTCCTCACCACGTCGCTGCTCTATGCCGGCTACCGCCGTTACCGGAGCGAAACCGGGCGGCTCGCCCAAAACCAGTCGGCCCTGACGGCCGAAGTCGAACACTTCCGCACGCGGCTCGGCGAGGAGGCCGCCGCGGCACAGGTGCTGCGCCTGCGCTGCGGCGAGTTCGCACAGCTGCGCGAAGCCGACGCGCGGCGCATCCGCGCGCTGGGGATCAAAATCCGCCGGCTCGAAGCGGCATCCACCACCGTAGCGGCGACCTCCGTCGCGTTCCGCGCCCCGCTGCGCGACACGCTCCTGCGCCGGGGCGACACCGCCCTGCTCCGTCCGCGCATCCCAGCCGCATCGCTCCCGGTGCTCACCGCAGGGTCCCTGCGAACGGCCGACAGCGTGCGGTTCTTCCGCTGGCGCGACGCATGGGTCACCGTCGAGGGGATCATCGCCGATGATTCCGTCGCCTGCCGCGTGGAGAGCGTCGACACGCTGCGGCAGATCGTGCACCGCATTCCCCGCCGCTTCCTCTTCATCCGCTGGGGCACGAAGGCGCTGCGGCAGCAGATCACCTCGTCGAACCCCCATACGCGCATCGTCTACACTCAGTACGTGAAGATCGAGCGCTGAGCCGCCCCTGCGAACGCACCCGATAGCGGAAACGGTCCCGCGGGGATTCCCTGCGGTCTCCGCACGGGCGCTCTGCGCAAAAAAACGGAGAATCCGCATCCGCAATCCGCAAATTTTTCTACCTTTGTCCGATATGGAACGAATTGCCATCTTCCCCGGGTCGTTCGACCCGTTCACGCGCGGCCACGCCGCGCTGGTCGACGAAGCGCTCAACCTCTTCGACCGCGTGGTCATCGGCATCGGCAACAACACCTCCAAGCAGGGGTTGCTGAGCGTGGAGAACCGCCAGCGGCTCATCGACGACGTCTATGCCGCCGAGCCGCGGGTCGAGGCGCGCATCTACACGGGGCTGACGGGCGAATTCGCCGAGACGGTCGGGGCCTGCGCCATCATCCGCGGCGTGAGGAACACGACCGACTTCGAATACGAGCGTACGATGGAGGCCACCAACCACCGCATCTATCCCGAAATCACCACGGTGATGCTCTTCACCCCCGCTCCCGTGGCCGACATCTCGTCGTCGACCGTGCGCGAGGTGCTCTCGTTCGGCCGCTCGGTGGAGGAGTTCCTGCCCCGGGGGATCGACATCAACGAATACCTTTAACCCTATGACAACCGCTTCCGCACCGCTGCCCGCCGTCCCGGCCGTTTCGTTCGGCTCGCCGGACGCCGCGCCGCGCCGGGGTTCCTTCCCGTGCGGACCGTGCCGTACCTGCCGGACGGACCGGTCCCGCCGGACGAAACGCCGTGCCGGAAGCCTCTAAACCAAACCGATATGATGGAATTCACTGCCGAAATGATCGCCGGCTTCCTGGGCGGACGGATCGAAGGCGACCCGCAGGTCAGGGTCCATACCGTCTCCTCGATCGAAGAGGGACAGGCCGGATCGCTGGCCTACCTCTCCAACCCCAAGTACGAACCCTACCTCTACACCACCCGTTCGAGCATCGTGCTCGTGGACAACTCCTTCACCCCCGCGCAGCCCGTGGCGGCCACGCTGATCCATGTGGAGGATGCGGCCCAGTGCGTACTCCGACTGCTCGAAATGTACAACGCCGCCAAGACCCGCCGCACGGGCATCAGCGACAAGGCCCACATCTCGGCGCAGGCCAGCGTGGGCGACGAGTGCTACGTGGGCGAGTTCGCCGTCATCGAACAGGACGTGCGGATCGGCCGCGGCTGCCAGATCTACCCGCAGGTCTACATCGGCGCGGGAGTCACCGTCGGCGAGGGTACGATCCTCTACCCGGGGGTCAAAATCTACGAGGGCTGCCGCATCGGCGCCCGCTGTATCCTGCACGCCGGGGCGGTCATCGGGGCGGACGGCTTCGGCTTCATGCCCAACGCCGCTGGGGGCTTCGACAAGATTCCCCAGCTGGGCAACGTGGTGATCGAGGACGACGTGGAGATCGGGGCCAACACCTGCATCGACCGCGCCAAGACCGATTCGACGGTCATCTGCCGCGGCGTGAAGCTCGACAACCTCATCCAGATCGGCCACAACGTCCGCATCGGCGAGCACACCGTCTCCTCGGCGCAGACCGGCATCGCCGGCACGTCGAAGGTGGGCAGCAACTGCTTCCTCGCGGGGCAGGTCGGCATCGCCGACCACGTAACCATCGGCGACAGAGTGAAGGTCGGCTCGAAGAGCGGCATCGACAAGAACGTCCCCGACGACGAGATACGGTTCGGCTACCCGGCGCTTCCGGGCATGCAGTACCACCGTTCGGCCACCGTGTTCAAGCGGCTGCCCGAGCTGGCCCGCCAGGTCGGCGAGCTGGAAAAAGAGATCGAAGCACTCAAAAAACAATTCGAAAAATGAAAAACATCCTGATTCTGGCCGCCGCGGCCGCACTGTGCAGCTGCGCCGGCAAAAATGCCTACACCATCCAGGGGAACGTCGCCGGAGCCACCGGAACGGCCTACCTGTTCGACCAGCAGCAGAAGCTGCTCGACTCCGCGGCCATCGACAACGGCACGTTCCGCTTCAAGGGCACGGCCGACACGCCCGAAGTGCGCTACATCACCGACTCGCGCGGCGACGTTCCGGCCACGTTCTCGGCCCTGCTGATCGTCGAGCCGGGTACGATCACCGTCGCCGACAACCCCGATCAACCCAAGCGCAAGATCGCCACGGGTACGCCTTCGAACGACGCCAGCGCTGCCTACAACAAGGCCGGCGACGCGCTGGTAGCCGAGTACCGCAACGCCGAAACCACGCCGGAGCGCCGCGAAGCGATCGAAAAGGAGTACGACGAGCTGACCCGCAAAGCGGTCGAGACCAACCGCGACAACTATTTCGGTGCGATCCTGCTCGCTCAGAGCCTGGGCTACGACCTTTCGGGGCAGGAACTGCTGGATGAAATCGCCCTCTTCTCGCCCGAGATGCAGCAGACCGAGCTGCTCACCAAGCTCAAGACCAGCGCCGAGCAGAAGCTCAAGACCGAAGTCGGACAGCCCTACATGGACATCATCCAGAACAACGCCGACGGGGAGGCCGTGTCGCTGAAATCCGTCGTCGAGAACCCGGCCAACAAGTACACGCTGGTAGACTTCTGGGCTTCGTGGTGCGGACCCTGCATGGGTGAGGTTCCCCACCTGAAGAAGACCTACGACGAATTCCACAAGAAGGGCTTCGAAATCTACGGCGTCTCGTTCGACAAGGACCGCGAAGCGTGGCTCGGAGCCATCGACCAGAACGGCATGGGCTGGGTGCACGTCAGCGAGCTGAACGGCTTCGACAACCAGGCCGCCAAGGAGTACGCCGTACAGGGTATCCCGTCGAACTTCCTGATCGACGCTCAGGGTGTGATCGTCGCTTCGAACCTGCGCGGCGAAGCGCTCTACGAGAAGATCAACGAACTGCTGGGCAAATAGGTCCGGCATCGGAAGACGCCCCTACGGTCCGATTCGCCGTCCGCAGGGGCGTCTTTTCGAAAACTTTCCAGCATGGAGGCCTCGGAGAAATACCGCATTATGGGCATCGACCCCGGCACGAACTACATGGGTTACGGCGTGCTGGAGGTCGAGGGACGTACGGTCCGTTCGGTCGTGCTGGGCGAGATCGACCTGCACAAACTTCCCGACCCCTACGCCAAGCTGCGCCGCATCTTCGAACGCGTGGGCGCACTGGTGGACGAGTATTGTCCGCGCGAAGTGGCACTCGAATCGCCTTTTTTCGGCGAGAACGTGCAGTCGATGCTCAAGCTGGGCCGGGCGCAGGGCGTGGCGATGGCCGCCGCGCTGAGCCGCGGCGTGCCCGTAGCCGAGTATGCCCCCATGCGCATCAAACAGGCCATCACCGGCCGCGGATCGGCCCCCAAGGAGCAGGTCGCGGCGATCGTTTGCCGCCTGCTTACCATCGACACCCCGCCCCGGCGGCTGGACGCCACCGACGGCATGGCCGTAGCCCTCTGCCACTACTTTACCTCGTCCAACCCGCTCGATGCCGCGCTGGGCGAGGATCGGGTCAAAGGGCTTGGCGGCGGCAAGAAAGCCGCCTCGAAGGGCGGCTCGCAAACCTGGGAAAAATTCCTGCACGACCATCCCGACCGGAAGGTGAAGTGACGGCGGCAGCCCCACCCGGAATACTTTTTTCTCTTTCTTGCCTTGCCCTGCTCTACCCGTCTTTCCTATCCCCTCCTGCCGTCTTGTCCTACTCGACTGCTACGCCCTCCGATCCAGCCTTTTATTAGGTCGCGTCATGCTTCGTCCGGCCTATTTCTTCCTCTTCCTGCCCGATTTGCAACTCAGCTGCCGCTGCCTAATCAGTCCATAAACCTTTCATAATAAGCATTATGCAGTCCAGGCCGATATGGGTTCCGTATTTTCCGTAAAAAATTTTCGGAATAATTTGCGCAATTCGGATTTTTGCCCTACATTTGCACCTGCAATTCGGCGCCGTAGCTTAATTGAATAGAGCATCTGACTACGGATCAGAAGGTTACAGGTTTGAGTCCTGTCGGCGTCACAAAGAAAGAGAGTCCAAAAGACTCTCTTTCTTGCGTTTAGGGCGATCGTCGGAAACGGCGATCGTTTTTTCGTGGCCTATGGAAGCCAATATCCGGATATTAGATTCGAGCGAGAAGACGATGATCCCACACGAACGCTGCCACAATATGTTTATCTGCTGAAAGCAACGATAAAGACGCCGGCCAGCAGGCACGCCAGTCCGAGCCACATCATCCGCCGCGATGCAGGGGAAGCGTCGCGCCATTCGCCCGAGAAAAGTCCGGCAAGATTGCCCGTCAGAATTGCCAGCGACTGCATCAGCGCCCAGCCGACCGACGTTCCGGCGTCGCCGAGCAAACTGCCGCCCATGCCGTAAAACATCATGCTCAAGTACCAAAGCACCCCGGCCAGTATGGCCCAAACCCAGTTTACCCATCGGCTTCCGCGGTACAGCACGCCTGTTTTCCTGTTCAGCAAGAGGTAGATGCAGTAGCCTGCGTTCACCAGGCATCCGGCCGTCAGCGCGATGCTCCAGACGGCATTGGATGTATACATGGGAGCGGCTCCGGCGGCGAGCGCCTGCCGCTGCAGCGGCGCCCCGAAGACAAAGGCGAAATTGACCATCGGACTGAGCACCCCGGCCAGCAGGCAGACCAGCAGCCCCTTTGCAAAGCCCGCTCCGGCCTCCGCTTTGCGGGTTCGGCCATCGCGTTCCTTCCGGCTTCCGGCAAGCGAATAAAAGACAATGCCGAGGACGATCATCACCACTCCGGCGATCAGCCGGATTCCCAACGAAGTCAGCAGCTCGCCCGGATCACGCAGGACGACGGGCATCAGCGTCCCGATCACATTGGTCAGGCCGAGCATGACGGGCATGCTCAGACCGACCCCCAGCAGGTCGATGCCCCGCCCGAAAAGAATTGCCCCGACACCCCAGATCAGACCGAAAAACCCCACGACGGCCACCGTCCGAGGTTCCGAAGCATAGACGCCCGAAAGTCCGGGAACGGTCATTGCGGCAACGATCCACGGCGCAGCGACAAGAGCCACGACGCTCCATATCAGCCAGTTGTTTTCCCATTTCCAGGTGCGGTTCCGGTTGAAAGGGACCGCAAAACAACCGGAAAACAAGCCACCCACCGCAATCAGCGACAGTCCGGCCAGATAATTCGTCTCCATCATGCTACTCTTCCCTCCACACTTTGGCGACCGTTTCCCGCAGGGAGGCAATCTGCTCCGCCGAGAGGTCGTAGAACTCGAAATCACCGAGATGCGTGTTGCTGTTCTCCACAATCAGGACCCGGCTGCCGGGCTGCATCGCAATCTTGTGCCACACCCCGCGGCGGATGTTGTAGGCCCGCACAGGCTGCATATCGACGGCCTCGCAAACGACCCGCCCATCACGGATTTGTGCGCCGATGAGCGCCGCACGGCCGTCAAGCAACACGAAAACCTCGTCGGTTAGGTGGTGGACGTCGAGTTTTACGATGCTCTCCAATGCCTCTTCCGGCGCATAGTTCAGGAAGGCGACCTGCCATTTGTCTCCGATCAGGAACGGGGCATAGCCCGTCCCGGCGTAATCATACGCATCGATTAGCTTCAGGGTTTCCATCATCTGTTTTGTGGTTAATTTTCCAGAATACGGTCGACGACCAACTGCCGGAACCGGGGCGACAGCATGGAGAAATAGGCCGTGAAGCCCGTCACGCGCACGACCAGTTCGGGATATTTATCCGGATTTTCGTGCGCGGCGAGCACGGTCTGCTTATCCATGACGTTCACGTTCACCAGCGTTCCGCCCATTTTAAAGTGGGTGCGGAGGATTGCGCCGATCAGTTCGACATTATCCTCTCGGGCCAGCGATGGGTCGATCTCCCACTGCATCGGAGCCGTATTGCCGTAACCGGGCTGAATCCGGGCGATGCAGGCCGCCAGCGAGAGCGACGCATCGTCGAGGGCGAAACCGGGCACGGGGTTGGCGCCGTGGGAGATGGGCGTTGCGGCCTTGCGGCCGTTCGGGGTCGCGCCGACCGCAAGGCCGAAACCGACCGTGTTGGCCCACGAGAAGAAGCCCGGAATGAAGATGCGACGCGCTTCGGGTTCCGACTCCCGCCGCACGGCCGAAACGAAGGCATCCCTTACACGCAGGGCCCACGTTTCGCCGAGGGAGTTTTCCTGTCCGTAGCGCGGCGAAGATTGCAGCAGTTTGCGGACCGCTACGCCGCCCTCGCCGTCGAAATCCTCGCGCAGGTGGCGGGCGACCTCTTCCCACGTCAGACGGCCCTCCCGCTCGATGCGCTGTTCGAGGGCGGCAAACGAATCCGCGACGACGGCCAGACCTGCCCCGTCGATCGATAGGTTGTAATAGTGCGCCCCGCCGTCCGAGGCGTCCCGCCCTTTCTCCAGCGGCCCGTGGCTCAGCAGGTTGAGCAGCAACTCGGGTTCGTTGTATTTCTGGTATTTGAGGTGGTGGCGGATACCTTCGGCCGCCGTATGGACGGCGATGCCAAGATGCCGTTCGAACCGCTGCCAGAGCAGTTTGGTCGAGGGCTTCGCCTCCGCAGCCGACAACTCGTCGTAGGCGACTTCGAAGACCTTCGCCATGTTGACTTTCACCAGGTCGTTCATCGTATATTCGAGGCCCGGCAGCGACATCCAGTTACAGCCGACGGCGATCCTGCGCCGGGCCAGTTCGGCGCTGAAGCCGTTGCGCATGAAACCCTCGACCAGGGCCTTGTCGCCCGAGAAGCGGGGCCAGCCATTTTTGTAGCGGATCAGGCAGGCGACCGCCGTACGGAACAGTGCGGGATCGAGCCCGTCGTGGACCCGCACGGTGATATTGAGCGAGGTGTCGATCTTCCCGGCAGCCTCCAGCACTAGAAAGGAGATCGGCGAAGTCTGGTCGCGGCCCGTCTCGTCGGGACCGCCCAACTGCCAGTAGACCGGATCGTTGATCAGCAGGCAGGCGAGGTAATAAACAGCCTCGTCATCGGTCAGCCCGCGCGCTTTGTCGTGCTCGTAATAGGGTCTGAGCAGGGCGTCGATCTGAGCGCCCGCACCGTCGCGGTTATACGTCCGCGAAGCGAGGTGATACCAGATGATCCACTGGCACGCTTCGCGCAGGGTTTCGGGCGGACGGCTGAGGATACGGCGGTTGGTCCGCGCCATGGCCAGCAGATTGTCGCGCCGCACGGCATCGGGTTCTACGGCCGCCAGGCGCTGCGCCTCGGCAATGTGGCGTTCGATCCATCCCTGCACGCTCCGGACAGCCCGCTCGTGGAGATCGTAAAAATGTTGCTGTTCGGGCGCGGGATTCCGTTTCCGGCAGGCGGCGATCTTGTCCAGCAAACCGCCCCACCCCAATTCGAGGCCCAGTCGGTAGTCCGGGGCAAAGTGGGCGTCGTCGCCGATGCCGCAGATAATGTCGTAACGGGCAATATCGGCTTTCAGATGGTCGTAGGGATACGCCGGATTCCACTTGTTGGGGCGCATCTTGGACATGAAATACATCCACCGTCCGGCAAAAGCGTCGTCGGGGTCGACGTAGACCGGATGCACGGCCATCAGGCTGCAAAAATTGTCGGTCCAGGCGTCGAAACCGTAGAACGATCCGTCCGGGTGGTTGGGCCGAATATTCCAAAGGCCCTTCGGGGGCACGATCCGTCCGTAGTCGTCTTCGTCGAGCAGGCCCTCCTGCTCGATCTTATCGCGCGTCTGCTGCAGTTTTCGGGCACGCAGGTTGGCGAGTTTCTGGTCGTAATTCATCTGTTCAGGCTTATTTGACAGTTATTCCGGTCCGGGCGGCGACAGTCCGGAGGCTCTCCAGCCGCTCCGGCTGGAGAGGTTCCGCCGCAGGCATCGGATTCTCCATGCCCAGTCCGGTAAATTTGTCGGTTCCGAGCGTGTGGAACCCGAGCAATTCGTAATAGAGCAGGCTCCCGATCCCTTTCAACCGGTCGCAGATCGCCTCGATCGCTTCGGGCGTATCGTTCACCCCCGGCACGACGGGCGTGCGAACGATCAGCGGGACGCTGCGCTGCCCGAGCAGCTGCAGGTTCGCAAGGGTCCGAGCGTTCGACATCCCGGTCCAGCGGCGGTGCATGCCGTCGTCGGTAACCTTCAGGTCGCACATCCACCAATCGACCAGCGGCAGCAGCTCCTCGATCAACTCAGCAGGCACGGAAAGGTTGGTTTCGAGGGCCGTCGAAATCCGCTCAGCCCGGCAGCGCCGCAGGAGCTCCCGGACAAAGGCGGGTTGCAGCAGCGGTTCGCCGCCGGAGAGGGTCACACCGCCGCCCGACTCCTCGAAAAAGGGAATATCGCGCTGCAGGTCCTGCATCAGGCGTTCCACCGAAACCGGCTTCCCAACGAGATTCATCGCCCGTGCAGGGCAGACGTCGGCACACCGTCCGCAGGCGTCGCACCGCTCCCGGTCGAAACCAAGGACCCCGTTTTCCAGCCGCACGGCTCCCGAATCGCAAACGGCCGCGCAGGCGCCGCAGGCGATGCACCGTTCGCCGATGCGTTCGACCTGCGCTTCGCGCCGCCACGTTTCGGGATTATGACACCACCGGCAACGGAAATTGCACCCCTTCAGAAACACCGTCGTGCGGATGCCCGGCCCGTCGTGGATCGACATCCGCTGCACCCGGGTCACCATACCTGTCACCGTATTCTCCATTCCAACCACGTCTTACCGTATTTTTTAACAGCAAACAATCGTTTTAATTCTTCTGTGCCGATTTTTTGGTTCTCTCGCAAATAATCCGTAACATTGTAAAAACCCGCAAACCCATGGACATTCCCGTTTTCGAACTCTCCGGCTTTCTCCACCCGGGCGAAACATTCCATATGGTCCGTGTCAACATCGTCTCGCGGCAGGATCTCTCCGTCCACTCGCACGATTACGCCGAGCTGCTCTGGATCGAAAAAGGCTCGGGGTATCACCTGGTCAACGGCGAACGCCAGCGTATCGGGCCGGGAGACCTGATCATGATCCGTCCGCAGGACGCCCATACGTACGCGGCATCGCCTAAGAGCGGGGGAATCACCCTGATTAACATTGCGTTCCCCGTCGAAACGCTGCACCACTTCCACGAACGTTATTTTCCGGGCAGCACCCACTATTTCTGGTCGGCAGGACCAATGCCCTACCGCATACAACTACCGGCTGAAATCCTGCATCAGATCTCGGCGCATGCGGAAGAGACGATGGGCCATCCGCGCAACAACATCGAACTCGACAGCCTGCTGCTGTCCGTGTTCCGGCAAATAACCCTCTACGAGGCCCTGTCCACCCCGGCCAACATCCCGGTCTGGCTCGTACACGCCATTCAGGAATACACGACGTCCGACCTGTTCTGCCGGGGCTGCGCCGGATTCGTAGCTCTGTGCGGCCGGAACGGCGATTATGTCAACCGGACCGTGCGGCTCCATTTCGGCAAGTCGCTGACCGAACTGATCAACGAACTCAAAATGCGTTACGCGGCCACCCAACTCATCATCACCAACATGCCCATCAAGGAGATCAGTTCCAACTGCGGATTTCCCAACCTGGGGCACTTCTACAAAATCTTCAAATCGCTCTACAACCAGACGCCCAAAAAATACCGGAGGCTCAATCAGACGATGTTCTGACCCACTCCCCGGGCAGGCGATCGGGACGGTCGGTAATCACGCCGTCGGCGCCCAAGGCGCCCAGACGCCGCATCTCTTCGGTTTTATTGACGGTCCAATAGTAGACCGAAATTCCCTTGCGGCGGGCCGTCCGCACGATGGAGGGGCGGTCGAGGCGGTTCTTGCCCGAGCGGAGCGGAAGCAGCATCGAACGGTGTTTTCCGCCCCACAGAAAGCCGAGGCCCAGCTTGCTCATCATCACGAAACGCCGGATGTGGCGGCGTCCCATAGCCGTCTGCACCCGGCCCTGTGAGGCTCTCCTGAAATGCCGGATAATCCGGTCGTCGAAGGCCGAAACCAGCACCCGCTCCTCCATCGCCGTACGACGGAGCAGCGCGGCCAGTTTTTCGGCGCAGCGCAGCCCCTCTTGGCCCTCGCCCTTGATCTCGATGAACATGCGTTTGACGGCCCCGTATTTCGACAGCACCTCTTCCAGCGTCGTGACAGGGACCTTCCGGTCGCGGTAGGGATAGTTCTTTTCAAGCCCGGCGAACTTCGCCCCGAAGTTGAAGCGGCCCAGCTCTTCGAGCGTAAAAGCGATGATGAGCCCTTCGCCGTCGCTCGTACGTTGGAGCGTGTCGTCGTGGTGGGTCACCAGCACGCTGTCAGCCGTCAGCCGGACATCCATTTCAAGCATGTCGACACCCAGCGCCACGGCTCCGTCGAAGGCCACCATGGTATTTTCGGGAAACAGATGCTTGCACCCGCCGTGGGCCACGACGAACGGAGCCTCCTTCTCCGCACGGAGAAAGGGGTTTCCGGCCGAGGCGGAGACCGGGCCGCACGACAGCACGGCCAAAACCAACAAAATGCGCTTCATACCGATTGACGGATGCCGGGGAAAGCGGATTCGCTCCGCCTCCCCCGGCATTGATCCGGGCAATTACCGGAACGTTATCTTCTTGGGATGCGTCATCAACATCGGCGAAATACCGTTCATCTGAACGGCCACCCGTCCGAAGACGTAGTTCTGGGAGGCGGGGAGCTTCGAGCTGTTGACCGCAGGTCCCGAGAATACGACGTTGTCGAGGCTTCCGCCGGGATTGTTCTGCGTGTTGAGCGTATGCCAGTTGATCTGCGAGCCCTGGTAGAGGTATGCCGTCTTGCCGACGTACTCGCGCATGATGTTCACCGTCTTGGCCTCCGCCGGATCGGTCACGATCTGCCGGATGGAGCAGGTGCATTCCAGTTTGTCGTCCGCGGCGTTGTACTTATACTTCACGTTCTCGATCGTATAGTAGGGCGTCACCTCGATATCCATCGCCTTATCGCCCCGGATTTGCAGCAGGACGGTATCCTGCTCGACCAGGAACGGGCGGGCCGACTTGGGAATGACCATCTTGTAGTCGCCGTCGAAAAGCATCTGCGAGAAAGTTCCGTCGATATTGACATTCACGCGGATGGCCTCCTTCAACTGCCAGTCGCCCTGCTCCCATAGTTCGATATAGACCTCGTTGTAGCCGAAGCCGAGCTGCTCGCCGTCATAGAGGATGCGGCCGTAAAAGCGCGAACCGGGTTCGTCGTAGTTATCGTATTCGCACGCGGCGAAGGTCATCGCCAGGGTGCATAGGGCCAAATAAACTAACTTTTTCATAATCGGTCTGTGTTTCATTACTGGTTGGGCTGTTTGACGATTTGGGGATTATTGCTCAGGATCGTGGTGTTGATCTGCGAGTAATAATTGCCGATCCGGAACTGGTGCGCGGCAGTCACATGGCTGGGTTTACGCACCGTGAAAACCCACTTGCCGTCGACGGGCTGGCCGGGGGCATACACCTTCAGCGGCCAGAGTCCCAGGCACTGCGTATTGACGGCATCGGCTGCTGCGGGATCGCTCGGCGTCTCGTTCATGTTCTGGCCGTTCCACACCAGGTGGGCCAGGCGCCAGCGCTTCATATCCCAAAATTCGTGGCCCTCGAAGGCCAGCTCGACCTTGCGTTCGTGGACGATTCTCTCGAAGGTGATGTCCGCATCGACCAGCTTCCGGGTGAAGCCCGCACGCTCGCGCAGACGCGAGAGGTATTGCGCGGCCAGCCCCTTCTGGTTGAGTTCGAAGGCGGCCTCGGCGGCGTTCAGCAGCACCTCGCCGAAACGGTAGCGGATGAACCACACTTCGCTGCCCGTCTTCTCGTCGCCCGAACCGGCTTTGGGGTCGTTGTACTTGCGGACGTAGAAACCCGTATGGGTATTGAACTCGGCGGCTTCGCACGGACCGTCCTTGCCGACGACCTGCACTTTCTCGCTCGTACCGGGCAGCGTGCCTTCGGCTCCGGGGGCGTTGCCGCTCACGAGCTGGCCCGAGAGCGTCACATAGCCCGCCCAGATGTCGACCGGCGTACCCCGGAACGAACTGCCGGGAAGGATCACCGTGCCGGCGAGGCGCGCATCGCGCCCGGCGAACACATCGCCCGGTTTGTCGTAGAATACCGGATTGGAGAGCGTTCCGATCTTCAGCGGTTCGATCCTGTTGCCGTCGAGCAGTTCGTACATCTGCACGAGGTTGAGCGTGGCGCACAGCGAACCGTTGTAGCGCGGATATTCGCTCATCGACTGCGGGAGGCTGTAAACCGTATAGTTGTGAATCTTGTTGGGCGAAAGGAAATCCTTCACGAAAATGGCCTCGGTGTTGGCGTCCGACTTGTCGAGAAACAGCGAAGCGAAGTTGTCGGCAAGGTCGGAGGGATTTTTCTGATAGAGATCGTAGAGATTGTCGGTCATGATCTCCTGCGCCGACTTGAGGGCGATGTCGTAGTAATATTCGGCTTTTTCGGACGGAATACCCACGATGTCGCCGGGAAGCGTCACCTCGGGCGTACGGAGCGCACCGTATCGGGCGATCGAACCCGCATAGAGGGCGGCACGCGAACGCATCGCCAGTGCTGCGGCTTTCGTGGCGCGCGACTTGACCGAAGCATCGTTCGGCAGCAGGGTTTTGATCTCCTCGCACTCCTTGAGCACGAAATCGTAGATCTCGTACTCGGGATTGCGCGGCCGGTAGAGGTAGGTCACGTCGCCGCTGTAATCGTATTGCAGGGGATCGGTGATCAGCGGCACGCCGCCCATCCGTTTGGCCATGGCGAAGTAGTAGGCCGCACGCAGGAAACGCACCTCGCCCATGAGCCGTTCGCGGCTGTTTTTCGCAAAGACCGACGCATCGGCCTGCGCGCACTTCTCGAGGAAGAGGTTCATGTGACGCACGTAGCCATAGTCCCACGAAGCCTGCTCGCCATAGCCCCACGTCGCATTCTGGTGACGCTTGCGGTCGACGGCGTTGGAGCAGTAGGCCTCGTCCAGGTCGCAGAACGAATACCATTTTTCGACGGTCTGGTAGTCCGCATAGCGGGAATAGAGGTCGGATACCAGGCCCATGATCAGCGCCTCGTTCTTCCAGACATCGTCGTCCACGAAGATATCGGTCGGCGACTTGGTCAGAAAATGTTCGTCGCCATTGCAGCCCGTGAAGAGCAGCAGGACAGCCAACAGGAATATATTGAAGTTTTTCATCAGGATTCGGTTTTAAAGTTAGAACGTCAGGTTTGCACCGATATTGACCACCCGGTTCTGAGGATACTGCATACCGTTACGGTCGGAAATCTCGGGATCGACACCGTACTTCTTCACATTGTCGATGGAGAAGAGGTTGTAGGTGTTCACGTAGACACGCACCTTCTGGATACGGACCGCGGCAAGCCACTTCTTAGGCAGCGTGTAGCCCACTTCGAGCGAGCGGAGGCGGAACGCCACGACGTTGGTGGTCCAATAGTCGAGGTTGCGGTTCCAGGAAACGTACTCGCGGGCCGTAAAACGCAGGGCGGGAACCTCGCCGGGAATCCAGGGGCTGTTGGCGTCGAACGGGTCCTCGTGCCGCCAGCGGTTCTTGTACTGGGTGTCGTACACCAGCGTACGGCCGTTCTGGAACGGCCAGCGGGTTTCCCAGTTGGGCGTAAAGGCATAGCCTGCGGCCAGCGAGAAATCGGCAGACAGGTCGATGCCCTTCCAGTCGAAACCGAAGGTGAGACCGCCGTTGATGATCGGCTGCGGAGCGACCGAGGAGTTGTCCTGATAGGCAATCGGACGTTCGTCTTGCGAGTCGATGCGACCGTCGCCGTTGACATCCTCGACGATGAAATCGCCGGGCAGCAGCGTGGTGTTGCCCTTGCCGTCGATGTTGACCGGATAGTTGTTGATCTCGTCCTGTGTCTGGAAAACGCCGATCGTATTGTAGCCCCAGTTCACATAGGTATAGCGGCCTTCCTGCCCGTTGCGGTAGCGCTGGAGCGAGTTGGCGAAGCGTTCGTTGTAGACCGAGACCATCTTGCGGCGGGCATACGAAATGTTGGCGCCGACCTGGAAGCCCAGCTTCCCGAAACGGTTGCGGTAGTTGAGCGCGACCTCGAAACCGTAGTGCGCATCGGCGTTCAGGTTCTCGTTGGCCAGCGAATAACCCACCTCGCTCGGGAGCACCAGGTCGTTACGCTTTGCCAGCAGACCCGTACGCTTGCGGTAAAAGTAATCGAAACTGCCGTAGAGTTTGCCGCCGAAGAATCCGAAGTCGAGTCCGACGTTGGTGAAGTGATTCTTCATCCAGCTTACGTTGGTAACCGGCTCGCCGCGGGGACGAATGCCCACGACGGGCTCCCCGTCGAGGATGCTGACCGAACTATTGTTGTTGTATCCGGCCACGTAGTCGTAATCGCCGCCCACGGCGTCGTCGCCGACCACTCCGTACGAAGCGCGGATCTTCAGGTCGCTCAGCACGTCCGATTTGACGTTGTTCTTGAAGAAAGGCTCCTGCGTGATGCGCCATGCGCCCGAAATCGAGGGGAAGAAGCTCCAGCGCTTGGTCGAAATGAATTTCCACGAAGCATCGTAACGGCCCGAAAACTCTATGTAATACCGGTTGTCGTAGTTGTAGTTCACACGGGCGACGTAACCCACGCGGGCCTGCGGCTTGTCGGTGGCCGTATAGCCCTTCAGGTCGCCGAACATGATGATCGGAATGACGTTGTTGTTGGGCGAGGCCTTCACCAGTTCGTCGGTCGTGCGGTAGGTCGTGCGCTCGTTGGCCACCATGGCGCTGACGGTGTGTTTTTCGGCGAACGTCCGGTTGTAGTTGACCATGAACTGCAACATGGTGTTGAACACCTTCTTGTGGGTCTGCTCGCGGTTGGCGGTAGCGTTGACGGCCTTTTTCTCATACGTATCCTTGTCGCTGTTGTAGGTGTAGGCGTCGTAGGCATATTCGAAGTTGTCGATCACGTTGTCGGCCATCTGGTACGAGTAGGTTACGCGGGCCGTCAGCCCCGGTACGAAGTAAGATTTGTACTCGGCGAACATGTTGGCCTGCATCACGCGCAGGTCGTATTTGTAGTAACCCGAATTTTCGTAGTTGATTCCGGCCCAGTTCGCCTCGGGAACCTGCGTCGCGCTGATATACATCGGGTTGTCGTTGGCATAGGGACGCTCGGTCGGCAGCAGGTTCAACAGGGCGTTGCGGGGCTGCCAGTAGTCGTCGGGGTCGGCGCCCGAAACGGCGGGATTGCGTTTCGAGTCGATGCGTCCGCTCAGGTTGACGCCGGCGCGCATCCGCTTGCCGATGTTGGTTTCGAAGTTGCTCTGGACGTTCGAACGCTGGTAGTTATAGTCGCGGAAAGCGGCATCCTGGCTCATATGCGACACCGAAACGTAGTATTTGGTCGCCTTGCCGCCACCGGAAATGTTGGCATTGATCGACGCCTGGGGCGCATTTCGCTGCACGATATAGTTATACCAGTCGAAACTCTGGTAGCCCTTCTCCGTGCCGGCGCGCCATTTCTCCAGCTCCTCGGGCGTGACGGTCGGGGTCTGGCCCTGATTCACCAGGCCTTCGGTCTGGGCCAGCATCCATTCGTAGGCGTTGGTCCCGCGCGGGAAGCGCGTCCAGTTCTGCCAGCCGTAATACATATTGACGTTGATGCGCGCCGGCGTATTCTCCTGACCGCGTTTGGTGGTCACCAACACCACGCCGTTACCGGCACGCAAGCCGTAGATGGCCGCCGAAGCGTCCTTCAGCACCGAGATGGACTCGATGTCGTTCGGGGCCAGCTGGTCGAATGCTCCCTTGTCCTGGGGAACGCCGTCGATGACGAAGAGCGGATCGGCGCCGAAGTTACGCACCTGGATCGTCGCCCCGGCGCCCGGACGGCCGTCGGCCTGCCGGAACGAAAGACCCGGCAGTTTGCCCGAAAGCATGGCGCTGGTCGTCGCGCTGTGCACACGGTCGAGGTCGCTGTCGCCCACCGAGGCGACGGCGCCCGTGATCGACGCACGTTTCTGCGCGCCGTAACCCACAACCACTACGTCGTTGAGCATGTTGGACATCTCGGAAAGAGTCGCATCGACCGTCGTGCGCGCCCCGACCTTCTCCGTGACCGTATAATAGCCCAGGTAGGAGAACTGCAACGCATCGCCGCTGCCTACCTCGCCGATCATATACCGGCCCTCGGTGTCGGTCACAGCGCCCCGCTGTGTACCCTTTACGATTACGGAGGCTCCGACCACGGGATCGCCTTTTTCATCGACGACCGTACCGACGACACTCTTTCCGGCCTGGGGGGGGGTCGCGGGTTGCCCCTGGACGGCCTGTGTCCAGACCGCTGCAAGCAGGAACACGCTCCACAAACTGATTTTAGTAGTAAAAGTTTTCATAAGCATTCATTTAATCAAGGTTGGTTTTTTTTCGGATAAAAATCGGGCATTGGGATTTCGGCTGCATGTCCAAGCATGCCTTTTTCACATAATCATCCTTTTTTGAGTGTTCGAATAAATGGCAAATGAGTTATCTGGTATTGCTTTACTATGCTGTGCTGTGCTGAATTTAAGTTAAAGATAAAGGATTATATTTTCAATAAAAACGCAAACAGCCGGAATGTCGGATTAGCGTAAATTTTCCCGTCCGCAACAGAAAAAAAAGAGACCGGCTTCGTTGCAAGCCGGTCTCTTCGGGCTGGGCCTAAGGCAAAGCCCGTATTTCATTGAGGGGCGACAGGCTATCGTTCCGATTGTCCGACACGGTAACGGCGAATACGGCCACGTTGCGGTCTTTGGGCAACACGAGCTCCCTGGCCCCACCCTCAACGGGCAGGGCGATTTTATACATGTATGTAAAGAGATAAGGCTCGTTTCCGCGTTCCGCGCTGTGGCGATGGGAGCCGACATAAGCCAGGTCGCCGTCTTTCACATAACTCTCCGCTCCGTCGTGTCCCCACTGCCCGAAAAAGCCCGAATAATAGGGAACCGTGCGGCGGAACGATTTGCCGTCGACGGTAAACTCCGCGTCACGATCCCCGTCGAGCGATGCTGCGAGCAGATAAACCCGGCTGTAATTTCCCTGCGGCAGCGCGATGCGCTGGCCATCGCACTTCACGACATTCCGACGCTCCACGTCGTTCGTCACCCGGAACGCAACCCCCTCGGAGACAATATTTTCGGGAACGAGTTCGGCGGCATACGAATTTCCCTTCCCGTCGAGGTTTCCCTGCCGGTTGAACGCATCCACCGTGAAGGCGTAGTCGTTGCAGGGCAGATCGACCTCCTCAGACGAAGGCGCCTCCAGCCGGATGTCGCTTGCACGTAACTTCACCAGATAGGTCGACGGTGCGAAACGACCGCAGGAAACGATCAGACGATTCCCGTCGAACCGGGCTTCCGACTGACGTTCTTCGACCCCGTTGAGCACGCAGGCGGCTTCGATCGGCGCAGCGAAACGGATTTTGGCCTGCTCCACCGGCCTGCCGGTCATTTCATTCAGACGCAGGACATATCCGCTGCCGTCCTCGGCCTGCTTGAGGGCCTTTACGGCCAGCTGAGGCGTCGAAACCGACAGGAACGAGAACTCGCGTCCCAGATGACCCCCATGTTTGGGCGCTTCGTAGGCCGCCAGCGGCTGGTTGAGCGATTCGGCTTTCGGGGCGATGCCTCCGGCAACAGGATCGCCCGCATGACCGACGATCGAGTAGGTGAAGAGATGGCGGCCAATATCCTGCCGCGCCTGGTATTTATAATGGCGGCCGGGCATAGGCGTATGGAGCAGCGTAAGGCGCAGCGTACCATCGTCGGGTTTATCCCAGCCGTACTTGCAGTCGTTCATCACCGCCACGCCGTACGAACCGTCCCGGTCGGTCAGGTCGGCCCACTGCTGGGCGTAGACTTCATAGGCCGTCTGCGTATTGTTGCCGCGGCGGATATACCCCAAACCAAGGTCGTAGGCCGCTTCGGGATTGGAAACCGACATCGGGAACTCGGCTTTGAGCAGCGCGTTTTCGCTCCGCCAGTCCACCTCGTTGCGAACGTCGATGCGGTCGTCGGCCGCGCCGTCCGTCAGGCTGACATACTGCACGAAGGAGCTTTTCCCGTGGCGGCGGCTTATACGCAGCGTGGCGCGCACGGGGCCCTGCTCCACGACCGAAATCTCGACATCGTCCGCAACGGCTTCGGGCACGCGGTCGATCGTCTCCTTCCAGATCTCCCAGGCAGGCCAGTCGGTCGACCTGTTTTCGGTGAACATCGCCAGCCGGAAAGCCTTGCCCGGCTGCACCAGTTCGCGGCCCGAACGTTTGTCGACGACGGAAGCAATATCGCCGTTGGCATCGAGCGTCAACCGATAGATTCGGTTTTCGAGGCTGTTGGCCGTTACTTTCAGCGACGACCGGTCGGCCGAACCCTGCATGCGCACATCGTAAACGGCATAACCGACCGCCCCGACCTCGGCGGCAAAGGCGATGCGCGCCTTGCCGTCGCCGTAACCGAGCAACTGGGCCGGGACCCGTTTGCCGCGCGGCGACCACACCGATACGGCGCGGGGCTGCGAGGCCGCGGCAATCCCGACCTCGACGATCTCCCGGCGGGCAGCGGCCACCGGGTTATAGACCACCACAGGCGTTCCCTTCACCCGGGTGTCCAGCGCGCGGGAAACGCCGCCCGAAGCCGAAGCCGCGAGGTTGGCGAACTTGTCCTGCGCGATCAGTTCGTCGTTCCACGAGAAAGTATAGGCGCGCGGGATGCTCGTCCCCGTCAGGTCGTCGTGGAACTGATGCCAGATAAACCGGCGCCACTCGGTGCGCAGCTCTTCGGCGGGATAGGCCGCGGCCCCCAGCCAGTCGGCCATGACCGAGGCGCGCTCGGCGGCGTCGGCAAGCTGTTCGTTGCGGCGGTTGAAGCGTTTCATCGCCGCCTGGGAGGTGTAGCAGCCCGTCGCATGGACATCCATGAGCAGTTCGCCGTCGTAGACGGGCAGTTCGGGATGCTTGTCGAACGGATAGTAGTCTTCGTACATCTGTCCGGCGCGGGCGCTTACGATCTCCAGCGGGCCGTCGCCCCGGACGCCCTTCTCGAGAGAGACCAGCGTGGGGATCGTCGGCGAACCGCCGCGGTCGCCGACCCCGTAATAACGGTAGGCCGTGTTGTCCACCCCGCTTTCGGCCAGCGCCAAGATGCCCTTGTCACGGCTCATGTCGCGGCCATCCCAGCGCGTATTGTAGTCGTTCGCATTCAGGGCCGCCATCAGGTGCGAGCCGTCAATGCCCTGCCAGAGCCCGATCGAAAAGGGGACTTTCGCCTCTCCGTAAAACGGGTGCTTGCGCCACTGGAGTTTCTGGGTCGAGAATCCGATCAGACCCGCATGTGCGGCAATCGTCGGAAGCGTATAGCCGAACCCGAAGCAGTCGGGCAGGAAAATGTCGTTCGACTGCACGCCGAACTCCTCGCGGTAGAACTGCTGTCCGAGAAGGATGTTGCGGAAGAACGACTCGGGCGAAGGGATATTGGGATCCGTGGCGTCCCACGTGCTGCCGCAGACGTTCCAGCGACCTTTGCGGACCCACTCCTTCAGCCG
The DNA here is from genome assembly GCF_048465635.1 of Alistipes sp. GTDB lineage: Bacteria > Bacteroidota > Bacteroidia > Bacteroidales > Rikenellaceae > Alistipes. The sequence continues at coordinate 150,292 of NZ_DBFWLF010000013.1, forward strand.
GCCGTACAACTCGGGATAATACTCCTTCATCCAGCTGTACTTGATGCCTCCCTCGAAGTTGAAAACATAGTCGGGATAGCGTTCCAGCAGCCAGAAATTCTGAACCAGCGTATTGCGGACGTAGACGTCGATCGAGGTCTGCACGTCCCAGTTCCACTGCGAATCGAAATGCGCATTGGAAACCATATAGGCCTTGTACTCTTTCTGCGCATAAAGCCCCTGCGCGAAAGCGCACAGAACGGCGCAAAGAATCGATATCTTTCTCATGGCTGCTCGGGAATCTTTTCCAGGTAAATGTTGGCAAATTCGAACTCCGACCGGTAATTGTTCCCGCGGATCTGGAACGAAACCGAATTGGTCTGCGGCGTCAGCACGATGTCTCCGGCATAGAACCGCGGCACGAGCTTCTCGGCGTCGCCCTTCGAGCTGCGCCAGCCGGAGAGCATCCCCTGCCGCTGCCAGACGGAAAATTCCGCGCCATTGGTCTTTTCGTAGTAGTCGAAATAGACCCGGTAGCGCCCTTCGGGAACGTCTTCGAGCAGGACGCGCACCAGTCCCGTGCCGCGCGAAGAGACGGTCATCCCGCGCGGAAAATCGCCGAAACGCACCTGGGCGTTATTGCCCAGCGACAGGCGCATCGCCTGTGGATAGAACGTATGTTTGTCGGGGAGATAGACCGTGCGCAGGCTTTGCGTCGGCTCCATGCACTCCGCAGCGGGCGTTTCGCCGTAGAAGAAAGCCACCGAGGTATAATCCACCGGATACTCGTTGCCCGAGGGGCCGTGCTCGATACCCATGTAAAACTCACGTTCGAACGAGAGTTTGTCGTTCATGTAGAACCGGTAGCCGCCCGTGCGCGCCATGGGCAGCGAATAGTCGAGCGAACCGTGCAGCGGCCGACTCACGCCGCGGTCCCAGCGGTCGAGCATGGCGTACCAGCCGCCGTTGTAATAATCCTCCGAACCCGTGCCGTGGAGGCGCATCCTGCCGTCCATATAGGTCGAATCGTCGCCCTCGAAGAAACCGGTCATCTCGGCCCGGAAGCCCTGCGCCTGATGCACCGTACCTACGTAATGGCCGCGGCCCTCCTTCGAGAGGAATTGGTAGTATGCGCCCTTGGCGGGGTTGATTTCGCGGCGCCAGGCCGTATAGAGGCGCCCCTCGGTGCGGGGGTCGCGGGCGCGGTCGTTGACCCAAACCCGGGTGGTCACCTGGATCGGATTCTGGCGGACCCCTTCGCGGACCACGTAACGGAGTTTCAGTTCGCTGCGGCTGTCGAACGGCGCGGGCAGGTAGCAGTAGTTGACATCGCCGCGGCAACCGATCAGCATGCTGCGCATGGCTTTCTTGCCGAAGGCATAGCCGAAGAAATCGGCCAGCGGCGCATGAATCGCCGGACGCGTGTCGTCGTCCCAGCGGGCGCAAAGCAGCACATCGCGGTTGAAACCCTCGAACGAGGCTCCGCCGTCGATCTCGAAACCCGCGATGCGTCCGCCCTTCTGCTGCTCGAAGAAAACGGTTTCATCGCCGGGCAGCAGCGTGAAGCGCTTCTCCACGAGGCTCACCCCTTCGGACTGTCCGACGGCGTAATCGGTGCAGGCCGGCGAAATCTCCGACCATACCCGGCACACCGAAGCGAGCATGTCGCGGTCCTCGGGGGAGAACTCCCCGGTCCACGTCTTCACGTCGTAACCCGGCAGGCTGCGGTACTGAATCTGGTGGAACATGATCTTTTTGCCGCAAAAGACGATCTTGCACGACTTGGCATAGGGGATCGGCACGTAGCAGTAATAACCGCCGATTTCATTGGCGCACAAAGGCTTCAGGAAGGGGTATACCTTTCCCGAGAAGAGGTCCGAGAACCGGATGCGCAGGCCGGGCGTCTTTTCGCCGTCGAAGTAAAACTCCAGCATGTCGTCGGTAGGCGTCGGGGTCCAGATGCGCTGGATGACGCCGGGACCTTCCAGTTCGGCCAGCACGAGGTTGTCGCCCTCCTTGCGGATGTAGGAGTATTTTCCGGCGAACCCGTCCTCGTTGCCGCCCGTAGGGTCATAGCTGGAGACCTGCTCCACCATACCGTCGCGGTAGAGGGGCAGCCGGTCGACGCGTTTGAGCAGTTCGACCTCCGAGGCCCAGCTGTAAGGTTTCAGTACGGTCGTTTTTTTCTTCGCGGCCGCAACGTTCCCGCCCGGCAATGCCAGCAAACCGATAAGCGCCAGCAGCGATAAACATTTTTTCATTTTGTCGAGTAGTAGTTGTGGTGATTACTGATTGATCTTCCATCGTGCGTCGATCGTCATGCTCCGGCCCGTCACCCGGACGATCACCGGATAAGCCGGCTGCACGGGACGCTTCTCGCTCCCGGATGCGGTTTTCACCCCGGGGTTGGTCGGGGGAATGCCCGAAGCCTCGCCCACGAAGACCTCCACGGGGGCCGAAGCGTCGATCCGCACCTCGGCATCGGCCGTACGGAGCACGAACCCCTTTTTGAAGGCATAGCGTTCGACCTCGCGGATGCGGGCATAAGGCTCCTCGCCGAATGTCGCCGCACCGAGGCTTTTGCCGCTCAGCACGGGCCGCTCGTTGAACAACAGCACGTAGTCGTAGCGATGCTCCTGTTCCGATTCGCAGACGAAGCGGTCGGCGAGCGCCGCCCCTTTCAGCGTCAGCCGGCGCGACATCTCCACGCCGGGGTAAACCTCGTCGGCCCGGGCGCTGACCGTGCCCCCGTCGGGCCGCGCTTCGAATCCGACGAACTGCCCCGCCACCTCCCGCTGGTCGCGTCCGTCGACCGTCACCGTATTATGGGCCAGCGTCTTGCGATACCATTTCGTATAGTCGGGAGCGCCGTAGGCCGAAGTTCCGAAATCGGAAACCAGCTCTTTCCGGCCGTTGTGCACCGAGATCGAGAGCTTGTCGGGATGCCCGTGGCCGCCCCCGTGCGGACCGTACTTCAGCACGACGGTCGCGGCGGGACTTCGCAGCAGGGCGAATCCGGCATCTTCGAAGCGATAACTCTCCTGCCGCATCGGCTCCGTGGCGGGAGCGATCGGCTCGGGATTGAGCAAGGCATAACCGCTGCTCCGTCGGGCATGGCGGTAGCACTGGGCCAGCACACTGCGGAAAAGCGGATCGCGGAAGCGGGCATACGCCGCTTCGAACAGGCCCGCCTGCGCGATGAGCGACTCGCCGTACCAGCCGTCGTTGTGCGCCGGGAAGGTCAGGTCGGGATAGACGCCCCACACCGGAGAGGCGAACATGTTGTACAATTGCCGGTCGTACAGGTCGATATTGCGGCATCGCACGGCATCGGCGGTCATCACGATAGCTCCCAGGGGATAGAAATGGTAGATCGGCGAACCTTCGTTCCACCACCCGTCCGCGTAGACGTGTTTTGCCATCAGCGTCCGGTAGCCGCACTGCGGATCGTCGAGCGCCACGCGAATCAGGCTGTCGTCGCGCAGAGCCACGGCCAGTGCCGTCAGGCCGCAGTTGTGCCATACCTGCCAGTTACCGCCGTCGCGGCGGCGCAGCAGCAGGTCAGCCCCCTGCCGGAAGAGGTCGCGTTCGATTTTCTGCTGCTGGGCTTCGGTCAGCGTCCCGCGGACGGCAACATATGCCCGGGCGGCGGAACTGAACCAGACCGATTCGTCGAGGCTTTGTCCGAACATTTTGCCGCTGTGCGCCTCGGAGGGTTTGCGCCAGACGTCGTGCACCATGTAACCGGGGTACATGTTCGAATAATCGAGCAGCATATCGCGGATATACTCCGCATAACGGGTTTCGTCCGTAACCAGATAGAGGTACATGCAGTTGGTCAGAAAACTCAGGTTGCTCGCATGCACGAAGTTCACCCAGCCCCAGTTGTAGCGGTTCACGCCCCGGTACTCCCGATCGCAGGCAGCGCAATAGTGGGCCGTGGGATGGTCCCAGCGGAACGAGAAGGTAACATTGTGGATCGGACAAACGTAGAAGTGGCCGTGGCCGGCTTCCAGCGTGGGGACCTCCATGTCGTGTTTCAGACGCTCGTCGACACCGCGGCGCATGGACTCCACGATCCGCCTGCTCCACTCGGTTTTCGCCGACTCGCGCAGGCGGGCAACATCGTCGGGGGAGAAGAAGTAGTATTCATCCGGAGCGCCCGGTCGGGGCGTATCCTGCCCGTAAGCGGCCGTACCGAGAAGAAACAGTCCGGCGGCAACGAGGTATTTCAACGATAAACGCATCCTGTTATTTTTTTGATAAACTTTTCCAATCGCCCGAGAAATAGGCTTTGTTCAACTGCGCCAGCAGGTCGGCGCGCTGCTCCCGGAGAAACCGGTCTTCGAGATCGCGGTAGAGATAATATTGCAGCCAATAGCCCTTGTGGTATCTCTCCCGCAGGGACGCCGCCTGCTTCAGTTTGGCGTACCACGAGGTATTGAGCCCATACCCCTCGGCTACCTTTACGGCCTGCTGCGCCTGCCGCCACAGGTTGTCGGCCATGCGCTGCATCAGCTTCGTATAGTCGCGGTAGCGGAATCCCGACACGTCGATCAGCTCGCAGCGGTCGTCGACGCCCAGCGCCTTTAGATCGACCGTCGTTTCGAACGCATGGTCGCCGTCGAGGTCGTATTCGATGCAGTCGAAGAACCCGTTTCCGTCCCGGTCGGTATAGCGCACCGTCGCAAAGCGCTCGGGGTCGCGGCGCTGCCAGAGGCGGTCCCAACCTTGATAAAAGCTCGTATTCTGGTCGATGCGCCAGATGCCGTTCTCGGCTCCGTAGAGGTGCAAACGGCCGTCGAAGCGGCTGATGTAGAGCCGTCCGCCGCCGGAGTTGTCCATGTCCCACTCACCGCGGTCGCCCGAAGGGTCGGCTTGGGAATGGTTGTCGAAACCGCCGCGGCTGCGCCCCACCTTGAAGGGGTCGAGGTTGTCGCAGAACTCCACGCGCTCCCAGCGTCCGCAGTCGTCATCCTCGTCGAAGACGAAGTTGACGCGGCTCCACTTCCCGCGCTTGAAGATCAAATCATAGGCATGTTCGTGATCGGTATAGACCAGCTCGGTCAGCTGCCGGAAACGGGGATCGGGGAAGAACCGGTCGGCCTCGGGCACTCCCCGCATGTTGCGGAGCGGATGGACCTGATCGCTGTAATCGAAGCCCTCGCCCTGGAATCCCAGCGTAAAGTCGAAATCGAACTCCTGTCCCGGGCGGTTGTCGTTGTCGAGATCGACGGCGATCGAAACCCAGTCGATGCGGCCCGTCAGCTGCATGTGGTCGCAGGTATTGGGCAGCCTGGGGTCCTTCATGTGCGGCGGGGAGTCCAGGAGGCGGATCGCCATTTCCGTCAAACCGTCCTTGTCGGGATCGTAGAAGAGGAACGGATTCTCCCAGTTGAACCGCAGATCGCCGATCTTGTCCGTCGAAGCGTGCATCTTCATAAAGGCGGTTTTGCCGCTGTAATCGGGGAAGAAATCGCAGATTCCCGACTTCTGCCAGCACTCCAGCCGGAACGTATTCCAGTCGATATAATTGAAAATATCGTCCTTGTCGGTATCCAGCACAATCATGTAATGACCGTTGGGCCACACCTCGTCGGTCGGTTTGAACGGGTATTCGGCGACCAGCTGCAGATCGGCCCGGCCGTCGCCGTCGAGATCGGCCCACTTGACGATAAGGTCGTAAACCCCGTCCCGGTTGCGGTCGACAAGCAGGCAGTCGTTGATGGTATCCCCTTCCAGGTCGCCGGGTCGCATGTTGCCGTCGTCGTCGAGCCAGAGCACGGGAATGTCCTTGTGGGTGACCGACCGGATCGCATCCGGCGTCCCGTCGCCGTTCAGGTCGAGGTATTCGGGCGTGAACCCCGCGGGCGGCGGGGGCAGCCGGAACGGCGAAATGGCGTTGTCCGAATTCCAGTAGGCGGCCGGGGTCTTCGCTTCGGTCCGGACTGCGAAGAGCAGCAGGGCCGCAGCCGCCAAGAGGCATTGCAAGATTCGAAGTTTCATAGGATCACTCATGGGTTTGCTGTTCCACAAAACGGCCCAGGGCCTGATAGCGTTCGTACTGTCTTTCGTAGTAGGCGTGACGTTCGGGATCGGGCGTGTAATCGACATACTCCCTGACGCCCATCGCCGCCTGCGCCGCCTCAACCGTCGGATGGATTCCGGCAGCCACGGCCGCGCACATCGCTGCGCCCAACGCACAGGTCTGTCCGCAGCTGATGACCCGGATGGGCATGCCCAGCACGTCGCTGAGCGTCTGCATCACGAAGGGCGATTTGACGGCGATGCCCCCGATGGCGAGAATCGAACGGATTTCGACGCCCTCCCCGATGAAGCGTTCTGCAATGGCGCGCGATCCGAAAGCGGTCGCCTCGACCAGCGCCCGAAAGATCATCGGAGCCGAAGTGCCGAGCGTAAGTCCGGTCAGCGCACCGGTCAGGAGCTGGTTCGCATCGGGAGTTCGCCGGCCGTTCAGCCAGTCGAGGGCCAGCAGGGACGATTCCCGCGGGTCGATCAGCGCCGCCTGTTCGCCCAGGCGGGGAATGACGGATTCAGCCGCATCCTCCCGTTCGGGAACCAGTTCCTGCACCGTCCACATCAGCAGGTCGCGGAACCACGCATATACGTCGCCGAAAGCGGACTGTCCGGCTTCCATGCCGACATAGCCCGGCAGCACCGAACCGTCGACCTGCCCGCAGATGCCGCGAACGGCCCCGCGCAGTTTTTCGGCCGGGGATACGACGATGTCGCAGGTCGAAGTCCCCATGATGCGGGTCAGCACGCCGGGGCGGATACCCGCCCCGATGGCCCCGATATGGGCATCGATGGCTCCGACGGCAACGGGAATCCCTTCGGGCAGCCCCAGCCGGGCGGCCCACTCGCCGCAAAGGCCGCCGGCCAACCGTTCGGCCGTGTGCGTTTCGGAGGAGATCCGCTCGGCGAACCGTCCCAGCCCGGGCCGCAGCCCGTCGAGGAATGCTGCAGGGGGCCAGCCGCCCCATTGCGCATGCCACAGTCCCTTGTGTCCTGCGGCACAACGGCCGCGCAACACCTTTTCGGGACGGGTATTCCCCGTCAGCAGGGCGCACATCCAGTCGCAATGCTCGATCCACGCATAGGCGGCATCGGCAACCGGAGGATTGGTTTCGAGCAGATGCAGGACCTTGGCCCAAACCCACTCGGCCGAGTAGATACCGCCCGAATAGAGCGTATAATCGGTATCGGCCCGCCGGGCCGCGGCATTGATTGCGGCGGCTTCGCGGATGGCCGTATGGTCCTTCCACAGGACGAACATCGCATCGGGGTCCTCCGCGAAACGGGAAGTCAGCGCCAGCGGCGTCCCCGCAGCATCGGTCAGGACGGGCGTGGAGCCGGTCGTATCGAACGCCAGAGCGCAGATTTCGCCGGACATCCCGGCAGGAATCGCCGCGATTGCCTGACGAACCGCACCTTCGAGCGCCTCGGTATAGTCCAGCGGATGCTGGCGGTAACGCTGGCTGCGGGGATCGCAATACAGTCCCTTTTTCCAGCGCGGATAGTGGCAGACCGCCGAAGCGACCTCGCAGCCATTCCCGCTGTCGGCGATTAAAGCCCGGCAGGAGTCGGTCCCGTAGTCGATTCCGATAACGTATTTTCTCATGACACGCGCTCCTCTTTGCAAACGAAGACACTGTAATAGACGATGACTGCAAAAGCGACGGCCGGAACCCAGTAGGCGGTTGCGATGCTTCCGATCTGGTCGGAGACGATGCCCTGGATCTGGGTCAGCACAGCGGCTCCGGCGATCGCCATGACCATGCCCGCACCGCCGATCTTGGTATCCGCATCGAGGCCGCGCAGGCCGTAGCTGTAAATGGTCGGGAACATCAGCGACATGCAGCCGGAGATGCCCATAAGGCCGTAGACGCCCGTGACACCCTGGCCGTAGACGGCCGTCAGGCAGCACGCGACAGCCAGGCACGCGAGGGTGATGAGAATTTTTCGCGGGGAGAAAAACCGCATCAGCCAGGTGCAGATAAAACGGGCGGCGACGAACAGCACCAGCGAAAGGATGTAGTAGGTCGCCCCGGCCTGCTCGGCCGTGCGGGGCAGCAATTCGTCGAGCCCGATCCAGGCGCAGAAGTTGTAAAAACCGGCAGCGACAGGCTCCACGCCGCGCAGGGCGGCGATGATGCTTTCGGGCGAAGCCCCGCTGCCGAGCTGGGCGATCACGGCGTCGAAATGGAGCTTCTGCATGGCAAACCGAATGACGAACGACCACACGGCGATCTGCGCGCCCACATAGAAAAACTGTGCGACAACCCCCCATACATAGTTTCGGTTTCCGACCAGACGGCGGAAAGTCGCCCCGAACCGGAGCGTTTTGTCCTCCTCGCGCAGGTTGGGCATGCGCGTGAGCCAGATCGTGAGCAGCAGGACGGTCATGACCGCACCGACGGCCACATAGGTCATCGTCACGGCATTCAGTTCATCGGCCTGGATCGCAGCCAATTCCGCGGCAGGCAGCGCAGCCCGCTCGGAAGCCGTAAAGACATTGAGCTGCGAAAGAATGAATATCTGGCTGATGACCACACCCGAGATGGCTCCGAAGGGATTGAACGACTGCGCGAAATTGAGGCGCTGCGTCGCCGTCGACTCGGGTCCCATGGCGAAAACATAGGAATTGGTCGACGTTTCCAGAATAGACAGGCCCGCAAAGAGGATGAGAATCGCAAAAAGGTAGGTCGCAAAGCTCAGCTCCAGGTTCACCTCCGAGCACAGCATCGCGGGATAGAAAAGAAAAGCGCCGAGGGCATACATCCCCAGGCCGAGCAGCACGCCGGATTTATAGGTATGGCGTTTGATGAACATGGCCCCGGGAATGGCGAAACAGCCGTAACCGATCAGGTAGCAGACGACCTGTATCCACGCCGTTTTGGAGTCGGTCAGGCTCATGATCCGCTTGAAGGCCGCCAGCATCGTGTCCGTCAGGTTGTTCGGCAGCGCCCAGGCGAAAAACAGCGTCGTCAGCAGGATGAACGGAAGCACGGCGTTGCGGGGAACGATAGGTTCTTTCATGGTTGTAGTTTGAGGGAAGCGTTAGCGGTCGGAGGCGGTTCAGCGGAACGTTGAGATAATTCGGGAGAGGTCGTATCCGAAGAGCTGCTTTACGATCGCCGCCAAGGCGGCTTCGTCGCCCTGGATGTGCAGCACGGCCTGCCGGTGCGAAAGCGATTCGCCCGGGGCGAGGGCCGCCCCCGGAGACGACGTTTCGATCTCGTAGAAGGGTCCCATGATCGAGCCGTCCTCGACCGGACCGTCATTGTAGGCGTTGATCACATCGCCGTTGAAAGGGTCCTGCTGCTCGCCCCACTGCCCGTTGACATAGTCGGAAGGGCCTTCGGGCTGGGAGTATTTGAGCAGCGTGAGCACCCGCTTCTCGGTGTCGTAGCTGCCGCAGATGCCTTTGGCGCGCGGGGCCGGAATGCCGATCTTCGCGCGGTACTTTCCGTCGATCTTGAAGCGCAGCATGCCGTCGTCGGCCACAAGGCGGTCGGCAGGAACCTTTCCGAAGTAGGTATCGTTCACGACAGCCCCTTCAGCCGCCTCGTCGTAAGGAATAAATACGGTGGTGGTCGGCGTCGGGGTGAACATGCCGAGCAGCCAGATCGAAGGCAGCCCCGTCTGCCGGGTCCAGCCATTTTCGCCGCGGTTGGTGATCCGGTTGTCGGTCCGATAGGCTACGACCTTCAGTCCGGCAGGCAATTGCATGCCGAGCACTTCGGCAACGGCATCCGCACCGAGCAGCGAGATCGTACGCTCGATCTCCATGCGGAACGGAACGCCGCTCGCGTTGACCAATTCGGTCGATTTGGTGAACTTCACCCGGTCGGCGGTCTGCTCCCCGATGTCGTAGCGCTCGGTGTCGATGACGGCCGGGACGCGCCAGTTCGCATAGACCTGTTCGGCTCCGGGCTTGAAATAGTAGGAGAACGCGCCGCCCTCGGGTCCGATCCAGAAACGCTCCTCGCCGCCCACGGGATTGAACTGCGGATTTTGCTCGCCGGCCTCGATGAAGCGATAGTTGATCCAGCCGTAGCTGTCGCCGCCGTCTCCGTCGGCCGTGGAGGTCATCACACGCCCCTGAAGGCCGGGAGCCACCAGTATTTTCGCATCGCCACCGGGGGTCGTCAGTTCGAGAAACTCGATTTCGTGGTTGCGTAGGAACTTCGCATCATATCCGTAACTGCCCATTTCGTACTCTTTTTCCGCGGAGCTGCAACCGGCGACGGCCAGCGCAGCGCCCGCAAACATATAATCAATCAGTCGTGCCATAATCGTATGATTTGTTTTATTTGTACAACGGCCCGTAATTCCGGCAGGCACGGTAATCGGCCCCTTCCGGCTCGGTGCCGAATGCAGCCCATGCGCTCGGGCGGAAGACTTCGGCCGGATCGACGTTGTGCATGCACACCGGGATGCGGAGCATCGACGCCAGGGTGATCAGGTCGGCGCCGACGTGGCCGTAGCTGATCGCGCCGTGGTTGGCGCCCCAGTTGTTCATCACCGAATAAACGTCGCGGAACGGGCCCTGCCCGGTCAGCCGCGGAGCGAACCAGGTGGTCGGCCACGTTTTGTCGGTGCGCTTGTTGATGGTCTCGAAGATCTCCGGGTCAACGTTCACCGCCCATCCTTCGGCGATCTGCAGGACGGGACCCTGTCCCTTGACCAGGTTCACGCGGCACATCGTCACCGGCATGTCGCCCTGCGTGAGGAAGCAGGACGAATACCCGCCGCCACGCATGTATTCGCGCGCCGCGGGATACCACGTCGTCGCACCGAGACACGCCGTGACCTCGTCGGGAGTGATCTCCCAGAAGGGTTTCATCACCGGCTGCCCGTTCTCCGACTGGCGGCCCGTGGCGTCGAGACAGCACGAACCGGAGTTAATCAGGTGGATAATGCCGTCGGCGGCCCGGCCCTTTAGTTTTCGGCCGGTCACCCGTTCCACGGCTTCGGGGCTCCAGAACGTGCGCACGTCGGCGAACAGCTGGGCCCGGTTGGTCAGCAGATGCATCAGCAGCATCGAGACCCCGTTGAGCGTGTCGTTCTCCGTCGCAAAGGTGAAGGCTTCGCGGATGCCGTTCCAGTCGAACGACGAGTTGAGTATCGCCTCCGAGAAGTCCCCGTCGGGCTTGTAGTCGGTCCACTGCCGCTGGCCCTGAAACCCGCCCGCAATGGCGTTGTGTCCCATCGCCTCCTCCTCGAAGCCCATCTCGGCCAACTTCTGGTTGCCGATCATCAGGTCGCGGAAGATGAGCGTCATCTTGACCACATATTCCCAGATGGCGTCCTTCTCCTCCCGGCTGTAAACGAGGTGTTCGGGGTTGTAGTCCCGGCCTTCGTTCTTCTTGCAGTATCTTTCCGTCCACTCCATCGCGCGGCGGAACTCTTCGGGATCGTAGATTCCCAGCTGCACGCGCCGTTCGATCTCGCTCGCATCGACATACTCGTTGCGCATACCCAGGTACTCCTGGAAAAAGTCGGGATTGGGAGTCGACCCGGCAATGCCCATCGAAACCGAGCCGATTGAAAGGTAGGATTTTCCGCGCATCTGCGCCACGGCGACCGCGGCGCGCCCGAAGCGCAGCAACTTCTCACGAACATCCTCCGGGATCGTGCAATCGCCCATGTCCTGTACGTCACGGCCGTAGATGCCGAATGCCGGCAGCCCCTTCTGGTTGTGCCCGGCCAGCGCCGAAGCGAGGTAGACCGCGCCCGGGCGTTCCGTTCCGTTGAAACCCCAGATCGCCTTGGGCATCAGCGGGTCCATGTCGATCGTCTCCGCACCGTAGCACCAGCAGGGCGTCACCGAAACGACGGCCCCGACGTTGTTCATGCTGAATTTCTCGGCAGCCATCGCCGCCTCTTTGACGCCTCCGATACAACGGTCGGCGATGACACACTCGACGGGGCTGCCGTCGGAATAACGCAGCTCAGCGGCGTAAAGTTCGGCTACGCGCCGGGCCATATCCAGGGTGGTTTGTTCCAACGATTCGCGAATGCCGCCCCGGCGGCCGTCGATCACGGGACGGATTCCGATACGGGGTTTCAGGGATTTCATGTTCATATATTCAAATTAAGGTTGTAATTTGCAGGTAGACTGTTCTGTGCTGTGCTGAATTGCGGTTAAAAAAATTTTACAGGGAACCCCGTAAAATCAGACGCGTAGGGATATAGATCTGCGGGTGCTCCATGGTCAGGATAAAGCGTGCGGCAACCGCTCCCATCAGGTCGAAATCGGTGGAAATGACCGAAATCCCGTTATCGAGAATTTCGAAAACCGGTTCGTCGTTATACACGACAACCCCCACGTCCTCGCCCAACGCCCAGCCCTGCATTCGCGTCAAGCGGATAAAGTCGATCAGGTGGCTGTGTTTCACGATCAGGTAGGCCGTCCCCTTTTCCAGCTTCGACGGATCGATTTCGCTCATGATGCTGTACGGAAAGTCGTGATCCTCGCAAAAACGCTTGAAATAGGGAATACAGCTTTTCGGGTGCTCGGAATTTTCGGGGAACACGAAGACGATCTTCCGGTAGCGCCGGAACCGCTCCAGGCCGGTCACCATGCAGTCGTAAAGCGTCTGGTCGAAGCCCTGGCAGACATAGGCGAAACGCTGCTTCTCGAATTTCCCGAAGTCGAGCAGCAGCACCTTCGAAGGATCGAGCAGATCGAGAATCTTCGAATAGACATCGTTCTGGTAGTTCATCACCAGGTAGAGGTTATAACGGCCCACGCTGTCGCGGATGATCTTGTTGAAAAGTTCTTCGCTGCGCTGGTGGAAATAGAGGTCGATTTTATAGTTGGCCGCAAGATTGCGCGTGATGGCGTCGTGCAGCTGGTATTTGAACGGACTGTAGGTGTCGAGCAGCAGCAGAATCCGGTGGACGGCGTTGCTCACATAGTAGCCCTTCGTCGGAGCCGAATCGACGATTCCCTGCATCTTCAGTTCGTTGAAAGCCTTGAAAACCGTGTCGCGCGAAACACCGTACCGTCGGCTCAGGCCGTTGATCGAAGGGAGCGGATCGCCGGGAGCATACTCGCCGATGGAAATTTCGTGGCTCAGAGCGTCTGCCAGCTGTTTGACCTTAGACATCTGTGCTGTAAATACCAATTCCATATTTTACTGATATCAAAAATAATCGAAAGCATGAAAACTGTGCTGAGCTGTCCTGTTGCTATGCAAAGGAAAAGAATAATCTACAGATAACCAAATTTTTCCGGCAAATTTTTCCGACCGCCGCCCGCAAAAAAGCGCCCCGAGGAAGCGATTCGGACCGGAAAGAATATATATAGCGTATTGAAAATCAGCCTTGTTAAATAAAAAATCGACACCTTGCAGGCAAAAATAAAAAAAATATAATACCTTTGTCGATACCAAACAGCACAGCACAGCACAACAAAACAACTAAGAAACCATGACCTTTAAAACACGAATCCTGACCGCGATATTGCTGCTTGCCGGCATATCGGCTTTTCCGGTCAATGCCCCGAAAGCGCCCGTCGTTTCCGAAGCGACACTCCTGAACGAAATGACCGACCGCGACGCGCTGGCCCGCCTGCCATATCCGGCATACGTCACGCGGCAGTTCAGCAGCTACGACCGCCGGGCCGTTTCGCCCGGCCGGCCCGGCTGGTTCGGCAACGACGACTGGAGCATGTTCGTGCGCACGGAGAATAACCACGGCCGCACCGAGCATGTGCTGATGGATGCCGACGGCCCCGGCGCGATCGTCCGGTTCTGGATGACATTCGCCGGAAAGGAGTGCGGCCGCGGCACGCTGCGCATCTACGTCGACGACGCAGACGAGCCGGTGCTCGAAGCCCCGGCATTCGAAATCGTGAGCGGCGACCGGGTCGCCGGGGAGCCATTGGCCGCCTCCGTTTCGCCCCTGATGCGCCACGACCGGCGCGGGCACAACCTCTACTACCCGATTCCCTATGCGAAACACTGCAAGGTTACCTACGAAAGTGACAACGTATATGCGGGGCCCGAACCCGAAAAACGCAAAGGATCGGAGAACGTCTACTACAACATCGAGTGCCGGACCTACACCGGCCCGGTGCGGGTCATTTCCTATACAGGTGTTTGCGACGACAGCCTGCGCAAGACGGTCGAAAGCACCCGGAAAGCGCTGACCGCGGGCCAAAAGGCGATGCGCCGCCCCTCGAAACGGGTGATCGATCCGATAGAGACGACCCTTGCACCCGGCCAGGCGGCAGGACCCACCGTCCGCGGATCGCGCGCCATCCGGGAAATCACGCTCCGCCTCAAAGCCGAGGACCTGCCCCAGGCGCTCCGGTCGACCGTCATGAGCATCCGTTTCGACGGCGAGCAAACCGTATGGGTTCCCGTCGGCGACTTCTTCGGCATCGGTTACCAGGCGATGCGCAACGAGACATTCTTCACCGCGGCCGACGACGAGGGTACGATGAAGGCGTACTGGGTCATGCCGTTCGAGAAGCAGTGCGAGGTGTCGTTCCGCAACTTCGGAGAGCAGGAGGTGGCATTGCAGGGCGAAATCGTCCACTCGCCCTGGAAATGGGACGACCGCAGCCTCCACTTCGGAGCCGCATGGCATCAGTATACCGATATAAATACGGGAACCAACGGAAAATCGTCGCCCCGGGACATCGTCTACACCGAACTTCGGGGCGAAGGCCGGTACGTGGGCGACTGCCTGACGCTCTATAACACGGTGAACGGCTGGTGGGGCGAAGGCGACGAGAAGATCTATGTCGACGGCGAAACCTTTCCGTCGCATTTCGGAACGGGTACGGAGGATTATTACGGCTATGCCTGGTGTCGGCCAGAGATCTTCACCGGCCATCCGTTCATCGCCATGCCCGCAGGCGGTGGGAACCTCGGCGTCGGATACACGGTCAACAGCCGCTACCGCGCGCTCGACGCCATTCCGTTCACGCATTCGCTGCGTTTCGACATGGAGTTGTGGCACTGGCAGGAGGCCCGCATGAACTACGCACCCGCAACGATGTGGTACATGCGTCCGGGCGGGGTCTGCAAAA
Source organism: Alistipes sp. (assembly GCF_048465635.1). Taxonomy (GTDB): domain Bacteria; phylum Bacteroidota; class Bacteroidia; order Bacteroidales; family Rikenellaceae; genus Alistipes. The sequence goes on from NZ_DBFWLF010000013.1 coordinate 165,341, forward strand.
TCGCGCCCGACACCGCAGGAGTACGCCAGTCGGTTGTGCTCAGCCGCAGCCAGTTGGTTCCGCCCGTTTTGAAGGCCGACATCGAAGGCGAAGACCTCAAAATCCGCGGATGCACGGGCGGAAAAGCCTACGGACAATACCGCACCAACGGATTATGGAGCCAGAATACGCAGCTTTTCTGGCACAATGCACCCGTCGGGTCCACGCTTACGCTCGGATTCGAATCCCCCGTGGAGGCCGCGGTTCGGCTCGAAGGCATCTGCTCGTTCGCCAAAGATTACGGGACATTCCGGATCTGCCTCAACGGCGAGGAGTTGACCCCCTCCTTGGCGCTCTACGCCCCGGAGCTGATCGCCAGAGAGATCACCTTCGGAACCGGGAACATTCGCAAGGGCAAAAACACGCTGACCGTCGAGGCCGTCACCCCGGCGGTCGGATTCACGGAGTGTTTCTTCGGGCTCGACAGGCTGGTTCTGCACCTGCGATAAAAACGGAAGCAGGCTCCACGCGAAAAATAAATACGCCCGTCGGATCGACGCAGCGCCGCCGGTCGAATTTCAGCTGCCACCCGAACCCCACCCACAGGCTATCCTGTGCAGGATCGAACCGAATCGGGACGCATTCGTATTCGAAATCAGCGAAATATTTTGACATTTACCGAAATGGTCGTATATTTGCCGTGTGAAGGTTAACATTTCCGTCCTTTCACTCGACGATTCGGAGCGCCGGTCGTCCGCAAGTGTGCTAAATGTTTAAAACATATCGCTGACATGAAAAAGAATCTACTTATCTTTGCCACGCTCCTGCTGGTAGTGGGGGGGGGAATCGGCTGCACTAAGAGCGACCTTCCCGACGGACCCGGGACGCCGGATGAACTTCCCTACTATCCGTTCGGATTCACCACCGAGCAGCCGACCACGCTCGACATCAGCTATACGAACATGGACGGCATGACCGCTGCGGTCTATTTCGAAATCTACGACCGCTGTCCGGTAGAGACCAACGCCGACGGCAGCAGCTACGTCCGCATCGACGGTATCGAGCCGATCTATGCCGGGATCACCCGCGAGGACGGCACGTTCCGCGGCAAAATCCAACTGCCCGCCTACCTGGATAAAGCATGGGTCTACACCCCCGCTTTCTATGCGCAGACGCTTATCGAAGCCCCGATCACCGACGGCGTGCTGCGTGCCGCCGACCAGGCTTCTCCCGCCGAGAGCGCCTCTTCGAGCCGTGCCGGCCACAATTCGGAGGCCGTGACCCGCGACGGTTGGAAAACCTACCTCGGATCGTACGACTCGAAAACCGGGCGCATCGACTACAAATACACGGGTGAGCTGCGCGCCAAGAATTTCGCAGGACTTTATACGGCTCACGCCAGCGTCATCAACACCAATCGCAACTGTCCGCAGGAGTACCGTTCGTCGAGCGACCTGCTGATCACCGAACCCGCCGAGATCGCAGTCACGTTCCTCGGCAGCAACACCTGCTGGAACTGCTCGATGGGTTACTACTACTATCCCGAGGGGCAGAAACCCGCTTCGCTCAAGGATGCCGGCGTCATCATGATCTTCCCCAACACGCAGGACGGCCGCTGGAGCGTCAACATTTCCCAGTCGAGCCGCTACAAGGGCGTCAACCGCGGCGAAGCCGTCCAGCTCAAGTACTTCCCCGACATCGACAATCCGAAGAGCGGCACGACGGTCTTCCCCGCCAACATGCGCATCGGCTTCGTGCTGGCCTGCAACGCCTGGACCAACCGCCTGCCCGGCTTCACGCAAAGCAAGGGCTACCGCGCCGCCACCTCGTCGGGCCTGAGCGTCGACGACAAGGGGCATGCGTTCGACGAACCCCGCACCGCCGTATACCGCTACATCGACAAGAAAAAGGATATCAACGCCGTCATGTTCTCCTTCGAGGACTACACCTCCGACGAGAATTTCAGCGACGTGGTATTCACCCTCAACTCGAACCCGGTCGAAGCTGTCACCACGCCTCCTTCGGTCGAGACCGACGGCGACAACAAGCAGACCGTCAAATTCGACCGCGGCATCTACTCGTTCGAGGACCTATGGCCCAGCCGCGGCGACTTCGACATGAACGACGTGATGGTGAAGGCCTCCTACGAGAAGTCGTTCGGCGAGAAGGGCGTCTACGGGGAATCCTTCCTCTATAAAACCTTCCCCAACTCGACCACGGGTCTGGAGAACGGGCTGGCCGTGACGCTGGAGGGTCCCGCCGTGTCGGCTTCGGTGGACTGCTACGTGATGTCTCCCGCTTCGGCACAGAACCCGAACCCCGAATTCGAGAAAACGCAGGTGCGCCGCGAAGGCAACGTCCTCTTCCTGACCGACAACGTCAAGCAGGCCGCCGGCTCGGTCTACAAGATCACGATGGCCTACGCCACGCCCGTGGAGAACGGCAGCGTCTGCAAGCCGTTCATCTTCCGCCAGAAATCCGGAAACGACAAGCGCTGGGAGCTGCACCTGCCGTTCGAAGCGCCGACCGCCGGTGTCGACATGTCCTACTTCGGACAGAGCGACGACCGCTCCGTACCGGAAAAGGGCGTCTACTACGTGCGCGAGCTGATGTACCCCTTCGCCTTCTTCCTCTCGGGGGCAACCGAAAGCGACGTAAGGCCGCTGCTCGACCCGGCCAACGAAAAGGTGGCTATCGACGTGCTCTTCCCCGATTACAAGGGTTGGGCGATGTCGCAGGGCACGACCAACAAGGACTGGTACAAGAAATAACGAACCGAAACGAAACGACGAACCGCCCGGCCACTGAGTGGCCGGGCGGTTCGTTTGGGAACGGATAATGACCCGAAATATCGGGAGAGGGGTTCTCCCGAGGGCCTCGCATCGGAACGGTCGGAAGAATCGAAACGACGAACGGTCTTCGGTTCTTTCGATTATGCACGCTTCCGAGGGTTGAATCCCCGCAGCCGCTGACCGCGTTTAAAAACCTACCCGGCGGAAACCGAAAACCGGGGAAGCCGGACAGAGGCTCCCCGCGGCAGCCTACTCCAGAAAGTGATTTTCGTGGTTGTTGGTCTTCGAAAATTCGCGCAGCGAACTCAGATGGCGGCGCAGCATCTCCACGGCGGCCGGTTCATCCTTCTCGCGCACGCAGCGCAGCAGCTCGCGGTGCTCGAAGCACACCTCGTCCGAGGGTACGGAGCAGACCCGGTAACGCTGGTAGTAGCGCAGCACGTCGGGCGTAATGACCAACAGCAGCGATGCGATCACCGAGTTGTGCGCTCCGCGCGCCAGCGCCTGGTGGTAGGCAAAGTCCTTCGAGACCCGCTCGTCGGTGTAGAACTTCTCCTCGCACTCGCGCAGCGCCTCCTCGATGACGATCAGATCCTCCTGCGTCCGGTTGCGGGCGCAGAGTTTGACCGCCTCGATCTCCAGCAGCTCGCGCACGTAGACCAGCGAGGCGAAGTCATACTGCTCGATCTGCAGCGCATCGGTAATCATGCGTTCGAGCACCTGCATCTTCTCCTGCGCCACGACCGTACCGCTCTGCGGGAAGGTCTGGACGATGCCGTAAAACTCCAGCTTCTGAAACGCGGCGCGCACATGGGCGCGTCCCACGCTCAGCCGCTCGGCCAGCCGCCGCTCTGCGGGCAGTCGTTCGCCCGGTTGCAGGCGGCCCGAATAGAGCTGTTCCTTGATATATTTAAGTACCGTCTCCACCTGGGAGACGCTCGGCGCGTAGTTCATCTCTCTTCTGTTTTGCCTTGCAAAGGTCGTAAAAAAACCAATCAAACCAAAATTATCGGGCAACCTTTCCTACCGAAAAGTCGGCGAAACGGAGGATTTCGTCCCGCAGCTCGGACTTGAGCGCTCCCTGCTTGCCGAAACTGCGGTAGATGCCCCACTTGGGACGCAGCCCCGTCGCCCCCTCGCGCCACATATTAAGCTGCTTCGGCGGCACGTCGATCAGCCGACGTCCGTCGTCGAGACGCGTCACCGTGACCCAGTAGGAACCCTCCCGGCCGCAGACGATGCGCTCCTCGACCTCCACCCAGCGGCCCAGGAAGTCGGCCAGATCGGCCCGCGCCAAGTAGACGTTGCCCGTCGCATCGGCCGTCGGCCCGACCCAGATCACCTGCAACTGCCGCCGGCCGTTCGAAAGCGTGCGGGCCGTGAAGGTAATGAGCGGATTGCCCACGTCGGCCGTGCCGGCGGCGTTGTCGATCCCCTTGATCTGGTGCACGTGGCAGAATTGCGCGGTGGTCTTCATCCCCTCCGGCAGGCGGAACTTCCACCTGACGACCAGTTCATCGCCCGGCTGGCCCACCATCGAGGCGGGCGAGTGGCCGTCGGTCTTGATCTCGTTGCGCTGGCGGTCGGTGATCTGCGGCTTGCCGCGGTCGTCGTCGGTGTCGATATGGATAATGAATTCGAAGACATGCGCGCCCAGCGCCTCGTCCCACGCCTGGCGGATATGCTGAAAGGAAGCCGCGGCGTGCGCGCCCGAACGGTCGGGCGTCTCGTAATTGTAGCCGCAGGCCCTGATCAAAGCGTAGGTTCCCTCCGTATCCCCGTCGGCCCGCAGCTCGCCTTCGCGCACCCCGTCTCCCGTCCCCGCCCCGGGATTGGGAACGCTCAGCAACGTGCCCGAACAGGCAAGCCCGAAGAGCAGCGCCCCCGTGAAAATTAATCGTTTCATTCGTTTGGTTATGTAGTCGGTTTGGGTTATCTTTGTCGACGGCCGATTGGTTAACCAATTTCCGGCGACAAACAAAAGTAGTAAAAAAAACCGAACTAACCCCCGAACCGATGAAAAAAACACTCGCTGCCCTGCTGCTCGCAACCACGCTCGCAGTCTTCGCGCAGCAGCCCGCCCAGGCCCCCGCGCAGCCCACCAACCGCTATGCGATGAAACTCAAGCTCAACGACGACGGCAGCTACTCGCTGCTCAACGAAAAGCGCTATGCGCGGCTGGTCGACCTTTCGGCCATCGAGGACCTGACGACCCCCTACGTCTACCAGCGCGACCGGCTCCAGAGCCGCGACTACAAGGGGGTCGAAGTGCGCGAATTTACCTATGCGACCCACGACGGCTATGCGCTCAAACTCGCCGTCGATCTGGCCGCGGCGGACGGTCCGACCCCCGTGGTCTTCTACCTGCACGGCGGGGGCTGGGCCCGCGGCAACAACACCACGTTCCGCACCCTGTCGCAGTACATGGCCCGGCAGCGGGGCGTGACGGGCGTGCGCATCGCCTATACGCTCGCGCCCCAACCCGGAGCCGACGTCCGCGTGTCGATCGCCGACGTGCAGGCCGCCGTGCAATGGGTCCGCGACCACGCCGCCGAACTGAACATCGACCCCGCGCGCATGGGCTTCGTCGGCAACTCGGCCGGCGCGCACCTGGCAGCGGTCGGGGCCATGACCACCCCCGAAGCGAAGGCGCTGGTGGGTACGTCGGGCATCTACGATCTCACCACCGCGGCCATCTGCCAGCGGACGAAGGACCCGCAGCGCATCGCCTACTTCTGCGACCGCGACCAGCGGGTGCTGCGCGACGCCTCGCCCGTGAATCTGATCCCCAAAAAGCAGGCTCCCGCCGCGCTGCTCTTCTGCGGCACGGCCGACATCACGGTCGAGTGCACGCAGAGCGAAGCGTTCGCCGAAGCGCTGCGCAAACGGGGCGCACGGGTCGACTTGGAAGTCTATCCCAACTACGACCACAACCTGAGCGCCAAAGCCTCGGATCGGATGGAGGAGGTCTTCTTCCGCACGGTCGATTTCCTTACCGAAAACCTCTGACGCCGTGAAAAGATTTCTGATTCTGCTCCTCCTTGCCGCGGCCGGAACGGCGCAGGCGAAAGTGACCCTGCCGGCCCTCTTCGGCGACAACATGGTGCTCCAACAGCAGCGCGAAGTCCGCATCTGGGGCGAATCGGATGCCCCGCAGGTGGTGCTCACCCCCTCCTGGAGCGCCGAACCCGTGCGCGCAGAGGTCCATGACGGACGGTGGGAGGCCACGATCGCAACCCCCGCAGGCTCTTTCGAGCCGCAGACGCTCACCGTCGCCGACCGGGATTCGGCGTTGACACTGCGCAACGTGCTGATCGGCGAGGTGTGGATCTGCTCGGGACAGTCCAACATGTACATACCCCTGCGCGGCTTTACGGGGCAGCTCGTGGAGGAGGGGCTGACCACGGCACTCGCCTCGCCCCTTTACCGCGACCGCATCCGGATGATCACCCTGCCCAAGCGCGAGGCCGAGACGCCGCAGCGCGATTTCGAGGGGCATTGGACCGTCCCCTCGCCCGCCGCGACGCTCCGCATGAGTGCCGTGGCCTACTTCTTCGCCCGCACGCTGACCGATGCGCTCGGCGTTCCGGTCGGCATCGTCTCGGCCAGCTGGGGCGGGTCGAAGATCGAAGCGTGGATGGATGCGGCGTCGCTGCGCGAGCTGGGCTACGACGTCGAGCGGATCAATGCCGACCCTGCGATCGAGGTGCGCAAACAGTGCTGCAAGCTCTATAACGGACTGATTGCGCCCGTGGCCGGATTCGCCGCCCGCGGGTTCGTCTGGTATCAGGGTGAATCGAACCTCGCCGAAGCGGACCGCTATGCCCGGCTGATGGAGCGGATGACCGCCTACTGGCGCACGCAATGGGGCGATGACAGGGCGCAGATGCCGCTGCTCTACGTGCAGATCGCACCCCACGCCTACAAGGACGCCCGCGGCACGGAGGCCGCGCTGCTGGTCGAGGCGCAGGCGGACGCCCTCGCGCTGATTCCCCGCTCGGCGATGGTTTCGACGACCGACGTGGGCGAGGAGGGGTGCATCCACCCCGCCCGCAAACGCCCGGTCGGGGAGCGATTGGCTGCCGCGGCGCTTGGTATGGCCTATGGGGTGAAACTGCCCGACGCCGCGGCCGTGCGGTTCGCCGGAGCGGAATTCGCCGATGGCAAGGCCATCGTGCGCTTCGACAACGCCCGCTACGGGCTGACGCCCCGCCTGGGCGCGGTCGAGGGTTTCGAACTGGCCGGACGGGACGGGGTCTTCCACCCCGCCGTCGGACGCGTCGTACCGCTCAAACCGCTGGTCGAGGTCACCTCCGAGGAAGTTCCCGAACCGGTCGCCGTGCGCTACGCCTTCCGCAACTTCACCCCGGCGACGCTCGCCAACACGCTCGGCATGCCCGTCGTGCCGTTCCGGTCGGACCGATAAATGTCGGCTGTAAAAAGGGGCGCAGCCTGCGGAGGGCACGCGGCAAGCGGGCCTCCGCGCCCGGAGGCTGCGGCCCGCCGGCTCTTCGAGCCGTAACAAGGCAAACGTCTTGCGGCCCGCCCGACCTGACGGTCGAAAACATAACGAGACGGACAGGGATGGTTCGGAGAACTGTAAAAGATAAGGGGGATGCAAGATGCCCTTAACAGCCCCCTTTCCGCCGCAGGCGGATAGATGTCCCCTCCGAGGAGGGGATTTAGGGGAGGGTCAGGTTTGTAAATGCGGCGGCACGCCGCAAGGAATCGACGGTCAGGAGCGGACCTGTGTTGTCGAGACGCGAGACCGTTCGTATTTTCGAATCTTCCGGGACTCGCTGCCGGAGGCTGCGGGCCGCCGCTTCTTCGAACCACAACAAGACAAACCGTATGTCGGCCCGCCGACCTAAAGGTCGTGAACAGGACAAAACGCATCGGCCGCACGGCTCCGGAGCAGAGATTCCGGCGAAGCTGTATTCCCCTCCGAAAAGAGGATTCTGGGGAAGGGCTGCCCAAACGGCCTACTCCTACTTTACAACGCTCCCCGCCCTAACCGAGCGGGGAGCATCGCATTAATTCACTAAGAAGCAGATCATCCTCACATCCTGCGGCACGCCGTCGCGGCAGCCGATCCGTCGGGCCGCCTCGACCCACTCCGTGCGGCCCGACGCCTGTCCGGCCTCGTAGAGCAGCGCCGCCCCGCGGCCCCGCTCGAAAGGCTTGATCTGCCGGTGCGGCCAAGCGTCCGGGTGCTCGTAATAGGGTGCAACGAACGCCAGCGCCCGCTGCACTTCGGGAAGGGTCCACAGGTCGTAACCGCTCTCCAGCGCGACGTTGCGCGCCACGGAGAGGGCTTCGAGCGCAAAAGTCGTGTAGTGCAGCGAGAGGGTCCGCGCCAGCTCCTCGGGCAGCGAACCGTCCGCGGCGACCTGCCGCGCGAATCGGGGCGCAAGCGACCGCTCGGCGATCTCCCGGACGCGCTCCCGCTCTCCCGCCGCCGAAGCGGCCATGATGCGGATGGCGTCGTACCACAAGCCGTGGTTGTTGGCCGCGGCGAACTCCTTGCGACCGTTGACGCTGTGCTCCAGCCAGTAGAGGAACGCCCCGGCCCACGCTTTCAGCTCCGCACGGTCCTCCGCCCGCCACGCCGGCGAGGCTTCGATCAGCCGCGCCGAGCAGAGGGCGTATCCCAGCCGCCGGCCGTCGATGATGCCCGTACCGCGGATGCTCTTCCGCCCCCGAATCAGCTGCGCATAGGTCAGGTTGGGATTCATCCCCCGCTCCGGGTCGAGGAACCACGCGCGCAGCAGCTCGGCGCACTTCGCGGCGTAGCGCTCCTCGCCCGTCACTCGGTACAACAGCCCGAGCGTGCGGGCCGCCTTGCCCAGCCGGTCGGCACTCTCCCGCTCGGGACAGTCGTACACCTCGGGGTTGCGCTCCCCGTCGCGCCGGGCGTAGGGCAGACCGTCGGCCGTCGACGGATCGGGCCACCAGTAGGGCGAGAGGGTCATGTAGTCGCGTGCATCGCCGCTGGGCGGCAGCACCGTCTTGTCCGCCACGGTCGCCGGGGTCATCGCCAGCAGCTCTTCAGCCTGCGTCTGCGCCTGAGCGACGGCCTCGACGGCCCGCTCGTCGCCCGCCCGCCACGCCGCCGTGAGCCGATCCGCCTGCGCGGCATCGAAAAGATATTGCGCCGCAGCCGGAGCCGTCAACGACGCGGACAAAAACAGAATCAGTATTCGTTTCATGATTCGGGTAAAAAAGGGCGGAGCGCACGCATCACGCGGCCTCCGCCCTCGGGTTGAACGTTGCCGGACGCCTTACGAGAAGAGCGTACCGCCGTTGATGTCGATATTGGTTCCCGTGAGGTAGCTCGACTCGCTGCTGGCCAGGTAGCAGACCAGATCGGCGACCTCCGAAGCCTCGCCCTCGCGGCGCAGCGGCGCGGTGTTGTGGAGATTCTCGCGCGCTTCGGGCTTGGTGAAGCGGTCGTGGAACGAAGTGTTGATCATGCCCGGAGCCAGCGCGTTCACGCGGATACCCTTGGGGCCGAGTTCCTTGGCCATGGCGCGCGTGTGGCACATCACGGCAGCCTTCGCCGCGGCGTACATCGAAGCGCCCGGACCGCCCCCGTCGCGTGCGGCCTGCGACGAGAAGTTGACGATCGAACCGCCCTCGGGCATCATCGGAACCACCTCGCGCGTGCAGAGGAAGACCGAACGCATGTTGACGTCCATCAGGAAGTCGTACCACTTCTCGTCCTGCTCGGTGATCTGCTTGCGGCCCACGATGCCGCCCACGACGTTCACCAGAATGTCCACCTTACCGCCGAACGCCTTGCCGGCCTCCGCGAAGAGCTTCTTCACGTCGTCGGCCTTGGTCATGTCGCCCTGCACGGCGATCGCCTCGCCGCCGTCGGCCTTGATCATCCCGAGCGTCTGCGCCGCATCGTCGGGATTGTCGAAATAGTTGAGGCAAACTTTCGCGCCCTCGAGCGCCAGTTTCACCGAAATCGCACGACCCAGGTCGCGCGCACCGCCCGTTACGACGGCGACTTTTCCAGTCAGTTTCATTACTTGATCTTTTATTTAAAAGGTTAAAAACATTTATCCGTTGCTCGGGTTCCGCCTTCAAATGCACCGTTTTGCCGCGAAGCGGCACGCAAGACCCTGCCTGAGGCGGGGGTTTGGAGGTCGGTCAGGCTCGTAAACGCAGCCAGCGGCCGCGAATACGGCATCCGACATCCGGGACCCGATTCATAATTTGCCATGCGTCATTACCTGTTCTGCTGTTCGATCCGTCCGCCGAACAAAAATACGCACACGAGACTTGCCGGAACCAGCGCCGCACCCAGCACGAAGAACTGCGTCCAGATGCCGCTTTGCGTGAGGTAGGGAACCAGCAGGATCGAGACGATCGTACCCAGCACCGCCGACGCGCCGCCCAGTCCGGCCAGCGATCCGACGGCCTTGCCCGTCTGCAGGTCGCTCGCCAGGGTCTGAATGTTGGTCATCACGAACTGGTAGCCGCCCAGGATGAAAGCCATCATCACCACGGCCATCATCGGCGACGAAGCCACCGCGGCCAGCGCCATTCCGGGAATGATGATGCAGCCGCCGACGATCATCGCCGTCTTGCGGGCGAAATTGACGCTCTTTCCGCGCGCCATCAGCAGCCCGGAGAACCAGCCGCCGGCCACCGAGCCGATCGCAGCGCCCACGTAAGGAACCCAGGCCGACATGGCGATCTGCTTGATATCCAGTCCGAATACCTCGATCAGGTAGATCGGCAGCCACGTGACGAACATCCACCAGATTGGGTCGAGGAAGAAGCGGCCCAGAATGACCGCATAGTTCTTCCGCTCGGAGAGCAGCTGTCCCCACGACTTGGCCGTGTCGCACGATACACGGCATTCGGGCTGCCCCGTGAGAATGTATTCACGCTCCTTCTCGGTGATCCAGGGGTGCTCCTTGGGTCCTTTCTTGTTGATCAAAAGCCACGGAATCACCCACAAGACACCCAGCGAGCCGACCACGACGAAGGTCGTGCGCCAGCCGAAGGCCAGAAAGAGCACGGGAATGAGCACCGGCGCGATGACCGAGCCTACCGAAGCCGCCGCGCCGAAGATGCCCTGCGCGAACGCGCGCTCCTTCTGCGGAAACCACTCGGCGTTGGACTTGGTCGTGCCCGGCCACGGACCCGCCTCGCCCAGTCCGAGCATCACGCGGAAAAAAGTGAGCGACTTTAAGCCCGTCGAGAGCGAAGCCAGCGCGTCCGCACCGCCCCACAACAGCGCCGAGAGGGTGAAGCCGCGGCGGGTTCCGATCCGGTCGTAGATGCGGCCCGAAAGGAGCTGGCTCACACCGTAGGCCACCATGAAGAACATGGTGATGACGGCCAGCAGGTTCTTGGCCTGCCGCTGCTGCTCCTCGGCGGGGGCCGCGGTGTCGATCAGTCCGAGGTCCTTGGCGATGCCGCCGTGGCGCACGTACTCGATCGCACCGTCGGGCAGCGCCGTCACCCGATCGGCGGCAAGCGTCGTCCGCTCGCCGTCGGCGGTCACTTCGTAACGCCCGGCCGCCTCGTCGTAGGTGTAGTCGCCCGCCGGGCAGACGACCTTCGTATTGGCCACCCACATATAGTTGAGCGTGCCGCGGTCGAGGTAGTTGATGATGGTCACCAGCGCGATGAGCGCCAGGACGATCCAGCGAAGTCCTTTGATTTTCATTCGGGTCGGTCGGTTCGGGTTACTTTTGCAGGAAGTCGGCGCGGTGGGGCGAGAACGTGTCGATCAGGATGCCGCCCTCGATGCAGCGGCAGCCGTGCACCACGTCGGGCTCGATGTAGAAGCCGTCGCCGGGACCCAGAATCTGCTTCTCGCCGCCGATGGTCAGCTCGTAGCGGCCGCTGACCACGTAGGAGACCTGGCTGTGGAAATGTTCGTGCGTCGAAGCGACCGCGCCCGTCTCGAATTTGACCTTGACCACCATCAGCTGGCCGTCGTATCCCATGATCTGGCGGGTGATGCCGGGAGCGGGATTCTCCCACGGAAGCTCTTTCTCGAACTGGAAAGTCGCACTGCGTGTCTTCATTTTTTTCGGAATTTTATCGGTTATACATTCAGTTCATGCTCAAGTCGTAGGGTCCCGTCCAGGTGAAGGTCCCCTCCGGGGTTTCGACGCGGTGACGCGCCGCGGGATCGGCCGTAGCATTGGCCAGACAGAGCACCACGCGGTGTCCGCCCGCGTATTCGGCCACGGCCACCGTGTAGTCGCGCGTGTCGCATACGAGCCGCACGGCGCGGCACGAAGCGGTCAGGTTGTCCGACTGCTCGACCTGCAAATCGTAGGTTCCGTGGCTCTCGAGCGACGAAAAGAAGGTGTGGTCGCGCCGCCCCCGTTCACGGACCATGAACGTCCGGGCATGGCGCAGGTTGAAGTCGGGATCGTTGGCCCCGGTGACCGCCAGCACCAGCTCGCTCGCCGGGGTGGTAGCGGTCGAAAGGCTGTAAAAGCGGTCGCCCTTGATCCAGGTGAAGCAGCTCGTACCGCTCTCCGTGTTGCGCCCCGCGGCCTGACGCCAGAGATGCTGGTAGCCGTTGGCCGATCCGAGGGTCGTCATCGCCGTCAGCGCCCGTTCGTAGGGGAAATTGAGGCTGACCAGATGGCCGTCGTACCACATCGGGTAGTCGTAGCGGTGCTCCGCGTCGCTCTCGGCGCGCAGCACGTCCAGAATGAGCGGGTATTGCAGGAACGGCGTGGTCACATAGGCCACCGTGCGCTGCATCGCAACGCCCTCGCAGGCGTTCGTCTCGCGGGCCGAGACGATCTGCATGTCCTTGCGCGAAAAATCGGCGTAAAGGATGTCCGAATGATGCTTCATCGACTCGGCGTAGACGCCCCCGAAGTGCGACGCCTCGTCCACGACGAGCGTGTTGTGCGCCACGGTCTGCATGGCGAACGACTTGTTCTCGTGCGTGTAGTGCCCCTTGTACTTGGCCTCGATATTCAGCCAGCGCGCCGCGCCGTAGTCGCAGAGCACTTCGTTGCCGTTGTCGTAGTAGGCCAGCGTCAGCTTGTCGAAGTGGCCGTGGCTCAGCCCGTGCGAGGTGGCCTTGAGCGTGAGGGCGCTGTTGAGCGCCGGGTCGGTCGAGCGGATCACCGCTACCCCGCCCGCATCGCCCTCGCGGCCGTCGCGGTAGAGGCGGCTCACGAAGCGCAGCGGCTGCGCCTCGCCCCGGGCGATGTCGCGCGCCACGCGGTAACCCGCATCGGACGGGAGCACCCAGCCCTGATAGCGGGCCGCCACGTCGAGCAGCATCTTGTCCGTCGGATCGGCGTTGTAGGCGATGTTGACCGCATAGACCAGCTCCTGCGCGTCGTACCCCTTCTCCAGCGCGTCGTTGAAGCGCATAAAGCGTCCCTCGTAGGCGAGCTGCAGCAGCGTCGAGACCGCCTTTTGCAGGATGTGGTCGCGGTAGGCGAAGATATCCAACTGCGGCCGGTTATGCGCGATGCACTGGGCGAAGACCATAAAGGGCCAGATGGCGTAGCGCTGGTAATAGGCCCCTTCGGTGAAGTAGCCGTCGGGCGAGAAGAGGTAGTCGAGCTGCCGGATGAAGCCGCCCTTGCGGCCCGTGCGGTCCGAGCCGTACAACGCGCAGTCGACCAGCGCATCGTCGCCCATGACCATGCCGATCATGCCCACGGCCGAGGTGGCCCAGGTGGCATGGTTGTGCATCTTGTTGAATATCTTGTTGTTTTCGCGGTTGCCCTCCATGCCGTTCATCAGAAAGTCGGCCATCGGACGAAACAGGTTCCGCTCGACCCGCTCCCGCTCCGAGGGGGTCATGTAGTCGTACACGCAGTCGTAGGCCATCGCCGTATGGACCAGCCACACGCTCTCGTTGAGCGTCTGCCAGAAGAGGCGGCCCGGACTTTTCGACAGCGTGACGGGGTGGAACCCCAGCGTCGGGTAGAGTTCGGCGTAGGCCGCCAGCAGGTCGGCCACGCGGCGGGCGTAACGCTCCTCGCCCGTGAGCTGCCACGCGATGCCGCAGTCGACCATCCGGTAGTAGTTGAGCTTGTGGCGCTCGTGCGTATAGCCGCCGCCCCCGTCGCGGGGCACGGGGACTTCAATCCGTTCGCGCAGCGCCGCATCGGCCCCCGCGATCGTGCGGTCGATCGAGGCGTCGAACGCCGGGACCTTGCCCCGGTCGGCACGCATCTGCGCCACCCCGCTGCGCGTGAGCATCAGCGAGGGGTGCTCGCCGGCCGCTGCCGTAAGCAGCGCCAGCGAAAGGGTCAGGGTCAGCAGGAGTCGTTTCATCGCAGGTCGTTTTTCGCGGTTCCGATTCCCAACTCGGCCAGCCGGCTGCCGGGACGCTGCGTGAAGTCGAGCGCCGCGGCGTCCGCGTAATCGGGTTCGAGGTCGTAGAGCGCCCCCTGCACGGCACGGCCCGTCATCGAGAGGATGCGCCCGGCGTTGTGGAAGTTGCAGTCGGCGATGGAGACCTTCTCCCAGGTGGCCTCGTCGAGCCGCACCGAGCAGCCGCCGCGGCCGCTGTTCGAGAAGTTGCAGTCCGAGATTTCGAGCACCTGCGGCCCGATCAGCCGCACCACCGAACCGCGCTCCTTGTTGCAGCAGTCCTCGAAGTTGCAGCGGCGCACGGCGACGTAGGGTCCGGCGGTCGATTCGTCGCTGCCGCCGCGGTAGATGTTGATCGGAAGGCCCAGAATACGGTAGAACGCACAGTTTTCGATCACCATATCGTCGGCATTGTAACGCCCCTTGTCCTCGCGCTCGGCGGCGTAGTTGATCGCATCGCCCGAGAGGTTGCGGAACAGCGAATTGCGGATCTCGACCCGCCCGGCGAAGGTCGCCTGCGTCCCCTTGACGGCGAAGAAGCCGCCCTCGCCGAAGTCCGCGAACTCGCAGTTGTCGATCGAGAGGCTGTAGGGCCGGATCATCTCCTGCGCCGTCGAAATACCCGCCTTGGCCAGCGCCTTGCCGTCCTCCAGCACGCCCGAGAAGGCGATGCCCGCGATATGCAGTTCGCCGCCGTTGGCGATGGTCACCATGTTGTCGCCCTTGCGGCCGTTGAAACGCACCACGGGGCGCGCACCGTTCCCGACGGCACGGATGGTGAGCGGCACGCGCACCACCATCGCCCGCGCAATCGGATAGTCGCCGCCCGCATCCGTCAGCTCGATCACCGAACCCGGTTCGGCCCGGTCGACCACGGCAGGCAGGTCCTCCCCGGAGCGGACCGTGTAAATCCGCTCGACCGGGTTGCGCACCTCGCTGCGCGGCGCATACCACGACGCGCCCTTTCCGGCGCGCAACCGCGCCTCGGCCGGCAGCACGGGCAGCTGCGGGGTCACGGTCTCGAAGCCCTCGGAAGCATAGTCGCCCGCCAGGCGGACCCGGTTGTCGCGGAAGGTGAAGCCGTCGGTGCGGTCCACGGCGATGTAGGGGGCTTCGAGCTTCCGGTTGACGATCGTATTGCGGGCGAATAGGACCCGTTCGGGCGCCAGCGTGCGCTCCAGATCGCGGCCCGTGCCGAACTCGATGTTGGAACAGTCGATGAAGGTATTGTCCGTGATGGCGACGTCCTCGACCAGACAGTAGCGGTTGGGCAGCGAATTGGGCACGGCGTTCATCACCGCCAGCGCCGAGAAGAAGCGTGTGCCGGCCAGCCCGACGAGCGTGTTGCCCACGACGGTATGCCCGGCGTTGACGATGCGGATGCCGCCCGTGTTGCGGATGCCGTTGCCGATGAAGAGGTTCCCCTCCACCCGGTTCCGGTCGCCGTGGCGCAGCGCCAGCACGCCCTGCGATTCGAAGAAGACATTGCGGCGGATCACGTTGTCGCTCGATTTGATCGACACCACCTCCACCTCGCCGTCGCAGCGGTCGAAGAGGTTCTCTTCGATCAGCGTGTTCGAGGAGGTGTAGGCCTGCTGCGAGGTTCCGACGCGGATGGTCTCCGCCCCGTTCGAGCCGTAGACGGGCCGCGGTCCGAACCAGTTGTGGTCGATGCGGTGATGATTCCGCTGCGAACGTTCCTCGTTGAGCATCACGATCAGCGTGACGCCCAGATTTAGCTTGCCTGTCAGCGTGCAATGGTCCACGCGGTTGCGGCGGCCGTAGAGCAGCACGTAGCTGTACGCCGCATCGCGCCGCGCGGGGTTGTAGTTATCCACCGCGCACTCCGTCAGGCGGCAGTCCTCGGCCACCTCCCGGCCGTTGCGGAATTCGATCACCGCGCCCGACGGGGCGTATCCGTCGCGGAAGTGCAGGCCGCGGATCTCGATCCACTTGCCCGCGAAGCGGAGCGTCGAAGCGCCGCCGATCACCACGCCGCCCGGCGTTGCCGCCTCGATCACGACGGGGCGTTCTTCGGCGCCCGCGCCCGACCAGCGCAGCTCCATATCGGTATAGGTACCGTCCTCGACGACAATCCGGTCGCCCGGCTGCGCCGTGCGAAGCGTTTCGGCCACCGCCCCAAGCGTTACGCGGTATTCGCGGGCCGCAGCCGGCATGGTCAGCAACAGCGCCGCAGCGGCTCCCAATATCAGTTTCAGGTTTCTCATGGTTCTAAGGTTATTCGGTTTTCCACGCGCAGCCCGCCCCGCTGCGGATCGCCTCGACGGCCGCCGCCACGTCGGGTTTGGCAGGAGCGGACGTTGCGGCGGGGAGCGTGAGGCCGCTCTGTTTGCAGTCGTAAAGCACGTTGTCGCGCCACGCGATCTGAGGCGCGGGCGTCGCCGCGCACGCCACCATCGAGGAGACGACGGTGTTGTCGGCGATAGTCGTCCCCACGACGGGCATCACCTGATCGCTGCCGGAGGAGGCGTAGTTGACGTTGAAGGCGTACTTGCAGTCGAAGATCGTGTTGTTGCGCACCTGCGCGTTCTTCACCTGGAAATAGCCGCTCAGCGCGGGCGACTGCTGGCCCCGCACCAGGCAAATCGCCGTGCGGTAGCCGGTGCCGGCCAGCCCCTCGAAGTAGTTGTATTCGACCGTATGATCCTCGCCGATCAGCCGTACGCCGCCCGTGCCGTCCATGCCGTTGCCGAAGAAGTAGTTGCCCGTTACGGTGCAGCCGTTGCCGTGGCGCATGGTGAGCGTTCCGCGGCACTCGACGAAGAGGTTGCGGCGGTAGAGGTTGCCGCACGACTTGTTCGAGACGATCTCGGCCTGCTCGCCGTGGCAGTGGTAGAAGTAGTTCTCCTCGACGGTGCAGGCGGCCTGCTGCATCGAAAAGTCGCTCGTACCGATGCGGATCGTCTCCTGCCCGTTGATGGCCTTGCCGTCGCTCCCGTAGAGGCTCACCGGGCGCGAGAAGCTGTTGCCCGCGATCCGGTGGCGGGGCGTCGTACCCGTTTCGAGCCAGACGACCAAGAGGCAGCCGATGTTGCGCTTGTCGCGGAAGGTGCACTCCACGACCGAGTTTTCCGAGCCGTAGAGCGACACCCATTTCGTGTCGGTCGCTGCATCCTCCGGGGTGTTGTCGCCCGTGATGGCGCAGTCGCGCAGCACGCACGCCGCCGACCCTTTGGCAAAGGTCACCACCGCCTTGCCGCCGACCGGCACGGGGTCGCGCCACCAAAGGCCGCTCACGACGAGGTGTTCGCCCGCCAGGTTCAGGCGCGACTTACCCGTAAAACGGACGCCGCCCGGCGTCTCGGCGCGCAACTGAACGGGATTCTCCGCCGTGCCCGCACCGCGCAGCTCGGCCTGCACGTCGGCGTAGCTTCCGTCGCGCCAGACGACCACCGTGCCTGCCGCAAGCGTTCCGAGCGCTTTCAGTTCGGCGGCCGAAGCCACGTATTTCACCGGCTGCACGACCGGCTTCTCGGGCTCCTCGGGCTTCTCGGGCGCGGGAGGCGTCACGGGATCGGGAATCGTGAAGTCGCTCCCCGAGCACCCTACGGTCTGGACCAGCAGCAGCGCGGCCAACAGGATTTTTCGCATCGTGTTTCGTTTTTTACGCTTCGGGAAGCGCCGCCGCCCGCACGGGCGGCAGCGTTCCTTCGGCGTCCCCAATTACTAACTTAAAACCGTCAGTTATTCGTTGATCGTCTTCGACCAGTAGAAGTCGAAGCGGATATGGCCCGAGCGGTCGGCCACGGCCTGTCCGGTCGCCGGATCGGCGCAGGTGACCTCCCGCACGTAGAGGAAGCCCTGACGGCGGACATCCTCCGCGGAGGCGGGTTTTCCGCCCGCCAGCCCGTGCGCATGGTTGATATACTGCACCACGATCACGCTGCCCGCGATCCAGGCGCTCGACGATTCCGCAGCGGCCATCGCCGGTGCGGCCGAACCGCCCGGCTTGCCGTATCCGGTAACGCTCTCCACGGAGCCGTCCGCGATGGCGGCTTTCAGGGCGTCGTCGTCGGTCATCACGCGGAAGTAGAAGATCGGCGTGCCGTAGGCCGACGGCAGGGCCGTCTTCGAATCGCCGTAGAAGTGGTTCTTGAGCTGCGAGGAGGAGTTGGCCGGGGAGTTCAGCGCCAGCTTGTTGCTCGACGACGCGGAGAAGAACAGGTAGGGCTTCACCCCGTAGTAGGAGGCCGCATCGGTCCCCGCCGCGAGCTTTTGCGCACCCGCGATCAGCGAGTTCGAACCGCTCTTGGCGTAGGGATCGATCCCGTTCTCGTACCACGCATCGGCCGAAATGACCTCGCCGTCGTCGGGCAGGAAGAAGGCGTGCTCGCGGTTGAAGTCGGGATAGGTGCTCTTCGAGTTCGATCCCAACCCGATCCGAAGGTCCTTGTAGCAATAGAACGGATAGACTTTCGCCGTGCCGAAGTCGGCCGCGTCGCCGCCGTTGTAGATGGCCGCGACGTTCACGACGGTCGCCTCGGAGAACGTCACCCCGTCGGGTACGACGAAGCGCAGCTGCGCATCCGACGCATCCCCGGCGAGCGCGGCCGCCACGCGGCGCTCCTCGCCGTCGTTGTAACGCAGTTCGATCGCCTCGACCGCCGTCAGGTTCTCACCTGCCACGGTCACGGTCTTGGCCAGATAGAACCTGTTGTCCGCACCGCCGTCCTCGGCCGTCATCGACGTGGCCGCCGGAATGAGCACCTCCTGCGAGTGGGTCGTATCGAGCTGCCAGGCCGCCGCGAGGGTCACGCTTTGCGCAGGCTCGCCGTAGCGGGCCGTCAGCGCCCGGGTCTGCACGGCAGGCGTCGCCTCCTCGATGGTCGCGGGGAAACGGACGGTCATCGCTTCGGCGCTCTGCGCCACGATGCTCAGTTCCTCTTCGCCCCACAGCACCGCCGTGATGCGGTCGAGGTTCGCACCCGTGAGCGTCAGTTCATCGCCCAGCACGGCGGGCTGCGTCTGCGCTTGGAGGGCATCGAAGCGCGGAATGTGCAGCGTGAAGGGTTCGTCGCCCGTCACGTCGATCCGGTTCGTGCCCCACTCCGCGGCGATGGCCACCGCATTGTCGCCCGGGGTGTAGTCGCCCGCCGGAACGAGGAACTTCACCGTCGCCGCGGCGTGCTCCGTAAAGTCGGCCGCCTCGACGGTCTGCGTCCCGAAATGCACGCGCGTGATCTGCTCGAGGTTGCGGCCCGTCAGGGTCACCTCGTCGCCCACGCACCCCTCTTTGGGTTCGTAACCCGAGATGAGCGCATCGGTTACCGGAATGGTCACGAAGTAGTCGTAATCGAAGATCACGGCTCCGTCCAGATCGAATACCTTCAGCTTGACGGCATAGGGCAGGTCGTTCTGCGCATAGTCGAGCGCCGGAATCCGGAACTTGATCTGCTTGATAGTCTGCCCGGTGAGCTCGGTCGGCTGATCGTCCATCGTAACGGCGCCTACCCGGTCGAGGTTGAAGCCCTCGGCCGTCACTTCGGTTCCGACGTAGGCCTTCACCGAGCCGCTCTCGTTCGACAGCGGCGAGAGGGTCGCGGGGTTGACGGCGGGAATATGCCGGGCGTCCGACGCATCGATGAATCCGCCGCGGTCGTCGCAGCCGCCCGCCAGAAGCGCCGCACCGACGGCCAGCGCCGCGAGAATCGGAAATCTTTTTATCTTGAGGTTCATTGCGTTTGCGGTTTTTAGTATTTGTAGTCCTCTTTCTGCCAGTAGACGTTGTACGTAACGTCGCTCAGGGCCGGGGCCACGCCGTTCAGCGGGCGGTAGTTGGCCGAGACGATGTGCACGAAGCCGATCCGCTTAACGTTCGAGAGCGCGTCCTCGGTCATCCCCTTGTGGTTGTAGTAGAGCACCAGCAGGACGGCATCGACGGGCGTGTCGAGCGACTCGACGCCGGGTGTGAAGGCGTTCGGCGCCCACACGCTGCTGTTCGAGCTGCCGGTCGGGGTCTTCAGGTTGATGCCCGCCACGGTCTTCTGCTCCAGGTCGATCGGGAAAGTCGTTTCGTCGATCACCTCGAAATCGAGCCGCCGCACGCGGTCGGCCAGCGCCTGCTCGTTGGGAGCCGCCGGATCGAGGTAGCGGAACGTCAGCGCGGGCGTGCCGTAGCCGTTGCCGGGCAGCAGGCGGTAGGCGCTGTTGGAGTTATTCTCGAACGAGAAGTTCTTGAGCTGACCGCTCGAGCCTGCCGGCGAGTTGATCTGCAGGGTGCAGTAGTTGGCCGTGCCCTGCGTTCCGGTGTTGCCGTTGAAGAAGAAGTAGGGGTTGACCGAGTTGTATTCGGCCTCCGTCACGCTCGGGATGTTGTTCTTCGAGCAGGTGGCGCCCAGCTTGGCGTAGGAGACGGGATCGACCTCCGTGCGCCAGCGGTTGTTGTGGTAGACCACGCCGGTCTCGGGCGAGAAGAAGCTCTCCAGCCGCTGACAGCCGTAGTTCTGGCAGAAGGTGGTGATCCCCTCCCAGATCTTCATCCGCAGCACCGTGGCGGGGATCGTCTCGCGCAGGGTCTTCGATTCGAAGTCGTCGAAGTAGTCGATCGCAAGGCTCGTGGCGTTCTGCTCGCCCTCGACGAAGCCGTCGACCATCGGTACGGTGAACCGCAGCTCCGCAGCGCTCTGACGGGCGATGTTGGCCTCGACGCCGCCCACCTTGACGGCGGTGATCTGGTCGAGGTTTGTGCCCGTGAGCGTGGTGATGCGGCCCACGATCAGGCGGTCGAACGCCAGCGCGTCGGGCGTGGGAACCAGCCGCACGATCCCGATCTCGGGAGCCTCGGCCAGCGGGGTCTCCACCTCGTCGTCGGCCTCCATGTAGCGCAGCGTAATCTTCGCGCGCTCGGTCTCGACATAGGGCACGCGGACGACCACCTCGGCGGCGTCCTGGCTCAGAATCTCCGCCTCGCGCCCCTCCGAAGCGCCCTCGGGCGTCAAGATCACCGTGCGGATGACGGCCATGTATTCGCCCTTGAGCGTCAGGGAGCCGAACATGTCGGTCTTCTCCGGCAGCTCTTCGACGCGGATTTTCGGCACGGGGAAATTGACGGTCAGCGTCCCCGCCGATTCGGTGCGGCCGACCGAGTTGGTCAGCACGATCTTACCCGTGCGCGCCTCTTTGGTCGCCACGATGGTCATGCGCGTGTTGGAGACGCGTTCGAGGATGGTCACCTCGCGGCCGCCGATCGTGGCGGCGGAGACGGCCTGCAGGTGCTGTCCCGTGATGACGATGGGCGTATCGTTGCCCGAGAGGGCCTCGGTGGGAGTGAACGACTCGATCACGGGGGCCTGGGGCACGTACTCCTCGACGTAGGTGTCGGCGCAGCCCGCACCGGCTGCCACGAGGCAGGCGGCGGCAAGGCCCCGGATATGGTTTTTCAGACTTTTCATAAGGCGGAATCGATTAGTAACCGACGTTCTGTGCCACGTCGGGGTTGATGTTGATGACCGAAAGCGGGATGGGCAGCGCGGTCTGCCACTCCTGGATCGCCTTCACATAGCCGTAGGCCGAGTAGAACGTGCTCTCTTTTTCGAGCAGGTACGTGTTGATGGTCTCGGTGGCGATGCCCCAGCGTTTGAGATCGAAGAAGCGCTGGTTCTCGAACGCCAGCTCCAGGCGGCGCTCCTCGCGCAGGGCCGCGCGGAACTGGGTCATCGACCCGAAGTCCGTCGGCGCATAAGCCGGGATGCCGGCCCGCTCGCGCGTCATGTTGAGGTATCTGACCGCCTCGGGCGTGGGCGTACCCTCGCTCTCGGCCACGGCCTCGGCGTAGAGCAGCAGCACGTCGCCCAGCCGGATGACCGGCCAGTCGTTCTCCCCGTCGTACTCCGTGAGCACGGGCGAGAGGTACTTGGTCACGTAGCGGGCCATGACCCACTTGTCGGTCGTTTCGTTCCAGTAGCGCTCCGAGAAGCTGACCGCGATGCGCTTGTCGTCGGGATTCTTCTTGAAGACCGACACCAGGTCGTCCGAGGGGTAGTTGTAGTGCTTGGGCGAGCCGATGATGACGTTGCCGCCGTTGTTGAGCGGGCCGAACAGGCCGCCGAACGGCGAACCCAGCCCCTTGTTGCCCGCCGTATAGCGCACGGCGAAGAGGATTTCGGGGTTCATCTCGTTGCGGATCGAGAAGACCTCTTCGTAGGGGACGAGGTCCTGACCGCTCTGCGGATTGCCCGCCGCGGCGATCACCTCCGCAAGCAGCTGCTTCGCGGCGGCGTAGGGCGCCTCACCGGGGGCGTAATAGGTCATGTAGACTTTAGCCAGCAGCGCCTTGGCGGCCAGCAGGGTCGCCCGGCCCCGGTCGGCCGCGGGGTAACTCTCGGGAAGCATCTGCCCGTCGACGATCCCCGTCAGGTCCTCCTCGATCAGGGCGTAGATCTCGTCGGACGAGGTGCGCTGCATCACGCGCGACTCTTCGGGGGAGAGCTTGCGGGTGACCTTGAAGACCGGGCCCCACAGACGCACCAGGTTGAAGTAGTTGAGCGCCCTGAGGAAGCGCGCCTCGCCCTCGTACTGCGCCCGGAGCGTCGGATCGTCGACCACGCCGACCCCGGCGATCACGTCGTTGGTGCAGGCGATCGCGTGGTAGGCCGCCGTCCAGTAGCGGTCGACCCACGCATGGGCGCTCAGCACGGTATTCTGGTCGAGCTGCTCGATGAGCTTGGTCTCCGACGAGGAGGAGTTGTTGATGCGCATGCGCGTATTGTCCGAACGCAGCTCGGTCATCGCCCACTCGTAGTAGAGCACGTCGTGCATCGAGCCGTAAGCGCCCATCAGCAGGCTGTTGACGCCGGCGGCGTCCTTGACGTAGCCGTCGACCCCCGGCTCGGAGTAGACTTCGCGGTCCATCTCGCAGGCGACGAGCCCGGCGGCCGCAACGATCGGAAGAAGGTATTTCAGCAGTTTCATGGCGTCGCGTTTTAGAAGTTAAGATCGATACCGAAGGTCACGGTCGAGGTGAGGGGGAAGCCGCCGCGCTGGTATCCGGCCACCATCGGGTTGGCGTAGCTGCCCGAAGTCATGCGCGACTCGGGGTTGATGCCCTTGTAGTCGTCGCTCCAGATGTAGAAGAGGTTGTTGCCCGAAGCGTAGATGCGCAGCCCGCTCAGGTGCAGCTTGTTGGCGATGCGCTTGGGGAAGGTGTAGCCCACGGTCAGGTTGCGCAGACAGACGTACGAAGCGTCCTGCAGGCCGTAGTCGGTGAGCATCATGTCGGTTCCCAGTTTCTCGTAGGGGGTCTTCCCGCTGCCCGGGTTGTCGGCCGAGAGCCAGCGGTCCTTGATGTAGGCCTTGTTGTAGCGCATGGTCTCGTTGTAGTAGATGTCGCCGTTGAAGACCGTCACGCCCTGCACGCCCTGGATGAGGAACGAAAGGTCGAAGTCTCCGATCTTGAACGTGTTGGTCATGCCGTAGGTGAACGACGGATAGGGATTGCCCAGCGGCATGCGGTCGTCGTCGTTCAGCACCCCGTTGCCGTCGTAGTCGAGGATGCGCAGACCGCCCGGCACGTCGGTCGAGAAGTGGGGATTGGCCTCGATCTCCTCCAAAGAGTTCCAGACGCCGATGGCCTTGAAGCCGTAGTACTGGATAAGCGGATCACCCACGCGCGCCAGGTAGCTCTCCGAGCGTTCGCCCTGCGTGATGACCTGCTTCTCGCCGCCGATCTCGAGCAGCTTGTTGCGCGAAAGCGAGAAGTTGACCGAGGTCTCCCAGCTGAAACGCTTCGAGCGGAAGTTGTAGGTGTCCAGCTGGAGTTCGACGCCCGCGTTGCGCACGCGGCCGATGTTGTTCCAGTGCTTCGTGTAGCCGGTGAACGACTGCATGGGCTGCGCGAACAATAGGGCGCGCGTCTCGGAGTAGTAGGCGTCCAGCGTGAGGTTGATGCGGTTGTCGACGAATCCCGCGTCGAGACCGAAGTTGAACTCGTCGGTCTGCTCCCACGTGATGTCGCGGTTGGCCAGCACGGCGGCCGGAGCCACGCCCGGCTGGAGCGTTCCGGTTCCGTCGCCCAGCACGTAGTTCTGGCTCTCGTAGACCTCCAGCGCGGCGTTGTAGTCGATACGGTTGTTACCCGTCACGCCGTACGAGGCGCGCAGCTTGAGGTTCGAAAGACCGTGTTTCCCCTTGAGGAACTCCTCCTCGGAGATGCGCCAGCCCACCGCCACCGAGGGGAACCACGCGTTGCGGTGGCCGCCGGCGAAGAGCGACGAGGAGTCCAGACGAATCGAGGCCGAAAGCAGGTAGCGGTTGTCGAAGGCGTAGTTCACGCGCGCCAGGAACGACTGCAACACCACGTCCGGGTAGCGGAACGTACCCGTTCCGGCGCCGTTGCCGTTGTTCGACGAGGCGAGGTTGAAGACCGTGGCGGCGTTCAGCGTCTCGATGTCGTCGGTCGGGAAGCCCGTACCGGTCAGCGCCACGCGCTGCACGCGGGTCGTCTCGGCCGTGTAGCCGACCAGCGCCTCGATGTCGTGGCGGCCGAAGGTGCGATGCCAGTCGAGCGTGTTTTCCGTCAGCAGATCGACGTACAGCGTGCTGAAGAAGGTCGCGTTGCTGGCCTCGCCGTCCTTGGTGGCGTTCTGCCGGGCGAAGTAGTACTGCGGCGAGTAGCGGACGTTGAAGCCGTTCGAAGTCTTGAACTGCAACCCCTTCGCAAGGTCCGCCGTGAGGTAGATGTTCCCCTGCCCCGAGAAGGACTCGTTCCAGCGCTTGGTGTTCGACATGACGCTGCGGGGGTTGTTGTTGGCCGACTGGAAGGGTTTGGCCGTCTCCCACTCGGGGTTCACCCCGTCGGTAGGACGCGTCGGCGTGGAGATGTCGTTGAAGTGGCTGCCGCGGGCGAATCCCGTGTAGCCCGTCAGCGCCGAGGTCCAGTCGTTGTGGTAGACGGGCAGGAACGAGGGCGTGCGGTAGAAGTCGATGAAGTTGTTCTTGGGACGCGACGCCTTCTGGTAGGTTCCGGCCAAATTCACGCCGAACTTCACCGCTTTCGACAGGTCGACGTCCATCTTCGTGCGGAAGTTGACCTTCTGCACCTCGTTCTGGAGCATGATGCCCTGATCCTTCGTGTAGGCTCCCGAGGCGTAGTAGCGGAACGACTTCTTGCCGCCCGTGAGCGAGAACTGGACGTTGGTGATGCCCGCCAGGTCGCGCAGCGCCTCCTTCTGCCAGTCGGTCGAGCCGATGTTCTGCTCGATCCACGAAGCGGCGCGGTAGTTGGCCGCCGGCACGAAGTTCGAACCCATCGCGCCCACCGACTCCTGCCACTCCAACAGGTGCAGGTGCTCGGTGGTGGTCAGCAGGTCATGCAGCTCGTAGGCCCACTTGAGACCCTGCGAGAACTTCACGGAGTATTTCGCCTTGTCGGCCGTGCCGCTCTTGGTGGTGACCATGATCACGCCGTTGGCCGCGCGCGAACCGTAGATGGCCGCCGAGGCGGCGTCCTTCAGAATTTCGATCGATTTGACGTCGGAGGGGTTCAGGTCCTGCAAGCCGTCGGGCACGGGAAATCCGTCGACGATGACCAGCGGGGCGCTGTCGGCCGAGATCGAGCCCGTACCGCGCACGCGGATCGTCGGGGCCACGCCGACCTCAGAGGTGACGTTGTTGATGTTCAGACCCGAAATCTGCCCTTGCAGGGCGGTGGTGATGTCCGAAACGGGACGGTCGGCCAAAACGTCGCCGCCGATCTTCGAGATTGAACCCGTCAGGTGCGACTTCATCTGCGTGCCGTAACCCACCACGACCACCTCGTCGAGGGTCGAAGCCTCCGGCTCCATCTTCACGTCGATGACGGTCTGCTGACCGACGGGAACTTCGACTTTGCGGTAACCGACGTAGGTAAAGACAAGCACCGTGTTACCCTCCGGCACGGAGATCGAATAGGAGCCGTCGATACCCGTGGCCGTACCGGTCGGGGGGGGGTCCTTCGTAACGACGGTAACGCCTACCAGCGGTCCCTGATCGTCGGAAACGACACCTTTGACGGTGTGTTTCTGCGCGAAGGCTGTCGCTGCGCAGATCAGCAGGGCCGATAGGGTCAGCAACGACTTAAGAAGGTAATTCTTAGCCATAAGCAGTTTTAAGTTATTAGGTTTAGTCAGTTGGTTGTGTGGCGGTTGGCCACGGCTGAAACCGGTTTTTTGGTAAACCAATCTGGTTTACCAAAGTGGTTAACCAATTTCAGAACTCGGACAAAGGTAACGAAAAGTTCCGGACAAAAACAAATTTCCGGACTGTTTTTTTCATCGCGCGGACGAATATTTTCACCGGATGCCGGAAGCGGGAATTGCCGGATTTTCGGCAGAGGTCGCCCGATCGGTCTTTGGGTTTGCGTTCGCATTATCCCGATTCCGATCGCGGTGTTTTGCGGCTTTAGCCGGCGGGCCGCAGCCTTAGGCAGCGGAGGCCCGCATTAGCGTTCCTCCGCAGGCTGCCGCCCGAATTTCTCTTATTCAACATCTGCGGCGCAGACGCCGGACTTGGAACGGTGAGGGAACAGCGAGCAAACGGTGAGGTCGGTAAACGGGCGACGCAATAGAGCCACAAAAAAAGCGGAAGCACAACGCTTCCGCCCTTAATCAGCCCGTCAAACCAAAAATTACTGCTCCTCCGGTGCTCCGAACGGGAACTGGTTCGCGTGCACGTCCTCGAAGCGCATCCCCTTCTCGTAGGTGCGCATGGCGCGGCGCGACATACCCATCGACGAGAAGCCGCCGTCGTGGTAGAGGTTCTGCATGGTCACCTTGCGCGTCAGGTCGGAGAAGAGCGTCAGCACGTAGTCGGCGCAGTCCGTCGCCGAAGCGTTGCCCAGCGGGGACATGTTCTCGGCGAACGACATCAGATCGCCCATGCCCAGCACGCCGCTGCCCGCCGTGGTCGGGGTCGGCGACTGCGAGACGGTGTTGATGCGCACGTGCTTCTCGCGGCCGTAGATGTAGCCAAAGCTGCGGGCGATCGATTCGAGCAGCGCCTTGGCGTCGGCCATGTCGTTGTAGCCGTAAAGCGTGCGCTGCGCGGCGATGTACGACAGGGCCACGATCGAACCCCAGTCGTTGATGGCGTCGCGGCGGCGGGCCACCTGGATCGCCTTGTGGAACGAGATGGCCGAGATGTCGAGCGTCTTCTGCAGGTAGTCGTAATCCAGGTCGTCATAGGTGCGCCCCTTGCGGACATTGGGCGACATGCCGATGGAGTGGAGCATGAAATCGAACTTGCCCCCGAAATGTTCCATCGTCTTGTCGATCAGATTCTCCAGATCGGCCACGCTGGTGGCGTCGGCCGGAATGACGATCGTATTGCATTTTTCAGCCAGCTTGCTGATGGTTCCCATGCGGATCGATACGGCAGTATTCGTCAGGACGATCTCGGCGCCCTCTTCCACGGCGCGTTCGGCCACTTTCCAAGCGATCGACTGTTCGTTGAGCGCCCCGAAGATCAGGCCCTTCTTTCCTTTCAATAAGTTGTATGCCATCGTATTTTGGATTAAAAATTCGGGCAAATGTAACAAAAATTTTTCAAACCGCCTACCAGCCCCGTTCCGACGCCCCACACCGGGCCCGGGACATGACGCCGGTCGGAGACCGAAAACCCGCTGTTTTGACACCGCGTCACCGCCTCTCCGATCGTCTACAAACCGGCGTATAATACCCTAAAAAGCCCTGTTTTGCGCCTTTCGCCGAACACGAGGCCCGGTCCGCATTCTGATTTTATACTGCTCCAAATGATGTTGTTAGGCTGAGTGTTATGATTCTTCGGGAGCGATTCCTAATTTTGTGCAGAACCAAACCCGAACTACTTACCTATGAAACGCTTCCTTTCCGCCCTGGCGCTGCTGCTGGCAGCGACGGCCCCGGCCGATGCCGCCGTCAAGATGCCCGCGGTATTCTCCGACAATCTGGTGCTGCAACAGCAGACCCGCATCAACATCTGGGGCAAAGCCGATCCCAAAGAGAAAATCGCCGTCGTCCCCTCGTGGGACGGACATATTTACCGCACCGTCGCCGGCCGCGACGGCCGCTGGCGGCTCACGCTCCAAACGCCCGCCGCATCGACCGGGCAGCAGCTGACCGTTTGCGGGCAGGACACCGTCGTCATCCGCAACATTCTGATCGGCGAAGTGTGGCTCTGCTCGGGTCAGTCGAACATGGAGTTCCCGACGGCCCGCGACCCCAAAACCAAGTGGAAGACCGGCATGGTCGATTACGACGAACAGATGCGGCGCGCCGCGTTCGACAACCTGCGCCTGTTCCGTGTCGAGCACCAGCTGGCCCCCGACGGCGAAATGGACGACTGCGAGGGGCGCTGGGTGGTCTGCACCCCCGATAATATCAGGGAGTTCTCGGCCGTGGGCTTCGTCTTCGGCCGCGAACTGCACGAACAGCTCCGACAGCCCGTCGGCCTTATCCAGGCCACCTGGGGCGGCACGCACGCCGAATCGTGGACCCCGATGGCGGTCATGGCCCGCAACCCGCTCTACGACGACGTGCGCGCGGAGTTCGCCCCCGCGAAGATCAAACGCGAAAAGGACTGGTGCAAGATACCCGCCACGCTCTGGAACGGCATGATCCGTCCGATCTGCCCCTACACCGTCAAGGGGTGCGTATGGTATCAGGGCGAATCGAACTCGGTGCGCGCGGAGAAGTACCAGCAGGTCTTCACCAACCTGATCGAGGCGTGGCGCAAGGCGTTCGGAGCGCCCGACATGCCCTTCTACTTCGTGCAGATCGCACCCCACTACGGGCAGCCCGCCGCCATCCGCGACGCGCAGTTCCGCACCTGGCGCGCGGTGCGCCATACGGGCATGGCCGTCATCACCGATGCGGGCGACTCGACCGATATTCACCCCCGCAACAAGCAGATTCCCGGCGAGCGGCTTGCCCGCTGGGCGCTCAACCGTGACTACGGACGCGACATCCCCTGCGAAAGCCCCTACCTGCTCTCCACGCGCCGCGAGGGCAATGCTCTGGTGGTGAAGTTTGCCAACGCCGAGGACAGCCTCCACCCCGCGGACGGGGATTCGGTGATCGGCTTCCTCGTTGCCGGCGCGGACCGCCGCTTCTACCCCGCACGGGCCGTCGTCGCGGGCGACGAGGTGCGCCTCACGGCCGAGCAGGTCCCCGAACCCGTCGCCGTGCGTTACGGCTGGGGCAAGTGGATTCGCGTGAACCTTTCCAACGGCGCGGGGCTTCCCGCCGTGCCTTTCCGCACCGATACGTGGGCTGCGGAGAGCTACGCCCGCTGGTTCGCCGACTCGGAGATGCGCCGCTTCCCCGAGGCGTGGCAGCTCGACCACGGCAAGCGTCTCTTCTTCGGCTATGCGCAGGGCGTGGGCTGCTGCGCCATGCTCCGTATGTGGAAAGCGACGGGCGACCGCCGCTACTTCGACTACGTGGAGCGCTGGGCCGATTCGATCATCGACGACGCGGGGGAGATCCACCGCTATGACCTCGCCTCCTACAACCTCGACTTCATCAACCCGGGCAAAGTACTCTTCGACTGCTACCGCCAAACGGGCAAGGAGAAATACCGCAAGGCGATGGACCGCCTCGCGGGGCAGATGCGCCGCCATCCGCGCACGTGCGACGGGGCCTACTGGCACAAGCTGATCTACCAGCACCAGATCTGGCTCGACGGTCTCTACATGTGTTCGCCCTTCCTGGCGCAGTACGGCGCGGAGTTCGGCCAGCCGGAGTGGATCGACGAAGCCGTCCGGCAGATCAGGCTGTGCCACGAGCACACCTACGACCCCGTCACGGGTCTTTATTACCACGCCTGGGACGAGAGCCGCACGCAGCGCTGGGCCGACCCCGAGACGGGGCATTCGCCCAACTTCTGGGGCCGTTCGATCGGCTGGTGGTTCATGGCGCTGGTCGACAACCTCGACTTCATCCCCGAAGACCATCCCGACCGGACCTACGTAATCTCGCTCGTGCAGGGGCTGGCCGACGCGCTGCCCCGTTATCAGGACAAAGCCGGGCTGTGGTATCAGGTCCTCGACTGCCCGACGCGCAAAGGCAACTTCCCGGAGGCTTCCGTCACGGCGCAGCTCATGTACGCCTACGCCAAAGCCGTGAACAAGGGCTATCTCGACGCCTCCTACCGCCAATACGCCGAAAAGGCGTTCGAGGGCATCCGCCGCAAGCTGCTGGGCGAAAATGCCGACGGCACGCTCACCCTCACGCGCTGCTGCGCCGTGGGCGGGCTGGGAGGCCACCCCTACCGCGACGGCAGCTTCGAATACTACATCGGCGAGCGCATGCGCGACAACGACGCCAAAGCCACCGGGCCCTTTATCATGGGCTGTCTCGAACTGGGCAAATAACCGACCTGAAAATACCATGAAAAAACTGCTTCTGCTGACGGCGCTGTTCGCCGTCGCCGGCTCCGCTGCGGCCCAGGACCCGCGCGAAAGAGCCTACAACTACGAAATCCTCGCCCCGAGCCACGCGGCCAAAGCGCCAGTCGAGGGGTATGCCACCGAGCGCGTCGCCGAAAAGCTGGGCCGCTCGCTCACGGCACGCCTGTCCGAGGACGGCAAGGGAGTTTACCTGAGCTGGCGGCTGCTCGCCGGGGACCATCCAGGCATCGGCTTCAACGTCTACCGCCGCGCGAAGGGGGCGACCGAAGTGCTCAACCGCCGTCCCGCGACCAAAACGTGCGACTTCGTCGACACGGAACCCGTGGCCGATGCCGCGGCCGAATACTGGGTGGAACCGTGCTACGACGACCGGAAACTGCCCGCATCGAACACCGTCCGGGTCGATGTCCGGACGCTGAAAACCGCTCCGTCCTACGTCTCGATCCCCGTTCGCGGCCGGATCGGCAAGCTGGGCGTGGGCGATCTGAACGGCGACGGGGAGTACGATTTCGTGGTCCGCACGCCCGACACCAACGTCGATCCCGGCGTGCAGGGTAGGCACTTCGACGCCGAGTACACCGTCTCGGCCTACCTCAGCGACGGGACCAACTTGTGGGATTATGAGCTGGGCGAGGGCGTCGAGCCGGGCATCTGGTACTCGCCGATGGTCGTCTACGACTTCGACGGCGACGGCAAGGCCGAGGTGGCGATGCGCATCTGCCCCGACGGCAAACGCAACGAGCGTCACCGCGTGGCGTCGGGCGCGGAGTATCTGGTGGTGCTCGACGGCATGACGGGCCGCGAGATCGCCCGCGCCCCGTGGCCGGGGCGGACGGCGCGGCTGGGCGACCTGAACCGGCAGAACCGCAACCAGATCGGCATGGCCTACCTCGACGGAAAGAGCCCGGCGATCATTACGGCAAGAGGGACCTATCGGGCAATGCTCTGCGATGCGTGGGAGCTGCACGCGGGCAAGCTGCGTCACCTCTGGCGCTGGGACGGCGACGAGGAGAACCCCGTCGTGCGCAGCCAGGGCGCACACAATATGGTTGCGGGCGACGTGGACGGCGACGGCCGCGACGAAATCCTGCTCGGCGGCTGCATGCTCGACGACAACGGCACGCTGCTCTGGTCGGCGGGCATCGGCCACCCCGACAAAACCTATCTGACGGATCTCGACCCGGCGCGTCCGGGCATGGAGGTCTTCCTCTGCGGCGAGGTGTGGCACGACGACGGCCGCGGCGTCTGCTGCGTGGACGCGGCCACGGGCCGTCCGGTCTGGAACATCGGCCACCCGACCACCCACGTGGGCGACGGCATGGTGGCCGACATCGACCCCTCGCATCCGGGGCTGGAGTGCTTTGCGGCCGAGGATCGCAAGGCGGGCAGGGACACGCGCTACCTGCTCACGGCACAGGGGCGCAGGCTGCCTGCCGAAAAGATTCCGGGCTGCCGCAACTGGGTCTGGTGGGACGGCGACAAGGTGCGCGAAACCGTCGTCGGCGACCGGATCGTGAAGTGGCCCGCAACGGAACTGGCCGCCGGCATCGAAGGCGCGATCCAGCTGATCGGCGACATCCGGGGCGACTGGCGCGAGGAGATCGTAACGGCCCTCGACGGGGAGCTGCGCATCTACTCCACGAACCGGCCCGCCGCCGACCGCCGCGTGACGCTGATGCAGGACCCCGTCTACCGCAGCTACGTCGCGGAGCGCAGCCAGGGATACCCCCAGTCGCCCGTACCGTCTTATTACTTAGGAGAGTAGCCATGAACCGACCGATCACGACCCTGCTTTGCAGCCTCGCGGCGCTGCTGGCGCAGACAACCCAGGCGGGAACCCCCACGGAAAACCCGGCTCCCGCATCCGACCGCTTCGACTATTTATATAAGGAGCTGCCCTTCGACATGCCGCGGCTCGCCGTGCCGCAATTCCCCGACCGGGCGGTCAGCATCGCCGACTTCGGGGGCGATGCCAGCGGCGAGCGGCTCTCCACCGACGCCTTCGCGGCGGCCATCGACCACCTCGCAGCAGCGGGCGGCGGCACGCTGCGCGTCCCGGCCGGAGTATGGTACACCGGCCCGATCGTGCTGCGCGATAACATCCGCCTCCATCTGGAGCGGGGCGCCATCCTGCTCTTCTCGGAGGACAAAAGCCTCTATCCGCTCGTCGAAACCTCGTTCGAGGGGTACGACAACACGCGCCGCTGCCAGTCGCCGATCTCGGCGCGGGGT
The DNA here is from genome assembly GCF_048465635.1 of Alistipes sp. Taxonomy (GTDB): domain Bacteria; phylum Bacteroidota; class Bacteroidia; order Bacteroidales; family Rikenellaceae; genus Alistipes. The sequence goes on from NZ_DBFWLF010000013.1 coordinate 198,053, forward strand.
GCGCGCAACATCGCCGTCACGGGCCATGGGGTGATCGACGGCAACGGGGAATACTGGCGTCCGCTCAAACGGGAGAAGGTCAACGAATCGACCTGGCGGCGCGTCACCGCGCGAGGCGGCTGCTACAAGCGGCCGACCTACTGGTTCCCCAGCGAGCAGGCGCTCCGGGGCGACGCCATCGCCGACATGAACGTGCCGCGCACGCTCACCACCGACGAAGAGTGGGCCTCGGTCAAGGACTTCCTGCGTCCGGTGATGGTCAGCCTCATCGACTGCGAGAACGTTTGGCTCGAGGGGGTCGTCTTCCAGAACTCCCCGGCGTGGAACATCCATCCGCTGCTGTGCCGCAACGTCATCATCGAGAACATCACCGTCCGCAACCCCTCCTACGCCCAGAACGGCGACGGACTGGACATCGAATCGTGCCGCAACGTGCTGGTCGTCGACAGCCGCTTCGACGTGGGCGACGACGGCATCTGCATCAAGAGCGGCAAGGACGAGGACGGCCGGCGGCGGGGCGTGCCCGCGGAGAATGTCGTGGTCGACGGCTGCACGGTCTTCCGCGGCCACGGGGGCTTCGTCGTGGGCAGCGAAATGTCGGGCGGCGTGCGCAACGTCGCGGTCTCGCACTGCAACTTCGTCTCGACCGACGTGGGGCTGCGCTTCAAGAGCCGCCGCGGCCGGGGCGGCGTGGTGGAGAACATCTACGTGCGCGACGTTGCCATGTCGGACATCGCCACCGAACCGCTGCTGTTCGACCTCTTCTACGGCGGCAAATCGGCCGTCGAGGTGCTCGAATCGGGAACCGAGGAGCGGGCCGCGTCCGTCGTGCCGCCCGTCGACGAGACCACGCCCGCGTTCCGGAACATCGACGTGCGCCGCCTCAACTGCAAAGGAGCGCGCCGGGCGCTCTTCTTCAACGGCATCCCCGAGATGCCGATCTCGGGCATCCGCATCGAAGAGAGCTTCATCTCGTCGAAGATAGGCGGCGAAATCCGTCACGCTGAGCAGATCATTTTACACAATGTCCGCATTTCGGCCGCCGAAGGCCCCGCCCTCAAGATCGCCGACTGCCGGCAGACCGACGTCGAATCATTCGACGGAGAGGTAGTCTATCAAAATACGAAGTAACCCGACCGTCAAAAACAGCAGTTTTTCCTGCCTGTAAACGCCTCACAATCGCTATGTGGGGCGTTTTTAGTATATTAGCAAGAGCAAACGACGCAGGATATTAAAATTTTTTAGCTATTTATTCAAAAAAATCACTATCAAATCGCATAGTCACAAAATCAATTTTCCACATACGCTTGGTAAAAAACCCGCTACTTTTGAGAAACTTTTACGAACAAACCGCCTACTAACCGAAAATTTATGAATTGCATCGTGCGCATACTCATCCTCTGCGCGGCGTCATTTTCCGCAGTAACCTGCTCGCAAAGCCCCGCGCAGGACAATCCTTTCCCTGAACTGGCGTGGATCGCCGAGGTCGGCGCACGCACCCTCCCCGCCGCCGAAGCCGTCTTCTCGGCCAATGCCTACGGCGCGGTAGGCGACGCGGTGACCGACGCCACCCAAGCCGTACAGGCCGCCATCGACGCCTGCAAGGCGGCCGGAGGCGGCCGGGTGACCTTCGACCCGGGCATCTATCTAGTCGGGTCGCTCTTCATCGACGGCGACAACATCCTCTTCGAAGTGCCGCGCGGCACGACGCTCATCGGCAGCCAGTCGATCGCCGACTACCGCCGCATCCCCACCCGCGTGGCGGGCGTGGATATGGAGTGGCCCGCAGCGCTGATTAACCTGATGAACTGCTCGAACAGCGCCGTCGCGGGCGAGGGCACGATCAACGGCCGCGGCAAGGTGTTCTGGGACAAGTACCGCCAAATGCGCAAGGAGTACGACCCCAAGGGGCTGCGCTGGATCGTGGACTACGACTGCGAGCGCCCGCGCGGCATCCTCATCTCCGACTGCAAGGACGTGACCGTCCGGGACATCGTTCTCTATCAGCCGGGCTTCTGGTCGCTGCACATCCTCTACTCCGAGCACGTGACCGTCGACAATATCATCATCTCGAACAACATCGAGGGCCGCGGCCCGTCGACCGACGGTGTGGACATCGACTCCTCGCACCACATTCTCGTGCAGAACAGCCACATCAACTGCAACGACGACAACTTCTGCCTCAAGGCGGGGCGCGACAGCGACGGGCTGCGCGTCAACCGTCCCTGCGAGTACGTGGTCATCCGCAACTGCGTGGCCGGCCACGGCGACGGGCTGTTCACCTGCGGCAGCGAGACCTCGGGGTCGATCCGCCACATCGCGGCCTACAACATGCAGGGGCTGGGAACCAAATACGGTCTGCGCTTCAAGTCGACCTGCCAGCGGGGCGGCGTGATCGAAGACATCTACCTGGGCAATATCGAGATGCGCAATGTGCGGGACCCGTTCGTGGTCGATCTCAACTGGCATCCGGCGTACAGCACCTCGCGTCTGCCGGCCGAATACGAGGGCAGGGAGCTGCCCGCCCACTGGCAGAAGATGCTCGCGGAGGTTACGCCCGAAGAGGGCACGCCCAAGTTCCGCAACATCCACTTCCGCAACGTCGAAGCTACCGGAGCGCGCACCTGCATGAAGGTCGGCGGTCTGGAGAACTCTACCATCGAGGGCTTCACCTTCGAAAACGTCTCGCTCGAGGGGCAGGACGCCGGATCGGTCCGGCGGGCCGAGAACTGGCAGACCGCGGGGCTGACCGTCCGCGCCTCGGGCAAGCCGCTCGAAACGGCCGACAACACGGGCGTCGAACTCAACTAAGCCGCAAATCATGTCGCAGAAGCATCTTATCGCCATCGACCTGGGGGCCACCAGCGGCCGGGTGATTCTGGCCACGATCGACGGACAGCGTATCGGTCTGGAGGAGCTGAACCGCTTCCCTACGCGCATGATCCGCCTGTTCGGCCGCTACTATTGGGACATCTACGCGCTGTTCGGCCACATCTGCGACGGACTGCGCGACGCCGCCCGCAAGGGCGTTGCGATCGACTCGATCGGCATCGACACCTGGGGCGTCGACATGGCTTTCGTCGGGCGCGACGGGCAGCTGCTGGGACTTCCGCGCGCCTACCGCGACCCCTATACGGACGGCACGCCCGAGGAGTTCTTCCGCACCGTTCCGCGGCGCGAGGTCTACGACCGCACGGGCATCCAGATTATGAACTTCAACACGCTCTACCAGCTCGCCGCGGCGCGCCGCGAACGCTGCGACGCGCTCATGGCTGCCGACAAGCTGCTCTTCATCCCCGATGCGCTGGCCTACTTGCTCACCGGACGGATGGTCTGCGAATACACGATCCTCTCCACCTCGCAGCTGATGGACCCGCGCGGCAAGCGGCTCGACGCGAAGCTGCTCGCGGCGGCGGGCGTCCGCCCCGAACAGTTCCCCGGGATCGTCTTCCCGGGAGAGATCGTCGGACATCTGAGCGCCGAGATCGCCGAAGCGACCGGGCTTGGCCCCGTTCCGGTCATCGCCGTGGCGGGCCACGACACAGCCTCGGCCGTGGCGGCCGTTCCGGCAAGCGACGAGCGCTTCGCCTACCTTTCGTCGGGAACCTGGTCGCTCATGGGCATCGAAGTCCGCGAGCCGGTCATCACCGACGAGAGCTTTCGGCTGAATTTCAGCAACGAAGGGGGCGTGGAGGGGACGACGCGCCTCTTGAAAAACATCACGGGCATGTGGCTGCTCGAGCAGTGCCGCGCCGCATGGAAAGCCCGCGGACGCGACTACTCCTACCCCGAGATCGTCGCCATGACCTCCGCCGCCGAGCCGTTCGCCGCGTGGATCGACCCCGACGACGCCCGTTTCGCCGCCCCGACCGACATGGAGGCTGCCATCCGCGCCTACTGCCGCGAAACGGGACAGACCGAACCGGCGGACGACGCGGCCCTCATGCGCTGCATCTTCGAGAGCCTCGCCCTCAAGTACCGCGAGGTGCTCGACAAGCTGCGGCGGCTGGCTCCGTTCCCGCTCCAAACGCTCCACGTCATCGGCGGCGGGGCGCAGAACGACCTGCTGAACCGCATGACCGCTTCAGCCACCGGAGTTCCGGTCGTCGCGGGCCCGTCGGAGGCCACCGCGCTGGGCAACGTGCTGGTTCAGGCCCGTGCGCTCGGGCTGGCCGCCGACCTGAAAGATATGCGACGGCTGGCCGCCGAATCGGTCGCCACCCGCCGCTTCGAGCCGGAAGAGAGCGCCCGCTGGCAGGCGGCTTACGACGCCTACGAACGAATCACCCAACAAGCATAAATCCTAAACACGATCCGAAAAATGAAACCAGAATTTATCGAAAAGGCTTACGAAATAGCCCGCGAGCGTTACGCCGCCATCGGCGTCGACACCGATGCCGCCATGGAGCAGCTGCGCGGGGTGGCGATCTCGCTCCACTGCTGGCAGGCGGACGACGTTGCCGGCTTCGAGAACCGGGGCGGCAGCCTCACGGGCGGCATTCAGACCACGGGCAACTACCCGGGCCGCGCCCGCAACGTCGAGGAGGTGCGCGCCGACATCGCCGAGGCGCTGCGCTACATCCCCGGCTCGCACCGCCTGAACCTGCACGAGATCTACGGCGAGTTCGGCGACGAGCGGATCGACCGCGACCAGGTCGAACCGCGCCACTTCGCCGGCTGGATCGCCTGGGCCAAAGAGCACGGGCTGAAGCTCGACTTCAACTCCACCTCCTTCTCGCACCCCAAATCGGGCGACCTGTCGCTGGCGAACCCCGATCCGGCCATCCGCGAATTTTGGATCGAACACACGCGCCGCTGCCGCGCCGTGGCCGAGGAGATGGGCCGCGCGCAGGGAGACCCCTCGATCATGAACGTCTGGGTGCACGACGGCTCGAAAGACATCACCGTCAACCGCATGTACTACCGCGAGCTGCTGATGGATTCGCTCGACCGCATCTTCGAGAAGGAGTACGAACACATGAAGGACTGCGTCGAATCGAAGGTCTTCGGCATCGGGCTGGAGAGCTATACGGTCGGTTCGAACGACTTCTACATCGGCTACGGCACGAGCCGCGGCAAGATCATCACGCTCGACACGGGCCACTTCCACCCCACCGAATCGGTGGCCGACAAGCTCTCCTCGCTGTTGCTCTACACCCCCGAGGTGATGCTCCACGTCTCGCGCCCGGTGCGCTGGGACTCGGACCACGTGACCATCCTCAACGACGAGACGCTCGACCTGATGAAGGAGATCGTCCGCTGCGACGCGCTGGAGCGCGTGCACATCGGGCTGGACTACTTCGACGCCTCGATCAACCGCATCGGCGCCTACGTCGTCGGCACGCGCGCCGCGCAGAAGAGCCTGATGCAGGCCTTGCTCGAACCGCTCGCGCAGCTGCGCCGCTACGAGGCCGAAGGGCGCTATTTCGAACGGCTGGCGCTGCTCGAGGAGGCCAAGTCGCTGCCGTGGAACGCCGTATGGGACATGTTCTGCCTCCGCGCGGGGGTTCCCGTGGGCGAGGAGTTCATCGCCGGGGTGCAGCGCTACGAACGGGAGGTGACCTCCAAACGCGGCTGACCGCACGACGCTGAAAAAGCCGCATTATGGAAATCCTGATCGGTCTTCTGATTATCGCCGTCGGTTCGTTCGGACAGTCCAGTTCCTACGTGCCGATCAACAAGGTCCGCGCGTGGTCGTGGGAGAGTTTCTGGCTCACCCAGGGCCTCTTCGCGTGGCTGGTCTTCCCGCTGTGCGGCGCTTTGCTGGCGCTGCCGGGCGGAGGCGTGTCGCTCGGCACGCTGCTCGGTGCGGGCGGTGCGCTGCCGACGGTGGTCTACGGCGCTCTTTGGGGCGTCGGGGGCCTCACGTTCGGTCTCTCGATGCGCTACCTGGGCGTGGCGCTCGGCCAGTCGATCTCGCTGGGAACCTGCGCGGGGCTAGGGACGCTGCTGCCGGCCCTGTTCGGCGGCGAGGACCTGCTCTCGGGCGACGGACTGACGCTGCTGATCGGCGTTATGATCACCCTGGCGGGCATCTCCGTGATCGGCTACGCCGGGTCGCTGCGCGCGCGGAACCTCTCCGAGGAACAGCGGCGGGCCGCCATCCGCGACTTCGCATTGGGCAAGGGGTTGCTGGTAGCCGTGCTGGCCGGCGTGATGAGCGCCTGCTTCGCGCTGGGCATCGACGCCGGCGCACCCATCCGGCAGGCGGCGCTCGACGCCGGGACGGACCCCCTCTTCGCGGGGCTTCCGGTCATCCTGCTCGTCACACTGGGCGGTTTTGCAACAAACGCCGCCTACTGCCTCTGGCAGAACGCCCGCAACCGCACCTTCGGCGACTACGCCAAAACGGCGGTGCTGGCGCGCAACATCCTCTTCTGCGCCCTGGCGGGCGGCCTGTGGTACACGCAGTTTTTCGGACTGGAGACGGGCAAGAGCTTCCTCGGGGGCAATCCCGTGCTGCTGGCCTTCTCGTGGAGCATCCTCATGTCGCTGAACGTCATCTTCTCGAACGTCTGGGGCATCGTGCTGCGCGAATGGCGGGGCGTCACGCGCCGCACGGCCGCGGTGCTCGTCGCCGGACTGGCGCTGTTGATTTTTTCACTAATCTATCCAAACCTCTAACGCACATGAAATCGATCCTCGAGAACCGTCCCGAACTGGCCCGTCAGGTGGCCGAAGTGGCCGAAGTGGCCGGCTACCTCTGGCAGAAGGGGTGGGCCGAACGCAACGGCGGCAACATCACGGTCAACGTCACCGCCCATATCGACGATGCGGTGCGCGCCCTGCCCGCCATCAGCGAGGTGCGCCTCATCGGAACCGTACTGCCCCACCTGAAGGGGTGCTACTTCTTCTGCAAGGGAACCAACCGCCGCATGCGCGACTTGGCACGCCGTCCGATGGAGAACGGCGCGGTGATCCGTATTCTGGACGACTGCGCCTCCTACGAGATCGTCGCCGACAACCCCGTGCCGCCGACCTCCGAACTGCCCGCGCACCTGTCGATGCACGACAAGATGATCGCCGACGGCAAGGGTTACACCGCGGCGCTGCACACCCACCCGATCGAGCTGGTGGCCCTGTCGCACAACCCCGCGTTCCTCGAAAAGGACGTATTGACGAACCTGCTGTGGAGCATGATCCCCGAAACGCGCGCCTTCTGCCCCAAGGGGCTGGGCATCGTGCGCTACGAGATGCCCAGCACGCTCCAGCTGGCTCAGGCGACCATCCGCGAGCTGGCCGACTACGACGTGGTGATGTGGGAGAAGCACGGCGTATGCGCCGTGGGACCCGACATCATGGAGGCGTTCGACTTCGTGGACGTGCTCTCCAAGTCGGCGCAGATCTACCTCACGGCCCGTTCGATGGGTTTCGAACCCGAGGGCATGAGCCGCCGGCAGATGGACGAGCTGAAAGAGGCGTTCAACCTCTGAGCCGCTTCCGCAGACCGACCAACCGACCAACCGACCAACCGACCAACTACCGACCCAAACCGAACCTGCCATGAACGACGAAACGATCCGACATCCATCGAGCGCCGTATTCAAGTACCTGATCGCCAACGACAACGACCGCAAACTCAACGCCGTGGTCAACACCGTCGGCTCGCAGGACATCATCCCCCACGACGAATACCCGCTCAAGGCGCACCCGGCCGACTACTTCTTCGACACGGAGAAGGGCCGCGTGCTGCACGAGTACCAGCTGCTCTACATCACCCAGGGCAAGGGTACGTTCCGCTCGGTGAACACCCCGCCGGAGGGCGTGCGCGTCAACAAGGGCACGCTGATTCTGCTGCGGCCGGGCGAGCTGCACTCCTACTGTCCGCTCGCCTCGACCGGGTGGATGGAGTACTACATCGGCTTCGAGGGACGCACGTTCGACCAGCTGCTGCGCCTCCTGGGCCTCCACAAGGGCGAACAGCTCTGGGAGATCGGCTTCAACAACGAGCTGACGCAGCTGTACCAGCGCGCCCTCGAGGTCGCCTCCGACAACAAGATCGCGCCCCAGCCGCTGCTGACCGGCATCGTCTGCCACATGATCGGGCTGATCTGCTACACGATCCGCAACCAGAACAACTCGACGACCAACCTGCTGGAGCAGGCGGTCGAAAAGGCCAAGATCATCATGGACGAGCGGGTGACCGAGGAGATCGACCTCTACGCGCTGGCGTCGGAGCTGAACCTGAGCTACTCGTGGTTCCGCAAGACGTTCAAGGACTACACGGGCCACTCCCCGGCCAAGTATTTCCAGCAGCTGAAGCTGCGGCGGGCCGAACGGCTGCTCTCCGACACGACGCTTTCGATTAAGGAGATCGCCTACTCGCTGGGGTACAAGTCCACCGAACACTTCTTCTCCATCTTCAAAAAACACACGGGATACACCCCCACGGCCTACCGGAATTACGGCCGCGAGTAGTGTCATAATGCGAATAAATCATTTTGCATAGTCGGATTATCATTTTCATCAACCATCATACATACAATTAATTATAATTTTATCGGCAGATAACCGACCCTTGTTTTTCAACAAGCAGAATCAACACTGAACCCAATTACTAATCTAACACCTGATTTTATGAGAGCATCTTTCCAACGTGTCGCAATGCTGGCTTTGGCCGCATTGTTCAGCGTGGCGGCAACAGCCGCGTCGGCTCAGACGCGTACCATCACCGGCACGGTCACGGGACCCGACAACCTACCGGTCGTGGGTGCTACGGTATTCGCCACGGACGGCCAGAAGACCAACGTTCCGCTGGCCGGCACGACCACCGACGCCAACGGTCAATTCTCCCTGAACGTCCCCGCCGGGGCCGCGCAGCTCACCGCCCAGTTCATCGGCTACGAGAACGAGTCCGTAGCCCTCGGGGGGGGGAAATCCGTCTATGACTTCGCGCTGAAAGACTCCTCCGTGATGATGGAGGAGGTCGTGGCCATCGGCTACGCCAAAGTCAAGCGCAAGGACGTCACCGGTTCGACCGTCTCCGTGTCGGGCAAGGACCTCGCGCAGATTCCCGTCATGACCGCCGCCCAGGCCCTGCAGGGTAAGGCCACCGGCGTGAACATCGTCACCCAGAACGGCGCTCCGGGCGCCAAGACCAACGTGGTGATCCGCGGCGGTACGTCCATCACGCAGGAGACCAAGCCGCTCTACATCGTCGACGGCTTCGAGATGGAGGACGCGCTGGACAACATCAACATCAACGACATCGAGACCATCGACGTCATCAAGGACGCCTCCTCGTCGGCGATCTACGGTGCGCGGGGTTCGAACGGCGTGATCATCATCACCACCAAAGGGGCGCAGAAGGGCAAGACGATGGTGCAGTACAACACCTACTTCTCGTTCGACACTCTCTCCAAGAAGCTCGACATGATCGACGACGCGGAGGATTTCGTAAAATATCAATACGAGTTCCAGAACCTCAACAACAACGTCCCCAACTACGCGCTGCTCTACGACGGACGCAGCACCGAGGACGCCGGCTTCTACCAAGGGGTCTATGCCCGCATCGCCCAGCTCTACGGCGGCGCCCGCGCCATCGACTGGCAGGACGAGATCTTCGGCGGCTACGCCATGACGCAGAACCACAACATCAACATCTCGACGGGTACGGAGAAGACCCAAGTGATGCTGAGCTACAACTTCAACGATCAGGACGGTCTGGTTCCCAACCACTCGGTGACCAAGAACTCGGTGCGCGCCAAGATCAATTCGGAGCTTTACAAGGGCGTCCGGCTCGACTTCAACGCCAGCTTCACCAACAACAAGACCCAGGGCGGCGGCGCCTACTCGGGCATGAAGAACGCCCTGCTGCAGCCCGTCACGGGCGGCGTGCTCTATACGGACGACCAGCTCATCAACTCGGAGCTTTACGACGCATACAAAGGCATGTCCGGTTCCGGCTCCTGGGACATCGCCAACCCGAACATCCAGAATCTGGCCACCACGTCGACCAAGCGCTCGCGCCTGTTCAACGTCAATGCCGGCATCGAGGTCGACTTCCTCAAGCACTTCACCTTCCGCACCGCGGGCAGCTACACTTGGGGCCAGATCAACGACCGCAGCTTCTCCGACGAGCGTGCGCTGGAGTACATCAACAACCAGAACATCAACGGCGGCATCAGCAACAAGGACACCTACCGCTACCAGATCACCAATACGCTCAGTTACAACCAGGATTTCGGGAAACACCGGCTGGGCGTACTGCTGGGTCAGGAGGTCACCCACTCCGAATCGCAAAAGTCGGAACTCAAACTCAAGAACTTCCCGCTGCCCAACTTCGGACTGGACGACATCTCCAAGGCCCAGCCCGACACCTGGAAGTCGGAGCACGCGCACAGCGGCATCGTTTCGGCGTTCGCCCGCGTGAACTACTCGTTCGACGAGCGCTACCTGCTGACCGCCACGCTGCGCGCCGACGGTTCGTCGAAGTTCGCCGCCGGCAACAAGTGGGGCGTATTCCCCTCCGTATCGGGTGCATGGCGCATCTCGGAGGAGAAGTTCTGGAAAGACGGCAAGATCTCGAACGTCATCAACGGTCTCAAACTGCGCGCCGGCTACGGTACGACGGGTAACTGCAACATCTCGGACGCCAGCTACGCGACCAACATCTCGCAGGGCGACTACCCCATCGGCGGCAGCACCAACGTCACGTACAGCCCCGGCGACACGCTCGGCAACCCCGATCTGAAGTGGGAGACGGTGATCGCCACCAACGTCGGTCTGGAGCTGGCCATGTTCAACAACCGCCTCAACATCACTGCCGAGTGGTACAACAACGAGTCGAAGGACCTGCTGATGAAGTGCAACATCCCCACCTCGACGGGTTACAAATTCCAGTTCCAGAACGTCGGCGAGCTGCGCAACCGCGGCTTCGAGCTGGGCATCAACTCGGTCAACATCCAGACCAAGAACGTCCGCTGGACCTCTGACCTGAACCTCTCGTTCAACAAGTCGAAAGTGCTCCGTCTGGAGAACGAAGAGACCGAATACAAGCCCTTCACGGTGGGCAACTCGGGCCGCAACGGTACGGTCTACTACCGTGCCGTCCCGGGAGAGAGCCTCGGCGCCATGTACGGCTTCGTCTACGACGGCATCTACACCACGGACGACTTCATCGAGACCCCCGACGGCAAGTTCCAGCTGCGCGACGGCGTGGTCGGCTACAAGAACGGCACGCCCCAGCCCGGCGACATCAAGTACGCCGCGGACGACGTGGACGCCGACGGACGCCCCATCTTCTCCTCCAAGCAGGTGAAGATCGGCGACGGAGCGCCGCTCTTCACCGGAGGTTTCACCAACACGGTCACCTTCTTCGGCTTCGACGTCTCGGTCTTCCTGAAATTCTCCTACGGCAACGACATCTTCAACGCCACCAAGCAGAGTTACAGCCCCTACGTGGCCAACGAGAACGTCCCCGCCGAGATGGGAACCAACTTCTACCGCCTGATCGACCCCTCGACGGGCCGCCGCGCCACCGACCTGGCCACGCTCGCACGCCTGAACCCCGACCAGTCGGGCCGCACGTGGTCGCTGGACCAGACCAACAACAAAACCGCCGTAAGCTACGCCACCTCCTACTTCGTGGAGGACGGCTCCTACCTGCGCATCGGCCAGATCACGCTGGGTTACACGCTGCCCAAAAAGCTCCTGCAGAAGGTCCGCATCGCCAACGCCCGCTTCTACTTCACGGTCAACAACGTGGCCACGCTCACCGGCTATTCGGGCTTCGACCCCGAGGTTTCGGCCACCGAGTCGATCTGCACGCCGGGTGTGGATCAGGCCGCCTATCCCCGTTCGAGAAGCTATGTAGTGGGTCTGAACCTCTCCTTCTAAACGAACCGAAACTTCAAACCGAAAACGATTATGAAAACGATTATAAAATATCTGGCAGTGGCCGTCCTCGGCCTCGGCTGCGCATCCTGCGAAGATTGGCTCGACATGCCGTCCTACTCCGCCACCGACAGCGAAACGGTGTTCAAAGACGAGCTTTCGGCCGAAATGTTCGTCCTCGGCTGCTACCAGCAGGCCTGGAGCGAAGAGCTTTGGTATCAGTTCGGCGGCGGCGACACGGCCGTGCAGTCTTACGAGCGCGCCAACTCGAAAATGTTTGTCAGCAACTACGCCTACGACCCCAACGCCCCGGTCACCCTCACCTCGATCTACACCGCCTCGTACATGGGCATCGAGTACTGCAACATGGCGCTGGAAGGGTTGGATAACCTGCCCGAATCGGCCAAGCGCAACCAGCTGCGCGGCGAGGCGCTGGCGCTGCGGGCACACTACTACCTCAACATGATCCGCATCTACGGCGACGTGCCGGCCATCTTCGAACCGCTGGCCAAGCAGCCCACGTTCTACCCCGAACGCTCCTCGCGCGATCTGATCTACGATCGGATCGTCAGCGACCTGCAGGAGGCCACCAACCTGCTGCCCTGGTACTCCGAGGGGGCGATTTCGACCCCCGAGCGCATCTCGAAGAACGCCGTCTACGGTCTGCTGGCCCGCGTGGCGCTCTACGCCGGCGGCTACTCGCTGCGCTGGAACCTCGAGACCAACGATCCCGGTTCGCTGCGCATGGCGCGCCGCGCCGACGAAGGCCGCGTGCGGGAACTGTACCAGATCGCCAGCAACGCCTGCGAGGCGCTGGTCAGCAAGGGCGAAAACGGACTCGTGCAGGCCAAGGACGGCAAGAGCGGTTTCGAGATCGTCTTCCGCACGCTCTGCGAGCGCTCCTACACCCCGGAGGAGATCCTTTGGGAGTTCGCCCAGGCCGGGACCTCGACCAACGGCCGCTTCGGCGCCTACAACCAGCCGGGAACCGACACCGCGCCCTACGGCTCGGCCAAGATTATGCAGTTTCTGCTGCCGACCTTCTACCTCTCGTACGACCCCGCGGATTCGCGCCGCGACGTGACCTGCACCAACTACACGATGACCCAGTCGCACAACGTCGGCACGACCTGGAACGGCATCTTCATCGGCAAATTCCGCTCGCCGTGGTATAACGAGGCCCCCGACAAGCAGGGCAAGCGTCAGAGCCTGAATATTCCGCTGCTGCGCTACTCGGACGTGCTGCTGATGTATGCCGAGGCGCAGAACTACCTCAACGGCGGCCCGACCGCCGCGGCCAAGAGCGCCTACGAAACGGTGCGTCTGCGCGCCTTCCGAGGCGACCGCTCGAAGATCGGGACCACCCCGACCTCGCAGGAGGAGTTCTTCGAGGCGATCGTCCGGGAGCGCCGCTGGGAGATGGCCGGCGAGTTCTGGTTTAAGAGCGACCTGACGCGCTGGAACCTGCTGGGCCGCGAACTGACCAATACCAAGCAGGCCATGGTGGACCTCTCGCAGAAGAGCGGCGCCTACGCCTCCGTGCCGACCTACCGCGCCTACCAGGTGACCAAGGACGCCTGTGCCTGGAAGAACCCCATCCTCGCGGTGAAGTACAAGGATTTCGACCACGAGCCTACCGACGCCGAGCTGGAAGCGCTCAAGGAGAACGACAAGGACGTCTGGTATCCCGTGGCGATGTTCCAGGCCTTCAAGAGCGACTACAACACCGCGGCCCGCACGAAGGCCGGTCTGGCGACCAAAACGGCGATCAAGACCGACTCGGCGATGCCGGGCTTCCCGACCGGAGCGGCCGAGAACGGAGGTTCCGTGCCCGCGTGGATCAACAGCCCGTCGGAGGGTCTCTTCTACGGCTTCCAGGAGAACCGCGCCGAAGCGCTGCCCTTCTCCAACACCTCGATCACCAACGAGAATCCCAACATCTCGCAGCATCCCGGCTACCTGTAACGGCGGCCCAATCGAATACACTCCCGCTGCCGCCGGCCTCCGACGGCAGCGGGTTTTTACCCGGACCCGCGATTTTTTCGTATCTTACGCCTAATTTACCCGCTATGAACTACTACCTCGCCGCCCTGTGCGCCGCCGCCCTTGCGGGCAGTTGCGCCACCGAACAGAAGATCGACCGCGAAGCGCTCGTCGGACGCAACAGCCCCACGGTGGAAACGCTTGACTCGCTCGCGTCGCTCTCGGTGGGCAACGGCCGCTTCGCCTTCACGGTCGACGCCACCGGCCTGCAAACTTTCCCCGAACGCTACCGTCAGGGCGTGCCCCTGGGAACCCAGAGCGAGTGGGGCTGGCACGCATTCCCCAACGAGGAGCGCTACACTCCCGCCGAGACGCTGCGCGACTACGACTTCGGCCGCGGACGCACCGAACCCTACGCCGTGCAGTTCAACGAGCCGGGCCGACAACAGCGGGCCGCCAACTACTTCCGCGCGAATCCCCATCGCCTGCACCTGGGCTACATCGGCTTCGAAGGGCTTGCGCCGGAGCGCGTGACCGACATCCGCCAGCGGCTCGACCTGTGGCGCGGACGCATCGAATCGCACTTCGCGGCCGACGGACAGGCAGTCGACGTGGTAACCGTTTGCCACCCCGACCGCGATCTGGTGGCCGCCGAAATCCGCACCGCGGCCCGGCTGCCCCTCACTATCCGCTTCGCCTACCCCACGGGAGGCCACTCCGACGACGCTACCGACTGGACGCAGGACGACCGCCACGCATCGACCCTCACCGAACAGGGTGAGGGCCGGGCGCTGATCCGCCGTACGCTCGACGGCACGACCTACTTCGTGGCGCTGCGCTTCTCGGGAGCCACGCTCGCGCAGACGGGCCGTAACCGCTTCACGCTCATCCCGACGGCCGACAGCTGCTCCGTCGAGGCGGAGTTCCTGCCCGAAACGCCCGCAGAACCGCTGCCCGACACCTCGGAGACCCTCGCCGCCGCGGCCGACTACTGGCGCCGTTACTGGACGGAGGGCGCGGCGGTCGATTTCAGCCGCTGCAAGGACCCGCGGGCCCGCGAGCTGGAGCGCCGCGTGGTGCTGTCGCAATACCTGCTGGGCATCCAGTGTGCCGGGGAGTACCCGCCGCAGGAGACCGGCCTGACCTATAATTCGTGGTACGGCAAGTTCCACCTGGAGATGATCTGGTGGCACGAGGCGCAGTTCGCGCTCTGGGGCCGCGAGCGGCTGCTGGAACGCACGCTCGGCTGGTACGCCACGGTGGAGCCGGCAGCCGGCGCCATCGCGCAGCGGCAGGGCTTCGACGGGGTGCGCTGGATGAAGATGACCGACCCCTCGGGCACGGAAGCGCCCTCGAAGGTGGGTTCGTTCCTCATCTGGCAGCAGCCCCACCTGATCTACCTTGCCGAACTGGTCTACCGGGCGAACCCCTCGGAGGAGTTCCTGCGCACCTACTACGGGCTGGTGCAGCGGACCGCAGAATTTATGGCCTCGTTCGCCGAGTACGACGGCATGGGCAACCGCTACATTTTGCGGGGCGCGATCCCGGCGCAGGAGACCCTGCGCGCCTCGGAGACCGTCAACCCGCCGTTCGAACTCTCCTACTGGCATTTCGCCCTCTCGACCGCACAGAAGTGGCGCGAGCGGATGGGCGAGAAGCGCAACCTGGCGTGGGACGAGATTATCGACAAGCTCTCCCCGCTGGCGGCCAAGGACGGGCTTTATCTGGCGGCCGAGACCGCCGAGGACACCTACCTCGACGTGCGTTTCACCTCCGACCACATGGCCGTACTGGGTGCGCTGGGTATCCTGCCCCGCTCGCCGCTCGTGCGCGAGGACATCATGCACCGCACCTTCGACTGGATCTACGACAACTGGAACTGGGGCCGCACGTGGGGCTGGGACTACCCGATGACGGCGATGAACGCCACCCGGCTGGGCGAGCCCGAAAAGGCCGTCAACGCGCTGATGATGGACAAGCGGACGAATACCTATCTGGTCAACGGCCACAACTACCAGGACGGCCGGCTGCGCTGCTACCTGCCCGGCAACGGCGGTCTGCTGACCACCGTGGCGCTGATGTGCGCCGGTTGGGACGGCTGCGAGGTGGAAAACCCCGGATTCCCCAAGAACGGCGACTGGGACGTTCGCTGGGAGGGTCTCAAACCGCTACCGTAAGATGAAACATGCAATGCTTCTCCCCGCCCTGCTTCTGTTCTGCGTCCCGGCTGCGGCGCAGAGCACCAAACCGGCGGCCGTCAACGAGGACTACTCGTGGAACGAACCCGCGGAGGGTCCCCGCACGCTGCGCTACCGCCCCGCGGGCAGCGGCGTGGAGCTGCGCGACGGGCAGCGGAAGTTCATCCGCGCGCTCTACGGAGCCTACACGGGTTTCCGCCTCGAATGCAGCGACATGCCCGAGTTCGGGCTGTACCTGCCCCGCATGGGCGGCAACCTGCGTTTCGACGTGCCCTACGACCACTGCACGGCCCGCTATGAGGCCGGGAAGATGAGCTACCGGCTCGACGATCGGCTGCGCATCGAGGCGCAGGTCATGCGCACGCAGGACGCGGCGTTGTGGCAGTTGACCAACACGGGCGGCGAACCGATGGAGGTGGGCATCGCCTTCGGCGGGGTGGCCGACGTGAAGTTCTACCGCGAGGGGGACATCGGCGTGGACAAGCCCGACTGCTTCGCCTTCAAACCCGAATACTGCACCGGCAACGTCTACACGGTCGATGGCTGCCAGGTCGCGGTGGAGTACGGCCGCAAGACGCGCACGACGCTCCGTCTGACGCTGCCTACCGACCGGATCGAGATCACCGCCGCCCCTGCGCTGCGCGCCCGCCTGACGCTCGGTGCGGGCGAGACGCGCTACCTGGCGGTCTACCCCGAAACCACGCGCGCCGACCTCTCGGCCGAAGCGCTGGCCGAGCGTTTCGCCGAGGCGGAAGCCCGCCGGACCGAACTGGCCGGGGCGCTGCGCATCCGCACGCCCGATCGGTGGATCAACCCCGTGGGCGAGGCGCTCGCGCTGGCCGCCGACGGCCTTTGGAGCGGCGAGGTGTGGCTGCACGGCGCCGTGGGCTGGCGCGCCCCGTACAGCGGCTGGCGCGGAGCCTACGCGGGCGACGCGCTGGGCTGGCACGAGCGGGCCCGCCGCCACTTCGACACTTACGCCGCCAACCAGATCACCGACAGGCCGCCCGTCTGCGGCCATCCGCGGCAGGATTCGGCGCTCAACCTGGCGCGGGCGGAAAAACGGTGGGGGACACAGATGTACAGCGATGGCTATATCGCCCGGCGGCCCGGCAAGAAGGAGGAGATGTCGCACTACGACATGAACCTCTGCTACATCGACGAGCTGCTGCGCCACCTCGCCTGGACGGGCGACCGGGCCTACGCCCGCCGAATGTGGCCCGTGATCGAGCGGCATCTGCGGTGGGAGAAGCGCAACTTCGACCCCGACGGCGACCACCTCTACGACGCCTACTGCTGCATCTGGGCCAGCGACGCGCTCTACTATTCGGGAGGCGCGGTGACCCACTCCTCGGCCTACAACTACTACCACAACCGCTGCGCCGCCCGGATCGCCGAACTGTTGGGCTACGATCCCGCACCCTACCGCGCGGAGGCCGAAGCGATCCTCGCGGCGATGAACCGCACACTGTGGATGGACGAGCGCGGCCACTGGGCCGAGTACAAGGACCTGATGGGCCACAGACGGCTGCACCCCGATGCGGCGCTCTGGACCATCTACCACGCCATCGACTCCGAGGCGGCCGACCCGTTCCAGGCCTACGCTGCCACGCGCTACGTCGACACGCACATCCCCCACATTCCCGTCGAGGCCGAGGGCATCGAACCGGGATACGCGGTCCTTTCGACCACCGACTGGAAGCCCTACTCGTGGAGCATCAATAACGTGGCCGTGGCCGAGGTGATGCACACGGCGCTCGCCTACTGGCAGGCCCGCCGGCCGGAGGAGGCGTTCCGCCTGATGAAGAGCGTGGCGCTGGACAACATGTACCTGGGCGCCTCGCCGCTCAACTTCGGGCAGATCAGCCACTTCGACGCGGCGCGCGGGGAGTGCTACCGCGATTTCGGCGATCCGATCGGGGTCTGGTCGCGCGCGCTGGTCGAGGGGCTTTACGGCATCCGGCCCGATGCGCTGCACGGCCGGCTGACGCTCCGCCCGGGCTTCCCCGCGGCGTGGAACGAGGCCGATCTTACGATGCGCGACCTCTGCTACACCTTCCGCCGCGACGGACGGCGCGACACCTACACCATCGAACAGCGCTTCGCACGGCCGCTCGCCCTGCGCCTCGAAGTCGAGGCCCGCGGCCGCGTCGAGCGGGTGACCGTCAACGGCCGCCCAGCGACCTGGCAGCCCGTTGCGACTGCGATCGGCGCTCCGGCGATCATCATCGAGGCAGGGTCGGCCCCGCACGCCGCGGTCGAGATCATCTGGGGCAGGATGCCCCGCCCCCGCTTCACGGGAGCCGAAAAAGAGCTGGGCCACACCCGCTTCCGCGAAGCTGAAGGCGACGGTCTGCGCTGGTGGGCGACCGAGGAGCTTCCCGCCGCGGAACCGCCGCGGTTCGAACCGGGCTTCGAAGCGGTCGTCAGCACGAAGTGCCATCCCGTAAAGATGGCGTTCAACGCTTCGGTGACGGATATTTTCCGCAACCGTTACCTCTCGCCGCGACCGCCGTATACGACACTTCAGATCCCCGTACAGGGCATCGGCGAGTGGTGTCACCCCAAGCAGACCGCCGAGATCGACGACAGTGGTCTGCGGGCACTGGTCGACGGCGACGGACTGCTCCATACCCCGCTCGGGATTCCGTTCCGCACCCCGGCGGCAGGCGAGAACATCCTCTTCACCTCGCTCTGGGACAACTACCCCGCCGCGGCGACCGTTCCGCTCTCCGGACGCGCCGCCCACGCCTACCTGATGCTGGCCGGATCGACCAACCACATGCAGTATGACCTTCCGAACGGCGTGGTCCGCATCCGCTACAAGGACGGCACAGTGACGACTACGGAGCTGGTCAACCCGACGAGCTGGGTTCCTATCGAGCAGGACATCTATTACGACCGCTATGCGTTCCGGCCCGCCGCGGGCACGCAGCCGCCCTACCGCATCCACTTCCAGTCGGGCCGCGTCAGCCGCCGTCTGGGCGAAGAGCTGGGCATCGGAGGCGTCTACGGCCGGCAGATCGACGGCGGCGCGGGGATGCTGCTGGACGTGCGCCTCGACCCCGACCGTGAACTGGAAGCACTGGAGCTGGAAACCCTTTCGAACGACGTGGTGATCGGACTGATGGCCGTTACCCTGCAAAGCGAATGACGATGCTTAAACCGATTCTCACCCTTTTGCTTGCCTGCACGCTGACGAGCGCGGCGGCAGCCCCCGGAACCGCCGCCCCTGCGGCGGCAGGAGAGGTCCCGAGCGGCCCCGAGCGGCCCCGACCCGAGCACAAGCCCTACGTGCGCTGGTGGTGGCTCGGCAGCGCCGTCGACCGCGAGGGGCTGGACTACAACCTATCGGAGTTTGCCCGCAAGGGGATCGGCGGCGTGGAAATCACCCCCATCTACGGCGTGCGCGGAAACGAGCGCAACGACCTGGAGTACCTGTCGCCCGCCTGGATGGAGGCTTATACCTATACGGTCCGCCGGGCCGCCGAGCTGGGTTTGCAGGTCGACATGAGCAACTGCACGGGGTGGCCTTTCGGCGGTCCGTGGATCACACCGGCCGAAAGCGCCCAGAAATACATCCTCGAAACCCGCTGCCTGAAAGCGGGCGAGCGGATCGACGGACCGCTTCTTCCCGCCGACCCCAAGCAGCAGGCCGTGGCGCGCCTGCAGGTCGTGCAGGCCGTCAGCGAGCGCGGCGAGCGGCTCAACCTGACGGACCGCATCACCCCTGCGGGTGAGCTGGCGTGGCAGGCTCCCGAGGGCGGCTGGACCCTCTACGCGCTTTGGGCGGGCCGCACGTTCCAGAAGGTCAAGCGCGCCGCACCGGGCGGCGAGGGGCTGGTGCTCGACCACTACGACCGCGAGGCCGTGGAGCACTACCTCCAGCGCTTCGACGAGGCGTTCGACGCCGCAGGTGCGCCGTGGCCCGACACCTTCTTCAACGACTCGTTCGAGGTCTACGGCGCAAGCTGGACCGAGACGCTCCCCGCGCAGTTCGAGCGGGACAACGGCTACCGGCTGGAGGAGTACCTGCCCGAATTTGCAGCCGAGGGGGCGGACGACCGCTCGGCGCGCATCGTGAGCGACTACCGCCGCACGCTGGCGGGCATGCTGCTGCGCAACTTCACGCAGACGTGGGCCGACTGGGCCCATGCCCGCGGCAGCCGCGTCCGCAACCAGGCGCACGGCTCGCCGGGCAACATCTTCGACTTCTACGCCGCGGTCGACATCCCCGAATGCGAATCGTTCGGCCGCACGGAGTTCGACCTGCCCGATCTGCGGCGCGACGCGGACGCAAAACGCAGCGACGCGGACCCCGCGGTGCTGAAATTCGCCTCGTCGGCGGCGCACGTCACGGGCAAGCCGCTCACTTCGTGCGAGACGCTCACGTGGCTGACCGAGCATTTCCGCACCTCGCCGGCCCAGTGCAAACCCGAGATCGACCAGATTCTCGCCTCGGGGGTCAACCACGTCTACTTCCACGGCGCCCCCTACTCGCCCCGCGGCGCGGCGTTCCCCGGCTGGCTCTTCTACGCCTCGGTCAACCTCTCGCCCACGGCTCCCTGGTGGCGCGACGCGGAGGGGTTGTTCGAGTACGTGGCCCGCTGCCAGGAGTTCCTGCAGGCCGGAGCGCCCGACAACGACTTTCTGCTCTACATCCCGATGGAGGACATCAGCCACCGCCGGCAGGGGAAGAACCTGCTGCTGTTCGACATTCACAAAATGGAGCGCACGATGCCCGAGCTGAAACGCACGATGAATGCGCTGGTGCGCGGCGGCTACGACGCCGACTACATCTCGGACCGCTACCTGTGCGGCACGACGGTGCGCGACGGGGAGCTCGTCACCGAAGCGGGCACGCGCTACCGGGCGCTCGTCGTGCCCGCCTGCCGACTGATTCCGCACGAAACGCTCGAACGCATGCTCGCGCTGGCGCGGCAGGGCGCGACGGTCGTCTTCCTGGAGCGCTACCCCGACGACGTGCCGGGCTTCGGCCGCCTCGGCGAGCGCCGCAAACAGCTCGCACGGCTTACCCGCCGCCTGCCCGAAGCCGATTTTAGGCAGCTCGGCGAGCACCGTTTCGGCCGAGGGTGCATCCTGACCGGAGGCGACCTCGGGGAGCTGCTGGCAGCTGCCGGCGGCCGGCGCGAACCGCTCAAGGCGGCGGGCTGCCAGCTGATCCGGCGCAAGGACGGGCGGGGACGGCGCTACTTCCTTTCGCTGCTCGCCAGCCAGGGCATCGACGGCTGGCGGGAGATCGGCGCCACGGCGCGGCAGGTCGTCCTGACCGACCCGCTGACGGGCCGCAGCGGTACGGCAGCGATTCGTCCTACGCAGCACGGCACGACGGAGGTTTATCTCCAGCTGCAACCGGGGCAATCAATGCTGATGGAAGCCTATGCCGAAGCGCAGGCGAATCTTGTCGCCTGGCCCTACGCCGGAGCGGAGGGGACAGCGATCGAGGGCCGCGGCTGGACGCTCTCGTTCCCCGAAGAACCCGACACGGCAGCCATATCGCTCGCCGAACCGTGTTCGTGGACGACACTTTCGCCCGAGCTGCAGGTCTTCTGCGGCACGGGGCGCTACACGGCGACCTTCGCGGTTCCCGACCCCGCGGCAGCCGCGAGCTGGGTGCTCGACCTGGGCCGCGTCTACGAATCGGCGCGCGTAAGGGTCAACGGCCGCGAGGCCGGCATCGCGTGGTCCGTGCCGTTCCGGCTGGAGGTCGGCCGCTACCTCGATGCGGGCGACAACCGCATCGAGATCGACGTGACGAACCTTGCGGCCAACCGCATCGCCGACATGGACCGCCGCGGCTTGGAGTGGCGCATCTTCAAGGATGCGAACATCGTCAGCGCGCTCAACCGGCCGCTCGACACCTCGGACTGGCCCACCGAACCGGGAGGTCTGAACGGCGAGGTGAAACTGATTCCCGTACAATCCAAAACAATCCGATAAACCGATGAAAAAACTGCTGATCGCAATTCTGATGCTCTCGGTGGCTGCGGCCACGGCGCAGGAGATTCCCGCGCGCAAGAAGACGCTCGCCGAAATGGTGAAGGTCAACGACTACTTCATGAAAAAGTACGCCGACCCGGCGGCCGTGATCCCCTATTACAGCCGCAAGAAGGTCTACGAGGCGAATATCTGGACGCGCGCCGTCTACTACGAGGGGTTGATGGCCCTCTACGCCATCTACCCCGAGAACCGCTACTACGACTACGCCTATGCGTGGGCCGAGGCGCACAAGTGGGGCATGCGCAAGGACAACACCCCCTCGCGCAACGCCGACAACTACTGCGCCTCGCAGACCTACATCGACCTCTACCGCCTGACACCCGAGCCGCGGATGCTCACCAAGACCATCGCCTCGATGAACATGCTCGTCAACACCCCGCAGATCGACGACTGGACGTGGATCGACGCCATCCAGATGGGCATGCCCGTGCTGGCGAAGCTGGGCGCGTTGAAAGGCGACGCGCGTTACTGGGAGAAGGCGTGGGAGATGTACTCGTGGAGCCGCAACACGCTCGCCGGAGGGCTTTACAACCCCAAAGAGGGGCTTTGGTGGCGCGACAAGAATTTCGTGCCGCCCTACAAGGAGCCGAACGGAAAGAACTGCTACTGGTCGCGCGGCAACGGCTGGGTGGTGGCCGCGCTGGTGCGCGTGCTGGACGAGCTTCCCTCCAGCGAGCCGCACCGGGCGGCCTATATCGCCGACCTGCAGGCGATGTGCAAGGCGCTCAAGGCGTGCCAGCGCGAGGACGGCTTCTGGAACGTAAGCCTGCACGACGCGGGCAACTTCGGCGGCAAGGAGACCACCGGAACGGCTCTCTTCGTCTACGGCATGGCGTGGGGCATCAACCGCGGCGTGCTCGACCGCCGCGAGTACCTGCCCGTCGTGCTCAAGGCGTGGAACGCGCTGGTCGGCGAGGCGGTGCACGAGAACGGTTTTCTGGGTTACGTGCAGGGAACGGGCAAGGAGCCGAAAGACGGCCAGCCCGTCACCTGCGATTCGATGCCCGACTTCGAGGACTACGGCACGGGGTGCTTCCTGCTGGCCGGATCGGAAGTTTACAAACTGCAATAAGGTCCGGAGCAACGGATGCGAAAAGGGCTTGCGGAAT
Source organism: Alistipes sp. (assembly GCF_048465635.1). Lineage (GTDB taxonomy): Bacteria > Bacteroidota > Bacteroidia > Bacteroidales > Rikenellaceae > Alistipes. Next base: position 221,199 of record NZ_DBFWLF010000013.1, read on the forward strand.
CGGCCGCAAGCCTTTTTTCGTGCGATGAGGGGCGGTTATTTGCCGCCCGTGACGCCGATCACCTGTCCGGTGATGAAGCTGGCCTCCTCGGAGGCGAGAAAGACGTAGACCGGCGCCACCTCGACGGGCTGTCCGGCGCGGCCGAGAGGCGTGCTCTTTCCGAACTCGGGAATCTTCTCCGGGAGTTGGCCGCCCGTGACCTGCAACACCGTCCAGACCGGACCCGGAGCCACGGAGTTGACCCGGATACCCTTCGGGGCGAGCTGTTTGGAGAGCGCGCGGGTGAAGCCCACGATGGCGCTCTTCGAGGCGGCGTAGTCGAGCAGCTGGGGATTCGGCTCGAACGCCTCGATCGACGAGGTGGTGATGATCGATGCCCCCTCGGGCAGAAGCGGGATCGCCTCCTGCGCCATCCAGTACATGGCAAAGAGGTTGGTTTCGAAGGTCTTGCGCAACTGCTCGGTCTTCAGGTCGGCGATCTCGCGCACAGCGGTCTGTCGGCCTGCATTGAGCACCAGAATGTCCAGTCCGCCCAGGGCGCGGGCCGCCTGGCGCACTACCTCGCGGCCGGTCTCCTCGTGGCTCAGATCGCCCGGAAAGAGGTGGAGTTTGCCGCCGTGCTGCTCGATGTCGGCGCACAGGGTGTCGGCGTCCTCCTGCTCGGAGGCGAGGTAGTTGATCGCAACGTCGGCCCCCTCGCGCGAGAAAGCGATGGCCACGGCGCGCCCGATGCCCGAGTCGCCGCCCGTGATGAGCGCCTTGCGCCCTTTCAGACGGCCCAGGCCCCGGTAGCTCTCCTCGCCTGTGTCGGGACGCGGGTTCATCTGCTCCTCGACGCCCGGAGCCGGCTGCCGCTGCTTGGGGAAATCGTCCTTGTAATGAATGTCACGCGGATTTTCCAGCGTGGTCTGATCGTTCTTTTTCATGGGGGTCAAACAGTATTTTTCGAACGAAAAATGCAACTTTCAGGCCAGGAAGGGAAGGGAATATGCAGTGCGGGAAAGACTGGATGAAGGAGGGAAAGAGGTGGGTCGCAGCCTGCGGAGGAACGCGCATGCAGGCCTCCGCGCCGAGAGGCTGCGGGCCGCCGATCTAAAGGTCGAAACAAGACAAACCGGACAGCACGTGCAGCTCAAGGATCGCAACCGTACGGATCGTACGCCATCTCCCTCCCTGAGGGAGGGCCGGGGTGGGGTCAGATATGTAAATGCGGCGGCACGCCGCAAGGATTCGGCAATCGAGCGTGATTTGACGGGCGTGTCGCTCGCCCGGCTTCGATGATGGACAGACTTGCCCTTTCTTTCAAAGAAAGGGCGAAAGAACCGCGCACGCAGAAAACGGCGGGCGTCTGTCCTCCTCCTCGCTGAACGGGCACGAAAGCTAAAGCATATCGCACGCCCGTTCCGGGCGTTCGGCGTCGGACAACCGCAATTCCCGCCGTTTCCAGAAGTGCGCGTGCAGGTGCGGCGCATACGCGCCGCGGAGATAAATTTGGCAGAAGCCTGCCGAGGAACGCGATACGCGGACCTCCGCTGCCGGAGGCTGCGACCCGCCGACCTAACGGTCGAAACAAGACAAACCGGACAGCCCGTGCGGCTCAAGGATCGCAACCGTCCGGATCGTACGCCATCTCCCTCCCTGAGGGAGGGCCGGGGTGGGGTCAGAATTGCAGACGCGGCGACACGCCGCGAGGTTAGGGGTTCAAAAGCGTGCGTATGTCAATCCGACCAACGGCCATCCGGGGCAACTATCTTTTTGGGCCTCCGCTGCCGGAGGCTGCGGCCCGCCGACCTAACGATCGAAACAAGGACTGCTGCCCGTCGGTTCTTCGAACCGCAAGAAAACCATATTGCGCCCGCCCGACCATACGGTCGGAATCCAACGGAGCTAATCGCAGCCCGTGGCGGCTCCGAAAACCGCGGATATTTTTGCGTTTACGCGCAATCGGGTTTCAACGAGATCGAAATCTATAAACAGGAAAGGGAGGCCCTTTGCAGGTCCTCCCTCTTGCAATGTTGCGTCACTGCCGCCCCGATGGGGTCTTGTCCGGTAAGCGGGTCCGGTGGGGCGCGCTACCTGACGCCGCCCGTGCGGGCCAGCGTGAGGCTGCACTCCGTCCAGCTCAGGTTGCCCGTGTAATCGCGCAGTTCCGAGCGCGTGGCCCGGCGGCAGTAACGGTAACCTTCGGGCAGCGGATGCCACCGTGTGAAGTGGATCAGGTCCGTGGAACTCGATTCGAGGTAGAGCGTTGCATCGGCGCGCTTGTCGAAAACGCCCCACAGCGAGCTGTCCGCCGGACAGGCAGGAATAGTGCGGTGGAAGAGGTACAATTCACCCATCGTAAAATGAACCCCTGAAAAGGGGTCGGGACCGGGGTTGTCGGCCGGAACCGGATTAGTAGTTTTTTTCATTTGCGGCATCTATTTTGAATTCCGTTTCGTTCCAAAAAATGCGCGGTTCTCCGGCGCCGTCAGGTCGTAAAAGCCACTTTATAACATAACTGTTCCTGCCGAAGACCGCGCTTTTAACGCGTTCGGCTGCCTATCAGACAGTTAGATTATGTAGTGGCTTTTACGAAGATAAACAGCTTCCTGCTATCCTGCAATCCAAAAGTAGCGCTAAATTTACTTCCGTGCAAGACCTCGGGCACAAAAAACCTCAACGCATCGGTTTCTGCGCAAAAAAACGGGGCGAAACGCAGGGTATAAGTACAGATGGGAACGGTCCCGATGACGAAAGCGGACAGGCAAAAAAGAACGCAGAAACTTTCATCGACATCCGTCGTGGGAAAGCCCCTGCGCCGGCTTCTGTGTGAAGCTGCGGGTCGGATGGATCGAAAAATAATGCCCGACGCATATGTATAGAGCCTCTACAAAAGCGGTCTGCTCCGTTGGCTCCGAAATGCGGTCGGCAAACCGTTCCGGCGCAAGCCGGGCCACAAAGATAATATTTTATTTTTAATTTCCCCAGATCGCTTCCGCATGATTGCGCCCGATCATTCCGCGGTTTAATGCCTGTTTTTCAGCGCCTTGAGGGGTTTCAGACTGCTATGGAGTGATTTCGGGTTTTACCTCGCACGAGAATCCCTTGTGGCGGAACCGAATATTTTATTTAATCGTCCGATCGCGGCATCCGTAGGATAAGATTTTTTTACGGGCACAAATGCACAAAGAGCGTTTAGCTGGCCGCGCCGAGGACCCTGTTTCCCATCCATCGTTCAAAAAATAAGCGACGCGAAAGCAGCATTGCCGGATATTTTATTATCTTTGCCGTTGACAAACACTATACGATTTTATTTCCGCATACAAGCATAATAGAGCTTGGTAGTGCAGCGCCGTTGGGGTTTAGCGACCCGCGAACGGTAAATAGTATGCGGGAAACTGTGTAGTGTTTGTCACCTGCACTACCTTTTTTTTATATTTTGACAAACACTACACAAGGCATTCGCTACGGCGATGCGCGCCGCAAGGCCAGCCGCAGGCGGTTCCCGTCCTGCAACCTCCCGATCCGTTTCCACTCTCATCCGCCGGATTAGCAAGTAATTGCTAACCAAACCGTTATTCTCTTTGTTGTGCCCTTGCGCACGATAAGGACAGCCCTCACTTTGTCAAATTTCTAACAATCAACCCAATGGAAACGAATCAAAACCCCTTGCAGGAAAACCCTGCACAGCGCATAGCTTCTGAACTCGAACAACCCGCAGAACGGCTTTACGACCCGGATGAAGCCGACCGGATCGTCCGCTGCCTGACCGACGGCTACTTCGATCCGGAATACATCCTGCTCTTCGGCAAGTTGGTCGGCGGGACGCCGCATAGCGACGCAATGGCTTATGACCTGCTGATGGTCGTTCGGGAAACCCCGGAATACGATTGGATACAGACCAAACGCATTCTGCGTTACAAAATCCCGTACAGCCGCCGGCAGATTACCTACATCAATCTCTACATCATGACGCTGAGCTTCGTCGAATCGAACGCGACGCCGTTCCTCTTCTTCGCCCATGCCGAGGGTGAGTTGCTTTATTGCAAAGACACCTATCATTTTCAACGGCCGAAATACCCGATCGACTTCGCCAAGGCGTATGCGGACGCCAAGTTTCATTTCGACACGTTCCGCACGCAGGGCAATGAACTGTTGGAACAGGCGCAGGAAGCCTTCAGTGTGAACCGCAACATGCGTCTGGCCGCCCAGTTCTCGGCGCAGGCGATGGTTTATTTCTACCACACGCTTTATTACGTCTATCATGGGCTGGAGTTCGACAGCCACGACCCGGTCATCATGCACGACCGGATGCGGACGCTGTCGACGAAGCTGATGCTGGCTTTCGACGACACCCACATCGAAAACATCTTCACGCTGCCGCG